>BQJR01000011.1 GCA_021604805.1 Planctomycetota bacterium | reverse complement strand
GTCGCCGCATCTCGGGGAGAGCGTGGTCAGTGATCGAGAGCGAGCACAAACCAGCTAGCAGGCGCACCGCGTCGGCGGCTGCATACCTAACAAGCGGCTGCAGCGGACGCGCTCCGCGCGCCGCTGAACCGCAACAGCGTTAGGCAGTCGAGGTCGCTGTGAACAACCCGTCATTGATTGCGCAGCTCTTCCTTCACGCGGCGGCCCTCGTCTATCTGGCGGCCACGGTTTGGATGCGGATGGAAACTGCCGATCGTCCCGAGCTCCCGAGCGAGTACCTCAGCACGTTCCACAGAGCACTAGTACAGTACGGCTGGATGGTGGGGTTGCCGTTTGCACTCGCTTTTGAGGTACTCGCTTGGGGCCTTCGCAAGCGGCGCTTTTGGGCCTGGGTTGGGAGCATCTGTGCATGCGGCATCTTCTTCGGATCCGTCTTTTTTCCACTTGCCGCGGTCGCGCTGTGGTCCCTGGTTCGCGTCCGAACACGCGAGCACTTTGGCATTCGAGCGGAGCCGATCACGTGAGAGGCTGCCTAACAAGCGGTTGCAGCGGACGCGCTCCGCGCGCCGCTGAACCACAACAGCGTTAGGCGGAGGAGGCAATGGTAGATCACATAGATTCAGACCAACCGCCACTGATACCCGAGAAGTTCGGGCTTCGGTTCCGGGAACACCTGATCTCGCTCGAAGTGACCTACGAAACCACCGAGCACCCGGTGCCGCGCATCGCGGTGATCTCGGGCTTTGCTCTTGCCCACCACGGTTTCCTTTTTTGGGTCACAGCGAACCATTGCCTGGCGGAGCTTCAAAAGCTCCACCGTTCCAAGAAAGCTCACGTCGGGCAGGTCAGGTGGTGTGATCGGTTTAGCAACGCCGCCGCGCAGGCCATTCCCACCAGTATCCCGGAGGTACTCAAGTACGCAATCGGCCGAGAAGGCCCCGATGTTGGTGTAGTTGTTCCCCGTCAGAACGTTCAAGATCTGGTCGCCGCCAACGAGAACGTCGTTCCCCTCACGTTGAACCAGCAGGTGCGGGATGGATTCGAGCACGTTGGGTACTGCCTAGTCGGATTGCCGCACGAAGCACTCGGCGCTGAGGTGGGAGAGAGCGGCGATAACTGGGTCACATCCTGGAACGGCAAGATCGCCTGCATTACTTCCCACCTTGAGATCCCTCACGACAGCACCGAACTGCCGTCGCCGGGTCAACCCGATTACATGTACGGGCGGATTCACCTCAAGGGCCTAATCCACGACATCTCAGGAATGAGTGGGGGCCCGGTATTCGCGATCGGCCAGCGCGGCAGCGATTGGCAGTATCGTCTCGTCGGTGTCCAAAGCGCATGGTTCAAGAATCACCAGATCACATGCGTGGCGAAGATCGGCCACGTGGAGCAAATGGCTGATCGGCTGTGTGAGCACATTCAAGTGGGGCCTCAAGAAGATGCGTAAAGGTCGTCCCCATCGCAAAGCCGCGGTCGCTACGCCTGAGACCCCACGCCTAACAAGCGCTTGCAGCGGACGGCCCGCTTCGCGGACCGCCGCTGAAGCACAACAGCGTTAGGTAGGCAGTGTGATCGGTCTCGCACCTAAGGTTGGGAAGGTTGCGAGCACCAGGCCGGGCGCGAAGCGCAGCGAACCTTGAGGCAGCGAGCTCGGTGGCAGGTCGAGCTCCTCGCCGGCTTCGCAGTCACCGCCGCGCGAGCGGCTTCAAGGTTCGGCCGGGCCTGGGCGTCACGCGTCGGTGCACGGCCTCGCGCGCGTTGCCGGATCTCCCACAACACGGAACCGGTGGTTCGTGCGATAGTCGCAGCCTTCAAGGAAGGGGGTGCGGTGATCGAGCGCGAGCACAAACTTGCAAGCCACTGGGGCGAGCGTGCGGCTGCATACCTAACAAGCGATTGCAGCGGACGCGCTCCGCGCGCCGCTGAACCGCAACAGCGTTAGCTTGGCATGGAGGCACAAATGAATGGTCTTCTCCTGCTCTTCGTCTTCACGGGCCTCGCGGCCTTGTTCTTGGTTGCCGTCCGAACTGGAAGTCGTCAGCAGCGGCCTCTCGCGAGCTGGAGCGCCGCCTTGGCCTGCACGCTCGCTGTGCTGCTCGCATCCGTGCCGCTTCAGCAATGGCTGAGCCACACCCGCAACGCGTCGCTCTCTGAAGCGGCGCTGCAGTTCGTAGGCAAGCCCGTCTCCGAGTTGGAGAGCGCGCTCGGAGCGCTGAGTCGTCGGCCAACCACCAGCCCAGATGGAAGCTTGATCGCCACGCTTGATGCCACACCCTGGTTCGCGCCTTTAGGTGATGCACGGGTCATCGTCGGAATCAGCAAGGAGCAGCAGGTCTTCCACGTGGGGTTTGATGATTAGTGCGCGCAGAGCTAACACGCGCTTGCAGCGGACGCCGCTCCGCGGCGCCGCTGAACCACAACAGCGTTAGGTAGGCAGTGTGATCGGTCTCGCATCGAAAGTTGGGAGAGTTGCGAGCAGCAAGCCGGTCGCAGAGCGCAGCACGCAGCGAGCCCGCGAGCTCGGTCGCACACTGAGTTTCCGTCGGGCTTCGCAGTCGAACACGCGCAACCGGCTTCGAGCACACTGCGCGCGAGGGGCGTCAGCCACCACTTCCGCTTCCTGCGAGCATCGAGCCAGGCGCAGCAACACTGACCATGCAGTTCATGCGATAGTCGCCGCATCTCGGGGAGAGCGTGGTCAGTGATCGAGAGCGAGCACAAACCAGCTAGCAGGCGCACCGCGTCGGCGGCTGCATACCTAACAAGCGGCTGCAGCGGACGCGCTCCGCGCG
>BQJR01000010.1 GCA_021604805.1 Planctomycetota bacterium | reverse complement strand
TGGGACTCCAAGCCCCACACACTTGGAACAGCCGCATGCCCCACACACTTGGAACAGCCACATGCCCCACACATGGGAGAAACCAAGCTGGGGGGCACCACTGTTTCATAGAGGAGAAGCGCAGTGGTCGTGTACAGGCATTTATCTTCGATATATACACCATATTCTTAATATATACCCACTCTCACCTCTTGAGTAGTAATGTGTATATTTACAAATATCTTAATATATCACACCCAACAGGGGCCTATTAACCGTATGGGTTGCTTCGTTTTCGCTCACTTATATTGCACAACCTACAAATAAGTAAACCACTTCCCATCAAAACAGACGAGTAGAGTGGCAAGCAACTAAACCACACATTAAGGGCTTTCAACTCTGCCTGTTTTGTTGGTTGTGTCCTACTTATTTGCTTTGTGTACTATATATGTGTGCTCCAACTACTCAACACCATTAGTGTTATTATTTGTGTTGTCATTTGTTTATTTGTTTATTAATCTGATCAAAATGGGTGTAAAATAAATATAATAAATTTCCTTCACCTTGAGCGTGTTGTGCATTTTGAACAAAATGACAGTTGCATTTCGAACAAAACAAAAATTGACCGAGCAGAAACTGACCAAAACCAACACTCAAAGTTATATAATATGAACAAACTTGTGTGTTGTGTGGTTGTGTTGTTGTGTGCGTGTTGTGTTGTGTTGTTGTGCTGGGGTTGTGTGTTGTGTTGTTGTGTGGTGTGCTGTGTCAGCCAGCTTTGACTAGCCATGTACTCCAATGTCAGTCAATGGGTTGAAAAATTTTCAAAATTGACAGAGTTACAGAGTTACGTGTTGTGTGTTGTGTTGTGTGGTTGTGTTCGTGTTGTGGTGTGTTGTGTTGTTGTGTGGTGTGCTGTGTCAGCCAGCTTTGGCTGGCCATGTACTCAGTCAATTGTTGGTTGAAAAATTTTCAAAATTGACAGAGTTACAGAGTTGCATGTTGTGTGTCGTGTTGTGTGGTTGTGTTGTGTGGTGTGTTGTTGTGTGGTGTGTTGTTGTGTTCGTGTTGTGTGTTGTGTCATGTTGTTGTGCTGGGGTTGTGTGTTGTGTTGTGTGTGGTGAGTGTGTTGTGTTGTGTGTGGTGTGTTGTGTTGTGTGTGTTGTGTTGTGTGTTGTGTGTTGTGTTGTGTGTGTGTGTTGTGTTGTGTGTGTTGTGTGTTGTGTTGTGTGGTTGTGTTGTTGTGTGTGGTGAGTGTGTTGTGTTGTGTGTGGTGAAAAATTTTGAAAATTGGCAGAGTTACAGAGTGCTGTGTTGTGTGTTGTGTTGTGTGTTGTGTTGTTGTGTGTTGTGTCTGTGTCAGCCAGCTTTGACTAGCCATGTACTCCAATGTCAGTCAATGTTGGTTGAAAAATTTTGAAAATTGGCAGAGTTACAGAGTGCTGTGTTGTTGTGCTCGGGTTGTGTGTTGTGTTGTGTGGTTGTGTTGTTGTGTTCGTGTAGTGTGGTTGTGTTGTGTGTGGGTGGCGTGTTGTGTGTTGTGTTGTGTGGTGTGTTGTTGTGTTCATGTTGTGTGCTGTTTGTGTCAACTAGCACTCCTAAAACCTTCCAACTCATTTTCAACCCATTTCCAACTCCTCTCAAACTCTTTCAAACCATTACCCTCCCAAAGAACTCACCACACTGACAAAGTTATCACCTTCACAATCCTGAAAGAGTTATCACCTTCAAAAAGTTATAACCTTCAAAATACTGACAGAGTTATCACCTCCAATATTTTCTTGTATTCCACCCATTTCCCACTGTTTCAACTCACTTTCTACTCCCTCTCACATATACGGTGTTGTGTGTTCGTATGTATTGTGAGGAAAACCATGCTTTACCACTTTTGGAAGTGTGGTGCATGGTGTGTCCTTCCAATCTGGTATGAAGTGAAAATATCAGAAGACATGGGAGCTTGCCAAATATTGTACGTTTGATATCAGGGTTCACTATATAAGTGTTCCCTTTTTCATTCGTACACTTGGCAAGTTCCCATGTCTTCTGGTACTTTCACTTCGTACCACATTGGAGAGACCTGAACACGATTTATTTGATTAGTCTTAGTTTAGTTCCACAAGCTCGCGCAGATGGTTGTGCTGGTGTTGCTGTGGCCAGGCCTCGAGCCCTGGCCAGATTCTGGGCGTGGGTACTGACCCGTTGCCTGTAGTGTATCAGCGTTCAGGTTGTATGCTGTTCGTTTCGTTTTGTTTTGAAAAAACACGGCCAAGTTCATGCGCTTTCGTCATAATTGGGGGGGGCAATCGGAGCGCTTGGAGGTGGTGGTTAATAGTGTTCGTGCAGAGTTTGACAGACTTGAAACTGTCACGTCGGTTAAAGTCACTTTTATAGGATCCCAATTCTCCCGTACTCTTACACTGATGGTTACTCGACAACAAACCTCCACTCGTTCTTTCATTTAGTTTTACCTTTACCCTTGCACCTCTCACCCTACCGTGAAAACTTGTACCGGCAAATTACTATTAAATTGTACCGCACCTACAATCAATGTACCGTGTTCGCACTGTGACGTACAATGTCACTTACTTCCAGTTACGTACGAAACAGTGGAGCGGAGATGGTCAAAACAATCCAAAAGGTAACCCAATCACAATGTGTCGTATTACAATTGGTCGTTTTCGTAAGTATACAATATTGGTGTATCTCATACTTCGTAGTTTATTGTGCGTATAATAAATTCAAACTTACTAAATACAATCAATATACAAATATGTGTACCTCACAGAAGTTGTGTGTGTCGTGTGCGTTGTGGAACTCCATTTGCTTCGTGTTGTGTGTGTTCATATAAAGTCCGGGCATTTAATCATACATATTTAATTTTTTCAATCTATCTCGTACTGTTCAATTTTAATATTCATTGTTTAAGTTTTCAAATTGTTTGTTGCTCAAAGAACAAACAAAACCAAGCAGAAGTGCAGTGGTCATGTACAGGCATTTATCTTCAATATATTCACCATATTATTTAATATATGTACATTCTCACTTCTTGAGTAGTCATGTACATACATTATAAATACAAAAATATATCACACCCAACAGGGGCCTATTAACCGTATGGTTTGCTTCGTTTTTGCCCACATATATTGCACACTACATTAAAGTAAACCACTTCCCATCAAAACAGGCGAGTTGTGTGGCAAGCAACTAAACCACACATTAAGGGCTTTCAACTCTGCCTGTTTTGTTGGTTGTGTCCTACTTATTTGCTTTGTGTACTATATATGTGTACTCCAACTACTCAACACCATTAGTGTTATTATTTGTGTTGTCATTTGTTTATTTGTTTATTAATCTGATCAAAATGGGTGTAAAATAAATATAATAAATTTCCTTCACCTTGAGCGTGTTGTGCATTTT
>BQJR01000009.1 GCA_021604805.1 Planctomycetota bacterium | reverse complement strand
TACATGCTGAACTTGCCACCCACAAGTTCAGCATGGACTGTTGGGTAGTTAAGGTAACACCTCACCCATCTGTGTCACAATGTTACGCAACCAACAGCCACAAGTGGTGAGGGGTTACATTAACTACCCAACAGTGGAGGCTGAACTTGCAGAGTGCAAGCTCAGCAACCACTGTTGGGTAGTTAAGGTAACCCCTCACCACTTGGGGTTGTTGGTACTTATGCAACCTTATCTGTCACACCATCAAGCAACCAACAGGCACAATATTAAGCAACAAACAACCCCAAGTGATGGGGGGTTACCTTAACTACCCAACAGTGGAGGCTGAACTTGCAAAGTGCAAGTTCAGCAACCACTGTTGGGTAGTTAAGGTAACCCCCCCATCACTTGGGGTTGTTGGTTGCTTAATATTTCAGGCCAACCACTTAGCCACTCTTCTTAGGTGTTGGCTTCAGTACCTTTTGGGTAGGTACAGCCCCTGCTTTAGCTGCTGCAGCGTTGCCCATTGCTGTGTGGTGTAGGAATGTTGAGAGTTGAGGGGTAGGGTCGCGGTGGCCGCGTACAAGAGGGGGCTGGAAGAACCAAACAAGGAAAACAAACAAAGAAAAGGGCATACCCTTCTCCATCCGGTCAACGCGCCTAAAAATGGCTTGGACCGATTCCACCATCTTCACATAGGAGGTGCCAATGGCCGTGTTGACTTCAACCAACTTGGCCTAAGGGTGGTGGTGAGGGTAGTACGCGGGGACCGCGTTGGCTCAACAACATAATGGTTGGGGGCAGGAGAACGGACTGCAATGCACTGCAACACACCATCCCCTGGTTCAGGGTTTGAATCCCTTCGTTCAGCTGTGTCAGCTGGGTCAACATAGCTTGGTTCTGTTTGTGGGGGTTCAGTGGTGAAAGAAAAACAACATCGCCGCAGGTGAGTGACGCGGTGCCCGAAGCGTCCTTGATACCGAAAAAAATGACGCGGTGACCGCGTCCATACCTGGGCATACCCAGCCATTGGGGGGTTCATTGGTACAGGGGCAGCCTGTCCACCCTCCTCCTCCTCCCCGTCCACGTCCACTGCTCCACCCCGAGCAAAGGTGTGCTTGCGCACTGACAGTATGCTGTGTGTGTGTGGGTTGGTGCAGGTGTTGGTTGACCGCAAGGGAGGGGTCGCGGTCACCGCGTACTGGCACCCACACATGACTGCACATCAAAAAACAAACCACCCATAGGTAGAGGGGAAGAAGAAGCAGATGCATATATACTAATAACATACTTGGGGTGGGCCCCCAACACACTGGCCACCCTCGCCCCCCAAGCCCACCAGTCGTCCCTGGGCTGTCCGGCCGTGAGGCCCAACAACCCAGAGCCGTGGCTCACCACAAGGGACAGGGATGTCACCTTGCAGGTGAACACACCTGGGAGGGAGGGGGGGGAGGGGGGGGCCCGGAGGATGGTGAGGACTCCGGTGTCCCTGTGTGTGTGTATGAGGAAAGCAGAAAGGAAAACACATCACGCATGGGGGGAAACACGGCAACCGTGTAGTATGTACACATTGCCGCAGCGGGATATGCGGCGACCGCGTTTTGGAGACGCGGTCCCCGCATCGGGCCACACGGTGACCACGTATGAGGATCAAAAAAACACAAAAAGTCAACTAACATACGACACATGGGTTGTGGCGGGGCACAGCTTGAGGCAGAGTGCCTCACCGTTGCCGCGCTTGGCGGCAACCGGGTACTGCTTGCTGTGTGTGTGTGTGTGTGTGTGGTGTGTGGTGTGGACAAGTGTATTTTAGGACCACATGGTAGGAGAATACGTTCAAAATAAAGATTGTGCAGGGGGCAAAGGGCAGTTATTATCATATAATATCATGCCCGATTGATATACAGTTATAATATGTGGTACATATTAAATATTGTACAGATTTGGTTGGTGGGTTATCCACCAACACCATACCCGCAGTTGCAAACGCGGGGACCGCGCCCTACCACCCACCCTACCCAAAAAACACAACGAAAACACACCACCCGAACCAAACAACCACCATGCCGTGGCACACAGCCACGGCAGGGAGGACCACCAACAGGTCCTCCACGATGGCGGGAGGCCGGGGCTTGTTGGGGGCGAGACCCTGCAGAAGAACTGCAGGGTCCCCCCCCCAACAAACCACCAGCCCCCTCACCAACCACCCCCCACCCAAGTGTTCTTGGGGAGCGAGGTGGCTGGCGAGGGGGGGGTCGGGCAACGCCCGCTGGTTCCATGCCGTGACATGGATGTGGGGCGTTACCCGGCCCACCTCCTCTTCCGATAAGTCCAATTTCTGTGTGTGTGTGTGTGTGTATGCGGTGACCGTGTATGTCCGCCACAGCCATAGTGTGTGTAACTGTGACAGGCCAAGAAAAGGAAAATTTCAGGATGTAGAGGTAACAGTAGTGAGGAGTGGGAGTGTTGGGAAGGTAGTGGTCTGGCAGTAACATGGACTCAGTAGTCAGGGTGAGTTGGGGTGATGTCAACATCAACATTCATTCAGGTACGCGGTCACCGCGTCTTTCAACTGCGGGGATGTTGACTTTCTCACAACTGCCCCCAGCCACCAATCCTGTAGTCCTCCCACTAGACCCACACATGGCCAACACGCCCACCACTAGACCAGGTTCTGTCCCCATCTGAACAACTTGCATTTTGTTGCCTCTCACAGCTGCACACACTTTGCCGGGGTGTACCCGCACGGTCACCGCGTTGTGAGTTGATGCCTGCCCTCTCCGTCCCAACAGCCCCCCCCAATCAACCACCTTCTACTTGCAAACCCACATATGCCCCCACCTGCACATAATCACACATCCAAATGCACACATGCTCCACATCCGGTGTTATGGTTGACGTGCACACACACACACACTTTGCCGAGGTTGAGATACACGGTCACCGTGTCATGGTGCCCTCCCACAACAAAAACATACATTAAACAGTGTCACTTTGTCCGAATCCGAAGAGGTCACTGCAGCACTCAACACTTTGCCTAAATTTTTCACCTTACGGGTTTTTTGGACTTTTACGGCACGGGTGTCCTCCTCCTCCTCTTCCTCTGGACCATCTCCTTCTCCATCTCCATCTCCATCTCCATATCCATCTCCTTCTCCATCTCCATCTCCTTCTCCTTCTCCTCCTCCTCCTCCTACATTGTCACTGTCATCGTTGTTGTTGCTGCTGCTGCTGGAGGTGTGTGTTGTTGTTGTGGTTGTTGTGGTGTTGTCTTGTTGTTGTGGTTGTTGTGGTTGTTGTTGTGGTTGTGGTTGTTGTGGTGGTGCTGATTGGAGTGGTTGTGTGAGGGTTGTCTGGCCCCCCCAAAGACCCATCAGCTTGTCCTCCATATGGCGGCGGAAAGCTGCGAAATCTGTAGTGCAGTGTACAAGGGGTGAGGGGGAAAAAACGTTCATAAAAGCAAAAACAGGATAACGAAACACGGTCCCCGTGAACAAAAACCCGGTACCCGCGTTCTGACAACAGTTGAACACGGTCCCCGTGAACAAAAACACGGTACCCGCATTCTGACAACGCGGTGACCATATCCACAAAACACGGTTACCGTGTTTCGAGGACGCGGTGACCCCGTTCTGTTCGAGCAATGTCACATACCCTTGTTGGTGTACTGCTCAACTGCGAGAATACTCTCGTGGACGTACCACGTGTTCCACAGTCGTTGTATTTTCTTGAAATCTGTGTGTGTATAGTGTGTGCAAACAAATGAATAATCATGTTGCAGTGTGTAAATATGGAATATGGCCCAAAGGGGAAGAGGGAAAATCAACAAGACACACCAACCAAACATTCTTCCTTGCCATGTATCGGTGTGGTTCTCAACCGCACCTTCCCCATGAGGGCATTCCAAG
>BQJR01000008.1 GCA_021604805.1 Planctomycetota bacterium | reverse complement strand
TACGGCCTGAGCCGGTACTACGTCCCGTTCGGCGCCGGCGATCCGACCGTCGGTGACCGGTTGGCGCTGCGCCTGGTCGTCTTCGTGACCGCGGACGGCCGAGGAACGATCGAGGACCTGCTGGTCGAAGGGGTCCCGTTCGACGAGTGGAACCGCGGTCGCTGAACCCGCCGAACGACTTGGAACAGAAGGAGAAGACATGACCGAGAAGACCCGCCCCACCCATGAGCGCTACGTGTTCGTCGGGACGCACGGCCACGTGGTCGCCGTCGACCAGGAGACCGGCGCCACGATCTGGGAGACCTCACTCCCGGGGACCGGCTACTCCGTCGTCGCGATCGTCTTCGAGAGCGGGCGGCTGCTCTGCGCGTCGGGCGGAAAGGTGTTCGCGCTCGACCCGCTGGACGGGAGCATCCGGTGGGAGAACCCGCTGCGCGGCATGGGGACGGGGGTCACGTACCTGACCACCGCGCGGAGCAACGACACCGAGTCCGTGATGAGCCTGCTCGAGGCGCAGATCTCCGCCGATACCGCGAGCACGACCGCCGCCACCGGGGCGCACTGACGTGCCGCGTCGGGTCATCGGGGTGATCGGCGCCGGCGAGTGCGACGCCGAGGTCGCCGTGCGCGCCGAGGAGGTCGGGCGACGGCTCGCCGAGGCGAACGTCGTGGTGGCGACCGGCGGTCTCGGCGGCGTGATGGAGGCCGCGTCGCGCGGCGCGAGCAAGGCCGGCGGCCTGGTGATCGGCATCCTCCCGATGAGCCGCCCCGAGGTCGCCAACGCCTTCGTCGACGTCGCCGTCGCGACCGGCATGGGGGAGGCGAGGAACGCGATCCTCGTCAACACCTGCTCGGCCTTCGTCGCGATCGCCGGTGGCTACGGCACGCTCTCCGAGATCGCGTATGCGCTCCGCCAGAAGAAACGAGTCGTCGCCTTGGATTCGTGGGACGTCGACCCGGCGGTGGTCGGAGTGGCGACCCCGGAAGAAGCGGTGGCGAAGGTCCTGGGCGCGGCGCTGCGAGGGGAGTGAGCCGCCTCGGATTCGACGTCGCTGCGCGGAGGGGGCTGCGGCCGGCCTCTCCTGGCCGACTCTGCGTTGCAGGAACTCGGAATACGGGAGGTATGGCTGCCTTCCCGCGCCTCGATCTCGGCCAGGATGGACCAGCCTCGCACCCAACGCACTTGTTCAACGGCCTGTTAGGCGCTCGTCTACTCGACTCGGTCCTGGGCCTCGGTCACTCCCTGTTGTTCGGCGCAATGCGCGCAACAGTACATCCGCATGCCCTCCGCCTCGATGCCGTGCCCGATGATCCGGCAACCGCATTGGTTGCACGTCGGCGCGAGCGCTTGGATGGCGCACTCGAACGCGTCGAAGACGTGCTCGCTGCCGTCCGCGTGGATCACAGTGAAGGTCTTGTCGTAGTCGTTCCCGCAGGTTTCGCATTTCATGGTTCTGCCCGTCCTCACGTCAGTTCGGTGACCCTTCGGTCGTGCGCAGTTGGAGTTCGCAAGAACGGTGCCGAACCGATGTCGTGACCCCAGTTCGTCGTCCGAGGGAGGATGGACCGTGGGAACCGCGTTCGGATCGGCCATGCTCGGAGTCGCATGGAAGGACCTGCACGTTCGGTTCTGCAAGTTTCCAGCGCGACACACCACTCGGCGGCTGATCGCCGGCGGCTACGGCACGCTCTCCGCCAGACCAATCGAGTCGTCGCCCTCGGCTCGCTTGGCGCAGGTCTTGGCGTGGTGACAGCGAGACCGTTCGGAGTGACCCTCCTCTCCGGACTGCTATTCCTCCAGGCGCTCTGGATCGTCGGATTCACGAGCGTGACGGTCTACACGGGCATGCTATCCCTCACGCGCGTGGAGGCGATCCTGACCGGCGCCCTCGTGATCCTGAATGTGCTCGTGGCTCGAGGGATGCGCGCGCGCTGGAGGTGGACGTGGTGGCTGTTCGGAGTCATGGCTGTCAGCGGCCTCCTCGACACGATCGCGGAGTTGCTCGAACTCCACCGCTTGGGCGATGAGCCGGCTTTGGCCCTGTTCGGGGTCGCCGCGCTCCTGTTGGTCTGGATCGTCCACTACTGGTTCGGTCCGAACGTCCGCGCCTGGTTCGAGGTCGAGCGTCCCCCGTGGTGGGTCGCGTTGATGATCACGACCGTCGTCGCGATCATCCTGTTCAAGTCAGGGATCTGACGAGTAGAGATCGCAGGTCAGCCGTAGTTCGACGAACGACTCGCGGCGCGTGCGAGCGCGGTTCGGCCGAGCAGGTTGAACGGGTCAATACCGACTCAGGGCCAATTCATCGGGCCGGCAACCCGTGCGTCGAATTCCAGAGCTGTCGCCAGCGGACAGCCGACCCGAAGAATTGGCCCAGAGACGGATTGACCTCTGGAGCGACCACCCGGACGAACTCATGGTTCCGCGAAGCGGCACCGCATTCTTCAACCACCCCAAGAATCGAGTTTGACGTCTCTCACCGACGAGGCCCGCGGCATCGGGGGGAAGAGTCCTTCACCAAGCGAGATGGGATGAGAAGGCCAGCCCCCGCGCAGTACCGTCGAGGACGATCTGCAGTTGTTCACTAAAGGAGGCTGGCCCGAGATGGATTCTACCAAGCGAGTCGAGACGGTGGTCGGGTTGGACGTTGGAGCCAAGCTCACGAACATTTGTGTCGCGCAGGGCGCGGAGATCCTCGAGGAAACCGTCATCCCGACGGACCGCGAGTCGCTCGAGCTCTTCTTCAAGGAACGCCCACGAGACGCGGTCCGGATGGAGGTCGGCGGGAGCTCCCGGTGGATGAGCCAGGTCCTTCGAGACATGGACTTCCCCGTCGTCGTCGCCGACGCCCGCCGACTCCCTCGAAACATGAACAGCGGACGGAAGAACGACCGAAACGACGCGCGCTGGTTGGCGACCCTCGAGGATCGGATGATCAAGGGGATCTACCACCGGTCCAGCCGTCACCAGATCGATCTCGAGGTGCTCCGGGCCCGCGACCTCCTGGTCCGACAGCGGACCTCGCTCGTGAATCACCTCCGCGGCGTCGCACGTTCGCACGGAATCAAGATCAAGGCGGGGTCTCCCGAAGCGATCCCCAAAGCTGTCGCCGCCGCGGTCTTCCCGGAGCTCCTGGACTCCATCCAAGAGGTGTTGGTCATGACCACCGAGCTGTCCCGGAAGATCGCTGCTCTCGACAGGAAGATCGCTCGACTGACCAAGACCCGCTACCCGGAGTGTCAGCGACTCCTCCAGGTCCGTGGCGTCGGACCCGTCACCGCCCTCGCGTTCGTGCTCACCATCGCCGATCCCGATCGATTCCCGCGAACCCGACGGGTCGGTGCTTTCGTCGGCCTCGTCCCGAAGCTCGAGGAGAGCGGAGACCACAGCCCTGCGCTCGGGATCACGAAAGCCGGCGACCGGACGTTGCGAAAGCTGCTGGTCCAATGTGCGCACTACAAGCTCGGACCCTTCGGCGGGGACTGCGACCTGCAGCGGTATGGCCACGCCCTGGTCGCCAGAGGAGGGAAGAATGCCAAGAAGAGAGCCGCGGTTGCCGTGGCCCGGAAACTCGCCGTGCTTCTCCTCGCGCTCTGGAAGAGCGGGGAGGTGTGGGAGCCACTTCGACACGCCGAACCGAAACAGATGGTCGCCTGATCGACGCGACACGGAAACCGACCGATTGACCTACTGACAGGTCGACAACCGACCGATGCGAACAAAGTGAGACACTCACCACCCGGACCGAGCGACTGCTCCTGCGTAACTGCCCCTCGAGGGCGTAAGCGAGATCGCAGCGCTCGCCTGGACGGTCCTCATCATGCGCCGCCCTCCGCGGTGAGCGCGAATGGAAGTTTGCGGAACGGGTGTCTCACGCCTTCGCGGTCGGGAATCGACCGGGAGCTGCGGATCTGAAATAGACGACGAACGCACCCCAAGGGGGCTTGACCCTGCTGGCCTTCTCATGGAAGTTCCGCAGCGTCCCCCACTCGCGCCCACGGAAACCAACC
>BQJR01000007.1 GCA_021604805.1 Planctomycetota bacterium | reverse complement strand
GTTGAAAATCCACTAAAATTGCTAATTTTAGGTAATTTAATGTGGCACGGAGGCATTATGACGAGTTTGGCCAAAAGTCCACCGCGGCGGTCGGTGTACATGCCCCGCGCGGTGAGTGTGCGTGTTTTTCCTGTTTTTTTGGCGGAGCGGCCACCGTATCATCAGCGCAAAAAAAACAAACAGGTAAATCTGCAGTGCAGGGGCTGGCCAAGGCACCGTAAGACACAGTCAGTACTGTAGGCCGCCATCTGTTTCACTGGGGGATCGCATAATTCATGGTATTCTGAAAGGTGAGGGCAGTATAAATTCGTCTCCACCACGGCCGCACAAAGTCAGAGACGGTGACCGTATCATAACCACCTGTGATGGATTACAATAATACAAACTGCATACTGGGTGAAGGTGCTGATGGTTGCAGTTGATGAACAAGCACCACAAAAGTGTTTGTTACTGGGGTAGAGCATAATTCATGGTATTCTCAAAGGTGATGGCAGTGTAAATCCGTCTCGACCACGGCCGCACGAAGTCGGAGACGGTGACCGTATCATAATCACCTGTGATGGATTACAATAACACAAACTGCATACTGGATGATGGCGATGACGGTCGGAGTTGGTGAACAAGCACCACAAAAGTAATGATTAGGGGTAGGAACAAAAAGGTACAGATGCGGATCAAAAAAGGGAGGGTTTGGAAGGAGGGCAGAGGAGGAGGGGTGGAGGGAAAATTGGGTATGATACGGTGACCGTACCATAACATACTGCTCGGGCAAGATGGAGTCAGAAAGGGCAGGTTCAGGGGTAACCCTCTCCCTCCTGAAGTATTTAGGGACCCCACTGAGGGCCCTCTCTATTTCTGGTACCAGACCAGCCCTCAACTTCAACTCCACACGCTGCATGTCTATTGCGTATGCTAGCGCAGGAGCTGCGGTAAGGGGACCGCTGTGGAATTTCCTGTGGTAGTCTTGGTGCTTTGCCTCTTGTCCCCAGAGGCCAAATCGACGCAAATTGCCGAATTGTGCCATATGGTGCTCCATATGGTAGGCAATAGTGTGCACCCAGATGGTGGGGTTCATCCCTCGGGGTATGAACAACGCGATAACCTCACGTTGAAGGTGGGCCAATTTGCCCATGCGCACATGGTCTGCACGAGACGGTGACCGTACCGTATTGGCCAAGTGCCACATTTCCTGCCACGAGCGGAACAATTCCACCACCAAATCCGACTCAGTGTAGTTGTGGATCGCTCCATCAATCCTCAGCACAAAGGAGGGATCACAATCGCTCCACACAAGGTCACGAAAATCAAACTCCAACAACTTCTGGGCGGCCTCCCACGAAACGGCAGGGTCCTCGGCACGTAACCAGGGGTCAATGTACACCTCAAGGCAATTCTGCAACACCTGGAGGTCCTCAGTGCAATCCTCCTCCTTGAGGAAACAGTGTGCGCCATGAATGGCCCTGTGCCACCAGTTTCTGTTGCCGTGCAACAAATAGTCAGGGCAACAGTCCTCACTTTTGAAAATAGTCCAGCTGCAGAGCGGTGACCGTCTCCGTTGGTGAACATCCACCCTGTTGTCCCACTGTCGGACCTCACGGTGGGTCCTGTCACAGTAAATGCAGGGTTTTTTGTTGGGGCTGTTCCAGTACATGTTACTGGGGGAAATGTCAAAAAGCTTCTCGAAAGCTTTGGCATCCACACAAAGGATGTTCCTCACTGGGGTGCCATCCGGTGCGGTGGCCGTACCATACTCCCTTTGGACCCAGGACATGGAACAATACCTGGACCACAGGAACAACTGGTCCTTTCTTTCGGCCCCAATATGGGAGGCCACAACAAAACAATCCAGTGGATGGTGTGTGACCATCTTGGGGTCAGCACACAACTCCTTCACCGTCCAAATCCCAATTGGCTCACACCTTCGGGCATGGTCAACGGACCACAACACCTCCCGTGGTTGGGTTTGGGACTGTGGGGGCAAATGGCCAAGTTGGCCGGGTGGAATGCGGCGTTGGAGGGCAAACATGCTCTCAATCTCCTCCATGGAGTCATAGTGGGCCATAGCCATGGACCCATTGTGCCTCAAATGGGTGCCAATAGTCAAAGAGTCAGCACGCGGGGCGCGGGCCGTACCCAAACACTTGCTTGCCCTCTCGGGACTTACACTGTACTTCTCCCAGAAGTCACCTCTGTTGGATCTCAACTGGTCCATTGGCATGTGCATCAGCACTCTGTCTTTGAGGAACACCTCCAACCCTCTCCTTTGCCGTTGCCTGAAATACTCCCTTCTGGCCAAATAGTGCTCCTGCTGTTGCGGTGACCGTACCACTTCCCACAACCCACTCTTTGCCCCCTCCTCACACAGGGAAACATGCTTCCAATCAAATTGGGTGTGTTCGTGGCCCTCAATTTGTAGGGGGGGCTGCCTGTGGTTCCGCTCTTGGACCCTCCTCCGGAGACTGCGGAGGGACAACTTGTCCAAGTCCTTCCGGGGTCTGCCCATGGATACGGTGACCGTACCATTATGATACGGTGACCGTATCATATGATACGGTGACCGTATCATATGAGATGTTGGCCGCCCGCTTTTAGATACGGCCACCGCACTTACCGGATGGATGGGAAGGACACCACGTCGGACCATTGTTGAGTATTGGGGAAAATACACCTGTATGTTGACATTTCTGTCTCGGTTGTTTAGATTCGGGAGTGACCGAGACGTGGTGCCGTTCCCATCTGACCTCTGTGCATGCCTGTCTCCACTCGTTCCGCCTGCCGCGGTATCCCCCATGACCCCCATGATCCACACAACTTGGACGACCCCACCACGTACGATACCACCCACGACAGCGCGTTTCCTGCCCCCTCCTTCATTGACAGCAATGCGGCAGAAGTTTTTGATGGTATACCCATACCTGAACGTACCCCCACCCCTCCTACCGCGCATCCACGCCTTGCAGTCTTTTTCGTGCGTATCGTACCTAAGCATCTGCATACAATCAAGGTGCATCCTCTTTGGTTTTTTTTCAGCTTTGACACCAAGTGACATGGCTACAGCTGTCAGTATGTTGGTGGTGCTTGGACTGTTGTGCAGTTTAGGGTGGGGAACACACTGCAACAAGTGTTACTCAAGTGCGTTTCATCGTCCGTCGAGACGGTCACCCCCTCATTTGGTACTTTCTTGCACACACAGCTCCTGTTGATGGTGGGATCGAAGACGAAGTTGATGCACACACTGATGGTAGTGATGAAGAGGGTATGTACTCATGGTCTCATAGCCACAGATCGGTCCCTGCCAATGTACGATTCGTTCGCACAAACCCACTTCCCCCAACACGGTGTGCCCATCGGTAACCCTCTCAAGTGTTACTTGTACTACATTTGTGCCTGCAGACAGCTACGAAAACATGTACGTTGACGAAGAACAACAACAACCCCAACAACCACAACAACAACAACCAACAACAACAACGACAACCAGTGGGGAGGGTGTGTGTTGCGTTTTTTTGGTCATACAATAGCCTCAGATACGGTCACCGTCTCGTTTTATATGCTCCTGTCCCATATTATATATTCTTAGGCAGCACAGAGCAACCACAACCACAACAACAACAACCACAACTGCAACCACAACCACAACCAACCACACAACCAAACACACAACCAACAACAAACAACGGTGTGAGTTCCGTGCTGTATGGTCACACAGGCCCCTCTCCCGATACGGTCACCGTACCATATGTGTGTACCAACTACTGCTATCTTATATTTTCAGACAAAACCACAAAACAATTACAAACCAAACCACACCCACAACCAAAAACCACAACCCCAACCCAAACCACAACCCAAACCACAACCACAAGCACTGGAGGTGTGAGTTCCCTCCCTGTTGGTCACACACACATGGCCCCTGGTACGGTCGCCGTACCATGTGTGTGTAGCAACTACGCTGCCTTATATTTTCAGACAAAACCACAAAACAATTACAAACGGAACCAACGCAGCCACAACCAAAAACCACAACTGCAACCACAACCACTAAAAAGAAGACCACAAGCCCTGGAGGTGTGAGTTCCCTACCGGTGTTGGTCACACATACCTGGCCCCTGATACGGTCACCGTACCATATGTGAATTGTTCATATTCAGACGGCACAGAAGGGCAAAAAACAAAGGGCTCACAACCCAAACAACAACCACAACAACCACAACCCAAACGACAACCACAACCCAAACAACAACCACACGAACAACAACCACAACCGCAAACAAATGTGGAACTGACA
>BQJR01000006.1 GCA_021604805.1 Planctomycetota bacterium | reverse complement strand
CGCCACACCACGGAGAGGGCGTGTGCAGTGATCGAGAGCGAGCACAGACCAGCGAGCAGGCGCGCAGAGCCTGCGGCTGCATACCTAACAAGCGGCTGCAGCGGACGCGCTTCGCGCGCCGCTGAACCGCAACAGCGTTAGATCGGCAGTGTGACCGGTCTCGCAGCGAAGTTTAGAAAGGTCGCGAACGAGAGCGTCGCCGTGAGCTGTGATGGCTGGCGAGGCCCTGAGCTGAATCGCCTATCGAGCTCACTGCGGTCTTCCCGAGTTGCGCACGTCGCGGAGGGCTTCGAGAATGCGGCGCGTGATCGAGGTCGGAGCGCAGGCGCGGTTACCGCGAGCGCTGGGCTGCTTCGGAAGCAACACGCTGGCAGGCGTTCGTGCGATACTCGTCGCTCGAGCCTGAGAGGGGTGCAGTGATCGAGAGAGTCCACAATCTTGCCAGCCGGCGCGGCGGCCCTTCGGCTGCTGATCTAACAAGCGATTGCAGCGGACGCGCTCCGCGCGCCGCTGAACCGCAACAGCGTTAGGAAGGCGGAGCCCTCAGCCTGTGGAGAACCCGCCCCAAGAACACAGCACTCGTACTTCGCCCGCAAGCGATGGTGTGATCGGTGCTGCTTTCGCCACGGAGCCGTGGAGCTGGCGAACAACCGTGCGTATCGGCCTTGGGTGCTGCGCGGGGATACTTGTCTACCCAGCATGCATCCTCCTTATCGACCTGATCGGTCCAGGCAGCGAGTTCACAGGGTTGGGGGTAGGCTCGCCACGTCGGGATGAAACCGGTCGAGAGATCTACCATGACCCGTCACTTGGAGCTTCGACCTTCTGGATAGCTGCCGTGCTCGCCGTGATAATTGGGTTGGCCTCGGGCTGCGTTACTGGGTTGATTGCGCGTGCTGAAGGAAGCTCCGCAACCTTCTTCGTTGCTGTGTGGTCGGCATTCTGCACTCTCGCTCTCATGTACAGGCACTCCTCACTCGAGCACATTCACATCATCGGCATTGGCACAGGAAGTGCTTTCATATCCGTATATGCCGGTAGCGCGCTTGGCAAAATGCGAGGTCGTTGCGATGCTTCCTAACACGCGCTTGCAGCGGACGCCGCTCCGCGGCGCCGCTGAAGCACAACAGCGTTAGATCGGCAGTGTGACCGGTCTCGCAGCGAAGTTTGGAAAGGTCGCGAGCGAAAGCGTCGCCGTGAGCTGTGATGGCCGGCGAGGCCCGGAGCTGAATCGCCTATCGAGCTCGCTGCGGTCTTCGCGAGTTGCGCACGTCGCGGAGGGCTTCGGGAATGCTGCACGTGATCGAGGTCGGAGCGCAGGCTCGGTTACCGCGAGCGTTGGGCTGCTTCGGAAGCAACACGTTGCCTGGCGTTCGTGCGATACTCGTCGCTCGAGCCTGAGAGGGGTGCAGTGATCGAGAGAGTCCACAATCTTGCCAGTCGGCGCGGCGGCCCTTTGGCTGCTGATCTAACAAGCGATTGCAGCGGACGCGCTCCGCGCGCCGCTGAACCGCAACAGCGTTAGGTGGGTGTGATGCACCTTAAGAACTACTACCGATTAAGCTTTGCAGCACCTCTCATCGTGCCGCTCATTGTTCTCGTCGCCACGCTGGGCCTGCGCGGTGGCTACGGCGATTTCCGCTACGCGATCTGGTACGCGCTATTGTTCTGCGGCATTCCTTATCTCGCCTTTGCCGCAGTGTTGCTTTGGAGGCTTCGAGATCAGCCGGCAAGCGAGCACGGTCGGCTCCTGCTCGTCGCCCCCATCGCGTTTTCTGGTTGGCTGTTCGTCTTCACCGTGGCGTGGGTATCGCTCGTTGATGGCCGCTCCGAAACCATGAGAGTCATCTCCACGGGAGCCCTCATGGCCTGCGGGGGGCTCTGGCTCGGTTACCTGTACACTGGCTTCGTCCACCTAGTTCGCGTCTTGCTTCAAAGAACTGGGTGCGTATCGCGAGGTCAGCCATGAGGCGTTGCGCAACCGGCCTCCACCTAACACGCGCTTGCAGCGGACGCCGCTCCGCGGCGCCGCTGAAGCACAACAGCGTTAGCGAGGCCGAATGACCGCTATCCCCAATTGCCTCAAGCATGAACTACAGGATGCCCAAAGTAACTATGGGCATCTTGAGGAACTTGCGGAGGGTGCAAACGCGATCGTCTGGTACTGCTTCCAGCTCCCGGCGGCAGGCGATAGCGTTGGAAAACAGTCGGCGGCGAGCCTCGGCCGGCTACTGCTAGACTCGAGCGTTTCCGTCGAGCAAGCACTGATGTGCACGCTCCGTGGTCAACCCCGCCTTGGGTGGGCATCTCTCCGCCTTGCCGCAGAGGCACTCAAGGACCTCGATACGATTGATCGGCTGCCTGATCTGCATCCACTGTGGTTGAACATCGGAAAGTGCACCACTGATGAGCAAGCCCGCGCTGCTATGGGTGCCTTCAACAAGCTTCGCAAGCAGCTCGAACCCTCGCCTGTAACGCTTGTGTGCCAGGCCTGCATGAATATCAGCAGCCGGTTTGGGTCCCACGCAAACGCCACTTCGTGGCAAACGGTCGGCCCAGTCTCGGAGGTCTCGCCCGATTCGGTCGGGCTCCCCACGCGACTTCGCGATCCGACCACCGTTCGCTTTCACATCCGCCACCTGATGTTTCACGGCGGCCAGATACTCACAATGCTCACGGACTTTCGCATCAAGCATTTGCAGTCGCAACAGAAGGAGCTGCTTCTGGCTAAGCATGCGGCTCTTTTCGCAGCGCTTCAGAAAGCGCTTCCGGATATCGGCATCGTGGAGCTCAATAGCTGATGCGCGTCTTCGCTAACAAGCGCTTGCAGCGGGCGCCGCTCCGCGGCGCCGCTGAAGCACAACAGCGTTAGATCGGCAGTGTGATCGGTCTCGCAGCGAAGTTTAGAAAGGTCGCGAGCGAGAGCGTCGCCGTGAGCTGTGATGGCAGGCGAGGTCTCGACCCGAATCGCCTATCGAGCTCGCAGCGGGCTTCGCGAGTTGCACACGTCGCGGCGGGCTTCGAGAATGCGGCGGGTGATCGAGGTCGGAGCGCAGGCACGGTTACCGCGCGCGTTGGGCTGCTTCGGAAGCAACACGTTGTCGGGCTTTCGTGCGATACTCGTCGCTCGAGTCTGAGAGGGGTGCAGTGATCGAGAGAGTCCATAATCCTGCCGGCCGGCGCCGCGGTTCTTCGGCTGCAGATCTAACACGCGGCTGCAGCGGACGCCGCTGGCGCGGCGCCGCTGAACCACAACAGCGTTAGGTTGGCAGTGTGATCGGTCTCGCAGCGAAGTTTGTTGAAGTTGCGAGCAGCATCGAGGCTGCGAGTTGTGATGGCCGGCGCGATGCCGAGCGCCGTCGAGCATCGAGTCCGCTCAGTGCTTCGGAAGTCGCGCGCCTCGTTGAGGGCTTCGAGATTGCTACGCCTGATCGGCGTCGAAGCGCGTGCACGGTTGCCGCAAGCGCCTGCTTGGTTGGCTTCGACACGCCGGTGGGCATTCGTGCGATACTCGTCGCTCGAGTTTGAAAGGGGGTGCGGTGATCGCGTGCAGACAATCGAGTTGTCATGGTTCGCTCAGAGCTGCACACCTAACCAGCGCTTGCAGCGGACGCCGCTCCGCGGCGCCGCTGAACCACAACAGCGTTAGGCGCACACGGAGGGATCAGTAGTTGTTGCTCAAGTACACCGAGTTGATCATCGCCCTGATTGCCGCCGCTTGGGCGGCAAGCGCCTCATCCTGGGAATGGGAGCCACTCGCGCTTCTAGTCGCCTCAATCGCAGCGTTTGTTTATCACGATCGAAAGGAAGTGCACGGAGCTCAGAAGAACCTCGACTCAGAAGCGATTCCCCCGCACTTGAAGGCCGACCGCGCGTTGTTCCTCCATTTTCGCAACTCACTGCCCTCTACCGGAGCGATTCAATTCCTGAAGTCCGAGAGCTTAGCCGGACCCTTCGAAGACAAACGGCTACGCGACCTGCGGGGATTCAAGAACAAGTGGGATAATGCTGAGCGTGAGTTCCACGACAAGGAACTCGATCAACTACGGCGCAGCCTGCTGGGCGAGATTCAGAAGCTTCTAGGGTTAGTCACTGCCAGCACGTGGCCTGTGGGCGCAGATAATGAGTATTCCGCCGTCCCCCCCGAGTGGAAAGGTGACCTGCCCGATAAGTACGACAACGCTATCTCGGCGCTTCACGCAGCAGCGGATTCAGTGGTTGAGCAACACCAAAGCCTCGTTCGGGCTGCAAAGCACCGACTTGCAGTGTAGGGCGCCTAACAAGCGCTTGCAGCGGACGCCGCTCCGCGGCGCCGCTGAACCACTGAGCCGTTAGGCGGACACGCGCATGCCGAAGCGGTTCCATCACTATCTGATTGCCACCCTGCTCGTGTGCTGTAGCCCGGATGCGGACGAGGGCCCTCTTGGGTCCCGCGAGCGGGGGGCGCCACAGGACGTCGCAGATCGGTCTGAAGCGTACCCAGCCGTGTGCGACCTACATCACGTCCCCACTGAGGAGGATACCGTCGAGATGCTCTGCGGCACACTTGCCATTCAACGCGTGCAAGAGCTCGGTGTCGAGGCAGGGGCGTACTCGAGGGCGGCTGCCGAGTTGTTTCCGAACGCAAACTCATACACATGCTGCGACTACAAGTACTACGAGGCCGAGGTTCGATTCTGCACAGAATGCCGCGCCGCAAAACGGGCATGGGTGGCCGAACATCAGGGCACGTTCGTGTACCGCAGCAATCCAAGAGCGGGTGGCCCTCGCTGAACAGAATGCGACTTCAATCCGACGCTGATGCCAACGCATGATTCCACCTAACACTTGCTTGCAGCAAACGCACTCCGCACGCCGCTGACCCACAACAGCATGCGGAGCCGTCTCGGCCGACACGCGCACTCCGGCGCACGCGGCCCAACGCCGGTGCCGGCCGCCATCCCGCGCGCTCAGCGCCAGAGCAGCAGCACGAGCCACGCGGCGGTCGCAGCCGTGGCGACGAGCGTGCGCGCGACGTTGGCGCGGTTCCAGCGCCGACCCGAGCCACACGAGTCCGAACAGCGGCTGCCAACAGCCTGCAGCGAACGCTCGGCGGTGCGGCCCGTCACCGATCCGGAGCGCCGGCATCCCAGCAGCCGCCGCCACCCCGCACATCCAACCGAGGAACCAGTCATGACCACTCTCCTGCACATCGACGCCAGCCCTCGGGGCGAGCGATCACTCAGTCGACGCCTGTCCGATCGCTTCGTCGAGGCCTGGCGGGCCCACCGCCCGTCCGACACCGTGATCGCCCGCGACGTCGGCCGTAATCCGCCTCCGATCACGACGGAGCTCTGGATCGGGTCCGTCTTCACCGCGGAGGACGAGCGCACCGACGAACAGCGCGATGCGATCAAGGTCTCCGACGAGTTGATCGCCGAGCTCGAGCGGGCCGATCTCATCGTCCTGGGCACCCCCATGTACAACTATGGAATGCCCGCGGCGCTGAAAGCCTGGTTCGACAACGTCATCCGCATCGGCAAGACGTTCTCCTTCGACCTGGAGCGCGGCGACTATCCGCTGGAGCCGATCATGACGGGCAAGACGCTGGTGATCCTCTCGTCACGGGGTGAGTTCGGCTTCGGCCCGGGTGGCGTGCGCGAGGACATGAATCACCTCGAGACCCACATCCGCACCTGCGCCCGCTACCTCGGGGTCGAACACACCCATCTCATCGCCATCGACTACCAGGAGTTCGGCGACGAGCGTCATGAGCGCTCGATCGAAGAGGCCTACGCGGCCGTGCCTCAGTTGGTCGAGCAGCTCCAGTCCTCGCGGCGATCAACGCCGGCAACAGTTACGTCCGGGCGTGGATGAGCAGCCGAAGGGTCGAAGAGGCACGCTCTCAGCGCGCCGCCGCGGAGGAACAACGGTGAGCACGCAACCGATGCGGGAACCATCTAACATGCGCCTGCAGCGGACGCCGCTCCGCAGTGCCGCTGAACCACAACAGCGTAGGGGCCCCGTGCGAGGTACCTCGCACG
>BQJR01000005.1 GCA_021604805.1 Planctomycetota bacterium | reverse complement strand
CGCTGCAGCCGCTTGTTAGGTATGCAGCCGCCGACGCTGTGCGCCTGCTAGCTGGTTTGTGCTCGCTCTCGATCACTGACCACGCTCTCCCCGAGATGCGGCGACTATCGCATGAACCGCTCGGTCCGTGTTGCGGCGCCTGGCTCGATGCTCGCAGGACGCCGAAGCGGGAGCTGACGCCCCTCGCGCGCAGCGTGCTCGAAGCCGGTTGCGCGTGTTCGACTTCGAAGCCCGACAGGAACTCAGTGTGCGACCGAGCTCGCGGGCTCGCTGCGTGCTGCGCTCTGCGACCGGCTTGCTGCTCGCAACTCTCCCAACTTTCGATGCGAGACCGATCACACTGCCTACCTAACACCAATTACACAGAACTTTGTTCACCGGCTGCTTCGCGAGTAAGTGCGGCGGCGGTGGTGCTGCTGCGGTGCGGTTTGGTGGTGGTGCCGGCATGACGTATCCCCTTTGTCCGGGCGATGCTACGGGGAAGTTGAGTTGCTGGCAACCTGTTGGGGCTGGGGCTGATGGGGGGCTGTCTAACGTGACGGGGTGGGGGTGTTAGGCGGCGTTGGTGGGGGGCGCTTCCCACCTTGGGCGCCTGGTGGGGGGCGTTGGGGGCGCGTCGGCGTCGGGATCCCCAGCGTGTCCAGCGGACTGAGCACGGCGCCGTAGCCGCGGTTCAATACGTGGGTGTAGATCATGGTCGTCTTCACGCTGCGGTGGCCGAGCAGCTCTTGCACGGTGCGGATGTCGTAGCCGCCTTCGAGCAGGTGGGTTGCGAAGGAGTGACGCAGCGTGTGCGTCGTGACACGTTTCGCGGGCACGGCGAAGCGCGCGGCGTTGCGCACCGCCTTTTGAAGCACGGTTTCGTGCAGGTGGTGGCGACGCACTTCACCGCTTTCGTGCGCGTGCGTCCGCGAGGCCGGGAAGACCCACTGCCACGGCCAGGTCCGCGAGGCTCCGGGCGACTTGCGACGCAAGCCACCGGGCAGTGACACGTGACCGGCGCCGGCTCGCAGGTCGAAGCGATGCTGCTCGAGCACCTCACTCAGGTGATTCTCGATCCGCTCGCGCAGGCTGTCGGGGAGCAGTGTGCGACGGTCGCGGTCGCCCTTGGCCTCGCGGATGAGCAGCTCGTGGCCGTCGAGGTCCACGTCTTTCACTCGCAGGCGACAGGTCTCGAGCAGACGCAGCCCTCCGCCGTACATGAGCGACGCCATCAGCGCTTCGGTGCCGTGCATCGCGCCCAGCAGCGCCGTGGTTTCCGCCCGCGTGAGCACGACGGGCAGGCGCTTCGGGCGTTTCGCGCGCACCAACTCGTCGAAGCGCTCGAGCTCCACGCCGAGCACCTCGCGATACAGGAACAGCAGCGCCGCCAGCGCCTGGTTCTGCGTGGACGCCGCCACGCCGCCCTCCACCGCCAACCACGACAGGAAGCGCTCGACCTCCGGAGCGCCCAGCTCGCGCGGATGCCGCCCGCCATGGAACGCGAAGAAGCGCCGCATCCAGTGCAGGTACGACGTCTCCGTGCGCCGCGCCATGTGCTTGAGGCGCAGGCGTGCGTGAACTTGATCGACGAGTCGGGAGGTGTCCATGGTGGCGCACGTGCTCGACGGCGAGCCGTTGAGCGCGTGACATCCGCGATCCACCCGCGCGGCACACCGCCGCCGCGCTACCCGCGCTACCCGCGCTACCCGCGCCACCCGCGCTACCCGCATCGCGCGGGACCCCTTGCAGATGTCACAATCGCTGCCATGTCCACCCACAGCGCAGACTCCCACGCTTCCGACGCGCCCACCAACCGTCTCGCCAGCGAGACCTCTCCTTATCTGCTGCAGCACCAGCACAACCCCGTGGACTGGTATCCGTGGGGTGAAGAGGCGCTGGCCAAGGCGCGCGAGGAAGAGAAGCCGATCTTCCTGAGCATCGGGTACTCGGCTTGCCATTGGTGCCACGTGATGGAGCGCGAGTCCTTCGAGAACACCCACGTGGCCGAGTTCCTCAAGGAGCACTTCGTGTCGATCAAGGTCGACCGCGAGGAGCGTCCGGATCTCGATGACGTCTACATGAAAGCCACTCAAGTGCTCAGCGGGCACGGCGGTTGGCCTATGAGTGTGTTTCTCACTCCGGAACTCAAACCGTTCTATGCGGGCACTTACTTCCCGCCGAACGCGCGCTACGGGCAGCCGGCTTTCATGCAGGTGCTCGGCTCACTCTCCACCGCTTGGTCCACGCAGCGTGAGCAGGTCACGAAGCAGGCCGACAAGGTCGTGGAGCACGTGGAGCGCATGGTGCTCACCAGCGAGCACTTGCCGCAGCTCGGGCCCGACGTGGAACGTCCGCGCCTCGACTTGCTCGACGCCGCCATGGAACAACTCGCCAACGTGTACGACTCGCGCGACGGCGGCTTCGGTGGCCCACCCAAGTTCCCCCACGCCGACGACATCCGCTTGTGCCTGCGCCAGTTCCTCGCCACCGGCGACCCCGAAGTCTTGCAGCGCGGCGTGCACACGCTCGACTGCATGCAGCGCGGCGGCATCTACGACCAACTCGGCGGCGGCTTCGCGCGCTACAGCACCGACGGCGAGTGGCTCGTCCCGCACTTCGAGAAGATGCTCTACGACAACGCGTTGATCGTGCCCGCGCTGCTCGAGGCGCACCGCATCACCGGCCGCGAGGACTTTGCGCGCACGGCCCGCGAGTGCTGCGAGTGGGTGTTGCGCGAGATGGTCGGCAGCGACGGCGGCCTCTACTCCACGCAAGACGCCGACAGCGAAGGCGAAGAGGGCCGCTTCTTCGTCTGGCAGCGCGACGAGGTGCTCAAGCTCGTCGGTAAGAAGGAAGCCAAGTTCGTCGACATCTATTGGGGGCTCGGCAAGAGCGAGACCTTCGAGGGTCACGCGTGGGTGTTGCACCGCCCGAAGCCCGACACCGAACTCGCCGCGGAACTCGGCATGTCGGTCGACGCGATGCACGCGCACGCCGAGCCCATGCGCGCGAAGCTCTTCGAACACCGCGAGCAACGCGTGCACCCCGGCACCGACGACAAGATCCTCGCGGCCTGGAACGGCTTGATGATCGGCGCGCTCGCGCAAACCGCGTCCGTGCTCGACGAGCCGCGCTTCCTCGAGTGCGCGCAGAATGCGGCGCGTTTCTGTCTCAGCACCTTGCGCCCCGACGGCCGTCGCTTGCTCGCCACCGCGCGTCACGGCAAGGCGCACTTGAACGCCACGCTCGCCGACTACGCCTACCTCGCCAACGGCTTGCTCGATCTCTACGCCGCCGACGGCGATCTCACTTGGGTCGACGAAGCGCTCTCACTGGTCGATGTGGCGAACACGCACTTCGCCGATCCCGAGCGCGCCGGCTGGTTCTTCACCAGCGACGATCACGAGCAGTTGGTCGCGCGCCCGCGTGATCTGCAAGACGGCGCGTTGCCGTCGAGCAACGGCGTGATGCTCGAAGTGCTCGTGCGCCTCCACGAACTCACTGGTGACGACGAGCTCCGCGAACGCGCCGACCGCGCCTTCGCCACCTGCGAACCGCTCGTGCGCGCCGCACCCATGGCCTTCGCACGCATGTTGCTCGCGCTCATCCGCGCACACGGCGGCGGCCGCGTGGTCGTGCTCGCCGACGGCGACGGCGCCAGCGATCTCGCCGCGCTCACGCTGCGTCAACCCGAACCCACGGTCACGCTCGCGCGCGTTCCTGCCGGCGGCCTCGAGGGCGAACGAGCCGAACGCTACGCGCCGCTCGCGCACAAGGCGTCGGCCGATGGGAAAGCCACCGCGTACCCGTGTCGCGGCACGCACTGCGAAGCGCCCGTGCACGAGGTCGACGCCTTGGCGTCAGCCTTGGCGAGCTGATCCCGCGCAGCTCTCGGAGGAGTTCCCGTGGTGCGACCCGCGCCCTAGCGCGCCGGTTTGAGCGCTCACTTCTCGGCCAGCGCGGCCGCGAGGCGCGTGCGTAGCTCCTCGACGCGCTGTCGGTTCACGCCCAAGTCGCTGTAGCCCATCCGCGATGCCGAGCGGACCTGCGCCACGCCTGCGTCGCGATCGAACCTGAGCTCGAGATCGTCGCGAAAGCGCAGCAGGCGCGAGGTGACCACGGCGTGCACGTACTGCGAGTCGCGCGAGGCGATGTGCGTGCGCTCCAAGTTGGCGAGCACTTGCACGAGCTTGTCCCAACCGGCTTCGGCGTGGGCGCCCAAGTCGAGCGGCGCGATCTGACGCGCCTGATTCGAGTCGGTCGAGCAGACGCAGTTCGGGCTACTGGGGCAGTCTTTGAGCCGATCGTTCACGAGACCTCCTGCGACACTGCTGCAACCGAGGACGCCGCTCGCGAACAGGACCACGAGCAGCGCAGCTGCGAACACGAAGCGTTTCATGACAGTGTCTTCGCTCGTGGGCGGCGCGCGGATGCACGGCGCTGCGAGCGCGGTCTGCGGCAGCGCGGCCTCAGCCCTTCAGCGTTTCGTAGGTCGACCCGTTGTTCTCGACCGGCAAGCCCGCGTCGGCCCAACCCTTCACGCCCGGGCCGCCGTTCGGGTCGGGGCGCCCGCCGTAGCCGCCGTCGATGTTGATCAGGTTGGCGTAGCCGGCGGCTTCCATCTGCTGGCAGGCGTGCATCGAGCGACCGCCCATCTTGCAGGACACGTACACGGTCGCGTCGGCGGGCACGTGCTTCTGCACCGTGGCCAGGAAGTCGGGGTTGGGTGCCATGCCGGTCGGGCCCATCAGCGCCCACGGGATGTTGAGTGAGCCGGCGGGATGTCCCGCGTCGAACTCCGCCACCGTGCGCACGTCGAGGAACACGTGGGCTCCCCCGCTCGTCATCTCTTGCTGGGCCTCGGGCGGCTCGACCGATCGGATCGTCATGTTCAGGCAGTCTCCATTTTGGTGACGGCGCGGGCGCGATCGCCTTGGCTGCCGCTCTCGACATCGAACTGTACTTCTACGCCTTCGGGCAAGGTTCGGAAGCCATCGCCTTCGATGTCGCTGTAGTGCACGAACACATCCTTCGTGCGCCCTTCGACTTCGATGAAACCGTAACCCTTGCTGTCACTGAACCACTTCACGCGCCCGTTCTCTGGCATGGCGACACACTCCCGAACGACACTCGGGTCGACGAAACACAAGAGCGCGGCGGGCGACCCGAGATTCCCTGCCGGCTCGGCCACCATACACCCGGCCACGAAAACGGGGCAGTGGGTGAGCGACGTCGGCGCGGTCGCTCGGGTGCGGGCGCGCGGGCGCTGCGCACTCGGCGTGCAGCCTCGCGACCTCGTCGCCGCGTCGCACGCGATGGCTTGCTAAGCTCCGCGCCATGTTGCGAGGTGAAGTCCGAGAGCTGATCGTCGAGTCCGAGGTGTTGCGCGGGAACCCGTTGGGTGACCCGACGCGCCGCGCGCTTCCTGTTTACTTGCCGCCCGAAGACTGCTGGCCCGGCGGCGCGCGCGAGGAGTTGCCCTTGGTGCTCGTGCTCGCGGGCTACGGCGGCAACGGGCGCAACAACCTGGTCGGCACGCCTTGGGATCCGAGCTTCACCGAGCGTTACGAAGCGCTGCTCGCTGCCGACGCGGTCGCGCCGTGCGCCTTCGCTTTCCCCGACGGCTTCACGCGCCTCGGCGGCAGTCAGTACATGAACTCGTCCGCCATCGGTCGCTACCAAGACCATGTGCTCGACGAGTTGCTGCCCGCCGTGCAGCGCGAGTGCGGCGTGGGCTTGCGGCGCGAACGCCGCGGTTTGATGGGCAAGAGTTCCGGCGGTTTCGCGTCACTCAACTTGGCATGGGCGCGACCCGAGGACTTCTCGGGCTTGGCCTGTCAATCAGGCGACGCGTACTTCGAGCTCGGCTACAAACCCGACTTCCCCAAGTTGCTCACGCAGCTCGAACGGCTCGGCGGCGTGGAGGCTTTCGTGGCGCACTTCGAGGCTGCGCAGAAGAAGAGCACGCCGCTGTTCCTGGCGATGAATGCGCTTTGCATGGCGGCTTGTTATTCGCCGAATGAGAACGCGCCGCTGGGTATCGACTTGCCGGTCGAGTTGCACACGGGGCGGTTGCGGCAAGAGGTCTGGGCGCGTTGGTTGCAGCACGACCCGGTGGAGCGTGCGCCGGCGGAGGGCGGCAAGTTGCGCGACTACGCCTGCGTGTTCGTCGACTGCGGCACGGCCGACGAGTTCCACCTGCAGTTCGGCGCGCGCCAGCTCGTCGCGGCGCTGCGCGAGGCCGGCGTGACCGTCACGCACGAGGAGTTCGACGGCGGTCACATGGGCATCAGCTACCGCTACGACGTGTCGCTCCCGCTGCTCACCCGCGCGCTCGCCGGCTGAGCGCCCGCGCGGGCGCGCACCGAGTCGCCGCGCGCCCGGCACTCGTGCCAGCTGAGTTGCTGCGCGCCCAGCAGGCGTCTCGCGGAGCGGCCGCTCGCGCTGCCCCGGCAGGCCCGCGCTCTCGCGAGTGACGCGCACCCACTCCGCTCGCTAGAATGCTCCGCTCGACGGGCCCCGCAGGGCGTCCGCGCGATTCGGATCTCCGGGCTTTCGGCGTGCGCACCCTTCGTTTCCAACTCAATGGCGACGCCGTCGAGGTCGCGGCCCCCGATCACTGGACGCTGCTCGAGGTGCTGCGCTACCGCGCCGGCCTCACGGGCAGCAAGCAAGGTTGCGACAAGGGCGACTGCGGCGCCTGCACCCTGCACGTGAACGGGCGCTCGGTGCTGTCCTGCCTCACGCTGGCTGGCGATGTCGACGGCCAATCGGTCACGACCATCGAAGGTCTCGTCGGCCCAGAGGGTCCCGATGTCGTGCAGGATTGCTTCGACGCGGCCGGCGCGTTGCAGTGCGGCTTCTGTCAGCCCGGGATGATGATGGCCGCGCGCCAACTCGTCACCGAGAACCCGGCCGCCACGCGCGACGACATCAAGCACGCGCTCAGCTCGAACCTCTGCCGCTGCACTGGGTACACGAAGATCTACGAAGCGGTCGAGCACGCGTGTCAGCGCGAGCTCGAAACGCGCGGCGATGTCGGCGGCGGCGCGGGCGGCGGCGCGGGCAGCGGCGCGGGCGGCGGCGCGGGTGGTGGCGCGGGCTCGGATCGCGGAGCGCAACCGTCGTGAACGAGCGCAAGGTGATCAATCGCACCCACGGTCCCGACGCGCCGCACGGTGACTTCACGCGCGTCGGCAAGCGCGCGCGCAAGGTCGACTCGATGGCCGTCGCCACCGGCGCCGCCGTGTACACCGACGACATCGCGCTGCCCGGCATGCTGCACGCCAAGTTCCTGCGCAGCACGAAACCGCACGCGTTGATCAAGTCGATCCATTGCGACAAGGCGCTCGCGCTGCCCGGCGTGCACGCGGTCCTGGTCGGCGAAGAGCTGCCCGTGAAGTACGGCGTGATCCCCTGGACACCCGACGAAAACGCTTTGGCTGTCGGCAAAGTGCGCTTTGTGGGCGACGAGGTCGCTGCCGTGGCCGCCGTGGATGAAGACACGGCGAACGCCGCGCTGAAGCTGATCGAGGTCGAGTACGAAGACCTGCACACCTACCTCGATCCGGCCGAAGCCGCCGAGCGTCACGAGCCGCCGATCCACCCCGACAACCGCAAGGGCAACATCAGCAAGCACGTGCGCCTCGAGTTCGGTGAGGTCGACAGCGAGCTCGACAAGTCGCCGCACATGATCGAGGACGACTACGAGTTCCACGGCACCGCGCACGCGCCGATCGAGCCGCATTGCGCGGTGGCGCGTTTGTCGGGCGACGGCGTGCTCACGCTCTGGTCGTCGACACAGATTCCGCACTACGTGCATCGCTCGCTCGCGGCGGTGCTCGAGTTGCCGGCGCACCGCATCCGCGTGATCCAGCCGTATCTCGGCGGCGCGTTCGGCGGCAAGTCGGATCCCTTCGCGCTCGAGTTCTGCGCGGCCAAACTCGCGATGAAGACCGGCCGCCCGGTGAAGTTCCTGCTCACGCGCGAAGAGACCTTCTACACGCACCGCGGGCGTCACCCGATGCAGATGCACTTCCGCACCGGTTGCGACGACGCGGGCAAGATCACGGCCGTGGACAGCAAGATCCTCATCGACGGCGGCGCGTACAGCAGCTTCGGGCTCGTGACCACCTACTACGCCGGGCAGCTGCTCTGCGGGCCGTGTCACTTCCCCACGTATCGTTTCGACAGCACGCGCGTGTTCACGAACAAGCCGCCGTGTGGCCCCAAGCGCGGGCACGGATCGGTGCAGCCGCGCTTCGCACTCGAGATCCAACTCGACCGCTTGGCGACCAAGCTCGGCATCGACCCGATCGAGTTCCGGCGCATCAACTGGCAGGGCGAGAACGTCGACACCGTGAACGGGCAGACCGTCACGAGCAACGGCTTCATGCAGTGCTTGGACGCCGTGGAGAAAGCCAGCGACTGGAAGGCCAAGCGCGGCAAGTTGCCCAAGTGGCGCGGCATCGGCGTGGCCGGCTCGATGTACATCTCGGGCACGAACTACGCGGTGTATCCGAACGACATGCCGCAGTCGGGGATCATGGTGCGGCTCGACCGCAGCGGCCTCGCCAACGTGTTCACCGGCACGAGCGACATCGGTCAAGGTTGCACGTCACTTGTTGCGACGATCGTGGCCGAGGAACTCGGCTTGCGTCTCGACCAGGTGCGCGTGACGGCCGCCGACAGCGACACCTGCCCCGTGGACCTCGGCGCGTACAGCAGCCGCATCACGATGATGGCCGGCAACGCCGCCATCGACGCGGGCCGTAAGTTGCGCAAGCTCGTGCAAGAAGCGGTCGGCGAGAAGCTCGGTATTCCCGCCAAGCAAGTCATGCTCGCCGACGGCGAAGCCTTCGACTCGCAGAACGGCGACGCGCGCATGTCCTCCCGCGACGCGTTCATTCTCGCCGAGTCCAAGTTCGAGTCGCTCTCAGCGAGCGGTTCCTACAACACGCCGGATCGCGGCGGCGACTACCGCGGCGGCACGATCGGTGCGTCGCCCGCTTACTCGTTCACGGCGCACGTGGCCGAGGTCGAACTCGATCCTGAAACCGGCGAGATCACCGTGCACAAAGTGTGGATCGCGCACGATTGCGGTCGCGCGATCTCGCCCGTGCAGGTCGAAGGCCAGGTGGAAGGCAGCACGTACATGGGCGTGGCCGAAGCGTTGCTCGAGTCGCACGAGGTGTACGGCGGCGAGCTGCCCGAGTCGGGTTTGCACATCCGGCCGAGCCTGCTCGAGTACACGATCCCGACCTCGCTCGACACGCCCGAACTCGAAGCGCACATCGTGGAATCGATCGACCCCGAAGGCCCGTACGGCGCGAAGGAAGCCGGCGAAGGTCCGCTGCACGGCTCGCTGCCCGCCATCGCGAACGCGGTCTACGACGCCTGTGGCGTGTGGCTCACGAAGCTGCCCTACAGCCCCGGTCGCGTGCTGAAAGCGCTGCGCGAACAAGGCGCGCTGGACGGCGCGGGTGGCGCGACCTCGCACTCGTCGAGCGGCGGCGCGACTTCGCAACCGCGGGCCGACGCTGCGCCGAGCACCGACACCCCGCGCGGAGGCGCTTCCTGATGCTGCGTCTCCCCAAGTTCGAATACCACGCACCCGAATCGATCGACGACGTGTTGGCCTTGCTCGCCGAACATCCCGGCGAAGCGCGGCTCGTGGCGGGCGGCACCGACTTGCTGCCGAACCTCAAGCACGGCATCGAGGACGCGTCGCACGTGATCTCGTTGGCGCGCGTGCCGGGCGTGTCCGAAGTCGTGGAGCTGAGCGACGGTTCGCTGCAGCTTGGTGCGATGCTCAGCCTCGAAGCCGTCGCCGAACATGAACTCGTGCGCGCGCGCTACCCCGCCCTCGCGCAAGCCGTGGGCTTGGTGGCGGGCCCGCATCACCGACGCATGGGAACGCTCGGCGGCAACGTGTGTCTCAACACGCGCTGCGTGTACATCAACCAATCGCACTTCTGGCGCGAGTCGCTCGGCTACTGCCTCAAGAAAGATGGCAGCGCGTGTCACGTGGTGAAGAAGGGCAAGCGTTGCGTGGCCGCCGCGAGCAACGACAGCGCGCCCGTGCTCAGTTTGCTCGGCGCGGAACTCACGCTCGTGTCGGCGGCGCGCGGCGAACGTCGCATGTTGGTGTCCGACTTCTACGTGCGCGACGGCGTCTTCAACAAGCAGCTCGAGAGCGACGAGTTGCTCACGCACGTGCGCGTCCCCGCGCCGCCCGCCGGCCATCACGCGGCCTACGCCAAGTTGCGCCCGCGCGACTCGATCGACTTCCCGCGCCTCTCGGTGGCAGCCGGTTTCCGACTCGTCGACGGCAAGCTCGCCGACCTGGACATCGTGGTCTCGGCCCTGGCCAGCAGCCCGGTACGACTCAACAAGGTCACCGAGCTCGCCGCCGGTCGCGCGCCCGACGAAACGCTCTTCGAGGAGCTGGGCGCGGCCGCCTACAAGCAATGCCATCCGCTCACGAACATCGACGGCGACCCTGCCTGGAGGCGGGAAATGGTGCCGGTGTACGTGAAGCGCGCCCTGCGCGCGGCCCTGGAGCGTGGCGCCGCGCGCTGAGTGGCTGCTTCGCGGACACGCCGCTGCACCGCGGCAGGACTCCGCGGCGCTGCGGTGGACGCCGTACCCCCGGAAACGTCACGATGGGGGGCAATCACGGGCTGGAGGTGCTGCACAGGCAGTGCCTTGTGGGGCAACGGGCAAGGCGGTTCGCCGAGTCGAGTTGCGCCTCGAACGCTCACTCTCCGTAGAACTCTCGAAGATGACTCTCATGAAGACCCTGCTTCACCGCTCCGTTCTCGCCACTTCGCTCGCCCTCGTCGTGGCCTGCGGAGGTTCCGAATCCAGCGCCGACAGTGGCGCGTCGCCGGCTGAGGTGAAGGCGTCTGTGGCCACGATGGAAGTGGCCGAACTCGAGTCGAGTCGCGACGACACCCAGACCGAGATCAAGAGCGTCGAGCAGCAGATCAAGGACCTCGGCGCGAAGATCGCCGACAAGGTCAAGGAGAGCGGCGGTGACGCTCTCGGTGGCGTGGCCGACTCGCTGATGGGCGAGGGTTCGGCCGACAAGGCCGTGGCCGATGCCAAGGACGTGATCGCCAAGCTCGAAGCCGAGAAAGACAACCTCGAGACGCTGCTCAAGGACCTCAAGGCCAAGTTCGACATCTACGTGGCCGAGATCAAGGCGCGCGCCGCGGGTTGATCCTGCGGCCCCCTCTCTACGAAAGGAAAACATGATGACGACTTTCAAGCAGACCCTGATCGGCAGCGCGATGCTGGCCGGTTTGTTCCTCGGTAGCGCCGATCTGAGCGCGCAACGGTCGGAAGGCCGCGGCGAGCAGAGCGAGCGTGAGCGCAACGCCGAGCGTCAGCAGAACGCCGAGCAGAGCGCTGAGCGTGGCGCCAACGCCCGCGAGAATGCTGCGCGTGAGAGCGCGGCGCGCGAGCGGAACGCTGCGGCGAACCAAGCTGAAGAGCGCGCGAACAACGCGCGTGGCAATGCGCAAGACGACGCCCGTCGCGCAGCGGCCGCCGCCAAGAAGGTGAGCGATCGCGAAGTGATGGAGCGCATGATGAAGGCCGAGGCCACGCAGCGTGAGCGCCTGGCCAAGCTGAACCGTCTCAAGCAGATCGCCGAGAAGCGCGGCGACGCCAAGCGTGTCGCCCAGGCCGAGGCGCTCGCAGCCAAGGTGCGCGCTCAGTTCAAGCGCACCGAGGACACGGCCCGCAAGGATGCCGGCGAAGAGGCGTTCCGTCGGGCGCAGAAGCGCATGAAGGCCGCGCTCAACGAGCGCACCAAGGCCGCGCGCGAACGCGCTCAAGCGGCGGGTCGCGGTGCGGCTGAACGCGGCGCCACCGAGCGCGGCGCTGCCGAGCGCGGCAACGCCACGCGCGAGCGTGCAGCCAGTGAGCGCGAACGCGCCGGTGCTGCGGGTGGTCGTGCGCGCGAAGGCGCGAGCGAGCGTGCAGGAAACGAGCGCGGTGGTAGCCGCGGCGGTGATGAAGGCGGTCGCGGTGGACGCGGCGGTCGAGACGGCTGAGGCCGAGTGCCTAGGAGCGAATGATGAAGATCGTGCAACTGACCCTCGTGGGCCTGTGTGGCCTGGCGCTTGCCTGCGGTGACAGCAGCGGCTCCGGTTCCGCAGAGGGCTTCGACGATGTGCCCGAGGTGGAAGTCCCCACCGAGGAAGAGGCTGCGGCAGACGCCGAAGCCGCGATCAACGAGTCGAACGCCGACGCGGAGTTCGACAAGTTGGCTGCTGAGATCGAGGCCGACGGCTGATCCAGCCTGGCCGACCCGGCGCCGCCGCGAGGCGCGCGTCGGGTCGGCTTGCCTCTCTCCAGGGCGAGGGCTAGACTCCTTCGACCTCGATGCGCCGCCCGCAATCGGGCACTCCACAGGCGCATCGTCCTCCCCGATCCTCTCGCACGGCGAGTGCCTCCGCGCCCATGTTCCAGCCGGTCTTCGCCTTCCTCGAGCGCTTCGGGAACGTTGTCGGGAGGCTCGCCCTCTCGCTCGTTTACTTCGTGGCCGTGGCGCCGGTCGCGCTGGTCTACAAGCTCTTCGGCGACGCGCTGATGATCAAGGCCAAGCCCGCCACGTCGTACCGTGAGTGGGAGTCGGTGAACGACACCCTCGAAGACGCCCGGCGGCAGGACTGACCCCATGTACGTGCTCGGGCTCTCCTTCTATTACCACGACGGCTCAGCCGCTCTCGTGAAGGACGGCACGCTCGTGGCCGCCGGCGAGGAAGAACGCTTCACGCGCCGCAAGCACGATCCGGGCTTCCCGGCCAAGGCGATCCAGTTCTGCCTCGACCACGAAGGCATCACCATCGACGACGTCGACTACGTGGTGTTCTACGAGAAGCCGTTCATCAAGTTCGAGCGGCTGCTGATCACGGCCTTCCAGACCTTCCCCAAGTCGCTGCGCGTGTTCCGTGAGTCGATGCTCGCGTGGATGCAGAAGAAACTCTGGGTCAAGAGTCACATCCTCGAGGCGCTCAAGATCCCCAAGAGCAAGTTGCTCTTCGCGGATCACCACATGAGCCACGCCGCCGCGAGCTTCTTCAGCTCGCCCTTCGAGGAGGCCGCCGTGCTCACGCTCGACGGCGCCGGCGAATGGACCACGAGCACCATGGGCGTGGGCCGCGGCACCAAGATCGAGATCCAAAAGGAGATGCGCTTCCCGCACTCCGTCGGCCTGCTCTACTCCGCCTTCACCGCGTACTGCGGCTTCGAAGTGAACGAAGGCGAGTACAAGCTCATGGGTATGGCGCCCTACGGCGAGCCCAAGTACGTCGACCGCATCAAGAAGATGATCAAGATCGGCGAGGACGGCTCGCTCTGGCAGGACATGAAGTACTTCGCCTACCACTGGTCGGCGACCACGAGCTTCACGCCCGCCTTCGAAGAGGTCATGGGGCAGCCCGCGCGCGACCCCGCGCTCGACGACAAGAGCCTCGACCCCTTCTACTGCGACGTCGCCATGTCGATCCAAAAGGTCACGGAAGAGATCGTGATCAAGATGGTCGACCACCTCGTGAAGACCACCGGCTGCAAGAACGTGTGCCTCGCGGGCGGTGTCGCGCTCAACTCCGTGGCCAACGGCAAGCTGGTCGACGCGACGGGCGCCGAGCAGATCTACATCCACCCCGCTGCCGGCGACGACGGCGGCGCGGCCGGCGCCGCCTACTGGGCCACGCACCACATCCTGGATGTGCCGCGCGCGCCCGCCCTCGACCACGCCTACCTCGGCACCGAGTACAGCGACGCGCAGATCGAAGAGTTCCTCAGCACGAACCACATCGCCTTCCAGAAGTACGACGACGACGCCGAGTTCTACGACCGCGTGTCCGATGACCTCATCGCCGGCAAGGTCGGCGGCTGGTTCCGCGGACGCTTCGAGTGGGGCCCGCGCGCGCTGGGTTCACGCTCGATCATCGCCGACGCGTCGAACGCCGAGATGAAGGAGATCGTCAACGCGAAGATCAAGTTCCGCGAGGCCTTCCGCCCGTTCGCGCCGAGCGTGTTGCAAGAGCACGCGCGCGAGTGGTTCGTGTTGCCCGAGGGCGACGAGTGTTGGCCCGCGCGTTTCATGCTCTACGTCGTGCCGGTGCAACCCGACAAGCGCGACAAGCTGGTGGCGATCACGCACGTGGATGGCAGCGGCCGACTTCAAACCGTCTATGCCGACACGAACCCCGGCTACCACGCGATGATCTCGAGCTTCCACTCGAAGACCGGCATCCCGGTGGTGTTGAACACGAGCTTCAACCTCAAGGGCGAGCCGATCGTGGAGACGCCTGCGCAAGCCTTCAACACCTTCAGTCGCAGTGAGATGGATGTGCTCTATCTCGGCAACTATGTCGTCACTGCCGACGCCAAGAAGATCATCGACTCCACGCCCTTCATGCTGCGGCACGAAGGCGATCGCGTGGCGGAGATGGTCAGTTGAGCGCGCTGGGCTCGCTGCTCGCCGTGCTCGCTGAAACCGGCGCCGCCGCCGGTGACGGCGTGCTCGGTGAGCTCTCCACGAAAGACATCGTGTTCCTGAGCTTGTGGGTCGTGTTGAGCGTGGCCTACTGGAACGCGTACCGGGCGTCGCGCGACAAGGAGTCGATGTTCGGTTCGCTGCTCAAGGTGGGCGGCTTGCTCGGCTTCGTCTACCTCACGATCAGTGGCTTCGACTGGCTCGCTCACCAAGTGCCGCCCGAAGAGGCGATCACGTTCGGTTTGGGCGAGGCGCCGAGCGCTGTCGGGCCGCGAGTTCCGTTGCTCGCGAACGCCTTCACGTGGGCGGTGGGGCTGCTGCTCGTGCTCGTGCTCTGGCACGCGCGGCGCAAGGTGGGCACGGTCGGCGGCGTGATCCTGTCGGCGTGGGATCGCGGCCACTGGTACATGTTGCCGGTGATCTTCATCTTGCTGACGGTCGGCCTGCTCCTCGTGGCCGCCGCCGCGTCGCCGATGCTCTCGCCGTTCATCTACACGCTCTTCTGAGCGACGGCTGCGGGGGGTGATCGCCGTGCAGCGCGGATTGAAGTCCGCGTCTCAGGGGCTGGTCACTCTGCACCGAGAAGGGTTCGCTCGTCGCGCCAGTGCCGCGCTCGGTGCGCCGGGGTCTTCTCCCTATCCCTAAGTCGTTGCGCATGCGAAGTTGCGTGGCCGTCACTAGGCCCGTCACTTCGGAGCTGCTCGATGCCCGCTCGCCGTTTCCTCGCACCATTGGCAGTGTTGATCGCGCTGCTCGCGTCCCCCGAACTCTCGGCCGACGTCACCTTCGACTCCGTGCTGCCCGACGAAGGCACCGTGGGAACACTGCTCGATGTGCGCTTGGAAGGCGACCTCGGCAAAGGCAAGCCCAAGCTCTGGCTGACGCACTCGATGGATGAGTCGGCCAAGCCCAAGAAGACCAAGCTCAAGGTGACGACCATCACCGATCTGGGCAATGGCGAGTCGAGCGTGTCGGCGTTCTTCAAGAAGACCAAGACCGGACCTGGGCTTTACCACCTGCACGTGAAGCCGAAGGGCAGCGGGCAAGTCGAGCAGATCTTCGAAGCCGTGTTCACGGTGGTCGCGCCCATGATCGACGACGTCACTCCGGAGACGGCTGCCTCGAAGGAACTGATCACGATCACCGGCGGCTTTTTCGGTGGACCGAAGAAGCCGGTCGTGCGCCTGATCTCTGAGGCCACCGGGAAACAGAAGAAGGCCAAGGTGAAGGAGGTCACCGGCGGCACCGAGCTCGTGGTGAAGCTCCCGAAGTTGAAGCCGGGGACCTACCAGGTTCAGGTGTCGAACAAGGTCGGTTCGAGCCTCGCGGCGCATCCGATCACGTCGACCGGGAACCCGGGTGACGGCTTCATCAGGGCAACCTTCGCCAGCGATGCCAACCAGCTCCTCGTGACGAACTTCTTTTCCTCGAGTTCGCCTTCGGGATCGCCGCCCTTCGCCGGGGCCTTCTCCAGCGGCAGTACAGGTGGGCCCGGGATTGCGGCCACGCAGCTCGTCGGGGCGAGACTCATCGGCTTCCAGGGGATCACTCTGGGGATCGCCTTCGAGTTTGAGCCGGGCGTGACGCCCACGCCGCACGTCATCGACATGGAGGGCGACTCCGCGGTGTTCGTCGTGAGCTTGGGGCAGTCCAAGCCGCTCGCCTCCTGGGACGAGGCCGATGGTGTTCCCGGCAGGCTCACCATCACGTCGTCCACCGCCACTCGGATCCAAGGCACCTTCGAGTTCGACCTCGCGATCGAGGACAGCGAACCGCCCGTGTTCGATCTGCACATCACCAATGGCGAGTTCGACCTGCCGGTCCAGTCGTCGTAAAGCGGCTCGAGCGGTTAGCTCGAGGACCGGCTCACTTCGCGGTGCCGCTCGCGTCGGGGGCTTTTGACGCTGCCGCGAGAGCCCGGAGCTCTTCGCGATGCGCTTCGGGGTAGAGCCAGCTCGCGGCGCTGGCCACGCCCGTGACCACGCCCGGCGTGTAAGCGCTGTCGAGATCTTCGGAGAGTGCGTCGACGCCCTGGGTGTAGGGCGTCAGCCAAGCCAGCAGCAGAAGCGAGCTCACGACGCCCACGATCACGGCCGAGAACTTGTTCGTGGCTTCGGGGTCGACCTTCTTCTTGCCGCCGCTGCCACCCAGCAGCTGAGCCACCGCCGGGAGCAGCACGAGCAGCGCTGCCAACCACGCATAAGCGGTGGCGACGGCCTCGGGGTCGCTCGGGTCGCCGCTGTTCGGCATCCACGAAATCACCTGTGGGGCCAGCGCATTGCTCAACCAGAGCGCCAGGATCAGCCACAGCAGCAGGCCGAAGCTGGGGCCGAGCCCACGCATGAGACCCTGCAGCAGACCGGCGACGATCACGATCAGCGCGAGGATGTCCAGCAGAGCAACGTCCATCGGCAAAGGGTCCCGCTGGGGTCGTGATGCGGCGAAGGCTTATAATCCTCGGTTCCCCCGACCCCTGCTTTCAACGGAAAAGCTTCATGCGCAGCCCCGATCAGCTCCAGTCCGAGATCCCACACTGGGAGCGGATCCAAGCAGTCGTCGATCAGCACATCGACTTCACGCTCAATCTCTCGCAGAGCGGACACCCCGGGGGCAGTCGCTCCAAGGTGCACGCGCTCATCACGTTGATGCTCTCGGGGGCGATGCGCTGGGATCTCGCGCAACCGCAAGCGCGCTTCGGTGACCGCTTCGTGCTCGTGGCCGGTCACACGAACCCGGTGATCTACGCGATCTTGGCCGTGTTCAACGAGGCCATGCGCGTGCGCCACGAACGCACGGGCGACGCGCGCTTCGCCGCTCCGCTCGGTCCCGACTACACGCTGCTCCCCGAAGACCTGCTCACGCTGCGTCAGAACTTGGGGCTGCCCGGTCACGCTGAGATGGAAGGCAAGACGCTCTTCTTCAAGGCGAACACCGGTCCCACGGGCCACGGTGCTCCTGTTGCTGCGGGCCAAGCGCTCGCGCTCAAGCACGCCGGCGCCTCCGATGTCCGCGTGTTCGCGATGGAAGGCGAGGGCGGTCACACCGCCGGCGCGCACCACGAGACCAAGAACAGCGCGTGGGGACTCGGCCTCGGCAACCTCACCTACCTGCTCGACTGGAACGACTGCGGCATCGACGAACACCGCATCAGCTCGGTGGTGCACGGCGGCCCGCAACAGTGGTTCGAGTCGTACGGCTGGCGTACCGCGGGCACCGAGGACGGCAGCGACTTCGCGTCGCTCATCACGGCCTTCCACGAGATCCTCGGTTCGCGCGAGCAGGATGTGCCCGGCTGCGTGTGGTTCAAGACGCGCAAGGGCCGCGGCTACGGCAAGTTCGACCACAGCTCGCACGGCGCGCCGCACAAGTTCAACGACGACACCTTCTGGCAGGTGCGCGACGACTTCTGCGCGAAGTACGGCGTGGAGTACCTCGGCCGCGGCGCCGAGATGCCCGAGCCGCGCGAAGCCCGCGTGGAGCAGACGCGCGAGAACCTCGCGCGCGCCATGTCGGCGATCGTGAACGACGAGAGCTCGCTCAACTACCTCACCGACCGTCTCGCCGACATCGCTGCGGACGTGCCCACCGAGTTGCCCAGCTTCACCTGGAAGCTCGACAAGGATCCGCTTGACGACGCCGCGCTCACCGACCCGGCGCAACTGCCCAGCGAGTTGTTCCTCGCGCCCGGCACGAAGGCCCCGAACCGCAAGGGCTTCGCGAGTTTCGGCGCCTACGCCAACGCCGTCGGCAAGCAGAGCTACGGGCGCCCGCTGTTCCTGGTGTGCGCCGCCGACCTCGCCGAGAGCACCAACATCGCGGGCTTCGGCAAAGACTGGGGCGACTCGTCCGGCTACGGCTGGTACCACCGCGAGAAGAACCTCGGCGGCACGATCCTCCCGCAAGAGATCACCGAGTTCACCAACTCGGGCATCGTGTGCGGCGCGGCTTCGGTGAACTTGTCGGACAAGCCCTTCGAGAACTACCGCGGCTACCTCACGGCCTGCTCGACCTACGGTTCCTTCAGCTACCTGAAGTACGGACCGATGCGCTTGTTCAGTCAGGCTTGCCAGGACAGCCAGATCAAACTGGGGCGCGTGATCTGGGTGGCCGGGCACAGCGGCCCGGAAACCGCCGAGGACTCACGCACGCACTTCGGCATCTTCTCGCCGGGCGTCACGTCGTTGTTCCCGCGCGACCAGGTCGTGAACCTGCACCCGTGGGAAGCCAACGAAGTGCCGGTGGTGCTCGCCGCCGCGCTGGGCAGCGGCATCCCGATCATCGTGCTGCACCTCACGCGTCCGCCGATCACGATCCCGGACCGCGAAGCGCTCGGCATGGACAGCCATCTCGACGCCGCCAAGGGTGCCTACATCCTGCGCGACTTCGACCCCGACCGCGCGCCGCAAGGCACGCTCATCGTGCGCGGCACCTCGACCACCGACTCGGTCACGCAGCTGATCCCGTGGCTGAACTCGAGCGAGGGCCCGAACGTGAAACTTGTGGCCGCGATCTCGCACGCGCTCTTCCGTCGTCAGCCGCAAGAGTGGCGCGACCGCGTGTTGCCCGAGCACGAGTGGGGCAATTCCACGGTGGCGACCAACACGGCCGCGCGCCTGATGGGCAACTGGATCCCGCACGCCGTGGCCGCCGACTACGTGATGTCGCCCGACTGGGACAACCGCTGGCGCAGCGGCGGCTCCGTGAGCCAGATCGTGGCCGAGTCGAAGATCGATGCCGAGAGCTTGAAGGCGGGAATCCTGCGCTTCGTGAAGGACCGCGGGCTGCGTCAGGAGCGCTTGCGCCGGATGCTCGGCGGCGCGATGGAGCCTTCGCTCGAGGGCTGATCCGTGCCGTGCCGTGTCGTCTCGCGTGTCCGGATTTGAACGACGCGCGAGGCGACGCGGGCGCGCTGAGGGCAGCTCCGGCGGCCGCGATCGCGAGTGCTGGGCGCGCTCATCGAGGCGCGTCCGGCGTCAGTTCGTACCCAGACAAGGGTTGCGAGATGGCGCGATCTCGATTATGACTCGCTGGAATTACTGCGCGGTGTGTTTTGCCGTGCTGCAGCCGTGCTCGGCGCGCGTCGAGCACGGGGCATCTGTCCCAGAGGGGCAGAATCACCCGATTCTTGACCTTCGGCTAAACTGGCCGCAGGCCCCCAAGCGGGAGGGAAACAGATCATGAAGGCGAGTGCGGTCAAAGACGAACATCGTCTGCGCGTCACGGAACAAGTGCCCCGGGCTGTGGCTCTGGCCTTCCTGCGCTGCGATCCCCGCGAAAACGTCTTCCTGATCTCGCGCATCCAGCGCTCGGGCATGAGCGACCCGCGCAACCCCGCGCACGGTCGTTTCCTGGGCGCCTTCGACGCCGATCAGTCGCTGCGCGGCTTGGCCTTCATCGGCAACACCGGCGCGCTGATCCTCACGGTCGACGAGCCGTGGGTCGCCGCCGAGTTCGTCGAGCCGATCCTCGATGCCGGCTACCACTTCGGGATCCTGGTCACCACCTTCGACGCGGGCCGCGAGTTCCTCTCGCCCTACAAGAAGAAGAGCGGCCGCAAGCCCACCCTCGACCGCAAGCAGACCTGGTACGTGCTCGACGCCGAAGACCTGGTGCGCAAGGGCATCAAGGAAATCGACATGGAGCAGGCGAGCCTCGATTCGATCGACGAGCTCACCGACCTGGCCTGCGCGATGGTCGCCGAAGACCTCAAGCTCAACCAAGCCTCCATCGACCGTCGGCATTACCGGCTGCGCATGACCGAGCGCGCCATGGACGGCCGCGCCTTCCTGTGCCGCGATGGCGACGGCAAGCCGCTCTTCAAGGCCGACCTCTCCGTGGTCGGCACCGAGGGCGCGCTCATCGAGGGCGTGTACACGCAGCCCGACCAGCGCACCAAGGGCATCGCCACGCGCGCGCTCTACACGCTCTGCAAAGATCTGCTGAGCCGCGACGTGCCCTTCATCTCGCTGCACGTGGATGAGCGCAACAAGGCCGCGCGCAAGGCCTACGAAAAGGTCGGCTTCCGCGAAGTCGGCACCTATCGCCTCACGCTCATGCCGCCCGTCGCCTGAACGTTGCGGAGGGCGCGCACGTCGCGGCGAGCGGAAGCTCGCCCGACGCACGCGTCCTCTCGCTGCACGTCAGTTGGGGACGTAGCCCGCAAAAACCGGAGCCGACAAGCCCTCGGTGGCGGTGTAGCGCTGCACGACCGCCGTGATGCCCTCGGCGTTGGGCGTCACGGGAACGGACAAGCTCAGGAGCTGCACGCCGAGCCCCGGCGCCGGGAAGAACTGGAGCGACGACGGGTTCGCGAAGAGCAGCCCTTTCTCCCCCACGGCCAGCGGGGCCTGGGGCTGCAGGCCGAGCACCAGGATCGAGCCCGGCGCCTCGGCGTCCCAGAGCAGCTGGAAGTCCTGGTTGGGGATCAGTGGGCCGTTGGCCATGAGGAATCCACTGCTGTTCAGGTCGTGGATCTCTCCGCTGACGTCGAGGGTCGGGCTCCGGTTCTGCTGGCACACGAACCAGGTGCCGAAGTCCTCCTTCGTGGCGTGGAAGGTGCCACCCTCGCCGGCCTCGAGCGCTGAGCGCGCGAACAAGAGATCACCTTGGACCTCGATGGCGAGCCCGCCCACACCCAACAGGCCGTAGTCCTCCGAGCAAAGCGCTGGAACGGCGCCCTGAGCGTCCACATCCCAGGTCGTGTGGAAGCCCTCGCCGCCACGGACGGTCGAGTCGAACACCGCCACGTCTCCGGTGCTCACGATCCCCGAGCCGCCCTCAGGGAACGGGAACGGGAAGGAGGTGATGACGTTGTCGTCGGGGAAGCCACCGATGACCGTCGAGGTCGCGATCAGGGTGAAGGGGATGTCCACCTCGATGCCGGGTTGCTCGACGGCGCCACCGGTCACGTCCAGCCAACGGGGGGCTTCCACGTAGCAGTTCACCACGTGCAACTCGTCGAAGCCGCCGCCCGCGATGGCGGGCGCGTTCATCGAGAAGCTCCCACCGTTCGTGGTGCCTTCGATGAGGCAGTTCTTGATCGTGACGCGCCCACTGCCGGGTCCCGCCAGCTCGACGCACGGCGACTGATTCGGCGGCATCGGCAGCACGTGGGTCGTGAGCTTCGGCGGTGTTCCCGTCTTGCCCGTGAGCGTGAGTGCTTTGTCGATCACGATGGGACCGTGCGTGCCACCGTCGATCACGATGACATCGCCGGGTGAGGCGGTGTTGATGGCGTCTTGCAGATCGCCGAAATCGCCGGGCACAAGGATCTGCGCCTCGGCGGCGCCCGGCGAGCTGAGCAGGCAAGTGGCGACGAGCAGTGCAGCGCTCAAGGACTTCGTGACGTGCGTGATCATTCGGGTGAACTCCGCGATTCGGGCTCGCTGCCCGGGCCCCGCGATGACACGCGAGATCCCCCCATGCAGCGCTGCTCAGATCCTAGCGGAGATTCGCGAACTCGGAGAGTTCAGCTGGATCTTCGCGCACGCCGCCGACCCTGCGCGCGGCGCCGGGGCTCCGTTGTGCGTCGCCTGAACTCGAGCGAGGCGCGTGGGTGGCTCGGAACTCCCGCTTCAGTGGTCGATTCGAGACACGACCTCCCGCTCAGCTGATGCCCTGGCTCGCCAACCAACGTTCTGCGTCGAGCGCGGCCATGCAGCCGGTGCCCGCGGCGGTGATCGCCTGCCGGTACTCGGCGTCGGCCACGTCGCCCGCGGCGAACACGCCTTCCACGTTCGTGCGCGTGCCCTCGCCCAGCACGAGGTAGCCCTTCTCGTTCATGTCGAGCTTGTCGGCGAAGATCTCGGTGTTCGGCTTGTGGCCGATGGCGACGAAGGCGCCATCGATGGGCATCGTGGTCGCTTCGCCCGACTCGGTGTTGCGCAGCTTGAGCGCGGCCAGGCGACGGTTGTCGTCCTTGCTCACCATTTCATCCACGACCGTGTTCGTGAGGAACTCGATCTTCGGGTTGTCCTGCGCGCGCTTGAGCATGATCTTGCTCGCGCGGAACTCTTCGCGACGGTGGATGATCGTGACTTTGTTCGCGAACTTCGTGAGGTAGTCGCCTTCTTCCATGGCGCTGTCGCCGCCGCCGATCACGGCCACGTGCACGTCGCGGAAGAACGCGGCGTCGCAGGTGGCGCAGGCCGACACGCCGTAGCCCATGAGATGGTCTTCACCCTTGGTGCCGAGCAGCTTCGCCGTGGCGCCCGTGGCCACGATCACCGCCTCGGCCTCGATCTTCTGCTCGCCGTCGTCGAGCACGAACGGACGCTCGGAGAAGTCGACGCTCTGGATGAAGCCGGGCCGGATGTCGGCACCGAAGCGCGCGGCTTGGGCCTTCATGCGCTCCATCAGGTCAGGGCCGATCACGCCCTCGGGGAAGCCCGGGAAGTTCTCCACGTCGGTGGTGATCGTGAGCTGGCCGCCCGGCTGCAGACCTTCGTAGAGCACCGGCGCGAGGTCGGCGCGCGCAGCGTAGAGCGCGGCGGTGTAACCGGCCGGTCCGGAGCCGATGATGACGAGCTTGTGGGCGGACATGGAGCGCTCTCCTCGCGAGTTGGCGCGGGATCGTAGCACGCTCGTCGTGCGTCGCACGAGCTGGCTACAATGGCCCGATGGCCTCGTCGGACGAACTCTTCCCGCAGCTCCCCAGCGACGACGACGAGGGCGTGGAGACGCTCAACGTGCGGCAGGTCGCCGAGCGCCTCACGCGCGCTTTGGACCGCATCTTTCCCCAGCCCTTCTGGTTGACCGGTGAGGCCTCGGGGCTCGCCCGCGCACGCGGCGGCCGCGCCGGGCACTGGTACTTCAAGCTCGTGGAGGCGGAGCCCGAGAGCGCGAGTTCGCGCGCCTCGCTCGACGTGATCATGTGGAAGTCCACGGTCAGTCGCCTGTTCGGTTCGCGCGGTCGCCTGCGCGGCAGCTTCGAACCCGAAGACGGCGCCGTGCTGCGCGTGCGCGTCAAGCCGAACTACTACGCGCCGCAGGGCAAGCTCAGCTTCGTGATCGACGACGTGGATCCCTCGTTCACGTTGGGCGACCTCGAACGCCGGCGCCGCGAGCTGCTCGCGAAACTCGCACTCGAGGGCGCGCTCGAACGCAACGCGCAGCAGCCGCTGCCCGACCCGCCGCTGCGTCTCGGCTTGATCACGAGTGTCGGCAGCGCCGCCTACGAAGACGTCCGCAAGCAGCTCCTGCCCTCGGGCATCGGCTTCCAACTCAAGGTCTGCGATGCGCGCACGCAAGGCGCCGACAGCGCGCGCTCGGTGGTGGCCGCCTTGCGCACGCTGCAGCGCCTGCCGCTCGACGCGATCCTGCTCGTGCGCGGCGGTGGTTCGCGTCTCGACCTCGCCGGTTTCGACGACGAAGCCATCGCGCGCGCCATCGCCGATTGCACGTTGCCCGTGCTCACCGGCATCGGCCACGAGATCGATCGCTCGGTTGCGGATGAAGTCGCGCACACCAGCTTCAAGACACCGACCGCCGTGGCCGCCTGGGTCATCGAGCGCGCCGAAGCCGCCCGCGCCGCCGTGGAAGACGGCTTCCTGCGCGTGCGCGAGTTCGTCGTCGGGAGCTGGCAAGCCGAGCACGTGGCCGTGGAACAACTCGCGGGTGCTCTGCGACGCGCCACCCGCGTGCGTCTCGCCGAAGAACAACTCGCGCTCGGCCGCGCCAGCCGACGCTTCGCGCAGCGCGCCGAAGTCATGCTCGCCCGCGCCGACGAAGGCCTCGCCGCCGCGCGTCGCAGGCTCGAGGGTTCGCGCGGCATCGAGAACCTCGGTCGCCTCGACAGTCAGTTGCTCGATGCGCGCGAACGTTTGCGTCGCCACGCGGAACGCAACCTGGATCGCCAAGCCGAAGTGCTCACCGAGCGCGAACAGCGTCTGCGCCTGCTCGACCCCGCGCAGGTGTTGCGCCGCGGCTACGCGTACCTGAAGCGCGCCGATGGTGCCGTGCTCATGGACGCCGCCGCCGCCCGCAAAGAGGAGTCGCTGCGCGTGGTGTTGCGCGACGGCGAACTCGAAGTCCAAGCCGTCGCGAGTCACCCGCGCGCGCTGCCGAAGAAATCTTCATGAGCACGCTCCCTTTCCGTCTGGCTCTCGCACTGTGCGTCTGCGCCTTCCCCGCTTGCGACGAAGCTCCCGTGGAGCCGCCGCCCGAAGTGGAGCCGACCGCGCTCGTGCAGCAGGACTGGCCCGCCGACTCCTCGGTGATCTTCGTGCTCATCGACACCTTGCGCGCCGACCACACGAGCCTCGTTGAGCACCGCCTGGGGCGCGACACCACGCCCTTCTTGCGCGAGATCGCGAGCGAGTCCTTCGTGTTCCAGCGCCACTACGTGAACGCCACGTGGACGCGCGCCTCGATGGCCTCGGTGTTCAGCTCGCGCTTGCCGCGCAGTCACGGTTGCGAAACGCGCGACGGCTTGCTCGTCGAGGAGATCGTGACCTGGCCTGAGGTCTTGCAAGAGAACGGTTGGCAGACGCGCGCAGTCGTCACCAACGGCAACGTGCTGCCCGCCTTCGGTTTCGGCCAAGGCTTCGACGACTTCGAACACGTGCGCGACCACCCGCGTCACGCGTACTCCGACGCCTGGAAGGTGCGCGAACCGATGCTGCGCGCCGTCGACCACATCGGCTCCGACAAGGGCATGGTCTGGCTGCACTACGTGGATCCCCACGACCCGTACATGCATCACGACGACGCCGACTACAACCCCGACTACCACGGCAGCATCAACGGCACGCTCGAAGTCATGGAGCCCTACAACTGGGCGCCGCCGCCGGCAGCCGACCGCGACGAGATCGTGGATCTCTACGACGGCGAGATTCTCTGGTTCGACCATCAGCTTGAGTTGCTCTTCGAGCGCTTGGAGAAGCGCGGCTTGCTCGAGCGCAGCTGGGTCGTGGTCACGTCGGATCACGGCGAAGGTTTGTGGGACCACCGTATCCGCGCGCACGGTCAGGAAGTCTTCGAGGAACAAGTGCACGTGCCGCTCGTGATCCGGCCGCCCGGCGGCTTGGCGGCGCGACAGGACATCCACGAGCCGATCGCGCAGATCGATGTCGGCCCCACGTTGCTCGACCTGCTCGGTCAGCCGATCCCGCCCGATTTCGAGGGGCACAGTTGGGCCGACGTGCTGCGTGGTGAACAGCCGGCGCCCGCGCGGCCGGTGATCATCCACGAGCTGCTCGACTTCACGCAGCTCTACGCGATCATCGACGGACACGAGAAGTTGATCCTCGACCGCGACCCGAAGAAAGGGTCGATCCGGCTCTACGATCTCGTGGCGAATCCGAGCGAAGACGTGGACCGTGCGCTCGACCTGCGCGAGCGCCGCTCGAGTTCGGCCACGCGCTTGTTGCGCATGCTCGAAGAATCGATCGCGGAGTCGGCGGCGCGTCGCCCGGCGGGAACACTCGGAGGCATGGAGCGCATGAGCCCTGAACTCGAAGCCGAGCTCAAGGCGCTCGGTTACCTCGGCGACGGCCCGCCCGACGAAGAGTCCGACGGCGCGCCCACGGCCGGCCCCGCTGGCAGCGCGCACGAAAGCATCGCTCCGCACGACGACACGCCCGAAAACCAAGACCACTGAGCACCACCATGGCCGCAAGCAAAGCCAAACCCGCCGCGCCGAAGAGCTTCGTGGAAGCGCGCACGCGCCTCGACGCGATCCTGGAAGAGCTCGAGCAGGAGGCCGGCGACGTGGACCGCCTCGCCTCGCGCATCCGCGAAGCCTCGGAGCTGTTGCGCTTCTGTCGCGAACGCCTTTCGAGCGCGCGCCAGGAAGTGCAGCAAGTGGTGGCCGAGCTCGACGCCGACGACGCCGCGCCCGAGGCTTCCGAGCCGGAGCAGCCCGCGCCGCCCGCCTCCGAAGGCGACGCACCGCCCGACGGCCTCCCGTTCTGAACGCGCTCGTGGCCTGAGCACGCGCGACGCGAGCTCCGCTGCGCAGCGCGAAGACGAGGCGACCCCCGTCACCCGTGCGGGCGCACGACCCCCGTCACCCGCGCGGACGCAGCGCCGCGCGGAGCTCGCGCAACACGAACTCCGGTTCCAGTCGCGATGCCTGGTCGTTTGCGAGCTCGTCGCCGAGGTCGAGGAAGAAGCCCGACGGCGGTTCGTTGCGTCCGAAGCCGAGCCGCGCGACGGGGCGCAGCAAGTCTTCGCACCACCAGCGGCCCGCGGTCTCGTCGCTCGCACTTGGTGCGCTGCGCGCCGCGCACTCCGCCGTCGACAAGCGCTCGCGCAGCGCGTCGAGCTTCACGCGCGGGAGCGGCAGCGGGCGCTTGTCCACGAGCTCGAACCACGACTCGTCGCGGTATTCGAAGCGGTAGCGCGGGCCGTCGTCGCCAGGGTGCACCACGAGCACGCGATGCAGGTCGCCGACCGCTTCGTGCAGCGCCACGGGACCGAGCGCGGCGCGCGTCGTGACCAGCGCGAGGTCTTCGTCGGGGAAGCGCTGCACCTGCAGGTCCTCGCCGCGACGCACGAGCTCGAGTTGTGCGTGCAGTCGGTCGAGCTCTGTGGCGATCAGTTCGCGATGCTGCAGCGGATCGGACAGCAGCGCGGGCAACTCGCGCAGCCAGTGCTCGTAGCAAGCCGCCCAGCGCTCGACATCGCTGCTCATCGCAGCCACGCCCGGTACCGGTGAATCCGGCGACGAGGAACTCGCCATGATCGTGAGGTCGATGGCGGCGGCCTCTTCGCCGCGCCACACCGCGAAGTCGCCAGCTGCGGCGGCCGCGAGCATCAGGTCGCGGTGCGCGAGTGCGCGTTCGGGATGCAGCACCGCGAACACCGAGAGCACGCCGTCGGTGTCGTAGTGGTTGTTCGCCACCACGCTGAAGTCGCCGAGCAGACGCGCGTGTTCGGCGTCGCTCAGTTGCGCCCAGTGCAGCGCGATGCCCGTGGAGAGATCGCGCTTGAGTGCGGCCGGCGTGGTGTTGCCAGGCCAGTGGCTGAGGCTGCGGAAGCCGTCAGCGGTCCCGTCGACCAGAACTGTGCGGGACGGGTCGGCGCCCTCGACGAAGAACTCGAAGCGGCGCTCGGTCATGAAAGGCGTCCGGCGGAAGCAGCCCGAAGAGGCCGCTCCCGCCGGATTCGGTCAGGCTCGGTGTGCTTAAAGGTCGTGCGGGCGCACCGTGGAGCGCTTGTTCGCCACCGTGCGTTCGCACGCGGCTTCCAGCAACTCACGCACCTTGTTGGAAACGGCCTCAGGCAGTTCACCTGAGCACATCAGCCCCTTGCTCTTGATCAGGGCCTTGACCTTGCTGCCGATGACCACGCTCTCTTTTTCGGACATCTTGCTCTCCACCGGTTTCGGGCCGGACCGCAGGGGGCGGCCGGTTCATTGACAGGGCGCCAGAATACCGGCCGACCTAGGCCATTCCCGCCAGAAATGCGCGGAAAAAGGGCACTCAGAGGGTCTTTCGGGGCATTTTCCGAGCCGACGGGCCGCCAGAGGGCGCCGATGGGCGGCTCGGCGGTCGTGCAAACCCAGGTTTCGGAGCCTCGCGGGCTTGGTTCTGGGTGGTGATCGAGTGCGTGCTCCACCTGGCGCGACGCTCGTTTCGAGCGGGCTGCAGCGTGCAGCGGCGCGACCTGGCGCGCGCTCGGAAGTCGGGCGCGCGGTGAGCGAACACGCGACCGCGTGCTGAGCCACCGCGCGACCGAGTCGGCGAGCGAGTGGCGTGGCTTCGCGCAGCGCAGTTGGTTCGACCCCGAGCGCTTGATAAGAAGGGGTGTCACCTAGGACTTCCGCCGGAACGAGCCATGAGAATCCTGTCAGCCTGCCTTTTCGCCCTGCTCCTCGTGGGCCCCGGCTGCGCAAGCGGCCGCAACTACGGTGTGAACCGCAGCGCCGACCTCGTCGACATCTTGCGGGTGCACGTGATGGCCGGCCCCGGCATCGGTGTGAAGGGTGAAGTCACGCGCTTGATCCAAGCGGGCATCGTGTTCGAGCAGAACTGCTTCGCGTGGGGCCTGCACAACCGCGCGGTGAGCCCGTGGACCGAGTCGGTGTTCTCGTGGGGCTTGGTCGTGGGTTACCACGACGAGACCACCAAGCGCATCCCGCGCTTGAGCGGCGACTACGGCTGGCGCTTCGACCAAGAGGGCGAAGGCGGCGTGTTCCAAGGTGCCGACGAGTCGGGCAACCTCACGCTCGACCTGCTCACCCTGCGCGGCACGGCCATGTTGCTCGTGGGCATCGACCTCGAGTTGCGACTGGGCGAGGTGCTCGACTTCGTCGCCGGCATCTTCCAGTTCGACCCCTCGGGCGACGACGTGGACATCGAGAGCCTGCGTGAGCCGGATCTCCCGCCGCCGCCGGCCGAACTCGCGGCGCCTGAGCGCAACCGCGCCCCGCAGCCGGGCGACGAGGACTACGACTACACGATTCGCTGAGCCCTCGCGGCTCGCGCGTGGCGCAACAGCTCAGGCCCCGCCCGTCGGCAGGGTGCCCTCGGCGTTGTCGGGCTGGGCGCCCTCGGCGGGCTCGCTGATTTCGCCGGCGGGCGTGTCGACCCCCGGAGTCGTGTCGCTCGCGGGCTCGGTGTCTTCGGTGGCCGGCGTGTCGTCCGCGGCCGCGTCGATCTCGGGCTCGGTGTCGGCGTCGGGCTCGGAGGCCGCTTCGGGCGCGGCTGGCGGGAGCAAGATCGCGTCGTAGAAACGGTGCGTCTCGAACAGGCCCGTCCACGGTTCGCCTTGCGGGTGCGCGTCGAAGGGGTCTGACTCTTCGATGCGCGGAGGACGCGCGGAGAGCGTGAAGCCCAGGCGTTGTCCTGCGCGCAGGCGCAGGCCCTGGGTGCGCTCGGCGCTTTCGGGCGTGAGCACATCGCGCGCGCCCGGGCCGAGTTCTCGGGGCAGGCGCAGGTCGAGATGCCAACGGCCGTCGTCGGCGAGCGTGGCCGTGAGCGAGGCCTCGGGCAGCTCGCGCGACCCGACGAACACGCCGCGCGGATCGTGCGTGGCGCGCAAGGCGAGCTTCGTGCTGCCGGCCCACACGTCGGCGGACTGGGTGTCAGCCACGCGCGCGTCGCTCTCCCAGCGGCCGAGCTCGCCCGAGCCGTCGATCTCGAGGAACACGTCGGCGGGCGCGGGCGCGACGAGCCGCAGCAGCAGCGCTTCGGCCGTCCAACTCGCCAGCAGCTCGAGGTCAGGACGCGCGGGGTCGGGCCCGGCGGCGAGCAGCGCGGGCAGCTCGCCATGCACGATCTCGCCGCGGAAGTTCGCCAGCGGCCAGGCGTCGTTGCCATCGGGGAGGCCGTCGCCGTCGGTGTCGGGGCGCTGCGGATGACTCGGCGAGTAGAGCCCGGCGGCGAGCTCGGCCCAGTCGTCGAGGCCGTCGCCGTCGCTGTCGGCGCGTTGCGGGTCGCTGCCGAAGCGGCGTTCATCCATGGGGAGGCGCGCGTCGTCGTCGGGCAAGCCGTCGCCATCGGTGTCGAGCGTGGCCAGCGGCAGACGGTAGGGCGCGCCGAGCTTGCTCCAGAAGTCCACGTCGGCGAGCAAGGCCGCCTGGCCGTCCCAGGCGTCGCCGGCATCGAAGGGCTTGGCGTGCGCGGCGCCGAGCAGGCCGCGCGCGAAGTCGTCGGCGAAGTGTGCGCTGGGCACGCCCTGGATGTTGGCGGCCAAGGCGGCGCGCTCCACGACTGCGTGCCAGAGTTCGTGCACGAAGACCCAGGCGAAGCGCGGGTCGGGGCCCAGTGGTCCGTCGGGGGTGACGACGTCGGCGCTGCGGCCCATGGCGCCGCCGGCGCGTCCCAAGATCGGGAAGTTGCCGAAGCTCCCTTCGATGTCGTTCGACACGGCGAAGACCGCGCCGAAGGCGTCGTCGCGCAGGCCGCGGCGGCGCAGGTCGGCTTCGACGCCCTCCATGCTCGGACCCGCGGTGGACGGCGTCGGCCCACTCAAGCGCAACAGTTGTGGCTCGAGGATCATGCCGCCGCCGCTGTGTCGGTAGAGGAACAGGCGCGCGGCCTCGATGCTGAGCTCGATGTCCTGTGCTTCTTCGGCGCTCATGCTGTCCACGTAGAGCACCACGAGCACGGGGAATCGACCGGGCGTGAGCGTGTGTTCCGGCGTGCGCGAGTGCGTGCGCGCGCGGCCCTCGGCGCTGCTCTTGCTGAGCGCGTTGCCGAAGCGGTCCACGCGTCGCACGGAGTACTGGTAGGCGGCGCCTGGTTCGACGCGCTGGTCGAGGAAGCGCGACGCGTGCGTGATGCCGATCGAGTTCGCGTTCTTCTCCCCGGCCCCACGACGCAAGACCTCGAAGGGCGGCTCGCCCTCGAAAGACAGCTCCACGTAGCCGAATGCGGGGCGCGTGATCGGCGCTTGCGGCGCGCCCGCGAGTGGCTGCACGAGCAAGGGTTGCATGGGGCCCTGCAGCTGACCCAAGCGTGCTGACAGGCTCAGCGGCCCGCCCACACGCGTGACGGCGCGTCGGTTGTCGAGCAAGGCCACGGCGCGCGCGGGGTTCACCACGAGGCGCGCGATCGGCGTGAGGTCGGGGCGTCCGCCGAAGTCATCGCGGCCGCTGATGCGCACGGGGAAGCTGCCGCCTTCGGGCAAGGTGGTAGGCAGGTCGTCGAGCTCGAGCGCGCTGATGGTCTGCTTCCCGTTCACGCGGATCTCGGCCACGTGCACGTAGTCGTCGCGCTCGAGACGTTCCACGGTGAGCTCGAAGGAACGCACGGGCACGTCGCGCAGACGGAACACGGCGTCGGCATCACTCACCACGAGTTCGCCGGCTGCGAAGCGCCCGCCGTCGGCCTTCACCACCGCGAGACTCACGGCGTAGGAGTCGGGCGTGCCGGGCGCGAGCACCACCCGACGCACCACGCGCGGCGACGCGAAGCGCACCACGAAGCGCGCCGGGTTCTCGCTGGCCACGCGTGCCTGCGTGCCCATGTTGCGATCGAAGAGGTCGTCGGTGTTGCCCATGTCGAGTGCGCTCGACTCGAGCTCCAACTGGCCGAGGTGTTTCCAGCCCGCGAGGTCGAAGTCCGAGAACACCACTTCTTGTGCGAAGCGCGGCGGCGCGCCGGGTGAGGGCAGCCGCTCACTTTCGTGCGGATCCCAGCGCAGCGCGGAGGCGGGGGCGCTCGCGAGCATCAGGGCGAATCCGAGCAGCAGTGGCAGCGCGCGCAAGGCGCTCGAAACGGAAAGCTGGGGGGCGGGCATGCGGGCCATGATCCCGCTGCCAGGGGCCCGCGCAAGCCGCGGCCGTTGACGCTTGCCCGGTGGTTGCCTACATCTTGCTGCCATGTCGATCCTCGAGTTGGGCGGACAGGCCTTCGGGCTCCGCGATCTAGAGCTGCTGCTGGAATCCCGTCCGCCCCGTCTGGAGGTGAACGAGGAGGCCCGCCGCCGGGTGCAGGCGAGCCGTGAGCATGTGGAACAGGTGGAGCGCGACGGCCGCGTCGTCTACGGCATCAACACGGGCTTCGGGAAGCTGGCCAAGGTCCAGGTCCAACCCGATCAGCTGCGTGAGCTGCAGATCAACTTGCTGCGCAGTCACGCCGCCGGGGTGGGGGAGCCGCTCAGCCACGCGGTCAGCCAGCTGGCCTTCGCGCTGCGCATCGCGAACATGGCGCACGGGCTCTCGGGTGTTCGCACGAGTTTGCTCGATCACGCCGTGGCGATGTTCAACGCCGGGATCGTGCCGGTGCTGCCTTGCCAGGGTTCGGTGGGCGCCTCGGGCGACCTCGCGCCGCTGGCGCACATGGCCCTGCTGCTCGTGGGCGAAGGCAAGGCTTGGAAGGGCCGCGAACAGGTCAGCGGCAGCGAGGCCCTGAGCGATGCCGGGCTGAGCGCCATGCGCTTGCAGAGCAAGGAAGGCCTCGCGCTGATCAACGGCACGCAGGTGTCGACGGCGATCTTGGCCTCGGCGCTGGTCGAAGCGCGTCGCTTGGCCATGGGGGCCGACCTGGCCGCCGCGCTCACGCTCGAGGCCTACAAGGGAACGCCCACGGCCTTCGACGCGCGCATCCACGACGCGCGCGGGCAACTCGGTCAGCAGCGCGTGGCCGCTCGCATGCGCGGCCTGCTCGAGGGCTCTGCGATCGTGGCGTCGCACAAGGACTGCGATCGCGTGCAGGACAACTACTGCTTGCGCTGCGTGCCGCAAGTGCATGGCGCCGCGCTCGACGCGATCGATCATGTGTCGCGGGTCGTGTTGCGCGAGGCGAACGCCGTCACCGACAACCCGCTCGTGTTCGACAACGGCGACATCCTCTCCGGCGGCAACTTCCACGCCGAACCGGTGGCCATGGCCGCCGACTTCCTCAAGATCGCGACGGCCGAGCTGGCGAACATCTCCGAGCGTCGCGTGGAACTGCTGGTGAACCCGGATCTGTCGGGGTTGCCCGCGTTCTTGGCGCCCGAGAGTGGCGTGCAGAGCGGCTTGATGATCGCGCACGTGACCGCGGCGGCGTTGGTGTCGGAGAACAAGGTGCTCGCGCATCCCGGCTCGGTGGACTCGATCCCGACCTCGGCTGGCAAGGAAGACCACGTGTCGATGGCCACGTCGGCGGCGCGACATGCTGCGATGATCGTGCAGAACACGCGCCACGTGTTGGCCATCGAGGTGATGACGGCTTTCCACGCGATGGCTTTCGAAACCGAGCTGCGTCCGAACGCCGCGCTGCAAGGCGCGCTGGATCTGCTCGCGGAGCACGTGCCACCGTGGACGAACGACCGTGAGCCGGCGCCCGACATCGAGGCGGTCGCCGAACTGCTCGCTTCGGGGCGCTTGCAAGCCGCCGCCGGTCTGAGCGACGACTTCAGCGCTTGACGATTCGCCGCGGGCCGCCGAGCCTGCACGCATGCATGACACGCGCATTCGTTGGGCCGCGCTGGCGCTCGCCGTCGCGCTGGCCACCTGGGGGGTGATCGAACTCACGGCGCTGGAGCCGCGCGGTGTCGCGCATGGAAACGGTGCCGCGGTCCAGCTCGATCATGGTGGCGCCGGCTCAGGCGACAGCGCTGCGCGAGCCCACTCGTCCGATGCGTCGCTCGCTGAGCGCGACGGAGCTGCGGGCGCGCCCGGTGCTGCGCGCGTCGAGCACGAAGGCGACGGTTCGCTCGCGCGCGAGGGCAGCGCCGCGCGCAGCACCGACGCCGCGCGCACGCCCGCCGTCCCGCTGCGGCTGCGCGTGTTGCGTTGGCCCGACGACGCGGTGGTGCCCGGCGCGCGCGTGAGCGTGCAGTCGAGCGCGGGGGGCGCGCCGCACGAGTTGCTCGCGTCGCGCGCGGGGCGCGTGAGTTGGGTGCCGCCCGCGAGCGATCACACCTGGGATCTGTACGCGTCCGCAGAAGGTTGGGGCGAAGCCGCGCTCTCCGTGTCGCGCGCCGACTTGCAGCGCGAGCACGTGTTGCGGCTCACGCCCGAGGCCGCGTGGGTCGGTCGCGTGGAGGATCCCTTGGGCACGCCGCTCGCCGCCGAGATCGTGGCTTGGCAGTGGTGGCCGCCGCGTCCGACCTTGCTCGACGACGGCCACGCCGAAGGCCCGCGCCTGCTGAGTCATCAGCGTCGTCGCACACTGCAAGTGTTCCGCACCGGCGTCGACGGGCGCTTCCTCGTGCCGCGCCTGCCCAGCGAAGACCACAGCGAACTCGTGCTCGCCGTGCGCGGCAGCACCCTCGCGTCGCCCCTGCTGCACGTGAACCTGCCACCGATCGACGGCGAGTTGCCGCCGCTCGTGATGCGCGCGCAGGCGCCACTGCTCGTGCAAGTGCGCGACCCCTCGGGCAGCGCTTTGGTCGGTGTGGAGCTCGAGATCGACGACGGCCCCGGCCGCCTGCGCAGCGCCGAACGTCGCGCGTCGAGCGACGCGCGCGGTCAGCTGCAACTCGTGCGTCACGCTGGGGCGCTGGCTTTGCGCCCGCGCGACGGCGGTTGGGAATGGCTCACCGCCCGCGCCGACGCGCAACCGCTGCGTCCCAATGAAGAGGGTTGGCTCGAAGTCCCAGCGGGGACCTCGCGCGTGTTGCTCGAACTCGGTCGACGCCGACGCTTCACCGGACGCCTGCGCGATGAACTCGACGGTCGCGTGGTGCAAGGCGCCGCCGTGCGCGCCGAGCTGCTCGAAGACGACGGCAGCTGGAGCGAGCTCGACGCCGCCCCCTCCGACGGCTCGGGCGCTTTCAGCCTGCGCGCACCGTGGGAAGCGCAAGCCGGTCGCTTGCGCCTGAGCATCGATGCGCCGGCCTACGAACCCTGGGAACTCGAGTTGCTCGCCGGCATCCCCGACGCGCGCGGCGAGCTGCTCTTGCGTCCGCGCAGCAGCGCCGGCGTGTTGCGCGGTCGCGTCGTGGCCGGCGAAGAGCGCGCAGTGGTCGGCGCGAGCGTGCGCATCTGGTCGGCGCCGCCCGAGGAACGCGGCGTGGTGCGTCTGCACGAACCCTTGCCCGAGTCCTACGAGTTGCTCGGCGAGTTGCGCAGCGACGCCAACGGCCGCTTCGAGACACGCCTGGCCTCGGCGCCCGGTCACCAACTCGCGGTGCTCGCCGAACAGAGCGACGAACGAGGCTTGCTCGTGCGCAGCCTGGTGGGCCCGATCTTGCGCGATGCTTGGCTCGACAGCGGCGAGCTGCGCTTGGCACTCGAACGCGAGGCGCCCGTGATGCTCCCGGTGGTCGTGCGAGATTGGCCGCCCGGTCGCGCGGGCGTGCTCGAGACCTCACACTTCTACGGCTTCGACGGCACCACGCTCACCTTGCGCGACAGCTTCGAAGGCCCCGAGCGCGAGCTCGAAGACCTGCACTTCTCGATTCCCTTGCCGCGCGGCGCCGAGAGCATGGTGGAGCTGCGACTCGAGCGCTGGCCCGTGCCCGAGCCGCTGGCGCGCAGCGACTTCTGGGTGCGCGCGCCGCTGCGTGGCGAACTCGCGCCGCAGATCTTGCGCGTTCCGCGACGCGTGAGCGTGGAAGGCATGGTGCGCGGCATCGATCCACGGCAACGCGAGCGCGTGGCGGTGGCGCTGCTCGGCGCGCCGGTGTCCGAATGGCGCGCCGAATGGCTCGGCGAGAGTGATCGTTGTCAGCGCCCCGACGCGTCGGGGCGCTGGCGTTTCGACGACGTCCCGCTGGGCCCGACCACCCTCGTGCTCTACGTGTCGGGCGAGACCGAAGGCGTGGAGATCCTCGCGCAACGCGCCCTCGACCTGACCGGCACCGTGTCGCGCTACGAACTCGTGCCCGATGCCCCGGTGGACGACCCACTCGAAGGCCGCCCGCTGCGCTGAGGCGTCACGCGCGTGCTGACGCCAGGACCGCAGCGCTCAGGCCTCGCCCTCGCACGGGCGCCGCGCCCGCTGCGCTGACGCGAGCACCCCGCGCCGGTTAGACTCGCGCGCTCGCCCCGCACCCGAGAGATTCCATGGCTGAGCACGCCCCGCGCCCCGTCCGCGCGCCGCACGGCACCGAACTGAGCTGCAAGAGTTGGATGACCGAAGCGCCGCTGCGCATGCTCATGAACAACCTCGATCCCGAGGTCGCCGAGGACCCCGACCAGCTCGTGGTCTACGGCGGTTCGGGGCGCGCCGCGCGCAGCTGGAAAGACTTCGACGCCATCGTCGACACGCTGCGCACGCTGGAAGACGACGAAACGCTGCTGATGCAGTCGGGCCGTCCCGTGGGCGTTTTCAAAACGCACGAAAACGCGCCGCGCGTGTTGATCGCGAACAGCAACCTCGTGCCCAAATGGGCGAACTGGGAACACTTCGACGAGCTCGAGAAGCAGGGCTTGATGATGTTCGGCCAGATGACGGCCGGCTCGTGGATCTACATCGGCAGCCAGGGCATCGTGCAAGGCACCTACGAAACTTTCGTGGCTGCGGGCGTGCGCGACTTCGGCGGCAGCCTCGAGAAGCGTCTCGTGGTGAGCGGCGGGCTCGGCGGCATGGGCGGCGCGCAACCGCTGGCCGCGTGCATGGCGGGCGCGACCTTCCTCGCCGCCGACGTGGATCCCAAGCGCATCGAGAAGCGCTTGGCCACCCGCTACATCGATGAGATGACGGACGACCTCGGAGCGGCCATCGACACTGCGCTCGCGTGGAAGGCCGCCGGCGAAGCCAAGTCGATCGGTTGGGTCGGCAACCAGGTGGACTTGCTCGAAGAGTTGCTGCGTCGCGACATCGTGCCCGACATCCTCACCGACCAGACCAGCGCGCACGATCCCATCGAAGGTTACGTGCCCACGGGCATGTCGCTCGAGGAAGCGGTCGCGTTGCGCGCGAGCGATCGCGAGGGTTACCACCGTCGCTCGCTGCAGACCATGGTCGCACACATCGCCGCCATGCGCGCGCTGCAGGGCAAGGGCGCCGTCACCTTCGACTACGGCAACAACTTGCGCGGCTTCGCACAGGAGGGCGGATCGAAAGACGCCTTCAAGATCCCCGGCTTCGTCCCCGAGTACATCCGCCCGCTGTTCTGCGTGGGCAAGGGGCCGTTCCGCTGGGCCGCGCTCTCCGGCGACCCGGCTGACATCGCCGCCACCGACGAAGCCGTGCTGCGCCTGTTCCCCGAGGACAAGCCGCTCGCGCGCTGGATCAAGATGGCGCAGGAACGCATCGCCTTCCAAGGTCTGCCCGCGCGCATCTGCTGGCTCGGCTACGGCGACCGTGCCAAGCTCGGCCTCGAGATCAATCGCTTGGTCGCCAACGGAACCATCTCCGCGCCCATCGCCATCGGCCGCGACCATCTCGACTGCGGCTCGGTCGCGTCGCCCAATCGTGAAACCGAAGCGATGAAGGATGGCACCGACGCCGTGTCCGACTGGCCGCTGCTCAACGCGATGTTGAACACGGCTTCGGGCGCCACGTGGGTGTCGCTGCACCACGGCGGCGGCGTCGGCATGGGTTACAGCCAGCATTCGGGCCAAGTGATCGTGGCCGACGGCAGCGAGGCCGCGGCGAAGCGCCTCGAACGCGTGCTCACCAACGATCCCGGCACGGGCGTCATGCGTCACGCCCACGCGGGCTACGACGAAGCGCTGAGCTGCGCGCGTGAGAAGGGGATGAACTTGCCGGGCCTGGCCTGAGTCGGCACACTCATCAGCCATGGCTTCAGCGCGCACACTTCGCTTGCTGGCATTGCTCTGCGCGCTCGCGTCGAGTGTCACGAGCTTGCGTGTCACAGAGTTCACCGCGCTCGCGCTGTGCGGCTCGGGCGACGGCGGCTGCTGCGGAAGTGACGACGGCGCCTGCTGCTGCGCCCCCGAAGCCAGCGCACCCGACGAGGCCTTCGACCCCTGGGCCACCGACCTGATCGACGCGCCGCCTCCCGCCCGCGACCTCGAACCGAGCCCCGTGGCACGCTCGATCTTGTGCGGTTGCGGCGACCCGCACGTGCCTGCGGCGGCGCCGAGCGTGTCGCAAGCGCACTGGTTGGCCAGCGCCGACTACGTGCTCCTGGATCTCGAAGCGCGGCGGCCTGAGCTGCCGCGCGGGCCGCGTCACGCGCGGCACAGCTGGCAGCTGGCTCCTGAGCCGCCGCCACCTCGCTGCATGGGTTGAGCACCCTGCGCGCGGCCTCGCGTCGCGCGCCCTTGGCACGGCTCAGCGTGTTTCCGGTGGGGATGTCTCCGCCCACGCTCGGGTCTCGTGCACGCGCTCGCGATCGCTGATCGCCGGGCGTGAACCGTCGGCGCCGTGTGCGCTGACGACCACCGTGAGCGCGTGCTGCGCTCGCGGAGCTCAACCAACGAGAACAACCATGTTGAACAAGAAGATCCTCATCGCTGCCGGCGCCGTCGCGCTCGGCGCTTCCGTGTTCGCTCACCACATCGCCGTGGGCCTGTCGAGTCAGTTCGGCGGCGAGATCGTCGACCAGATCGTGTTCTACGAGGACGCGCAGATCTTCGGCGTGCCGGCCTACGCGCTCGGCAGCGCCGACCACAACTTCGACCTCAGCGCGGGTGGCAGCTTCTTCGTCACCAACGAGCAGGGTCTGAGTGACGAGATCGTCATCGCGGCGAGCGACTTCGCGGACCCGACCTCGGCGAGCATGCACGACATCGTGGCATTGATCGACGCGCAGCTCACCGTGGCCGAGGTCACCACGGTGAACAACGCGCTCACGTTCTACGGCTCGGCTGGCGGCGAAGCGTCGTCGATCGCGCTGGCGAGCGGTGTCGGCAGCGCGATGGCCGACCTCGAGCTCACGCCTGGCATCGTGTTCGGCGCGAAGGACATCGACCTCACCCTGTCGGTGCCGGCCGATGACGGTCACCACGGCAGCGGCGATCACGTGGACGGCTTCGCCCACGCGCCCTACGTGCTCGTGGCCGGTCTCACCCCCGGCGTCACCGAGCTCGACGGCGTGGAAGTCCCGCTCGCCATCGACGACACGCTGCTGACCTTCCTGCGTGCCACGAAGACGAACCTGCTGCCCGGTTTCGTCGGTGAGCTCGACCACAACGCCGACGCCTACACGACCTTCCCGTCGGCGCTGCTGTCGAAGTTCTTCCCCGCCGGCACGCCCGAGGAGCTGCACTTCGCCTACGTGGTGTTCGACGGTCACGGTGAAGCGACCTACGCGAGCAACCGCTTCACGGTGCAGTTCGTGAAGTGACGCGTTGAACAGGAAGCGGGGCTTCGGCCTCGCGCGCGCGGGCGCTCGGACAGGCACGTCCGAGCGCCCGCGCTGCAATTCCAGGCTGCGCTCGCGCCACCCGATCTCCGCGACTCTTGCGCGTGTCGCTTCAAAGGGAAAGGGAAGGTTTGTCGCGGAGATCTCGCCGAAGGCTGCTCGTCGTGTTGCTCGCTCCTGTCTTGGCCTTCGCGTCGCTGGAGTCGGGCTTGCGGCTCGCGGGCTACGGCCACGACCTCGCGGCACGGCGCGCGGTGCGAGCGTCGCAGAGAGTTCCCGGCGCAGAGTTCGGCACGGGCGAGCTCAACATCACGAACGAGTTCTGCCTGTGGTCGCTGCGTCCTGGCGCCCAGCCCGCGCCCGGCGAGTTCGTGAACGCCGAGGGCTTGCGCGGTCCCCTCGTTCCCGACACGCGCCGCGAAGGTGTGGCGCGCGTGTTGGTGCTCGGCGAGTCGGCGCTCTTCGGCTACCGCCTGCCCTACGCCGACACTTTGGTCGGGCGGCTGCCGGCGCTGCTCGCGGAACACGGCGTGCAAGCCGAGGTGATCAACGCAGCGGTCAATGGGCAGACGGTGTGGCAAGGTCACGCGCGCTACGTGCACGAGCTGCGCGGCAAGCAACCCGACGTGGTCGTCGCGGCCTTCGGCACGGTGAACGAGCACCGCGTGGCCGAGTGCAGCGACGAGGCGCGGCTCGCCGAGCTGCGCGGTGCGCACGGGCTGCTCGCGTCGACCGCGCGGGCGCTGCGCCAACACTCACGCTCGGTGCTGCTCTTCGAGTCGCTCTGCGGGAGTGAGAGCGAGGTGCTGTCGATCGATCCGGACAGCGAGAAGCCCGGCTACCTCCGGCGCGTGGGCAGCCTCGAGTTCCCCGGCTTGCGTCGCGTGTCACTCGAATCGTTCCGCCGCGGCCTGACCGCGCTCACACAGGCTGTCACTGACGACGGCATCCCCTTGCTCCTGATCAGCATGCCGCGCATGCCCTACGCGGAAGAGTTCGCGCCCGTGCTCGAGGCGTACACCGAGGCGCTGACCGACGTGGCCAGCGCGCTCCACGTTCCCGTGGTGCCCGCGCGCGAACGCTTGGCCGAGGCGGCGCCCGACAACGAGAGCGCGCGCGCCTACTTCTTACCCGGTGACGGCTTTCATCCCAGCGCTCGCGGGCACCGTTTCGTGGCCGAGCTGCTCGCCGAGCCGCTGGCCGAGGCGCTGCAACAACGGGGGCCCTGAGAGCGCGCCGCTCGGCTCAGAAGATCGTGTACACGAAGGGCGCCACGATGGGCGCCGCCTGCAGCACCACGAAGATCACCGCGGCGGGCAGCAGGATCGCCACCACCGCCACGAGCCACCAGTACGGTCCGTCCCAGAGGTTTCCGAAGAGCTCCCTGGATGTGCGCAGTCCGTTGCCTAGTCGTCGAGTGATGCGCGCCACGCTGCGGCTCCGATTCGCCTCTGCTCTCATCCCCACACGTCGTCCTGCTCTGATCCGGAGCATACTCTGGATCGCCCGGAGGTGATTCTTGATCGACCTGCTTGCTTGTCCTGAGTGTCGTAGCGCGGCTGCGAATGCCGAGGGCTGTCCCGACTGCGAACTGCGCCCCAGCCAAGCTGGCGGTGTGATCGATTGGCTCGCCAACGAACGCCTCGACGTGCCCGAGCCCGACGTGAACCGTTTCTACGAGGCGCGACCCTTCCCGGGTTATGCCGAGGGCGACGACGCCTCCAGCTTGCTCGACCGCTGCCGTCGCTCGGGTTTCCTCACGGCGCTCGATCGTTCGATCCCGCCCGACGCCAAGGTGCTCGACGCTGGCTGCGGCACCGGGCAGATCTCCGCCTTCCTCGCGCTCTCGAGCCTGAGTCGCGAGGTCGTGGGGGTGGATGCGTGCAGCGCGTCCCTCGCAGCGGCGGCGAACTTCCGCGATCGCACACGCGCCGAGAACCTCACGCTGTGTCGCGGCGACTTGTTCTCGCTGCCCGTCGCCGAGCAGGGTTTCGACGTGGTGAACTGTCGCGGCGTCGTGCATCACAACGCCGACTGGCAAGCCGCCACACGCAGCGTGGCGCGACACGTGAAACCCGGCGGCGTGCTCGTGCTCGGGTTCTACGAGAACATCGCGCGCTTGCCGCACCGCATCCGTCGACGCTTGGCAGCGAAGCGCCGTCGACCCTTCACGATCCTCGATCCCGTGTTGCGCCGCTCCGATCTCGACGAAGAGAAGAAGCTCACCTGGATCGAGGACCAGTACCGACACCCGCTCGAATGGTGCCTGCCCTTCCCGCAGGTCGTGAAGCTGCTCGACGACTGCGGTTTCGACTGGGTGCGTTCGGTGCCGCCCACGCCTGCGCAAGGCGGGCTCTTCGACCCCACGCCGCGCCCGAGCGCCTTCGGCCTCGCGCTGCGCCGCTGGGGTTGGGCGCTCACGCCCGGCGATCAAGACGCCGGTCTCGTGGGCTACGTGGCGAAACGTCGCGCGCGCTGAGCGCTCAGGCCTTGGTGTGCAAGCGGCGCTCCACGACCAGCGCCGTCATCGCTGAGCGCTGCATGAGGTCGAGCGCTTCGGCTTCGGTACGCACCGCGGGAGCGCCGCGACCGTTCAGCGTGGTGTGCAGCAACGCGGGCACGCCGGTGCGGTCGGCGAAGCGCTGAAGCAGTTGATGCATGAGGGCGTCGCGTTGTGCATCGACGAGCAAGGCGCGCGTGCTGCCGTCCACGTGCACGACCGCCGGCGCCTGCTCGGCGAAGCGCGGCGTGGCTTGCGCGGCGATGCGGCCGAAGCGCGCCGCGTGACGGCCGCCGACGGGCAGCTCGAGCGCTTCGTCTGCGGCTTCGGCGAGCAGCACCGGATGAAACGGGCGGAAGTCTTCGCGCGCCTTGAGCGACGCGAGTTGACGGCGCGCGGCGGCGGCGTCGCGCGGATCCATGAGCGCGCAACGCTGACCCAGGCTGCGCCCGCCGAGCGCCGCGCCACCGCGAACCCAACCCACGAGCTCGCCGCGCAGCAAGCGTTCGAGCAGCGCGTCGAGCACCTGCTCGTGATCGGGGAGCTCGGCGCACGCGGCGTCGTCGCTGAGCAACAGGTCTTCGCCGAGTTGAGGGTCGGCGAGCAGCTCGGTGTTGCGCGGCGCGTTCCCGTCGAGCTCGTGATGCAGACGCAAGGCAGCGCCGAGCGCGAGGCCGGCGTCGCCCGGAGCTGGTGGGACCCATACCGACTCGAAGGGGCCGTCGCGCAGCAGGCGCGCCACGGCCTGACTGTTGCGCGCGACCTCGCCGCTGAAGCACAGCGTGTCGGCGCTGGCGCGTTGTCGCAGCCTTCGGGCGAGCGCCAGCAGCGCGCCTTCGATGGCGAGTTGGCAGCTGGCGGCGAGGTCGGCGTCGCGCGTGTCGGCGCCCGCGAGGCGTAGCGTGCCGTTGGTCAGGCGCGGCGGACCGAACCATTCTTCGAGCTGCGGGCCGAAGCGTCGCCGCGCGTCGTGGCTGAACCGGAACCCCGTGGTGTCGACGCTGAAGCTGCCGTCCTCGGCGACCTGCAGGATCTGCGCGAAGCGCTCGGCGAAGCGCGGTTGACCGTGCGCGGCGAGTTCCATCAGCGCGCGCTCGCCGCCGCGCCCGGGCTCGAAGCCCAAGAACTCGGCGACGCTGGCCGCGAGCAAGCCGAGCGAGTGCGGGAAGCGCAACTCGCTGAGCGCCCTGAGCGACGTGCCCGCGCCGCTGGCGAGCAAGGTGGTCGTCCACTCGCCTTCGTCGTCGGCGACGAGCAAGGCGGCTTCGTGGGCAGGAGCGCTGAAGAAGGACCACGCGGCGTGCGCCATGGCGTGCTCGCAGAAGGCCACACGTTCCGCGTCGAGCCCGAGTTCATCGGCGATGCGACCGCGCACCCACAGGCGCTCGCCGAGCCAATGGAACATGCCTTGGGCGAAGCTGCCGCGCGAACGCGGGAAGGCTTTCAGTTGGTGGACGAGCGTGCGTTCGAAGCGGCGCAGCGGGCGCTCGTGGAAGATCACGTGGTCGAGGTCGGGCGACTCGGCACCGACCGCGCGCAGGCAGTGACGGATCGCGCGCGTGGGGAAGCCGCTGTCGTCGCGCTCGCGGGTGAAGTGTTGCTCTTGCGCTGCGGCCACGGGCAGGCCGTCGCGGAGCAGAGCCGCCGAGGCGCCGTGGTGATACGCGGAGATCCCGAGAATCAGCACGCGATCAGTATTGCGAGCGGAGCGGCTTGGAGCTGTTGCCCGACGAGGCGTCGGACTCGATGTCGGCCCAGCCCTGTTCCACCGCTCCACGGCGCGCGAACAAGCCGAAGGGCAGCAGCAGCGTGAGGTAGAGCACGTGCAACACGCCTCGGCTGAAGGCGGCACCCGAGCGGATCCCGGTGCGCTTCCAGGCGCTCCAGAAGTGACCGCCGCGCGCGCCGCTCTTGGCCGCCGCGACCTCGCTGGCGCGACCGTTGTTGCTCCACTTCTCGAGGATCGTGCGCGTGTACGCCACGTGGTACTGCTCGTCGCGCAGGATCTCTTCGAACACGGCGCAGGTTTCCGGATCGTGACGCGTGAGGTCGCGGTGCACGGTGAAGAGCTGCGCGGCGCGCTTCTCGGCGGCGTGCAGCATCGCCACGTAGGCCACCTCGCCGAGTTCGTCGAGCAGGCCGGAGGTGAAGAAGCCGTGCGCGTCGACTTCCGCGGCGGGACGGCCGCGGCTGAGGTCGTAGGCGGAGTCCTCGGCTTCGCTGCCGGTGCCGGTGGGGAGGTCGAGCGTGCTGCGCAGCTGGGCGGCGCGCGTGCGGAAGAGTTCGGCGTGGCGCAGCTCGTCGGCGGTGTGGCGGCGCAGGTGACCGCGGAGCTCGTCGTCGGCGACCTTGCCGGCGGCCGAGCCGATGTCTTTGCCGCCGTCGGCCTCGGTGCGCGAGAAGCTCTCGAGCGTGAGCACCGTGCGCACCGGGTCGCGCCAGATCTTGCGACTGCGCGCGCGGAGCAGCAGATTGGCGAAAGGCATCGAGGGCTCCCCGGAGCGATGGGTGACGGGACGCGCGAAGGCTGCGCGTTTCCCAGCGGACCCACCGTGGCGTGATCCTACCCCCTTCTGGCGCAGACGATCTGTGCTTCAGCCGGGAGCGCGAGGCCTGTTCCGGCGGCGTCGCGCCAGGCGGTCACGCGCTCCGCCACGCTGTGCGCCACGCGCTCCAGGGTGGGGCGGTCGAGGCTGGCGCTGCGCTCGGCGATCAGCGGTGAGAGTTGGCGCTGGGCGTCGAGCAGCTCGTGGGGCTGCACGTCGGGGAGCTCCATGAAGAAGGGCAGCGGGCCTTCGTCGACCTCACGGAAGCCGGCGCTGCTCAGGATCTCACTGAGCCGGCCCGGCTCGGCGTAGTCGAAGATTCCGCGGCCGTTGTTGGGCAGCTTCGACGGCGCGGCGTCGTGGCGATCGAGTGCCTCGCCCACCACGGAGAAGTAGGGGTTCCGCTCGGGCGCACCCCAAACCGCGATGGCCACGCGTCCACCCGGGCGCAGGATGCGGCGCCACTCACGAAAGGTGTCCACAGGCTTGTCGAGGAACATCACGCCGAATCGGCAGCTCAGCCCATCGAAGCTGTGGTCGGCGAAGGCCGGTTGCTCGCCAGCGCATTCCACGAGTTGCAGAAGTCTGCCTGTGTCGTGCGCTTGCAGCGCCTGGAGCATCTCAGGCACGACATCGCTGGCGACGACGCGGCCGGTGGGTCCCACGCGCGCAGCGAGCGCCAGCGCCGGGTCGCCGAGACCGCAAGCGAGGTCGAGCAACGCTTCGCCGGTCCGCGGAGCGAGCCGCTCGACGAGCGCGTCCGAGACGCCGTGCGTCATGCGCGCGATCCGGCTCGCGCCAGCGATCCAGCACGGTGCGACACGTGCCCAGTGAGTTCGCTCGGGGCTGGTCGGGCTCATCGACGGACCCTGATCGGGGCCGAAGAACCGGCGTCTCGAGGGCGATTCATGGGCTCGGTCAGCTGCCCCATGCTGTCGGGGATATTCACGGGGAAATCAGATGTCATTTTATAAGCCGTGTGTTTGTAGGCATTTGCAAGATATCAACATGCATTGACACTCCTCGGAAACGCGGGGTAGACTTCCGTGACTTCATTGGGCGCTTGGCTCACTCTCCGCTGGCGTCCGCCCGATCCAAACCACACTCCGCTCCCGCACTGACCGAGGTCTGCATGGCACTTCTCAAGCTCTCCGCGATGTCGTCGCTGGCTGCGGCGATCGTCATGGCTTCGCTCACTCCGGCCACCTTGGCCCAGGGTGACGCGCCGATGCCGAATCCGCCCACCTTCCCCGACGAAAACCCGCCGATTCCGAACCAGGACATCCTCGGTAAGTTCCTGTTCTGGGAAGAGCAGGTGAGCGTCGACAACACTGTGGCTTGTGGCACCTGCCACATCCATGAAGCGGGTGGTTCCGATCCGCGCGTGGTGGACCCCGGTTCCAGCGCGCCCGGCCCCGACGGCATCCTCGGCACCGAAGACGATGCGATCGGTTCGCGCGGCATCGTGCGCGTTGATGCGGCCGCTGGCGTGTACGTGCACAACGGTGTGTTCGGCAACGGCGCGCAGGTCACTCCGCGCAAGACGCCCACGATGATCAACGCCGTCTACTTCAACGAGCTCTTCTGGGACGGCCGCGCGCCTGAGGCGTACACCGATCCGCAGACCGGCTTGGTGGAGATCCCTTACCTCGGCGCGCTCGAGAGCCAGGCCGCTGGCCCGCCGCTCTCCGATGTTGAGATGGGTGGCGTGAACCAGAGCTGGGACCGCATCGCGGACAAGCTCGTGACCGCCAAGCCGCTCGCCCTCGGCACCGACCTGCCGCCCGAGATGGCCGACTTCCTCGCCAACTTCCCGTCGTACCCGGCGATGTTCGAAGAGGTCTACGGCACGCCTGAGATCACCTCCAAGCGCATCATGTTCGCCATCGCGAACTACGAGCGCACGCTGATCTCCGACGAGACCGTGCTCGACTCCTTCCTCAAGGGTGAGATCGACACCTTCCCGACGCCCGGTATGCAGCTCGGCTTCGACCTCTTCCAAGGGGCCGCCAACTGCGCCACGTGCCACACGCTGCCCTTCGCGATGGACTTCGACTACCACAACATCGGTGTGCGCCCGGATGCGGACGACATCGGTCGCATGGAAGTCACGGGTGACCCGGCTGACATCGCCAAGTTCAAGACGCCGAACATCCGCAACGCCAAGCTGCGCGGCGCGCTGTTCCACAACGGTTCCGCCGCCACTGTTCGCGAACTGGTCGAGTTCTACGACCGCGGTGGTGACTTCAACGATGGCAACCTCGACGAGAACATCATCGTGCTCAACCTCACCGAGGCTGAGATCGACGGTCTGGTCGAGTTCATCGAAGACGGCGCCACGGACCCGCGTGTCGAGAACCGCCTGCACCCGTTCACGCGCCCCACGCTGCGTTCGGAACTGCCATCGCTCAACACCTCTTACGGTGTGGCCAGCGAGGCCGGCCCGGGCGAGTTCGCCACGATCCTGGGCAACCAGGTCGCGAACCTCGGCAACTCGGATTACCTGATCGGCCTCAACAGCCCGTCGCCGAACGCTCCGGCGATCATGGCGCTGAGCTTCTTGCCGGATCCGTCCGGCACGCCGCTGCCCGATCCGCGTAACCCGGTTCCGGTGAACTTGGACCTCGGCACCTTGGTGTTGCGCCAGGCGACGATGACCGATGCCAACGGCATGGGCACCTTCGCGCTGCCGATCAACAACAACCCCGTGCTCGCCGGTCTGAACTTCTACGCGCAGTGGTTCGTGTACGACGTGGCCGCGGTCGCCACCGGCGGCGTGTACGGCACCGAAGGTCTCGAGGTCACCATCCTCTGATCTTCAGCGGTCACCTCGGCTCGCGCCGGGGAGACGTCACGCTGGGAAGCGTGAACTGAGCGGGCGTCGCGGCCATCGGTCGCGGCGCCCGCTTCGCGTTCGGGAGGGCTCGCTCAACGAGCGCGAGGCCAGGGCGCTGCGGCTCGGCGCACGGTCGCGCGCGCTGCGTTCAGCCGTCCTCTTCGCAGGGTTCCTGGTTGGCGCCGCCGCTGCCGAGGTAGCCGAGCTGCTCGAGGTGGTTCTGCATCTCTTCGAGCTCGGTGGCGCTGAGGTTGCCACGGTCGCCGAAGGGCTGGCGGTGATCGGGGTGGGCGATCCAGTCGGTGAGCACGCGGTAGGTGTTGTTCCAGGGCGCGGGGGCGTTGTGCAGGCTGGTCGGCGCGGCGCCCTCGAGCAGGTTCATGCTCTCGAGTGGGTCGGCGCCGAGGTCGTAGGCCTCCACGCAGTCGATCTCGAAGCCGAGGTGCACGGGCACGTCGTTGTAGACCCAGGGCGTCTTGCGTGGGTGGGTGTGCTCGCTGTTCACGATCAGCTTCTTGTCGCCGTGTCGCACGGCGTAGATGAGTCCCTGCCATTCGATGTAGGCCGACTTGCGCGGTGAGTCGTCGCGCTCGCCGCGCAGCGTGGCACTGAGGTCGAAGCCTTCGTGCGCAGCGTCGGCGGGGAGCTCGAGCATCGAGAGCAGCGTGGGGGCCATGTCGACGTTCTGCGAGAGCCCGTCGACCACGTGACCTTCCGGCAGGCCGGGGCCGGCCAGGATGAACGGGATCTTCACCACGCCGTCGTAGATGGAAGCGCCGTGGAAGAAGTAGCGGTTGTGGTCGTAGAGCTCTTCGCCGTGATCGGCGGTGATCACCACGATCGTGTTCTCGAGCTCACCGCGCTCTTCGAGGCGTTCGAGCAGGCGCGCCACGCGGTCGTCGGTGGCGGCGAGCGTCTCGTCGTAGAGGCCGCGCACGCGACGCAGCTGCGCCTCGGTGGGATCGTCGTGACCGAGCGTGAAGGCCTTCAGTTGCAGCTCGAGCGCCTGCCCACTGTTGGGGCCGGGGTCGTTGATCGCGCCTTCGATGTCGGGGTCGAAACCGAAGCGGCGACGGTGCGTCTCCGGCGGGTTGTACGGTTTGTGGACGTCGTAGAAGTGCACCCACATCGCGAAGGGACGATCGGGTTCGGCGGCGTCGAAGAAGTCGAGCGCCTGGCGTTCCACGCGACTGTCCCACACAGACTGGAACGCGCTCTCCTTGCGGCTCTCGATGGCGGCGCGCCCTTCGTAGCCGTTGCCGCTCACGCGAGCCCCGCGCGACGACCAGCTCTCCACGCGATGGTTCACGCGCAGGTTCGCGGCGAACACGCCGGTGTCGTAGCCGGCCGCGGCCAGGTGCTCAAAGAGCCCGGTGTGTTCCTCTTGCAGCGAGTGTCCGTTCTCGCGCAAGCCGTGCGTGATCGGGTACTTGCCGGTGAGCATCGAGGCCAACGACGGGTGCGTCTGCCCGCGCGGCGCGTAGCAGTCGTTCACGAGCACGCCGCGCGCGGCCAGCGCGTCGATGGTGGGCGACGGACTCACGCCCCACTCGTCGTTGCCATAGGCGCCGAGGTGATCGGCGCGCAGGGTGTCGATGCTGATCAGCAGCAGGTTCACGTCGCGGGGCGGCGTGGCGCGGCCGCAGGCGACCGTCGCGATCAGACACAGGCTCAAGGTGGTTCGACGCATGGTGGGGCTCACTCCGGGGCCACGAACACGCACCGAGCTGCGCACTCGTTGGAGCGCGGCGCGTGGCCACCCGGCCCGTTCACTCTCGCGACGCGACCGAGGCAGCGCCCGCGATCCTGCCGGATCAGAAGGCCAGCAACCAGCCGTTGAGCCAAGTCTGCGCCCAGAATCGACTGTGCTCGCCGAGCACCTCGGAGGTCGTGTCGTCGGCGCGCACGCGGTAGCCGTCGTTCAGCCGGTTCAGGTCGACGGCGATCTTGCGCTCGGGATCCACGCGCACCGACACCAGCGCCGTGGGGCTCTCGAGCTCGAAGATGCGGTAGCCGCCGGGCTCGCTCCACAGCTCGCGCTGCACGCGGCCGTCGGCGAAGGTGGCTTCGATCTCGACCGGGATCGTGAGCTCGCCGTGGCGTCGCACGACCCAGCGGCAGAGCCAGGTTTCGGTGGCGCCCGCGGCACCGGTGGCGCCGGCGGACTCCGACTCGCCGGGCGTGACGGAGTCACTCTCGACGGACGCTGCGCTCGGCGCGTCGCTACCCGGGAAGGGCACGCGGAACACCGAGCTCCACACGCGCTCCCAGATCGGCGCGGGGTCGCTCGCGGCGGCCGCCGCCGGTTCGTGCCAGTCGACACGATCGCCGGGCGCCTGTTGCAGCGTGTAACCCGCGTGCAGGCGACGCCGCGTGAGCACGTCTTCCACGCCGACATCGATGGTGTCGTCGGTCTCGACGAGCGCGCGCATCCAGCTGTCGTGCGCGCCGCCGGTGAGCTCGCTGACCACGCCGAGGAAGTCGTCCTTGCTCGGGTGCTGGAAGCGGAAGCGCTCTACGTAGGTACGCATCACGCGCTCCATGGCGGCCTCGCCGATGTGCCGCCGCAAGGTCTCGAGCATCAGCGCCGGCTTGCGGTAGACGATCCCACCGTAGCCGCGCGTGAAGTCGCGCGAAGGCGTGTCGAGCGGCCGTGTCGACGCGCTCCCGATGTACGACGGTCGCAACCACGCCATGCGATCACTCTGCATGTCGAGCAGGTTCCAGCTGTCCATGCCGGGCATGCTGAAGCCGAGCAACTTGCGCTGCTTGGCGGGCGCGTCGGGTTCGAGGTCGTGGAACGGGCTGCGTGACCAACCGAGCAGGTTCTGCGCCGCGAGCGCGCGCCCCGCGAAGGGCAGCGCGCCGCGCCACGCGCCGTTGAGCACTTCGCGCGTGAGCGAGCGGTCGAGCAGCGTGACGAGGTCGGTGGTCGAGCCGGGGCCGTAGTGCGCCTGCTCCAGCCGCGCCGTGCCCCAGGTGTTGAAGCCCTCGTCGAGCCAAGCTTCCTCGACCTCGTTGCTGGCCATGATCCCGTACCAGTATTGGTGGCCGAACTCGTGCGCCGTGACCGACACGGGGTCCTCGAACAACTCCACCAGCGCGCCGAGATGGTTCGGCTGCCTCTGGCTGATCGTGAACAACATGGGGTATTCCATGCCGCCGCCGCGCGAGTGCGGCAGCCCGTCGATGACCACGCGGTCGTACGGATACTCCATCCACCAGCTGGCCGAGTCGCGCAGGAAGCTGTGCATCGCGTCGATCACCTGCTGCGCCTTGGGCAGCGCATAGGGCTGGCACAGGTAGACGATTTGCACCTCGCGCCCGCTCTCCGCGAACTGGTGCGTGGCTTCGAAACGCTCGAAGGCGGGGTCGGCGCAGAAGGCGAAGTCGTGCACGTTGTCTTGGCGGTAGGTGACGCGCGTCGTGCCGTCTTCTCCGGCCACGCGTTCGCCGGGGATGCCGGTGGCTTCGAGCTCGATCGGCTGCTCGCCGAAGCTCGTGGGGTACGCGAAGCTCACCTCGTAGCGCGCGAAGTCGGCGTAGAACTCGCCGGTGCCGTAGAAGGGTTGCGCGGTCCAACCCGAGGCGTCGTGCACGGCGAACTTCGGATACCACTGCATGCCGTCGAGGTGCGCGCCGGTCATGCCCATGCGCGCCACGATGCGCGGGAAGCGCGTGAGGAACTCGAGGTCGAGCGTGACCTGGCCGCCGGGTGCCACGGGCGCGGGCAAGCTCACGCGCAGCAAGCTCTCGTCGATGCGACTGAATGCGCGCAGGTCGGTGCCGTCCGCGAGACGCACGGAGCGCACCTCGATCGTGCCCGCGTCGTCGGGTGTGCGGCGCGTGGCGCTCGAACGGTTGTCTTGCCACTGCGTGTCGGTGTTCGCGAAGGCCGCCGCGTACAGGTGCATCCAGAGCTCGGCGACCGGCGCCGACGTGGTGTTCAGGAAGGTGGCCTGCTCGCGCCCGCTGAGCGTGCGTGCTTCGAGGTCGAGTTCGGCGTGGATCACGTACTCGGCGCGCGTTTCGCTGAGCGCCGCGCTCGTGTTCGCGACGGGCGCGGCTTGTGCGACAGGTGCGGCTTGTGCGGCTTGTGCGGCGGGCGCGGATTGAGCGGCGGGTGCGGCTTGCGTGGCGGCGGGAGGCGTGGCGTCCGCCGCGATGTCTTCGGCTTCCTGGGCCGTGAGGGGGGCGGCGCAGAGCGCGAAGCAAACGAGTGCGGTGGCGACGGCGGTGTTCGTGTGGCCCGAGTTCTCGGTGTCGGGTTCGGGGGCGTCGTCGACCTGTTCGGCGGGCTCGCTGTGCGGCGCCTCGGCGGGCGGCGCTTCGGCGGATGGCGCTTCGCTCGGCGACGGCGCGCCTGCGAGCGCCGCGTCAGGCGCCACCGGCGCTGCGACCACGGGCAGAGGCGGCGCGATCGACGGCCACAACTTCACGAGCACGGCGAGCCGGTAGACGAGCGCGCTGATCACGCCGAGTTGCAACAGTTGCAGCACGACGAACACGCGCCACGGTGCGCGCAGGGCGCCGAGCCAACCGTCGTTGTCTTGGGCGAGAGCGGCGAGCGCGCCGGGATCGTAGAGCCAGGCGATCAAAGCGAGCGGCCACAGCGAGAGCAGCCGCGCGAGGCCGACCGTCATCAAACCCACGCGCAGAGGGTTGCGCAGGATCAGCAGCAGCGAACGCAGCCAGAGCAGCGGCGCGAAACGCTCGTCGCGCGCCACCATGCGCACGCGTGCGAGTTGCCCCGCCGTGCTGACGAGCCCCGCGAGCAAGACCATCACGAGCAGGCGCGCGGTCATCGTCCAGCCGAGCATGTTCGCGCCGGCGTCGTGACTGTCGCCCGTGAGCCAGCGTGTGACCCAGGTGGACGTGAGGTCGTTGAGCGGCACCAGCGCAGCGAGCACGAGCATCGTGATCAGCAGCAGGATCAGCGAGCGGAAGCCGTAGCGCCCCGACGCGCCCAGCCAGCTCGGGTTCGCCTTGCGGTCGAAGAGGCGCGCGGCGAGGCCGCCGAAGAGCACCGCGCCGAGCACGACCCAGATCAAACTGAGGTGTTCGGCGGCACCACGCGCGGCGCCCAAGGCGCTCGACTCCACGCGCAGCAGATCGAGGAAGTCTTCCACGTGCGCGCTCTGCAGCAGCGCGTCGCTCTGCGGCAGGTGCGTGAGTTGTCGGTCGAGCCCCGCTTCCCAGGGCGCCGTGATCGCGGCCGCGAAACCCAGGCTCAACAACCAGAGGATCAGGATCGGGCGCCACTGCGCCAGCGTGCTGCCCAATGCGCTCGCCAGCGCGGCAAAGGCGTGATTCATGGTGCGCGGTCCTGTCCTTCGGAGAGGGAGAGGCTGAAGTCGCTCAGTGCGGGGATGATGCTGAGCAGACGAGCCCCGTGTTGTGTGTCGTCGAGGAGTTGCAGCAAGAGCTTCACTCGGCCGTCGGCCTCCACCGCCTGAAGCATGCTCACGCGTTGGCGCGGCGAGAGCTCGAGTGCGCTGGCGATGCGGTCGGAGAGCAGGCTGGTGTCGATCTCTGCGGTGACGTCGCAGCGCATGCCCTTCGGACCCAGCCGGCAAGCGAGGCCTTCGAGCAGCGCGCGGCGTCGGCGGAAGGCCACGGCCGGGTGTTCTTCGGGAGGCTGGCAGAGTTGCACGACCGCCTGGCGATAGGCCTTGCCGTCGAGTTCGCGGGTGATGCGACCGCGCATCAGGCCCTGCAGCACGATGTCGGAGGTGCCGTCGGGGTTCTCGCGGTCCTTCACCACGCGGCCCACGCCCACGATCGGTTCCACCGTGGGGCGCCCGTGGTAGTCGGCTTCCCAGCCCGGCGCGAGCGTGGCGATGGCGAGCATGCGATCGCCTTTGCGCACGGCGTCCATCATCAGCCGGTAGCGCGGCTCGAAGATGTGCAGCGGGAGCAGCTCACCGGGGAGCAGCGCGCCTTCGGGCAGCGGGAACAGCGGGGCTTTTCCGAGCAGTTTGTCCACCCGGCCAGCTTAGCAGGACGCGCAAAACGCGGCAGCTGGTGCCACGTGGCGTGTGCGCGTCAAAGACCACGCTTGGGACACAGTGTCTCGATGGGGCATTCGTCGCAGCGCGGTTTGCGCGCGGGGCAGGCGCCGCGTCCGAGGTGGATGAGTCGATGACTGAACACGATCCACTGGTCGCGCGGCACGACCTTCATGAGGTCGCGTTCGATCGGCACGGGCGCTGTCTCGCGGGTGAAGCCGATGCGTTGCGCGATGCGACCCACGTGTGTGTCGACGACCACGCCGTCGGCCAGACCGAAGCACTCGCCGCGCACGACGTTGGCGGTCTTGCGCGCCACGCCGGGCAAGCTGAGCAGGTCGTCCATGTCGCGCGGCACTTCGGAGTCGAAGTGCGACACGAGGCGCTGCGCCATGCCGATCAGGTTCTTGGCCTTGTTGCGATAGAAGCCGGTGGAGTGCACGAGTTCTTCGACGTCGGGTTGCTCGGCCGCGGCGAGGTCGGCGGGTGTGGGGTAGCGCGCGAAGAGCGCCGGCGTGACGAGGTTCACGCGCACGTCGGTGCACTGCGCGGAGAGGATCGTGGCCGCGAGCAGCTCGAAGGCGTTGGCGTGGTCGAGCGCGCACTTGGGGTTCGGGTCGTGCGCGGCGAGCGCGTCGAGCAGGGCGGTTGCGCGTTCGGGATCCACGCGCAGGCGGCGACGCTTGCGCGCGGGCTTCTTGGCGACGGGCTTTGCGCGACTGGCCTTCGCCGCGCCCCTCTTGCGCGACGCCTTCTTTGCTGCGCGCTTGGTGCGCCCGGCGTCGGAAGCAGCTTTCTTCGCGGCGCTCACGGGGTCAGCGGGGCGAGCACGCTACGAACCAGGCGCGGGTCGCTGCTCAACTCCGGATGGAACGTTGCGGCCCACACGTTGCCGGCGCGCACGAGCACGGGCTGGCCGTCGTGGCGGGCGAGCACGCTCACACTCTCGCCCACGCGGCGGATGGCGGGCGCGCGGATGAACACGGCTTCGAGGTCTTCGAAGCCCGGTTCGCCGTCGTCGATGCGGGTCACGAAGGACTCGAGTTGACGCCCATAGGCGTTGCGCTCCACGTCGATGTCGAGCGCGTCGAGTGAAGCTTGCGCGGGCGAGCTCACGTCGCGCGCCAACAAGATCGCGCCGGCGCAGGTGCCCAACACCGGTTGCCCCGACGCGCAGAACGCGCGCAACGGTTCGCGCAGTCCTTCGGCCTCGATGAGTTTCAGCATCGTGCTCGACTCACCGCCCGGCAGCAGCAACGCGCTCACACCTTCGAGGTGCTCGGGCGCTTTGACGGCGCGCGCCGCGAAGCCCAGCGCGCGCACCGAACGCGCGTGCGCCTCGTGGTCGCCTTGCAACGCGAGCACACCCACGGTGGCTGTCATCGCCGCGCTTACCAGCCGCGCGTTTGGAGCATGTCGCTCGGGTCGAGCTTGTCCATGTCGAGGCCTTCCATCGCGGCCGAGGCGACGGTCTTGCAGGCTTCGAGCACGCGCGCGGGATCGTCCCAGTGCGTGGTGGCTTTCACGATCGCCGACGCGAAGGTGGGCGGGTCCTGGCTCTTGAAGATGCCCGACCCGACGAACACGGCTTGCGCGCCGAGGCTCATCATCAGCGAGGCGTCGGCGGGGGTGGCCACGCCACCTGCGGCGAAGTTCGGCACGGGCAGCGTGCCTTCGCGCGCGACCAGGCGCACGAGTTCATAAGGCGCGCCGAGGTCCTTGGCGCGCGTCATGAGTTCCTCTTCGCCGAGGATCGTGAGGCTCTTGATGTCGCTCATCACTTGGCGCATGTGGCGCACGGCTTCGACGATGTTGCCCGAGCCGGCCTCGCCCTTGGTGCGGATCATCGCGGCGCCTTCGCCGATACGACGCAGTGCCTCGCCGAGGTTGCGGCAGCCGCACACGAAGGGCACGTCGAAGGCGTGCTTGTCGATGTGGTTCTTGTCGTCCGCGGGGGTGAGCACTTCGGATTCGTCGATGTAGTCGACGCCGAGCGTCTGCAGCACCTGCGCTTCGGCGAAGTGACCGATGCGCGCCTTGGCCATCACCGGGATCGACACCTCGCCCATGATCGCTTCGATGATGTCGATGCGCGCCATGCGGGCCACGCCGCCATCCTTGCGGATGTCGCTGGGCACACGCTCGAGCGCCATCACGGCGCAGGCGCCGGCGTCTTCGGCGATGCGCGCCTGCTCGACGTTGGTCACGTCCATGATCACGCCGCCCTTGAGCATCTCGGCGAGGCCGGTCTTGAGGCGGAGGGGGGTGGTGGATTCGCTCACGGTGATGTCTCCTGAACCGCGTGGGTGCGGGGTGCTGGCCGCGCGGGTGCGGGGTGCGCGAAGTCCGCGAAAGACGGACCTCTTACAAGACGCGCATCGTATCCGAACGCTGCGTCGGCGCGACAGCCGCTGACTCGCTCACGCCGGAGGAGAAGCTCGCGGGCGTCGGGCGGGCAGGCTGTCGGCAGTGAGGGGCGCGGCACCCGCGGGTGATTCCCCATGGGATCCAGCATCCGGCGGTCGCTACCTGGGAGGGTGGCGTGCGGCCCTCGCGGCCAGCACCAGGGAAAGACACCTCGCAGCGCGAGGGTTCGTAAGGATCGAAAGGAGCAGCGCATGAGCAGGCCCAGGGTCCCTCCACGTCCGAGTTCGTCCATCGAGGAGTCGCCGCTCGGGGCGGCCTGCCACGCCTTCCGCGATTGGCTCGCGGGCTTGGCACTGCGCGAGCCCGTTCGGTCGGGCGACGGTGAAGTGGCCGCCCACGCCCGCGCTTGCCGCTCCTGCGACGCCTTTGCCGACGACCTCGCTGCCAGCTCGCATTGGTTGCTCCAGCATGGAGGTGCCGGCGAAGACCGCGTCGCCGAGGGCCGGGGCTCCGAGTCTCCCGATCCCGCTGAGCTCGACCGAGCGCTGAGCGTTCAGCTGCGCGCGCGTCTCGCTCGCGACCTTCTCACACGGTCGCGCGGCGAGGTCGGTCGTGAGCGCGACGTCATCGACGACGATCTCTGCCGTCTCGACTTGCTCACGCGCCGTGCGGGGATCGCTTGCCCGGATGTCGAGCGCGTCCGACACGCGCTGCAGCCCGGTCGGGTCGCGCGCGCACGTTTGCTGGCGCTGGCCACGCGTCTCGATCCCATGGGGCTCGACATCGCCTTGGCGTGGATCGGCTGGTTGTTGCACATGGGCCGACGCGATCGCGCGGATCAGTACGCCGATCGCTTGGCCAGCGAGCTGCCCGGTTCCGGGCGGTGATCTCGCGCGGCGCCTGGCATCTCTCGCTCAGAGCGCCAACCTTCGCACCCACGTGCGCTCGTGAACTCGGGGGTCGCACGGCTCCTGAGCAGGAGAGACCGAAGTCCGGGCCGCCGCTCACGGCGAGCTCGGGTGAGTTGCAAACCGCGTGGGAACGCGGCTGAGGAGAAGCCAGCGGGGTCTCGTCTCATTGAGTTTCAGTGGGCGAGGCCCCGCACTCTTGGTTCAGGCTGTCGGCTCGCTCCGGTGTGCACTCGCTCGCTAGAGTGAGCGGCGTGAGCAACAGCAGCGACTCGGTGAGCGACTACGACTACAGCTACCCGCCCGAGGCGGTGGCCCAGGAGCCCGCTGCCCAGCGCGACGCGGCGCGTCTGCTCGCGGTCACGCCAGCTGCTGCGGTCACGCCAGCCTCCGCCGTCGCGCCTACTGCCTCGGTGACTCCAATCGGCGAGAGCGCGATCTGGCACGACGGCTGCGTGCGCGATCTCCCCAGCCTGCTGCGCGCCGGCGATTTGCTGGTGCTCAACGAAGTGCGTGTGCGCGCGGCCCGCGTGGAAGGCACGCGTCTCTCCACCGGCGGGCGTGTGAGCGCCCTCGTGCTCGCGGAGCGCGGGGCGCAGGCGGAGCTTCTGATCGGCACCCGGGGGCGCTTGCAGTCGGGCGAGGAGCTCCGGCTCGGCGGCGCGCGTTGGCGTCTGGAGCACTCGCTCGGCGAAGGGCGCTGGGACGCGCGCTTGCTCGATGCCGGCGAGGTGTCCGACTTGCTCAGCGAACGCGGCCGCATGCCGCTGCCGCCGTACATCGAACGCGCCCGCGACGCCGACCCCCGCGATGCCGCCGATCGCGAGCGCTACCAGACCGCCTTCGGCGACGGCACGCGCGCACCACGCGGCGCCGCAGCACCCACGGCCGGCCTGCACTTCACGCCCGAGCTGCTCGCGCGCTTGGAGTCTGTGGGGGTGCCGCACGCGCGGCTCGAGCTCGAGGTCGGCGTGGGCACCTTCCGCCCGTTGCGCGGCGAATCGCTCGACGAGCACGACATGCACGAAGAGCGCTACACGATTCCCGAGAGCCTGCTCGCGGCCTACGCAGCCTGTCGAGCGCGGGGTGGACGCGTGGTGGCGGTGGGCACCACGGTCGTGCGCGCACTGGAGAGCGCCGTGCGCGACGACGGCCGCCGGCTCGAAGCGGGCAGCGCCGCCACGCGCTTGTTCCTGCGGCCCGGCGCGCGCTTCGCCGCCGTCGACGCGCTGCTCACGAACTTCCACCAGCCCCGCTCGAGCTTGCTCGTGCTCGTCTCGGCCTTCGCCGGTCGCGAGACGATCCGCCACGCCTACACGTCGGCGCTCGAGCGCGGCTACCGCTTCTTCTCGTACGGCGACGCGATGCTCTTGGCCGCGCGCTGACGCGCGCCACCACGCGCCGGTCCCCGGCGTCGCGTGCTCGGCTGCTGAAGGTTCGCCCGCGGCGCTGACGCGGCCCCGCGCGCCACGGTAGAGTGGCCGCCCATGAGCGCGCCGAGCAAGCTGGTCACCGAACACGCAGCACTCTGCGAACAGATCGCCGCGCACGACGAGGCGTACTACCAGCGCGACGCGCCCACGATCAGCGATGCCGAGTACGACGCGTTGCTGCGCCGTCTCTTCGACATCGAGGCCGCGCACCCGGAGCTCGCCAGCGAGACCTCGCCGACGCAACGCGTGGCCGGCGCGCCGCTCGGGCAGCTCGAGTCCGTGGCGCACCGCAAGCCGATGCTGAGCTTGGCGAACACGTACAGCCGCGAAGAGGTCGTCGACTGGTTCGACTCCACGCGCGACTTCCTCGCGGCCGACGACGCCGCGCTCGCCTTCCGCATCGAACCCAAGCTCGACGGCGTCGCGATCGAGCTCGTGTACGAACACGGACGCTTCGTGCGCGCCATCACCCGCGGCGACGGCAAGGTCGGCGACGACGTCACGCACAACGCGCGCACGATCCGCGGCGTGCCGCGCACGTTGCACACGGAGTCGCCGCCGGCTTTGCTCGAAGTGCGCGGCGAAGTCGTCATGAGGCACGCGAGTTTCGCCACGGTGAACGCGCGTCGCGAGGCCGCGGGCGAGCCGCTCTTCGTGAACCCGCGCAACCTCGCCAGCGGCACGCTCAAGCTGCTCGACCCACGCGAGGCCGCGCGTCGCCCGCTCGATTTCCTGGGCTACGGGCTCGGCGTCACCGACGGTTTCGAGGCCGAGGGGCACACGCAGGCCATGGAGCAGCTCGAGGCCTGGGGCCTGCCGACCACCGCCGAATGGGGGCTGACGGGCGACCTCGAGGCCGTGCTCGCGCACTACGACGCGCTGCTTTCCGGCCGCGACGACCTGCCGTTCGACGTGGACGGCAGCGTGATCAAAGTGAACGACCACGCGCTGCAGAAGCGCCTCGGTGAGCGCAGCCGCTCGCCACGCTGGGCCATCGCCTTCAAGTTCCCGGCGCGCAGCGCGACCTCGATGTTGCGCGAGATCCAAGTGCAGGTCGGACGCACGGGCGCGCTCACTCCGCGCGCGGTGATCGAGCCGGTGCACGTGGGCGGGGTGACGATCGAACACGTCACGCTGCACAACGGCGACGAGATCGCGCGCCTCGGCGTGAAGCCCGGAGACCGCGTGTTCGTGGAGCGCGCCGGCGACGTGATCCCCAAGATCGTCGGGCTGGCCGAAGACGGCGGCGGGCCGCCCTTCGTGATGCCGACGGCATGCCCCGTGTGCGCCACGCCCGTCGTCGACGACGAAGACGAAGTCGTGCTGCGCTGCCCCAACCGCGCCTGCCCGGCCGTGTTGCAGCGTCGCCTCGAACACTTCGTCTCCCGCAACGCGCTCGATGTCGACGGACTCGGAACCAAGGTGCTGGCGTTGCTCGTGGAGCAGGGCTTGCTGACCAGCCTCGCGGATCTCTTCGCACTCGAGGCCGAGCAGCTCGCTGAGTTGCCGCGCATGGGCGAGATCAGCGCGCGCAACGCCATCGAGGCGCTGCAGGCGAGTCGCACGCGCAACTTCGCGCGCTTCCTGTTCGCGCTCGGCATCCGTCACGTCGGGCAGCACGTGGCCGAGGTCATCGCCGGGCGCTGGCCCGATCTCGCCGCGCTGCGCGGTGTCAGCACCGAGGACCTGGAAGACGTCGCCGAGATCGGCCCGACCGTGGCCGCCAGTCTCAGCGCCTGGCTCGCCGACGACGACGAACAGCGCATGGTCGACCGCATGTTCGAGCTGGGTGTGGCGCCGCAAGCTCTCGCGCCGCCAGCTGAAGACGACGGCGCGGGCGTGCTCGCCGGCCTCAACGTGCTGTTCACCGGCGCGCTCCAGACCCTCAGCCGACGTGAAGCTCAGGAACTCACCAAGGCCCACGGCGGCAAGCTGCTCTCCGGCGTGAGCAAGAACCTCGACCTGCTGGTCGTGGGCGAGAAGCCCGGCAGCAAGCTGAAGAAGGCGCAAGAGCTGGGCATCGAGGTGCTGGAGGAGGCGGCCTTCCTGGAGCGCCTCGGCGAGGCGCCGCGCTGAGTGACCGCGGCGCTCGCGTGCGCAGCTTTGGCGCTCTGCGGAGTCGCGCCTCGGGTGTGCGCGCGCCGCGCGCCGCGATCACGGCTCCCAAGGCTGGGCTCAGGGGGTGCGCACGCACAGCCGATAGGTAGAGCTGGCCCGCTGGCGCAATTGGCGCCCACGGCCTAGACTTCGTGTTCCTTTCATTCCGTCAACTCCGGGAGACGACCGACACCGTGAAGCTCGAGATCACCTACTGCGCCGTTTGAAACTATGAGCCCCGAGCCGTCGGTCTGACGGAACAACTGCTCAAGAAGCACAAGCGCGCCATCGAATCCCTGCTCCTGATTCCGAGCGACGGCGGCGCCTTCGAAGTGAAGAAGAACGGCGAACTGGTCTTCTCGAAACTCGCGTGCGGGCGTTTCCCTGAAGACGGGGAGATCCAGCAGATCCTCACGGGCAACAAGCCGTCGGTCGTCTGATCGCGGCGCGTCTCCCTGCCATACCACCTCTGAAGATCACGCCGTGAAGAAGCCCAAGGTCGTTCTGTTCCTGCCGTCGCGTGTGGACCCCGAGATCGGGGATCTGCCCTCGGCCGACCTGTTGCCGCTGGAGCTGCTGCACATCGCGCCCACGGCGGAGGCGAACGGTTGGGAGGTCGTCGTCATCGATGCGATGACCGAGCCCGACTACCTCGACCAAGTGCTCGAGGCCTGCGAGGGCGCGCAAGCCTTCGGCAGCTCGTGCATCCTCGGATACCAAGTGTGGGACGGCGCCATCGTGGGCGAGGCGGTGCGCAAGCGCTTCCCCGACATGCCCATGATGTGGGGCGGCTGGTTCCCGAGCGCGATTCCCGAGCTCTACCTCGGCAGCGACATCTGCGACGCCATCGTGTTCGGCCAAGGCGAGATCACTTTCGCCGAGCTGCTCGACGCCTGGAAGGATGGCGGCCGTGGCGCCGACCTGAGCGAGATCCCCGGCCTCGTCATCAAGCGCGACGGCGAGATCTACTGGACGCCCAAGCGCGCGGTCACGCACCTCAACGACCTGCCCGAGCCGTCCTTCCATCTGATCGACCTGCAGAAGTACTACGAGTTGCAGAAGCGCGCCGCGAACTTCGGTCACCGCGTGCGCAACCGCCTGCCGCCGCCGCATCACCTCGAGCATCGCCCGCACCGTGGCTTCAGCTACTTCAGCAGCTTCGGTTGCCCCGAGCCGTGCAGCTTCTGCTGCTCGCCGGGCATCGCCGGGCGCCGCTGGGTCGCGCTGGATGCCGAGGTGCTGGTCGACCGCCTGGCCGAGATCCACAAGAAGGATCCCTTCGACGTGCTGCGCTTCCAGGACGCCAACTTCGGCGTGAGCAAGAAGCGCATGCAGGAGTTCTGCGAGGCGCTGCTCAGCAAGGGCCTGAACATCAGCTGGAACGGCACGATCGAGATCAAGCAGATCTGCCAGTACGACAAAGACACGCTCGACCTGATGAAGCGCTCGGGCAACCACCTCAACTGGTTCGGCGCCGAGTCGGCCACCGAGGAAACGCACGAGCTGATGCGCAAGGGCATCAAGGACGGCCAGACCAACGAAGCCATGCGTCGCATGCACGAGCTCGACATCAAGTCGGGGCTCACGTACATCATCGGCTACCCCGGTGAGACCGTGGAGTCGATGTACGAGACGATCTACCAGGCCGCCGAGATGAAGACCAAGTACCCGTCGTGCTCGGTGGAGGTCTTCCCGTACCGTCCGATCCCGGGCTCCGAGTTCTGGGAGCCGTCGGTGAAGGAGAACGGCTACCCCGTGCCGAATGGCTTCGAGGAGTGGGGCCGCTTCTTCGACTACAAGTTCAACTCGTGGTGGGGCGTGGTGCCGGAAGACGTGCAGAAGGTCTGGTCGCGCTTCACGCAGATGGCGCCTTGGTTCGACGGCCTCGCCGGCGGCAAGGGCCCCATCTCGCATCTGCTGCGTAAGTCGGCGGGCGTGCGCCTGCGTAACCGTCTTTGGAAGGCCCCGGTCGAGTTCCAGGCCTTCGATCTGATTCGCCGTTCGCTGGGCCCCGTGTCCAGCTACATCTGAGAGCCGCCATGAAGAAGCCCAAGATCGTTCTCTTCATGCCGGCGCGCGTCGACGGCGAAGTCGGTGACCTCCCGTCGGCCGACCTGATCCCGCTCGAGTTCTTGCACATCGCGCCCATGGCCACGCAGGCCGGTTGGGACGTGCAAGTCATCGACTCGATGGTCGAAGGCGAGAAGTCGCTCGAGCTCGTGCTCGAAGCCTGCGAAGACGCCGACGCCTACGGCAGCTCCTGCATCCTGGGATACCAGGTCTTCGACGGCGCCAACGTGGCCGCCGCCGTGAAGGAGCGCTTCCCGAACCTGCCCATCGTGTGGGGCGGCTGGTTCCCCAGCTCGATCCCCGAGCTCTACCTGGGCAGCGGCATCTGCGACGCCGTCGTCTACGGCCAGGGCGAAGTCACCTTTGGTGAGCTTCTCGAGGCCTGGAAGGCGCACGGCAACGACGCCGACCTGAGCGAGATCCCCGGTCTCGTGATCCTGCGCGATGGCGAGGTCTACTGGACGCCCAAGCGCGCCGTCACGCACCTCAACGATCTGCCCGGCCCCGACTTCTCGGTCATCGACCTGCAGCGCTACTACGAGCAACAGAAGGTCGGCGCGCAGTTCGGACACCGCGTGCGCAACCGCATGCCGCCGCCCAAGGAACTCGCCGGCAAGCCCTGGCGCGGCTTCAGTTACTTCAGCAGCTTCGGCTGCCCCGAGCCCTGCGCGTTCTGCTGCTCGCCCGAGATCGCCGGCCGCCGTTGGGTCGCGCTCGATGCCGACGTGCTCATCGACCGCCTGGCCGAGATCCACGCCAAGGATCCCTTCGACGTGCTGCGCTTCCAGGACGCCAACTTCGGCGTGAAGAAGTCGCGCACCGCCGAGTTCTGCGAAGGCATGCTCGAGAAGCTGCCCGGCGTGGCCTGGAACGCCACCATCGAGATCAAGCAGATCTGTCAGTACGACGCGGAAACGCTCGAGCTCATGAAGCGCTCCGGCAACCACCTCATGGTGTTCGGCGCCGAAGCTGCCACGGAAGAAACGCAGCGCCTGATCCGCAAGGCGATCAAGGAAGGCCAGACCGACGAAGCCATGCGTCGCATGCACGAGCTCGACATCAAGTCGGGCTGCACGTTCATCATCGGGTACCCGAATGAGAGCGTGGAGTCGATGTACGAGACGATCAACCAGGCCGCCGAGATGAAGACCAAGTACCCCTCGTGCTCGGTCGACGTGTTCCCGTACCGCCCGATCCCCGGCAGCGAGTTCTGGGCGCCCTCCGTGGAGCAGAACGGCTACCCGATCCCGCAAGGCTTCGAGGAGTGGGGCCGCTTCTTCGACTACAAGTTCAACTCGTGGTGGGGCGTGATCCCAGCCGACGTGCAGAAGGCCTGGCAGCGCTTCACGGCCTTCACGCCGTGGTTCGACGGTCACTCCGGCGGCAAGGGCCCGATCAGCTGGGTGCTGCGTCGCTCGGCGGGCGTGCGTCTGCGTAAGCACCTCTGGAAGGCGCCGATCGAGTTCCAACTCTTCGACCGCCTGCAACGCGTGCTCGGCCCGGCGATCCGCTTCATCTGAGCGCGCTGCGACCTGCGCCGCAGGCTTCGCGTCGTGTGAGCGACGCGAGGGTGATGGGCGCAGAACGCCTGCTGCCGCTCGCGGCTAAGTCGCGCCCAGCGCGCTGAGGCAACGCCGCGCCGCGCGTTCGGGATCGCTCGACTCGAGCACCGTGGCGCCCAGGGCAGCGCGTCGTGCACCCAACTCGGCGAGTTGTTCGAGACGTGGCGGTGTGAGTCCACCGATCGGGAAGAGCGGGACGTCGGTGTGTTGCGCGAGCAGGCGCTGCAGCGTGTCGAGCGACGCCGGCTTGGTGTGCGCCTTGCTCGTGCTCGGCGCGATGGCGCCGAAACCCATGTGGTCGGCGCCGGCTTCGAGGGCGAGCTCCACTTCCCACGCCTCGCGGGTCGACGTGCCGAGCGCGCGTTCGGGGCCGAGGCGTTCGCGCGCCACGCGCAACCCCGCGCGACGCAGCGTGCGGCGGTCGGCGTCGGGGGAGAGTTCGGCGGGGGCGAGGCCTTCGGCGTCGTCGCGACCGAGGTGCACACCGTCGGCGAGCGGGCGGCCGCGTGCGTCGAAGACGGCGTCGAGATCGTCATTGATGAGCAGCAGCACCGAGGCCGGGATCGCGGCCCGAGCGCGCTGGAGCGCACGCCTCCTCTGGTCGGTGTCGGCGTCTTTCATGCGCAGCTGGATGGCGCCCACGCCGCCGCGTGCTGCGGCTGCGAGCGAGCTCAGGGCGCGCTCGTCGAGCTTGGTGCCGGGCAAGCTCGCGATCAGGTAGAGCGAGACGCCCTGAAGTGGGGAGCGGGGAGCTGTCAAATCGGCGGTGCCCGGTGGGAAACGCGCGCGACGCCCGGCTGCCATCGTGGCAGCGCCTGGGCTGTGAGAAGTCTCCGATGGCGCCGAGCGGCGCGCAAGTGGCTGCCTCCGAGATCCCGGGCTCCGGCCTCGATCGGCGGGATCGAGCGGCAGACGGGCCCTTCAGCCCGTCGGCTCGCAGCCAGGTCGCGGCGCGGCGGTGCGCGCGAACGCGGAGCCTCAGCATTGGCACTTGGTTTGCTAATCAGCCCGGACCCCCGGGAGCAGGATCCAGTCTCATGTCCGACCGCAGCAACCGCCTCACCGTGCTGATCGGCGACGACGACGTCGCCGTGCGCAGCAGCGTGGAGGACCTGCTCGGCGATCGCGGCTTCCGGCTGCTCACGGCTGGCGACGGTCGGGAGGCGCTGCAGCTGCTCTTCGGCGAGCTGATCGACTTCTCGATCCTCGACGTGGAGATGCCCGGCCTCAGCGGCCCCGAAGTGATCCACGCCTTCCTCCAAGGCCCCTTCATCGCCGGCGACTCGGGCCCCGCGCAGCGCGCGGCGCCGCCCCGCGAGATGCCGGTGATCTTCATGTCGGGCAACCACTCCGAAGAAGTTCGCAGCACCTGCGAAGAGCTCGGCAGCACCTTCCTCGACAAGCCCTTCGCGCCGAACGACATGCGCGAAGCCGTCGACCGGGTGCTCGCGGGCTTCCCTCACTGACGGCGCCCGGCGCGCCACACCGCTCACACGGGGCTCGTCCCCGCCACAACCCACACCCTCCATAACCCCACATTCAGGAGTCCGGTCACCATGGCGACCAAGGCTGCGAAGAAGACCACGAAGAAGACCGCCGTCACCCCGATGAGCGACAACGTGTTGCTCCAGCGCGTGGAGGCCGAGACCACCACTGCCGGCGGCATCCTGCTGCCCGACAGCGCCAAGGAGAAGCCGAAAGAGGGCCTCGTGATCGCGGTCGGCAACGGTCGTTTGAAAGACGACGGCACGCGCACCGAGTCGCAGCTCAGCAAGGGCGACCGCGTGATCTTCAGCTCCTACGCGGGCACCGAGATCAGCGTCGACGGCAAGGACTACTTGATCGTGCGTGAAGACGAGATCCTCGCCGTCATTGCCTGATTCACCCGCTCCCCGACACACAGACAAGAGGCACACAGCACATGGCTGCCAAGAAGATCGCCTACGACATCGAGGCGCGGGACCTGATCCGCAACGGTGTCAACAAGCTCGCACGCGCTGTCAAAGTCACGCTCGGCCCGCGCGGTCGCAACGTGGTGCTCCAGCGCTCGTTCGGTTCGCCCACGGTCACCAAGGACGGTGTCACGGTGGCGAAGGAGATCGAGCTCGAGAACCCCTACGAGAACATGGGCGCGCAGATGGTGAAGGAAGTCGCCAGCAAGACTTCCGACGTGGCCGGCGACGGCACCACCACCGCCACCGTGCTCGCTGAGGCGATCTTCGAGCAGGGCCTCAAGGTCGTGACCGCCGGCGCGTCGCCGCTGCTGCTCAAGCGTGGCGCGGAGCTCGCGGTGAACACGATCGTGGCCGAGCTCGGCAAGATGTCCAAGCCGGTGAAGACCCGCCAGGACATCCAGCAGGTCGCGACCATCGCCGCCAACAGCGACACCGAGATCGGTGAGCGCATCGCCGACGCCATGGAGCGCGTGGGCAAAGATGGCGTGATCACCGTGGAAGAGGGCAAGAGCCTCGCCACCGAGATCGAGTGGGTCGAAGGCATGCAGTTCGACAAGGGCTACCTGTCGCCGCACTTCGTCACGAACATGGAGAAGATGGAGGTCGAGCTCGAGAACCCCTTCATCCTCTGCCACGAGAAGAAGATCTCCTCGATCAAGGAGATGCTGCCGCTGCTCGAGGGCGTGGCCAAGTCGGGTCGTCCGCTGCTGATCCTCGCCGAAGACGTGGAAGGCGAAGCGCTCGCCACGCTCGTGGTGAACAAGCTGCGCGGCGTGTTCAACGCCTGCGCCGTGAAGGCGCCCGGCTTCGGTGATCGTCGCAAGGCCATGCTCGAAGACATCGCCACGCTCACGGGCGGCACCGCGGTCATGGAAGACCTCGGCATCAACATGGAGACCGCCGACACGTCGATCCTGGGTCAAGCCAAGCGCGTGCTGATCACGAAGGACGAGACCACGATCATCGAGGGCTCGGGCAAGAAGGGCGACATCCAAGCGCGCATCGGTCAGATCCGCGCCGAGATCGAGCGCAGCAGCTCCGACTACGACAAGGAGAAGCTGCAGGAGCGTCTCGCGAAGCTCGCCGGCGGTGTGGCGCAGATCAACGTGGGCGCCGCCACCGAAGTCGAGATGAAGGAGAAGAAGGCGCGCGTGGAAGACGCGTTGCACGCCACGCGTGCGGCCGTCGAAGAAGGCATCTTGCCCGGCGGCGGCACCGCGCTGATCAAGGCCTCGCGCGCGCTCGACAAGCTCAAGGTCGAGGGTGACGAGAAGCTCGGCGTCGAGATCATCCGTCGCGCCGTGCGCTTGCCCTGTCGCCAGATCGCCGAGAACGCCGGCTTCGACGCCTCGGTCGTGGTCAACGGTGTGATCGACGCCAAGGACGTGAAGATGGGCTTCAACGCGGCCACCGGTGAGCACACCGACATGGTCGCCGCGGGCATCATCGACCCGGCCAAGGTCACGCGCAGCGCGCTGCAGAACGCCTCCTCGGTGGCCTCGCTGCTGCTCACCACCGACGCGCTGATCGCGGAGATCCCGGACAAGAAGCCGGCCGCTCCCGCCGGCGCCGGTATGGACGACATGTACTGATCGTCCGCGCAGAGAGGCGCGGGTGCCGAAACCGGCCCCGCGCCTCCCTGCGAGCCTCGAATCGAGGCAGCCGAGGTCGCCCGATGCGGCCTCGAAACCGGCCGCTCCGGCTGAAATCGGGCCTACGCACCTTGGCCCTCTTTCACCCCGGCGCGGCCTTTTTCGTATGCTTTGACCGTGACCGCCCGGTGCCTGGAAAGTTGCTTCCAGCAGTCGGGCAGCCACCTGCGGGAGCCCTGCTCCCGTGAGTCCCTCCCCCTGGTCCCGTCAACAGAGGACGCATCCATGCTCCGCATGTCCGTGCTTTCCGTCGCTGCCGCCAGCTTGCTCGCTGGCGCCGTGTTCGCCACTGAGCCCACCACCGAACCCGTGGCCAAGACCGCCCCGGCCGCAGGCGCCATCACCGGCACCGTGCGCTTCAAGGGCGAGGCTCCCAAGGCCCCCGCTGTCGAGCTCGACAGCGACCCGGTGTGCGTGGGTATGCACCCCGATGGCCTCGATCTGAACACCGTGCGCACCACCGCGAGCGGTGGTCTGGCCGATGTCTTCGCCTGGATCGACAACGCCCCCGATGAACGCTTCAAGGCTCCCAAGGAGCCGGTCGTGCTCGACCAGACCGGCTGCAACTACGAGCCGCACGTGTTCGGGATGATCAAGAAGCAGGACATCAAGATCCTGAACAGCGACGCCACGTTGCACAACATCCACGCCGTGCCGAAGGACAACAAGGAGTTCAACGTGGGCATGCCCGAGGGCACGCCGCCGATCACGAAGACCTTCAAGAAGGACGAGCTGGCCATCCGCATCAAGTGCGACGTGCACCCGTGGATGGTGTCTTACGCCTTCTCGATGGAGCACCCGTTCTTCGGTGTCTCCGGCGCCGACGGCAAGCTCATGATCAACACCGAAGGTCTGCCCGACGGCGACTACGGTGTGAAGCTCTGGCACGAAACCCTCGGTGAAGCGTCCACGCGCGTGACCGTCGCCGAAGGCGTCGCCACGTTCGAGCACGAGTTCACCCGCTGAGCCACGGGCGGCAACTTTGGTCGCCACCGTGAACACAGCTGCACACGCCACCTCGGCGGGTTCGCCCGCCGGGGTGGCGTCGTCTTCGGCGCGCCGTGTGTTCGGCATCGGCGTCGTCATCGCCACGCTCGTGCTGATCTTCATGGGCGCGCAAGTGAAGAGTCACGACGCCGGTCTCGCCACGCACTCCTGGCCCTTGGCCTGGGACGAGCTGTGGCCGGCTGAAGTCGGTGCCCCCACGTTGGTGGGCGGGCTCGACATCACGCACGAGCACTGGCACCGCGCCATCGGCGCGCTGGTCGGTCTGCTCGCGCTGGTGCTTGCCGTGTGGACCTGGCGCCATGACGCGCGTGCGTTGGTGCGTCGCCTCGCTTGGACACTTCTGGGCCTGATCGTGCTGCAGGGCCTGCTCGGCGCGCTCACGGTGCGCATGAACTTGCCGCCTTTGGTGAGCGCTTCTCACGGCACTCTGGCGCAGTCGATCCTGTGCTTCGCCGCTTGGGTCGCGTGGTTGAACACGCGTGAGGGCGCCGGCTTGGCCGCGCCGGTGCTCGTGGAATCGAGTCGCGTGCACGCTGCGCGTCGCGCGGCGGCGCTGGCTTTCGGCGCGGTGTTCCTGCAGCTCTTGCTCGGCGCGTGGATGCGTCATCGCGAGGCGGGGTTGGCCGTGCCTTTCTTCCCCGTCGACGCGGCCGGCAACTGGCTCCCTGAGTATGTAGACGAGCGCGTGGTGCTGCACATGTTGCACCGCGGCTTCGCCTTCGTGGCCGTCGGCTGCGTGTTCCTCGGTGTCTTGCGCGCGGGCGCCGCGGTGCCGCGCCTGATGCGTCATGGTGCGTGGCTCGCAGGCGCGATCCTCGTGCAGGGCGTGCTCGGCGCGAGCATCGTGTGGACGGCGCGTCACCCACTCGTGACCTCGGTGCACGTGGCGAACGGCGCGGCCGTGCTCGTGCTCGCCTGGTTGCTCGTGTTGCGACTCGGGCGCTTGAGCGGTGCCGTCGCTGCGCCGCCGGCCGAGGTGCAGGCGACATGAAGATCGCCCCCGATCGCGCCGACCTCGACCGCGCCGCGCTGGCCGGCTTGTTCCGTCCACGCATCGCCGTGTTGGTCTTGATGACGACGGTCACCGGCTTCGCGCTCGAGCGCCCCGCATCGTGGACGGCGTTGCCATGGGCGCTGCTCGGCACGCTGCTGAGCGCCGCGGCCGGCTGCGCGCTCAACCACTATCTCGAGCGCGACACCGACGCGCTCATGGAGCGCACGCGTCCGCGCCCGCTCGTCACCGGCGCGTTGCTGCCGCGCGAGGTGCTCGTGGGCGGGGTGCTGCTGGCCCTGCTCGGCCTCGCGATCCTGGCCGTGGGGGCCACGCCTTTCGCGGCGCTCGTGCAGGGTGTCGCGCTGCTCGTGTACCTTGCGATCTACACCCCGCTGAAGCGCCGCACCTCGGCGAACACGTGGGTTGGTGCCGTCCCCGGCGCCCTGCCGCTCATCACCGGTTCGGCTGCGGCGGGCGGCCCCACGGCGCTCTCCTGGGCGGCCTTCCTGCTCATCTTCCTCTGGCAGCTTCCGCATTTCTTCGCGATCGCCTCGATGTACCGCGAGCAGTACGCCGAAGGTGGTCTCAGAATGCTTTCCGGGGAAGACCCCGACGACCGTCTCCTTCGCTGGCAGATGCCCATGCAGGTCATGTCTGTGATGCTCGTTTCCTTGATCCCCGTGGCGCAGGGCGCCGGTCGCGAGCTGTACCTCGCGACCGCTGTGCTCGTGGGCCTCGTGTTCTTGCTCGCCGCCTTCGGGTTCCGCCGTCAGCCCGACCGCCGCGGCGCGCGGCGCGTGGTGCTGGCCTCCGTGGTCTACCTCCCGCTCGTGTTGCTCGCGCTCGTGCTCGACGTGGCCTGCGTGCAACCCAGCGCTTCCGCGCACAGCAGCGAGGAGCACGCGCATGCCGCGGGTGTGACTGAGAGCGACGTCGTCTCCGCGCTCTCGACCGCTGCCCCCGCCGACGCGACCGCTGCGCCGGCGCACGACGCGCCCTGCGCCGACTGCGCGTCCGCCGGGATGCAGTGCGAGGCCTGCGCCGCCAAGCCCGTGGACCCGAGCGCCAGCGAACCCGCCTGCGCGCATTGCGCCGCTGAAGGTGAGTCCGACGTCGCTGCCGACAGCGACGAAGCCTTCCTCCCCTGGTCCGACCGCCCGACCGAGGAACAAGAGCGGTGGTTCGTGCCGGCCGTCGGCGAGAGCGGCCTGCCGGTCTTCGGTCAGCTGCCCGAGTTCGAACTCATGACCGAAGCGCGCGCGCCCTTCAACCGCGACAGCTTCGCCGGCCGCGTCTGGATCGTGGGCTTCATCTATGCGCGCTGCGGCGGCGTCTGCGCCGACATGACCCGCGCCTACCAGCTGCTCCACGAAGAAGAGCTGCCCGCGCACTTCCTCTCCGTGACCATCGATCCGCAGAACGACACGCCCGAGATGCTCACGGCCTATCGCAAAGAGTGGAAGGGCAGCGCCGATTGGTGGACGTTGCTCACCGGCTCACGCGACGTCATCCAGAACATGGCCGACGAAGGCTTCCACCTCCCGGTAAACACGCTCTACACCGAGGTGGAAGGCATGCCCAAGATGTTCCACAGCCAACGCCTCGCGCTGATCGACAGCGAAGCGCGCATCCGCGGCTACTACGCTCCGCACGACGAACAAGATCGGCAACGCCTGCACCGCGACGCCATCAAACTGGCCCGCTTGCTCGACGACTGAACCGAACCCTCCACGGCTCTTCCCATGATCCCTCTGCGCACGCTGTTCCCCGCCCTGTTGCTGCTCCCGCTGGCTTGCTCCGAGGGCGAAGTGCACGCTCACATGAGTGGCGATGCCGAAGCCGGCGAGCTCGCACCCTGCTGCGCTGAGCCCGAGGTCGACGAGGCCGAGAAGCTCGCTGCGCTGGCCCCCGAGGGCCTGGATGCCGACGAGTCCTCCGTGACCGTGCGCGACATGAGCATGAGCGACCTGCTCGGCGACGAGCCTGCCCTGACCGACCCCGAAGACGGCACGGGCCTGCCGAACCTGGGCGTGCTCCCCGAGTTCTCCCTGATCGACGAGGCCGGCGCCGAGTTCACGCGCGCCAACATGCTCGGCGATGTGTGGATCGTCGACTTCATCTTCACGCGCTGCGCCGGCCCCTGCCCCGACATGTCGAAGCAGTTCATGGCGCTGCAAGAGCAAGGCGTCCCCGCGCGCTTCCTGTCGATCACCGTGGATCCCAGCTACGACAGCCCGCAGGTGCTCAACGACTACCGCACGAACTGGGGCGCCGAGGCCGAACGCTGGAAGCTGCTCACCGGCGCCAACGAGTCGATCCACGCCCTCGGTAACGACGGCTTCAAGATGCCGACCAACGCCACGGAGACGCCCGTGGAGGGCATGCCGCGCGCCTTCCATAGCGGCAACTTCGCGCTCGTCGACGCGGCCGGTCGCGTGCGCGGGTACTACAGCTACAACGACAAGCTCGAGCTCGCTGAGCTCGCCAAGCAGGCCGGCAAGCTGGCCGAACTGCTCCCCGGGTGAGTCGTCACGAGGTCCAGCCCTTGCTGCACGCGTTGCTCAACGGCACCGCGGGCACGCTCCTGCTCCTCGGCTGGCTGGCGATCAAGGGGCGCGGTCCCTTCGCGGCCCGAGGTCCGGACAAGTCGCGGCACATCAAGCTCATGTTGGCTGCGGTGGGGGTGTCGGCCGTCTTTCTGGTGTCCTACCTCGACTACCACTACGCGGTCGGGCACACGGTGTTCTGGGGCAGCGGCTGGGTGGCCGCGCTCTACTTCACGATCCTGATCCCGCACGTGCTGCTGGCCATCGTGCTCGTGCCGCTGGTCGTGCGCTTGCTGTGGCACGCTCGCGCCGGGCGTTTCGAGGCGCACAAGCGCTTGGCGCGCATCACCTGGCCGATCTGGATGTTCGTCTCGGTGAGCGGCGTGGCGGTCTACCTCATGCTCTACCCGCTGCGCCCGGCGGGCAGCTGACGGCGCCGCCGGCGGCTCCCGAGGATCGGGGTGGACCCTGCCGACGAGCCGTAGCGCGCGGTCGGTGGAAATCGTAGAATCTTTGCCCCGAAACCCGCTGAAAGCGGATTTTTCGGAGTCCGCCTCCTCGCCCGGCTCACCACAGTGACGACTCAGGCCCAGACCCCCGCCAGCCCCGCTTCCCCCGCCGGCCTCGAAGGCGTGACGGCCGGTAACTCCTCGCTGAGCCGCGTCGACGGCACAGCAGGCCACCTCTACTACTGCGGCTACCCGATCGAGCCGCTCGCAGAAGCGGGAACCTTCGAGGAGTGCGTCTACCTGCTCTGGAACGGTGAGCTCCCGAACGCTGCGCAGCTCGCAGAGATGAAGGCGCAGCTCACGGCCGACGAGAAAGTGCCCACCGAGATCTGGGACCTGCTGCGCCCGCTCGCCGCGCGCAACATGTCGCTCATGGATCTGCTGCGCACGGGCGTGTCCGCGCTCGCCGCCTTCGACGACGAAGTCGCCACCACGCGCGAAGACGTCGACGGGCGCATGGAGATCGAGCGCCGCGTCGCCAACCGCGTGATGGCCAAGATGGGGCCGCTCGTCACGGGCGCGTACCGCTTGCAGAAGGGCCAGGAGCCGCTCGCCACGAAGGCTGAGCTCTCGATGGCCGGCAACTTCCTCTACACGCTCACCGGCGAAGTGCCCGGCGAGTACGAGGAACGCATCTTCGACGCCGCGCTCACGCTGCACGCCGACCACGGCTTCAACGCCTCCACCTTCGCGGCGCGCGTCACGAGCGCCACCGAGTCGGACATCTACTGCGCGATCACGGCGGCCATCGGTTGCCTCGCGGGTCGTCTGCACGGCGGCGCGAACATGCGCGTGATGCGCATGCTCGAAGAGATCGGTGAGGTCGAGAACGCCGAAGCCTTCGTCGACGCGATCCTGGCCAAGCCGAAGGGTCGCGTGATGGGCTTCGGTCACCGCGTCTACAAGGTGGAAGACCCGCGCGCCACGGTGCTGCGCCGCATGGCCGACGAGCTCACCAAGAGCAGCGGCAACGCCAAGTGGTTCCAAATGTCGCGCAAGGTCGAAGACCGCGTGAAGGAACGCAAGGGCCTCGCGCCGAACGTCGACTTCTACTCGGCCTCGGTCTACGGCTCGCTGGGTCTCGACCCCGAGATCTTCACGCCGATCTTCGCCGTGTCGCGCGCGAGTGGCTGGCTGGCTCACGTGCTCGAGCAGCATGCGGACAACCGCCTGATCCGTCCGCGCGCGAACTACATCGGCTCGCCGGAGCGCGCGCACGTGCCGCTGGCGCAGCGCTGAGTCTTTTCGGGCCGCCACGGCTCCCAGCTACGGCTGGAGCACACGCGGCCTCTAGCTGTCCGAGATCGGGCGCTGCCGAACCGTGAGTTCGGTGGCGCCCGATCGTCGTTTCGGCGGGCGTGGCGGGTCGGCAATGCGGCGAGCGGCGAGCCTGCGGGGCAGTGCGAACGGGCTGCGCTCTGAGCGCGCCGGGCGGTGAGCTCGCAGGGACCCGTCACGCTTTCGTCTCCGCGAGAGTGTTGCGGGGAGTTCGCGCCAACGTCTAGTATGTCCATAAGTTGCTAGTTATGCGCATAGTCAGGCGGGCCGCTGAGGGCCTGGCCGTTTGAGTAAGGGGTCGTCATGCAAACCGTCGTTTTGGCCTTCTCGGGGGGGCTCGACACCAGCTACTGCGCCGTGTGGTTGCGCGAGGTGCGCGGGCTGCGCGTGGTCAGCGTGTGCGTCGACACCGGCGGTTTCGATGCGGCGGCGCGTGAGGGCGTGCGTGCGCGCGCGCTCGAGTGCGGCGTTGCGGAACACCACCACATCGATGCGCGCGCTCACGTGTTCGACGACTACGTCGTGCCGCTCGTGCACGGTGAGGTCTTGCGCGGCGGCGTGTATCCGGTGTCCGTGGCCGCCGAGCGCACCGCGCAAGTGGAGGCCGTGGTGCGTGTGGCGCGCGAGGTCGGCGCGGTCGCGATCGCGCACGGTTCCACCGGCGCCGGCAACGACCAAGTTCGCTTCGACGTGGCCATCGCCGCGCTCGCCCCCGACCTCGAAGTCCTCGCGCCCATCCGCGAGCTGTCTCTGTCGCGCGAGCAGGAAGCGAGCTGGCTCATCGAACGCGGCGTCCCCGTGTCCGACGACACGGTGGGTTATTCGCTCAACGCCGGCCTGGTCGGGACCACGATCGGCGGCCGCGAAACGCACGACAGCTGGGCGCTGCCGCCCGAGTCGGTGTACACGATCACCTGCGCGCCCGAAGCGGCGCCCGACGTGGCCGAAGAGCTCGTGGTCGGGTTCGAGGCGGGTGTGCCCGTGAGCCTCGACGGCGTCCGCCTCGCAGGCGCGGCGCTGCTCGAGGCCTTGAACCTGCGCGCTGGCGCTCACGGCGTCGGCCGCGGCCTGCACGTGGGCGACACGATCCTCGGCGTGAAGGGGCGCATCGCCTTCGAAGCTCCCGCGCCTCTGGTGCTCGTCCAAGCGCACCGCGAGCTGGCCAAGTTGGTGCAGACCAAGTGGCAGAACCACTGGTGTCGTCAGCTCGGCGAGTTCTACGGGATGTTGCTGCACGAGGGCCTGGCCTTCGACCCCGTGATGGCCGACCTCAAGGCCTTCCTGCGCAGCGCGAACCAACTGCTCAGCGGCGAAGTGCGCGTGCGACTGTTCAAGGGCGCGCACACGGTGGTGGGTGTGCGTTCGCCGCACTCTCTGCTCGACGGCAAGGTCGCCGCGTACGGCGAACAAGCCTCGGCGTGGACGGGCGCAGAGGCCGCTGGCTTCGCGCGCATTCACGGCATCCCGTCCCTGCTCGTGGCGCGCCGCGCGCAGGCGAGTGCAGGCACGGCGGGTGTCACGTCGCACGAGACTCCCACCCACACCGGCTCCATGGAGGCGCCCGCATGAAGCTCCACGTTCACAAGATCACCGGCGTGGTGCATCGCCTGGGTCTCAGCGACGAGGTCGAAGTCGGCGGTGAGATCCGCGCGTTGCCAGGCCAGGTGCTCGTGGTGCGCGCGCTCGAAGAGAAGCGTGTCTACGACGTGGTCGAGCTGGAGAGCGGGCGCACGGCGCACGTGGGCAAGGGCGACGTGTTGGTCGGCGCGCTCGGTCGTCGCGACGCGCTGCGCGGTTTCGTCGGGCGCGTGCCCGAGTCGGTTCAAGTGGGCGACACGCTGCACCTGCTCAATCTCGGCGGCGTGATCGGCATGGCGGTCAGCGAGAACAAAGACGTCGGCCATCCGTTGCGCGTGGAAGTGCTCGGCGCCGTGCTGCGCGACGGCGCGCCACTCAACATCGCCGACGCCGCGCTGCCGCCCGCCCCGAGCGATCTGCCGATTCCCACGGTGATCGCCGTGTCGGGCACCTGCATGAATTCCGGCAAGACCTACGCGGCTTGCGAGATCATCGCGCGGTTGCACGAGCGCGGTTACGCGGTCGGCGGGCTCAAGCTCACGGGCGTGGCGGCGTTGCGCGACACGCTCAACTTCGGGGACCACGGCGCGGCCGTCACCATGTCGTTCGTGGACGCGGGATTGCCGAGCACCGCGGGCAGGACCGATCTCGGCCCGATGGCCACCGACCTCATGCGCGCCGCCGTGCAAGCCGCGCCGCGTCCGCTGGATGCACTCGTGATCGAGATGGGCGACGGCATCATCGGCGCCTACGGGGTCGAGTCGATCCTGCGCGATCCGAGCTTCCAGCAGCACGTCTCGGCGCACGTGCTGTGCGCCAACGACCTCGCCGCGGCCTGGGGCGGCCTGCAGTGGCTCGCCGAACGTGGTCTCGCGGTCGACGTGATCGCCGGCCCCGCCACCGACAACGACGTGGGTCTCGACTACTGCCGCGATCAACTCGGCGTGCCTGCCGCCAACGCGCGCACGCAACCCGAAGCCTTCGTGCGGCACGTGCTGGCCGCGGCCTTCGGTGCGCGCGACGTCGGCACGGCGGCTGCGAACCCAGCGGCAACGCTCGCTTCCGGAGCGACGGCGACGGGCGCCCCGTCCTCACCCAGCGACGCGGGCGCTGCCTCCGCGCACACCCGCGCGTCTGCGCCGTCCACAGACGCCGACGCAGGCGAGGCGAACGCATGATCCGCACCGCGCTCATCGGCGGCACAGGCTACGGCGCCATGGAACTGTTGCGCTTGAGTCTCGCGCACCCGGAGCTGGAGATCGCCACGCTCACGAGCCGCAGCGAAACCGGGCTCGTCGGCGACGCGCTCCCGCACCTGCGCGGCTTCACCGAGGCGCGCTTCACGGCGGCCGACCCCGTGGCGCTCGCCGACGACCACGACGTGCTCGTGTTCGCCACGCCGCACGGCGTCGCCGCAGCGCAGGCGCACGAGGTGTTGCGCGCCAACGAGAAGGTGCGCGTGCTCGACCTGTCCGGCGATCACCGTCTGCGCGACGCCGCGCTCTATCCCGAGCACTACGGCATGCAGCACCCGCAGCCCTCGCGCTTGGCCGAGGCTGTCTATGGTCTGCCCGAGTGCGGCGGACGCGAAGCCGTACCCGGCGCACGGCTCGTCGCCAACCCGGGTTGTCACGCCACGGCGGCGCTGCTCGCCACGGCGCCGCTGGTGGAAGCCGGCCTCGTGCGCGGGCGCATCGCGCTCACCTCGACCACCGGCTCCACGGGTTCGGGACGCAAGCCCGGCGTCGGCACGCATCACCCCGAGCGCGCCACGAACTTCAAAGCCTACAAGCCGCTCGCGCACCAACACCTGCCCGAGATCACGCAGTGCCTGGCTGCTCTCGGCGACGCGCCGCAGATCGACTTCGTGCCGCAGTCGGCGCCGATCGCGCGCGGCATCGCGGTCACGGCCTTCGTGCCCGTGCCCGAAGGCTCCGAGTCGCGCGCCGCCGATGTGATCCGCGCGCGCTACGAGGGCGAGCGTTTCGTGCGCTGTGTCCCCGGCACGCCGGAGCTGCGCGCCGTGGTCGGCAGCAACATGGCCGACGTGGGCGTGGCGCAAGGGCACGGCCTGCTGTGCGTGTTCGTCACGCTCGACAACTTGCTCAAGGGCATGGCCGGCACGGCCGTGCAGAACATCAACTTGCTCTTCGGGCTGCCCGAGACCACGGGCCTGGAGACGCCGGGGTTGGGGCCATGACCGAAACCGCATCGCTCGACAGCGCCGCGCTCATCGCACTCGAAGACCGCTACCACGTGCCGGTCTACGCCAAGCTCCCGATGGTGCTCGTGCGCGGCAGTGGCAGCTGGGTTTGGGACGCCGACGGACGCAAGTACCTCGACCTCTACGGCGGGCACTGCGTGGCCTCGCTGGGGCATTGCCACCCGCGCGTCGTCGCCGCGATCCAGCGCCAGGCCGAGACGCTCCTGTTCTACAGCAACGTGGTCTACAACGACGCGCGCGCGGCGGCCTGTGAGCGCCTCGTGGCGCTCGTGCCGCCCGAGTTGCGCCGCGTGTTCTTGTGCAACAGCGGCACCGAAGCGAACGAGACGGCGCTCAAGATCGCGCGCAAGCACACCGGACGTCAGCGCGTGATCGCCCTGCGCGAAGGCTTTCATGGACGCACGCTGGGTTCGTTGGGCGTGACCGGATTGCCGGGCTTGGTCGACCCGAGTTACCCCGTGGCCGCGGCCTGCGACTTCGTGCCCTTCGGCGACCTGCATGCGGTGGCCGACTTGATCGGCAGCGAGACGGCCGCCGTGATGCTCGAGCCGATCCCGTCGATGGGCGGCATCCGCTGCGCACCCGACGCCTACTACCAGGGCCTGCGCGATCTCTGCGACGAACACGGCGCGCTGCTCGTCTTCGACGAAGTCCAAACCGGTTTCGGGCGCACAGGCACACCCTTCTTCGGCGACGGCGTGGGTGTGCAACCCGACGTGATCACCGGCGCGAAAGGCGCAGCGGGCGGCATGCCCGCCGGCGTGGTGTTCGTGCGCGACACGCTCTCCGCAGCGATGAACGCCGGCGACCAGGGCACGACCTTCGGCGGCGGCCCGCTGGCCTGCGCGGCTCTGGCTGTCGTGGCCGAAGTGTTGCTGAGCGACGAGTTGCCGCGCCACGCACTGGAGCGCGAAGCACAGTTGCGCGACGCCCTGTGCGACATGTCCGGGCTGCGCGGCGTCTCCGGCAAGGGCCTGTTGCTCGGCCTCGACCTGGATCAACCGGCCAAGCCGATCATCGCGAAGCTGCGCGACGCGGGCTTCCTGGTCGGCGGCGGGAAAGACCCGCAACAGATCCGTCTCATGCCGCCGCTCACGATCACGCACGACGAGTTGCAGCTCTTCAGCAACGCGCTCGGGATGCTGCTGGCGTGAGCACCACAGCGGTTCCCACGTCTTCGTTGCTGCATCAGTGGTCGCTCTCGCACGCAGCGTGGGATGGGCTGTTGCGTGCGGCCGAGCGCCTGCGCGGTCCGGCCGGCACCGAGCCGCTGCTGACCGGTAAGCGCGTGGCGATGCTCCTGCTCAACCCGTCGCTGCGCACGCGCCTCAGCATGGAGGCCGCCTGCCAAGATCTCGGCGCGCACTTGCTCAGCGCAGAGCCGGGCTCGAGCTGGAACTTCGAGTGGCGCAGCGACGTGCGCATGGACGGCGCCGCGGCCGAACATCTCGAAGAAGCGCTCGGCGTGCTCACCGGCATGAGCGACGCCGTCGCCCTGCGCGCCTTCGCCGGCTTGCACGACGCCGCCGAAGACGCCGCCGACCCCGTGCTCGAACTCGCCGCGCGCGCTTGCCCGCGCCCGTTGCTCAACCTCGAATCGGCCATGGACCACCCGCACCAAGCACTGGCCGACGCGCTCGTCTTGCGGGATCACTTCGGCGGCAGCCCCGCGCTGCACGAGTCCGCGCCGCGCCGCCGCGTCGTGCTCAGCTGGGCGCCGCACGTGAAGCCGCTGCCGATGGCCGTGCCGCAGGCCGCGCTCGGTGCTTTCCTGCGTGAGGGGCACGACGTCGTGCTCGCGCACCCACCGGGCTTCGAGCTCGACGCGCGAGTGCTCACGCGCGTCGAAGCGCTCGGCGCGGAGCGCGGCGGAACGCTCGAGACCACGCACGATCGCGACGCGGCGCTCGATGGCGCGCACGTCGTCTACGCCAAGTCGTGGGGCGCTCGCGCGCACTACGGCGATGTCGACGCGGGCGCGACCGCCGTGCGCGCGCAGCCGTCGTGGCGTGTGTCCGAAGCCGACCTCGCGCGCGGCGACGACGCCGTCTTCATGCATTGCCTGCCCGTTCGCCGCGGCGTCGTCGTGGATGCCGACGTGCTGCGCGGGCGGCGCTCGCTCGTGCAGCAACAAGCCGCCGCGCGCCTGCCCGTTCAGAAAGCCACGCTCTGCCACGCCCTGGGAGTCGACCCGTGAAGGCCATTCAACTTCTCAAGCAGGCGCTGCCGTACCTGCGGCGCCACAAGGGCCAAGTGTTCGTGGTCAAACTCGGCGGCGAGATCGTCGCGCGGCCGGGGCGGCTGGCCTCGCTGGCCGAGGACATCTCGCTGCTCGTGCACGTGGGCATCCGCGTGGTGGTCGTGCACGGCGGCGGGCCGCAAGCCACTGAGATGTCGAAGCGCTTGGGGCTGCAGCCGCGCATGGTCGAAGGGCGTCGCGTCACCGATGAAGCCACGCTCGACGTGGCCAAGATGGTCTTCGCCGGCAAGCTCAACACCGACATCTTGTCCGCGCTGCGCGGCACCGGCGTGCGCGCCGTGGGGCTCTCCGGGGTCGACGCCGACATCCTGCACGCTGTGCGTCGTCTGCCCGTGGAGATGCGCGACGAAGCCACGGGCACGACCTCGATGGTGGACTTCGGTCATGTGGGCGACGTGACGCAAGTGGACACCGCCGTGCTCTCGCTGCTCATGGACAACGGCTACGTGCCGGTGCTCTCCTCGCTCGGCAGCGACGCCGAAGGCAACATTCTGAACATCAACGGCGACACGGTCGCGTCCGTGATCGCGCGCGACCTCGGAGCCGCCAAGCTGATCACGCTCACCTCCGCGCCCGGCGTGCTCGAGGATCCCGACGACCCCGCGAGTCTCGTGCCGGTGCTCACCGTGGCGCAGGCGCGCACAGCCTTGGAGGCCGGTCGAATCCGCGGCGGCATGCGTCCCAAACTGCTCTCGCTGATCGCGGCGGTGGAGGGCGGCGTCGAACGTGGGCACGTGCTCTCCGGTCTTGAAGACGGCGTGCTGCTGCTCGAACTCTTCACCAAGTTGGGCGCGGGCACGCTCGTGGCGCTGGCCACGCCCAAACCCTTTCGCAGCGGATCCCCGGCGGCGGAGCACGACACGCCCGCGGACCCCGACAAGGAGCTGAGCGCATGAGTGCCGTAATCGATCTGCTGCGCGAGCTCGTGGCGATCCCTTCGGTGTCGGGCAACGAAGAAGTCTGTCGCGATGCGGTGGCCGACTGGCTCAACGCGCGCGGCCTCGATGCGCAGCGTCACGGGCGCAACGTGCTCGCTGTACTCGAAGGGCGTCGGCCCGGACGTGGCCTCGTGCTCTGCTCGCACTACGACGTCGTGCCCGTGGGCCCCGGCTGGACCGAGAACCCGTGGTCCGGCGAGCTGCGCGACGGCAAGGTGCTCGGGCGCGGCAGCAACGACGCCAAGTCGTCGATCGCGGCGATGATGGTCGCGGCGGAACGCGTGGTATCGCGTGGTTTCGACGGCCGCCTCGTGCTCGCACTCGTCTGCGATGAAGAGACCGGCGGCGAGGGCATCGAAGCCATCGCGCACGAGTTGCCCGAAGCGCACGCCGCCGTGGTCGGTGAACCCACCGGCCTCGACGTGTGCCCCGGTCAGCGTGGTTTGTTCCGCGCGAAACTCGTGGCGCACGGACGCGCCTGTCACGCGAGTCGTCCGTGGGAAGGCGAGAACGCACTGCAGATCGCCGCGCAAGATGTCGTGGCCGTGCACGCGTTGCCGCTCGGCGGCGAAGACCCGCTGCTCGGCCCGCCCACGCTGCAGGCCACGGTGATCGCCGGCGGCACGCGCAGCAACGTGATCCCTGGCGAGGTCAGCGTGGAGCTCGACGGCCGCCCCACGCCCGGCTGCGACAACGAGGTCATGGAAGCCAAGCTGCGCGCCGCCGTGCAGAGCGACGTCCTCGTGTCGAGCAGCCGCTTCACGCCGGTGCACACGCCCGACGACCACGAGATCGTGCAGCGCGCGCTGGCCGCGAGCATCACGGGCAAGCTGCGCGGTTTCGGCGGCGTGAGCGACCTGTTCCATCTCCGGCACCTGCCCGGCGTGGTGATGGGGCCCGGCACGAGCAAAGCCAGTCACGCGCCCGACGAGTGGGTCGCGGTCGACCAAGTGGAAGCCGCCGTGGAAGCCTACGCGAGCATCGCCGACGGCTTCCTCAACGCGAGCGCCACGACCGCGCCGACGAACAACAAGGAAGCCAGCGCATGAGCACCGAACACGAAGCGAGCGCGAGCACCGGCGCCGCGAGCGCGAGCACCGATGCCGCCGGCGCGAGCGCGCCGAGCGCGGGTGCCGCGAACACCGGCCCTGCGAAGCCCGCGACCCCGAGCGCGAAGCACGCCGCCGAGGCCTTGCTGCGCGGCCGCTTTGCCGGCGGCATCCATCCCGCGCTGCACGCCGCGAACCGTTCGCTGCCCTTCGACCGTCGGCTCTGGGACGAAGACCTACGCGGCTCGGCTGCCCATGCGCGCATGCTCGGCGCCACCGGGATCCTGTCGGCCGAGTCGGTCGCGCGCTTGCTCGAAGGTCTCGACCAGGTGCGCGCGGAGTTCGTCGACGGCCGCTTCGTGGAGCACGACGACGACGAGGACATCCACATGGCCGTCGAGCGCAGGCTCACGGAGATCGTGGGCGAAGACGGCAAGCGTCTGCACACGGCGCGCAGCCGCAACGATCAAGTCGCCACCGACTTGCGGCTCTGGTTGCGCGGTGCGGGCGAAGCGTTGGCCGACGCCGTACGCGTGGTGCAACGCGGCCTCGTGAACCTGGCGCTTTCCGCCGATGGCGCGGTGCTGCCGTACTACACGCACTTGCAACGCGCGCAGCCGGTGCTCTTCGGGCATCACCTGCTCGCCTACGTGGAGATGCTCGAACAGGATCGCCTTGGTTTGCTCGCCGGACCGCGCGAGTGTCCGCTGGGCGCTGGCGCTGGCACGGGCACGAGCTTCGCGATCGACCGGCACGCCACCGCGCGCGAGCTGGGTTTCGAGCGGCCGTCGCCGAACAGCATGGAAGCCGTGAGCAATCGCCGCGACGCCGTGATGTTCGCAACCGCGATGGCGTGCACCGCCACCACGCTCTCGCGCCTCGGCGCCGACCTCGTGCTCTGGTGCAGCCGCGAGTTCGGTTTCCTGCGCTTGGGCGACGCGGTCTCGACCGGCAGCTCGATCATGCCGCAGAAGCGCAACCCCGACGGCGCCGAGCTGCTGCGCGGTCTCGCCGTGCGCGTCGACGGCACGGTGAGTCGTCTGCTCGAACTGCAGCGTGGATTGCCGCTCGGTTACTTCAAAGACTTGCAAGAAGACAAGCCCGCGCTCTTCGACGCGCACGACACCTTGGCGCACATGCTCGCGCTGGCCGACGCGATGTTGAGCGACGCGCACCCGCAACCCGAACGCATGCGCGCCGCCGTCGACGACCCGGCCGGCTTCCTGCTCGCCACCGAAGTCGCCGACTGGCTCGTGCGCCGAGGTCTCTCGTTCCGCGAAGCTCACGAAGCCGTGGGCGCCCTGGTGCGCGCCGCCGAGGAGCGCGGCGTCGGCTTGGCGGATCTGGACAACGCCACGCGCGCGGCCTGTCATCCGATCTGCGCGGAAGGGCTCGACGAAGTGCTCTCGGTGGAAGCCGCCTTGGCCTCGCGCACGGCGGTCGGCGGCAGCGCCCCGGAACGCGTGAACACGGAACTGTCGCGCTGGCAGCAGGAGCTCGCCGCTGACTGAGGGGCGCTCGGGGCGCGCACTCGCAGCGCGTCAGTAGGCGCGCGCGGCCAGCGTGAGCAGCGCGACGCCGTCGTCTTGGTTCGATTCCGGCACGGCTTGGAACTCGATGTCGAGCGTGCTCTCGTCGTCGCCGCGGCCGAGCCAGAGCACACCGGACAGCGCGGGTTCGACCTCGAGGTAGGCGCGAATGCGCTTGGCCACGCTGGGATCTCCCGGGTCGGAGACGCCGATGAGCGCGCGCAGTTCCGACTCGAGTCGCGCGTGCTCGTCGTCGTCGAGGTCGTGGTCTTGGCCCAGCGCGACCAGCGTGAAATTCGCGAGGGCGAGGCCTTCGAGTGTGGGCGCGAGGGCGCGTTCGGCGAGCCCGGCGAGGCCCACTGGGGCGTCGTCGAGCACGAGCACGCGTTGCGGCACGGCGCTCGTGCGGTGCTTGGCCAGCGACTTGGCGGCGGTGAGGAGCTGCTTGCGCGCCAGGTCAGCGCGGCCCTGCGCCTCGGCGCTCGGGCTGAACCGCTCCGCAATCTGCTCGGCCTGCTGCGCGAGCGAGCGCGCGCTGAGACTGAAGGCGTCGGCGGGGCGCGGCGGCGGTGCGTGGTGATCCACGCTGCTCGGGGAGTGGAGGTCGATCGACAACGGTTCGCCGAAGTTCGGCATCAGCAGCGCGAAGGCTGTGCAGCCTGCGATCGCGAACAGGAAGCAACCCGTTGCCACGAGCACACCGCCGCGCACGCCGCCCGAACGCTTGCTCGCGGCGTTGCCATCGCTGTGATGGCGCGGACGACGGCGGCGGCGTGCCGTCTTGGCCCAGGCTGCTTTGGCGGCAGCCGTGCTTGCTGCGTGCTCGCTCGTCACGGCCGCGTGAGCGCCTGCGGTCACTTCGTTCTCGGCGCCGCGTGAAGTGTGTTGCGTGGCGTCGTCACCCAGCTCGTTGTCGAGCTCGTCGAGGTTCACTCCTGCTCTGCCCGGCCCGGCGAAGAGCCCGAAGAACTTGCGTGGACTCTTGTCGTCGGCAGGCTCGCCGCCCATCGACGGCAGCGAGGCCGGTGGGAAGGCCTCGAGCTTGGGTGCGGCCATCACGGCTTGCAGGTCGCGCAACATCTCCTCGGTGGTGCCGTAGCGCTTGCCCATGTCGGCCATGGCGCGGCGGATGATCCAGCGCACGCTCTCGGGGCAGCGCTTGTTCAGCGCCGACAAGCTGCCGTGCGCGGGAAAGGAGTTCTCGATCATCGAGTAGAAGACGGCGCCGGCGCCGTAGATGTCGAACTTCACGCCGTCGACCTCGTTGACCTTCACGCCGCGCAGCGCGAGGCGCACGAGTTCGGGGTCGCGGAAGTATTCGGTGCCGTGCGTGGTGAGCGTCATCGCCGATTGCAGCGGCGTGATGAGGCCGAGGTCCACCAGCTTCACGCGGCCGTCGCTCACGATGATGTTGCTGGGCTTGATGTCCTTGTGCCACAGACCCTCGGCGTGGAAGCGCTGCATGATCACGACCAGGTCGGACATGTAGCCGAGCACCTTGCGCAGCTGCGCGTCGGCCAGGCCCTTGGCGGGCGCTTCGGCGTGCAGGTGTTGCGTGACGACAGAAAGGTCTTCGCCGGGAACGAAGGGCATCACGTAGTGGAAGCGCGTGGCGCTCAGCTCGTGCTCGAGCACGAGGCCGAGCTTGCGCGCCGAATGCAGCGCGCGACTCTCGCGCACGATCTGCGGCATGGTGGAGCCGTCGCCGAGCGAGAAGGACTTGATCACGACCTTCGGCGGCAGCGAGACGCCTTGCGCCGAGAGCGCCGTGCGCTTGTCGGACAGCGGCTCAGCCAGGAACAGGCGCGCGCCGGACCCGCCCGAGGGTAGCGATCCGGTGACGGTGTAGCCCTCGAAGGCGTCGTGTCGACCGCGCGGCAGATCCGGCCCCGGTGCGCGACGGATCACTTCGGGCAAGCGGCGCTCCACGCCGTCGGTGAGATGCGTGAGCCCGAGCAGTTTCGTGGGGTGACCGAGCCCGATGCGGTACACGGCCTGCGCCACGCCCACGGCCTCTTCCTCGAGCGCGCGCCCGTAGTGGTTCGCGCGCGACCAGCGCCCCAGCGCGATGTTCGCCACGGTGAGCGGCACGAAGAGCGAGCCGGTGATCACGCCGCCGATCACGCGCAGCACGTCGCTGACTTCGCCGCCGATGAACGCGCCCACGCGTCCGAAGATGTTGCCGATCGCGCCGAAGAACTGCCCGAGCGCCCAGCCCAGGAACACCAACAGCTTGATCAGCAGGTAGATGCCGAAGACCGCCACCGCCATGGCGAGCAGGATCTGGAGAGGGATCTGGAGTGGGCCGCCCATCGTGATGTCCTAGAGGCTGCTGGCTCGGCCCCCGGATCCCGAGATGCTGCCCGGGGGACTCATGACGCGGCCTGGTCCTCGCGACGCAGGATCATCTGCCGGTGGTAGATGTCTGCGAGCGCGTCATCGAAGAGCGCGTCGGCGGCCTTGCTGGGATTTGGGTCGATCCCGTTTCGTGACGCTTCGCCACGTTCTTCCTCGGTGAAGCTGTACTTCTCCATGACCTCGCCGAGGCGCTCGCGCAGCAGGTTGCGCACCTTGGTGAGGCGACGGCTGATCGTGGGTTCCGACACGCCCAGCGCAGTGGCGACATCCTTGCCCTGCGAACCCTCGAAGACGCGCATGCGGTACACCGCGAAGTCGGCGAACTCGGCCTCGCGTTCCACCATGCGGATGGCGGCTTCCACCTTCGCGTCGAACACGGCTTGCTCGTAGTGATTGCCCGGCGACGGCCCGTCGTGCTGTCCGGCCCAGGCCTCGTCCAGCGCCACGGGCTTCTTGCCGGCGCCGCGCTTGAGCGCCATGCGCTTGTCGATCTCGCCGCTCAGCGTGTGCTTGGCGATGGCCAGCAGCCAGGTGCTGAAGCGCGCTCCCTTGTTGGGGTCGTGCCGGTCGATGGAGTGCGAGAGCGCGGCCAGGGTTTCCTGGGAGATGTCCTGAACCGTTTCGAAACCGATCCGTCCGCGGCCCCATTTGTGCAGTTGGGCGCGCAGGATCGGTCCGAAGGTTTCCCAGAGTTCGAACCAGGCGGCGGGGTCGCGGGCGCGCAGTCGGCCCACGAAGCCAGTAGTGAGGTTGTTGAGCATGGGATGGATTGTAGTGGGCGGCCGGCAAGTGCGACGTGACGACCCGAGGACGCACCCCGATTGCCCGCCCCGAGATCCGGCCAGACTCGGAGGCGACCGCTTGTTGGGAGGCGAGGTCGCCTGATGTTGCGGCGGCCGGTGAGCGCGGCCTGCGGCAGCGTTCGTGGCTGCGCGCGCTGTTTCTCGACGGATCGATCCCTGCTCGGGCACCTCGCGTCCGGCTCCGAGCGACTTTCGAGAAAGAGTCGTCCCCCCGGCGAAAGTCCGGCCAGGGCGATCCCAAAGATGGCGCGACGCCGGGAACGGATCCCGGCTCACTCCTCCCTTTTGTCCTTCATGGAGTCCCCACTATGGCCGGTCTCATCAAGACCCTGTTTCGCGTGGGCATCATCACGGCGGCCTGTGGTGGCCTCGCCCTGGTGATCGCTGGGCCCTCGCGTGCCTCCGCTCTCGTCGGTCAGGCACACACGGCGATCCTCTCGAAGATCGATGGCAACATCGACGACCCCGTCGCGCTGCGCACCCAGTTGCGCGACCTCGAACGCGAGTACCCCGAACGCATCGCTCAGGTGCGCGGCGACCTCGCGGAGCTGAACCTTCAGGTGCGTCAACTCGAACGTGAACGCGCCGTGGCGGAACGCGTCGTGAGTCTCGCCGAGCAAGACATCAGCACCTTGGCGCCGCTCGTGGCCGAGGCCTCGATGAGCCAAGGTGTGGCCACGGCCAGCGCGGGCATCCGCAACGTGGTCAGTGTGCAGTTCGACAACCGCACGCTCAGCGTCGGTCAGGCCCAGACGCGTCTCAACCAGGTGCAGCACACGCGCGTGGCCTACGCCAACCGTGCCGCCGACGCCTCGCACGACGTGATCTACCTGGCGCAGCAGGCCGAGCAGCTCGAGACCCTACTCACGCAACTCGAGAGCGAGCGCGCTCAGTTCCAGAGTCAGCTCTGGCAGCTGGATCGTCAGGTCGACGCCATCGCTCGCAACGACAAGCTGATCGAGATGCTCGAGAAGCGTCAGCGCACGATCGACGAGTGCAGCCGCTACGAGGTCGCCAGCCTCGACCAGATGGTGTCGCGCTTGGATGAAGTGCGCGTGCGTCAGCAGGCCGAGCTGGACCACCTCACCGGCAACACCGCCGAGATCAGCTACGAGGACGTGGCCAAGTTGCAGCTCGACAGCGAAGGCACGTTGCGCGAACTGGAGCTCGACGGCGCCACCTCGACCACGCTGCACTACAGCGACGCGAGCCCCAAGCTGCGCTGAGCGACTGAACTTGTGGCGCGCTCCGGAGGTGGGGCGCTCACGGGATGGATTGGCCGTCGCGTCTCCGAGAGATCGGGGGCGCGACGGTCGTTTGCGTGGGGGGCGCGCGCGGCGCGGCGGATCGGCGCGCGAGCCCGCAGGCGTGGCGAGCGGCGCTGGCGCTGCCTCAGCCCTCGGCGGCGGCGCGGAAGTCGTCGGGGATCGCGATCGACGCGCCGTGCGCCGCGAAGACCATGATGGTCTTGGCCTCGCACACGAGCGTGTCGCCGTTGCGGAGCATGCGCTGCCGGAAGGTCACGCTGCTGCGGCCGAGCGTCTCGATCTCGCTGTGCAGCACCACGCTTTCACCCACGAGCAGCGGCTGGCGGAAGTCGACCTCGGTGCGCCCGACCACGAACCACTCTTCGCGCTGCGCGAAGCCGTCGTAGCTGAAGCTCTTGCTGAGCAGCCAGTCGAGTCGGCCCTGTTCGAACCAGCCGAGATACACACCGTTGTTGAGGTGCCCGTAGCTGTCGCCCTCGTAGGAGCGGACCGTGAACGTGGACTCGACGACGTGGCTCATGGCGCGGGATCCTAGCAGACCGTCGCGTGCTGAGCGCGACCGGGCGCGGCGCGCGCCGCGCGGTCGACGGCGACGTCGACAGCGCGTAAAACCTAGGGCCCTTTCCTCCCCGCGGGCCTCCCAGCGTGAACGTTCAGACCACTGACCTGCCCGGCGTGCTCGTGCTCGAGCCGGCCGTCCACCAAGACGACCGCGGCTTCTTCCTCGAGACCTATCACGCCGAGAAGTTCGCCGCGGCCGGGCTCTCGGTGCGCTTCGTGCAGGACAATCACAGCAAGTCGGTGCATGGCACCCTGCGCGGGCTGCACGCGCAGTGGCGCAAGCCGCAAGGCAAGCTCGTGCGCTGCGTGGCCGGCGCGATCTGGGACGTGGCCGTGGACATCCGCACGGGCTCGCCCACGCGCGGCAAGTGGGTCGGCGTGGACATCACGTCCGACAACTTCCGCCAGATCTACGTGCCGCCGGGTTTCCTGCACGCCTTCGTGGTCACGAGCGAGACGGCCGAGGTCGAGTACAAGTGCACGGATGTCTACGACCCGGGTTTCGAACTCGGCGTGCGCTGGGACGACCCGGCTATCGGCATCAAGTGGCCCGTGCCCGAGCCGGTGCTCTCAGGCAAAGACGCCGCCGCGCCGCTGCTCGCCGACGTGGACCCCGCGCACCTGCCCGACCTCGCCGACTGGCCCTCGCCGACCTAACCCTCGCCGCGGTTCTCTTCGCTGGGCACGGTGATGCGCACCGGCGGCGGGCGCTCACCGTCGAGGCCGAAGGCGCTGGTGATCTCGCGCGCGGCGGCACGCGCGCGCAACTTGGCCTGGTTCACGGCGGTGCTCTGCGCGAACTCGCTCTCGGGTTCGGGCTCGCTGCCGTCGCTCTGCACGAGGTGCAAGGTCTGCGTGGGGAAGGCGAAGTCCACGCCGAGCCGCTTGGCGAGCCGCAGGATGTCGAGCATCAAGCGCTCGCGTTCGCGCAACTCGGTGCTCCACTCGGGCGTCTCGAAGAACACGTACACGAGCACGTCGAGCGAGGCGGCCGCGTAGGCGTTCAGGTAGACCTGGTAGTAGTCCTTGCGCGTGTAGGGATGACGACGCACGAGCTCGCGCACCCCTTCGCAGAAGGCTTCGATGCGCTCGGGCGGCGTGGAGTAGGTGAGCGACAACGTGGTCTTCCAGCGCCGGTAGCGACGCTGTCCCAGGTTGTCGACCGAGGCCGTGATGAAGGTGCTGTTCGGCACCGTGATGAGCGAGTTGTAGAAGGTGCGGATCTTCGTGCTGCGGAAGCCGACGTCCTCGATGCTGCCTTCCACGTCGTCGACCACGACCCAGTCGCCGACCTGGAACGTGCGATCGGCGATGACCATCACCGAGCCGAACAGGTTCTTCACGAGGTCTTGCGCGGCGAGCGCGAAGGCCAAGCCGCCGAGCCCGAGGCCCGTGAGCAAGCCGGCCACGTTGAGTTTGAGTTGGTCGGCCAGGAACACGATGCCCATCGCGAACACGAAGACTTTCAGCGTGCGGATGGCGAGCGGCACGAGCAGGTCGTCGAGCGTGCTGTCGGTGCCGTTGGCCCACTGCTTGAGCGCCTCGCCGAGCACGTCCACCAAACGGTACACGCCCCACACGGCGGCCAGCGCCACGACGAACTCGGCCGCGACCTTCAGGAACAAATAGGCGTCGGGCGGCAGGCCGAGCTGCAGCAGCAGCCTCTGCCAGACGAGCGCCATGATCAGCCAGCCGAAGGGGCGCAACGCGGTGCGCAGTGTGTCGCCGCGCAGAGCCACGTGTTCGCGTTTGGCGGCGCGGCCGGCGGCGAGACGCAGCAGCAGCACGGAGAGACGGTCGGCCAAGATGCCGAGGAAGGTGATCGCGAGCAGGCCCAACCACTGCCAGTGCTCGAGCAGGAAGCCGCGTTGACGCAGCATCTCGGGTTGCTGCGCGCGCCACCAACGCGAGCTGAAGCGCAGCATCTCGATCTCGCGGCCGGCGATGCGCGGCTTGTGGGCGACGGCGTCGAAGAGCGCGGCGGCGTTGGCCACGGTGCGGGGGTCGAAGCGCCACTGGCCGTCGTCGCTGCGGGCGAGCACCACGCGACCGACCTCATCGACCTCGGCCCAGGTCACGGCGTCGCCGGTGGGGTTGTCGGAGAGCTCGAAGCCGAGCGGGCTCACGTAGCGGATGCGGTCGATGGCCTCCTTGAGATCGACGGCGATGTCGAGGGCGAGTTCGTCGCGCACGATCTCGTCGAGCTCACTGAGGTCGAGGCAGGCGGTGGCGTTCGTGAGCGCGTCTTCGTCGCCGCCCGCGAACTCATTCATCGCGGTCAAGAAGCTGAGCATCGTGCGCCGTGCGCTGCGGCGGGCGATGGGCACTTCGGCTTGCGGGGCGTCGGACGCAGGCTGCGTGGCCGCGTCGGTGGCGTTCGCTGGGGTCGCGTCCTGCGCGGCCAGTGGCGGCGCGTTCCCGAACACGAGGACGGCGAGCAGCAAGAACTGGAGGAGACGGCGCGAATCGATCGAGTGCATCTGGCGGATGATAACGGCCGAGCACGGTCGGCGTCGCGCAGACGGCGGCCGGTCGAGGCTTGGCGAGCGGATCACCCCTCGCGCCGCGCGAGGCATTCGGCATTCGGCATTCGGCGCTCGGTGCTTGGCGCTTGGCGCTCGGCGCTCGGCGCTCGGTGCTCGGTGCGCGCCGAGCTTGCCGGTCGACTGGTAGGCTGGCGGGGCGGCGCGGTCGACTCCACGCGTCGTTCCCGAGGACAGCACGATGCACTTCCACCAGTTCTATCTGCGCTGCTTGGCGCACGCTTCCTACCTGATCGGCGACGCCGGCGAGTGCGTCATCGTGGATCCGCAGCGCGATGTCGACGGTTACCTCGCCGCCGCCGAAGAGCGCGGCCTGCGCATCACCCACGTGATCGAGACCCACCTGCACGCGGACTTCGTCTCCGGGCATCTCGAACTGGCCAAGCGCACCGGCGCCACGCTGCACATCAGTCACGCCGCCGACGCCGCCTTCGCGCACGGCCCGCTGCACGAAGGCGACGAGATCCGCGTCGGCACGGTGCGTTTGCGAGTGCTCGAGACACCTGGTCACACCCCCGAGAGTCTGTGCCTGCTCGTGAGCGACGACGCCGCACCCGACGCGCCCGCCAAGCTGCTCACCGGCGACACGCTCTTCATCGGCGACGTCGGCCGCCCCGACCTCGCCGGCGGACGCGGCTTCACCGCCGAGCAGATGGCCGGCCTGATGTACGACAGCCTGCGCGACAAGATCCTCACGCTCCCCGACGAGACCGAGGTCTTCCCCGCGCACGGCGCCGGCTCCGCTTGCGGTCGCAACATCTCCGCGGCGCTCTCGTGCACGATCGGTCGTCAACGCGAGACCAATCACGCGCTGCAGCCGATGTCCCGCGAGGACTTCGTGCAACGCATGACCACCGGCCTCGCCCCGCCGCCGCCCTACTTCCCGCACAGCGTGGCGCTCAACCGCGCGGGCGCCGTGCCACTCGACGAGCTCCCGCAAGCCTGCCCGCTCTACCCCGACGAGGTCGCACCGTTGCTCGAGCAAGGCGCGCTGTTGCTCGATCTGCGTCACGCCGACGCGCACGCCCAAGGTCATCCGCCCGGCGCGCTCAACATCGGCCTCAACGGAAGCTTCGCTCCTTGGGCCGGCAGCCTGATCCCGACCGACACGCGCCTCATCTTGCTCGGTGACGACGACGCGCAGTGCAAAGAAGCCGTGATGCGACTGGCGCGCGTCGGGTTGCAACACGTGGACGGCATGCTCGCCGGCGGTGTCGACGCGTGGGTCGCAGCCGGTCGCCCGCTGGCCACGCGCGAACGCGTCTCGGTGCAGGAGTTGCACGCACGTCTGCAGCGTGACGACGCCCCGCGCGTGCTCGACGTGCGCAACCCAGGCGAACACGAGAACGGCCACGTGCCCGGCGCCATCAACATCCCGCTCGGCCAGCTCGCCGAACGCAGCGGCGAACTCGATCCCGGCGCGCACTACGCGGTGATCTGCCAGGGCGGCTACCGCAGCAGCTCCGCCTGTTGCCTGCTCGAACGCGCCGGCCTGCACGCGCTCACCGACATCCGCGAAGGCACCGGCGGTTGGGTCGAGGCCGAGTTGCCGGTCGAGACCCCGGTGGCCTGACCGCGATGTGCACCGTGAGTTTCCTGGTGCTGCCCGACGGCGGCTACCTGCTCGCCACCAACCGTGACGAAAGCCCCCGCCGCGGCTTGGCGCAAGCACCGAGCCTGCGCACGCTTCCGCCGCAAGGCGAGCTCGCGTCGCCGAGCACGGACACGCCGCTGAGCGCGGACACGCCGCCGAGCATGGACACGCCGCCGAGCGTCGACGCAGCGCCGCTCCCGCGCGTGCTCGCGCCCACCGACGCGGACGCGGGGGGCACCTGGATCGCCGTGGATGAATCGGGACGCTGCCTGTGCGTGCTCAACGGCGACCGTCCCCCCGCGCGCGTCGCGCCCGACGACGCGCCCAGCCGCGGCCAACTCGTGCTCGAACTCATGCGCGCGCCGGATGCCGAGAGCGTGTTCGCCGAGCTGCAAGCGCGCGCGGCGAGCGGCGCTCTGCGCGAGAAGGCCTTCAAGTTGCTCGTGGCGCGTCGCGGGGACAGCTCGCGTCCTGCCGACGTCGAACGCATCGAGTGGGACGGCGCGCAACTCGTGCGCAGTCGTCATTCAGGAGACGGTGTGTTCGTGTCGAGTCGCATCGAGCCCGACGCCGTGGCCGCCGCGCGTGGCGCGCTCTTCGCCACGCTGAGCTCCGCGCCGCATGCCGACGCGCAGGCGCTCGCCGCCGCCCAGTTGCGCTGGCACGCCTCGCACCGCCACGAAGCTCCGCGCGGTGACGGCTTCAGCGTGTGCATGCACCGCGACGAAGCGCGCAGCGTGAGCCTGACCCAAGTGCGCGCGCGACCCGACGCCGTGTCGATGCACTACCTCGCCGGCCAACCTTGCGAAGCCTCCGTGCGCGACCTGCACAGCGTGAGCTTCAGTGACGCGCGACCAGCACCCCGACCAGCGGCGTCCCGTTGCTCGTCTCCCCGGTGACGATCACGTCGGTGAGGCCATCGTTGTCGAGGTCGATCACGAGCAGGCGGCCTTCGCCGGGCACCGGGCTGGGCAGCACGAGCGTGGGCGCGACCTTGTGTGCGGCAGCCTGCAGCGCGGCCGCCGGCGTGAACTCGATCTGGCGCAGTTCCTCGGCGAGGTCGAGCGTGTAGGTGCCGTCGTCGGCGAGCGAATCGATGTCGGCCAGGAAGTAGCGCTCGAGCAGCTCGGTGAGGTCGAAGCTGCTGAGTTGATCCATGAGGCTCTCTTCGGCTTCGGCGTCGACCACATCGTGGAAGAAGAACAGCTCGCCGCCGACCAGGTCGACCACGTCGTTGCGCAGGCCGTCGGCGTCGAGCGCCACGCGCTGCGCTTGGATGTGCGCCTTCGCGCGGCTCTCTTCCTGGATCTTGTCGACCTCTTCGAGGAAGGAGAACAGCGGCGGGATCTCGAAGCGCACGTGTGAGCTGCGCGCCGGTTTGCGACCGAGTTCGCCGGCCTCGTTGGCGTAGGTGTAGATGTCGAACTCGAGCGCGCCGCCGGCCACGACCCAGTGCAGCACGCGCGCCACGGAGATCTCCTCGCCACGCACGATCTGCAGCTCGGGGAGCTCGCTGCCGAGCACGTCGCGGAGCAAGAAGAAGAGCACGTTGCCGCTCGACTTGAGCACGCTGTCGGGCGGGCCGTCGATGCCGCGGCGTGTGCCGTCGCGCCAGACACGGAAGGTGCCGCCGTGTTGCAGCACGAAGTCGTGTGCGCCGGAACCGTCGAGGTCGGCGGTGCTCCAGTTCACGAGTTGGATCGCGCCGAGCAGGTTCTCGAGGTCGAGCGTCTTGGGGAGTTCGTCGCGCAAGGCTTGCAGGTCGAGTGCCCAGGTGGCTTCGGTGGGGATCTCGGGATCCGACACGTGCACCGAGAGCATCTCGTCGGTTTCGCTCACGAGGTCGTTGAGGCCGTCGCCGTCGAAGTCGCGCACGCGCAGACGCGGGATCGACATCGCTTGCGTGAAGCGTTGATCGAGGGTGGCGGGTTCGCCGACGCGTAGCTCGACCGTGGCTTCGAAGTCCACGCGCAGCGGCGCCTCGAAGCCTTCGCCGCCCGCGCGGTGGATGCGGTATTGGCTCACGCCGGGCAGCACCACGTCCATGTGACCGTCGGCATCGACATCGCGCGCGAGGCGCAGGCGTCGCAAGCCACGCGGGATGCGTGCGCTCTTGTCACGCAACAGCTCGCGCGGCTCGGCGAATCCCTCGGCGCTCATGGCCCAGCTGCGCAGGGCGCCGTCGGCGAAGATCACGACTTCGGTGCCGGGGCGGCCGTCGAGGTCGGCGAGTTCCCAGCCGAGGTCGCGTGCCGGCCAGAGCAGCACGTCGTCGGCTTCGCGCGGGTAGCTGCCTTCGGCGCTGAGACGCCGCAAGCTCACGCCGAGCTCGTCGATCACGAGCAGGTCGAGGTCGCCGTCCCCGTCGACGTCGCGCAGCGCGAGCACGTTGTCGCCTTGGGTCTCCACGATGCCGGAGGCCACGAAGCCGTCCTCGCGCGCGATGCCGGCCGGCAACAACAGCGTGAGCGCGAGCGCGGCGGTCAGGATCGGACGAGTCGTCATCGCGACGCTCCCGTGAGCTGCGAGAGGTAGACGATCACGCGCGACTCGTGAGTGCTGATCAGGTCGTGCAGGCCGTCGCCGTTGAGGTCGCTGAGTTGCAAGTCACTGCGCCCCGTGGAAGTCGGCAGGCGCGTGGTGGGCGTGGTCGGCAGCTTCCACGACGCGCCGCCGAACAGGCTGCTGTGTTTCTCGAGTGGGTGGATGCCCACGCGGCCGAGGATGTCGGAGGTGACGAGGTCGCCGAGCCCGTCGCCGCTCAAGTCGCCGCTGAGCTCGCGCTGCTGCACGGCTTGGTCGAAGTTCGCGGCACCGACCACGTGTTCGAAGCGCACGAAGGGTGAGCGTTCGAACTCGCCCTTGCCGCGGCCGCGGAAGACCGAGATGCGCAGGGTGGCGTCGAGCTCGTCGGGGGAGGTGAGCGCGCCGAGGTCGGGTGTGATGAAGACATCGGCCACGAGGTCGAGCGTGCCGTCGGCATCCACGTCGACCACGGAAGCGCGCAGGCGCACGCCGCGGAATCGCAGCAGTTGCGGACGATCGCTGAGTTCGCCGCCGCCCGTGTTGCGCAGCACGACCAGGCTGAGTTCGTGGTTCTTGTCGAGGATGCCGATCTCGGGGCCTTCGAGCAGCGCGAGGATGTCGGTGTCGCCATCGCCGTCGACATCGCGCAGCAGCAAGTCGCGGCTCTCGACCTCGCTGTCGAACAACAGGTCGGGGAGCAGCACGTCGCGCTCAGGTGTGGCCAGGAAACCGGCGCTGCGCCCGGGGTGGATCGAGACGACGCGGCGGGCGAGGCGCACGATGTCGAGCAGGCCGTCGCCATCCATGTCCACGAGGCCGGGCGCTCGGAAGCTGCGCGTCACGCTGAGCAGCGGTGCGCTCAACCAGCCGTCGAGTTCCTGGCCCACGTCGAGGCCGGCGCGTGCGCTGGCGGAGAGCACGATGCCGTCGCGGCCGACTTGCACGGACGCGTCGCCCGCGCCGCCTTCACCACGGCTCGAAGGCGCGTCGACAGCAAAGCGCGCCGTCTCAGCCCAAGCACCTTCGGGGTCGCCCGCGACCGGTGCCCAGCAGCTGTATCCCGACGACGACGGCAGCACGAGTTGGTCGCCACCGGGCATCGGGACCACGTGTCGCCAACGCGGCAGACTGCTGCGGTCGGGCAGGTCGAAGAGCAGCGGGTGGTCGAAGAGTTTGCGCGCGTTGTTGGCGTAGCTGCCCGGCGCGACCTGGTAGCTCCAGGCGCTGTTCGGTGTGAGCAGCAGCAGCTCGGGGCCCGCCGTGTCCGTGTCGAGTTCGGCCACGCCCCAGGCCACGATGTCTTCCAGGATCGGGATGACGAGACGTGGCTCCGCGGAGAGTCGACCTTGCTCCACGTGGTGGATGCGCAGTTCGCGACGCCGCAGCTCGCGGTTCCACAAGCCGATCACGAGTTCTTGGCGCGCGTTGTCACCGAGCGTGCAGACTTCGGTGCTGAGCACGCGGCCCGGCAGCGCGAGCACCGTGTCGTTCCACGCGACTTGTGCCGCGAGCGAGCCGCTCGCGATCAGCAGGCAAGCACACAGGCGCCGCATCATTCGCTGAGTTCCCCGGTGCCCTGTCCCCAGGCGAAGAGCTCGTAGCCGAAGAGTTCGAGCAACACCCACTCGCGCTCGCCGCCGCGGCGCCGGAACTGGAAGAGTTCGAGGAACCAGAAGTCGAGCAGGTGGAGGTCGGTGGCGCTGCCGTCGATTTTGGCGTCGTAGTCCCAGAGCACGGGGACGCGGGAACGCGTGACGCGCGTGGGGACTTCGAAGAGGCGTGCGTCGAGTGTGCGCGCCTGACCGCGCGGGTCGCGCAACTCGAAGCTCACGCGCGCGCCGGCGGGCAGCGCGTTCACGCGGCGTACGAGTTCGCCGGCGGAGTGCACGGCGTCGCTGTCGAGCGCGGTCACGCTGCTGCCGAGTTCGAAGCCCGCGGCCAGCAGCGGCGAGCTCTCGGCGAGGGCCACGAGCAGCACCCCGTTCGGCGTGCTGCGCCAGCCGGCCAGCGTGCGCGTGGGGTCCGCCACGTAGAGCAACTCAGGTGCGGCGACGGGGCCGCCCTGTCCGCCCGCGAGCGTCACGTCGAGCGCGAAGACCGAGTCGCCGCGGCGCACCTGCAGCGGCACGCTGGCTCCGGATTCAGCCTTGGCGAGCAGCACGTCGAGCACCACGGGGTCGGCGAGTTTCACGCCGGCGAAGCTGAGCAGCACGTCGCCCACGCGCAGGCCTTGGTGCGCGGCTGGTGAGTTCTGCACCACGCGCAACACGCGCACGCCGGGTTCGGCTTCGAGCGCTTCGAGCGTGCCAGCCTCGTTGGCTTCGACAGCCAAGCCGAGGAAGGCGCCGCCTTCGCTGTCGAGCGTCCACTCACCGGCTGTCGGGTGGGGCGCCGGGATCGAAGCGATCGGTGCCGAGGTGCAAGCCACGCCGCAGAGTCCGAGCGCGGCGAGGCACAGCGCGCGCGCCAGCGTGTTCCACCGATGAGAGATCACAGAGTTCTCCGCGAGAGGGCCGTGCATGCGAACGCGAGCAACAGCGCCGCCTCGGGCCAAGGCAGGATCATGTTCATGCGGAAGAGTTCGTCGGCGAACATCGCGTCGGACATGCCGGCTGCGATCGACGACATCTCGCCCATGTACGAGCTGTCGATGAAGGACGGGGCGAAGGCGGCGAAGACCCAGTACTGTCCCTCGCCGAGCACGCCTTTGAAGAGGTCGAAGCCGAGCAGCAACAGCAAGCTCGCGCTCACGGCGAAGATCGGGCCGCGCACCAAGCTCGACATGAGCAGGCCGAAACACCACGCGGCGTAGAGCGGCGGGAGCGTGGCGAGCACGGCGAGTTGCAGCTCGCCGCTGAGCTCGGCGGAGCTGGCCATCTCGAAGCCGAACTCCACGAGCGGGCCGAACTCGAACAGGATCGCCGAGGCCGCGAAGGCCGCGATCCCGGTGATCGCGATCACGCAGAGCACCAGCGGGAAGCCGAGCAGTGCGCGCCCCAGCACGAGCGCGCGACGCGTGGCGCTGCGCGTGGTGGCCAGTCGCAGGACGCCGCGTTCGCGGTCGCCGGCGATCGAGAGCGCCGCCGCCACGAGCAGCAGCAGCGCGCCCAACACGAGCCCGGTGGCCCAGGCGTCGACGAGCGGTTGGTAGGCGTTGCCGGGCAGCAACTCGGGCGCGTCGCGGCCGGTCTCGTGGGCGCGCATCACCGCCGACCCGTGCCGCGACAGATGGTCGAAGTAGGCCGCCACCACGCGCACCACGGGCACCACGATCAGGAAGGCCAGCGCCACGTAGGCCGACCGCCCGTGCACGATGCGATACCACTCAGCGCGGAACACACGCAGGGTGCCCGTCATGCCTGCGCCTCACCGGGGGTGGTGCCGACGAGTTGTTCGTCGAGCAGAGCTTCGAACACGGCTTGCAGGCTGCTTCGTTCGGGCACCAAGGCGTGCAGCGCGCAGCCGGCCTCGTGCAGGGCGCGCGCCAACTCTTCGGGTTCGCGAGTGCCCAGGTCGACGCGCAGGCGGTCGTCGTTGAGCGCGACCACGGAGCCGATGCCTTGCAGTGCTTCGAGCGCGGCGAGGGCTTGTGCCGGCGGCGAGGCGCGCAGTTCCAGTCGACGCGCTTGTTCGCCGAGCAGTTCGGGCAGCGGCGCTTCGCGGACCACGCGTCCCGAGAGCAGGATCGCGATGTCGTCGGCGATGGTCTCGAGTTCGTGCAAGCGATGACTGGAGAGCAGCAGCGTGATGCCCTCGCTGCGCAGGCGCTTGAACAGACGCAGCATCTCGCGCACGCCCACGGTGTCGAGGCCGGAGAGCGGTTCGTCGAGCACGAGCAGCCGCGGCTTGCCGAGCAGCGCGCGCGCGATGGCCACGCGTCGACCTTGTCCCAGCGAGAGGCCGTGCGCGCGACGATTCGCCGGCACGCCCTGCATGCCCACGAGCTCGAGCACTTCGGCATCGCTGCGTCCGCCCGAGTGCCCGAGCAGGCGGCGCGCGTAGCCGAGGTTGGCGCGGAGGCTGAGACCGGGCAGCAGCACCGGGTCGTCGAAGACCACGCCGAGCGCTCCTTTGGTTTCGGCGAGACGCCCCGGTGGCTGGGCGAGCACGCGCAGCTCGCCGGAGTCGGGGCGCAACAGGCCGAGGGCGCAGGAGAGGGTGGTCGTCTTGCCGGAGCCGTTGGGGCCGACGAGGCCGTAGATGCGGCCCTCCTGCACGCTCAGCGAGATGTCGTCCACGGCGACGGTCTCGCCGTAGGTCTTGCGGAGGTGGTCGATACGCAGCGCTTCGGGCATGGGGCGGCAGGTTATCAGCGCGGAGCCCTCGAAGCCGTGGCGGAGTGCGGGCCTCGACCGAAGTTGATCTGGATGTGTGTCGCTGATTCAGCGTGGATTCCGGGTCGGCGAGCGCCGCGAGGCGGGGCGCACTCGCTCGCGGCTCGGCGGGGCTGAGGTGCTGGCCGCTGGGGGCGAGCCAGGCGGGGGCCCGAGGCTTCCCAGCGGCACCAGCGATGCACTAAGATCGGCTCCGATTCCGCGCGTACCCCGCGAAAGGCCGCAATGCCGGACCTGCCCGCCACCTCCGCCTCCGCCGCTTCAGGCTCGAATTCGGGCGCGAATGGTGTGTTTCCGTCCAGTTCGACGGGCGTGCCAGAGGTCGGTCAGGGCGCTGGCGAGGCTGAAGAACGCTTCGATGAAGAGCCCGGCGAGCAGGTGCCAGGCTCCTTTCTCGGCGCGCTGCCGCAGTTCTTCGTCTTCCCGCTGATCCTCGTGGTGTGCCTCACGGCCATCTACCTACTGCTGCGCTTGCTGGCTGGCGCCTCGGATGCCACCGCTCCCGAGCTGCTTTCCGAGATTCGCACGGCGGGCACGAGTGAGCGCTGGTTCAAGCTGCACGAGCTGGCTCAGGGCGTGAACACCGGGCGTCTCGACCTGAGCTCGATCAGCAACGACGAGCTGCTCGGCTTCTATCAGGGCACGCTGGGCTCCTTGGCCGCCGACACCAGCCGCAGTGCCACCGAGCGCGACGAACTGCACTACGCGTTGCTGCTCGTGCTGGCCGGTAAGCGCGATCCGAGTTTCGCGCCGGTGGTCCTCGAGGCGCTCGCTTCGGATTCGGAGACGGTCCGCATCGGCGCGCTCAAGGCGCTGGGCGCGCTGAAGGAGCCGTCGAGTCTGGCGCAGATCGTGCCGCTGCTCGAGTCGTCGAGCGTGATGGAGCGGCGCATGGCGCTCGACGCCGTGGCCTGCCTGGAAACGGCTGAGGCGCGCGAGGTGCTCGTCGAGCAGCTGCGCAGCTCCGAAACCCAAATGGTGCGTAACGCGGCGATCTGGCTGGGAATGGCGCAAGACGAACGCGCCACGCCCGTGCTGCTGCACCTTCTCGACCGCGAGGCCTACGGGCCCGACGCTGGCGTGCCGGGCGATCTCGCCCAGCTGAGCGAGGGCTCGCGTGCCGCTGCGCGCGACCAGTACGTCGACGACATGATGATTCTCACGTGCCGCGCTGCGGCTCGCCTCGGCGACCCGGCGTTCGTGTCTGTTTTGCAGGCCTTGCGTCGCGACGACCGTTCCATGAAAGTAAAGTCTGCGGCCTTGGATGCGCTGCACGACATGGGTGTCGATCCGGAGACGTCCTGACCCATGGCTACCACCGAAGCCTCTCAACAAGCCACTTACTCCCAGAACCCCTCGCGTGACCCCAAGAAGGTCACTCGTCGCGAGGCGGTCACCGGCGCGTTGCTCGCCGGCTGGGGTCTGTTCCTCACAGGCGCTGGGGTGGGCACCCTCGGCATCGTTCGTTTCTTGATGCCGAACGTGCTCTACGAGCCGCCGGCAACCTTCAAGGCGGGCGCGCCGAGCAACTTCGCCGTCGGTGTCGACGAGTCCTTCAAGGACACGAACGGTACCTGGATCGTGCGCACCGAAACCGACCCGCTTTCCGGTCGCGACGGCATCCCCGGCATCTTCGCGCTGAGCACCGTCTGCACCCACCTGGGTTGCATCCCCGCGTACCAGCCGGCCGCGAGCAAGTTCAAATGCCCGTGCCACGGTAGCGGCTTCCGCACCAGCGGCATGAACTTCGAAGGCCCCGCACCGCGCCCGCTCGAACGCTGGCGCATCGTGCTCGCCCTCGACGGCCAGATCCTGGTCGACAAGAACCAGAAGTACCAATGGGAGAAGGGCCAGTGGGTCAACCCCGAGGCCTTCCTGAAGATCTGATCCTTCCCCGTACCCTCCCGCGCGAGCCCCGTCGCGCGCTGAACTTTTAGACCCGGAGGTCTGCAGCCTTGAGCCTGTTCAAGATGATCGCGGAGACGCAGATCTGGAGATCAATCTTCAGACACGGCTATCCGAGCACACCGCGAAACCGCGCACTGGCCGCGCTCTCGAACATCTTCCTCCACCTGCACCCGGTGAAGGCACGCAAGAGCGGTATCCGCCTTTCGTTCACCTGGTGCATGGGCGGGATCACGTTCTTCCTGTTCTTGCTCGAGACGATCACCGGCGTGCTGTTGATGTTCTATTACCGCCCGACGATCGAGTACGCCTACAACGACATCATCGCGCTGCGAGAGCACGTGCCGTTGGGCATCATGCGCGAGCTGCACCGTTGGGGCGCCCACATGATGGTGCTCGCCGTGTGGTTGCACATGCTGCGCGTGTTCCTCACCGGCAGCTACAAGCCGCCGCGCGAGTTCAACTGGAACATCGGCGTGATCCTGCTGTTGCTCACGCTGCTGCTGTCCTTCACCGGGTACCTGCTGCCCTGGGACCAGCTCGCCATCTGGGCCATCACGGTCGGCTCGAACATGGCGCGCGCCCATCCGCTGATCGGTCACGAGGGCCCGGGTGCGAGCTTGCTCGCCGTGGGCGACGTGGCCTTGGTCACACCGGCGAGTGACATCCGCTTCGGCCTGTTGGCCGGGCGCTTCGTGGGGGCCGCGGCACTGCTGCGCTTCTACGTCTTGCACTGCGTGGCGCTACCGCTCGCCGCGGGCCTGTTCATGGCGGTGCACTTCTGGCGCGTCCGCAAGGACGGCGGCATCTCGGGACCCATGTAAGGAACGCCTGGCGTGGAAACCTTCGAAGCCTTCTTCAACTCGCTCGCGTCCCCCGAACTCGTCATCGGGATCTGCACGGCGATCTTCGCGCTCTACATGCTGCGTATGCGGCAGATGATGCAGCCGAAGGTCGCCTTCGGGATCATGGGGCTCACCGCACTCTTCTTCGTCGTCGGCGCGCAGAATCACGACTTCGCCACGATCCTGAAGAAGGGCGACAACATGCCGATCGTCATCATGACGTTCAGCGTGTTGTTCTTCCTTTGGTTGGCGTTCCGCCAAGCCACGCTCAATGACATGCGCCTCGAGCGCGGTCTGCCGCCCAACGAGGCGACCGAGAGTGGCAAGAAGGTGCTCGTGTGGCCCGACCTGGTGTTCCCCGAGTTCATCATGACGGTGCTGCTCTCGGCGGCCTTCATCGCCTGGGCCGTGATGGTCGAGGCGCCGCTGGAAGAGCCGGCCTCGGGTAGCCGCGCGCCGAACCCGGCCAAGGCGCCGTGGTACTTCCTGGGTCTGCAGGAAATGCTCGTGTACTTCGACCCGTGGCTCGCGGGCGTGGTGCTGCCGGGCATGATCGTCGTGGGTCTGATGGCGATCCCGTACATCGACACGAACCCGAAGGGCAACGGCTACTACACGTTCAAGGAACGGCCGTTCGCCATCGGCATGTTCATGTTCGGCTTCCTGATCATGTGGGTGCTGCTCGTGATCATGGGCACCTTCCTGCGCGGTCCGAACTGGAACTTCTTCGGACCCTTCGAGTACTGGGACCCGCACAAGGTCGAAGCGCTCGTGAACGTGAACCTGTCGGAGTACTTCTGGGTGTCGATGCTCGACACGCGCATGCCCGACAACCCACTGGTGCGTGAGCTGCCGGGCATCTTGTTGGTGCTCGGGTACTTCATCGTGACGCCAGCGATCCTGGCCGTCACCGTGCTCAAGAAGTTCTTCCACGAACTCGGCTTCGCACGCTTCAGCGTCCTCGTGATGCTGCTGCTGATGATGGGCTCGCTGCCGATCAAGATGCTCCTGCGCTGGTTCTTCAACTTGAAGTACCTGGTGGGCATTCCCGAGTGGTTCTTCAACATCTGAGTCCCCGCGCGGCGCACAGCCGAACGCGCTGCACGCACGGATCCCAAAGAGATGACTGACGACAAGCAGGCCAAAATCGACGCCATCAAGGCGCGTCTCGCCAAGGTCAAGGAAGGCGGCGGCGACGCGGCTCCGAAGGCTGCGGCCAAGTCCGCCGACGGTGGGGGCGACGCTCCCGCTGCCGATGATGGTGGCGACGTGAAGGCGCGCATCGCCGCGCTCAAGGCCAAGATGGACGCGGGCAAGGGCGCCGAGAAGAAGGCCGCGGCCAAGAAGCCGGCGGCCAAGAAGAAGCCGTCCGCCGCGAACGTCTACCCGATGCAGCCGGTGAACAAGACGATCTTCGGCGACGAGCGTCTGCACTCCGATCGCACGGTGGTGAACTGGTTCATCCTGAGTTCGCTGCTGCTGGTCGTCACGATCTTGCTCATGTGGCGCCGCGACGCAGTGCGCGACTGGAAGGGCGTGCAGGAGGCCTTCCGCCAGAACGAGATCGCGCGCCTCACGCTGGCGCAGGCCGATGCCGAAGCCGCCATCGATCCCGAGGCACTCGCCACGGTCGACGCCGGGCTCGCCGCGGTCGAAGCGGAACTCGCCGGCCAAGCCGACACGCTCAACACCTTGGGCGACGAAGCGCTCGTGCTGGAGGGTGAGTTCTACGCCGCCGACCAGCGCTACAAGATCGCCAAGTCCGAGCTCGACGAGCTCCGCTACAACTACGAAGAAGAGCGCCTGCTGCACGGCGAGGACGCCGAGCTCATGGCCGAGGCCGACGAAGCTCTCGAAGCCCAGACCGCCAAGGTCGACGAGCTCACTCAAGCCGCCAACTCCGCCAACCAGGCGATGCTCGCCAAGAAGAAAGCGATCCAAAAGATCGAGGAGCAACAGACCGAGCTCACGCGTCAGCGCGACGCCCTGCGCGAAGACCTCGTGCGCACCGAGAAGAGCTTGGCCACCATCGGCCCGGGCATCTTCAACGACTTCATCCGTAACGCGCCGATGGCCGACATGCTCGCACCGACCTACAAGGTCGAGAAGGTCGTGCTCGACAAGCTGCGCGACAACTACAACTTCCAGTACGTCGGCAAGGTGGACATGTGCACCACTTGCCACGTCGGCATCGACAACCCGTTCTACATCGACCACGACCCGCTCAACGAGAAGGGCGGCGACGGCCCGCTGGCCGGCAAGGGCGAGCGCGTGTTGAATGCGCACCCGCGCCTCGACCTGTTCCTCACCGACAGCAGCCCGCACCCCATCGGCGAGTTCGGTTGCACGACCTGCCACCAGGGCAACGGTCAGCGCGTGGAGTTCCCGCGCACCTTCCACACGCCGGCGCCGACCTTCCACGAAGGCCAGATGATCGAGACGGCCGAAGAGAAGGAAGCGCGCTGGATCGAAGACTGGGGCTACGAGCCCGACCGTCACTACTGGGATTGGCCGATGACGCCGAGCGACAAGCTCTACTCGTCCTGCTTCCAGTGCCACGACAGCACCGACCGCATCCCCGGCGTGCCCGAGTACAACGAGTCGCGCGCGCTGGTCGAGGATCTCGGCTGCTACGGCTGTCACAAGATCCAGGGCTTCGAGCACCTGCGTAAGCCCGGTCCCGACCTGACCAACCTGCAGGCCAAGACCACGCCCGAGTTCATCCAGAAGTGGCTCATGGATCCGCAGGGCTTCCGCCCGAGCACGCGGATGCCGCACTTCTGGAACCAGTCGAACAGCGGTGCGCACGCCGAAGACACGATCAGCCCCGACGCCGAGTGGGACAACAACAGCGACCGCTGGGTCGGCGACTGGCGCGCGCGCAACGAAGTCGAAGCGCGCGCGATCAGTGCGTACCTCCTGCACCAGAGCCAGGAGCAGCTCGACGCTGGCAGCTACTCGATGGAAGCGCCGCCCGCCGGTGAAGGCGACATCGCCGCCGGCAAGGCCACCTTCGAGTCGCGTGGCTGCCTCGGCTGTCACTCGATGGAGGGTGAAGGCTGGACTGAGAACGACCACGGCCCCGAGCTCTCCGCCATCGGCAGCAAGGTCAACTCCACGTGGCTCTACAACTGGATCCGCGACCCGAAGGCCTACTACCACACGAGCGTGATGCCGGACCTGCGTCTCACCGACGCGGAAGCCTGGAACATCACGGCGTGGCTCATGGATCAGCGCAGCGAAGAGTGGGAGCAGACCGCACCGCCCGCTGCCGACGCGCAGATCCTCGACGACATCGCGGTCACGCACCTCGCGTCGATCGCGGGTGACAACTATGCGCGCGACGAAGTGGCGCGCATGCGCGCCGACGGCGAGAGCGTGGAAGTCTTCGTCGGCCAGAAGCTCTTCGAGCGCTTCGGTTGCTCGGGCTGCCACCTCGTGCCCGGTCACTACGACGACGTGGGCATCGGCACCGAGCTCACCTACGAGAGCCTGAAGGAGATCACCAAGTTCGACTTCGGTCACGAAGCCGCGCACACGAACCCCGAAGCGATCGGTCACAGCCGTCGCGCGTGGTACGAGCGCAAGCTGGAAGACCCGCGCGCCTATGACCGCCTGCCGGTGATCGGCAAGGTCGACGGCGAGTATGTGATCGAGAAGTACGAGCAGAAGGTCAAGGCGCCCAACGACAAGTTGAAGATGCCGAACTTCTATCTCGACGACGCCGAGAACGACCTCGTGGTCCAGTTCCTGCTCGGCCTGCGCGCCGACGGCATCGACCCCACCATGAAGGTGCAACTCGATGGCGACGCCGCGCTGGTGGAAGAGGGCTCGCGCCTGATCACCAAGTACAACTGCATCGGCTGTCACCGCATGGGCCAGCTGCCGCAGTACATGCTGGTCGAGAAGGGTGAAGACTTCGACGACGCGCTCGAAGGCCTCGAGGAAGTCATCGACGAAGCCATGGAATACGGCGCCTGGACCGCGCAGCCCGTGGTCGTGAACGGCCAAGAACTCTTCGCGGCGCACGCCTGGCTCGAAGACGAGTTCTACGACGCCGAGCTCGAAGAGGACTACGACCTCTACGAGTTCTTCGAGGACGACCCCGAGAACCGCGAGATCCCCGGCGAGTTCCTGGTCTACGGCGAGGGCGAAGGCGGCATGGGTCGTTACATCGACGACTCGGCCATGCGTCCGCCGGTGTTGCGCGGGCAAGGCGCCAAGAGCAACCCCGACTGGCTCTTCGACTTCCTGCTCGATCCCTACATCGTGCGCACCCACGTGAACGTTCGCATGCCGACCTTCGGCTTGAGCGAGCACGAGTCGCTCGCGCTGGTGCGTTGGTTCGCGGCGCAGGCGGATCAGGCCTGGCCCTTCGAGCCCGTGAGCGGTCTCGAGAAGACCGTCGACGAAGAGCTCTACCGTCGTGGCGAAGACCTGTTCAACACCTACCAGTGCAACTCCTGTCACCCGTCGGGCGACGTGCTGCCCGAGAGCGACCCCGGCAACTGGGGCCCCGATCTCGCGCTCACGCAACACCGCCTGAAGACCGACTGGGTGCACGACTGGTTGCTCGACCCGCAGGTCATCACGCCCGGCACGCGCATGCCCAACTTCTTCGGCGAGTTCAGCGAAGGCGAGTACGACGCGCAGTACGACGAGAGCTGGCGCAACGGCGACTCACAGAGCCAGATCGAGGCGCTGCAGCACTACCTCGAGCACCTCGGCAAGCTCGAGCCCGCCGAGGAGAATCAGCAGGGCTGACGCCTCGCTCCGCCGCGCGCTCTTCGGCGCTTGGCCACCGGCCGTGTCTCGCGATTGCGGGGCACGGCCGGTTCGCGTTTCGGATCGCTCTGCCGCCGGCAGGCGCTGCTGATGCGGCCGCGTTCCTGCGCTCAGCGCAGCGCCTGATAAGCTGTCCCCGGACGATCTCGGAGCCGCCGGCTCTGGTCGCCCGGACTAAGGCAGTCGTCCTGGATGCGCTCCGCGCGCGTCGATCAGGGCGTCCACCAACCTCCGTTTTGACAAGCGCGCGACGGGGTCGGCGTCTTCGGGCGTCGGTCCCGTCCGTGTTTTCGGAGCCGTGCTCTCCGGCTCTTGATTCGCCCCCTCGGCTGCCGATGGTGGGGACGTGCAAGCCGATGGCTCCGCGCCGCGTTGCGCGTCGAACCCCGCCCGCCGATCCCCGCCCCAGGAGCTCCCCGTGGCCAACGCCGACCTCGACGAACTGCTCGCCGCCGTGCTGCCCTTCGCGCACAAGCTGCTCAGCGCCGACGGCGGCTTCTTCCCCTTCGCCGCCACCATGGACGCCGAGGGCAGCATGGCCGCCAAGAGCTACGAACTCGATGAGGCCGAGGCGCAGCCCGAACGCGTGCTCTACGCGCTGATGGAATCGGTGCGTGAGGAGACGGCCGAAGCCGAGATGCGCGCGGTGGCGCTCTGCTGGGACGCGCGCATCCAAGCCGGCGAGAACGACGACGCCGAAGAGCTCACCGACGCCGTGGCCGTGGCGCTCGAACACGTGGGCGGCGAAGCGCTCGAGGTCTTCATCCCCTACGGCCCCGGCACCGATGCCGACGGCGAACTCGCGATCACCTTCGGCGAAGCCATGGCCGCCGAACGTCGCCCGAGCCTGTTCGCCGGCACCGACCTCGACGAAGACGGCTTCGGCTTCCAGGTCGAGGAGCGCGAGGACGACGGGCCCGACGACGGCTGATCTCGCCGGCGCGGCGCCTCAACGCGTGGTCGGCAGAGCAGGTCGTGCGCGCGGCCGCTGCGCGCTGGCTTCAGCGCGCGCGGCAGGCTTCGAGCCCGCGACGCAGCTCGTCTTCCTCGAGGCCGCGACCGATGAACACGAGCTTGCAGCGACGCTCTTCGTCGTCGCGCCACTCGCGGTCGGGTTTGGCTTCGAAGAGTTGGTGCACGCCCTGCACGACGAAGCGCTTGGGCTGGCCGCGCATGGCGAGCACGCCCTTGAGTCGGTAGAGGTCCTGCCCGCGGCGGCTCACCAGGAAGCGCAACCAGTGCGTGGTGGTCTCGGGGTCGAGCTCGAAGGCTTCGTCGAAACCCACGGAGGTGACGCCTTGTTCGTGCGCCGCGTCGCCCGCGGGAATCGTGTCGAGGCGCGCGGGGTCGAAGCCGCCGAGCGCGAGCAGCTCGCTCACGGGCACGTCGCCGAGCACGGCGGGTTGCACGCGGGCCAGCGGGTTCATCGCCGTGAGTTGCGCGGTCAACGCGTCGACGCGCGCGGCGTCGACCAAGTCGACCTTGCTGAGCAGTAGGCGGTCGGCGAGCGCGATCTGTTCGCGCACTTCGGGGCTGACTTCGAGATGTTGCTCCACGTGCTTCGCGTCGACCACGGTGAGCACGCCGTCGAGGCGCACGGTCGCGCGCAGCTCGGGCGTGGCGTGAAACGACTGCACGATCGGCCCCGGCGACGCAACACCCGACGTCTCCACGATCACGTGATCGAGCTTGCCGCGCTTGCGCAGCAGCTTCTCGAGCGTCTCGAGCAGGTCGCCCTTGAAGGTGCAACACAGGCAACCGTTGGCGAAACTGACGACCTCTTCGCGCGCGCCGATCACGAGCGCGTCGTCGACACCGACTTCACCGAACTCGTTGACCACGACCGCGATGCGCAGCCCGTGCGGCTCGCTCAGGATGCGATTGAGCAGCGTGGTCTTGCCGGCGCCGAGGTAGCCAGTGAGCACGGTGGCGGGGAGTGGTGCGGAGTCGGTCATGAGCTCGAGAAGGCGCGGTGCGAGCGGTCAGCATGCCCGCTCGCGCGCCACGCTGCGACCACGAGTCCGTTTCCTAGGACTGCTTACAGCGAGCCGGGCGACACTCGGCGCGCAGCGGCGGGGCGATGCGCCGAGCGGACCCACTGCCGCGAGCAATCCTGCGCGCTCGGAAGGGGCTACGTCAGTGAACTCGTCCCCGCGCGCACTTGCACCCACGCGCGATGTTCGATTGCTTGTTGGCCGCCCGTCCGTCGGGGCCCGCTCGACCAAGCGGCACGCTGCGAGAGGATCGGCGCGCGCTCTCGAGCCTCCGTACTTACTGGGAAGCCCTCATGAACATCACTCACTCAAAGCGCTTGTTGATTGTCTCCGCGGCCCTCATTGGGTCCGTCATCACTCTCGGCGAGAGCGTCTCCGGACAGGCTCCGCAGCAACTCGCGAAACTAGAAAGCGTTCGCCCACAGGCACATGAGGGCTTCGGCGTGAGCGTGGCTCTGCGTGGAGACCTCGTTGTCATCGGTGCCCCGGGGGGCGACGGGCTGAGCGCGGGCTCGGTGGAGTTGTTCGATGCCTCAGCCCCGGGGCAGCCCGTTTTCCTCGCGGCCCTGGGCGGCCCACTCTCCGCGCAACACCGCAGTCTTGGTGCGCAGGTCGCGCTCAGTCGGAGGCTCGCGGTCGTGTCTGCGCCGTTCGGTGCCACTGGCGACCCTGAAGCCGGCGCGGTGCTCATCTACGACATTCGCGACCCCGCCCATCCGCTGGAGCTAGCGCGCATCCCGAGCCCGGAAGACACCTTTCTCTTCGGTGAGTTGCTCGATCTCGACGGCGATCGGTTGTTGATCAGCTCGAGCTTCTCTCTCGATGCGCCTCAAGGGCCTTGGCTGTACAGCCTGAGAGATCCGAGTGCGCCCGTGTTGTTGTCCGAGCTGCATCTCGACGGGAGTGTCGATCACGAAGGCCAGCTCCGTTCCGTGTTGCTGCGTGGTGACCTCGCAATCGTGGGTGCCCCCTTCGACAGTCAGGTCACTCCCCTCGCCGGAGCAGCCTACGTGTTCGACATCTCGGATCCCGAACAGCCGCAGCAGCTCGCGCAAGTGCAAGCGCCCGTACCCGAACTGCAGGGATTCTTCGGATCCGCCGTGGCGAGCAACGGGCGCTTCGTCGCGATCGCTGCCACGGGCGACAGCGAGTTGGGGAAGGACGCGGGCGCCGTCTACATCTACGATCTCGCTGCTCCAGCCGGCGCCGCCCCGCTCACGAAGATCTTGGCCCGTAACGGTCAGCCTGGCGAGCGCTTCGGCCAGCCGCTGACGTGGGCAGGCGACACGCTCCTGGTGTCGCGGTACTTCAGTGGGTCAGGCAGTGTGGACCTCTTCGACATGAGCCAGCCTGCTGCGCCGCGCCAGCTCGCGCGCTTCAGTGCGCGCGACTCATCGCCGCGTGATCGTTTCGGCGTCGCGCTCGCCGTCCACGCCGACAAGTTGCTCGTGGGCGCGCACCACGACAGCGACAAGCTCTCGCGCGCGGGCTCTGCCTCTCTCTTCAACTGGTCTCGCTGAGACGGCGCCCCGCTTGCTCAGGCAGCACTCGGCTTTCGGGCTCCGTGACTCAACCTTCACCCGCCGCCAAGTCGTCGCGGATGCGCTCGTAGGTCTCGAAGCGGTCTTCGTCGAGTGTGCCGTTCTCGGCGGCGGCGATCACCGCGCAGCCCGGCTCTTCGCGATGCAGGCAGTCGCGGAACTTGCAGTCGTGCGGGAGATCGCCGAAGCCGGGGAACAGGCGCGCGAGCACTTCGAGCGGAACATCTTCGAGCCCGAAGGCGCGGATGCCCGGGCTGTCGACGACCCAGCCGCCGCCCTCGAGCGGGAGCAAGCTCACGTGCGTGGTCGTGTGACGGCCGCGACCGTGGTGCAGCGTGACCTCGCCGGTGTCGAGCTTCAGCGTCGGGTCGACGGCGTTCAGCAAGCTCGACTTGCCCACGCCCGAATGCCCGACGAGCAGGCAGATGCCGTCGCGCAGCAAGGGCGCCAGTTCGTCGATGCCTTCGCCGGTTTCGGTGCTCGTGCAGATCACGTGCACGCCGGCGTCGCGCCAGGGCTGCACGACTTCGGGTTCACCGGGCAGGTCGACCTTGTTGAGCACGAGCGTCGCGTCGATCTCTTCGGCGGCGGCGGCCACCAGGAAGCGGTCCACGAGGCCCGGGCGGAAGGGCGGGTCGTTGAGCGAGGCCACGACCAAGATGCGATCGAGGTTCGCGGCGATCACCTGCACCGGCGGCGGCCCGCCGTATTGGCGATCACGGTCGCGCCCGCGTCCGCCAGCGGCGTGGCCCGTGGCGGCCTGTCGCGAGAGTCGGTTGCGACGTGGTTCCACGGCGCACACCGCGCCCTCGTCGCCCTCGATCTCCAGCTCGACGCGATCGCCCACGGCCACCGGGCGCGTGAGCCCCGCGGCCTCGGCCTCGGGCCACAACGTGCCGCGCAAGGTGCAGCGCAGCGTGCCGATCCCGTCGACGAACACACGCACGGAGCGCGAGCCCACGCCGGTGACGAGGCCCCGCTCAGCCACGGTGTGCGCGCTCCGAGCTCACCACGCCGAGCGTGCGCAGATCGCGCGCGGCGCACCGCACGCTGATCTCGCTCACGCTCAACGTGCTCACCGCTTGCGCGTGCGGATGTAGCCGCCCAACGTGCGTTGGTAGTTGCCCACCTGCGGGCCGTCGGTCTTGGTTTGTTGCTCGCGCTTGGGCGGCGCGTGGTCCACGTCGTCGTAGGAGTCGCCGGGGATCACTTGGTTGATGAGCTTCTCGATGCCCGTGAGGAACATGCCGTCGTCGGGGCACACGAAGGTCACGGCGCGACCCTTCTTGCCCATGCGCGCCGTGCGGCCGATGCGGTGCACGTAGTCTTCGGCGTGTTCCGGGATGTCGTAGTTGATTACGTGCGTGACTTCGGGGATGTCGATGCCGCGCGCGGCCACGTCGGTGGCGATCAGGTACGGGAAGGTTCCTGCGCGGAAGCCGGCCAAGATCTTCTCGCGCTTGCCCTGCGGCAGGCCCGAGTGGATCTCCTGCGCCTTGAAGCCCTTCTTCTGCAGGCGCATGGCGAGCTTGTCGGCGCCGATCTTGGTGCGCGTGAAGATGATCGAGCGCTCGGGCTTCTCGCGCTGCAGCACGGCCACGAGCAGCGTGGTCTTGCGCTCGGGCACCACGGCGAAGCAGGTCTGGTCGACCTCTTCCACGGTCATCTTGTCCGGCGCCAGGAAGACCTTGGCCGGGTCGTTCATGAACTTGGCCGAGAGGCTCAACACCTCTTCGGAGAGCGTGGCCGAGAAGAGCATCGTCTGCGCGCGGTTCGACGCGTGACGCATGATCTTGTCGATGTCCTCGCGGAAGCCGAGGTCGAACATGCGATCGGCTTCGTCGAGGATGATGTAGTCGAGGTCGTCGATCTTGAAGGTGCGACGCGACAAGTGGTCGAGCAAACGGCCGGGCGTGGCCGCGATCACTTGCACGCCCTTCTCGAGCTCGTCGAGCTGACGCTTCATCGGGTCGCCGCCGTAGATCGCGAGCGAGCGGAACTTCATGAACTTGCCGAGCTTGCGCGACTCTTCGTGCACTTGCATGGCGAGTTCGCGCGTGGGCACGACCACCAACACGCGCGGGCCCGGCTTGTCGCTGAGCGCGTTGAGAGCGGGCACCAGGAAGGCGCAGGTCTTGCCCGTGCCGGTGCGCGCCTGGCCGATCACGTCGCGGCCGTCGAGCGCGTGCGGGATGGCGCCGGCTTGGATCGGCGACGGCGTGCGGTAGCCGGCTGCGGCGATGCCCTTGATCAGGTCGTCGCGCAAGTTGAACTCGGCGAAGGCGCAATCGTCGACGGGGATGCCGGTGCCCTTGGCGGGCGCGTCGTCGGCGGCGGACGTGTCGTCGCTCGACGCTTCGGAGTTCTGCGGCGCGCCACCGTTGGAGCCAGTGGAGCCGGACTTCTTCGGGCCACGACGGCGACGCCGGCGCGGAGGACGTCCACTACTGGACGCTGATGGATCAGTCATGCTGCGTGTTCTGCTTTCTCGGCTCGGTCGGAGCTCGGGGAGACCGTGCGCCAGGGCAACTCGGTGTTGCGCTGCGCAGGTCTTCGGGGGAGTGCCCGGAGCGGGGCCCCGGACCGGCAGGTGGGAGACCTGAGGAGCGGTTCCCCAAGTGACACCCCACCTTTCCTGCGATGTGTCGTCGTTTCGAAGGCACTAGTCTGCCTGTTGATCGGTCGTTACGCCACCGCCGCGCGAGCCCGAGCCGGCGAATCATCGGTCTGATCCGCGCTCCCGCACACAGCGCCCGCGCTCGGGCCACTCCCGGGTCGGAGGGATATGCTGCAGGTTCGCCGTTTCCGCCTGCGTCCCGGAGCCCCATGTCGCGCTCGATCACCGCCGTTGTCCTGCTCTTGGCCCTCTTCGCCAGCGCCCACGCCAGCACCGTGTTGCGGCTGGATTGGGCCGGTTTGCTGCAACGTTCCGAGCTGGTGGTCGAAGGGCGCGTGGTCTCGGTCACTGCTGAGCTCGACGCGCAAGGTCGCGTGCGCAGCCGTCTCGCCCTGCGTGTCGACGGCAGCCTGCGCGGCGGCCGCGCCGGCGAGCTGCTCGAGTTCAGTTGGCCCGGCGGCAGCTTCGGCGACCTCGGTGAGCTGGTGGTGGGTCTGCCGATCCCCGCGCCCGGCCAGGAGTTGTTGCTCTTCCTGCGCAAGGAGGCGGGCGGGCTGCGCTTGCCGGTGGGCTTGGCGCAAGGCGTGCTGCGCCGTCACCGCGATCCGATCACGCGCGAGCTGGTCTACACGCGCAGCCTGTCCGAACTGAGTTTTGTCGACGAGCAGGGCGCGCCGCTCGTCGCATCCGACATGGCTGAGCGCATCGAGCGCGAGAGCTTGCTGCGCGACCTCGAACGCGCGGCCGCGGAACAGGCCGAACGGGGCGCGCAGCAGGACGGGAGCGCACGTTGAGTCGCGGCGCTCGAGGCTTCGTCGCGCGTTCTTGGCTCGCCGGGCTCACGCTCGTGTTGCTCGCCGCGGGCAGCTCGCTCGCGCACGTGACGATCCGCAACAGCGCAGGCAAGGCCGTGCACTGGGCGCCGAGCGACCGCCCCGTGCGCTGGGTGATGAACGACGCTGGCAGCGACGACATCCTCGATGAGTCCGAGCACCTCGCCGTGCAGCGCGCCGCCGCGGGTTGGAACGACACCTTGGGCGCCGACATCGAGCTGCTCGAAGTCAGCACGCCCGGTCAGCGTGCGCGGACCGATTGGCAAGCCAACGACCTGCACCTCGTGCTCTTCGACGAGGCCAACGACAGCGGTTTCTTCGGCGGCAACTCGAGCCTGATCGCCGTGACCAACCTGCAGTTCTCACAAGGCAGCGGACGCATCCTCGACGCCGACCTGTTGTTCAACGGTGCGCAACCCTTCGCCACCGACCTGAGCGCGGGGGCGTTCGACGTGCGCGGCGTGGCCTCGCACGAGCTCGGCCACTTGCTCGGGCTCGATCACAGTGCGGTCGTCGGTGCGACCATGGCGCCCTTCACCTCGCTCGCGCGCTTCGAGCCGCGCAGCTTGCACGCCGATGACCGCGCCGGCTTGCGCGCGACCTACCCGGCCGCGTTGCCCGGAACAGGTCGCCTGGAAGGACGCGTGCAGCGCGGCGGCGTCGACCTCGCGGGCGCGCAGGTCTGGGCGCGCGCCACCGACGGTCGCGTGCTCGCCGCCACGCTCACCGACTCGTCAGGTCGCTACGAACTCGACGGCCTACCGCCCGAAGCACTGCGTGCCGTGGCCGCCCCGCTCGACGGCCCGATCCTCCCGGGCTTCCTCTCGAACCTCGCCGGCCTCGCGTACAACACGTCCTTCGCGCCGGTGCAGAGCGACGCGTTCATGCTCACCGACGGCGGCACGCTGATGCTCGACCTCGAGGCGCCCGCAGACGTGGCCTTGCGCGTGCTCGAACCGCTCACGGTGCGCACGTTGCAACAGGGCAGCACGAGCACGGTGCATGTGCGCGTGGTCGGTTACTCGCCGGCTCCCGCTGCGGGAGTCTCGATCCCCGATGCTGGCCCCGAACTCAGCGTGGGTGACGTGCAGTTCACCGCATTGCCGCAAGCCGAAGGCGACTTGATCAGCGTTCCGATCACGGTGTCCGACGACGCGCCCGCAGGTCTGTACGACTTGCGCCTCCACACCGCCGGCGGTGCCGTCACGCTCGTGTGCGGCTACCTCGAAGTCGTCCCGCCACCGCCCGCGATCGACATGGTGTTGCCGCCGTGCAGCGGTGATCAGGCGGACACCGAGCTGCTCTTCTTCGGCACGAACGTCCCCGTGGGGAGCGAGGTGGCGCTCGGCGACACGCTGATCGGCCCCGCGACGGATGCCAGCGAAGGCGGCGCGATCCTCGCAGTGACCCTGCCGGCGCTCGCGCCCGGCTTGCGCGACTTGGTCGTGGTCGTCCCCAGTGGCCAGGAAGCGCGCGTGCCCGGTGCGCACTTGGCAGTCACCGGCGCGCAGCCGCAGATCGACTTCGTGTTCCCGCGCGTGGCGCAGCTTGCCGGCGGCACGCTCGTCACCGTGATCGGTTCGGGCTTCGGCCCCGAGCAGGTCATCGAGCTCGGCGGCGAACAGATCACGCCGATCTTCGCGGGCGATCCGCAGCAGATGCAGTTCGTCACGCCCGCCTACGAAGGAATCGTGACCGACAATGTCGTCGTGCGGAACACCGCGTGCGACGAGATGTTCGCCGTCTCCCCGCAGACCTTCGAGATCGTGTCGCAGCCCGACATGCAGCTGCATGCGCTGCAACCCACGGTGCTGCCCGCGAGCGAAGGTGGCGAAGCGGTCGTCGTGGCCGAGAACTACGCCGGCACCTTCCTGCGCGTGTTGCTCGGCTTCGACTCCACGACGTCGAGCTCCTTCGCGGACCTCCCGCTTGAGTTCGCCGAGCCCGACACGATCTTCGTGACGGTGCCACCCGGACCCGTGGGCGGCTACGACGCGCTGCTCGCCTCCGGCTCCTTCGAGTTCACGGCAGCACTCGCCGACGCGCTCTATCTCGCGCCGCTGATCGACAGCAAGGACCAACTCGTGGGCGGCATCGACACGCCCGGCAGCACCGACTCGATCTTGCTCGACGGACTCGCGGGCACGCGCGTCACGCTCACGCTCAAGCGCACCGGCAAGAACAACACGCTGCAGCCGGGCCTGCGTGTGCTGCGCGACGACGGCAGCGTGCTGCTCAGCAGCGTGGAAGGCGAGCCCGAGTTCGACGCGCAGCTCAGCAAGAACGGCGCGAAGCAGACGCGCATCGCGAAGCTCGAGCTGCCCGCCACCGAGCGCTACACGGTGGAGCTGCTCGGCGTGGGCGGCAGCACGGGCAGCTACCGTCTCACGCTCAAAGAGCTGCTTCCCAAGAGCGCCAAGTCGCTCAAGCTTCCGAAGCAAGGCGCGCCCGCGCCGGGTGTCGAACCGGTGGAACTCGCCTTGAGCGCGAAGGCCGGGTCGCTGCTCTCGGGCAAACTCAGCGCGAAAGGCGACTTGGTGCTCGCCGGCGTGGAGCTCGAATCACCCAGCGGCGCGCTGCTGCTCAGCACCGACGAACTCGGTGTGCTGCAAGCCGACGCCGACGTGCTCGCGCGAGTGATCCTGGATGCAGAGGGACGCTTCCTGCGCTTCAAGAAGCTCGCGCTGCCCGAGTTCGGCTCGTGGACCCTGCGCCTCTTCGCGGAACCCGACACCTCAGGCCCGCTCGGCGGCAAGTTGACGCTGAAAGCGCCCAAGGGCAAGACGGTCTTCACGGAAGGCGAGGGCTGAGGCCCGCAGGAAAGGTGGTGCCCACCGAACTCTCCCGGATCCGGTGGGCACCGTGTGATCACACGCGTGAGAGCTTCCTCCACTTCACGGCTCCGCGTGCTGCCACGAAGCGATTGCGCGTCGTGCCCGCAACACTTGATGCGCGAGAAGGTGCCGGTCTCCGCCAACTTTCTTCGATTTTTCGAGGCGGCGTGTGAGCAAGCCGTGGCGCAGGATGACGCGGCGCAACCGCCCGGGGCTCGACGTGTTCAGTGGGGCCGAAACTCCGCGAAGCGTCGCGCGGTGTCGCTCGGAACTCACTGGGGAGCTCAGGTCGATCATGCGTGCGCGCCGCTCGCGTCCAACAGCTCTCACTGTCGTGCTCGCGCTCTTGCTCGTGGTGGGGCCGATGGCGCGCTTCGCCGAAGCCGGTTCGGGCTTCATGTCGCTCGGGAGCGTGTTCTTCTTTCTGTTCGCGCTGGGTGGCTTTGCCATCGCGTACCTCGCGGCCACGTTGGTCTCGATTCGCAAAGCCTGCACCGAAGGGCCGCACCGCGTGCTCTGGACAGCGGCGGCTTGGTGTTTCGTCGCCGTGGGCCTGCTCGGCTTGCTGTGGTTTCTCGGTGCCCTCCCGCTGTGGTTTCTCGGTGCCCTCCGGTGAGCGCGCGCACGTGAGGTCTGCCAAGGCGCGACGCTTGCGAGCGCTCGCGGAGCTGGTGAGCGTGCCCGAGTTCACGGTGTGCGAGCGCGGTTCGCCGGTCACGTCGGCGGCTCCCGCGCGCGCCATGTTGCGCGGCTGTCGCGCCGAGGAAGACGGCGAACGTGAGAGTCACGCCGGCGCGTCGCTGAGCGTGGGTCCCGTTTCGTGCGACGCGATCCCGGAGCTCGTCGCGCGGCTCTTCCGCGAAGACCCCGCGCTGGTCGACGTGATCGTGCAGCACTTCGTCGACGGTCCGTCGGGTGTCGTGCTCAGTCTGCGCGAGGACCTCGCGCTCGTGGAGTACTCGCGCCTGCGGGAAGGCGTCACCGCAGGGCGTGTCGCACCCTTTGTCGCCGTCTTGCCCACGCCGATCGCGCGCTACGCCGAGTTGCAGCGCGCGGTGCAGCGTGTGCACGCGGTGCACGGCCCGTGTGATCTGGAGTTCGTGGGCGTGGAGCGTCCGCGCTTCGTGCAACTGCGCCCGCTCACAGCGCCCGTGGAGCTGGACGCCGAGTTGTCGAGCACGCGCATGCAGCTGCAGGAACTCGACGTCTCTCGCTGGGGGCAGGTCGGCTACTGCGTGGATCTCATGGAACAGCCCGCGCGCGACGACGCGCTCGCCGCGCTCTGGGCCGAGCTGCTGCCGCTGGAGGTCGCGCCTTTTGCGGGCCGCGGTGCCGACAGCGCGCCGCTCTCGATGCTCAAGCTGGGCACGCAGTTCTACGTGGACCTCGACGCGCTCAAAGCGTGCTCGCCCACGCACCTCGGTGCCTTTCGCATCGGGTTGCGCGCACGTCGCTTCCTGCGGGAAGCCGAACGCGCCCTCGCCGCGCGCGACGCGCTCGACCCGCGCGCGTGGATGCGTCACTCGATCCGCTTGAACTTGGTGTGGGATCTCTTCGCACCACACGTGCCGCGCTGGTGTCGCGGGTTGTTCAAGCTGCGCGAGTCGGTGCGTGCGCGGTTGTTCGAAGCCGTCCCGCTCGGCACGCGTTCGCCCGACATCGCTTCGTGCCGTCGGCTCACCGACACCCTCGAGCGCCACGACCCGAGCCTCACTTGGATCCGCTGCGGTCCGGCCGACTCAACCGGCCAGCTCGTGGTCTTCGGCGACTTCGAAGCCGGGCCACGCTTCGTGTTCGCCGGTAATGTCGACGCGATCCCCGACGGCGCGGTGCTCGTCACGCGCGAGCTCTACCCTGAGCTCGCGCCAGCGCTGTCGCGTGTGTCGGCAGTACTCTGCGAGGGTGGCGCAATCGGCTCGCACCTCGCGATCCTCGCGCGCGAGCAGCGCGTGCCGATGAAGATCCAGGTGTCGGGTCTTCTCGGCGAAGCAACTCGCTGACCGCCTGCGCTGCCCGCCTGCGCTGCCCGCCTGCGCTGCCCGCCTGCGCTGACCGCCTGCGCTGGCCGCCCGCGCTGGCCGCCCGCGCTGGCCGCCCGCGCGCCGCTCGCGGTAAGGTGCGTAGCTCGCTCGGAATGCCCGAATCGCAAGGAGATCCACCGATGACCACCGTCGACGCCCCGCACCCCGCCGCGCTGCTGCCCAAGGTTTCCGCCTTCCTGAATGGCCCCGCGAAGCAGCTGATGATCGGTGGTCAATGGGTCGACGCGGCCGCCGGCGAGACCTTCGAAGTGCGCGACCCGTCCACAGACCGCGTGCTCTGCAGCGTGGCGCGTGGGCGCGCCGAAGACGTGGACCGCGCCGTGGCCGCCGCGCGCAAAGCCTTCGACGACGGCCCCTGGCCGAGCATGAACCCGCACGAGCGCAGCCGCCTGCTCTTCCAGTTCAGTGAACTCATCGAAGAGCACGCCGACGAGTTCGCGCAGCTCGAGTCACTCGACAACGGCAAGCCCGTGGGCGTGGCGCGCGTGGCCGATGTGGCGCTCACCGTGGAGCACTTCCGCTACTACGCCGGTTGGGCCGACAAACTCGAAGGCGAAACCATTCCCGTGGCGCCGCCTTACGCGCCCGGCGCGCGCTACCTGAACTACACGCTCAAGGAGCCGGTGGGCGTCGTCGGGCAGATCATCCCGTGGAACTTCCCGCTGCTCATGGCGGCCTGGAAACTCGGCGCCGCGCTCTGCACCGGCTGCTGCGTGATCCTCAAACCTGCCGAGCAGACGCCGCTCTCCGCGCTCATGCTCGCCGAACTCGCCAAGCAAGCCGGCTTCCCCGACGGCGTGCTCAACGTGATCACCGGCTTCGGTGACGCGGGCGCCGCCATCGCCGCGCACAACAAGGTCGACAAGGTCGCCTTCACCGGCAGCACCGAAGTCGGCCACGAGATCGTGAAGGCCAGCGCGGGCAACCTGAAGAAGGTGTCGATCGAGCTGGGTGGCAAGTCGCCCAATGTCGTGTTCGACGACGCCAATCCAGAGGAGGCCGCGGTCGGCGCCTTCAACGCGATCTTCTTCAACCATGGCCAGGTGTGCAGCGCCGGCTCGCGACTCTTCGTGCAAGGCAAGCTCTACGACGAGGTCGTGGAGCGCGTGGCCGACATGGCCAAGAACATCAAGCTCGGGCCCGGCCTCGACCCGAGCACCGACATGGGACCGCTCGTCTCGCGCGAACAACAGGAGCGCGTGAACGGCTTCCTCGGCAAGGGCGAGCAAGCCGGCGCCAAGCCGCACTTCGGCAGCGAGGTCCCCGGCGGTGAGCTCTCCGAGGGCTACTTCGTGCGCCCCACGGTCTTCACCGGTGTCGACGCCAACATGGCCATCGTGCGCGAAGAGATCTTCGGCCCGGTCGTGGCCGCGCAGCCCTTCGACGACATCGATGACATCGCGCGCCAAGCCAACGACACCGACTACGGTCTCGCCGCCGGCATCTGGACCAAAGACTTGAGCAAGGCGCACCGCCTCGCCGCCGCCATCCGCGCCGGGACGGTCTGGATCAACTGCTACAACATGTTCGACGCCGCGTCGCCCTTCGGTGGCTACAAGATGAGCGGCTACGGACGCGAGATGGGCAAGCACGCGCTCGAGAACTACCTGCAGACCAAGTCGGTCTGGGTGCAGATGTAAGCGCGCCTCGCGCTGTCGCCGGTGGCTGTGCGGCGACCCGCCGTCCCGCTGCCTTTCCGTTGTCCACTGGAACGCACCGCGCACACTTCGCTGCGCGCCTTCATCCCACGAGAACCCTGATGCTCATTCGTTTGCTCCTTGTTGCTGCGCTCGCTGCCGCTTCCGTGCTCCCGTCGTGCCAGTTGATCCAAGACTCCGTGCGCGGCACCTCGCCGATGAACGCCCTCAGCGAGAGCGCGCTCGCGATCGTGGGCGTGGAGCCGCGATTGAGCTCGTCGGCCACGAGCCTCGCTGCCGATCTGGTGCTCGCCCTCGAGCCGCAAGGGGCCCTGCCGAGCACGATGGGCGCCACGCTCGACGACGGCCTGCGCCGCTTCAACGATTCCATCGACGAGCTGCGCTGGCGTCGCAACAAGCTCAAGAAGCTGGGCTCGAAGGTGGTCGACAACTGGTCGGAGCAGACGGCCTTCCTTCCGCCGGGACACCCCTGGCGCGATCTCGGTTCCGCCTCCGCCAACCTCGCTGAGTTGCAGCAGACCCTGATGGAGCTCGACGCCTTGCTCGTGGAGACTGAGACGTCGATGTCCACAGCCGCTGCCGCGCTGGTCGCTCCCATCGCCATCCTCGCCGAAGACATCAGCGACGAGCAGGTGAACGCCCAACGTGCCTCGCTCGAGGCCGGGCTCTCCATCCTGACGGACTTGCCCGAGCAGCTCGCAGCCGATGCCAAGCGCCTGCGCGAGTTCGCCGAGAGCCTCACGAGCGAGTGAGCCCGACCAACCCCCTCGGCTACTGCACGAATGTGCATCCCTACGCCGACCTGCAGGGCCTGCGCCGCGCCCTGCGCGACTATGCGGCGCCGTTGCGAGAGCGGCTCGCGCTCACTGAACTCCCGGTCGGCCTCTGGTTCCCCGCGAACGTGGCCGAGGAGGTGCTCGCCGATCCGGCCTCCTTCGTCGCGGAGTTGCGCGAGCTCGGCTTGCATCCGTACACGCTCAACGCCTTCCCTGCCGGCGCCTTCCACGCCGAGCGCGTGAAGGACGATGTGTTCCGCCCCGCGTGGACCGACCCGGCACGCCTGCGCTACAGCCTGCGCGCCGCCGAAGCCCTCGCGGCGCTGCTTCCCGACGGCGCGCGCGCCTGCCTCAGCACGCACTCCGGCGCTTACAAGGGCTGGGGCCCCGGCGCCAACAACGAGGACGCCATCGTGGCTGGCCTGCTCGCCGCCGCCGACGGCCTCGCCGAACTCGAGCAGCGCACCGGTCGCACGCTCGTGCTCGCGCTCGAACCCGAGCCGCTTTCCTTCTTGGAGACCACGAGCGAGGTCGTGGACCTCTTCACGCGACGCTTGCTGCCCGCAGGCCCAGCCGCTCGTCGGCACTTGGGCCTCTGCTACGACGCCTGCCATCAGGCCGTGGAGTTCGAAGCGCCCGCCGAGAGCTGGAGCGCGCTGCGCGCCGCCGAAGTTCCGGTGGCCAAGATCCAGCTGTCCTCGGCCATCGAGCTCCCGAACCCAGGGCGCGACCGCGCTCGCTTGGAGCCCTTCTCGCACGACCGCTGGTTTCATCAGGTGGTGGCGCAGCACGCCGACGGCAGCCTTCAGCGCCTGCCCGATCTGCCCGACGCGCTGGCCGACACCCGCGCCGCGACCGCCGACCGCTGGCGCATCCACTATCACGTGCCGCTCTTCGTGGAGCGCCTCGACGCCGAAGGCCACCTCTTGAGCACTCAGTCCCTGCTGGCCGAGCTGCTCGGGCTCGAGGGCGCGGCCGACCTGCCGTGGGAGATCGAGACCTACACCTTTGAGGCGCTGCCGCCTGAGCGTCGCCGGGCGCTTGGCGCGGAATCGCTTCTGGATGGCCTCGAACAGGAGTTTCGCTGGGTTCATGCCCAGGTCGACGGGGCGTCGCCACGCGCGTAACGAGCTTCTTACGAAGTCTTCTCGCTGCGTCCCAGATGGCCCGATGGCGAGCAGCGCCGGCACCGAAGCCGCGCGACGCGTGACAGATCTGCCTCCAGAAAGTCGGTCACGCGTGGGCTGATCCCGCGTCGATGTGTCACGAAGGGTCTCCCGACCTCTAAGATGGGGGACTCGCAAGCCGCGGAAAAACACGCCGCGGCGGGCCACCAGGATCATCCAGCATGAATCGTTTCGGCATCTCGCTCAGGCTTCTCGCACTGTTCGTCGGCGCGGCGCTCGCCTTCGTGGCGGCTCCTGCCTCCGCAGCGGCCACGCCGCAAGACGCGCGGAGCGTGGCTCGCGGCGTGCTCGATCGACCTGGCGCCGACGGTGTGAGTCGGTTGATCCGCGGGCCCGGCTCGCGCGAGTCCTTTTATGAGCTGCTCCACACGCCGCTCTTCCTGAGCGGCACGGTCGGCCCTTTCGACGTGTTCGTGATGCAGGCCGACGGCTTCGAGACGGAGCATCGCGCCGGCAAGGCGCTCGGCAAGGCGCTCGACGGTCTGAAGAAGTTGGTGCCCGTGATGGAGCGCTACTTCCCGCCGCGCAGCACTGGCCTGATCGGCGGGCGACGCTTCCCGATCGTGCTCACCCACGCGAGCAGCGACGAGTCGTCGTACAGCGAGATGGTCGCGCTGCTCGACTGGGCCGAGCAGAACTGGACCGGGTGGACGACGTCTGGCAACAACCCACTCTTCGACCCCAGCGTGCTCCGAGCTGTCACGGCGCGCACGTGGGAGGCGCAGGTGTTCAACCTGGGTCACGCAGAGGCCACCACTCAGGCCGATGATTTCTACGAGCACGGGTTGGGTTACTACACGCTCGCCCACGTGGTTTCGAGCGTGCTCAACCGCGGTGCCTGGGGGCTCGTGCCCCCGTTCGTGGCGCAAGGCCTGATCGACGAGCTCGACATCGAAGCCTACGGCGAGGCCTGGGTCGGAGGTGACTGGTGGCTCGCGCAGACTCCCGGCTGGTTCCGCCCGGGATGGTCGGGTTTCGTGCCGCAAGGCTCGTCGCCGCCAGCACCTGTGACGGGGCCGCCCGCCGATCTGGCCGTCACCGTGTCGGAGAGTGGCGATTCCTGGCAGCACAGGAAGCGTAGCGAGCAGCGTCACTGGTCCGATCTCGTGGCCGACCGCGAGAGCGAGTCACCGGCCAGCTTCGCGTTCATGGCCGAGCACGAGTCGTTCCTGCCGCGCGACCGTGCGCTGGCGCGCTGCTTCATGCACCTGTTGCTCGAGGTTGCGCCCGCCGAGGATGGCCCCTCGTTGTTCGAGCTCGTGGATCGTGAGCCTGAGCGTCCGCTCAACGGGATGCCGAGCTCCGAGCCGCTGCCCGTTGTGTTCGCGCGCGCGCTGGGAGGCGTGCCTGCGGTCACGAACCTGGAGGCGCAGTCGCTGGGCCGCTTGCTGCAGGTGCTCGGTCAAGACAGGATCGCACGTGAGCTGGAGGAGCTGGGCGCCGCAGAGGTGCTCGAACTCTCGGATCACCGCGACCAAACCCAGTGGCTCTATGAGCAAGACCCCGAAGTGGTCGGTATGGATCAGCGCGTGGCGATCTGGAACCTGCTGCTGACCGCGGAGTACTACCAGCAGCTCCACGCGTGGAAGTTGCTCGGTGAGGCCTTCGACGAGCGCATCGACGCGGCCTTGGCGGCCTCCAAGAAGTTCCCGACGCGCGGCAAGGCTCTCGTTCAGGTTCGCGACGCCTTCCGGAATCCGCCGCGCTCCTGAGAGTCGGGGGGCCCGCTCGAGTGCCGGTCGGGCGGAACACGCGCCGCGCGCTGGGGTTGTGAGCTGAGCACTCGTCGCTCCATGATGCGGGGATGAATGCGCCACACGAGCTGGGCCTGACCCCCGACGACCTCGCTGACCTCGACATCTCCCCGCAAGCCTTCGAGCGCTTGGTGGGACAGCTGATGCCGCGCCTGCAGGAGCAGTTGCGTGCGCTGCCGGAGTTGCCGGCGCAGGGCGACGTCGACGCCGAAGAGCTGTGCCGCGAACTGGCGCAGGATCCCGCGCCCGAGCACGGTCGCGCCTTCGAGGAGCTGCTCGAGCCCTACTTCCGCGACTGGCTGCCGCGCACCTTTCTCACGCCCGGCCCCGGCTACCTGGCTTTCATCCCCGGCGGCGGCCTGCTCAGCTCGGTGCTCGCCGACCTGCTCGCCGGCGCCACGAACCGCTACACCGGCGTGTGGCAGGCCGCACCCGCGCTCGTGCAGCTCGAGGCGAACGCGCTGCGCTGGTTGGCCGAGTGGATGGGCTTCCCGGAGAGCGCGCGCGGCTTGCTCACGACCGGCGGCAGCCAGGCCAACTTCTCGGCGATCGTCACGGCGCGGGAGGCGCGGCTCGGCGAACACTTGCGCGAGGGTGTGCTCTACACGAGCAGCCAAGCGCACCTGTGCGTGAGCAAGTCGGCGCAGCTCGCAGGCGTGTTGCCGGATCGCGTGCGACGTCTGCCTGTCGACGCGCACTTCCGCATGCGTACCGACGCGCTGGCCGAGGCCGTGGCTGCGGATCGGGCGGCGGGCTTGCGCCCGTTCATGGTCGTGTCGTCGGCGGGGACCACGAACACCGGCGCCGTCGACCCGCTCGAAGAGATCGGTGCACTCTGCGCGGAGCAGTCGCTCTGGCATCACGTCGACGGGGCTTACGGCGCCTGCTTCCACATGGTTCCCGAGCTGCGACCGCTGCTTGCTGGCATGTCGCGCGCCGACTCACTCGCGCTCGATCCGCACAAAGGCTTCTTCTTGCCCTACGGCAACGGCGCGCTGTTGGTGCGCGACGGCGCCGCCTTGCGCGCGGCCCACGCAGGCACCGCGAGTTACTTGCCCGATCCCGCCGCCGAAGAGTTCATGGACCCGGCGCAGTACGGCCCCGAACTGTCTCGCGATTTCCGCGGCCTGCGCCTTTGGTTGTCGCTGCAGCTCTTCGGCGCCGAACGCTTTCGCGCCGCGCTGGCCGAGAAGCGTGCGCTGGCCGTGCAAGCCGCGGACGACGTGTCGACGCTGCCCGGCATCGAGATGGTCGCGCCGCCACAACTCTCACTCTTCGCCTTTCAACTCGCGGCGCCGGGCGACGATCTCGAGCGACGCAACGCTCGCACCCGCGCGTTGCTCCAGGCCGTGAACGCGCGCGGCCGCGTGTTCCTCACCGGCTGCACCGTGGACGACGGCCGTTTCCTGGCGCGCGTCTGCGTGCTCTCCTTCCGCACCCGCGCCGAGCGCATGCGAGCCTGCGTGGACGATCTGCGCGAAGTCGCGGCCGAGCTGCTCGCGCGCGACTGAACCCGCGCTGGCGCTCGCTGTCCCGGCAGGAGTGTGGCGTCCGCAGCAAGGCGTGGACGCCCGCCGACCTCGTGAGGTACAGCTGGGAGCCGCCACCCGCTCCGGAGATTCGACATGCGCTCGCTGTGCCCCGCTGTGATCTTGTTCGCTCTTTGTGTGGCCTGCGCCGCGCCCGCCGATCCCGCGAACACGGCGCCGGTGGAACCCCAACCCGTCGAGCCGGCGGGCTTGCCCGACGCCGAAGAGTCGATCCTGGCGCGCCTCGAAGCCGAGGCCGGCGCGCTACGTGAGCTCGTCGACAGCAAACTCGCCGAGTCCTTCCTCGACGCCACGGCCGAGTTGCCCGACGGTCGCGCGCAAACGCTCTACCGTCTCGCCGACGGCGGCGGTTGGTTGCACGCCGATCAGCTCATCGACCTCGCGCCGCACGCACGCGACGAACTCGAAGCGAGCGAGTGGAGCGCCGCGCGCTTCTACATCACCAAGTACGGCTCACCGCTCGCGTACACACGCGCCGTCGAGATCCTCGGCGACGCGGGCGTGGAGAGCTTCGAAGGTCAACGCGTGCTCGACTACGGCTACGGCACGATCGGCCACTTGCGGCTCATGGCGCAGAACGGCGCGCGCGTGGTCGGCGTGGATCCCGACCCGTTGCTGCGCGCGCTCTACTCCGGCCCCGACGACACCGGCTTCGTGCCGCGCGACGACGCCAGCGCCGGCCGCATCGACCTGCTCGAAGGCCGCTGGCCGTCCACCGCCGCCATGCGCGACGGCGTGGGCACCGGCTACGACCTCGTGATCTCGAAGAACACGCTCAAGCGCGGCTACGTGCATCCCGAGCGCGAGGCCGACCCGCGCCACCTGCTCCACATGGGCGTCGACGACGAACAGTTCGTGCAACACCTCAAGCGCATCGTGAAGCCGGGCGGTCACGTGCTGATCTACAACCTCACGCCGCCGCAAGCCGCCGACGACGAACCCTACATCCCGTGGGCCGACGGTCGCTGCCCCTTCGACAAGCAGCTCTGGATCGACAACGACTTCCAGATCGTGGCCTTCGATGTCGACGACAGCGAAGCCGCGCGCGAGATGGGCCGCGCACTCGGTTGGGAGAACGAGGAACGCTCGCTCGACACCACGCTCTTCGGCACGTACTCGCTCTTCAAGCGCTTCTGAGCGCGGGCGCGTCGGCTTTGTCGCCGAGCGACTCAGGTCGCTCCCGCACAGGTCCGATCCGCTGGGGAGCGCTCCCCGCACTCCCGTGACAGCAACATGACAGTCCCGCCGGGGTGATTCCCTAGACTGGACCGGTCATGGACCGCATCGCACTCGCAGGCCTCACGATCCACGGCGCTGATGTCGCCGCGCTCGAACGGGTTCGTCGCCCGTCGCCCGAGCGCTGGGTGGCGTGGCTGCGCGAACTGAGCGACGAACTCGGTGCCAGCGAACTCGTGTTCCTCGCCACCTGCAATCGCGTGGAGGTGATCTACGCGCGCGAAGAAGGCGAGCTGCCTTCCGAAGACGACCTCGCGCCGCTCGCGCGTCACCTCGCCGGGCTCACTGGCGGCGCGCGAGAGTGTCCGCCTGATCAGCAGCAAGAGGTCGACGCCCTGCGCGACTCGCTCCTGCTGCGCACCGGCCGCGACGCCGTCAGCCATCTCTTTCGCGTGGCGGCTTCGCTCGACTCGCTCGTGCTCGGCGAAGACCAGATCATCGCGCAGGTGCGCGAGGCCTACGCGACCTCCGCCGACCACGGGCTCACCGGCACGTTGCTCGGCCCGCTCTTCCACCACGCGCTCGCCATCGGCAAGAAGGTGCGCGCTGACACCGACCTCGCGCGGCATCCCGTGTCGCTCGTGAACCTCGCCATGGCCGCGCTCGACGCCGAGCCCGAGATGTCGAAGCGTCGCGTGGCGGTGATCGGTGCGGGCGAGATGGGCGCACTGCTCGCGCGCGTGTTGCGCGCCGCTGGCTTGGGTCCGCACGTGATCGTGAACCGCAGTGAGTCGAGCGCGCGCTTGCTGGCCTCCGATTGCGACGCGCTCCCGATCTCGCTCGAAGCCTTCCAGCAAGGCGCCGAACCCGTCGACGTGATCTTGAGCGCGACCTCGGCGCCCGGCACGATCCTGAGCGCCGCGCAGCTGCAGGCTCGCGGCGAGACCACGCCCTCGGGCCACCCTCTGCTGGGCATCGACCTCGCCGTGCCGCGCGATCTCGAGTCGGTGCAAGCGCAGAGCGACGACCACGCCGTGCACAACGGCAGCGCAGCAGAGGACAGCAGCGCAGCGAGCAACAGCAGTGCAGCGCGCGCCGATCGCACCTCGCCGCGCGTACGCGTGCTCGACCTCGACGCCTTGCGTGCCGAAGCCGACGCGAACCGTGCGTTGCGCGCCGAGGCCGCCGCGCTCGCCGAACAACTCGTCGAGCGCAAGGTCGACACTTGGGCGCGGCGCTTCCACGAAGAGGCCGCGGCGCCGGTTGTGTCCGAGTTGCAACGCTCCAGCGGCGAGCTGCTCGACCGCGAGCTGCAAGGCCTGCTCGGTGGGCGTCTCGCGCACTTGCCCGAACAAGACCGCCGCGCGGTCGAACGTTGGGCGCGCGCCACCTTCGGCCGGCTCATGCATCTGCCCGTCACCGCACTCAAACGCATGGCGCACGACTTGCACAACGATCCCGATGACGAACCCGCTGGAGACCACACGTGACGTTGCGCCTCGGAACCCGCGGAAGCGACCTCGCGCTGTGGCAAGCGAACTTCGTGAAGGACGCGCTGCACGCCGCGCCCGGTGTGGAAGACGTGGAGCTCGTGATCATCTCCACCACCGGCGACGAAGTGCTCGACCGTCCGCTCCAAGAAGTGGAAGGCCAAGGTTTCTTCACCGCGCGTCTCGAACGCGCGCTGCTCGACGACGAGATCGACCTCGCCGTGCACAGTCACAAAGACATGGCGCTGCAGTCGCCCGAGGGTTTGCTGATCGCGGCGGTGCCCGAGCGCGGGCCGGTGGCCGAGCGCCTGCTCATCCACCCCGATGCGCACGACCAGAACGCACCGTTGTTGCCGCTCACGCGCCGCGCGAAGCTCGGGACCTCGGCGCCGCGTCGCGCGGCTCTGCTCGAAGCGCTGCGTCATGATCTCGAGATCGTGGCGTTGCGCGGCAACGTGCCAACGCGCGTGGAACGTGTGCAAGAGCACCGTCTCGACGCCGTGTTGCTCGCCGACGCCGGGCTCACGCGCCTGGGTCTCGACCTCGGTGACCTCATCAGCGTGACCTTGCCGGTGGAACTCATGGTGCCGTCGCCGGCGCAAGGTGCGCTCGGCATCCAGTGTCGCGAGGCCGACAGCGAGCTGCGCGAGTTGCTCGCGCGCGTGTTGCATCACGCGCCCACCGCCGAACAGATCGACGCCGAACGCGCCGTGCTGGCCTTGGCCGGCGGCGGTTGTCATCTCCCGCTCGGCGCACTCGTGCAAGCGGAAGTGGCAGGCTGGTTCCGCGCGCGACTCTTCGTGGGCGCAGGCCTGCCCACGCGTGAAGATCCGTCGCGCTGGATCGAAACCACTGCGGCGACCGCGCGCGAGGCTGCCGAGCTCGCCTGGGGGCGCGCCGAGTCGGGCAAGTTCTTCGGCGCGGGACCGCTCGCGGGTTTGCGCGTGAGCTTGGTGGGCGGCGGCACGAGCGAGAGCAACCTGGCCGACCGACTCGAGCAGCTCGGCGCGCACGTCTCGCATGAACAAGTGCTCAGTTTCCGGCCCACGAAGGCGCCGGAGCTACCGGCCAAACTCGCGCGTCTCAAACCCGGCGACGTGCTCGCCATCACGAGCCGTCAGGCAGCGCGCCGCTTGAAGGGCTACCGCGTGCCGAGCGGCGTGACGGTGGCCGCGGTCGGCCCGTCGACAGCGAAAGCGCTGGTCGCGGAAGGCATCAAGCCCGACTTCATCGGACGTGGTGGCGCGCGCGAGATGGCCGAGCAGTTGCAGGTCGGCGACGGCGGCAAAGTGCTCTTCCCGTGCTCGGAAACCGCGCGTCCGGAGTTCCCCGCGGGCCTGCGCGCGCGCCAGATCGAGGTCGACCAGATCGTGGTCTACCGCACGGTGGCCGAGGCCGGCGACAGCGAACCGGAACCCGCCGACGTGCGCGTGTACATGAGCCCGTCGGCGGTGGCGTCGTCGGTGGCGCACGGTCGCGAGGCCGGCAAGGCGGTGCGCATCGGCCTGGGCGGCTCCACTTGCGACGCGCTCCAAGACGAGACCCTCGACCACGAACAACCCAAGGGTTCGGGCCCCGACGCCGTGCTGCACTTGCTGCTCACGCTGCAGGCCGAGAACCAACTGCCCCGCACCTCCGAGCCGGAGTCGCCCGCATGAACATCCGCCCGCGCCGTCTGCGCAGCAAAGCCGTGATGCGTGAGATGGTCGCCGAGACGCGGCTGCACCCGAGTCGTCTCGTGCAACCGCACTTCGTGCACGCCGCCGACGACGAGCAAGCCATCGAGTCGATGCCCGGTATCGCGCGGCAGTCGATCGCGCGCCTCGTCGACGCGGTGGGCGACGACCTCGCACTCGGTCTGCGCAACGTGTTGCTCTTCGGCGTCACCGACGAGAAGAGCGCCGACGCGCGCGCCGCCACCGATCCCGACGGCCTCGTGCCGCGCGCCGTGCGTGCGTTGCGCGCCGCCCACGGCGACGACCTGCTCATCATCACCGACGTGTGTCTGTGCGGCGCCACCGAGAGCGGCCACTGCGGCGTGCTCCACGAAGGCAAGGTGCTCAACGACGAGTCGCTGCCGTTGCTCGCCGCCATGGCCGTGAGTCACGCCGAAGCGGGCGCCGACATCGTCGCGCCGAGCGACATGCTCGACGGTCGCGTGGAAGCCATCCGCGAAGGCCTCGACGACGCCGGCCTACCCGACACCGCGATCCTGTCCTACAGCACCAAGTTCGCGTCGGCCTTCTACGGACCCTTCCGCGACGCCGCCGACAGCTCGCCGCAGTCCGGCGACCGCAAGAGTTACCAGATGGATCCGCGCAACGGTCGCGAAGCCCTGCACGAGAGCCTGATCGACGAAGCCGAAGGCGCCGACATGCTCATGGTGAAACCCGCGCTCGCCTACCTCGACGTGATCGCCGACATCGCGCAGGAAGCGATGATCCCGGTGGCCGCCTACAACGTGTCGGGGGAGTTCTCCATGGTGAAAGCCGCCGCGCAGAAAGGCTGGGTGAACGAGGCGCTGATGGTCTCGGAGATCCTGCACTCGATGGCGCGCGCCGGCGCCGACCAGATCATCACGTACCACGCTCGCGAGGCGCTCGCGGGCGGTTGGTTGGAGTGACGTCCCGATGAGTGTTCCGCCCAGCACCCCGCACGATGACCTTCCCTTGCTCGCGCGCGCGCGCGCGTCGATGCCCGGCGGCGTGTCGTCGCCGGTGCGTGCTTTCGGAGCGGTCCAAGGCGACCCGCCCTTCGTGGTGCGCGGCGAAGGCGCGCAACTCTTCGACCGCAGCGGCAAGCGCTACGTGGACCTCGTCGGGAGTTGGGGGCCGCTGATCCTGGGTCACGCGCATCCGGCCGTGGTCGAGGCCGTGCAACGCACCGCCGCCGACGGCCTGAGCTTCGGCGCCACCTGCGAAGCCGAAGTCGAGCTCGCCGAAGCGATCCTGCGCCGCTTTCCTTTCGCCGACCGCGTGCGCTTCACGAGCAGCGGCACCGAGGCCGTGATGAGCGCGCTGCGCTTGGCGCGCGGCGCCACCGGTCGTGATCGCGTGGTGAAGTTCGAGGGTTGCTACCACGGTCATTTCGACGCGCTGCTCGTGAAAGGTGGCTCGGGTCTCGCGACCTTCGGCACGCCCAGTTCCGGCGGCGTGCCCGAAGCCTTCACCGCGCTCACCGAAGTGCTCCCGCTCGACGACGAAGCCGCGGCTTCCGCGCTCTTCGCCGACAAGGGATCCGAGATCGCCTGCGTCGTCATCGAACCGATGCCGGCCAACGCAGGCCTGCTCGAGCAGCGCCAGGCGTTCCTCGAACACCTGCGTTCGCTGTGCGACGAGCACGGTGCGCTGCTGCTCTTCGACGAAGTCATCTCGGGTTTCCGCGTGGCGCCCGGCGGCATGACGGAGCGCAGCGGGATCCGTCCCGACCTGGTCACGGTGGGCAAGATCGTGGGCGGCGGCATGCCCGTCGGCGCCTTCATGGGCAGCGAGAACGTGATGGAGCTGCTCGCACCGAACGGGCCCGTCTACCACGCGGGAACGCTCAGCGGGAACCCGCTCGCCATGGCCGCCGGCCGCGCCACGCTCGCGCAGCTCGACGAACCCGGCGTGTACGCCACGCTCGAAGCACGCGGCGCACGCCTCGAACAAGGTTGGCGCGCCTCGCTCGACAAACACGGCTTGCCCGCGGGCATCGCGCGCGTGGGGTCGGTGCTGTGGCTCTCGCTGCAACCCGGTCCGCCGCCACGCGCCTTCCACCTCGTGGGCGAAGACGGCCCGCGCATCTACTCGCGCTTGCACCCGGCGATGCTCGAGCGCGGTTTGTGGATGGCGCCCTCGGCCTACGAGGTCGCTTTCGTGTCGACGGCGCACAGCGAGGCCGACATCGATGAAGCCATCGCCGCCTTCGACGCAGCGCTCGGTGCCGTGCTCACGGAGGCGCCTGCGTGACGGCGGCGAGTGACAGTCGTCGCACGAGCGTGGCGCTGCCGCTGCGACTCTACGTGGGCATCGTGGGTGCCTACGTCGCGCTCATCGGCTGGTGGGTGTATTTCTTCTCGCGCCTGGGCGACAACCTCGCCGCGCAACTCGCCGCGAACGGTCGCGCGCTGGATCCCGAGCAGGCCAGCGCTCTGCGCGCCGAGCTCGGTCGCACGGCGCGCATGTTCCTGTTCGAGGGGGGCTTCCTCGGCTTGTTGTTGCTCGCGTCGGTGATGCTCGTGTTGCGCAGCTTGCGGCGCGAGGTGGCGCTCGGTCAGCAGCAGCGCAACTTCGTGTCGGCCGTCACGCACGAACTGCGCTCGCCGCTGGCCTCGATCAAGCTCTACCTCGAGAGCCTCGCCACGGGGCGCGCCACGGGCGAGAAGGCCGCGCGCTACGTGAGCCACGCGCAGCAAGACGTGGAACGCCTGGAGTCGATGGTGGAAGACGTGCTCACCACGCGGCAGCTCGACGAAGGTCGTCTGCGCGCCCAGCTCGTGCCGCTCGACCTGGCCGCCTGGGTGCGCGAAGCCTGCGCGCGACTCGGCGAACGCTACACCACCGAAGGCGTCACGCTGAGGTTGAACGCGCCGGCGCCCGCCCCCGTGAACGCCGACGAACAAGCGCTCTTGCGCATCCTCGACAACCTCGTGAGCAACGCCGTGAAGTACGGCGGCGAGGGCGGCGTCGTGGAGGTCGGCGTGAGCTCGCAAGGCGGTCGCGTGGAGCTGAGCGTGCGCGATCACGGCGTGGGCCTGCCCGAGGGCGAAGCGGCGGCGCTCACCGAACCCTTCGTGCGCGGCGGCGACGAACAAGTGCGCACGCGTCCCGGTGTGGGCCTCGGCTTGTTCATCGTGCGCGAACTCGTCGCGGCGCACGGCGGGCGTTTGCGTTTGCGCAGCGCGTCGGCGGGGGCGGGCACCTGCGCGGTGGTGGAGCTGCCGCGGGCCGCGGAGCTGGCGTCATGAGCAGCGAACGCATCCTGGTCGTGGAAGACGAAGCGCACCTCGCCGAGGTCATCGTCGACAACTTGCAGCTCGAAGGTTGGCAGGTGGACAGCGTGTCGCAAGGCGAGCAAGCGCTCGAACGCCTGCTCGGCGACCCGCCCGACCTCGTGTTGCTCGACGTGATGCTGCCGGGAATCGACGGCTTCGAGATCTGCGAACGTCTGCGCGCCAGCGGCTCGCGCCTGCCCGTGTTGTTCCTCACGGCGCGCAGCAGCCTCGACGATCGTGTGCGCGGGCTCGAGCTCGGCGGCGACGACTACCTCGGCAAACCCTTCGAACTCAGCGAGTTGATCCAGCGCGTGCGCGCGATCCTGCGTCGCGCGGAGTGGAGCCGCTCGCCGTCGCCGGTGGGAGACACGCTCACGCTGGGCAAGGCCGTGGTGGACTTCAAGTCCTTCAGCGCGCGAACGGGCGAACGCGTCATCGAGCTGTCGCCCAAGGAGACACTCATCCTGCGCTGCTTGGCCGAGCGACCCGGTGAAGTCGTGTCGCGCCGCGACATCCTCGACACCGTTTGGGGTTACGACGCCTTCCCGACCGCGCGCACCATCGACAACTTCATCGTGCGCCTGCGCCGCCTGCTCGAACCCGACGCCCGCGCGCCGCGCTACATCCACACCGTGCGCGGCACGGGTTACCGACTCACGCCATGACGACCTGCGCAGGTCACGCGCACCGAAGCACACGCTGCCCGCCGCAGCTCGCACTCACACCCGACTCTCTGCCGCTCCGCGAGACACGACCATGACCGACGCCCCGCAACGCCTGCTGCTCGCCGCCCTGCGCCGCGAGCGCATCCCGCGCCCGCCCGTGTGGCTCATGCGCCAAGCCGGTCGCTACCTGCCCGAGTACCAGAAGGTGCGCAAGGCGGCGGGCGGCTTCCTCGCCATGGCGCAGAACCCCGAGCTCGCGGCGGAGGTCACGCTGCAACCGATCCGTCGCTTCGGCATGGACGGCGCGATCTTGTTCAGCGACATCCTGCTGCCGCTGCAAGCCATGGGCATGCCGCTGCGTTTCGACGACGGCGTGGGTCCCGTGCTCGAGGAACCGCTCACGAGCCCCGAGCGCATCGCGGCGTTGCGTCCGCTCGAACCTTCGGAAAGCCTTGGATACGTGGGTGAAACGCTCGGCATCCTGGCGCGCGAGTTGCCCGAGAGCTGCACCTTGCTCGGCTTCTGCGGCGCTCCGTTCACGCTCGCGAGTTACGCCGTGGAAGGCGGCACGAGCAAGGGGCACGCCACGCTGCGCGGCTTCATGGGGCAAGACCCGCGAGCCTTCTCCGCGCTGCTCGACACCTTTGCCGACGCGGTTGGGCGTCACCTCGCTTACCAGATCGAGTCGGGCGCGCAGGCGGTCGTGTTGTTCGACACCTGGGCGGGCACGCTCGGGCGGAACGACTATCTGCGCTTCGCGATGCCGGCCACCGAACGCGTGCTGTCGCACGTGCGCGGCAAGGCGCCGATCATCAACTTCGTGCTCAACGGTGGGCATGTGCTCGAGGACATCGTGGGGCTGGGCACCGAAGCCGTCGCCGTCGACTGGCGCGTGTCGCTGCCCGACTGTCTCGCACGCTGGGGCGACACCACGGCCTTCCAAGGCAACCTCGATCCGGCTTGCTTGCTCGGCACTCCCGAGGATGTCGCTGCGCGCACCGCTGAGCTGCTGCGCGCGGTCGGCGGTCGCCCCGGGCACATCTTCGGGTTGGGTCATGGCGTGATGAAGCAGACCTCGCCCGACGCGGTCGCCGCGCTGGTGCGCACCGTGCAAGAGCATCGCGTCGTCTCCGGGAGCGCGGCCCGTGTCTGAGTTGCCCTTCGGTCTCGACGAAGCCTTGCTCAGTCGCTTGGCGGTCTCCGGGCCGCGCTACACGAGCTATCCGACCGCGCCTGAGTGGAGCGCCGACTTCGGTCCCGGCGACGCGTCGGCCGCCTATGCGCGCGCCGCCCAACGCCCCGACGAACCGCTTTCGCTCTATGTGCACCTGCCTTTCTGCTCGCGCCTGTGCCTCTACTGCGGTTGCACCGTGGAGATCTCCGGCCGCCCCGACCGCGCCGACAGTTACCTCGACGCCGTGGAGCGCGAACTCGAGTTGCTCGCGCCGCAACTCGGCGCACGTCGCACACTCACGCAGCTGCACTGGGGCGGCGGCACGCCCACCTTCCTGAGTGTGCCTCGCTTGCAGCGCCTGCACGCGCTGATCTCGAAGCACTTCACGTTCCGCAGCGACGCCGAGGTCTCGGTCGAAGTCGACCCGCACGTGACCTCGGCGGAACAAGTGAGCGCGCTCGTGGACCTCGGCTTCAACCGCGTGAGCATGGGCGTGCAAGACCTCGATGCGCGCGTGCAACATGCTGTGCGTCGCGAACAGACCTCCGATGAGACGCACGACTTGGTGGCGCATTGCCGCGCGGCCGGCGTGGAAGGCCTCAACATCGATCTGATGTACGGCCTGCCCGAGCAGACCGAGCAGGGTTTCGCCGCCACGCTCGACGCCGTGGCCGCGCTCGCCCCGGATCGCTTGGCGGTCTTCGGTTATGCGCATGTTCCGTGGTTGAAGCCCGCGCAGAAAGCGCTCGAAGACTACGCCCTGCCCGACGCGCCCACGCGCGCGCGCCTGTTCGGCCTGGCGCTGCAGAAGTTGGTCGCCGCCGACTACCAAGTGGTGGGCCTCGACCACTTCGCCAAGCGCGACGACTCGCTCATGCACGCGCTCCGCGACGGTCGCCTGCATCGCAACTTCATGGGCTACGCCGTGCGCGCCGCCGAAGACATGCTCGGCGTGGGCATGAGCTCCATCGGCGAAGTCGCCGGCGCCTTCATCCAGAACGCGCGCGACACCAAGACCTACGAGGCCGAGCTCGCCGCGGGCCGCCTGCCCGTGATCCGCGGCCTGCACCGCAGCGCCGAAGACGAGCTGCGCCGCGCCGTGATCCTCTCGCTCATGTGCCAGATGCGCATCAGTTGGCCCGAGCTCGAACAGGCCACCGGCCGCACGCAGCTCGCCGCGCACTTCGCGAGTGAGTGGGAGGCGCTCAAGCCCTTCGCCGATCTCGGCATGTGCACGATGAGCAGCGATGCGTTGCAGGTCACCGAGGTCGGGCGCCTGTTCCTGCGTCACATGGCCATGTTGTTCGACGAATCGCTCGCCAAGCGCGCGCAGGATCAAGGCGATCAGGGCCCGCGTTTCAGCAAGACGCTGTGAGCGAGCGCGTGCGCACCGTGGTGATCGGCGCCGGCATCGCTGGCTTGGCCTACGCGCACGCACGCGGCGAGGGCGCGGATCTGATCGTGCTCGAAGCGCGCGAGGTCGCGGGTGGTCTGATCCGCACCGCGCCCACGCCCGATGGTCACGTGGAGCTCGGCCCCGAAGCGCTGCAAGACAACGCGCCCGAGACCAACGCTCTGCTCGACGAGTTGCAGCTCGCGCCCTTGCCCTCGCGCGCCGAAGCCGCCAAGCGTTTCGTCCTCGACGCAGCAGGCCGGCCGCGAGCCTTACCGAGCAACCCGTCCGCCTTCCTGCGTTCGCCGCTGCTGAGTTGGCGCGGCAAGTTGCGCGCCTTGAGCGAACCCTTCCGCGCCCGCGACCGCGCGCTCGACGGTTCCGTGGCCGACTTCCTGCGGCATCGCGTGGGGCGCGAAGTCGTGGAGCGGCTCGTCGACCCGGCGATCTCGGGCATCTATGCGGGCGACCCGGAGCTGCTCTCGGCGCGCGCCTGTTTCCCGGCCGTGGTCGAGATGGTCGAGCGCCACGGCAGCCTGTTCGCTGGGTTGCGTGCCCGCGGGCGCGAACGGCGCGCGGCCCGAGCTGCGGGGACGGCCCGCGCCGCGGATCTCGCAAGCGCGGCGAGCGCGGCAGGCGCGGCGGGCGGCGAGAGTTCGTCGAGCGCTGCGGACGCGGCGTCGAAGGGGCCGGCCCTGCTCAGCTTGCCCGGCGGCTTGCAGCGTCTCCCGGAGGCTTTGGCTGAGCGGCTCGGTGCGCGATTGCGGCTGAACACCCCGGTTGCGGGCCTGCAGCGCGATGCGAAGGCTTGGCGGATCCAGCTGGAGGCCGACGCGCTGACTGCCGATGAATTGGTGTTGGCCGTCCCGGCGCCGGTGGGCGCGCGGCTGCTGGCGCAAATCGCCCCGTCCCTTTCCCAGCAACTGGCCTCGATGCGCGCCGAGAACGTCGTCTCCGTGGCGCATCGCTGGGCGCGCGCCGATCTCGCTCACCCTCTCGATGGTTTCGGAGTGCTCGTGCCTTCCTCGCTCGGCAAGCGCCACCTCGGCACGCTCTTCAGCAGCTCGATCGTGCCCGGTCGTTGCGGCGACGAGCACGTGTTGTTGCGCACGCTGTTGGGCGGCGCGCGACGCCCCGAGTTGGTCGACGCGCCCGACGCCGAGTTGCTCGACATCGTGCAGCACGAAGTCGGCGAGCTGCTCGACGCGCGCGCGGGTGCCGCGCCGAACTGGTCGCTCATCACGCGTTGGCCCAACGCCCTGCCGCGCTACGACCTCGAGCAACCCGCGCGTCAGCACGCCATCGACGCCGCGCTGGCCGAACTCCCAGGGCTCACGATCCTCGGCAACCACCGCCGCGGCATCTCGGTGAACGCCTTGATCGCGAACTCGCGCGAGACCGCTCGCGAGCACGCGGCAGGCGCTGGGGCTCCTTCCGCCGATCACGCGAACCCTGCGTCTCACGCACACGGGGACCACGATGCGTGAGCACGAGGCCCGAAGCGTGTTGCTCGTGCGCGCCTTCGAAGAAGGCGATCCCGACGGGCGTCTGTTGAGCGCCGGCGAGCGCGCGCGCGCCACCGAGGCCGCTCGCACGCTGCACCCCGACGACGAAGAAGCGCTGCTGCTCTCGCGCGCCGAGTCGCTGCTGAGCACGCTCGAACAACGTGTGCCGCGCGTGCGCGACCTGCTCGCTGTGGATCACCTCGCGCCCATCGGGCGTCGCGTGTTGTTGGTGCTCGCGCTCGTGCTCGGGCTGAGCACACAGGCGCTGGGTCCGCTGCAACACGTGCACGTGCTCTCGGCGCCGCTGCTCGGGCTCTTCGCGTGGAACCTCGTCGTCTACCTGCTCGTGCTGTGGTGGATGATCCGGCGTCCGCGCGAGACGCAGAGCAGCGACACGAACGGTGCCTTGAGCGGCGCCAGCACTTTGGCGGCGCGCGGCGGTGGCTGGTTGGCGCGCTTTTCACAAGGCCTCGTGCGTCGCGCCTTCGGTCGCGTGGCGGCGCGTCGCGCAGAGGAGCAACGCGTGGTCGCCGCCGGCGTGGCGCTCTGGGCCAGCAGTTGGGGACGCAGCAGCGCGCGTCTGCTCGGCGCCCACTTGCGTCACCTGTTCCACCTCGGGGCTGCGGTCGTGATGACCGGCGCCGTGGCGGGTATGTACCTGCGCGGCTTGCTCACCGAGTACAAGGCCACCTGGCAGTCGACCTTCCTCGACGCCGAGCGCGTGCAGACGCTGCTCGACACGCTGCTCGGCCCGGCGGCGCGCTTGCTCGGCGAAACCGTTCCCGCCGTGGCGCCGTTGCGCGCGCCGAGCGACGGCGAGGCCGCGATCTGGATCCACCTCTACGCGCTCACGGCGCTGCTCGGCGTGGTGCTCCCGCGCTTGCTGCTCACCTTGGTCGAGGTCTGGAAGTTGCGTCGCTTGCGCGCGGCGCACCCGCTCGACCTCGAGGACCCCGCCTTCCGTCGCTTGTTGGTGCGCGGGCGTGCGCGCGCGCAACGCGTGGACGTGCAGCCTTACTCCGTGCAGCTCGACGTACGTCGTCGCGAGGCGCTGCAGGCACTGTTGCATGACCTGTTCGGATCGCGCGCCGACGTGCGTGTGAACGAGGCCAGCGAGTACGGCGACGCCTGGGAACCCCTCGGCGACGACGCGCACGACTGGTGCAGCGTGATCGTGTTCGCGCTCGGACAGTCGCCGGAGGTCGAGGTGCACGGCGAACTGCTCAGCGAGGCGCGCGCGTCGTTGAGTGCCGACCAGCAAGTGCTCGTGGTGATCGACGCCAGTCGTTTCCGCGAACGCGTGGGTGAGATCGACGAGCGCATGCAAGAGCGCCGTCGTGCCTGGGACCGCGTGGTGCGCGAAGCCGAGTTGCAAGCCGTGCACGTGGACCTGCTGCGTCCGCCTCGCGCCGACGTGGTGCTTGAACTCGAGGCCGCACTCTGGCCGCCGCGTCGCGCTGCGAGTGCCTCATGACGAACGTGTCGCTCGCACTCGTCTCGCACACCAACGTGGGCAAGACCACGCTCGCGCGCACCCTGCTGCGCGCCGACGTGGGCACCGTGTTCGACCAAGCCCACGTGACCGAACTCAGCGAAGCCTGGACCGTCATCGAGCACGAAGGCGCGCGCCTGCAACTCTGGGACACGCCCGGCTTCGGTGACACCGCGCGCCTGCTGCGTCGTTTGCGCCGCGAGAACGATCCGCTCGGTTGGTTCCTGCACCAGGTGTGGGACCGCCTCGCCGACCGCGCGCTGTGGTGTGGCCAGGAAGCGCTGCGCACGCTGCAACGCGACGCCGACCTCGTGCTCTACCTCGTGAACGCCACCGAAGATCCCGAGGAAGCCGGCTACGTGAACCCCGAGCTCGAAGTGCTCGGCTGGGTCGGCAAGCCCGTGGTGTTGTTGCTGAACCAGACCGGCGCCGCGTCGTCGGCCGACGCGCTGCTCGAACGCTGGCGCGAGGCCACCAAGCAGCACGACTTCGTGGCCGAGGTGCTCCCGCTCGACGCCTTCACTCGCTGCTGGGTGCAAGAGGGTCTGCTGCTCGAACAACTCGGCCCGCTGCTGAGCGGCGAGAAGGCGAGCGCGATGCAGAGCTTCGCGAGCGCGTGGTCCGCCAAGCAGCTCGACGTGTTCACGCAGTCAGTGCAAGCGCTCGCCGCCTGCACCGCCGACACTCTGCTCGACGAAGAAGCCTTGCCCTCGAGCGTGGCCGGCACGCGCGCGCGTCAGGAAGCGATGGACCGTCTGGCCGAACGCCAGGAAGCGCGCGAGACACGGCTCATGGACACGCTCATCGACGTGCACGGGCTCGACGGCGACGCCGCCGCGCGCCTGCACGATGAAGCGCGCGACGTGTTGGTGCGCGGCCAAGCCCCGATCGGCCGCAAGCAAGGCGCGATCTGGGGTGGCCTGTTGAGCGGCGCGGCCACGGGCGTCGGCGCGGACCTCGTTGCGCAGGGGCTCACCTTCGGGAGCGGCGCCGTGGTCGGCGCAGTGCTCGGCGCGCTCGGTGGCGCGGGCCTCGCACGCGGTTTCGAGTTCGCCTTCGCGCGCGGCAAACCCTGCGTGAGCTGGTCGGCCGAGTTCCACGACGCCGCCTTGCGTCGCTGCTTGTTGCGCTACCTGGCCGTGGCCCAGTTCGGTCGCGGCCGCGGCGTGGTGCAGACCGCTGCGATGAGCGAGACGGCCGCCGAGCTCGCACCCTGGCGCGTGACCATCGCCGAAGTGCTCGCCTCGCGCGACAACCTGTGGCACGCCGTGCGCCACGCGTCGAAGCAACGCGCGGGCGTGCTCGGCGGCCTCGTGTCGCGTCGCGGGAGCGCTGAGGACGCCGAAGCGCGTCGTCGCGAAGCCGTGCACAAGAAGCTCGACCCGCTGCTCGACGAGTGTCTGCGCGCCGCGCTCAAGAAGCGCTTCCCCGACGCGGCCGGGCTGCTGGGCTAGGCGACTCCGCGCGCTGCGCCCCTTGGCGACGACACGCGCGCCCGGGGGGCAACGCGCGTCGTCGCGCACAACGCTCAGGCGTCGTCGGATCCTGCTTCGGCCGGGGTCTCGGCTTCAGCGGGCGCGTTGTCTTCGGCGGGCGCGTCGGCTTCGGCGGGCGCGTCGGCGTCTTCGGTCGCGTCGTCGTCCGTCTCCGGGCCATAGCCCTTGTAGAGCCGGTACGAATGCAGCATGTCCTCGTTGCCGGCCGCGCGCTCGACGTTGCGCAGGAAGCGCTTGTCCGAGTCGCTCAGGCTGAGGCCTTCGGTGGTGGCGAAGTCGTCACGCAGCGGGTCGAACAGGAGGAAGCCCACCACCGTGTCGAAGATCTCGACCGGGTGCACGTCCACGTCGACACCGGCCACGCCGGCGGTCACTTGTGCGCCGAGCGCCCAGTAGTCGCGGTCGTCGCGGTAGATGTCGTCGTTCGGGCTGTGCAGGCCGGCGAGGTCCCACGAACCGCCGTGCACACCGGAGGTGCCGGCTTGCAAGGCCGACACGCCTTGCGCGCCCGCGGCGAGCACGTTGAAGCCGGCTTCGGCCTGCGTGCGGATGCCGAGGCTGCGCTGGTCGTGCCAGCCGATGCCGCCCACGCTGCGGAAGCCCACGCCGAACTGGATCGCGCGCGTGACGTGCACGTTGGCCATCGCGCCCACGCCGATGTGCACGTCGAAGCTGAACACGTCGAGCACGTCGAGCACGCGGTCGGGGATGTACCAGAGCACGCGCGCCAGGATCCCCGCGTCGACGCGTTCGCGCTGACGCTTGTTGCTGCCGAGCCAGCCGGGGTGCTCCCAGTCGGTGAGCGTGGGCACTTGGTCGTCGACATCAGCCAGGCCCGGGTACTTGGGGTCCACGCGCGTGACGGCCATGAGCAGGTGCGCGGATTCCACGTCGCGCCCGGCTTCGTGGTGACTGCGCGCCGAGGCCAGCGTGTGCTGCAGGGCGACGTCGATTTCGGCGCCGGTGAGTGGCGACGTGCAGGCCGCGAGCGGCAACAGTGCGAACAGGCAGAGGGTCTTGAGCATGGTCGGGATCTCCGTGGCGAGCGGCGCGCGGCCGCGTCGAGGATTCAGGCCTTGGCCGGGGCTTGCAGGCCGATGCGCTTCAGGATGTCGTCGGTCAGGCGCAGCAGCTCGGTGACGTCGTCGGGCGTGTGGTCGCCCATGTGGCCGATGCGCCAGTGCGTCTCTTTCGTCTTTCCGTAGCCGCCAGTGATGAAATAACCGGCATCGCGGTAGCCGGACACCAGCTCGCTCATCGTGAAGCGGCCGTCGCAGCCGATGCTGGTGACGGTGGGGCTGCGGAAGCCCTCGTGGGCGAGCACCGAGAAGCCGTGGCCGGCGGCCCAGTCGAGCACGAGTTTCTGCATCTCGAGGTGCTTGTCGAAGCGCGCTGCGAAGCCCCCCGACGCGGCGATGTCGCCGAGTTGCACGCGCAGCGCCTGCATCACGGGGATCGCCGGCGTGGTCGACGTCATGCCCTTCTCATCTTGGTAGGCGAGCGCCGAGAGCAGGTCGTTCGTGTAGCCGCGGTTCGGCACCTCGGTCATGCGTGCCTTGGCGCGCGGGGACACGGCGGCCAGCGCGAGCGCGGCGGGCAACGCCCAGGCTTTCTGCACGCCGCCGACAGCGATGTCGATGTCGATGGCGTCGAAGTCGATCTTGGCGCCGGCGGCGCTGCTCGTCACGTCGACACACACGAGCGCTTGCGGGCACCTGGCGCGCACGGCGCGCGCCACGCCGGCGATGTCGGAGAGCGCGCCGGTGCTCGTTTCGCAATGCGCCACGAACACGGCGTCGACTTCACCGTGCGTGTCGAGCGCGGCGGACACGGAGGCTTCGTCCCAACCTTCGCCCCAGGGCTTCTCTTCCACGGCCACGTCGAGGCCGCAGGCGCTCGACAGTTTGCGCCAGAGCGTGGAGAAGTTGCCGTTGGGGAGGTGCAGCGCTTTCTTGCCGGGGCGGACGACGCTGCGGCTCACGCCTTCCATCGCTGCGGTCGACGAACAACTCAGCACGACCACGTCGCCCTTGGTGCCGAAGGCTTCGCGCACGCCGGGCAGCACGTCGGCCAGCAGCTCTTTCATGAAGGGGCTGCGGTGCCCGATCATCGGCTTGGCCTGCGCCTCCAGGATGCGCTTGCGCACGTGGCTGGGGCCGGGGATGAAGAGCTTGAGATCGGTGGGGTCGGACGCGGGGGCAGACACGGGGCGGCTTCCTGGAGATGAGTCGCACCAGTTCGCGGCCGACGTGATGCCGGCCCGCGCGGCGCGCGAGTGAGCGATCCTAACCCTGTGGCTAGGCGTGAGCGAGCAGCGGCCTGTGACGCGGGTCGCGCTGCAGGCGCTCGAGTTCGTCCTGCGAGAGCAGCGCCGGGAGCAGCGCCGCGAGATCCGGGCGACGCACCACGGCGTGCGCCAGCTCGACCACCGCCGGGCGCTCGACGACGCCCGCGAAACACACGAAGGCGGCCACGGCGGGGGCGACTTCGGCGTCGGTCATGCCGTCGCCCACGAGCACGGTGCGCGCGCCCGGCCAGCTCTCGACGAGTTCACGCTTGCCGCCTGCGCGGGCCAGCGGGCACGTCTCGTCCACGGCGAGGTAGTGCTCGTTGGCGTCGAAGCGAATCGGCACGGCGTGCACGCGTTCGGCGCGCACCCCGAGCCAGGCCGCGAAGGGTTGCACCGCGAGCATCAGCCCGCCGGAGACCACGCGCACCTCCTTGTCGAGCGCATGCAACACGGAGACGACCTCGCGCGCGTGCGGCAGCGCCGTCTCCATGTAGAGCCGCCCGACCTGCGCGACCTCCACACGACGCGGCGCGAGCAGCTCGAGCCGCCGCGCATAAACCTGCTCGAGCGGGATCGCCCCCGACATCGCTTGGTCGGTGAGCGCGGCGATCTCGTCGCGCAACTCGGGCCGCCCGGCGGCGAGCTCCTCGATGCCCTCGATGGTGGACAGCGTGGAGTCGCAGTCGAAGACGACGCGGTCGTAGGGCGGGGGGGTGGGGGGCATGGGGTTCGTGCGTGCGTGCCGAGTGTGTGCGAGATCGCACCACGGTCAGGCGCAGCACTGCCCAACATACGTGCTGGCCTGGTCCGGTTACCACCGATGCTGGTTCGCTGATGCAGGCCCGGCGCAGTGGCAGCCTGAGCTTGGAGGCTCTCACAGGCTGCAACCCGAGTGCACTGCCGAGCGCACGCACCTGCTCGTGAGCAACGCGAATAGTGAAACTGCGAGCGAGCGTCGCGACGCAAGTATTTGAAACAGGTGCGAGGTCCGCGGTGTCCCACATGAGGAAGGGTGGGGCCTTGCGCACTCGTTCGTCTCTTCCCGACGCGAGTGGGCCTCGGTTTGGATCACCTGGCGCCCTCGACCTGTCCGTACCCCGGTGAATCGGATCCCATCAATGACGCACTCTCTGAAGATATTACTGATCGCGTTGCTCGTTGTGCTTGGCGCGGCAGGTCAAGTTTGGGGGCTCAGCTTCGAAGACGTACCGCCGCCCGACGATGTCGAAGCCGTACCGCCGGATGTCGACGATGACGGAGATGACCCGACCGATGACGAGCCAGATCCACTCGATCTCGTGACCGGTGGCTTCGGCTTGTCCGAGCGCGACTTATATATCCCCGGCACGGGCCTCGACTTCGAGGTCAACCGCTACTACCGCAGCGAGAACGGCACCGAAGGGCCGTTCGGGCGCCGCTGGGATTCGCCACTCCTCATGCGTGTGCGCTGGACCCAGATCGGTGATGACCTGTTCTTCTACAACGGTCAGAACAGGCGTGACCGATTCACCAAGGCGAGCACGACGGTGTTCTCGATCGCCTACGACGCCGCCCCCGGGATGTCCTACCGGGCACAATCCAACAAGCATCCGCTCACCGGTGTTTGGACCCATACGTTGACGAGCCGCGACGGGGTGACCTACCTGTTCGAACTCGAGTCGACGGACGCTGCGTGGCCGCACTACGGAAACTATCAGCTCACTCGCATCGAGGACCCGCACGGCCAGGCACTGCAATTCGTCTACGACGCGCAGACGTCTTCCCAGCTGATCGAGATCATCGACACGCTGGGGCGCAGCGCAGTCGTCTCTTGGCACAGTAGTGGCCCTGGCTCTGGCAAGATCGCGAGCATCACCGACCCGAGTGGCGCGACCGTGAGCTACGCCTATGACGTCGCGGGTGATCTCGTGGGCGTGACGCTTCCGCCAACGGCTCAGCACCCTTCTGGTGCGACACGCACTTTCACCTACAACGCGGAAGGCCGCCTGACCTCGATCCAAGAGCCCGGGGCGTCAGAGCCCTACCTCGTGAACACCTGGGACGCGAGTGGTCGGGTCGTGCAGCAGCGCCTGGGTGAGTCGAATCAAGTGTTCACGGTCGACTATTCGAACTCGCCTCTCGTGGAGGTGGCGGATCGAATGGGCGACGTAGTGCGGTACCTCGTCGATCTCGACAGCCACAAGGTCCTGGAGCGTCAGATGTGGGACGACGCCACGAGCGACTGGCTCGTCACGACGTACGCCTACAACGCGGCGTATGAGAAGGTGAAGGAGGTGCGCCCCAGCGGCCGCACCATCGAGTGGGTCTGGGATGAAGCGAACGCCGATCCACGCGGACATGCGAGCCTTTTGGCTCGCATCGAGCGCCCGTACGACGGAGCGAGCGACGCGGAGAGCTTGGTCTGGTCGTGGACCTATGGTGACGCGAGCAACGGGTTCGCGATGGCGACGGCGACGACTCCGCGCGTGAACGCTCATCCAGTCTGGTCTGCGGACCCGCTCAGGAAGTTCCGCTACGAGTACGACGCCCAGGGGAACCTCACGAAGGTGGATTTCCCGGTCGTCGATGGGCCGAGTGGTCCCGAGCAGATCTCCGTCTCATGGACCTACGATCGGTTCGGGCGGCGCTTGACGCAGGTTGACGGGCTCGACGTCGTGACTCGCTACGAGTACGAGGGCCTCGAACCCTACCCGTCCGTGCAGGTTCGAGAGTTGGCGGGCGGCGATCGCGTCACGCTGATGAACTACGACGCGTCGATGAACCTCATCCACACGATCAACTCCTGTGCCTGTAGCGGCTCGTCGTCCGAGGCGTTGTTTGAATACGATACTCGCCGTCGCGTGACCCGGCAACTCACGCGCGTGGACGAGGGCCCGTCGGGGCGTTGGCGGGTCGTCGAGATCGACTACGATCTTTCCGGGCGACAGGTCTCACACCGCACGTCCGATGACTCGCCGTTTGGCGATGGGTGGCGAGAGACGTCCTTCACGTACAACTTGCTCAACCAGATCACGAGCGTCACCACCGATCTCGATACCTCGAGTACGGCGACGATCACCTACGACTACGATCTGAACGCCCGCCTCGTCGCTGCCACCCATCCGGAAGGCGAGCGGGTTGAGTGGCTCTACAACGAGCGCAACCAGCCTGTCGAGGTTCGGATGCCGGGTGACCTGCAGTCGACCGACGACGATCGATTCATCGGCTTCGCGTACGACGAGGACGACCTGCTGCTACGGCGCACCGACCCGCTCGGTCAGGACGTCACCTACACCCACGACGAGCATGGGCACCTCGCGTCGATGACCGATGCGCTCGGCCGTTCGGCTCACTACGGCTGGGACGAGGACCGCAACCTGCTCTCCCGTGAGCTGCACTCGCCGAGCGGCGAACTCCTGGCTCGCATCTCGCAGGCTTGGGATCTCCAGAATCGCCTCGTCGAGCGGAGCGTCCGCGCCGTCAAGGCGAACGGCTCACCGTTGGACGGTGACGACGGCATGTTGACGACCACGTACGCCTATGACGCGAACGGCAACCTCGTTCAACGCACCTTCGAGGACGGGACGCAATTCACGTACGCCTACAACGAAGCCGGTGAGCTGATCAGCGCGACCGACTCGATGACCCCCGCCAACGGTTGGCGCTTGACCTATGGCCAGCACGGCCTCCCGGAGCAGCTCTTCGAACTCGAGGGCGACGAGCTCGCGGGTACGTCCTCCGAGCGCCTGGTGAGTCACTTCATGGCCTACGACGCGGAGGGGCGCTTGCTCGAGGTCCAGGATGCCGTCGGGGTCTCGAAGACGCTCGAGTGGACGTTGGGTGGCCAGCTCCGCCGTCAGGTCGATCGGTCGGGCCGCGTGAGCGAGTGGGAGTACGACGAGGCGGGGCGTGAACGCTCACGCACGAGGGTGGTTGGCGGAGTGAAGGACATCAGAACCCTCTTCACCTACGACGCTTCGGACCGCCCCCTCTCCATCACCGCCGATGGCGGGCTCGACCCCGATCAGGTCACGCAGCACGCCTACAGCGTGTTCGGCGACCTTGAGCTTCGCACGTACGCGGATGGGACCACGGAGTCGTACGACTGGGACAAGGCGTTCCGACTGGTGCAGCGCATCGACCCGAACGGTTCGGTGTTCGACTTCACCTACGATCCGGTAGGGCGGCTCGAGCAGCTCGACATCGCGCGTGGGCCCGGTGTGCTGGGTCCCTCGGTGTTCAACTTCGACTACGACGGAATGGGTCGCATGGTCAGCGCGGAGCATGACACCGTCATCGTGGAGCGCGTCGTCAACAGCCTCGGCGGCCTCGAGAAGGAAGAGACGAGCCGTAAGCCGCAGACCGTGGTGATTCCCGGCGGCGGCGTGCAGGTCATTCCCGGGAGTGTCCTCTCGACCGTCAAGGCACGCTACGACGCGATGGGTCGGTTCTGGCGCCTGCTGTACCCGACGCACACGTCGGCTTCGAATAACTATGCGGAGTACACCTATGACGGCGTCGATCGACTCGATCGAGTGGACAAGGTCGAGGGCACAGCATCGCGTCAGTTGCTGGACAACGTGTTCGAGGGGCGGCGTGTCGTCGAGCGGCGCCGCGACGCCGGAGCTGTCACCTTCCTCGGTCACGACGCGCTCGGCAACGTGACGTCGATCGAACACGAGAGCGCCGGACAGCTGCTCGCGCGCTTCAGCATGACGCGTGACGGTTTGGGGGATCCCGTGGACGTGCTCCAGGAGTTCTTTGCGCAAGACGGTTCGACCCTGCCGACAGGGTTCCTGGATGGAGGCGTCCACTACGAGTACGACGCCGCTCAGCAGCTCGATGCCAGCCGCTCGGGGCTCCCCGCTGCGGACTTTGACGACGGCGTCTTTGATGTTAACGAGCAGAACGCCGCGCCGTTCAAGATGGACTACCAGTACGACGCGCTTTTCAACCGCGACTTCATGTCGGTCGATGCGGGCGCCGGGCCGTTGGTACTCGCCTTCGTGACGGGCCTGCTCAACGAGCTCCAGTCGTTCGGCAGCGAGACCATCACATCCGACCTCGACGGCAGCTACTCCGAGTCGACGAGTGGTCGCGAGCTCCACTACGACGCCTTCGGCCACGTCGCCACGATCAAGGAGAACGGAGGCCTCACGCGGCTGTTCTACGACCCATTGGGCCGACGGATCGAGACCCACGACGCTCAGGCAGGGACGACCGAAACGCTCGCCTACTGGGGCCACCACGCCATTGAACGGACGGTCGACGAGCCGGGCCTCACGCGTGTCTTCGAGCACCACTACTCGGGCGCGATCGACGACACGCTCGAGATCGCGAGGAAGGACACGGGTGAGCAGTTCCAGGTCTTCGCCGACTGGCGAAGCTCCGCTTCCGTCCTGACCGACGAGGTGGGCGCGATCCGTGAGTCCTACCGCTACAGCGACTTCGGCAATCGATACCGCGCGTCCGCGGTGACGGGCCAGCTCGTCTCAGGCGGCGACTCGCTCATCGGCAACCCCGTGGGCTTCCAGGGTCGATGGCACATCGATGGGATGGGCAGCTTCCTCGACTTCCGCAATCGACTCTATCTACCGGAGGTCGGGCGATTCGCGACACCCGACCCACTGGGGTTCCCGGACGGTCGCAACCGCTTCCACTTCGTGCACAACAACCCGCATCGCAGGGATCCGTACGGACTCAATGAGCCTGGTTCGCTCGACGATCCAGCTGGAAAGAACACTCACGCGGGGCTCACGAAGGCAGCGATGTTGCGAGTGATGACGGACTTTGGGTCGCAGGCTGTCCCTTCGGAGTTCGAGTTGACAGCAGTGTGGGCCAACATCGAGCAGGACAACTCGGAGAACAAGGCTTGGCCCTTCGGCGACAATCGTCAGAACATCGAGTATCACGCTCTGGGCAACGACATCACACGGCGCATCTGGCTCGAGTTCCACACCGACGTCCTTGCAGATGCGTGTGATGCCACGAACCTCGGTAAGGCTCTACACTTCGTTCAGGACTTCGTCGCTCATCGCGACGCGGATGGCAACCCGTACGAGAACGAGGACTGGGGGCACGCCGCGGATTCGGCAGAGGAAATCATCACGCCGTGGGATACCAACACCGATCCCGACAACCTCATCGATGGCCCCCTGAAGATCCAGAGGATGGCCGAGAGCATTGATGTCAGTGAGATGTTCATCCGCGCCTTCCTTGAACGCTGCGGCCCCAACGACGGAACTGGCGGCGCCCTTTACTTCGGTTTCGGTGGGAAGCCCAACCCCAACTCGACCACCAAGGCCGCCCCCGCAGGCGCTCCGACTCGCAGCGGCGTGAATGGTGCGACTTCCGGGGGCGGCGGAGTCAACGCGCGTAGCCAGAGCCGGTACACCGGTGCGTCCTATGTGCTCAACCAAGCGTGGGCGCGGAGCGCTCGGCCGGTGCCGTCACGCCCGCCCTCAAATTCAGGGAAACGGGGTTCGCAACGCACCGGTCCTCACTCGGGGATCGCCACGTGGACGCCGAGTCCCGATGGAGGCGACTCGGGCAACGTCGACAAGCCCAGCGAGAAGGAACCCAAGGGAGGGGCGGCCTCCGGTGGGGGTGGGCACTTCCCAGGTGGCAAGGGAAGGCATCACGACGGTTGAGCCGCCGACTCCCAAGCCGGCCTCTCGCAAGAGAGGTCGGCTTGGTGGCGTTTCCACCTCAGGGCGCGCGTCGCGTGCAGCGACGCCGTCGTGCCGCGCTCACACCTGCAACACGCAGGTCGACACGATCGGGGGCAACTCTCGCAGCGCCTTCTGTTCGTCGGTGGTGAGCGCGCGGTCGGTTTCGAACACGGCCAGCGCGGGTTCGCCGGCGTGACCGGCCGCGGCCATGTGCAGGCCGCCGATGTTCACGTCGATCGTGCCGAGCCAGGTGGCGACTTGGCCGAGCACGCCCGGCTGGTCGAGGTGACGCGTCACGAGCAGCGTGCCTTCGGGGCGGAAGTCCACGCCGAAGCCTTCGAAGACGGCGAGCCTCGGCTGACCGCGCCACACGGTGCCGGCGAGCACGTGTTCGGTGCCGTCGGCGGTGAAGGCGTTGAGCTTGAGCAGCGCGGTGTAGTCGCTGCCCTTGCGCGTGCGTTCTTCGAGCACCTTGAGGCCGCGGTCGTCGGCCACGCGCTCGGCGTTCACGGCGTTCACCGGCGCCTCGCGCCCGATGCTCAACAAGCCGGCGAGCACTTCGCGGCGCAGCGGGTCGGTTTCGAGTTCGGCGAGTTCACCCACGTAGCTGACTTCGAGCTTCACCACGGGCGACGCGGCGAGCTGGCCGACCATGCGGCCCAGGCAGCCGCCGAGCTGCATGAACGGGCGCAACTTCGCGAGCAACTCCGGCGCCACACTCGGCGCGTTCACGGCGCAGCGCGCTTCGCCCTTGAGCAGATAGTCGATCATCTGCGCGGCGATCTCGGTGGACACGCGCACTTGCGCCTCGCTCGAGCTGGCGCCGAGGTGCGGCGTCATGAGCAGGTTGGGGACGGCGCGCAGCGGGCTGTCCTCGGGCAGCGGTTCGGTCTCGAACACGTCGAGCGCGGCGCCGGCGAGCTTGCCGTCGCTGAGTGCGGCGACCAGGTCGGCTTCGACCACGATGCCGCCGCGCGCGCAGTTGATCAGCGCGGCGCTCGGCTTCATCTGCGCGAGGGCGTCAGCGTTGATCAGGCCTGCGGTGTTCGCGCCCTTGGGCACGTGCAGCGTGAGGTAGTCGGCGCGCTTCAAGGCGTCGTCGAAACTCACGAGCTCCACGCCTTGCACCGGGCTCTCGCCTTGCAGGAACGGGTCGTGCGCGATCACCTTCATCTTAAGGCCCACGCCGCGCTCGGCGACCAGTCGACCGATCTTGCCGAGGCCGACAACGCACAAGGTCTTGCCCGTGAGCTCATGGCCGACGAGCTTCTTCTTGTCCCAGCGGCCTTCGACCATCGACTGGTTCGCGCGCGCGAGATGACGCGCCAAGCCGAACAAGTGCGCGATGGCCAACTCGGCCGTGGTCGTGGCGTTGGCCAGTGGCGTGTTCATCACGAGCACGCCGCGCTCGCTCGCCGCATCCAGATCGATGTTGTCGACGCCGATGCCCGCGCGCCCCACGGCGCGCAGTTGCGGCGCGGCGGCGATCACGTCGGCGGTGACCTTCGCGGCGCTGCGCACGAGGATGCCGTGCGCGTTCTTCGCGGCGACCGCGAGTTCTTCGGGCGACAGGCCCATCTGCACGTCGACATCGAGCCCAGCTTCGCGCAGCAGTTCGACGCCCGCGGGATCGAGGTTGTCGGCGACGAGCACGCGCGTGGCGGCGGCCTTCGGATGGTGAGCAGACACGGGCAAAGACTCGGTGGCGGACATGGCGGTCGGGACGTTCCTGGGTGATGTGAAGGCGCGAAGGGCGGCGGCGCGGGCGCGTCGGGCGCGCGCGTGGCCGTCGGAATGTTCGGTTTTTTCCGGCTGAAACTAGCGCCTGAGTGTCTCACAGCGGGTGTGGGCGCGTCACCCGGCGGCCCTGGCATCGGGCTGTCGGCAGGTGGTCCGGGCTTGCGATCCGAGCGCGCGGCCCGCGCGGGCTCCGCAGTGGAGTCCAGCCGTCGCGCGCCGATTCGTGCTGCGTTCGCGCCGCGCGCTTGTCGCCAAGTCTGGTGAACACCCGTCCGGCCTGCTGGGGGCAGGGGGTGCGAAAGCCACACAGCAACACGAGGCGCGCGCGCAACGCTCGTCTCCCGAGGAGAAGCTCCATGACCCGCTTCAGCCGCCGCCTCGCGCTCACCGCGCTGGCACTCTGCATCACGCCCGCTGCGCTCACTGCGCAATCCTCACTCGCCGCCGTCGTGAGTGAGCTGAAGATCGACCAGGGGCTCGGCGGCTTCGACGGTTCGCTCCTCGGCGACACCGGCTTCGGTTCCGACATCGCCGACATCGGCGACGTGGACGGCAACGGCGTGACCGATCTCGCCATGGGCTGCGGCAACCAGAACGACCGTCGCGGCACACTCTGGATCCTGTTCATGGACAGCGACGGCAGCGTGCTCGCCGAGCAACAGATCGCCGAGGGCCTCGGCGGCTTCACGACCGACCTGCCCTCGGGCAGCAACGAGTTCGGCGGCGGCGTGGCGCGCGTGGGCGACGTGAACGGTGATGGCGTGCCCGACCTCGCCATGGCGACCGCGATCCCCGAGTCGGTCTGGATCCTGATGCTCGAGAGCAATGGCACGGTCGGCGACATCGTGGAGATCCCGTACAGCGCGCTGATCCCCGGCTCGGGCATCGACCCCTCGCTCGCGTCGGTCGGCGACATCGACGGCAACGGCACACAAGACCTCGCGCTGCGTCTGCCTTGGGGCAACGGGTTCGCGGTGCACGCCACGCTCCTGCTGTTGCTCGACACCGACGGCTCGTTGTTGAACTCGGTGCCGCTCAGCGCCGCCGCCGACCCTGCGCTCGCCACCAGCGCCTTCCTCGGAGCTGTCGGGGACCTCGACGACAACGGCGTCACCGAGCTGGCCTACGCCGTGTCGGGCGACTTCCGCATCGCCTTCCTCGCTGCCGACGGTTCGGTGATCAACACCGCCGTGATCGCAGGCGGCACCGGCGGCCTCCAAGCACCGATCAACCCCTCGCACGTGGCGCCGCTCGGCGATGTGGATGGCGACGGCGTCCCGGACATCGCCATGTCGCGTCAGATCAGCAACACGGTCTGGCTGCTCTCGATGAACGCCGACGGCACGCTGCGTTCCAGCGAGCGCATCGGCCCCGGCGAAGGCGGCTTCGGCGGCGCGCTCTCCGCGACCGACAGCTTCGGCAGCGCGCTCTGCTCGCTCGGCGACCTCGATGGCGACGGCACCCACGAGCTCGCCGTGGGCGCCAACGGCACGGCCTTCATCCCCGGCATGTTCCCCGGCATCATCCGCAAGGGCGCCCTGTGGGTCCTCTCGCTCCAGACCACCTGGTTCGACCAAGGCTTCGAACTCGCTGGCGCAGGCGACGCGCCTCTGCTCGTGGGCGAAGGTTCACTCGCGGGTGGGTCGGCGCTCTCGGTCTCGATCAGCGGCGGCATCCCGAGCGCGAACGTGCTGCTCTTCACCGGCGCCAGCGCGATCGACGCGCCGTTCAAACAAGGCGTGCTCGTGCCCGCGCCCGACATCGCCAACGTGTTCAGCTACAACGCGTCGGGCGAGCTGAACCTGGTCACGCACTGGCCCGAGGGTGTGCCCTCCGGCGCGCGCTTCTTCCTGCAGGCCTGGCACCTCGATGCGGGTGCGCCGGCTGGCTTCGCGGGCAGCAACGCGGTGCTCGGGCAGACGCCCTGAGCGCCGCCGGCGTCGCGGGCTGAAGCAAACGGGTGCGGACAATTCGTGCGGATTGCTAGGGTCGAGTGGGTCCCGATCCTGGAGTCGCCGTCTTGTTCCGCACCTGTTCGATTGTGTTGACGCTGCTGTTGGGCAGCGCGTGTGCCACGCCCCACGTGAACGAGCCCGCGGCGGGCAGCAGCGTGATCCCGCCCTTGCGCGCCGTGGATCCCTTCGCCGTGGCCGCCGACGCTCCCGACGGTTTCGATCGCGAGGCCGTGGCCGCACGCACGCGCGCGCGTCTCGAAGCACTGGTGGCGATCAACACCACGAACGGCGCCGATCCGCGCCCCGAGCCCGAACGTCCCGACGGCAACGAACTCGCCATGGCGCGTTGGTTCGAGCAGCAACTCGCCGGCATGCCCGGTGTCGAGACGCACGTGCTCGATGTGGGCAACGGCCGCGGCAACTTCGTCGCGCGCTTGCGTGCGAACGCACCCAGCGAACGCCCGGTGCTGATCCTCGGTCACATGGACGTGGTGGGCGCCGACCCAGCGCGTTGGGAGAGTGATCCCTTCGTTCCCGCCGAGCGCGACGGCTACCTCTACGGTCGCGGCGTGATCGACTGCAAGGGCCCGCTGGCCGTGGAGCTGGCCGCCTTCGAGTACTTGGCGGCGCGCCGCGACAGCTTGCGTCGCGACATCATCCTGCTCGCCACGGCCGCCGAAGAGGGTGGCGACTCGGTGGGCGTGGCCTGGATGCTCGAGCACCACGCCGCGCTCTTCGACGACGCCGAGTTCGCGCTCAACGAAGGTGGGCGCGTGCGCCTGAGCGACGGCCGCGTGCGCTCGGTGAATATCCAGACCACCGAGAAGGTCTACTACGAAGTGCAACTGGTCGCCGAGGGCACGAGCGGTCACGGCTCGGTGCCGCAGGTCGACAACGCGCTCGCGAAGTTGGCGCGGGCCACGGCGCGCGTGCACGACTGGCGCGCCCCGGCGCAGCTCAACGACACCACGCGCGAGTACTACCGTCGCCAGCAAGCGCTGGAGCTCGATGAGCGACGTCGCAGCGCGATGCTCACGCTGGTGGATCCGGCCACGCAGCCCGACGCTTTCCACAAAGCCGCCGACCTGCTCGCCGAGGACCCGCTCGACAACGCCGTGCTGCGTTCGGCCGCGGCGCTCACCATGTTGCAAGGCGGCTTCCGCGCCAACGTGATCCCCGGCGAAGGCCGCGCCACCTTCAACTTGCGCATCCTCCCCGGCGCTGATGTCGACGCCCTCGTGGCCGCGATGCAGATCGCCGCCGGCCCCGACGTGTCGGTGACCCTGAGCAGCGAGCCGCAAGCCTCGCCGCCGCCCTCGCCCGTGGACACCGCGCTCTTCCAAGCCATGGAGCAGGCCGCCGAGGAGATGGCGCCGGGCGTGGCGGTGTTGCCCTTCATGTCCACCGGCGCCACCGACGGCGCAGCGCTGCGCGAGGCCGGCATCCCGACCTACGGCCTGCTCCCGATCCCGCTGCGCGACGAGGACGAGCTGCGCATGCACGGCGACAACGAACGCGTGCCACTCGCCGGCCTCGCCTGGGGTGCCGAATACGTGACGCGCGTGTTGCTCGGCGTGGCAGGCCCGCGATGAACACGGATGACGCGACGCGGAGGTCGGCTCGCGAACGCGGCCCTGCGTTGCCTGAGGCGCGGCGTGGGGGGCGCGCAGCAGGCAGCCTCCGCGCACTGGTCGGTCTGTGCGTCGGGCTCGCGAGTTGCGCGGCGCCCGCGGTCGACACCGGGCTCGATCCCGATCGCGCGCGCGCGCTCGAACCGTCGCCCGAAGTGCCCACTTGGGTCGACGCGCCGCTGCAACGACTCGACGCCCGTTGGTTCCTCGTGGGCGTGGGCTCGGGCAGTGACCGCGCCGCCGCCGTGCTCGCCGCGCGGGCCGACGCGCTGCGTGAGTTCCGTCGCCTGCAAGCCTTCCGTGTCGACGCGACCCTGCTCGCCGCACACCGCGTGCTCGAAGACGCCCCGCGTTCCCTGCTCGAACGCCTCGACGACGACGCGCTGCGCGCCGAAGCCGAAGCGCAGCTCGCCGCCGCCGAAGACGACACGCCCGCCTACTCGATCAACGCCGCCCACGGCGGCCAACAAGCCTGGCAACGCGTGGCCCTCGACGAGTCGGCGCTGTATCCCTCCGAGGCGCTGAGCCGCCTGCTGCGTCAACCGAAGATGGTCGATCGCTCGGTGCGCTTCGTGGAGGAAGGCCTGCAACTGGAGAGCGCCGGCTTGCCCAACTGGTCGCAGCTCGCGCTGTTGCTCGCCGAGGTCGACCCCGAACTCCCGGTGGACGTGTTGTTGCGTATGGCGCGCTCGCACGAACGTCGTCACGCGCCGCTGTCTGCCAAGCGTTTGCTCGACCGCGCGCGCGCGCTCGCCGGCAAACTCCCCGAGGGCGACCGCGAACGTTCCAGCGTGCAGGCTTATGCGCAGCAGCTGCTCGGCCGCGTGCCGAAGGCCGCCGACAGCGTGGAGCAACTCGCGCGCTTGAGTCGCGAGAACGCGCGTCCGGACCTGCTCCGCCAGGACACGGCGCCGGTGCGTTCGGCGCCCAACGCCACGACCTTCCTCAACTTGGAGGTCGGCCAGTTGCCCGCGCGCCTGCTCGCGCTGTGGCTCGAAGACGGCGAGCTCGTGCGCTTGCCGCTGCCCGAGTCGGGCCGCGTGCGCACGCTCGGTCGCTATCACCTGGGCCTCTCGCTGAGCCCCGACTTCACCGGCGCGCAACTCTTCGCCTGGGTCGTGCCCACCGACTCCAGCGTGTGGCGCGCCGCCGATGCCCTGGGCGACGGCGTCCTCGACCTGCGCGCCGAAGCCAAGAGCGACGCGAACGAACACGCGCGCTTGGCGCTCAACACCTTGGTCACGCGTTTGGCCGACGCCGCCGAGCGCGACGATGTCGCGGCGGTGGTGGTGACCTTCTGAGCGCCGAGGTTCAGCCCGCGGACACCAGCGCGAAGGGCGCCGCCTCGTAGGGCGACCAGCGCATGCGCGGCGGCGTCTCGTTCTTGCGCAGTCGGTAGTGACGCAGCTGCGGGAAGCTCCAGGCGTCGGGCAGCGGTTCGTCGGCGAAGGGGTTGAGCAGCAGGTCGCCGCGCAGCAGGAGTTGGTTCTGGGTCTCGGCTTCGCGTCCGAAGATCAGCACGGCCGACACGTGGCTGAAGTGGTAGCGGTCGCCGAAGAAGGCGCCGTCGTGCGGGTCGTGCACCGAGCGCGGCGTGCCGTGCGGGTCGAGTTCGCGATCGCCGTCGCCGTAGGCCCAGGCGCGCACGATCTGTGAGAGCCGGCGGTCGCTGTCTTCGTAGAGCGCGATGATGTAGGGCAGCTCCCACTCGGCGCAGACGTCGCGGTAGGCGGCGGCTTTCTTCTCGAGCACGCGCAGCACGGTCTTGTCGAGGTCTTGGTCGGCGCCGCGTTCGGCTTCGGCTTGCAGCGCGGCGCGGCGGCGCGCGCGTTGACGCATCTGTTTCGCGGCGGCCGCCTTCGAGAGTCCGCGCGGGAGCGGCGGGAGTTCTTCGGCGGGCGCGTGCGGCGCGTCTTCCCAAGGGGTCTGACCGCAGCCGGTGATGGCGCGCACTTCCACGAGCGCGGAGTCGCCGTCGCGCTCGATCTGCAGATCGGGAGTTTGTGCGCCGATCTCGGGCTCGCTCTGCACGGCGAAACCTTGGCGCGCGAAGAGGCCCAGCGCGAGCAGCTGCGCGAAGGCGCCCACGTGCTGGCCCCAGCGTTCGTGGTGCAAACCCTTGGCGAGCGTTTCGCGCGAGGCGCCCGCGAGCCGGAACGCGAACTCCAAGCTCGCGCGCCGGTGCATCGCGTAGGGCGACTCGTCGAGCGCGAGTTGCGCGAAGGGCGCGTCGGACGGCTGGTCGGCGGCGAGCGCGAGACCGGCCGCGTCGAAGAGCTGCGGCGCTCCGTCAGCTGGCGGGATCATCGGAGCTCGGAGTGTCGGGGTGGTCGGCGCTCGGGTCGGCGCTCGGGCCGGCGCTCGGGCCGGCGTTCGGGTCGGCGCTCGGGTTGTTGCGCGACGCAGCGAGCTGGCGCGTGCCGGTGTCGATGTGCTCCTCGGCGCAGGCCGTGAGTTGTTGCGCGGCGGCGGTCATGCGCGCGATGCGCGTGCTGGCTTCGCGGCGTGCGCGTGCAGGCGCGAACACGGCCACGAGCGCGCGTCGCACCAGCGCGGGCACCGACTCGCGCGGGCCCCAAGCTTCGCGTGCGCAGCGCACCGCTGTGCCGCGGTAATGACGGTCGGTGAAGCTCAGCATCAGCATCGCCGACGCGCGCAACATGCCGGGCCGCTTGCCGGTGTCGAGCAGCGCGAGCAACTCGCCGTAGGCCGGCGCTTCGTGCAGCGCCTGACGCAACAGGTGTTCACGTGCGGCGCGCACGCGTTCGATGCGCGCTTGCTCGACAGTGGCGTCCACGTGCGGGACTCCGTGGCGCGTGGCCCGCGGCACGGTCTCACCGAGATCTTCTGCGAGCACGCCGTGATAGGCGATGCCTCGTTCCAGGTCTTTCTCCACGTCGCGGGTCATGTTCGCGAGTTGGAAGAAGGTGCCCGCGCGCATGGTCGTGTCGTGTTCGCTGGGACTGAGTTCGCTGCGGCCTTCGCGTTGCAACAGCGTGAGGCGCGTGACGAAGCGCATCGGCTCGCCGAGCACGGCGGCGGCGTAGCGCGCGCGTTGTTCGTCGCCACGCAGCACGCCGCCTTGGGCGTGGAAGAGTTGCGCGTCGCGCGCCATGCCGGCGGCCATGGCGCGCACGAGGTCGCCGATGAGCACGCGCACCTGCGACGGCAGTGAGAGGAACACGCGGTCCACCGCCGCGCAGCGCTCCACGAGCAACAGGTGCGCGCGGTCGCGTTCGTCGGTGGGTTGTGCGTCGGGGAGCGGGGGCGCGTCGCCGACCAGCGCGTCGCCCACGAAGCGCGCGGCGTAGCGCTCGAGCGCGGCCAGTTGCGCGGGCAAGTCGGGCGCGAGGTCTTCGTAGCTGTCGAGGATGCGGCAGTTCAGGTACGCGACCGCCGCGGCCTTGGCCGACTTGGCGGGCAACAAGGTGATGCAGATCGAGAAGCTGCGCGCGGCGTGCGGCAGGATCGCCCACAGGAAACGCTCGGGATCACGGATGCGCCGCAAGCCCTCGAGGTCGGGCTTGTCGCGGTTCAGCGTGAGGTCGCGCAACAGCAACCACGGGCGGCGGAGCGTGAACGGGAGCGACGCCATCAGCGCTGCGCGAGCACCGGTTTGAGCTGGCGCGCGGCGCGCGTGTTCCACTCCGCGTTCCAGGCGGCGCGGTCGGGAGCCGCGTCGCTCGGCGCGGGCGGGTAGCTCGTCATCCCGTGGAAGGGCAGCGGTCCCACGCGATCGCCGGTGCTCGTGTTGAAGTCGCCGTCCTTCGCCCAACCGTCGAGGTCGAGCAGCCAGTCGCGTGTCCAACCGTCGGGGAGCGGCGGCAGTTGCGACGCGTCGAAGCGCAGCGTGATCACGTCGCCGGTGCCGAGGATCACGAACTCGTCGTCGACGGTTTCGAGCAGCGGATCCACGCGGCCGTAGCGCGTGTAGAAACCGGGGTGTTGATCCCAGGGCGGGTTCGGGTCGACGCGCTCCCAGTCGAACAACTCGGGGAAGTCGGCGCTGCCCGTGGCCACGAGCTCCGACGTGCCGCGGAAGGTGAGCTCGGCGTCGAGCGCGGGGAGTTCGGTCTGCACGAGCGGCGTGTCGCCCGCATCCAACGCGAGCGCCACGCGATCCCAGGACAACTCGAGCGTGGTCGTGAGGCGCAAGCGCGGGTCCTCGCGATCGATGAAGTCGGTGACGTCCACGATGAGCGACTTGGTCTTGCCCGCCGGGAAACCGATCGGCGTCGGGAGACGCTCCCAACCGCCTGCAGTCGGTCGCCACAACACCGGGATCTCGTAGCTGTAGTGCGGGTGTTCGGCGGCGGCGAGGTTCACGCTCGCGTCGCCCCATTGCAGCCAGCCGGTGAGCACGAGGCGCACGCGCGGCGCGGCGGCGATCGCCTCGCGCTCGGCTGGCGTGGCGCCGAACTCGAGGTCGAGACTCCAGGGTTTCGTGAGGCCTTGGAACTGCAGCGGCAGCAGTTCGAAGGGACGCGCGACCTGGCTGTCGAGTGTGCGCAGCTCGGCGCTCACCTCTTGCTCGGGCGCGAACTCGAGCGCGCCGAGCCGCGTGTCTTGCGGCCCGCGATCGACGGCGCCGTAGTCGGCGAAGCGCTCACTCGGCGACGCCGCACGGTTCGCCAGCGCGCGCGCCGGCGGCAACAACTCCGCGAGCGCGTGCACTTCGGCGGGCGGGAAGGGCGGCAGCACGAAGGCGTCGTTGGGTTGGATCTCCACGTGGCTCGGGTGGTCCACCGCGCGCAGCGTGGCGCGGTCGAGGTACGTGACCTCGCGCAGCTCCTCGGTGATCGCGAGTTGCACCACGCCGTCGACCGCGCGCATCTGCTGCGCTTCGATCTTCACCGCTTCCTCGTGGTCGAAGGGCACGTACATGCCGGGCGCGAAGGGCAGGCCGAGCGGGGTCGCGCCCAACACGTCGGTGACGAAGACCCAGCGTTCGCCGTCGAAGGTGTAGAGGAAGGGGCAGGAGCCGCCGCTGCGATCGGGTTGCTCCACGCGCACGTGCGCGCCGGCCGCGCGGTCGAACACGTAGGACACGATGCCGTTGGCCCAGGTGGCGCGCAGGATGTCGAGCGACTGACCGGCGGGCAGGCCGAGCAGCATGCGTTGACCGCGTCCGCGCAACCGGCCGTAGAACAGGCCCGCGCGCCATTCCACCAAGGTGTCGACGCCCAGCGAGTTGTCGCTCACGCCTTGCAGCTCCACGCTCACGCCGCGGGCGGTCGCCGCGCGCGCGATGTGCACGCCGCCACCCTTGGCCACGGCGAACTCGCGCAGGCCGTCGCCTTCGCCGGAGCGCACGCCGCGTTCGCGCAGCTGGTCGCGTGCGCTCTGTGCGTCGGGCACGACGGCGGCGCCGAGCAGGTCGCCCGCGCGCCAACCTGCTGACAAGTTCGCGATCGCCACGAAGCTCGCCGCCGCGTTGCTCGTGAGCAAGGGGCCGCGACGCCAGGACACGCCGCCGTCGTGATCCACGAGCAGATCCAGGTGACCGTCGAGGTCGAAGTCGAGCAGCTCCCAGTGCGTGGCGCCGGCAGGCAGTGCGGCGAGCTTCACGAGTCGGGTGAAGCTCTCGCCGGTCCAGGCGCTGCGCAGGAGCGTGTCGTCTCGACGCAGCAGGATCTCCACGTGACCGTCGGCGTCGAGGTCTTGGAAGTCGAGGTGGCCGTCGCTCGGGGCTTGTTGCGGCGGGTTCCAGTCGTCGCGCGCGTCGCGGAACACGAGACCGCGCAGGTTGTCGAGCACGCTCAGCGCGCCAGCGTGTTGCACGATCAGGTCCACGTCGTTGTCGCCGTCGAGGTCCTCGGCCCACACGCGGTCGGCGCGCACTCCGCTGAGCCCGGCTTGCTCGCTGCGATCCACGAACTGCAGCGCGCCTGCGTGACTCAGCAGTGCGAGACGCGTGCCGCCGAGCGTGTCGTCGTGGACCACGCCGAGCAGGTCGACGTCGCCATCGGCATCCACTTCTGCCACCACGCTCTGCGCCAGCGACAAGGGCAGCGGCAGCTCTTCCACGTTGGCGAGCGCGCCGTCGGTCACGCTCACGCGCAGCAGCTTGCTCTCGAAACCGCCGTCGAGCGTGGCTTCGCGCAGCAGCACTTCGGGCAGTCCGTTGTTGTCGGCGTCGAGCACGCGCAGCTCTTCGGGGACGAGGCCCAGCGACACGCCCACGCCGTGCACTTCGAAGCTCTCGCCGTCGCCTTGCAGCGCGAGGCGCAGGCCGCCCTCGCCGTCGGCGGCGAAGAGGTCGAGGCGCCCGTCGTCGTTCATGTCGAGCACGTGCAGCGCGCCCTGTGCCGGCAGCTCGATGCGCGTGAGTTGGGTGACGGCGGGAGTGCCGCCCGCGCTCGGCGCGCCGCCCGCGTTCGGAGCAGCGCCCGTGCCGCTGGCGCTCTGCGTTTCGCTCGCACTCGGTGCGTCGCCCGCGCCCTGTGCGTCGCTCGCGCCCTGCACGGCCGCGATGTCCTGCGCGAGCAAGCCCGGCGGCGGCGGCGGCACGAGCGCCGTGAGCGGCCCGAAGTCGATGTCGACGACGTGCGCGCCCGTGAGCGAGTTCTTGCCCGTCTCCAGCGCGACGCGCTCCTTGTTCGCGTCGTTCTCCGCGGCGAGTCGCTCCGACTCCTCGAGCCGATCACTGAACACGAGCAGGCGCGAGAGCTTGTGATTCGCGGTGTAGAGCAGCGGCGAGTCGTGCGACAGCCCGAGCTCGCGGATGCGCCGGTAGATCGCTTCGGCCTCGTCGACCTGATCGAACTCATCGAGCACGAGCGCGAGTTGCAACCACGCGGCGGCGTCGTCGGGTTGCGCCGCCACCACTTGGCGGAACAACGGTTCGGCCGTCTCCAACTCGCGGAACAAGAGCCGCAAGTTGCCGAGCACGAACGCCATGCGCGCGTCTTGTGGTGCGAGGTCGTAGGCGCGTTGCGCCAACTCCAGCGCGCGTGTCTGCGCGGCGAGCAAGTCGAGCGTGGTGTCCTGGATGCTCAGTCGCTCGATGACGATGGCGCCCCAGAGCAGATCTTCGGCGCTCGGGTTCTCGGCGAGCAGCGGCTCCATGTGCTCCAGCGCCACGCTGAAGTTCTCTTCGGCGTACTCGCCGGCCACGCGCCAGCGCGCGAGGTCGCGCTCGGCCTCGCTCAGCGTGGAGGGGGGCGTGTCGCCGCAAGCAGCGAGCAGCCAGACGGCGAAGAGCGCGAGGCACAGGGCACGACGAAGTGTGGAGCAGAGCATGGCCCCATCGTCGCCGCGCGCGCGCGCGGTGCAAGCGGCCGGCGCGAGAAGGCGGCGCGCGATGCTGAGGCGCGAGGCCGTCGGGCGAGGCTGGCGCGCGAAGGCTGTGCGGCCGTTCGGCGCGAGAAGCGCCGCGCGACGCGTCGGTGTCAGGCCGAGGCGTCGCGCGACTGCGGATTCTCTGCGCGCTGCGCTCAGCCGTCGTCGCGGGCGCTGAGCTCGTCGAGCCAGGATCCCAGGGCATCCAGGATCGCGGGCGCGGGTGGACGTCCGCCCGGTTGCTGCATGAGTCGCATCGCGCTGAGCATGTCGGGCGCGGCGGCGGCATGATGGTCGACGCCTTCCAACTCGAGGTGCGTGACGCTGCCGGGCCGCCAGGTCTCGAGCACCTGCGCGAGGATCGCGTGGTCGCGTTGCTTGGCCACGAAATCACTCGTGCCCCACATCACGAGCGCCGGCGCGTCGGCGGCTTTCCACGTGGCGAACTTGGGGATGTCGTACACCTCTTGGAAGTAGCGCAGGCTCATCGGGTAACTCTGCAAGAAGCCTTCGAGTTGCGGTTCCTCCGCGATGATCTCCTCGGGCGTGCGCTTGAGTTCCATGAGTTGGTAGCTGGCGCGCAGGCGCATCTGCGTGTAGTCGTCGAGCAGCTCCGGCGGCGTGTTGAGCATCAAGCTCTGGTCCACGAGGTTGTTGATCTCGTAGGCGATCCAGTGGCTGATGCCTGTGCCGAAGACGGCGTAACCGGCCACCGGTTCGTCCTTGGCGAGCAGCGCCGTGATGATGCCGCCCATGCTGTGACCGAAGAGGAACACGCGCTCGGTGTCGATGCGCGGGTCGGCTTTGAGCGCGGCGAGTCCGGCGCGGTAACCGCTGACCTCCGTGTCGAAGCCGATCTGCATGCACGGTTCACCGAGGCTGTCGCCCATGCTCGACTTCTCCACGCGCAGGCTGGCGTAGCCGCGACGCGCGAGGTCTTCGGCGAAGCCGCCGTACACCGCGAGGCCGAGCCCGCTCTCGAGACTGAAGCAGCCCACGCCGTGGATCAGCAGCACGGCGGGGTGCGGGCCGTCGCCTTCGGGCAGCGTGAGCAGCGTGCGCCGCGGCGCGCCCTCGGCGAGCACCGAGCCGTACTCCACGCGCAGGCCCTCGAATCCGGTGAGCGGGTGCGGGCGCAGCTCGACGTCGAGCGTTTGCACGACGCCGTTGCGCCAACGTTGCACGCTGACGACTTCGCCCGCGCGGTGTTCCGCGAGCGCGCGGCCGAGCGTGGGCATGTCGGTGATCGCGTGTTCACCGAGGCCGAGCAGCACGTCGCCGTCGCGCCAGACCTCGCTGCGGAAGCTGCCTCGGCCCGAGATCTGCGAGACGACGAGACCGCCGTCGGCAGCGCCCGCGAGCAAGTCTTCGGAGGCGGGTGTGAAACTGGCGCCGAGCACGGCGCGACGCGGCAGGCCGTCGAGCAACACGCTCTCGGGGAACGCCGGGTTGAGCGCAAGCGCGGAGCCATCAGCGGGCGCGACGGGCTCAGCGGGCTCAGCGGGCTCAGCGGGCGCGACGGGCGCGACGGGCGCGACGGGCGCGACGGGCGCAGTCCCGAGGGTCGGCGCGAGCGTTGGCAGAGCCGCGGACGTCATGGCGGTGAGGTGTGCGAGCAGCGCGCTGCTGAGAAGGAACGACGCAATCAAGGTGAGTCTCCGGAAGACCCCGTGCGCGGCGGGCGCAGCACGGTGGCGAGCGAGACGAGCTGCGTGTCGGCGCGGCGAGTGCCTGCGCGAAGCAGTTCGACGAGTTGATCGAGGAGGTCGTTGACCTGCGCGAGTTCGTCGGCGTTGAGCCAACCTTGGAACTGACTCGCGAAGGCGTTGCGCTGCGGGCCGCGCGTGCGCACGTCGCCGCGCAGCAGCGCTTCGGTGAACTCGCGCGCGGCGCGTTGCGTGAGCGCGTCGATCACTTTGCCGAGCGCCCGGTTGCTGTCGTCGTCACCCCGCTGATAGGTCAGTGCCGGCAGGGGCTCGAAGCTCGCGTAGACCCAAGCCGCGCGTCGCTCCGTGGGCACTTGTTCCACGCGCTTCACGAGTCCGAGCGCCTCGAGCAGCGCGATGTGGCGGTAGAGCGAGCCGGCCGGTCGGTCGAGGTGTTCGGCGATCTCGCGGATGCTCGCGGGGCCGAGCTGCAGCGTTTCGAAGATGGCGAAGCGCGTGGGTTCGGCGAGGGCCTCGAGCTGGGCGGGGTCGCGGATCGGGGCGGGTTGGAGGTCGCTCAGCGGGGTGGCCATAGTTTGCAAATCTATCAACGTGCAGATTGTCGGCGTAGGCTCCGAGTCGACGCGCGCCGTGTCGGCCCCTCGGTGGAGACCTTCAAATGGCAGTTTTCGTGCTGATTTCGGCGGGCAATGGTTCTTCGTGGCGAGTCCTCGTCCTCGCAGCCGGGCTGTTCGTCGGCGGGCTGGCGGGCCCGCTCGCGACGCAGGAGCCGCCCGCGCCGGTGGAGCCCGCGCAGCCCGAGGCACCCGCAGGGCCGAGCGTGCACCGCGCGTCCGCGAGCGCGTCGTCCGCCGAGGCCGCGCCCACGATCGTCACGCCGCTGCGCACCACCGGCGGGCAACTCAGCGTGCAGGTGTTGGTGAACGGCGCGGGCCCGTACCTGTTCACGCTCGACAGCGGCTCCGGCATGAGCGTGTGCCTCGACGCCGAGTTGGCCGAGACGCTCGGCTTGCCCACCGTCGGCGAAGTGCTGAACTCGGACGGCTCGGGCACGGTCGTGCCGCGCGCGCTCGTCGGCATCGACCACTTCGTGCTCGGCGGCCACGACTTCGGCGCGCAACAAGCGCTCGTGGCCGACTACCGCTTCGTGTCGGGCAGCGGCGCCGATCGCGTGATGGGCATCCTCGGACTGCCGCTCTTCGACGGTGGCGTCGTCACGCTCGACGCGCCCCGCGAAGAGTTGCGCTGGCCCGACGCCGCGCTCGAGCTCGGCGAACACACCGTGCGCTACACCACGCCGGGTGGCATCCCCGAGATCAGCATGCGCGTCGGCGAACGCAGTTGGCGCGGCGTGGTCGACACCGGCTTCAGTGGCACGGCGAGTTTCCCCGACAGCTTGCGCGGCGTGCTCGAGCTCGCTGGCGAGGCGCGCGTGGTCGGCGAGGCGCGCGGTCCCAACGGCGCGCGCGGTCACAAAGTGTGGGGCGCCACACTGGCCGGCACGCTGGAGTTCGCCGGTCACCGCGTGGACGCCCCCGAGGTCTACTTCATCGAGTCGCGACGCGCGCCGTACCTCGGTGGCCAGTTGTTGCGTCGCTACGCGCTCAGCTTCGACACGCGGGAGCGCCTGCTCGCGGTGCGCGGCGAGTGAGGCGCACCGAACAGGCGCGGCGAACGGTTGGTCCGCGCCGACGTCGCTGCTTCAGTCGAGCCCGCTGACCTCGGCGACCACGCGACGCAACTCGGGGTACAGCTTGTCGGCGAGCAGCGCGTGGCCAGCGGCGTTGGGGTGCAAGCCGTCGGCGAGGTTGAGCGCCGGGCGGCCGCCCACGTCGTCCATGAAGCCGGGCACGAAGGCCAGTTCGAAGCGTTCCGCGAGCGATGCGTAGGCGTCGCGGAACTCGGCCACGTAGTCGGGCCCCATGCTCGCGGGCAGCGCCATGCCGAGCAGCAGCGGCGTGGCCCCGGCGGCGCGCGCGCGCTCCACGATGCCGCTGAGGTTCGCGGAGATCTCGGTGACGGGCTGCCCGCGCAGGCCGTCGTTGCCGCCGAGCTCGACGACCAACACGTGCGGCCGCTGCTTGAGCAACCAGTCGACGCGCCGCAAGCCGCCGGCGCTGGTGTCGCCACTCACGCCGGCGTTGATCATGCGCACCGGCAGGCCGTCAGCGGCGAGACGCGCGGCCACGAGCGCCGGGAAGGCTTCGTCTTCGTCGAGGTGCAGACCGGCGGAGATCGAGTCGCCGAGCACGACCACGGTGGCGACCGGATGCGCCTCCACGGCGGCGCGCGCGGCGGCAGTCTGTTCGGCCGCCGTTGCTTCGCCGCGCGCGAGGACATCGCTCGTGCCGGCGCGCTCGTCAGGTCTGGACAGTTCGTCGCCGGACGCGTCGCCGCAGGCAGTCAGCGCGAGGATCAGCGCGCAGAGCGAGAGCGAGAGCGCCGCGCGCATTCGGTCGAGGAGTGCGGCGCTGTGGGCCGCGAGCGCGCGATCGTGTTGCGGCGCGCACTGGCGTGGCGCACGAGTCACGCGCTGGGCGGAGGCAAGGGATGCGGTCGAACGCGGCATCGTGCCATGCTAGCACCGCACGTCGCTCTCCCACTCCTCGCGCACCGACACCATGCCCACCGTACGCCTCGCCGCCGAGTCCCTGTGCAAACGCCTGCGCTCCGGCGAGCGCGAGATCGAGGTCTTGCGCGACGTGAACCTCGAAGTCTTCGACGGCGAGTTCGTGGCCGTGCTCGGTCCGTCGGGGAGCGGCAAGTCCACCTTGCTCGGCTTGCTCGCCGGGCTCGATCGACCCAGCAGCGGCAGTGTGCGCCTCGACGGCCAAGCGCTCGAGTCACTCAACGAGGACGAACTCGCGCTGCTGCGTCGGCACCACGTGGGCTTCGTGTTCCAGAGCTTCCTGCTGCTCGACAACCTCACGGCGCGCGAGAACGTGCTGCTGCCGATGGACTTGGCCGGCACGCCGAACGCCGCCGCGCGTGCCGACGAGTTGCTCACCGAAGTCGGTCTCGCGGAACGCGGGCACCACTATCCGAGCCAGCTCTCGGGCGGCGAGCAGCAGCGCGTGGCTCTGGCGCGCGCTTTCGGTCCGCGTCCCGCGCTGCTCTTGGCCGACGAACCCACCGGTAATCTCGACGGCGCCACCGGCCGCCGCGTGCTCGACCTGATCGCCGCGCTGCAGGCGCGCGAAGGCAGCACGCTCGTGATGGTCACGCACGACGCCGAGGTCGCCGCCCGCGCGAGCCGTCGCATCCACATGGCCGACGGCCGCATCGTGCGCGAAGAGCGCGGCGCAACAACGGCGCTCGCCGCCGAGGACGCGGGCCCCACAGAGCCCGCGGCCGAGAACGCTCACGGCGACGCCTCCGCGGCGGACCGCGCTCCCGAGGCGCGCGCGTGAAGCTCGGCGTGTTGTTCGCCGCGCTGCGACGTGAATCGCGCGGGTCGCGCTCGCGGCTCGTGTTCCTCACGGCCTGTCTCGCGCTCGGCGTCACTGCTGTCGTGGGCGTGTCGGCCTTGTCGGGTGCTCTGCGCGAAGGCCTCGCGTCGCAATCGCGCAACTTGCTCGGCGCCGACCTCGCCGTCGACGCGCGCATGTTCGGCACCGAGTCGCGCGTGCCCGCCGAACTCGACGACCACATGGTCGAACTCGCGCCCGGCCACGAGCGCACCGACACCTACGAGATGGCCTCGATGGTCGCGGCCGCCGTGCCCGAAGGCGCGCCGCCCGGCCGCAGCCAACTCGCCAACCTCAAAGTCGTGCGCGGCCGCTTCCCGCTGCACGGCGAGCTGGTGCTCGAACCGCAAGCCGCGCTCGACGAGCTCCTCGGCAACGACGGCGTGGCCGCCGACCCCGAACTGCTGCGCGTGCTCGACCTCGACATCGGCGACGAGCTGCTCGTGGGCGGCGAACGCTTCGTCGTGCGCGCCGCCGTGCTCGACGAACCCGACCGCCTCGACTTCTCACTCACGCTCGGTCCGCGCGTGTTCCTCTCGAAAGCCGGCCTCGATCGCACGCAACTGCTCGGCTTCGGCAGTCGCGTGCGGCACCGCGCGCTGTTCCTGTTGCCGCCGGGCGCGCCCGCCGCCGAAGCGCTGAAGGACATCCTCGAAGAGCGTCTCGCCGAACACGAACTCGTGGACGTCGATAGTCACGAGCGGGCGCAACCTGGGTTGCAGCGTTCGGTCGGTCGGCTCGAGAACACGCTCGGGCTCGTGGCCTTGTTGTCGCTCTTGCTCGGCGGGACGGGCGTCGCGCAGATCGTGCGCGCTTGGATCGCGGCGCGACTGCGCGCCTTCGCCACGCTGCGTTGCCTCGGCTTGCGTCCGCGTGAGTTGCTCTTGATGGCGCTCGGTCACGTGGCGGGCTTGGCGCTGATCGGTTCGCTGCTCGGCGCCGCGCTCGGGATGAGTTTGCCCTGGTTGTTGAGTCAGGCGTTGCCGGAGTTGTTGCCGAGTGAGTTGGTCGTGGCGTGGCAGCCTTGGGCGTTGTTGCGCGGTGTTGCGCTCGGCGTGGGCGTGGCGCTCTTGTTCGCCGCGCCGCCGCTGGCCGCGTTGTGGCGCGTGAGTCCCGCGCTCGTTCTGCGTGCCGACGCGCAACCCTTGCCCGCGCCGCGCTTCGTGTCGATCGCGTGCTGGGGCACCTTGCTCGTGGGTTTGTTCGCGGCGGCGTGGTGGCAGAGCGAGCGCGTGGAGCAAGCGGGTGCCTTCATCGGCGGGCTCGTGGTGCTCGTGCTGTTGATGAGCGGCGTGGCGCGCGCGCTCACCGGGCTCGCGGGGCGCTTGCCGCGCGAACGTCTGTCGCCGTACGTGCTGAACGGTGTGGCCGCGCTCGGTCGCCCGTCGGCCGGAACTCGCGGGGCGCTCGTCGCGCTCGGCCTCGGCGTGCTCGTGGTGCTCGCGATGGAAGTCATCGGCGCGCGCATCAGTTCCGAGATGCGCGGCGCGCTGCCCGAGGAGGCGCCCAGCGCGTTCTTCGTCGACATCCAGCGCGACCAGTGGGGCGGCGTGCAGACCGTGCTGCAGGAAGAGGGCGCGCGCAACGTGGAGTCGGTGCCGATCCTGATGGCCCGCTTCCGCGCGGTCGACGGCGTGTCAGTAGACGACCTGCGCGAAGCGGCGCGCGAGGAGGGCGGCGGCCGGCGTCGCGGTCGCGGCCGCTGGGGCTTCCGCGGCGAACGTCGTCTCACCTGGATGGAGAGTTTGCCCGAGGACAACACGATCGTGGCCGGCGAGCTGTGGTCGCAACCCGGTGTCGACGAAGCCAGCCTCGAAGCGGACTTCGCCGAAGACCACGGCCTCGGTCTCGGCAGCGTGCTCGCGTTCGACGTGCAAGGCGTGCCCGTCGAGCTCACGGTGACCAGCCTGCGCGAGGTCGAGTGGCGCAGCTTCGGCATCAACTTCTTCCTGGTGGTCGAACCCGGTGTGCTCGACGACGCGCCGCACGCGCGCCTCGCCACCGCGCGCCTCGACGACGACAGCGGCGCCGACCTCACCGCGCCCGTGCAAGACCGCTTGGCCGTGGCCTACCCCAACGTGACCCTGCTCGACGTGCGCCGCATCCTGAGCAAGCTCGCCGAGTTGCTCGACCGTCTCGCCATGGGCATCCGCGCGCTGGGACTGTTCACCGTGTTCACGGGGCTCGCCGTGCTCGCCGGTTCCGTGTCGGCGCACGCCTGGCGACGTCGCCGCGAAGCCGCGTTGCTCAAGACACTCGGCGTCACGCGCAAGGGCGTCGCGAGTCTGCTCGCCATCGAGTACGGCTTGCTCGGTTTGGTCGCCGGCGCGCTCGGTGCACTCGGCGCGCTCACTTTGGCGTGGGCGTTCTTGAAGTGGGTCACCGAGCTGCCGGGCGAGATCCCGTGGTGGTGGTTGCCCGTCGCGGCGTTGCTGACCGCGACACTCGCCGCGCTTTCGGGCTTGGCCGCGAGCGCGAAGGCGTTGCGCGTGCGCCCGGCGGAGAGTCTGCGCGGGTGAGGGGGCGGCTCCTCACGAACCGCCTGACGGATCCGTCGCTTCATCTGGGAGCCAACGTCACCTCAGCCTCCTTGAGGTTGACTGATGAGGTCACGCCGGGCACTTCTGCTAAGCCAGATTGGTGTGACGATCACTCCGGCCCAGGCCGGTGTGGAGCTGCCACTCTCAGTAAGATCTAGTTCGTGAATCTGAATAGTTACTGGGTCGGAGTGAATCCGTCGGTCGCCAGGGTAGACTTCCCGGCGGCTCTGATGCGCACCTTGCATGAGCTGCTCGATACGCCCTTTATCGTTCAACGTCCGCATGCTAGCGACTGAAGGTCGCATTTTATAAAGCGCGCACGTCGCTTGCGGGTCCTCGTGTAAGAGTCGATCGATGACTATTAGTGTTCCAACCCACCGTTGGCCATCTTCAAAATCCGGGTACCGCAGCCGCGTGAGTAGGTCGTCGTAGACTTGCTGTAACTGTACCGCATCAACAACTTTGTGTCGCTGATACTCGGTGCGATCGCCATGCCCGTCGTCATCGCGAAAGTCAATGTGGGCACTTGATAGAAACGCTTCAACTACACCGCGGTTCTCCGCAATGGCATCAGGTGACCAATGCGGAGCGTGGGGGATGCACCATCCGTGCGGGAGCGCGGGGCGAGTGAAGTCGATGTCGAGAACAGTTCTTCGTGTGGGGCGGAGCTGTCGATCGCAGAGAAAAGTGCGCCGGAGACTTGTGAGAGGCTTGCCCGACGTCTCCACCAACTGAAGTTGTGCGCGAATGTCCTCCTCGTGCTCCACGTACACCCGGTAGGCGTGCGCTACTGCAGCATCGAGAAAGACGCGGCAGAATCCGAGGTACTCCCCTTTGTAACCCAAGAATCTTGCCCGTTGTTGAATCGTGTCAGCATTGCCGACTCCCGGTCCTCGTGGCATGTATGTAACCGTTAGCCCCTCGACCGTGAATCCACGATCGAGCACCTGTCCACCCACTAGTATCCATGAATAATTCTGCCGCCACTGAATGTCACGATCAGCTTGTCGCTGTGAATTAACCAGGCGGACATCGGTGCGTCTAAGCGATTGTAAAAGTCTAGGTTCGATATCGCAGAATGGTTCGAGGCCGGATTCTGTTTGAGAGATGTCGCGGTGTGAGCGTTCGAACTCAGCAATCAGGAAGATTCGGTCCTCGTCTTCCATTGGTAGGTCGAGAACCTCCATCCAATGAGTGCGAATCGCCTGTACCCACGTAAAGTACTGCCCGTGGCCGACCGTTTCGCGCGACGGATGAATCAACATGGATCGGTTAGCGGCTTCCCTTCCACGCCGAATGATCCCGGAGGCCACACCTACGATGAATAAACGAAGTGCTTCTTTCAGTGACTCTGGAGGCTCATTCAGCGGGGAAGTGGGAGTGGGGATTTGGTTCGTTGGAATGGTGTGCACATGCTGAGAGTCGCCCCCAAACAGCTGAGCACCCCCTACATATCCGACTCCCGGCTCTAGGACTGTTGTGAACTCTGGAGAGAGGATGTCGATTAGGTTGATCAGGAGTAGGGCTTGAGGCGTTGCGGTATACTGAAGATAGCTGTGATGTGGGAGTGCGTCGCGAAGGTCGCGGATGTGGCCGTAGGTCGTGCTTAACTCACCGACTCGCACTCGATTATTGAGGCTCGCCTGATCGGCCTCGTCGTCAATCACGAGCGTGGGGCTACTGGCTCCATCGCCAAGAAGCCGGAGTGAAGAAAGAAGCGATTCCAGGCGTTGGTGGTGCTTCAGTACCGTGAGAAGCAAGACCCGTCGATCTGCTGGATCTACGTTCGGGTCATCCCACTCCGCAAGTACGTCGCGCATTCGTGCAGCAGATGTCTCATCGGGGTTGTGAATGTGAGTCCATCTGGAGAAGGATGACTCGTTGACTCCCAGGTCGTTGATGAGACGTTCTACTGATTGCTGAGACAGGTTTCGGGTCGTCCCCGCGATCATGATGACCATGCGGAAGTCGTTGTCGTTCGCGAGTGCAGCTACTGTCGTAAACGAGAGCGTTTTTCCGCTCTGTACATAGCCGACGATGAGCCCCGTTCGACTCGGTTGCTGTGCGGTAGGAGCGGTGCACTGCCCCAGTACCGCTAGTGCCGATTCGAGGATCGCATCTCTTGCTTGGCTGGGCACAGAACGCGCAAGAAGTGCTTCGGTTTCAGGCCCAACGACTGGTTCCCATAAGGCACTCATCTCAACCCCTTGAAAGAACTTCCCTTAATAAACGATTCATTTTCCGTCGAACTGCGCCCGCTTCGCGTACTCCGCCGTCGCGCGCCAGCTTCTCGGCGAGTCCTATCGCGACAGCGAGCCTAAACATCGCGTCAACATTTCCAAAGTCAGATCCCGCATGGCGTTGCATGAATGGGTGCATTAAGGCCATTCTTAGTCCGAGTAGCTCCCTACCCGCATCATCGATTCCCTTGAGTACCGATTCACTAACTTCTAGCCAGCTTCCAACTGCTGGATCCTGGCTGACCTCCAGCACTACGCGCCACCTTCGATCGGCGAAGTCGATATCTACAACCCGCTTGTCGATTTTCGAAGCGCTCGGCAGTTCACGTGGCGGGTCGTGCGCTTCCGGTGTTGCAGCGGCCTTCTCAAGTGCCGTGGCACCGAAGTTGCTCAATGCCTTACTGGCCCCTTCGGTGGCCGCATAGGCGGCGTCATCTGACTCCTTCGAGTTTCTATTTGTGCGGTAGTGCTTCGCTTGTCTCAAGAGAGGAGTGGGGGGCGAGTCCAGATGCTCCTTCAGCAGCTCAATGAAGGGCTCCTCATTCTCGTCCCAGCGAAAGCCGTCTTTCGTATGACTGACTTCAAACCCCTCAAGGTGAAGCTCGCCGAAGAGGCGCTGGTAGGTGAAGGAGTTTGGCGCGCCGAAGATCAGTTTAGGTCGGTACTTTTCGTCGGCGCTCCCCACTATCAGTCGATTGCGTCTGAACAAAGAGAATCCGGCGTGCGTAGTGCTTGCTTGTTTCCGCAGCGCGGCGAAGCCGCTGACTCTCAGGCCATCGCCAAAGTTCAGATCGATCTCCGACCGCCACTCAAGCTGTGGGCCGGTCTCCTCACCGTCGGCGGACGTTGCGGGAGCTGTCAAGATTTCTGGGTGATCATGCACGACCTCTTCGCCGTTGACCGTAAGTCGAAGTGTTCCGCTGCGGAGGAATACTCGATAGATGTCGGCAAGATGCTCTCGGATCTTGCCAAGGGTTCGACCGGCTGGCACTCGGTGGAGGCCCCGAAGGGTCAGTTCAGTAAAGTGAGCATCTGGGGGAGCAGGGGTAGTATTCACTCTTAGTTCGCGTAGCTCATCCCGGACGATCCTCCCGATATCGAACTCTACGAGGCGCTCGACCGGCTCACCAATCGCCGATGTGCGTACGTCCCATCGAGGTGCAAACCAACACGCTGCGCTCTTCATTCCCATGCCGAACTCAGACAGGCCATTTCGATCGGGTGGGATCTCAGCGGGGCGAAATGCACGCGGGAACTCTAGGCCACTGATACCTGCGGCATTGTCTCGGATGCTGATCTTGCCACCATCGTCAGATGTAGTCTCAATCGCAACTTGGACGTATGGCGTGTGTTCAGTTGAAGTGAGCTCTGCTTTGCTTCGAGCAAAGCTCTCGATCGAGTTGTCGACGAATTCCGCAAGTGCAAACCATGGTTTGTAGTTGAGGTGCCTGAGCACCGCGAGCACGCTGACACCAGGTTGAATGCTGATACACTCTTGCGCGCCGTCGGTATCTTCGGCCATCCGAATCTCAGTCTCTCTAGGTGTCTCGGCTGAGTGCGCCGGGGCCGAGCCCGGCGCCAGGGTGCTCCGGGTACTCCCCGATGAGCGAAGAGTACTTCTTCGGAACTCGCCCAGGGCGTGAACTTGGAGGATGAGGCCTGTTGAACTCAGGGGTTAGAGTTGAACCGCGGCTCTTCACTCGATGGTTTAGCAATGTACGCCGAATGTGAATGCCCAAAGTTTCTGCAAGAGCCGACGGAACGGCATTCCCGATCTGCTTCTGATATGCCTGCCGCGATCCGACGATGTAGTAGTCATCCGGGATGGTCTGAATGCGGCATAGCTCCCGCATCGAGAGCCGGCGGTTGTTCCAATGGAATGGCCCGATCGCAGAGCCAGGATTGGCAGTGATCGTCCAGGATGGGAGGCGTTTTGCCAATTTGAGCAGAAACGACCAGTACCTGCGTCGCCACCCGAATAGCGGCTTGCCGCCTCCACGAGCGGTGTGGTGCAGGTAGTTCTTTCCCTCGGGGATAGAAGGCAGCAAGTCTGCCCACTTGCCGGTCAGCTTGAGGTCCGGGTCGTCTGCGTCCTCGAGATCACCGATTGCATCCCAGGCTGTCGTGAATGCGCTGAGCTGGCGGCCACCGGTGGAGTCTGCTGTGAGGCTGTCCCGTCTGCCCGGTGGCCCATGAGTCGGAGGCGGGGCGGAAAACTCGAGGCCGTCTCGGTGCGCAATGAGAAAAAGTCGCTCGCGTTCTTGCGGAACGCCGTAGGCAGCTGAGTTAAGCATGTGAATGCTCAGCTGATACTTCGAGCCTGTTGCACGATTAATCGCGCTGATGCTGCGCTGAATGAACGTCAAGCCGTCATCCTTACGCTGGTAGGCAAGGCCGGGGACGTTCTCAATCAAGAACGTTCGAGGCTGAGCGTCTCGAACCACGCGCATGAACGCTCCCATTGTTCCTGCACGAGGGTCATCAAGGCGAGCTGAATCTCCCGTGGCCCAGTACGCAGACTTGCTGAACGGCTGGCACGGGGGGCCGCCGGCAACGAGATCCACATCGCCATGTTTCAGCCCTGCGGCATCGAGGATCTGCTGCGTGCTCAGTTCGTGGATATCGTTGGCTAAAACGTTCCAGCGGCGATTCTCACGAAGGGTCCTCACGGCATTGGGGTTTGACTCAACCGCAACAGACGTCCGAAACCCTGCAGCCTCCAGCCCTAGGTCAAGGCCTCCCGCTCCTGTGAATAGGCTAATAACAGTTGGTCGTGACATTCTTCAGTCGATGCTGGGGTCGTCCCATCGCGCAAGCTTTGATCAGGCTGCTGAGCCTGTGCTCGTTCCCGCCGAGCTGGCCTTCCACACTGCCAAATCGCCCGCCGAGGCGAGCCCAAAAACCACCTAGCTACGGCCAAGTCACCAACTGCCGGCCGATGATCGATTCCTTCGGGTAGAAGCTGTCGCGCCACACGAGGCCGCCTTGCTTGTGGCCGATGAGGCCCGCACGCAGGAAGATCGCGGCCATGAGCACGCCACCCACCGGCACGAAGAGCGCGGTCCAGCGTGGGCGTTTCGTCCAGGCGGCCATGCCGAGGTCGAGGATGCAGGCGCCGAGTGCGGCGGCGAGGCCGGCGCCGAACACGACAGCGTTGCTGCCGATCGCGCACAGCGCCACGAAGGGTGAGAGCTCGACCACCAGCAGCGGGCCGACGAGCAACGCGAGCCGCGCCAGGCTGAACTCGAGCGGCGCGAAGCTGTTCTTCTCGAGGCCGCGCGCCATCTCGGCGTAGTTGGCGTACCACTCGAGGCCGATCAGGCCTTGGCCGCCGGCCACCAACGAGCGCGCGCCGCTGCGCTTGAGCGCGAGGCCGAGCGCGAGGTCGTCGGCGACATCGAGTGGGAAGGCTTCCAGGCCGCCGGCGTCTTGCAGCGCGTCGGCGCGCACGAGGTTGAACGCGCCCACGCCCACCGAGGCCGACGAGTTCGGGTCCGACACCGACCACACGCGCTGACCCACGGCGAAGTAGCGACCGAAGGCCGAGAGCGTGAGGTCGAGCGCGGGACTGTCGTGCGTGTGCACGTCGGGGAAGAGCGCGAGGTGGTCGGCGTCGTGCTGCAGCGTGTACGAGATCGCGCGACGCAACGCTTCGGCGTGGAAGTGCACGTCGCCATCCGTGAAGAGCAACCACTCCGCTTCGGTGGACGCGACGCCGCGCGACAGTGCGTGGTTCTTGCCGAGCCAGCCCGTGGGAAGCGTGTCGATGTGCACCACGCGGACACGCGCGTCTTCGGCGGCGAGGCGATCGATGATCGCGCCGGTGTCGTCGGTGCTGCGGTCGTTGACCAGCACGAGCTCGAGGCGCGGGTAGTCCACGGCCATCAGGCTGCGCGCGGCGGCCTCCACGTTGGCGGCTTCGTTGCGGCAGGGAACGATCACGGCGAGCGTGGGCCAGCGCTTGGGGCGCGTGGGCGAGAGCTGCGCCAACTTCGGCACGCGCAAGGCCGTGAGCGCGGCGGCGGTGAGTATGCCCGCCCACATCAGGCAACCGGGGAGCGCGAACCACCACAGCCAGCTCATCGGTGGCGGCTCGGAGTGCGATCCGGTGTCTTGCGCTCACCGCCGATGCGAGCGAGCCCGGCGCTGCGGCGCGCGACATCGCCCGCGCTGCTCGCGTGCAGCGGCGCCATCACTTCGCGCCCATCGCTGCGAGGTACGCCGCCACGCGTTGCGGGTCGAGTTCGCGACGCACACGGTCGGCCTCGGCGCCTGCGCGGCCGAGTGCCGGCGCGCCCGCGGGGAAGGGTTGCTTGCTCGCGCGTTCGCGGTCGGCCGTCACGTGGATCTCGCGCGCGCCGGTGCGCTCCAAGACCTCGGCGATGTTGTGTTCGCGCACGCCGCCTGCGGGCACGATCACGAGGTGCTCGCCGGCGCGCTGCACGAGGCGCGCGATTTCGTCGAGGCCAGCGGGCACGTTCGCGGCGCCGCCGGAGGTGAGCACGCGCGTGACGCCGCAGTCGATGAGCACGTCGAGCGCGGCGTCGCGATCGGCGCAGTGATCGAAGGCGCGGTGGAAGCACACCTGCATCTCACCCGCCGCCGCGACGCACTCGCGTAAGAACTCGGCGTGCACGTGGCCGTGTTCATCCAGCATGCCGAGCGCGATGCCGTCGGCGCCGAGGGCGCGGCAGGCGTCGATCTCGCTGAGGATGACTTCGCGTTCGCTGGCGTCGTAGAGCGCGTCGCCACCGCGCGGGCGGATCATGGCGACCAAGCTGTCGCGCGGGAGTTGCTCGCTGGCTTCGGAGAGCGCGCCCGCGCCGGGCGTGAGGCCGCCTTCGGAGAGCGCCGCGCACAACTCCACGCGTTGCGCGCCAGCGTCGATCGCGGCGCGCGCGTCGGCCACGGACTCCACGCAGACTTCGAGCAGCGTCACGAGACGGCGTCTCCCGCGAGGCGTTCGCTCAACCGGCTGTAGCGACGCCCCGTGTCGTGCGTGCTCACGGCGCGATCCAGCGCGGCGCCCTCGCCCAGCGCCACGAGCACCTTCTTGGCGCGCGTGAACGCGGTGTACACGAGGTTGCGGCGCAGCATCATCATCTGGCCCTGCGTGAGCGGCAGCAGCACGGCGGGGAACTCGCTGCCCTGACTCTTGTGACAGGTGATCGCGAAGGCGGGCTCGAGTTGGTCGAGTTGATCGAGGCCGTAGTCCACGCGACGGCCTTCGAAGTTCACGCGCAGCAGGTCGCCGTCTTCATTGAGGTCGGTGCACAGGCCGATGTCGCCGTTGAAGACCTCGAGCTCGTAGTTGTTCTTCACCTGCATGAGCTTGTCGCCCTTGCGGAACAGGCGGCCGTAGCGCTCCACTTGCGGTTTGTTCGGCGACGCCGGGTTGAGCAACTCGCGCAGCGCCTCGTTGAGCGCTTGCGTGCCGAGCGGGCCGCGGTGCATCGGCGTGAGCACTTGTACGTCGGTGAGCGGGTTGAGGCCGAAGCGTTGGGGGATGCGTTCGGCGGCCATCATCTTGAGCGCTTCGAGCGTGGCTTGCGGGTTGCGACGCTCGATGAAGAAGGCTTGGCCGTCGGGGCCGTCGTCGAACTCGGGGCGACGTCCGGCATTCAACTCGTGAGCCACGCGTACGATGCCTGAGTGCGCCGCTTGGCGGAAGATCGTGGAGAGGCGCGCCACGGGCACGCGCTCGCTGTCGATGAAGGCGCGCAACACCTCGCCGGGGCCGACCGAGGGCAACTGGTCCACGTCGCCGACGAGTACCAGCGCTGCGCGGTCGGGTAAGGCGCTGAGCACCGTGGCCATGAGCGTCACGTCGACCATGGAGGTCTCGTCCACGATCAACACATCCGTGGCGAGGGGGTCGGCGTTCTCGCGATGCCAGCCGCCGCCGCCGCTCGGTTGCAGCCCGAGCAGCCGGTGCAGCGTGGACGCCGTGTGGTCCGTGGCCTGTTCGAGTCTGCGCGCTGCGCGGCCCGTGGGCGCCGCCAGCGACACGTTGAGGTGCTGACGCTGCAACACGTTCACCAAGCAGCGCACGAGTGTGGTCTTGCCCACGCCGGGGCCGCCGGTGATCACGGCGAGCTTGCTCGTGAGCGCGCAGCGCAACGCGTCGCGCTGGTCGTTCGAGAGCTCGAAGCCTTGCGTGCGTTCGGCGTCGGCGATGGCGGCTTCGGGGGCGACATCGGTCGGGCCGCCGGGCGAGGCCAACAAGCGCTGCACGTGCGCGGCCACGGTGGCTTCGGCGTCGCGCAACTCGGGGCGGTAGATGAGGCCGTCGTCGATCAGGCGGTTGCCTTCCAGGCTGTCGACGAGCACCGACTCCACGCGTTGCTCGTCGACCTCGAGGAAGCCGGCGCTGCGCTCCACGAGCATCTCGACGGGCAGGCCCACGTGACCTTCGAGCGCCGCGCGCGTGAGCAAGTGTTGCAAGCCCGACTCGATGCGGAAGGCGCCGTCGCGATCGTGACCCAGGCTCAGCGCCACGCCGTCGGCGATGCGGAAGCCGATGCCGAACACGTCTTCGGCGAGTTGATAAGGGTTCGCGCGCACGGTCTCGATCGTGGTGTTGCCGTAGCGCTTGAGCACCTTCTGCGAGTGCGCCGGGCCCAAGCCGTGGTCCGCCAGGAACACGAGGATCGACGCCGCCTCGCGCTGCTCTTGCAGCTGCATGTTGATCGCCATCGCTTTGGTGCTGCTCACGCCGGGCACGCTGGCGAGCAGCTCCGGGTTGCGCTCCAGGCGTTCGAGCACGTCGAGGCCGAGCGTGTCGACGATGCGTTCGGCGGTCTTCGGCCCGACGCCGCGCACGCGTCCGCCACCGAGGAAACGGATCAGCCCCTTGCGACCTTGCGGCAAGCGCAGCTGACAGCCGTCGACCTCGAGCTGCCGACCGTACTGCGGGTGTTCGTTCCAACGCCCGCGCAGTGCGACGGTGTCGCCGACTTCCACGCCCGGCATCACGCCCACGACCGAGATCGGCTGGCGATGATCCTCCGACTCCATGCGCGCGACCGTGTAGCCGTTCTCCTCGTTGCGGAACGTGATGCCGAGCAGCGTGCCGAGCAACTGCGGCGCCGCGTCGTCGGCGTGTTCATCTTCGGAGAAGGGCAGCATCTCGGACATGGGGTCCGATTGTGCCCGGGCGGCGCTCGTCGAGCGAGTGTCGCCGTCCCGCTCAGGCGAACAGGTCTCGCTTGGCGCGTTCCACGAGCCGCACGACGGCAGGGTGCTTGATGCGCCTTTCCGGGGAGATGGCGTAGTAACGGTCGCGGACCTGCTCCAACTCACCGAGTGGCCGCACGCCGAACTGTTCGCGGATCTCCTGAGCCACCACGGTGGGGGCCGGGAACACGCCGCGTCCTGCTTGCCCGAAGACGTTGAGCAGCGCGGAGTCCTGGAATTCGCCGAGCACCAAGGGGCGCAGGTCCTGTGCGTCGAGCCAGCGTTCGAGCGCGGCGCGCCCGGCGGTGTTGCGTGCGGGCATGAGGAACGGGGCGCCGTCGAGCGAGCGCGGGAAGCCGCGTTTCAACCGTCGCGCGAGTGTCGGTGCCGCGAAGAGCGTGAGGGTGGACTCACCCACGCGATGGTTGAAGGCCTTCACGTCGCGGCCGGGGGCGAGCGGGATGTCGGAGAGCACCAAGTCGAGTTCATGCGCTGCCAGCGCCGCGAAGAGTCGGTCGGGATGATCTTCGCGGCAGTCGAGCGCCAGCGGTGTGTCGGCCTCAGGGTCGAGTGCGGGCAGCAGCAGGCGGAAGGCGAGCAGCTTGGCCATGACGTCTGCGATGCCCACGCGGAACTTGAGCGGCCGGCCGCTGGGACGACCGCGTACGGCGCCGAGCAACTCGCGTCCCGTGCGGAAGATGTCCTCGGCATAGCTGTGGACGAGACGCCCCGTGTCCGTGAGCTCGAGCTTGCGCCCGCGACGCACGAAGAGCGGTTCACCGAGGTCTTGTTCGAGCTTCTTGATCTGCATCGAGATCGACGGGCGCCCGACCTTGAGGCGACGGCTCGCCGCCGCGATGCCGCCCTCCTGCACCACAGCCCAGAAGTACTGCAAGTGGTGGTAGTTGAGCCACTCCATGGCGCTCTCCAGTGCGTCGATAAAATCGACGATGTGCGTCGAGAGTATGGAGATTACCGAACGCAGGCGAATTGCCGATGTTGTTCCAGCAGAGCCGCGTTCGGCGGCTCGATCCTGGTCCCACGTCACCGAAGGAGTTCACCATGAAGTTCGAGTTCCGTGCGCGCGGTTTGAAGCTCAGCAAGGCTCTGCGTGATCACGTGGAGGCGCGCCTGCATTACGCGCTCGGTCGCTTCGGCGACCGCGTCCGACGGGTCCAGGTCCAGTTCACCGATGTGAACGGTCCGCGCGGTGGCGAGGACATCGAGTGCCGCGTCCTCGCGCGGCTCGCGCCCCGCGGGGAGATCGTGGTGCAAGAGCTGCGTGGCAACCCCTTCGCCGCTGCGGCGCTCGCCGCCCAACGCGTCGGCTACTCGGCGAGTCGCTTCTTCGAACGCCAGAACGACCGGCGCACCAAGGGCTGAGCGACGCGGCGGTCGGCGTGTTTCCGTAGCCCCGCAGGCGCGTCTCTAGAGCGAATGCGGCGACGGCCGCGCGCGCAACCGTGGCGCGGGATCCGCGAGCACCGTGTCGAGCAACGCGATCAGCTTGTCGCGATCCTGGGGCAGGTTCCCGCCGACGGGCAGCGAGTTGCTGACGTGATTGCCGCGATAGATGGCGCGCTTGCACTTCATGTTCGCGAGCATGGTGCGTTGCTCACGGAGCATGCCCAGTTCGTCGGGGAGCACGAGTTCGCCGCGTTCGACTTGAGCGTGCAGCGGCGTGCCCGGCACAGGCGTGATCGTGAGCGTGGACACGAAACGCGGCTGCATCTCGGTGATCAGCGTGCCTGACTGCACCGCGTGCTCGTGGCTCAGCGTCACGCCGCCGATGCCGAGCAGCAGGATCACCGAGAGCTTGCCGCCGCCGTCGGTGACGACCTTCGCGCCGCGCAGCATCTCCTCCCGCGTGACGCCCTTGGTGATGTTCGCGAGCACCTCGGGATGGCCGGTTTCGGCGCCGAGGTAGTACAGCGGCAGTCCCGCGCTCACGAGCTCGGCGATCTCACCCGGGCTCTTGGCCAGCATGCTCTGCGGCGAGGCGTACACCGAAGCACGCTGGAAGTTCGGGAAGCGCGCGCGCAGCTCCTCCAAGATCTCGAGCAGTCGGCTCGTGCGCAGGATCAGCGCGTCGCCATCAGCCAGGAACACCTTGCGGACGTTGCGCGCGCCGAGCTCTCGCGCGGCCATGTCCATGTCGACGCGCAGGTCGTCGAGCGAGCGCGGGCGGAAGCGTTTCTCGAGGTACATCGCGCAGTACGAGCAGCGGTTGTAGCTGCAGCCGATCGAGGCCTGCAGGATGAGGCTGCGGCCCTCGCTGGGCGGTCGGTACACGGTGCCTTCGTAGCGCATGGGGCGCCCATCCTAGCAGCGCGCGCGAGCGTCCCCACGTGGGTCCATCAGTCGGCGGGCAGCCTTGCGTATACTCCCGCCATGTACGCCATCCGACTGAAGTCCTTGCTCTTCCCGGCCCTCGTGATCCTGCTCGGGGCCGCCTCTCTCACCGCGCAGCTCCCCTCCAGCGACCCGGATCGTGAGTGGACGCAGCCCGAGGCCTATCACGTGGGCTCCTATGATTCGCGCCTCGCGGGCAAGATCGCCGCCGACGGCACGATCGACACGGGCTTCGTGCAGGCGCGCTTCCTGCGTGGCGACGGCACCCCGCTCGACTTCTTCTCCGCGCATGTGCTCGTGGCGCGGCTCAAGGCGCTCGCTGCCGCCTACGAGGGCGAGGTCGGTGTGGGGCTCTCCACGCTCGCCGTCGCGCACCGCGCTGGTGGCGACGACCGCTTGCTGATGCCCGCCGCGCTGCGTCTCGAGAACCTCAGCGCGGAAACGGTGGAGCTGCGCATGGGCGTGGCGCTCAGCGCAGGCGCCGGAGCTGGCCTGGATCGGCCGCGAGGCGCCGTGGACTTCCCCGGGCAGGCCACGTTCACGCGCGAAGGACGCGGCATCTTGCGCGACGGCCTGCTCGCCCTCTCCTGGGTCGGTGGCGAACCGGAGAGCGTCGAAGTGCAGGAAGTCAGCGACCCGGAAACAGCCGGCGCGCGCATCTTCTGGACCGTCACGCTCGAGCCCGGCGCCGTGCGTTCGATCGAAGTGCGCCTCGCCGGACCGCCCACCCATCCCGACGCCGACCACGCCGCGTGGCGCAAGTCGGTCGAGCGTCAGACCATGGGCCTGCTGGAAGAAGAACTCTCCTGGCAGAGCAACTACTTCGGCGAGGCCGTATCCTTCTATCCCGCCGACAACGTGTTGCGCTGGATGGTGCTCGGCGGGCAGATGCTCATCCGCGCGCAAGGCGTGGCGCATCAACAGGTGGAGTGGCTCACCGATCGCCCCTTCGGACACGAGCCCACCGACGCCGCCGTGCCCGCCGAACTCCTGGCCGCGCTCTTCGAGTGGGGCCAGAGCCTGCTCGGCGTGGACTACCTCGAGCTCTTGGTGAACGAGGCCGAGCTGCGCGCCGAGGGGCTTTCGCCCGAGCGCCGTCTCGCCTACGTGCACAGCCTGGCGCGCTGCATGCGCCTGCGTGGCGAAGCTCACCCGCAAGCCGAACAACTCGCCAAGCTGATCGTGGAGTGGGTGCGCGAACCCTTGGCCGTGTCGCCGTGGCTCGACCCGGTGGCCGTGCGCTCCGACCTGCTCGAGATCTTGCAAGACGGCGGCGTGGTGGCGCCCAGCGACTTCCCCGAGTTGAAGTGGGCCGAGGTCGAGGACGCCGACTCCCTGCCGGGCAAGTTCCTGGCTCACCGTCGCGCGCTCTCGGCGGGCGAACAAGCGCAGGCCTGGGATCGTCTGCAAGACCTGATGCTCACGCTCTCCCCGCAGGGCTACGGCGCGATGGTGCCCGGCCAAGTGCCCAGCTCGAGCTTCGCGGCCGCCGCCATGACGGCCGCGCGCGAGTGCTTGATCGACGACCACAACGGTTCGCTCACGCTGTTCCCCGGCGTGGACTACGGCCTCATGGAACATCGCGTGCCGGCCGAGGGTTGCCTGATGCCCACGCGCTTCGGCATCACCAAGGCGCAGATGCACTACGCGGGTCGCAAGAACATGGGCGTCACGATCGGCTTCCAAGAGATGCGCGCGCCCGAAGAGTTCCTGATCAAGTTCATCCCTTCGGTGGTCGGCGGCGATGTGGGCATCACCGAGGGCGGCCGCGTGCGGAAGGTCAAGAGCACGGACAACGTGTTCAAGGTGCTGCAGTACGGTCCCTTCGCGCCGCTGGGTCTGCGCTTCTCCATGAACGTCACGCCGCAACGCGCGGTCGACTAGCTGCATGGGTTCCGCCAAGCGCGGCAACGACTTCGACGTGCGCCTGCTCGACGGGCGCCGCGAGACCTACAACTATCGCGTCGCCGATGGGGAAGTCGGGCTGCGCATGGACCAGTTCCTGGCCAAGCGCCTGAGTTGGCGTTCGCGCAACAGCGTGCGCAAGTTGCTCGACGAAGACCTCGTGCGCATCTCGGACCGCGCGCCGCGCGCCTCGCGTCGTGTGCGCCTGGGTGAGATCGTGCAGATCCGTCTGCCGCGACCCGTGCGCGACGAAGCGCTGTTGGCCAGTCATCCCACGCCCGAGTTGCCGCGGCTCTTCGAAGACGACCACCTGATCGCGATCGACAAGCCGCCGAACATCCCGGTGCACCCGTCGGGCCGCTTGCTGCACTTCACGGTGATCACCGAGTTGCACCGCAGCTACCGCAACTTCGAGGACCCCACGCTCGACGTGATCCCCAAGCTGTGTCACCGCCTCGACCTCGAGACCAGCGGCGTGCTGCTCGTGGCCAAGCGTCACGAAACGCTCGTGGCCGTGCAGCAGCAGTTCGAGAAGCGCAGCGTGCGCAAGGAATACATGGTGCTCGTGCACGGCGTGATCGAGGGCGAGGAGGGTTTGATCGACTTGCCCATCGGACCCACGCTCGACAACGTGGTGCGCAACGCGCGCACGATCCGGCACGACGTGGGGCAGCCCTCGCGCACGGGTTGGCGTGTGCTCGATCGCTGGGCCGACTACACGCTGTGCCACATCCAGCTGCACACCGGGCGTCACCACCAGATCCGCGTGCACATGCAGGCCCTCGGTCATCCCGTGGTCGGCGACAAGATCTACGGGCGCGACGCCGAACTCTTCCTGCGTCACTCCGCACGCGAACTCACCGATGCCGACCGCGCGCTGCTCGAGCTGCCGCGCCAGGCGCTGCACAGTCACTCGCTCGAGTTCGAACACCCGGCGCGCGGCCCGATGCGCGTGGAATCGCCTTGGCCGCCGGACCTCGTGGAGTTCTGCGCGGAGCTCGAGCGCGCCTAACCGCGGTGGGGGTGCACGTGCGGGACGCGGCGGCGATTCCGGTGGCGGTGCGCGCGCTGCTCGCGGCGGCGGCGCTCACGCGGGTGGTGGCGCGCGCGGGTCGCGGTGCGAGCCCGAGCCTGAGCGGCCCCCTCCCAGCCCGCGCCCGTGGGCTGCTAGAGTGCGCGCATGAAGCTCTCCTCGAAGCTGTGCCGCGCTCTCGCCTGCGCGGTTCTCGTGGCCCTCGTGGCCGTGTCCTGGATCGCGCCGCCCTTCGCCGACTCCGGCCGCGCGCGCTTCCTCAAGCAACAGTCGTCGCTGGCGAAAGCCGCCATGCGCAAGCGCGATTGGGACGCCGCACGCTCCGCCTGGGAACGCGTGCGCGAGTACGAACCCAACTCACTGGATGCGCTCGACGGCTTGATCGAGATCGCGCGCGAAGCCGAGCACGTGGATGCCGAAGCGCTCTACTTGCGCGTGGAGCGCGACCTGCTCGAGAAGCTCGTCGCGGCGGGCGAGGGGGACTATCTCAAGCAGCTCACCGACGTCACCGAGCGTTTGGAAGAGATCGACCCGCGCTACGAAGAAGGCGCCGTCTTGCAGGACGCCTGGGCACGCGAACTCGCCGAGCTCGCCGTCGCCTACGAGCAAGACGGCCTGCTCGCCAACGCGCTCTACGCCGCCGTGCTGCACCTGGACATCGTGGATCCCACGAGCGAAGCGGCCGCCGCCACCCGCGCGCTGGCCGAACGCTGCCTCGCCAACGGCCCCGACTGGTTGGGCCTCTCCGGTGTCGTGCCCGACCTCTCCGCCGGCGACCGCACCGAAGAGTGGATCGAGGCGCACGACAAGCGCACCGCCAAATGGAGCAAGGGCACCAAGTGGGAGACGCCGCACTACCGCATCAAGACCAACGGCGGTTGGCGTCTGGGGCAGGCTGCGGCGCAGACCCTTGAGCAGGTGCACGCTTTCTACCGCGAGATCTGGGGCATCGTCCCCGACCCCTTGCCGCCGGGCGGCGCCCCCGAGGGTTTGCGCAAAGTCACGGTGCCGACCATCGACATCAACATCTACGGCGACCACAGCGAGTACATCAAGCGCTCGGGCGCGCCCGAGTGGAGCGGTGGTGTGTTCAAGGGCTCCGAGGTCGCGACCTACAACCACGGCCAGGGCGGTGGCGGGAGCTGGCGCGCCACGCTCGGCACGCTGTTCCACGAAGCCAGTCACCAGTTCATGTCGGTGGCGGTGGGCAACGCGCCGAGCTTCATCAACGAGGGCGTGGCCTCGCTCTTCGAGGGTATCGAGATCTTGCCCAACGGTTCGATCCGCCGTGACTTGCCGGTGCCCGGACGTCTCACTCCGCTGGCCAACGGTTTGCGCGACGGCTCGGCACCCAGTCTGCGCGACGTGATGGCTGGCGCCAACGCCGACACCAACGAACCCAAGTTCTACGCGCCGCGCTGGGGCTACGTGTACTACTTGCGCATGGCCACCGATCAGAGCGGCGAGTACGTGTTCCGCCCGCGCTTCGCCGACTACCTCGCCGAGTTCAAGCGCGGCGCCATCGGCGACACCACCGGTCACCTGCAAGAGTTCTTCGAAGACGAGTTCGAGGCCATGGGTTTCGAAGACTTCGACGACTTCGAAGCCGCCTGGCGCGAGTGGATCCTGGCGCTCGACGACGAGGCCAAGAACGGCGACAAGCGCCTGGAGCAGTACCTCAAGGACGCGCGCCTCGAAGGTCTCAAGAAGAATCACGAGTCGGCGTTGCGGCTCTACGAACGCGCGCTCGACATCGACGCGAGCGAGCCGCGCGCCATCGCGGGCGCCGGCGTGGCGGCCGTCGAGCTGGAAGACACCGACCGCGCCGTGTTCCTCGCGCACCGTCTGATCTCGCTGATCGACGAAGAGGAACCCGAGGCCCAGACCGCGCTGGCCAACCTGCGCGAGATCGACCCGCTGTTCGAGCGACGCCGCAAAGCGCGCGTGGACTTCGTGGGCGGCATGGCCGGCCTCGCGATCAACTACGACCGCGACGGCAACCCGCTGCTCGCCATGGCCACCGCCCGCGAGGCCCTCGCCGTGGATGCCTTCGATGCGTCGGCGCGCTCACTCGTCGAACGCCTGGAGCGCGAGACCGGCAAGTCCGTGATCTCCTGGCGTCGCCTCTTCAACGGCTTCGACCTGGACGGCTGGTACACCGCCGACAAACCCAACCCCTTCTTCGCCGACGACGGCGAGCTGTTCTCCGACTACACGCGCGTGATCGAGAAGGGCGACAGCGGCGGCGAGGCGGCCGACATCTCGCTCTACTCCACGCTCTTCCTCGACCGCAACGTGCGCGGCGACTGGACCCTGGAAGCCACGCTGCGCGCCGACGACGACTGGGAGATCATCGGCCTGTGCTTCGGCGCCAAGGCCTCCGACGACTTCGAAGCCATCGTGCTGCGTCGCACCGGCCCGAAGCAGCACAACGTGGACTTCGGCTCCTTCGACGGCACCTGGAGCTTCCGCGGCGACGGCTCCTTCAAAGCCACCTACGACCCGACCTCGGAGGACGGCGTGAAGCTCCACATCGAGGTCCGCGACCGGCGCGTCTCCGTGACCATCGACGGCGAGCCCGTGAAGCCGGTGGTGGGTGGGAAGTACGTGCCCGGCATCGAGTATCCTCGTGCAGCCTTGCGCGGCGACGTCGGTCTGCTCGCCTCGCGGGGTGTCTCCCGTTTCGGCGAGCTGCGCTTGCTGGCCGGGGGCAACCGCTGAGCGTCGTCGGGCGTTCGGCAGCTCTTCTCCGCCCTCAGAGGCCTGCCTCGTGCAGCGCGTCGTCATGCCTGATCTCTTCAGCACCCACGACCATGTCATCGTTTGCGGCTACGGCAGCACCGGGCAGTTCGTGGCTCGTGACCTCGCGGCCGAAGGGCTCGCGGTGGTCGTCGTCGACCGTGCCACCGAGCGCGTGAGCCAAGCCGAACAGGATGGGCATCAAGCCCTGCTCGGCGACGTGCTCGAACCCGAAGTGCTCAAGGAAGCCGGCCTCGAACGCGCGCGCGGCATCATCCTCGTGCTGCCTTCGGAGAGCGACAACCTCTTCGGCGTGATGACGGCGCGCGACCTCGCCCCCGACGTGTTCATTATCGCGCGCCACACGAGCACGCACGCGCACGAGAAGTTCCTGCGCGCCGGCGCCGACCGCGCCGTGAACCCGTTCCAGGAAACCGGCCGCATGATCGGCAACGAGTTCCTGCGTCCGGCGGTCGTGGACCTGATGCGCATCTTCACCGAAGAGCCCGACACCGAAGATGAAGTGCGCGTGCGCGAGATCACGATCGAAGCAGGCAGCGAGTTGGTCGGCAAGTCGCTCATCTCCGCCGACATCCGCGCCAAGCTCGACATCATCGTGATCGCCATGCGCCAAGCCGGCGACTCCACGCGCCTGAACCCCGATCCCGAACGCGCCTTCGCCGCCGGCGACGTGCTCGTGTGCATGGGCAAGCTCCCCAAGCTGCGCAACCTGCACGACATGGGGCGCGGTGTGGTGAGCTGACGTCGCGCCCACGCGCCCCCGGGCGACCCCTCCGCAGGCTGTGATGAACGCTTCCGGTTCCGCGCGACCCTGGTTCCTGCTGGAGGGTGACGAACTCTCCTCGGCGCTCGAGTGTTCGCCGCAGGGCCTCTCCGAAGAACAGGCCCGCCAGCGACTCGAGCACGACGGACCGAACGAGCTGCCCGCGGAGTCGAGCGGCGGCCCGCTCCGCTTGCTGGTCGCGCAGTTCCGCGACCTGATGATCATGGTCTTGCTCGGCGCGGCACTCGTGAGCGCCGTGGTGGGCGAAGCGCAAGACGCCGCGGTGATCCTGATGATCGTCGGGCTCAACGCGCTCATCGGTGCCTTCCAGGAGTGGCGCGCCGAACGCGCGGTGCAGGCCTTGCGCGAACTCGCCACGCCGCACGCGCGGGTGCGGCGCGACGGGACGTGGCGCGTGCTGCCCGCGAGCGAAGTCGTCGTGGGGGATCGCTTGCGCGTGGAAGCCGGCGACGTCGTCACCGCCGACACGCGCTTGCTACGAACCGTCGAACTGGCGGTGGACGAAGCCGCACTCACCGGTGAGTCGGAGCCGGTGTCGAAGAGCCCTGAGGTGCTGCACGACGCGGCACTCGCCGTGGGGGACCGCAGCAATCTCGCGCACCGCGGCACACTCGTGGTGCGCGGTCACGGCGAAGGCTTGGTCGTGGCCACCGGCTCGTCCACCGAACTGGGCCGGGTCGCGGAGCTGCTGGGCAGGCAGACACGCGCGCGCACGCCGCTGCAGCGCAGGCTGGGTACCTTCGGGCGGCAGGTGGCGTGGGCCGTGCTCGCCGTCTGCGCTCTGGTTTTCGTGGCCGGCGTGCTGCGCGGTGAATCGGCGAGCCTGATGCTGCTCACCGCAGTGAGTCTGGGGGTGGCGGCGATCCCCGAAGCCCTGCCGGCGGTCGCGAGCGTGGCACTGGCGCTCGGTGCGCGACGCATGATCCGCCGACGCACGCTGGTGCGACGCTTGCCCGCGGTGGAGGCGCTCGGCTCCGTGACCTACGCCTGCGCCGACAAGACCGGCACGCTCACCGAGGGCCGCATGCGTGTGGAAGGCGTGCAGCTCGACGCCGGCTCGCTCGTGGCCTTACCTCCGTGGAGCGCCGAGCCCGCCCGTGAACCCGAGCGCGAGACGCTGCGCTGGCTCGGCATGGCCATGGCCTTGGTGAATGACGTCGACGCGAGCAACCTCACCGGCGACCCCACCGAGCTGGCGCTCTTCGAGGCTTCACGTGACGCGGGCTACGAGCGCGCTGAGTTGGAGCGCGACTTCCCGCGCGTGGGCGACGTGCCCTTCGACGCGCGCCGTCGTCGCATGAGCACGGTGCATCGCACCGCGGCGCACGACGCTCCTCACGACGGACCGCGCCACGTCGTGCTCGTGAAGGGCGCTCCCGAAGCCGTCTTGCCGCTGTGTGTGAACTGCGACGCCGCGGAGATCTCGCAACAGGCCGATGCGCTCGCCGGCCAGGGGCTGCGCGTGCTCGCCATCGCGCGCCGTGAGCTCGACAGCCTGCCCGCGCAGCTCAGCGAACAGTCCCTGGAACAGAAGCTCGAGTTCCTCGGCCTCGTCGCGCTCCTGGACCCACCGCGAGCGGGAGCGGCCGACTCGATCGCGCAGTGTCGTCTCGCGGGGATCACTCCCGTGATGATCACCGGCGATCACCCGGCCACGGCGCGCGCCATCGCGCAACGGATCGGCCTGTTCCAAGCGGGCGACGAGGTCGTGACCGGTGGCGAGTTGGAAACGCTCAACGACACGCAACTCGAAGCGCGCATCGAACGCATCCGGGTGTTCGCGCGCGCCTCGCCCGAACAGAAGATCCGCATCGTGCGCGCGCTCCAGGCGCGCGGTGAGTTCGTGGCCATGACCGGCGACGGCGTGAACGACGCCCCCGCGTTGAAGAGCGCCGAGATCGGCGTGGCCATGGGACGCGGCGGCACGGACGTGGCCCGCGAGGCCGCCGACATGGTGCTGCTCGACGACGACTTCGGCACGATCATGGAGGCCGTCCGCGAAGGCCGTCGCGCGTTCGACAACGTGCGCAAGTTCATCAAGTACGCGATGACCGGCAACACGGGTGAGATCTGGACGTTGCTGATCGCGCCCTTCCTCGGACTCCCGCTGCCCTTGCTCCCGATCCAGATCTTGTGGATCAACATCGTCACCGACGGCTTGCCGGGCTTGGCGCTCGGTGCCGAACCCGAGGAGCGCGGTGTGATGCAGCGTCCTCCGCGTCGACCCGACGAGAGCCTCTTCGCGAACGGCCTCGGCCTGCACGTGATCTGGTGCGGTGTGTTGATCGGCTGCTTCTCCATCGGCGTGCAGGCTTGGGCGTGGCATGCGGGCTCCGCGGCCTGGCAGACCATGGCCTTCACGGTGCTCACGCTGTGCCAGCTCGCGCACGTTCTCGCCATCCGTTCCGAGCGTGAGTCGTGCTGGCAGCGCGGCGTGTTCACCAACCCGCCGTTGCTCGCTGCAGTGTTGTTGAGCGTGGTGCTGCAGCTCGGCGTGGTCTACGTGCCGGCGCTGCAAGACCTGTTCCACACCCAAGCGCTCTCCGGCCTCGAGCTGCTGGTGTGCTTCGGGGTGGCCTCGTTGGTGTTCCTCGCGGTGGAACTCCAGAAGTCGTGGCAGCGCGGGAGGGCGCGCGCATGAGCTTGTTCTGGATCCTGATCGGCTTGATCGGCTTGTGGGCGGGCTCGGAGTACGCGCTGCGCGGCACGCTCAAGATCGCCGAGCGGCGCCAGATCTCGCAGGGCTTCCTGGGCGTGACGGTGCTGGCCATCGGCACCGACCTGCCCGAGTTGCTCGTGGCCATCACCGGCTCACTGCACCAGTTGCGGGGGGAGCAGGCGTCGGGCGTGATCTTCGGGAACGCGGTCGGCAGCGCGCTCACCCAGGGCAGCTTGGTGCTCGGCGCGGCGGGACTCTTCGGGCATCTGCACATGTCGCGTCGCACCTTGAAGCGCGACGGGGTCGTGCTGATCTTCGCGATCGCGTTGCTCGCGCTGCTCGCTTTCGGTGGCGTGCTCACGCGCTTTGAAGGTGGCGCGCTGCTGTTGGTCTACGCGATCTACGTCTGGACCTTGAGAACTCAGGAGCGCCGCCGCGCGCGCAGCGACGTGGCGCCGTGGAGCACGCTGTGGGGACCGCTGGTCGCTGTGGTCGTGGGGCTCGCGGTCGTGCTCGGTTGCTCGGAGTTGATCGTCGACCATGCGCTCGTGTTGGCGCGGGAACGCGGCTGGGACCAGACGGTCTTGGGGCTGTTCCTGCTGGGCGCGGGCACCAGCCTGCCGGAGCTGGCGCTGTCGCTCGGCGCGGTGATCAAGGGGCGCGCGAGTCTGGCCATCGGCAACGTGATCGGCAGCAACGTGTTCGACTTGTTGGTGCCGGTGGGGCTCAGCGCTGTGCTGCATCCGCTGACGGTGTCACCGGTTTCCGTGTCGGTCGACTTGCCCGTGCTCGCGTTGCTCTCGCTGCTCGCCTTGGCCTTCTTCGCGCGCGTGCGCGGGATCCAACGCACCGAAGCCTGGGTGCTGATCTGCGCCTACGCGAGCTTCGCCTTCGCGCGGATCTGGTTCAGCGGCGGCTAGCGGCGCGCTCTCACCCCCGAGCACGCCATCCGCCGCCCGCCTCCGCTCAGTGCCCCAGCGTCATGCGCATCCCCTCGCTGAACGACACACCGAGCGGTGCGCCCGGGTCGAGCTGCAGCAGCTGGCCGAACACGTCGAGGCCGCAGAGCGCCGTGTCTTCAGGGATCGCGAGGCTCAGGAACTTGGTGCCGGCGGGGAGCGGGAAGCCTTGGATCAGTTGCGCGTTCACCAGCAGCGTGCCGCCCTTGATCGGCAGCGACTGCTGCGCGAAGCCGAGGAACAAGTAGGCCAGCGTGGGTGCGCCGAGCGAGTTGCCCACGGCCAGTGAGTAGCTGGTGCCCAGCTTCGGTGCGCCGAAGGAGAACAGTGCGGGGACGCCGAGGGTGCCGGCGAGACCCGCGCCGAAGTTCTCCCACGACGCGGGCGCGTCGCAGAGTCCGCTCGGGAAGAGTTGCGCGCGTCCGCGGTTGTTGCCGCCCGCGTCGGCGTAGGGCGCGCCGAGCACGAGCTGATCGCGTAACTCGGTGTCGAGCACACCAGCGTCGACGGAGCACCCGAGTTGATCGCCGCCGCTGGCGCCCTCGAAGCTGCGCAGCAGCGTGCCGTTGATGCCGAGCCGCACCTCGACCACGCCCGCGTTGATCTTCATGAACGGTGAGCCCGGATCGGCGAGCGGCGAGCCGAGCAGGATGTCGGGACGGCCGTTGCCGCTGGCGTCGCCGATGCCCGCCACGACGCGGCCGAGCGGACGCGTGCTCGTGCCGGGGAACCTCAGCCGGGGGATCTGGTTCTCGAAGACGACGACTTCACCCCACAAGCCAGCGCCGGGCGCGCCCACGAGGAACTCCACCGTGCCGTCGCCATCGGCATCGCCGAGCAGGTCGAGCGCGGCGCCGAGTTGATCGCCTGTATCGCCGCCGAAGGGATTGCCGAGCGGTCCGAGCGCGGGTTCGAAGTGCAGCACGAAGCCTGCGTCGTCGAGGTAGATGCCGGGCGTGATGTCTTCGAAGCAGCTGCGCGGTGCCGAGGCCAAGAGTTCGCCGAAGCCGTCGCCATCGGTGTCACCCACGAAAGCCAGCGCGTTGCCCCACTCCTCACGGATGTAGCGACGGATCGGGCTGCCGAGCGTGTAGTTGTCGCCGGGGATCGAGATCATCAGGCCGTAGTCACTGCCGCGATACACGATCACGGTGCCTTCATTGACCGGATCGGAGGGGTTCGCCTGGAAGTGATCGCGTTGGGGCTGACCGATGGCGATGTCGAAGAGGCCGTCGCCATCCATGTCGCCCGCAGCCACGGCGTGGCCGAAGCGCGAGTTCGGGAACATCGAGCGCCACTCGTGCAGCAGGCTTCCGTCGGCGCCGGAGCGCAACTCGACCGCGCCGCTCGGGCTCTCGACGCTCGTGAAGTAGTCGGCGCTCGGCACGCCGATGAGCACGTCGTCGAAGCCATCGCCATTGTTGTCGCCGGCGTCGGCCACACAGAAACCGAACTCCTCGCCGCCGCCGATGTTGCCGTACCAGTTGCGCAGCAGCGTGCCGTTGGCGCCCGAGTAGATGCGCACGAGGCCCACGTCGGGGAGCACGATCGGGAACGGGGTCGTGATCTTGTAGCCCGCGTGCGGACTGCCCACGGCCACGTCGCGCACGCCGTCGCCGTTGACGTCGCCGATGACCTTCACGGTGCTGCCCAGCTCGTCGTCGTTGTTGATGCCGTCCCAGGTGTAGGTGGCGTCTTGGGCTGCGAGTTGAGCGGTGGCCGCGAGCAGCAGCGTGCAGCCGACGCCGGCCATGCGCGCGAGCCGGGAGCGCCGCGGTTCGTGTCGGCGGGCGAGCCCGATGTGGAGGCGCAGCGCCGCGAGGCCGGTGTCGGACCGGCGGACGAGTCGTGAGCAGGCGTCGAACATGATCGAGTCTCCGAGGTGCGCCCGCCCGCGACGTGACCGCCGCGCACGCGAGCGCTCGCTGAGAACTCAATCCGGGATCGGGGCGCGGAGGTCTCAGGTTCCGTCGAGAACCGCTCGGAGTTGCGGGTCGGTCTCCGCTGCATCCCGGAACTCGGCCAGAAAAGCCGCTCGCTCGCTGGCGCTGAGATCGGCGAGCGCCGCCTCGATCCAGGCCTCCACGAGCGCGCGCGCCTCGCCGTTGCGCCAGGCGTCGCTGAGGGCGCCGGCGGCGGCGCGCGACTCGCCGCGCGGCAGCAGCGTGCCCGCGGCATGCAGGTCGAGGATCACGTCGAACTGTTGCGACGAGCGTTCGAGCTCGGCGCGCGGGTACGGCAGCGGCATCCACGTCGACACGCTGAAGCACGCACCGGCGACGACGAGCGCGGCAAGCTGTCGCGCGCGCGTGGCGTGACGGATCTGGCTGAGTGTGACCCCGGCCGCCACCGCCAACAGCGGCGCGGCGGGCAGGCGGTAGCGTATGTTGGTGTAGAACACGAGCAAGCTCGCGAGCGTCGTGAGCAGCGGCAGTGCGGGCAGCCAGCGTCGTCGCCAAGTGTTCAACAGGAAGGCCGGGAGGGCGAGCGCCAGCAGCAGCGCGAAGGGCACCACGTGCGGGCGCAGCAAGCCGAGTCGCTCGCGCTCGCGGTGGATCGAGTAGTTGTCGTCGACCTCGTAGGCGGTGGTGGCGAAGCGCAGCTTGTCGCCGAGCAGTCGCGGCAGCTCACCCGGATGCTGCATCATGTATTCGAGCGCGTCGCTCATCGACACGCCGCGCTGTTCGTTGGGTGATGCGCGGCGACCAAGTCGTTGCGCGGCGATCTGCTGCTCCACCGCGCGTTCGTTGAGCACGCCGTCGGGATAACCGGGTGGCAAGTTGTACATGCCGTGGGCGTTGGGGTTGTTGCCCACCAAGAGCGAGTGCCCCTCGCTGTAGTTGATCAGCACGACGTCGCCCGATCCGCGGAAGTTGTAGAGCGTAATGGGGGCGAGCGCGGCGCCGACACCTACAAGGAAAACGCACGCGGATGCCTTGCCTTGGCGCATCACCACAGGCGCGAAGGCCAGTGCGATCAGCAGGTTGACGGGGCGCGCCAGCGCCGCGATGCCGAAGCACACACCGCCGGCGAAGTGCGCGCCGGTCGCGGTCCGCGTGCGCAGGTTGCGTTCGAGAAGCAGCAGCGCCGACATCGAGGTGAAAAGGCCCAGGGTCGTGTCGAGCAGCTTCGTCTCCTGAAAGCTCACAGGCGCGTAGAGCGCGAGCAACACGAAGGCGGTGACGCCCGCGATCACGCCCGCTAAGCGAGCGGCGAGCAGAAACACGCTCGCAAGAATGCCGAGCCCCATGGCGAGTTGCAGGGAGCGGACCAGCCCCTGCCCTGCGACGTCGATGGCTCCGGCGAGATGCAGCAGCACGCTGTACAGCGGAGGTTTGTAAAACGCCCCCCCCCCCCCCCGCGAACTGCGGCGTCACCGAACAAGCGCGCGACCTCGTCGAGATACACCACCGAATCACCGTAGGGCGCGTGCGCGAGCACCTCTTGCTCCACGAACTCCGCGTGGTACTGGAGCTTGAGCAGCAGGGCGCCACACAAGAGCAGTCCCAGTGTGAACCAGTGAGATCGCGGCAGTGTGCTTGCTCCCGTTCCTGGGTGCGCTTCCGATTCACGGTTCGGACTCGCAGTGCGAGCAGCATAGTCGGAGCGCGGTCTCCTGCTACCCTGCTTGCCCGATTGGAACCGGGAGTCGCCCGTGCTGACCGTCATTTTCGCCGCCGGGTTCTTCTTCCTCAGTCTGCACGTCGGGCTCTATCGCAGGCAGGAGCACGACTTCGAGCGCGCCTTCAAGATGGCGCGCGGCATCGCGGCGCTGATCCTCACCTCGATCGGCTTCGCGGGCCTGATCGGCGCGCTGCCGCACTGGGACGTGGGCTTCCTCTACGCGCACGAAGTCGATGATTGGATGGGGCGCGGCGTGGCCGTCGCCTACGGGCACCTGCTGGCCGACTTCGCGTCGATGGGTTACGGGCGCTTCGTGCTCGGCAACAAGCAGCGGCCCGATCTCATCGCGCACCACGCGCTCGGCCTGCTGGCCTACGGCGTGTCGTTGCACATGGGGCTCGGTCACGCGCTCGTGTTGATCTCACTCGCCAGCGAGATCATGCCCTGTTGCACCGGGCTCGAAGCCTGGGGTCGTCACTTCGGGAAACCGAACTGGGAAGTCTTCGCGGCCAAGTTGCGCCTGCGCGTGCTCGTCTTCTGGCGACTGCCGCTGTGGGTGGCGGTGGTCACGCTGCTCGTGCGCGCGGTGTGGCTCGACACGCTCACGCCCGAGCTGCATTCGGTCGCCTACTTCGTGCTCGCCTGCCTGGTGCCGCTCATCGGGCTCGACATCTACTGGGTGCGCAAGTGTGTCGACGCGGCGCGACGGCGGGAAGCGCAGCACGCGGCAGCGAACTGAGTGCGGCGCCGCGCGGCCCTTCCGGTCGGCCTGCGCAGGCGAAGCGTCGAGATTTACCACGCCGACGTCGACGTTCACGAGAGCCTCGGGGAGCGCGCCGTCGAGGTCGCCCCTCGACGGCTGGCGTAGGAACCCGGACCATGTCGTCCCCCAAGCACCGGAGAACCTGTGGACGCACCTGAAACGCTCGCCCTGCGCAACCCTCACGCCGTGCTAGCCGTGATCGCCACGCGGCCCGCCGACTTGGTCTCGGTGCGCCTGCCCGCTCAAGGCGCCAACGCTGCGTGGGCCGAAGTGGCCACGCTCGCGGCGGCCTGCGGCGTGCCCGTGCATCGCGCGGCCGGCGCAGGTTGGGGCGGCGGCGGACACAGTGGCACCGACTCCGCCCGCGGCGGCAAGCGCGGTAAGCCCGATCGCAAGAGCGGTCGCGAAGGCGGCGCCGAGGCCGACGTCCTCCCGCGCGAAGGTCTGTATCCCGACGAACTCTTCGCCGACGCCGCCTCGCGTGATCACGGTCGCGGCCTGTGGCTCGCCATCGACCAGGTGCAAGACCCGCACAACCTCGGCGCGCTGTTCCGCTCGGCCGCCTTCTTCGGCGTGCAAGGCGTGCTGCTCACGAGCAACCGCACGGCGCCGCTCTCGGCCGTCGCCTACGACACCGCTTCGGGCGGCGTGGAGCACGTGCCCTTCGCCTACGTCACGAATCTCTCGCGCGAGTTGCAGGCCGTGCGCGACGCCGGCGTGTGGATCCTCGGCTCCGACTCCGAAGCCAAGGTGCGCGTGGATCAAGTGGACCGCGAACGCCCCTGGCTGCTGATGCTCGGCAACGAAGAGAAAGGTCTGCGTCGCCTGAGCAAGGAAGGTTGCGACGAGATCTGCCGGCTGCCCGCGCTCGGCGAGATCGCGTCGCTCAACGTGTCGGTGGCCGGCGCGGTGCTGATGACCTGTCTGCGCCAGGGACACCCCGGCTTCGACGCCTGAGTGCGCTGCGGCCGCTGCACGCATCGCGGCCGAGCCTGTCACGGCGCATGGATGCGAGGTCGGCACTGAAGACCGGATGACTCAACGGTTCGGCCGCGCTGTGGTCGATCTATGATGCAGGTCACGCCATGGTCCATGCCCACCACGAACACCACCATCCGCCCAAGACTTGGGACCGCGCCTTCCGCTGGGGCGTGGGGCTCAACGTGCTCTTCGTGGTCGTGGAAGTGTTCGCCGGTTTGTGGACGGACTCCCTCGCGCTGCTCGCCGACGCAGGTCACAACCTCGGCGACGTGATCGGCTTGCTGCTCGCGTGGGGCGCCACTCTCCTCGCGCGCAAGTCGCCCACGCCGCGGCGCACCTACGGCTACTCGCGCGCCACGATCCTGGCCTCGCTCACCAGCGGCTTGTTGCTGTTGGGAGCGGTGGGCGCCATCGCCTGGGAAGCCATCGCGCGCATCGGCGCGCCGGTCCCGCTCGGCGGCACGACCATGATCGTGGTCGCCAGCGTGGGCGTCGTGATCAACACCGTCACCGCGATGTTCTTCCACAAGGGCGGCGAGAGCGACCTCAACATCCGCGGCGCCTACCTGCACATGGCTGCCGACGCCGCCGTGTCACTCGGCGTGGTCCTGGTCGGCGTGGGCGTGCTCGTGAGTGGTTGGATGTGGCTCGACCCGGCGATCAGCCTGGTGATCGCGGTCGTGATTTTGAGCAGCACCTGGGGCTTGTTGCGCGAGTCGCTCGACCTCGCTGTCGACGCCGTGCCCGAGAGCGTGGACCCGGCCGAGGTGCGCGAGTTCCTCGAAGCGCTGCCCGGCGTGCGCGAAGTGCACGACCTGCACATCTGGGGCATCAGCACGACGGACACCGTGTTGACGGCGCACGTGGTCATGCACGAGACGCCTGACGACGACACCTTTCTCGTGGACCTGAGTCAGCGCTTGAAGCACAAGTTTCACATCGGGCACACGACGGTTCAGCTCGAGGTGGGGGCGGCTGGGGATCTTTGTGAGTTGCAGGCTGGATGCGGGTGACCTAACTGCAACTGCCTGACGCCGCGTGACGGGCTTCGGCCGGTGCTGCCTGGGAAGCGCTGCGAGAGGAATGGCTCGCCTTCGGCTCGAACATTCCTTCGCAGCGCTTCCCGGCGCGCACCGTATCAACGGCGATGACGCCGTCGGGCAGACTGCGAACGGCGGGGACAGACTGCACGGGCAACGGCAACTGCGACGGCAACTGCCAGCGCCGACTGCGACTGCAACTGGCGGCTGTACTGCGACTACGACTGCGACCTGCGACTGCGAACGGCGACTGCGAGCGGTGCCTGCGATCAGGGGCTGTGATTTGTGACTGTGGGGAGGGGGGTGGGGCGGCGCAGGCTGGTGCTGATTTCGATGTAGTCGGGGTGGTCGGGGGTGAGGAGGCCTTCTCGGAGGAAGAGGTCGAGGAGGACGAGGTTGCAGTTGAACTTGAAGCGGGAGGTGGCGTCGACTTCGGCCATGACTTGGGTGGCGGGCCAGAGTTCGAAGGCGGCGACTTCGCCGTCGGTGTTGTGGGGGACCACGGACTCGGGGAGTTCGAGGTCGAAGAGGAAGAGCACGTCGTCGCGCAGGCCGCGTTCGAGGTCCATGCGGTAGGACACGGTGCCGACGGGGCGCGCCGTCGACACGAGGTCTGCGGGGAAGCCGGCTTCTTCGGCGGACTCCTTTACGAGGTTCTCGCGCACGCCGAGGCCGTGGGGTTGGCCGCCGCCGACCACGTTGTCGAGCTGGCCGGGGTAGCTGGTGCGGTCGTCGGCGCGGCGCGCGATCCAGATGTGCAGGCCGTCGTCTCTGCGCACCAATCCGTTCATGTGCACGCCGTGTGCGCGCGCGCCGAAGTGCGGCAGCATCGAGCGTTCGAGCAGCAACCACGGTTCGGCGCCGAAGCGCGGGGCGATCGGGTAGAGCTCGTTGCCGATGAGACGCACTGCGCCTCCGTCGTGCAGCGCGCGCACGACGTCGCTCACGGCTTCGCTGCGCGCCTCGCAACTTTCGAGCGACGCGTGCAGACGCAACTCCGTGTCGCGCACGTCGAAGACTTCGGGGAAGTCGCTCAGCAACTGGGCGAAGGGCAGCTCCACGTGACCGGCCTGCCAGCCGTCCGCGTGCCAAGGCAAGAAGCGCCCCGGATCGTGACCCTGCAAGCGCCGCACATGATCCACGAAACTCATCGGAGAGGACCTCTCACGGATCGCAAAGCGCGGGATGGCAGCAGCATGCGAGCACCGCGCGGCGCGACACCGCGCGGCGCATTCAGAGCGCGTCCATGATCGCGGTGCGCAGCTCGGCGGACGTGGGTTCCACGTTGCTCTTGAAGAAGGCGATCGGCTTGCCGTCCTTGCCGACCAGGTACTTGCAGAAGTTCCAGCCCGGCAGCTCGCCGGTCTGCTCGCCGAGGTAGGCATAGATCGGCGACTGCTCCGCGCCCGGCTTCGTCTGCACCTTGGAGAACATCGGGAACTTCACGCCGTAGGTGCTCTCGCAGAACTCGCGGATCTGATCGGCGCTGCCAGGTTCTTGTGCGCCGAAGTCGTTGCTCGGGAAACCCAGCACGCTCACGCCCAGCGGCGACAGCTCGTCGTGCAACTCTTGCAGACCGGTGTACTGCGGCGTGTAGCCGCACTTGCTCGCCACGTTCACCACGAGCGAGACACGGCCCGCGTACTCCGCGAGGTCCACGGCTTCGCCGTCGAGCGTGGTGGTGCTGAGTGTGTAGAGGCTCGGTTCGGTCATGGCTTCCTCGGTTTCGGTCGCGGCGCCTGCCACGCTGTCTGCGGTGGGAGCTTGATCGGAGCTGGGCGCCGCGTCGCTCTCGGGACTCGGCGTCCCGCAGGCGCTGAGCGCACAGGCAGCAACAAGGGCGCTGGTGATCAGCGGGCGGATGGGCGAGCGCATGGCGCGACTCCGAGTGAGAGGTTCAGGACAAAGGAAACGAGCTGCGGTTCTATCGCGCGCGCTCACTGGGCACAAACGGAGACGGCGTGACGTGGGGGCAGCGCGCAGTGCTGTCCCGCGGCCGCACACGGATCGGGCTCGCGGCCGTCCTACCAGGATCCGAGCCGCGGGACCTCCCGCTGCGAGTGGATTCGCGGCTCAGCCTCCGTTGGATTCACCGCGTTCGCCGCCGGCCGGCCGCGGGCGCAGCGCCGAGAAGAGCTTGCCGAGTTGTTCGCGCGGCAGGCGTGTGAGTTCGTTGAAGCTGGCGCCGCCGGCCACGCGCGCGCCGCCGTCGAGCTCGATGATCTGACCGGTGAGCGTGAGCGAGTTCGGGCTCAACAGGAAGGCCGCAAGGTCGGCGAGTTCGGTCTTGCTGGCGAAGCGACGCAGCGGCACGCCGGCGCGCATCTGCTCCTCGAAGTTCGCGTCGGGCATCAAGCGGTCCCAGGCGCCCTTGGTCGGGATCGGCCCGGGCGCGATGGCGTTGAGCCGGATGCCGAGCGGACCCCACTCCACGGCCAGCGCGCGCGTGAGCGCCGACATGCCGGCCTTCGACATCGCCGACGGCAACACGTAAGCGCCGCCGTGCTCGGCGTAGGTCGTCACGATCGACACGACGGCGCCGGCTTGCTCGCGTTCGATCCAGCGCTTGCCGACGGCTTGCGTCGCGTGGAAGCCGCCCTTCAAGTTCGTGTCGACGATCGCGTCGAAGCCCCGCGACGAGATCGTCTCACTGAAGGCGAGGAAGTTCCCGGCGGCATTGTTCACCAGGCCGGTGAGCGGGCCGCTGCGCTGCTCGGCTTCCGCGACCATCGCGTCGACCTTGTCGGCCTTGCGCAAGTCGCAGGCAATGCCTTCCGCGGCCACGCCGAGTGCGCGCAACTCCGCCGCGCGTTCCTCGAGCGGCGCACGACGTCGTCCGCACACGGTGATCGCCGCTCCGAGTTGCGCGAAGTGATGCGCCATGCCGGCGCCGAGGCCGGTGCCACCGCCAGTGACGAGGATGTGCTGGTCACGCAACAAGCCCGGCGCGAGCGAAGACGAAGGCGTGGGTGAAGTCGACGACATGCGGCAGCTCCGACGGGGTGCGCGCATGGTAGCGGGTGGGCTGCGACTCTCAGGAGTCGCCGCGCAAGAGCTCCCGCATCACGGTCGAGGCGCGCGACCCATGCATCACACGCACGATCGTGATCGGGCGATCCTCGGGGAGGTCCACGAGCAGCAGGCCGATCACGGGCCAGAACAGCACGGCCTCGTCGGTCAGGTCGTCGCGGCGATGTCCGATGCGCGCTGACTCGCCTAGCAACTCGGCCGCACGGAACACCTCGGTCAGCACCTGATCGGCTCGGTTCGGGCTGGCGTGTTCCGCGACGTAGCCCAGGATCTCGCCGAGGTCCTGCTCGGCCGCTGGCGTGAGCCGGAAGCTCACCGATTCTTGGGTTTCTTTCGCCTGCCGTCGATGCGCTTCGAGATCCGTTCGAACGCCTCATCGCTCTTGATGAGCTTGCCGGCCTGAGCCTGCGCGACGCCCTCCGCGATCTTGCGGCGCGCCTCGGCTTTCCACTCATCCTGCTCGGCCAGAAGGCGCAGTCCCTCGCGCACCACCTCGGCCGCGTTCTTGTACAGCCCGCTCGCCAGCTTGTTCTGGATCAGCGCTTCGAGCTCGGGAGTCAGTGAAACGTTCATGCTGGCCACGCCACCTCGGATGTCCATTTTAGTCCATATCGGACATCCAGGAGCTTGGCTTACGAGCTGCCTCAACCGGTTCATACGGGCCCCTTGCGTGGGATCGCTCGAAGAACACGACCCGCGACGGCGAGCGCTCCCCGGTTGAGGAGCTGACGGCGCGTCGCGCGGATCGTGTCGTGCTGAGTGACGACGCGCTCGCCGTCCGAGCGCTTGCCCTCGCTGACATCGCAGAGCTTGGCGCGAGATGAACGGCTTGCGCTCGCCCGGCCTACGCCCGCGACTCGAGCTCTTCCCAGCGACCCTGCGCCTGCGTGTGTTTCTCCGCGACGCTCTCACGTTCGGCGAGCACTTTGTCGCGCTTCGCGGTTGGCCCGGCGTAGAGCGCGGGATCGGCGAGCCGCTCGTCGAGTTGCGCGAGTTGCTGCTCGAGCGCGTCGATGCGATCGGGCAGCTCGTCGAGCTCCTTGAGTTCGTAGTTGCTGAGGCGCTTGGACGGCGACGTCGCCGGCGTCGCGCTCGACGCCGACGCGCCCGTGGCGTCGCCCGCGCGAGCCGGTGATGCGACCCGGCCTGGCGTCGCGTCACTCCCGCCGCCACTCCTGCCCGACTTCGCTTTGCGTGACGCGTTCGTGCTCGTGCCACCGCGGGAGCCGCCGCCCGCGTGCCCGCTCTCACCCGTCTTGCGCTCCACCGCTTTGCGCCGCTCGATCACGCTGCTCAGATCGCCCGTGTCGATGTGACTGTTGCCGCTGCCGTCGAGCAACATCACGTGCGTGGACACGCGGTCGAGGAAGTAGCGGTCGTGGCTCACGACCAGCACCGCGCCGGGGAAGTTCACGAGCGCTTCTTCGAGCGCGCGCAGGGTGGCGAGGTCGAGGTCGTTGGTGGGCTCGTCGAGCACGAGCAGGTTGCCGTCTTGGCAGAGCAGCTTGGCGAGCAGCACGCGTTGGCGTTCGCCGCCCGAGAGCCGGTCGACGAGCGTGAACTTGCTCGGGCCGGGGAACAGGAACTGCTCCAGGAAAGTCTCGACGCGCGCGGTGTGCCCGCCGAGGTTGACCATCGTGCCCGTGCCGCCGACCTCTTCGAGCACGGACTTCTGCGGGTCGAGTTGCGTGCGCGCTTGGTCGATGGCGGCGAGCTTCACGGTGTCGCCGTGCACGACGCGGCCGGCGTCGGGCTGAAGGCGCTGCAGGCACACGTCGAGGAAGGAACTCTTGCCGGCGCCGTTCGGGCCCGCGATGCCGAGACGCATGCCCGCGTGCATCTCGAAGTCCACGTCGGCGAAGAGCGGTTTGCCGCCGCGCGCGAGCGTGACCCCGTGCAACTCGAGAACTTTTTGGCCGAGACGCGGGCCGCTGGGCAACTGGAAGTCGAGCTCGCCGCCGCGTTCTTCGGGCGCGCCGTCGACCAGCGCTTCCCAACGCGCGATGCGGGCGCGGGCCTTGGTGGAACGCGCCGGCGGACCGCGCTGCATCCACGCCGTTTCGCGACGCAACAGCGTGCGGCGCGTGTTGTTCTCCTTGCGTTCGCGCGCGTCGCGTTCGGCGCTGGCGAGCAGCCAGTCGCCGTAGCCACCCTCGTTCATGTGCAACTGGCCGCGGTCGAGTTCGGCGGTGCGTTCGGCCACGCGATCGAGCAGGTAACGATCGTGGGTCACGAGCAGCAGCGAGGTCTTGGCGGCGAGCAACTCGTCTTCGAGCCAGTCGGTGGTGAGCGCGTCGAGGTGGTTGGTGGGCTCGTCGAGCAGCAGCAGTTCGGGTTCGTCGAGCAACAAGCGCGCGAGGGCCACACGACGCCGCTCTCCGCCCGAGAGTTGGCTGCACAGCGCGTCGGGCTTGTCGATGCGCAGCCTGCGCAACAAGCGATCCACGCGATGCTCGACGGCGTGACCGCCGCGCGCTTCGAGTTGGTCGTCGAGACGCGCGTGTTCCGCGAGCAAACGATCCGTCTCCGCCGGCGACGCGCAGGGCGTGGCCAGCAAGTCGCCCAGCTCCGCGAGCCGCGCCAGGATCTCTTGTCGCCCGGCGAAGCCTGCAGCCACGGCGTCGCGCACACGCGTGTCGGCCGGCAACTTGGGCTCTTGTTCGAGCACGCCGAGACGCAGGCCGCGCTTCGTGATGCGTTCGCCTTCATCAGCCGCCAACGTGCCTGCTGCGATGGCGAGCAAGGTGCTCTTGCCCTCACCGTTGCGACCGAGCAAGCCGATGCGCTCGCCGGGCTCGATGCTCAACTCGACACCGCGCAGCAGGTGCTTGCCGCCCAGCGTTTTGTGGACTCCCTGCAGACGCAGCAACGACATCGCTCAGCTCTTGCTCGCCGAGTCGTCGGGCGTGTCGGGAGCATTGTGCGCGGCGTTGATCGCGGCCGTGTCGTAGAAGCTCAAGCCGTGATCGCGTCCGGCGCAAGCCTTGGCGAGCCACACGAGCTGTCCCGTGTGCCACGAGAAGTGCTCGACCACGTGGTAGATCGCGTCGAGCCCGGTGACTTCGAAGTCTTGGATGCGATGGCTGCGCTTGAGTTCGTGCTTGCTCAAGCCGGCGATCAGCGCGGCCGACTGTTCCACTGTGCTGCGCAAGTTGGCGAGCAACTCGGCGGCCGTGGCGCGCTCGTGCTTCTCGAACTCGGTGGCGCGCGCACGCGCATCCGACTCGCCGCCGAGACCCGACAGGATCCACTGGCGCACGTTGCCGTCGAGGTGCTGCAGGATCATGCCCACGCTGATCACGTCGCGGTGCGGGCGTCGCCAGAGATCCTTCTCGGGCAGGATCGCGAGCGCGCGTTCGATGCGCGGCAGGTAGACCTCGCCCAGGTACTTGGCGGACTCACGCAGGAAGCTGTGGCCGAGCTTGCTCATGGGTGCGCGGACAGAGGTGGGGAAGGCGGGGTGGGCGACGACTGCTCGTGGCTGCGACGCGTGGCCCCAGAGCATACGTCAGCGCGCTTCGGCCCGCCTCCCGCGTGACCTACGATGCCGCGATGCTGCTCGCCCTCGCCGACACCGCGTCTGGAATCATCGCGGCCGCGCCCCTGTTCGCGCGCGCCGTCGTCGCGCCCCCACTCGCCACCGACGCGGAGGCCGAACCCGTGGCCGGGTCGGCCCTGATCGCCTTCGTGGCCTACTTCGCGCTCGTGGTGGCCATCGGTCTCTGGGCCGCGCGACGCAGCTCCGGCGGCATGGGCGCCTTCTTCCTCGCCGGACGCAGCCTCAACAAATGGGTCGTGGCGCTCTCGGCCGTCGTGTCTGGACGCAGCTCGTGGTTGCTGCTCGGCGTGAGCGGCGCGGCCTACGCGCGCGGCGTGTCCGCGCTGTGGTTCTGCGTCGGCTACATCGTGGTCGAGTTCCTGTTGTTCTGGGACTACGCGCGACGGCTGCGTCGCTTCGCCGAGATCCACGACGACCTCACGTTGCCCGACTTCCTGGCCTCGCGCTTTCCGGGCAACGCGCGCCTGTTGCGCCTGCTCGTGGTCGGCTTGCTGCTCGTGTTCATCCCCACCTATGTCGGCGCGCAGTTCAGTGCCGGCGGCAAGGCTTTCGAGGCGGCCTTCGGCATGTCGGCGAGCAGCGGCTTGTGGATCACCGCCGCCATCGTGCTCGGCTACACCGTCACCGGGGGCTTCCTGGCCGTGTCGCTCACCGACATGTTGCAGGCCGTGTTCATGCTCGTGGCCCTGGTCGTGTTGCCGCTCGCCGCCGTGATCAGCATGGGTGGTTTCGACGCGCTCGCCGAAGGTCTCAGCGCACTCGACCCGAGCCTGCTCGACCCCTTCGCGATCAGCGCGGTGGCGCTCGCCGGCGGGCTCGCCATCGGCCTCGGCAGCCCGGGCAACCCGCACATCCTCGTGCGCTACATGTCGATCGACGATCCCTCGCAGCTGCGCGCCGCCGCGCTCGTGGGCACCGTGTGGAACACGCTCATGGCAGCCGGCGCGCTGCTCATCGGACTCGCGGCGCGCGTGGCCTTCCCCACGCAGTTCCTGCTCGCCACGGGCGGCGATCCCGAACAGGCCTACCCGGTGATCGCCAGCCTGCACCTCGCGCCCGTCGTCTACGGCTTGGTGATCGCCTCGATCTTCGCCGCGATCATGTCGACGGCCGACAGCCAGCTGCTCGTGGCCGCCTCCGCCGTGTGCCGCGACGTGGTGCAGAAACTCCTCGGCCGCGGTGGCGACGAACGCGCGATGGTGCGCATGTCGCGTCTCGTGGTGGTGGCGTTGGTGCTCGTGGCCGTGCCGCTCGGCCTCTCGAACAACGAGCTGATCCTCGACTGGGTGTTGTTCGCCTGGGCCGGTCTCGGCGCCGCGCTCGGCCCCACCACGATCCTCGCGCTCTACTGGAAACGCTGCACGGGCGCGGGCGTCGCGGCAGGCATCGCGCTCGGCGGCGGTGTCGCCTGCTGGTGGCGCTACGTCGTGAAGCCCGGCATGGACGAGCCGCTCTACGAGTTGATCCCGGGCTTCGCCGCCGGCTTGCTCGCCACGCTGATCGTGAGCCTGTTCACGCGCGCGCCGGCCGAAACCGAAGCGCAGTTCAAAGCGCTGCGTGGAGAGACGTGATGACGCGACCGCTACCGATCGTGTGTGAGAGCCCACGTCGTTTCCCGCGCCAGCGCGCAGGCGGCATGCGACGCGTGGCCTCGCTCGGCGCAACGCTCGTCGTGGCGCTGAACGTGGTCGCCTGCCACGCGCCGTCGGGCGCGCCGCCGACGGCAGCGCCGAGCGAACTCGTCGACTCGGAACGGCGCGTCGACCACCTTGCGCGAGAGCTGCAGGCGCGCGGCAGCAACGAGCCCGTCACTCTCGCCGCCATCGGGCGCTCGGTGCACGGCAAGCCGCTGCTCCTGCACGAGTTCCCCGGCGCCGGTCCGCACGTGGTGTTGCTCGCAACGATCCATGGCGACGAGTTCGCCGGCACGCCCTTGCTCGAGCGACTCGTGGCCGAACTGCGCGCGCACCGCGAGCTCGCGCGCGGGCGACGGGTGAGCGTGCTGCCCGTGGTGAATCCCGACGGCCTGCAAGCGCGCCGCCGCGAGAACGCGCGCGGCGTGGACCTCAATCGCAACTTCCCGTCGCGCAACGCGCAGGAGAGCGTGGGCGGCACGCCGCTCAGCGAGCCCGAGAGTCGCGCGCTGCACGGCTGGTTGCTCACCTCGCGCGCCGACCTCGTGATCTCGATCCATCAGCCTGTGGCCGTGGTCGATTGGGATGGCCCCGCCGACGAGATCGCGCGCATCATGTCGGAAGCGAGCGGCTTGCCCGCCCAGCGCATCGGTTCGCGCCCGGGTTCGCTCGGCAGCTTCCTCGGCGTGGACAACGGCGTGCCCGTGATCACGCTCGAGCTGCCCGGCGGCGCGCAACGCTTGTCACCCGACGTGCTGTGGGAACGCTACGGCGCCACCTTGCTGCGCGCGATCGAGTCGGCCGAGAGCCAGCGCTCGAGCTTCTCCTGAAGCAGCGCGGCGTCGATGGGTTTCGTGAGGTAGTCGTCCATGCCGGCGTCGATGCAGCGCTCGCGGTCGCCTTTGAGCGCGTTCGCCGTCATCGCGATCACGGGCGTGTGCGCGGCCTTGCCGCTCAGCTCGCGGATCTCGCGCGTGGCCGCGTAGCCGTCGAGCTCGGGCATCTGGCAGTCCATCAAGATCAGGTCGAACATGGTCGAGCTCGCGGCGAGCACGGCTTGACGCCCGTTGCTCACGACCTCGACATCATGCCCCAACTTGGCGAGCAGTCGACGCGCCACGGCCTGGTTCACCGGGTTGTCTTCGGCGATCAGGATGTGCGCGCGGGCGTCGGTTTGTTCGGCGGCTTGCGTGGCCTGCGCTTGTTGGTTCCGCGCAGCGACGCGCTCTTCGGGCAGTCGTCCCACGGGTTCGGCCACGGCTTCGAGCATGCGTCGGCGGCGCATCGGTTTGGACAGGATCGCGTCGAAGCCCACTTGTTCGAGGCGCGGGTCCTGGTCTTGGCCTTGGCGCTGCAACATGAGCACGAGCGGGATGTGACGGAAGCGCGGGTCGGTGCGCACTTCCACCCCGAAGGACGCGCCGTCGCGCTCGGGCATCTCCATGTCGACCAGGATCGCGTCGTGCGTGGCGCCTTCCTCGGCGGCGGCGTGCAGCACCGCGAGCCCTTCGGCCGCGCTCTGCACCGTGTCGACGCGCGCACCGGCCGAGCGCAGTTCGCTGCAAGCCACGGAGCGAGCCACGGGGTCGTCGTCGATCAACAGCAGGTGCACGGCGCCCAGGTCGGGCAGCGCGCTCGCGTTCAGGTGACCTTCGCTCAGGTCGAGCTGCACCGTGAACCAGAAGGTGGAGCCCTGGCCCTCGGTGCTCTCCACGCCGACCTCGCCGTGCATCATCGCGGCGAGACGCTTCACGATGGCGAGGCCCAAACCCGTGCCGCCGTACACCCGAGTGGTCGACGCGTCGACCTGGCTGAATGACTTGAACAGGCGACCGAGACGGTCCTTCGGGATGCCGATGCCTGTGTCCTGCACGGCGAAGCGCAGGCCCACGTGCCCGTCGACGGATTCACCCGGCGACACGCGCACCAGCACGTGCCCGGCCTGCGTGAACTTGATCGCGTTGTTCGCGAGGTTGATCACGATCTGACGCAGACGTCCGGGGTCGCCGCGCACGTGCTCGGGCAGGTTCGGGTCGATGTCGAGCACCAGCTCCAAACCCTTCGAGTGTGCGCCGAAGGAGAGCATGTCCATCGTCTCTTCGAGCATGTCGCGCAGCTCGAAGTGCGTGGCTTCGAGTTCGAGCTTGTCGGCTTCGATCTTGCTGAAGTCGAGGATGTCGTTGATCACGCCGAGCAGGGAGCGCGCGCAGTTGCGCACGGTGGTGGCGTACTCGAGTTGTTGCGTGTCGAGGGTGGTGTCGAGCAGCAGGCCCGTCATGCCGATCACGCCGTTGAGCGGCGTGCGGATCTCGTGACTCATGTTGGCGAGGAACTCGCTCTTGGCCTCGGTGGCGGCCTCGGCACTGTCGCGCGCTTCGGCGAGGTCCGACATGGCGCGTTTGCGCTCGAGCGCGCGGCCCACCTGGTCGCCGAGACGTTGCAGGAAGTCGAGCAGCTCGCCTTCGTGGCTTTCGCGTCGGTCGCTGAAGAACTCGAGCACGGCCACGGTGCGCCAGCCGTCCTTCACCGGGAAGGCGAGTGCGGAGCGCAGCTCGGCTTGGCCGCGGACGCCGAGTCGGCGCAGGTGATCCCGCGGGACCTGTTTCACGAGCGTGGGTTCGCCGCTCTGGAACACGCGTCCGGGCAGGCCTTCGCCCGGGCCGAACGGTGAGGACGGTTTCTGGTCGAAGGCCAGCGCCACGCCTTCCGCCACGAACCACGAGGCTTCGGGGCGCAGCAACATGCCGTCGGCCATGTAAGCGTGTCCGGTGGGCCAGCCGGTGCGCGACGCGACTTGCGCGACCACGGCGTGCAGCGCGTCGAGCATGTCGGGCGCTTCCATCACGACATCGGTGACTTCCTTGAGCAGCTCGGCCTGGTTCGTCTGCCGCATCATGTGCGACTGATCGTGACGGCTCTGGGCGACCTCGCGCGTGAGGCTCTGCGTCTCGCGAACGGTGGCGCGGTAGTGCGCCACGTAGGCCAGGCAGAGGCCCAGGAACGGCACCACGTAGGCCACGATCTTGAGCAGCGTGGCGGCGTGGAAGTGGTGGTCGTAGAGCAGCGTGGAGCCGAAGGCCATGTGCAGCTGCGCGCCGATGGCGGGCAACATGGCGAGCATCAACGACTGCGTGAAGGGCCCAGGGTCGCGGCGCACGAGACGCGGCATGAGCGCCAGCGCGGTGAAGGCGTAGACCATGAGCGCGAGCAGGTCCCAGGGGCGCTTGAGCAGCGCGCCGGGAGCGAGCAGCGAGGGCAGCACGTCGGCGCTCGCGACCATGTTGATCGTGATCAGCGCGCACAGTCCGAAGCCCAAGCTCACGAGCGCCACGAGCTTGCGCGCGTGTTCGCCGAGCCCGGCTTGGCGGCGCAGCGCGATCCACGCGCCCGTCGCCAGGATCAAGGCATTGAAGGTGCGGCAGACGGTCCAGATGAGCGGCAGCAGTTCCGCGCGCGAGGAGCCCGATTCCACGAGCCGGTCGCCGAAGAGCACGCCCACGGCGTCCATCGTGCCGGCCCAGAAGAGCGCCACGCACACGATCGGCGTGACGACGTCGCGGCGCGTGGCGAGGTGCGCCCAGGCCAGGAACAGCGTGAAGGCCGCCGCGCACACGCCGGTCCACTCGAGCAGCAGGTGGAACACGCTGGCGCGCAGACGCAGCGGTCCGAGCGAGCGCAGTCCCTCCGAGGCCAGCTCCGAAGCGCTCGGCGCGGCCAGGCCGAGATCGAGCCCCAACCAAGCTCCCAGGCTGGGCGCCACGCACACCGCCAGCACGAGCCACACGAGCGGTCGGGGCAGGCCCGTCAGTGTGTGCGAAGGCGATTCGGGCTGGTTCTGGGGCACGGCCATGTCGAACTAAATCGACAGATCGACGTGGCTCGCTTAACGTCATTCCTGAAGCGAGAAACGCCCCCTCGCTGCGCGTGCTGGCGCGGCGAGGGGGCGTTTGCGTGCCCGGAAGAGAGTGGGGCTCAGCGACCGCGGCGTTGCGCGCGCTCCTCGGGCGAGAGCATCGCCGTGGCCTTGCGCGAGTAATGCACGCGACCCTCTTCGCGCGCCACCGTGTAGGTCACGCCGTGCTTCAGGAAGTCCACGTGACTGAGGATCGTGTTCACGCGCGTGAGCACACCCGAGCCGAGCTTCATCATGGCTTCGACTTCCGGGTTGGAGTTCCCGCCGCCGCCCGACATCCCCGCGACCATCCCGGGCAGCATGCCGGACGCGAACTGGATCCCTGCGCGCAGCTGATCGAGATGACGACCCCAGGGCGTGAGCGAGGCCGCGACGAGCTCTTCACCGGGCAGCGCGGTGCTGCCGGTGAGCAGCGGGTGCGCGTCGATGCCATCGGCCTCCCCGGCGGCCACCGACATCACGTGCTCGAAGCCGTCCTCGGAACTCGAAGCCACGAGCAAGCGACCGGTGACGCCGTAGTAGACCGGCGGGACCGGCATGAAGGGCGCGGTGATCACCACCTTGCGCATCCCGCTCGACGCGCCGGCATTCTCAATGCGGATCGTCGGCAACATGCCTGCGGCGTCGCCGGCCTCGGCGCGCAACTGCGACAGCAGCGGCGGCACGATCGCCTCGAACACGGCCTCGAAGCGCATCATCACCTTCTTGGCGGCCTTGTGGTCGTCGAGCAGCGAGATGCTGACCCACTCGTCGCCAGCGATGGCTGAGCTGCCGGGCAGCGACACCATCACCGACGGGCTGCCGAGCCACGAGAGCAGGTCGTCGCGCACGCTCATGTCGAAGGCGGCCTGGATGCCGTTCCACACGATCATGTGCTTGTCGGCATCCGGCACGTAGGCGTTGTAGCGGTCGAGCGCCCAGTCGTAGACCGGGCGCGGGTCGAAGCCGCTGTGCATCCTGAAGGCCGTGGCTTCGGCGGGCACGAAGCCCAGCAGTTGATCGCTCGCGGAGTCGTGGTGCATGCCCGCGAGCACGGGGTTCTTCGCCGCGCGTTCGCCGGTGTTGTAGCGCACCCAGCTTTCCTTGATGACGGTGCTGCCCTCGGCGTGCACGGCTTCGGCCACCGTGTCGATGCAGTCGATCAGGCCGTGCAGGTCATCGACGACGCTGAGGCCCGTGTCGCTCACGCCGATGTTGCCCAGGAGCTCGATCAGGCCGTCGCGGTAGCCGCCCATCATTCCCTGCATGTCGACGAACGTGACTTGCGAGCAGCCCTTCGGCAGATCGCCCATGGCGTTGGTGAAGCGCTCCGACGAGGTGAGCGCCGCGGAGCTGCTGCCGTCCATGAGCGCCACCGAGCGATCGAAGAAGTGCTGGCCGACGCCGAGCAGCAGCTTGTCGCCGAAGACCGCCATCTGAAGCAGCGGCATGCCACCGAGCGGCTCCACGCACAGCTGGTAGATGTGCGGTGCGTTGGCTTCCTCGGTCGACACGGTGCGCACGAAGCGCAGGTTGTCCTCGGACAGGCTCGACATGGTTGCGAGCAGTGTCGCCAGGGAATGCTCGAGTCCGTCGACCTTCGCGGCGTCGGGGCGGCACACGAACAGCATGCTCGGCATGAGCGTGCCCGGCACCACGGGGCGCACCTCCTGCGCGTACACGATCTCGTTCTTGACCATCTCCCACCAGTCGACCGAGCCCAGCAGCGTGACGATCATGTCGCGCGCCTGGCGCACGCCTTCGATCTCGTGCTCGGGCGCGCCGGCGTCGGCCATCACGTCGAGCAGGAGCTCGTCGAAGCGAGCGTCGCGCACGGCGTCGTAGACCTCCCAGCTGTAGTCCTCGAGGAACTGCAGCTCGGGGTCGCTCACCGCGTGGACCACGAGGTGGGCGTCGCTCGGAACGAGGTCAACCAGATCCTGCGGCACCACGTAGGCGTGCAGGCTCGGGAGAAGCGTGAGGGTCAGCAGCAGCGAAGCGGTGGAGTGGCGCATCGGAGGTCTCGGGGGATTCGGCCTGCACAGATGTTGCCGTGCTCGCTGCGTATCGCAAGGCGTTCACCGACGCGACACAGGGTGCGCGCGTCTGTGTCACTGGCCTGCGCGCGCGCCGAGCGGGTTGCCGGCCAGGCGCCGGGTGGGGCAGTCGACCCAGCTGCTCCGGGTGGACGCCCGCGCTGCGCCCGCCCCCGCTCAGCCGTCGACGGCTTGCAGCGTGACCGGGATCTCGAGCGTGGTGCCTTCGCGCCAGACCGTGAGCGTGACTTCGTCGCCGATCTCGTAGCGGCCGAGCACGTCGAGCAGGTCGAGGCGCTGACTCACGGGCACGCCGTCGATCGCCTGGATGAAATCGCCCACCTTGCGGATCGCCTGGGGGATCATCTGACGCGGGTCGCGCGGGTCGGTCACCAACCCGACGTAGCCGCGCAACCCGGCTTGCCCGGCGGCGGAGTCGGGGTCGGCCGAGTAGATCTCCACGCCCTGCACACTCACCGGTTGGCGCCCGACGTAGAAGCTGCGCGGCATCGACAGGCGCACGCCCAAGCCCGGGCGGCTCACGTGACCGAAGCGGATCAGGTCGGGCACCGCGGCGGCGACTTCGTCGACCGGGACCGCGAAGCCGATGCCCGCCGAGCTGCCGCTCTTCGAGTAGATCATCGTGTTCACACCGATCAGTCGACCGGCGGAGTCGAGCAGCGGCCCGCCGGAGTTGCCCGGGTTGATCGCGGCGTCGGTTTGGATCACGCCTTCGATGAGGTGCTCGGACGGCGAGCGCATCGAGCGGTCGAGCGCCGACACGATGCCCACGGTGAGCGTTTGGTCGAGGCCGAAGGGGTTGCCGATGGCGAGCACCGTCTGGCCCACGCGCAGGTCGTTCGAGGTGCCCAACAGGATCGGCGTGAAGCGCCGCGTGGGGGCGTCGATGCGGAGCAGGGCGAGGTCTTTCGTGGGCGCGTAACCCACGACTTCGGCCTCATAGGTCTGCTGATCCGAGAGCGTGACGAGCGGCGGCGTGCCCGCGGACAGCGCCGGTTCGATCACGTGGAAGTTGGTGACGATGTGGCCTTGCGCGTCCCACAGGAAGCCGGTGCCCGAGCCCGTGACGTCGCCTTGGCGCGTGTCGCCACGCAGGTTGCGACGGTCGGCCGAGCGCGTGCTCACGAACACCACCGAGGGGCTCGCGCGCTCGAAGATCTCGATGATCGTCTCTTCGTGGGCGCTCAGGTCGCCGCGCGGTTGCACCGGGCGCGGCGTGGGGTCGGCGATGCCGAAGGGCAGGTCGCCGCGTACCCAGAGCACGTAGCCGAGCAGGCTCACGGCGGTGAGCAGCGCGAGCAGCGAGAGCAGGTTGCCGCGCCCTCCGGGGGCGCGCGGCGGGCGGGCGTCTTCGGCGTAGGGGCTCATGGCTTCCTGACATCGGCGGCGTGGGCGACGGTCAAACTATCACAGGCGAACACGGGGTAACGCGCGCGCCACACCCACGACCTGAGGGGAGAGTTTGCCGGTGAGAGGGCCGGCCACCGTTCCCGAGGGAGTTTCCTGATGAGCATCTCCACCCGTTTTGGCGCGCTGGTGTTGGCGTCGTTGTGTTCCTTGCTGACTGCGGCGCCGAGCTTGCGTGCGCATGTGGTCGTGTGGCCGAGTGGTCACGTCGTTGTTGCTGGCGAAGGCGAGGAGGAAGGCGCGACCGGTGAGGCCGCGCTGAACGAGGCGCGCGCCGTCAAGCAGGCCGCCTATGAACTCGAGGCGGGGGAGGCGCGTTCCGCGGCGCTGCTCGCCGCCGCCGAGGCCTACAGTCGCGTGAGTCAGAACGAGCGCTTCGAGCTCGCCGCGCGTGTGGAGGCCGCCTACCGCGCGGGTGAGTTGCTGCGCACTCACGGTTCCACGGAACTCGCGGTGGAGCGCTTCGCACGTTGCGTGCGCCTGGGTGAGGCCGCGCATGTAGAGGAGCAACCGAAGCTGCGTGAGTTCGCGGCGCGCGCGCTGCTCGAGCAGGCCCACGTGCAGCGTCGCGGAAAGAGGTTCGCGGAAGCTGCTGCGGGCTATGCCGAAGTCTCGGCACGCTTCGCAGAGGTGAGTCGGCGGGCGGCGCAGGCACGGGGCTGGCAGTTGCGCATGTTGCTGGAGCAGGAGCAGCTCGATGCGGCCGTCTCGCTCGGAGGCGAGTTGGTGAAGCACCTCGACGACGATCCGCTCGAATCGGTGCAGGGTGTCGATCGATTGGGAGCGGTGCTCGTGGAAGCGGGTCAGGAGCCGGAAGCCCAAGCCCTGGTGGAAAGGCTGCAACAGGCGCTGAGTCCCCATCTCGAGGGGGAGGGCGCCGCTGTGGAGCGCCTTCGTCTGGCACTTCAAGAGCTTCGTGTTACCGTGCGCTTGTCGGTCTCCTAACAGTTCACAGGTGCCTCGTCATGAGACCCTGAGACTGAGAGAAGAGACGCGACAAAGGGGTGTCGGCCCCGGGAGAGTGCCGGCATCTCGCGCAAACACAGAGGCGTCCCGATCTGGGAGAGAGATCGGGGCGCCTCTTCTAATTGCTCGCCTATTCGGCGAGCCCGCTGGCGCGACGGGTTGGGTGAAGCGTGGGGGGGCTGTGCCGACTGCTTGGC
>BQJR01000004.1 GCA_021604805.1 Planctomycetota bacterium | reverse complement strand
TGCAGCCGCGCCTCCGGGGTTTGCGGTGGGGGGCACCGTTTGCGGCCGGAGGCGCGGCGTGTTGTTGCGGGCGAGGCCGCGGTCGGGTCAGCTCGCGTGCGCGGGGCGCTTGGCGTGGACCGTGGGGGCCGAGCCGATCGGGTAGTAGGCGAAGCCGCGCTTCTCGAGGTCGTCCTTCGGGAAGATGTTGCGGCCGTCGAAGATCACCGGGCTCTTGAGCTTGGTCTTGATCAGATCGAAGTCCGGGTTACGGAACTCGCTCCACTCGGTGACGAGCAGCAGCGCGTCGGCGCCTTCGAGGGTCTCGTTCGGGTGCTCGTGGTAGCTGAGCGCGTCGCCCTTGTCGCCGATGTAGAAGTCGGCTTGCTCGATGGCTTCGGGGTCGGTGGCTTTCACCTTGGCGCCCTTCTCGATCAAGCTGTTGATGATGTAGATCGCCGGGGCTTCGCGCATGTCGTCGGTGCGCGGCTTGAAGGCCAGGCCCCACACGGCGAAGGTCTTGCCCGCCACGTCGCCGTCGAAGTGATCCATGACCTTGTCGAAGAGCAGGAACTTCTGCTTGGCGTTCACTTCTTCCACGGCCTGCAGGATCTTGAAGTCGTAGCCGTACTGGCCGGCGGTCTTCACGATGGCCTGCACGTCCTTCGGGAAGCAGCTGCCGCCGTAGCCGCAGCCGGCATACAGGAAGGGCATGCCGATGCGGGAGTCCGTGCCGATGCCGGTGCGCACCTTGGTGACGTCGGCACCCACGCGCTCACAGATGTTCGCGATCTCGTTCATGAACGAGATGCGCGTGGCGAGCATGGCGTTGGCGGCGTACTTGGTGATCTCCGCGGACTTCACGTCCATGTGGATGATCTTGTTCGGGTTGTCGTGCACGAAGGGCTCGTAGAGCCGGTGCATGGTGTCGCGCGCGTCCTCGGTCTCGCTGCCGATCACCACGCGGTCGGGCTTCATGAAGTCGTCGATCGCCGCGCCCTCTTTGAGGAACTCGGGGTTGCTGACGACCGTGATCGGGTGCTCGGTCTCGCCCTGCGCGGCGGCCTTGACCTTCTCGGCGGTGCCCACCGGCACGGTGCTCTTGTCGACGATGATCTTGGGCCCGTTCGCGGCCTTGCCCACCGAGCGCGCGGCGGCCAACACGTACTGCAGGTCGGCGCTGCCGTCTTCGCCGGGCGGCGTGCCCACGGCGATGAACACGATGTCGCCGGCCTTCACGGCGCTGTCGACATCGGTCGTGAAGGTGAGGCGCCCCTCCTTCACGTTGTGCTTCACCATCTCGTCGAGCCCCGGCTCGTAGATCGGCAACTTACCCTTGTGCAAGTTGGCGACCTTCTTTTCGTCGATGTCCACGCAGACGACGGTGTTGCCGCTCTCCGCGAAGCAGGTGCCGGCAACCAGACCGACGTAGCCCGTGCCGATGACCGCGATACGCATGATGAAGATCCTTGAAGCTGATGAATGTGACGGGGGAGGAGGAGACGCCACGCGCCCCCGGCGACCGGAGCCGTTAGGATGGCCCGCTTCGCCGATCTGGTCGTTTCGACCAACTGCCCGAGAGGGGCGCAAACAATACCCCTCCCTTTTCAGACAGTCAACTCGGTGGATGAGTTGCAACTCCAGGCAGAACATGGACTTGCGACTTACTCACGCAAGCTTTGCACAGGGCGATTAGCTCAGCTGGTTAGAGCACCTGCCTTACACGCAGGGTGTCGGGGGTTCGAATCCCTCATCGCCCACCAGCCCCTTCCTCCCGGCCGCGCACCGCTCTTCGCCCGCTTCGAGGGCTGTGCGCTCCTTCTGGAGTCGTCGGATGCTCCCCGCCGCGACCCTGCTGTTCACGCTGACCCTGAGTTCGTTGACGCCGCTGGCGTGGTGGGCGCCCGGCGCTCCTGCCGAGCCCGAGCTCGCGGTGGCTCCGGTTGCTTCCGGTTTCGCCGACTCCGTGGAGCAAGCGCTCGAGCTGCGCCATCACGGTCGGCTCTTGGAGGCCCACGACCTGCTCGTCGGGGTGCTGCTGAGTCGCCTCGGTGCGCTCGACGAACGTGCCGCCGCCGAGGCCGAGGTCGGCGCCCTGTTGCTGGCCGACCTGGTGCGCGAGCTGGGCACCTGGCCCGAGGTCGCTGAGCTGCTCGCGCAGCAGCTGCCCTGGTCGCGCGCCGCGCCGCCCAAACTCGTGTACGTGCTGGATCGCTTGCTGGCCGAGTGCTGGGTGCGCGCCGGTCGCACCGATCAGGCGCGCGGTCGCATGGAGGCTCAGGGTGCGCGCAGCGACTGGTGGATCGTGGGCCCCTTCGACAACGAGCGCGGCAGCGGCTTCGACGCCGTCTACCCGCCCGAGGAGCGCTTCGACTTCCAAGAGCCGATGCCCGGTAAGGAGCGCGAGGTCCACTGGCGACTGAACCGCGCCCGCGCGCATCCCACGGCGCGCGTCGAGCTGCACGAGATGTTGCGCCCGCGCGAGCAAGCCATCGCCTACGCGGCCGCTGCGCTGCGTCGCCAGGCGGCCGGGCCGGTGGTGCTGCGTCTCAACAGCAGCGCTGGCTACAAGGTGTTCCTCAACGGCGAAGAGGTCGCGCAGACAAAGGTCGAGCGCCCGGTGCGCATCGACCAAGACCGCGTGGTGCTGCACCTGCGCGAAGGCTGGAACCAGCTGCTGCTGAAGCTCGCCGTGGAAGACGGCGGCTGGGCCTTCGAAGCGCGCTTCACCGAGCTCGACGGCCGCCCCGCGCACGACGCGCTGCTGCACACGCTGTACACGTCGTGGCCGCTGCCCGCGCCGGGCCACGAAGCCGGCGCGCTCTACGAGTACATGATTCCCGACGCCGAAGAAGAACTCGGCATGCATCCGCTGCACGAAGAGGACGACGAGCAACAAGACTTCAGCCAGATGATGACGATGCCCGGTGCCGACGAGCTCATGGCGCGTCTGAGTGGGCAGGTGCCCGCGGGCCCGTGGCCGAACCCCGTGCCCGTCGAGGAACGCGCCGACGCGACACTCGCGCGCGAAGCGGTCGACGTGTTGAGCGAAGCCCGCGACGACGCGCAGGCGCAACGTCTGCTCGCGCTCTACCACCTGCTCGTGCACCCCGACGACCGCGGCAACAACGCCATGCGCCGCGCCGCCGAGCGCGCCACGCAACTCGCGCCCGAGTCGGCGCTGGCCTGGTATCTGCTCGCACGCAGTCACGAACCCGACGGTCGAAGTCGCGTGGAGATCGCGGTCAACGATCGCTTGGGCGCGTTGCAGCAAGTGCTCGAGCGCGACCCCGACCACGTGGCGGCGCTGATCGACTTGGCGCAGTTCTCGCGGCGTGAGGCGCCTCGCCCCGAGCGCGCCGACACCGCCAGCGCGCGCGCGCTCGCCGTGGCGCCCGAGTGCTACGACGCGCTCGTGCTGCGCGCCGCGATCCTCGACGAACAGCAGCGCGACACGCAGGCCGAAGTGTTGCGCCGTCGTGCGGATCTGGTGCCCGAGGCCGCCACGCGCGCCTCGGCCCAACTCTCACGCGCTCGTCGCGCCCGCGCCCGTGGCGACCGCGACGCTTACCTCGCGCAACTCCGGGACGCCTTCGCACGCAACCTGCTCGTGGAGCCCGTGGTCGACGCACTGATCGGCGAACTCATCGACCGCGGCGACGCCGAGGGCGCGCTGTGGGTCACGGAACGCGTGCTGCGCGTGCGGCCGGTGGAGCGCGCGCGCATGCGTCGCAGCGCCGCGCTGCTCGCCCACACCGACGAGCTGCACCTGTCGCGCGCCCGCGAGCTCGTGGCGCGTTCGCTCGACGCCTGCCCCGAAGAACCCACCGCCTGGGTGCAGCTCGCCGACCTCTACTTGGCCTCGGAGCTGAGCGGCCCGGGCGTGCGCGCCCTGCGCAAGGCGCTCGAACTCGATCCCGCCGACGACGCCACGCGTCGTCACCTGCAAGTGCTCACCGCGGAAACGCGTGAAGAGTTCGAGGACGCCTACCGCTGGGACGCCGCCGAGTTGCTCGGCACGCCGCAGCTCACGGCCGGCAACGAGCCGCTCGAGGTCTTGCGCAGCACCGTCGTGTGGCGCGTGCAACCCGACGGCACCGAGCACCGCTACGAACACCAGGTCTGGCGCGTGCTCAACGACGGCGGCGCGCGCGCGCTCGACCGCGTGCGGCTGGCCGCGCCGATCGCCCAGGACCTGCAAGTGCACGGCGTGCGCGTGCTGCGTGCCGACGGCACGATCGAGTATCCGCAAGGGCCGCGTCGTCGTGGCGGGAACCAACGTTCGTACCAGATGCCGCAGCTGCGCGTGGGCGACCTCGTCGACATCGAGTACCGCGTGGACCAGCGCGTGGCCGACGTCTTCGGCGAGTACTTCGGCCTGCGTCACGCCTTCTATCCCGATCGCCTCGACGCCCTCGCGCCCACGCGTCAGGCCGAGCTCGTGGTGCTCGCTCCCGCCGACGTGCCGCTCCACGTGGCGCAGCGCAACGCCGATCAACTCGAGACCTCGATGCGCACGCGCAGCGACGGCCTCGTGGAGCGCCGCTGGGTCGCGCGCGACCTCGCGCGTCCGGCCATCGAGTCGGGCATGCCGCCGCGCGCCGAGCTCGCCCCGCTCGTGGACGTGACGACCTTCGCCAGCTGGGATGCTTTCGCGCGTTGGTGGTGGGCCTTCATCGAGAAGGAGTTCGTCACCACACCGGAGATGCAGAGCAAGGTGCAGGAGCTCGTGGCCGACACCTCGAGCGAGCTCGAGGCCATCGAAGCCATCACGCGCTTCGTCGGCCAAGACATCCGCTACAACGCCTGGGCTTTCGGCACGCACGGTTACGAACCCTTCAGCGCCGCCACGATCTTCGAGCGCCGCTTCGGCGACTGCAAAGACAAGTCGATCCTGCTGCGGCAGATGCTCGCGGAGATCGGCGTGGAGGCCTACCCGGTGTTGATCAAGGCCGAGTACGCGCGACCGATCGAAGAGCTCGACGTGGCCATGATCGGGATGTTCAACCACTGCATCGCCTACCTGCCGGCCACCGAGGACCGCGCCGCGATGTACCTCGACGCCACCGCCGACCTGAACCCGCTCGAGTACCTGCGCGCCGACGACCAAGGTGCACGCGTGTTGCACGTGACCCCCGAGGGCGGCGAGCTGCACGACATCGAGTACGCGCCGCCGTCCGAGAACCGCTTCCAACGAGGCTACGACGTGCGTCTCGCGCCCGACGGCGAAGCGCAGGTCGTGCTGCAAGACACGAGCAACGGCAGCTACGGCGTGGGCCTGCGCGCGCGCTTCGGCGGCGAACAAGGTGACCTCGAAGCGAAGCTCGGTCGTGCGCTGCAAGGCGCCTTCGGGCAGGTCGACGTGATCACGGTGAGCACCTCCGACCTCGAAGACATCGCCGTGCCCGCCCAGCTCGAAGCGCTGTTCAGCACGCGCGACCTCGGCTCCCCCGAGGGCGGTCTGCGCGCGTTGCCCGTGCAGTTCGACGACCTGCACCTCACCGGCCTCGCCGACGAGACACCCGAGCAACGCACGCACGAACTCGTGCTCGATCGCCCGTTCGCGCACGAGCAACGCCTGCTGTATCGCTTGCCTGAAGGCGCCAGCGCCGAGCGCCTGATCGAGCCCGTGAACGTGTCGGTGCCCGGTGTGCTCGACTACTCGCTGAGCAGTTCCGTCGACGAGCTGGGGCTGAACGTCTCACGCCGTTTCGAGCTGCACGTCCGCCGCATCCCGCTGGATCGCTACGCCGAGTTCCGCGACGCGCTCTCGCGCGTGCGCCAAGCCGAGGCGCGTCGCGTGCTCGTGCGCCTGCCCTCCGCCGACTGAGCCCATCGCCATGTCCGTGTTGTTCCGCGCCGCCTGTGCGGCACTGCTCTTCGCGTCGATCGCCTGCACCGCGCCTGAGGCCACCAGCGAATCCGCGCCGTCTTCAACAAGCGAAGCGGGCGCGCCACAACACGCGACCCCGGGCGACGCGAGCACCACGCAAGCCGCCGCGAGCGCGCCTCACGCCGAGCTCGCGATCTCCTTCGAGAGCTGGGCGCGGCGTCTCGTGGATCCGGCCGCCGGACGGCACGGCGAGCGCGACACGATCGTGGCCGACTGGTTCGCGCTGCTCGCCGAGGAACCGGCGCACCCGCTGGCCGAAGGCACTTTGGCTTTGCTGGGCGCGGTGGAGCCCGATCTGGAACGTCCGCAAGACTTCCGCGCGGCGCTGCTCGCGCTCGACCCGGAGGCGGGCTTCACGCCCATGGCGGCGGGGCGCTTGCGTCACATGCAGGCGCGCGCGCGTTCACGCAGCGCGGTTCCTGGCGACGCAGCGCTGCAGCACTTCACCGAACACGCCGACCGCGCGCTCGTGCTCGGTCCGCTCGGGCCGGCCAACGATCCCTTGGCGCTCACCGAGCCGCGCGAGCTCTTCACGTCGCCGGACTTCAGCGGCAGTCGGCCCGGTGTGGACGGCGAGCCGCGTGTCTGGCGCGCGCTCGAACGCTCCGGCGAACTCGGCCGCTTGCAGGTGTCGTCGGTGCTCGCCGACACGAACGGCTGGCTGATGCTCGCGCTCGAGGCCGACTTGCCCGGCGGCGGACCCGGCTTCCTGGAACTCGACCTGGGCGGCTCGGCCGGCTCCAGCAGCGCGGGCGGCGCCGACCAACTCTTCGCCTTCGGGGGCAGCAACTTCCGCGGCTTCGTGCACGGCACCGACGCGCCGCCGCCGTCCTTCGGATGGTCGCTCAACGGTGCGCAACCGGGCGTGATCGACATGGGCGCGGGCGAGCGCTCGGGGCGCGTGTTGCTCCCCGTAGTCTTCCGCGACGGCGTGAACCGCGTGCTCTGGCGCCTGCTCGGTTCGGGCGTGGATCATTTCAGTGTGCGCGCGCTCAACGCCTCGGGCGAGGCATGGCAAGGCGCCACGTGGCTGTCGCCGGGCGCCGACTTGGGGCGCGAAGTGGCGGGAGTGCCGCCGCAACAGCTGCCCGTCACGAGCGCCGCGATCTTGCAGGCGCGCTCGTCGCGCAGCGAATGCGAGAACGCGTTGCTCGGCTTGCTGCTCTTGCTCGACCGTCAACCCGCGCAGGGCCTGCAGCTGCTCGAACTCGCCGCCGACGGCACGCACATCGGTCCGAAAGCGCTGCTCGCCGGTGTGCTCGACCGCATCGCCTACGTGCCGCCCAGCGTGCGTCGTTCGCGCGCACGTCAACGGGAAGACGAAGTGCTCGCGCTCGACCCGCACTACTTCTCGGCGGCCGTGTCGCGCGTGGAGCAGTGGATGGCCGAAGACAGTGAACTCGACGCGCTGGAGAGCATGCGCGAGCTCACCGAGTTGCACACGGGACAGGCGCGCGGGCTGTTGCGGTTGCACGCCTTGCTCGAGAGCCTGCGCATGCCGTCCGAAGCGGAGCGCGTGCTGCAGCGCGCCTACGAAGAGCAACCCGACAGCCCCGGCGTTCTCGAACGCTTGGCGGAATCGGAGCGCCGCTACGGGGCGCGCAGCCTGGCGCTCGATCTCGAGCAGCGCGCGCTCGAGTTGAACGGTCGCTCTGCCGGCGCGCTCGAACAGCTCGCCCTGCGACGCACGGGCGAAGGGCAGCTCGAGCTCGCCGAAGCGCTCTGGCAAGAGGCTCTGGAGCGCCTGCCGAGTCGCACGCGCAAGCTGCGCTACGCACGCTGGCTCTCGGCCCTCGATCGCGCCGACGAGTCGCGCGCGCTGCTCGAGCAGTTGCGCGACGCCGACCCGCGCGACCTCGACGTGGCCGTGGCGCTCGCCGACCTCGAGCTGTTGCGCGGCAACCGCGCGGCCGAACGTGAAGCGTTGCAAGCGGCGCTCGAGATCGCGCCCGGCCTGCGTGCCTTGCGTCTGCGCTTGGCCGGCGACCCGCAAACCGAACTCGTGCGCGCCGCCGCCGCGCGCTGGCTGATCCCCACCGAAGACACGCTGCGCGACTTCGACAGCGCGGCCCAGCGCGACTCGGTGGTGAAGCTCGTGGACCAGGCCTACGTGCACGTGTTCGAAGACGGCGTCGTCGACACGATCACCCACGACATCCTGCAGCTGCGCGACCTCGACGCCGTGACGCGCAACGGTGAGCGCTCGCCCTCCGGCGAAGTCATCTCGCTCGCCACGCTGAAACCCGACGGCCGCCGCTTCGAACCCGTGCTGGTCGGCGGCAGCTACGTGATGCCGAACCTGAAGCCCGGCGACTTCATCGAGCAGGTCACGCGCGCCAGCTTCCGCGTGCCGCCCGGTTACGCCATGCGACCCGGCGGCTGGTTCTTCCAGTCGACCGAAATGCCCTTCCTGCGTAGTCGCTACGTGGTGTCGCTGCCGCGCGATCACAGCTTGCGCCTGGAGCTGCGCTCCTTCGAAGGCAGCCACGAGGTGCACGTGGAAGGCGAGCGCGAAGTGCACGTGTTCGAAACGCTCGACATGCCGCGCCTGCAGCGCGAGCGCGGCGCGCCGCCGAACACGTGGATCCTGCCGATGGCCGAGTTCGGCGAAGACGACGACCTGCAAGCCGAACACCACCGTCAACTCGTGCTGATGCGCACGGCCACCGAGCCGTCGCCGGAAGTGATCGCGAAGGCGCACGAGATCACGCGTCTGCTGCCGGGCGAACAGCTCAAGGCGCGCGCGCTCTTCGCCTTCGTGCAAGACCACCTGCAGCAACGCTGGCCACAGATCTCACCGGCCAGCGCGGCCTTGCTCACCGGCGAAGGCAACGCGGCCGTGCTCTACGCGAGCATGTTGCGCGCCGCGGGCATCGACCACGAACTGATCTTCACGCGCGACGTGGCGCCCGCCGCCGACCCGGAACCCGAACCCGACTTCCTCACCGCGGGGCGCGTCACGCGCAAACTGATCGTGTCGGTGATCCCCAGCGACGGCCCGGCCGTGTTCTGCGATCTCGAAGCGCGCAGTCAGCCCTACGGTCAGTTGCTCGGCGACGCGCCCGGCGCCGAAGCGATGGTGCTCGGCAGCGGGCGTCGCTTCGCCTTGCCCGAGAGCAGCGCCGAGTCCACGCCGGGTCAGCGCGTGGAGCTGCGCTTCGAGATGATCGACGACCACGCCGCGCGCGTGAACGGTCAGTTCGGGATCCTCGGGCCGCAGGGCTTCGCCGCCAAGTCGCAGTTCCGCGAGATGCCCGACGCCTACCTGCGCGCGACCATCGGCCAGGTCGCGGCCCAGGTCGTGGAAGGGCTCGACCTCGGTGAGGCCTGGGTCGTCGGGCTCGACGAGGGCAACCAGCGCATGGGCCTGGCCTTCGACGGCAGCGTCCCGCGCTTCCTCGACGCTCCGGCGAGCGGCAGCTTCGAGCGCCCCTTGCCGATGCCCGCCTACGGCATCACCGCCGCCGTGACGAGCGAGGGGCAGCGTCGCCTGCCCTTCCGGAGCGTCGAGCTGAACCGCCAGGAGTTCGTGCTGGAGATCGCGCTCGGCGAGAACTTCGAGTTGGCCGAGCCGCTGCCCGAGCTCAACGAGAGCGTGGCCGGCCTGCGCTACCTCTTCGAGGTCGAGGAGCTCGAGGGCAACGTGCTGCGCCTGCACCGCGTGATGAGCTGGGAGCCCTTCTTGGTGAGCGCCGAGGAGCACGCCGAGCTGGTGGCGCTGGCTGCGCGCATCGACGAGCTGGAGCGCGGGCGCCTGCGCCTGAAGCGTCGCTGACTCCCGGCGGAAGCTGCGCTGCGCTGTCGTTGACCGCCGTATCGCGCGCCACCTACACTCGTGCGGTCCGCACCCTGTCGAGTCTCTGTGATGCATCGGGTTCATTTCCGCAAGGAAGACGTCAGCGTCCACGTGCCTACGGGCACCAACCTGCGCCAAGCCTGTCTCGACAGCGGCGTGGATCCCTATCCCGCCCTGGGCGGCGTGCTGTCCTGTCGCGGCAAGGGCTTCTGCGGCACCTGTGTCGTGGAGGTCAGCGATCCGGCCGCGCTGAGTTCGCCGGGCAAGCGCGAGACGCGCTACCTCAAGCGCCTCGATCGCAAGCTGGCCGACAAGTTGCGGCTCTCGTGTCAGGCCGCCGTCAACGGCGACGTGATCGTGACCACGAACCCCAACAAGAAGGAGTCGTGGAAGCAGCACGGCTACTACGCAGGTCCGCGCAAGCCGCACTGGGAAACCGACACGCGCAGCGCGCCGACCGACCCCAAAGTTCGCAATGACGGCGTGGCTCACGGAGAGCCGGCCACCGACATGCCCGACAAGGTGTCCGACAGTTGATCCACTTCCCGAAAGTTCTCGCTGCGTCGGCGCTGTTGCTGCTCGCAAGTTGCACGTCGTCCGATGCGGATGGCGAACGCGCGTCCACCGCCGACCTGCTGCGTCTGCCGGGTGAGTCGCACCTGGCCAACATCCGTCAGCTCACCTTCGGTGGACAGAACGCCGAGGCCTACTGGTCCTACGATGACAGCGAGCTGATCTTCCAGAGCACGCGCGACGAGCTCGAGTGCGATCAGATCTTCCGCATCGACGTCGAGAGCGGCGAGACCTCGCGCGTGAGCCCCGGTGGCTGGACGACCTGCGCGTTCTTCTTGCCGCAGAGCGAGCGCGTGATCTGGGCGTCGACGCATGGCGCGAGCCACGCTTGCCCGCCCAAGCCCGACCGCAGCCGCGGCTACGTGTGGCCGCTGCACGCCGACGCCGACATCTGGATCTCCGATCGCAACGGCGACAACGCCGCGCAACTCACGAACACGCCCGGGTACGACGCCGAAGCCACCGTGTCGCGCGACGGCACGATCGTGTTCACGAGCATCCGCAGCGGCGACCTCGAGCTGTGGACCATGCAGCCCGACGGCAGCGACCTGCGCCAGATCACCGGCGGCCTCGGCTACGACGGCGGCGCGTTCTTCAGCAACGACGGCAGCAAGATCGTGTGGCGTCGCACGCGCTTCGACAGCGCCGAAGAGAAGGAAGAGTACCGGGCGCTCTTGGCGCAAGGCCTCGTGCGGCCGTCGAAGATGGAGATCTGGGTCTCCGATGCCGACGGCAGCAACGCGCGCGCGCTCACCGACAACGGCAAGGCCAACTTCGGTCCCTTCTTCACGCCCGACGACAAGTCGGTCGTGTTCGCCAGCAACATCGGCAGCGAGAGCGGACGCATCTTCGACATCTGGATGGTGTCGCTCGACGGTGGCGAGCCCGAGCGCATCACGCACAACGACGAGAGCTTCGACGGCTTCCCGATGTTCTCGTGGGACGGCAGCAAGTTGGCCTTCGCGAGCAACCGCAACGGCAGCGAGCACGGCGAGACCAACGTGTTCGTCGCAGACTGGATTCCTTGAAAGACGTCACCGCCGTGATCATGGGGGGCGGGCAAGGCTCGCGCCTCTTCCCGCTCACGCGCGACCGCGCCAAGCCCGCCGTTCCCGTCGCGGGCCGCATCCGTCTGATCGACATCCCGCTGAGCAACTGCATCAACTCCGGCATCACGCGGATGCACGTGCTCACGCAGTTCAACTCGGCCTCGCTCAACCGTCACATCAGCCGCACGTATCACTTCGGTGTGCTCTCGGGCAGCTTGGTCGAGGTGATCGCGGCGGAGCAGACCCAGGGCAACCGCAACTGGTTCCAGGGCACCGCCGATGCCGTGCGCCGTTCGCTGCGTCACGTGCGCGACGGCAAGACGAAGCACGTGTTGATCCTGGCCGGTGATCACCTCTACCGCATGAACTACGAGGGCTTCATCCGTCGCCACGAAGAGAGTCACGCCGACGTGACCATCGCCGTGTGCCCGGTGGCCGAGGAGTTCGCCAGCAGCTTCGGCCTGCTGCACGCCGATGCCGAGGGCATGGTCACGCGCTTCGCCGAGAAGCCCGAGGGCGACGCGCTGCACGCCATGCGCGTGGACACCATGCCGGCCGCCGCCGACGGCGAAGAACTCGGCGCGCCCTACCTCGCCAGCATGGGCATCTACGTCTTCTCGCCATGGGTGCTCGACGAGTTGCTCGCCGCGCATCCCGAAGCCAACGACTTCGGCAAGGAGATCATCCCGGCTGCGCTCGATCGCTACCGCGTGGCGGCGCACTACTTCAGCGGGTACTGGGAAGACATCGGCACGATCGGTTCGTTCTACCGCGCTAACCTGGCGCTGGCCGAGCCCGGTCAGTTCGCGCTCTACGATCCCGAGTTCCCGCTCTACACGCGCCCGCGCTTCCTCTCGCCCACGCGCTTCAACGAGGCACAGATCACGCGCTCGCTCGTCACCGAAGGTTGCATCATCGGACGCGCGAAGATCGAAGGCTCGGTGGTCGGCATCCGTTCGATCCTGCACGACGGCGTGGAACTCGACGGCGCGCTCGTGATGGGCAACGATGTCTACGAGACCGAAACCGAACGCGCCGCCTGCGCCGCGCGCGCCATGCCGCCCTTGGGCGTCGGTGAAGGCACGCTCATCCGCCGCGCGATCCTCGACAAGAACTGCCGCATCGGCGCTGGCGTGCGCATCGAGAACGCGGCCAACGTGCTCGATGCCGACGGCGACAACTACTACATCCGCGACGGCATCGTGATCATCCCGAAGGACGCCGTCATCCCCGACGGCACGGTGATCTGAAGCGATGACGCGCAGCGTGTTCCAAGGTGGTTCGCTCGACGAACTCAACGCGCGGCTGGCGGCGGTCACGCCCGACACGCAACCGCGCTGGGGCAAGCTCGACGCCGCGCGTCTCATGCGGCACTTGCGCGAGGCCTTGCAGCTGGCCTACCCCGATGCGCAGCGCAAGGCGCCCGGCAGCAGCCTCTACCGTTCGCTCATCGCCTGGGCTTTCATCGGCCCGATCCCGCTGCCGAAGGGTGTCAAGGCGCCCGCCTACCTCACGCCCGAGGTGAACGCCGAAGAGTTCGAGGCGCAGCGCGAGGCCTTGCTCGGCGAGCTCGACGCGCTCGTGGAGAACGGCCCGCTGCCACTCACGGGCAAGCACCCGATCTTCGGCCCACTCAGCGGCGATCAGTGGGGACGGCTGGCCTACAAGCACTTCTGCCACCACCTCAAACAGTTCGGGGTCTGACAGCGCAGCAGCAGGAGCGCCGCAAGAGAATCGCTCCCCAGCTGCAGTTGTAGTTGCTGTTGAAGTGGCCGTTGCAGTGGCCGTTGCAGTGGCCGTTGCCGTGGCCGTTGCAGTCGCCGTTTCTGTCACAGCCGCAGCAGCTGTCCCCGTCGCCCCCGCGAGCGAGCCACCACGGCGCGCGCCGGGAAGTGCTGCGAAGGAATGTTCGAGCGCAGCGAGCCATTCCTCTCGCAACACTTCCCAGGCAGCGCCGGCCAAGGCCCTCCCCGAGTGCGCCAGCCGCAGTTCAAGGCCCTCCCTGAGTGCGCCAGCCGCAGTTCAAGGCCCCCTCGCGCACGACACCTACCCGTCGCTCAGCGCCCCCAAGTTCCAAGTCACGCCAAAGAACACCCGTGTGTGACCGCCGTCGTCGTTGAGCCCGCGCTGCAACGCGAGGTCCCAGATCACGTTTGCGCTGCGGTTCCAAGCCACGCCGAGCTGCGCGGCCACGGGGTTCGCGCTGCGCGCGTGGGTGAACTCGCCGAAGACCTCGGTGAAGGCGTCGAGCTGCTCGCTGAGCGCGGCGCCCGCGATCACGGAGAGCGCGTGTTGTGTGTCGCGCTGCTCGCCCGACGCGCCGAGTGAACCGAGCTGGTAGAAGGCCGTGATGCCGATGTGCTCGCCGTAGCTGTCGAGGATGCCCGCGAGGAAGTAGTCGTTCTCGCGGCCGGCGAGCCCCTCGTGTTCACTGCCGTGTGCGATGCGCGCGATCGCTTGCACGCCCGCGGCCATGTCTTCGCTCTCGTAGAAGCGGTGACGCCAGCCCAGGTCGGTGGCGCTGCGGCCGCGGAGTGTTTCGCCGCTCACGCGCGCGCGTAGGTACGGGCTTCCGCAGACGTAGACCTCGGTGAAGTCGTCGAGCCCGTACTTCACGGCCGTGACGAGATCGCGGTCGCTGCGAGGACCCAGCCCGCCGCCGAGTTCGAGTTCGACCGTGCCCGCCCGTGTCGTGACCGAGTCGGTGGCGAAACTCGAACGTTGCGCGGTGGCGCGCGGCGGCAACCCGCTGCAGGCGTCGAGCACGAGCGCGCATGCCGCCACCGCTCCCAGCGCGATGTGACTCGACGTCGCGCGGCGGAGCGCCGGTGTCGAGCGGGCGGCACGCGAGGGGCTGTCTGCGCGCTCCGCCCACCTACGGCGCTCGATCGGTGCGGGAGGAAGGATGGCAGCGGGGCGCGTCACGCGGACTCCATGCTCGAAGGGCCGACAGGATGCGCAGCTGTAGCCCTCGGCTTCCAGCGAGATCGTTCACGCCAGTGGAGTCGCTAGACTCACAGCCTCACGATTCCGACCCACGGGGGACCACAACATGGCCTTTGTGAAGCACGAGGACTCGCGGGGCGCCTGCGACCTGGTCGACTCGACGCTCGCGCACCACACGCGGGAACAATGAGGGCGCCGACGCGATGACCGGCCAGCTCGCGCCGTGGGAACCGCAAGGGCGTGCGTTGCGTGACGAGTGGCGCGGTGCGTCCGCGGGGCCGATCGAGGTGCACGTTCACGGTGGCGACGTGGAAAGGCTCGACGCGGCGCACTTCTTCCGGGAGCCCGCCGACTTCGACGACTGGGAGCACAGTGCGCTGCAAGCCGCTCGCGGTGACGTGCTCGACCTGGGCGCGGGCGCCGGTTGCCACGCGCTCGCGTTGCAGGCGCGCGGCCTGCGCGTGCGCGCCTACGACGTCGACAGCCACGCGGTCAGCGTGATGCGCGCACGCGGCGTGCAGGACGTGCAGCTCGGCTCACTCGCCGAAGCGCCCGACGCCTGCTGCGACAGTTTGCTGCTGCTCATGCACGGCATCGGACTCGCCGGCGACGTCGAAGGTCTGGCTTGGCTCGCGGAAGACGCCGCGCGTGTGCTGCGCCCGGGCGGGCGCTGGATCGTCGACGGGCGCGGTCCCCCGGACGAGGCCGATTGCGGCGTCTCACGCCAGCACCTCGAGTACGACGGCTCGGTCGGCGCGCCCTACGATTGGTTGTGGCCGCACGCGGACTTCGTGCAGCACGAGTTGGCGCGCGCCGGTTGGCGTTGCGCCGCGCTCGACACGCCGCGCGATGGCCGCTGGCTGCTGGTCGCGGAACGCTGAGACGTTGCCGCTTGCTTCGCGCGCAACGCTCCCCGCTACGTTCAGCCCTGCTCGCTGTCGGTGTCGCTCAGTGCGGCGTCGCCAGCCTCGCGCGCGTTCATCGCGCGCAGCAAGCTCGAGGCCGCGATGCCGGTGAACTGGTCGACACTCATGAAGCCGCCGCCGTAGTCGGCCTCGAGATGCTTGAGCAGCTTGAAGGCCACCAACTCTTCCACGGTGAAGCCCGCTTCGAGGTTCGAGTTGAGGCGCGTGCGCACGTCGACGAGCATGTCGAGATAGGTCTGCAGGTCGGCTTTGCTCGCCACGGGGCCGTGGCCCGGGATGATCTGGGTGTCGTCGTTTGCGAGTGCGAGTGCGCTGCGCACGCCGTCGATCATGCCGTCGACGCTGCCGCCGCTGCCGAGGTCGATGAAGGGCAGCATGCCGTGGAAGAACAGGTCGCCCGTGTGCAGCACGTTCTCGTCGACGAAGTGCACGATCGAGTCGCCGTCGGTGTGGCCGGCTCCCATGTGCTTCAAGTTCACGCGTCCACCGTTCCAGTGGAAGCTGAGGCCGTCGGCGTAGGTGATCACCGGAAGCGCGCTCTCGGGCGAGGCTTCCACGGTGCGATTGAAGGCCGGCATCACCTGGTCGACGCTCATGCGCGCGCGCACGTTCTCGTGCGCCACGATGAGCGCGCCCGCGGCGGCCATGTTCTCGTTGCCTTCGGAGTGGTCCCAGTGCCAGTGCGTGTTGACCAGGAAGCGCAAGTCGCCGTCGCTGATCGTGGCGAGCTTGGCCAGGATGCGATCGCTCAGGCTGGCGAACTGGTCGTCGACCATGAGCACGCCGTCGCTGCCGTGATACACGCCGATGTTGCCGCCCATGCCCATGATCACTGAGAGCTTGTCGGTGAGTTCCACGACTTGCAGCTCGACCTGTGTGGGGTCTTGCCTGCTCGGCGACGCGGCCGGCAACAGGAACAGTGAAGCGAGCAAGGCGCAGGGCAGCACGATGCGGAACATGGTGGTCTCCTCGAGAGGCGGGCGATCCTACCAGGGCGCGCGAGCTTGGTATTCTCCTCAGCCCGATGTCCCCCGCAGGAGAGCGCGAGATGAGCAACGATCACGTGGTCCAGCCGCCCGCAGAGTTCGCAGCGCAGGCGCGCGTCGGCTCACTCGAGGCCTATCGCGAACTCTATGAACGTTCGGTGGCCGATCCGGAAGCTTACTGGAGTGAGGTCGCGCAGCGATTGCAGTGGGACAAGCCCTTCACGAAGGTGCTCGAGCACGACTTCCACACCGCGCGCATCCGCTGGTTCGAGGACGGCAAGCTCAACGCCAGCGTGAACTGCGTCGACCGGCACGTGGCCGCGGGCAAAGGCGACCGCACCGCGATCCTCTGGGAGGGCGACGACGCGAGCGACGACCTCGCGATCTCGTACTCCGAGCTGCTCGCGCGCGTGTGCCGCTTCGCCAACGTGTTGAAGGCACGCGGTGTCGTGAAAGGCGACCGCGTGTGCATCTACATGCCGATGGTGCCCGAGTTGGCGGTGGCCGTGCTCGCCTGCGCGCGCATCGGCGCGGTGCACTCGGTGGTCTTCGGCGGCTTCTCGTCGGCGTCGTTGCGCGACCGCATCCTCGACTCCGAGTGTCGCACCGTGCTCACCGCCGACGAGGGCATCCGTGGCGGCAAGCCCATCGCGCTCAAGGCGATCACGGATGAAGCGCTGGAAGGTGTCGAGTGCGTGAACGAGGTCATCGTGCTCAAGCGCACCGGCGGCGCGATCACGATGGCTGAAGGCCGCGACCTCTGGTGGCACGAGCTCGAGGCCGGCGCGTCCGACACCTGCGAGCCCGAGTCGATGAACGCCGAGGACCCGCTCTTCATCCTCTACACCTCGGGCAGCACCGGGAAACCCAAGGGCGTGCTGCACACCACGGGCGGCTACCTCACCTACGTGAGTTCCACGCACGAGCTCGTCTTCGATCATCGCGAGAGCGACATCTATTGGTGCACCGCCGACATCGGTTGGATCACCGGGCACAGTTACATCGTGTACGGCCCGCTGTGCAACGGCGCCACCACGCTCATGTTCGAAGGCGTGCCCACGTGCCCCGACGCCGGGCGCTTCTGGGACGTAGTCGACAAGCACCAGGTCACGTTGTTCTACACCGCGCCCACCGCGATCCGCGCCTTGCAGACCCATGGCGACGAGCCCGTCACGAGCCGCTCGCGCAAGAGTTTGCGCTTGCTCGGCACCGTGGGTGAGCCGATCAATGTCGACGCCTGGGAGTGGTATCACGACGTGGTCGGCGAGAAGCGCTGCCCGGTCGTGGACACCTGGTGGCAGACCGAGACCGGCGGCATCCTGATCTCACCGCTGCCCGGAGCCACGCCCACCAAGCCCGGCAAGGCCACGCTGCCGCTGCCCGGCGTGCAACCCGTGTTGGTGAACGACGAGGGCGAAGTCATCGAGGGCAACGGTGTGGAAGGCAAGTTGTGCCTGGCCTACCCGTGGCCGGGAATGATGCGCACGGTGTACGGCGATCACGAGCGCTTCATCCAGACCTACTTCAGTCAGTATCCCGGCAAGTACTTCACCGGCGACGGCGCGCAGCGCGACGAAGACGGTTACTACCGCATCACCGGTCGTGTCGACGACGTGATCAACGTGTCGGGTCACCGCCTGGGCACCGCCGAGGTCGAGTCCGCGCTCGACACCCACGACGCCGTGGTCGAGGCGGCCGTCGTGGGCTTCCCGCACGACATCAAGGGCCAAGGCATCTACGCCTACGTGACCCTGAGCGCTGGCTTGCAAGGCGACGACGCGCTCGAGCAGGAACTCGTGGCCACGGTGCGCAAGGTGATCGGCCCGATCGCGACGCCCGACCGCATCCAGTTCACCGCCGCGCTGCCCAAGACGCGCAGCGGCAAGATCATGCGTCGCATCCTGCGCAAGGTCGCGGCCGGCGAACTCGATGCACTCGGCGACACGAGCACCCTCGCCGACGACTCCGTCGTGCCCGCGCTGGTGCAAGGCCGCCGCAGCTGAGTCGCGGTGTGTGGCGCTGCCATGCCGCCACCGTTTCGCGGTGTCGCGGTGCCGCAGTGCCGCAGTTCCGCAGTGTCACGCGTGCACGGTGCCGTCCGCCAACGCGCGCAACACGCCTTGGCGCGCGCAATGGTCGCCGACTGCGCGTCAACTCTTGTGGTCACAGGACCCCGCTTGAAGGAATGCGACAGTTCCTGGCGGCGCCGCGCTGCTTGCGTCAGGCTGCGCGCCCACGCTGTGATGACTGCGGTGTAGACTCGCCGCGCTCGCGCGCGTTTCCTGTCGCGCTCGATCCTTCACGTCACGACACCGGCCGCAGGCGCGCGCCGTTTCTCGGAGAGACCCCATGACCAACGCTGAACCCGGACGCTTCTGCTGGTTCGAGCTCGCCACCACCGATGCCGACGCGGCGCTCGCGTTCTACGGCGCGCTCTTCGGTTGGACATCCGAACCGAAGGACATGGGTGAGCACGGCACGTACCACGAACTCAAACTCGACGGTAAAGACGTGGGCGGCCTCTACGGCATGTCCGGCCCGATGTTCGAAGGTGTGCCGTCGCACTGGATGCCCTACGTGCGTTCCGCCGATGTCGACGCCACCGCCGCCAAGGTCACCGAGCTCGGCGGCAAGGTGCTCATGCCGCCGATGGACATCCCCGACGTGGGCCGCATGGTCGTGTTCGCCGACCCGCAAGGCGCCGCGCTCTCAGCCTTCCAGGAAGGCAAGCGCTGCGGCACGCCGCTCGGCGACATGGACAACCACGCCTTCTGCTGGACCGAGCTGATGACCACCGACACAGCCGGCGCCAAAGCCTTCTACACCAAGCTGTTCGGCTGGGAGATCCAAGACACCGACATGGGCGAGATGGGCACTTACACCATGTGGATGAAGGGCGACAAGCACACCGGCGGCTGCATGCAACTGCCGCCCGAAGCCGGCGAAGCGCCCCCGCACTGGATGAACTACGTGAACGTGATCGACGTGAACGCGTCGCTCGCGAAGGCGATGGAACTCGGTGCGACGACGGTCGTGCCGGTGATGCCGATCCCCGAAGTCGGACAGTTCACGATGATCGCGGACCCGACGGGGGCGCACGTTTGTTTGTTCCAGCATGATCCTGTTGCGGTTGGTGGGAAGGACTGCTCGGGGGCGAACAGCTGAACTGCTGAACTGCGCTGGCGCACTTGTTGCGGGCCTCGGGCGGTGCTGCCTGGGGAACGCTGCGAGAGGAATGGCTCGCTTCGCTCGAACATTCCTTCGCAGCGTTCCCCGGCGCGCACCGCCGGTGACGGAATCGGTGGCGCCGGGAACAGCAAACAGCAGACAGCGATTGCGGCTGCGAGACGCGTGCTGGCGCTTGCGACACTCGGTGGGATCAGTGCTTGCTCGCGGGGGAAAGACAGCGAACTGCGAACTGCGAGCCGTGAGCCGTGCATCGCGAGCGGCGAACCGCTTGCGGTGGGAGCTGCGCCGTCGCGGCGTGGAGCGCGCATTGCCGTTTGAGTCGACACGGACATGAGCGCTGGCGATGAACCGTCACGCGGCGGAGTACCTCACGCGCAAACACCGTTCTTCTTCAGGCGACCCCGAAACCGGCTGGTGCAGTTCCCCCCGTCCACTCCGGCGCGCGCCGGGAAGCGATGCGAAGGAATGTTCGAGCCGCAGGCGAGCCATTCCTCTCGCAGCGCTTCCCAGGCAGCGCCGGCCGAGGCCCGTGACGAGTGCGCCAGCCGCAGTCCGGCAGCGCCCATCCCCAGGCAGCGCCGGCCGAGGCCCGTGACGAGTGCGCCAGCCGCAGTCCGGCAGCGCCCATCCCCAGGCAGCGCCGGCCGAGGCCCGTGACGAGTGCGCCAGCCGCAGTCCGGCAGTCACCCGTCTTCGAGCACTTCCTCGATGACCCAGGTCTTGCTCTTCGGGTTCGTGCCCAGCCTGATCAGCTTGTGAGCCTGCGCGTCTTCGAGGAGCTTTCCGAAGCTGCTGTAGCCGTGGTACTCCTCGTTGAACTGCGGCTGCATGCGCTTCATCGTGTCCTTCACGAGCGAGCTGTTGAGGTCCTTGTTCTCGCGTTGCAGCGCGCGCGCCGCGTCGAGCAGCAGGTCGAAACCTTCGCGGGTCTTCTGGGGGAGCTTCGAGATCTTGCCGCCGCGTTTCTTGGTGCGCGGTTTGGCGAGGTCGTCGTAGTAGATGAACTCGTCGCAGGAGTCTTTCAGGATGCGACTCGTGCTCTTCTTCACGCCGATGCCGATGGTGCGCTTGCCGTTCTCGCGCAGCTTGCTGGCCAGCGGCGAGAAGTCGGAGTCGCCGGTGCAGAGCGCGAACACGTCGATGTGTTGACGCGTGAAGGCCATCTCCAGCGCGTCGACCACCATCTTGATGTCGGCGCTGTTCTTGCCGGTGAGCTTGCTGCCGGGCATGTCGATGAGTTCCACGCCGGCCTCGTGCAGCGGGCGTTTGTACTCCTCGAAGTGCGACCAGTCGGCGTAGGCCTTGCGCACGATGATGTTGCCCTTCTCGACCAGGCGCCGCATCACGACTTCGACGTCGAACTTGCCGAGTTTGTCCTCGCGCACGCCGATGGCGAGGTTCTCGAGGTCGATGAACACTGCGAGGTTGGCGGTTTGGTCGCTCATGACAGATCCCCTGTGCGCCTGGATTGGCGAAGTGCTCAGGGTGACTCGCTGACCACGCTCTCGCAAGGGCGTCGCGCCGGTGAACTCAGCGCACGATGTCACTCACGACTTCGCCTTCGATCACCGTGCCCACGCAGTGCGTGACGTACTCGAAGGGGTCGCCGTCGTAGAGCGCGAGGTCGCCGTGCTTGCCGACTTCGAGCGTGCCGACCTTGTCGCTGATGCCGAGCAACTCAGCGGCTTCGCGCGTGATCGACGCCAGGTTCTGTTCGAACGTGAGACCCCAGCGTCCGGCCACGGCGGCCTCGAGCAAGACCACGCGCACCTTCGGCACGTAGTCTTCGAAGCCGCTCTGCTGCGCCATCGGGATGCCGGCCTCTAGCAACAAGTGCGGCAGTTCCATCGACGCGTTCGCGAAGGGTGAGGTCGCTCCCCAAGCGCGCACCATCGCCGGGTGCGGGATCACGGGCACGCCCGCCGCCTTGATCTCGGGCAGCAACTGGTGCGCTTCGGCGGCGCCGTCGAGCACGAGCCGGAAGCCGAACTCCTCGGCCAGTCGCAGCGCGGTCGAGATGTCTTGGTGATGGTGCGCCGTGACGAGCAGCGGCAGCTCGCCGGACAACACGCGCGCCATCGCTTCGTGGCGCAGGTTGCGGTCGGGGCGCTTGCTCTCGTCGTCGTTTCCGCGCTTGTCGGCGTAGGCCTGCGCGTCGAGCAGCGCTTGACGCAACATCGCCGCCGCACGACTGCGCGAACCGGGCGCTTTGCCCTCACCCGTCGCGGCTTGCTCGCCGAGCGTGGCGCAGACCATCGCCGCGGGCACGAGCACGGCATCGGCCACGGTGCCGCCGCGCGTCTTCGCGATGAAGCTCTGGCCCGAGATCACCGCCGACGGTGAGTGACCGGTGTGCACCGTGGTCACGCCCAAGCTCGCCAACCAGCCCACGAGCGGATCGCGCGCGTTGTAGGCGTCGACCGCACGCAGTTCGGGTTGCAGCGCGGCGCTGGCGTCGAAGTGATCCTGGTCGTCGTCCTGGTTGAGCCAACCGGTGAGGCCCACGGTGGCGTGCGCGTCGATCAAGCCGGGCACGACCACGGAGGCGCTGAGCACTTCGAAGCCTTCAGGAATCGGTGTCGACGCCGCGGGGCCGACCGCCGCGATCTTGCCGCCGCGAATGACCACCACGCCGTTCGCGATCGGATCGCCGGCCATGGTGTGCACGAGCTCGCCGCGCACGGCGATGTCCTGCGACGACACGCGCGCTGCGAGCAAGAGCAGCGCCAGGCACGCGCCGAGACGCGCGGCTGCGGGGAAGGCCGCGACCGTGCGAGCGCCGCGTGGCGCGGTCACACCAAGTGCAGCGATCGTGCGAGCGCCGAGGCGCGCCGCCGAGTTCCGTGAAGTCGTCATCACTTGATCCTCCCGAAGCAGCACATGTGTGGGGGCGGGCCCGAGCCTTCGCTGGCACCCCAACCGCCGGTGGCCCACAGCCGGTCTTGTTCCTGACTCAGGTCGAACACCTGCTCGCCGTCGATCCACGTTTGTTCGACGTGCGTGTAGGTGCTGAGCGGGTCGCCGCTGAGCACCACGAGGTCGGCGTCCTTGCCGACTTCGAGCGAGCCGAGGCGGTCGTCGAGCTCGAGCATCTTGGCGCCGGCGAGCGTGACCGAGGCCAGCGCGCCTTCGCGCGACATGCCTGCGCGGTGCGCCAGCGCGGCCGAGCGCAGGAAGATGCGGCTGTCGAGGATGGCGTCGTCGGTGTGCATGGCGACGTCCACGCCGGCCTTCTCGAGCACGCCCGCCGTCGCCCAGTTCATGTCGGCGGCTTCGAGCTTGCCGCCCGGCGAGTCGATCAGGATCACCGACGCGGGCACGCCGGCCGCCGCGATCTCGTCGGCGACCTTCCAGGCTTCGCTGGCGTGCTGCAGCACCACGCGGAAGCCGAACTCATCGGCCAGGCGCAGCACGGTCATGATGTCGTCGTGGCGATGGGTGTGATGGTGCACCACGCGTCGGCCGTCGAGCACTTCGAGCAGCGCTTCCATCTCGAGGTCGAGCTCGGGTTGCTTCTCGACGTCGTCGCCCGCGCGCTCTTTCTTGGCCGCGTAGGCCTGCGCCTTGGTGAACAACTCGCGCACCAGTGCGGCCGACTTGCCGCGCGTGCCGGGGAAAGGCGCGTCGCGCTGACTGTTCGTGCCGTTGGCCATCTTCATGCCGCCCATGGCGCGGCCGTCTTCGTGGCGCAGCAGCAAGTCGTTGAGGCTGCGACCGTCGCGCAACTTGAGGTAGGCCGTCTGCCCGCTCATCAAGTGACCTGAACCGGGCATCAGGTTCGCGACCGTGATGCCGCCCGCCTGCGCGCGCTGGATCGACGGGTGACGCACGTTGAGGCTGTCGATCACGCGCACGGCGGGGTGCAGCGGGCCGCTGGCATCGCCGCCCCAGGGCTCGCCCACGTGGCTGTGTGTGTCGACGAGGCCGGGCATGATCACGCGACCGCTCGCGTCCACGCTGGTGGCGTCCAGCGGGATCGGCGTGTCGGCGCCGCCCAGCGCGGTGATCCGGCCGTTGTGGATCACGAGCACGCCGTCGGCGATCTCAGGCCCCGCGATCGGGATGAGGCGCGCGCCGGTGAAGGCCACGGGCGCTTCCTGCGCGCTCGAAGCGTCGCTGACTGCGAGGCCGAGGGCCAAGCTCAGCAAGAGGGGGATACGCAAAGCTGCTCTCCTGTCATTGGGTCGCGACAGCTTAGCAGTCACTTGCCGAGGGCCGCGCGCGCAGTCGGGTCAGTGGGTGCTCAACTCACCCCTACCTGCGGTCGACAGGAGCGTCCAGACCCCAAGAGCCTCTCGCGAGGCGCGGCAACACGGCGCGAGACCTGCGGGGGAGAGAGAGTGCAGAACGCAGACCACGGCAACATCTCGCGAGCGCCCCACGGCGGTCTCCGAACCACAAGGGAGACGCACCCACATGACTCCGCCCGACCTGCCTGGCAACGCGCCTGCCGCGTGTTCGGCGCGGCGCCTGCGCGCGCGGCTCCGCGCGGACGGGTTCACGCTCGCCGAGTTGCTGGTGGTTCTGGCGATCTTCGGTGTGCTCGCGGGCGTGGTGGGTCTGAACAGCACTGCCCGTCACGAACACCTGCTCGAGGTCATGGAGATGCAGGTGCGCGAGGCTGCGGCGCGCGCCCGCGAGCTGGCGCGCAGCACACACGAGCCGCACGGCGTGCTCTTCGACGTCTCCAGTGATCGACTCGGCATCGTGGACGAACGCGGCGCCCTCGTGCAGGACCCGCTCACCCAGAGCGCTTGGGTCGTGGACGCGCGCGGCTCGACCTTCGGCGGCGGCGTCGACATCAGCTCTGCGGACTTCGGCAGCGCCGGCAAGGCCGCGATCTTCGACTCCCAAGGCGTGCCACTCGCCGGCGGCGGCGTGACGCTGCGCGCGGGCGACAGCCTGCGCGTGCTCGCCCTCGACCCCGCCACCGGGATCTTCTACTTGCCGTAGGTCGGGAGCGACCCCTGCCTACGGTTGCCGCGCGGGCGCCCGGACCCTCCCTGGCCGAGCGTTCGCGCGGCTCTTTCCTCGACGCGGCTCGCGCCCGTCTGGCTGATAAGCTTGCCTCGATGATCGCGTCGCCCGTGCTCCGCCTGCTCGTTGCTGCCAGCTGCCTGGTCGCGTGCGGGCCTGCGCACCCTGAGTCCACCGCGCCAGCCTTGAGCCACGATGCCCCGCGCGGCGTGGTGCTGGTGCTCGTGGACCAGCTGCGCGCCGACACCGCCGCCGCCGAGATGCCGCGCGTGACGGCGCTGGCCGAGCGCGGCGTGACGTTCGAGCGCATGCGCTCCACCGCCCCGTGGACGTACCCCTCGGTGCTGAGCCTGTTCTCGGGCCTCTACCCGCAGCAGCACGGCGCCAACGGCACCGACCGCGGCAACCAGCTGCTCACCTTCGACCCCGAGATCGAGCTGCTCCACGAAACGCTCGGCGAGGCCGGCTTCGCCACGGCGGGCTTCGTCACGAACCCTTTCTTGAACACGTGGAACTCCTTCCACGAGGGCTTCGACCACTACGAGATCGACGCCTTCATCAACGACCTCGGGAACAAGCGTGGCAAGCACGGGGCCGGCAAACCCAGTGCCTGGACCACCGACATGTTCGCCGACACGGTGAACCCCGAAGTGATCGCGCACTGGTCGCAGCGCGACGTGGCCGAACACGAGTTCACCTACGTGCACTTCATCGACGTGCACGGCCCCTGGGACCACGCGCCCTTCGAGCACGACTACACGAGTTCCGTGCGTTGGATCGACGACAAGATCGCCGAGCTGCACGAGTTCTTCAGCGCGCGCTACGACGGCGACCTGTTGTTCGTGCTCACCAGCGATCACGGCCAGGACCTCGGCGACGACGAGAGCGTGGGCCGCGGCGAACAGTTCCGTCGCCGCAAGAAGACCATGCACGACTTCAACCTACGCGTGCCGCTCATGGTGCTGCAGGGCGCGCCGGTGCCCGCCGGTGTGCGCGTGCCGCATGCTGCCAGCGCGGTCGACGTGCTGCCCACGCTGCTCGACTGGATCGGCGTGTCGCGCGCGGGCCAGCCGATCACGCTGCCGGGCTTCTCGTGGCATCCCTGGATCGAAACCGTCGCCGCAGGACGAACGCCCGACACGCCCACGCCTGACCGCCCGCTCTACGCGAGCATGTCGGCCTTCAAGTGGCACACCGATGCGCTCATCGAGGGCGACGTGAAAGTCGTGAGGCGCGTGCTGCTCGGCGGCGTGCGCGTGCCGCGTCGCGATGGTGCCGACGCCTACGACTTGGCCGTCGATCCGCGCGAGCTGCAGGCCTTGTCCGGCGGCGTGGGCAAGCAGCAACTCGGCGCGCTCACGCGTGCGGCGTCGCCGAGCGGCATCAAGTTCGAGGCCCGCTTGCAAGACACGAGCGGCGACACGGGCGAGCAGTTGAGCGCGCTCGGTTACCTCGGTGGCGACGACGACTTCGTCGACCCGGACGACGGCGCGAACGACTCCCCGAAGGGCGGTGCCGACTCCGATGGCTGAGCCCCTGCACCTCACGATCGTGTTGCCCGTGTACAACGGCGAGGCGCGTCTCACGCAGACCCTCGACGAGGTGCACGCGCTCATCCAGCGCTTGCGTCGCCCTTGCGAAGTGATCGCCGTCGACGACGGCAGCAGCGACGACACCGCGCTGATCCTCGAGGCCTGGGCGGGCAGTCATCCCGAGTGTCGTGTGCTCACGCACGACGAGAACCGCGGCAAGGGCGCCGCGCTCAAGACTGCCGTGGCCGCGTCGCTCGGCGAGTACGTGCTCACCGTGGATGCCGACGCCACCTACTCGCTCGACGACGCCGAAGCCTTCCTCGACGCGCTCATCGCGGGCGCCGGCGCGAGCATCGCCAACCGTCGCGACCCCAACACGCGCTTCCAACTCAACCCGCGAGACTTCGCCTACGTGGGGCGTCGACACGTGGTCGGCGGCGTGTTCGGCTGGATCACGCGACGCATGCTCGGCCTGCACGTGCAGGACATCCAGGCCGGCTTCAAGGCCTACCGCGGCGAGGTGGCGCGCGAACTCTTCCCGCAAGTGGAAGCCGATCGCTTCGCCTTCGACCTCGAGATCCTCGCGCTGCTCGAGCTGAGCAACCAGGAGATCGCCGAGTTGCCGGTGGTGCTCGTCTACCGACATCAGCCGAGCACGGTGAAGTTGTTCCGCGACGGGTGGCGCATGCTGCGTCGCCTGTGGGCAGTGCGCGCCAAGGTGAAACGCCTGCGTCGCAGCGGCGTGCTCGCCGACCGCTTCGCCAAGAACTACCAGCACCACGCGCGCGAGCACGGCCACCCCGTGCAGCGCTTCTGGCACGCGCAGAAGTGGCCGATGGTCGAGGACCAACTCGAGTTCCTGCCCACCGATCGCGTGCTCGAAGTCGGCGCCGGTTCGAGCGACATCCCCACGCGCACCGCCGAGCGCGTGGGCTTCTCCTACGCCACCGACCGCAACCCGGCCACCATGGATTACCTGCGCGGATTGGCGAGCGACGGCGGTGTCGGTGTGCGCTGCGTGGCCGCCGACATCACGCAGCTGCCCTTCGCGTCGGGTTCGTTCCAGAAGGTGGTCGTGCTCGAGGTCATCGAGCACCTGCCCGAAGACACCGTCGACCTCTATCTGAGTGAGTTGCGACGCATGCTCGCGCCGGGCGGACAGCTGCTGCTCACCACGCCGAACTACCGCAGCACCTGGCCGATGCTCGAATGGATCGTGGACCGCTTCGGTGGCGGCGCCGAGATGGGCGGCGGCGCGCAACACATCTGCCGCTTCCACCCGAAGCGACTGCGCGCGGCGCTGGAGCGCAACGGCTTCGCCATCGAGACCTTCGGCTCGGTCTACCACGGCTCGCCCTTCCTGAACGTGATCGCGCCAGGCCTCGCCAAGAAGCTCTTCCGCTGGGAACTCCGCTCGGGCGGCAGTTGGGGACCGATCCTCTTCGCTCGTTCGACGGCCCGCTGATGAGTGACGCGCCGCAGGAGCCCGCGCCGGATGCCGCGTCCGCTGCGTCGCCCGGAGCGCTGGAGTCTTCCGCGAGCGGCGTCGTTGCCGGCGAGCCCGCCCCCGGCGACGGGAGTTGCGCGCTCGCACCGGGTGCCGGCTTCCTCCCGCGCCTGAAGGAGTTCGCGCTCTTCGCGGCGCTCGCGGTGTTGCTCACATGGCCGCTCGCGTGGTCCCCCGACCAGGCCGTGGCGCGACGCGGCGACTACTTCGTCAACACTTGGAACTTCTGGTGGATGCACGAGGCGGTCGTCGAGCAAGGCATCTCGCCCTTCGAGACCCAGGCGCTGCACTGGCCGCGCGGCGTCGACCTCGCGCGGCACACGCTCTCGCCGGGCAACGCTCTGCTCGGCGGCGAGCTCTCGCAACTCGGCTCCCCGCACGACGCCTTCAAGTGGCTGCTCTTGTTGCACATGACCTTGGCGGGCTTCGCCATGTGTCAGCTCGCGCGCGAACTCACCGGGTGTCGTGCCGGCGCGATCCTGGCCGGCGTGCTCTACGCGCACGCGCCCTTCCACCTCTATTACTTCGCGCAGCTCAACCTGGGTTCGATGGAGGGTTTGCCGCTCGCCGTCTGGGCGATGGTGTGTTGCTGGCGACGCGGTGGCGCGGGACGCATGCTCGGCGTGGCGCTCTCGGCGGCTTGGCTCGCGGCCACCTCCGAGTACTACCTCGTGTACGCCGGCGGGCTTGGCGCGCTGTTGGTGCTCGGCGGCAAGTGGTGGTCGCCGGAAACACCTTGGCTCACAGGCGCAAAGCGTCTCGTGGGCGCTGGCGTGGCGGCCGCCGCTGCCGTGGCGCTCGTGGCTTGGCCGTTGATCTCCGCGATGTTGTCGGGCGCGGGAGCCGGCGACGCCGCGTCGGAAAGCGGCCGTGCCGCGATGCGCAGCAACGACCTGCTCGGCTTCTTGTGGAAGGGGCCGCCCGAAGAGTGGCTCGTCTCCTGGCCGACGATGTTGGGTTGGAGCACGCTGCTCTTCCTCGCGCTCGGGTGGCGCGGGCTGTTCAAGCAGAGTTACTGGCTCGTGCTCGCGCTCGTGTTCCTCGTGATGAGTCTCGGACCCACGCTGAGCATCGGTGGCGAGAGCACGGGCAGCGCCTTGCCGTCGGCGGCGCTCGTGGACTTGCCGCTGTTCTCCATGCTCCGCAAACCCGATCGCTTCCTGTTGCTCGTGCAGTTCTGCGTGGCGATCCTGCTCGCGTCGTGCTGGGGAACTTGGAGTCGACGCTCAGGGCCCGGGCGTCCGCACCGCGTGTTCATGGCCGGCGCCGTGTTGCTCATGGCGCTCGAGTTCGCGCCCGCGCCGGTGCGCACCTTCGACGTGTCGCCGTCGGAGGCCATCGAGTTGCTCGCCGTGGAACGCGACGTGCAAGGCGTGGTGCACCTGCCCGTGCTCGGCGGCTCACAAGAAGCGCGCGTGAATCACCTCGCCACCGTGCACGGTCACCCCGTGGCGCAGGGCTACGTGACCGACCTCGCGCTGGGCCCCGAACAGCGCGCCGCGACCGATGCCTGGCAAGCCGCTGAAGCGCAACTCGCTCGCGGGCGTGTCGCCGCGTTGCGCGCACAGATGCAGGCGTCGCGGGTGAACATCGTGGTGTTGCACAAGCTCGTGCCGCGGAAGCGTGCTGCACTCGAAGGGCCCAAGGGCGTGATCTGGGCGCCGTTCTGCTTTGCGCGCGAGGAGTTGATGCACGTGCGTCAGTGGGGGCATCTCGAGGAGCGGACGCGGGGGGCGGGGCAGGTGCAGGCGTTGCAGGGCACGTTGGAGGCGGCGTTTGGGGCGGCGATTTTGGAGGACGAGGTGGTGGCGGTTTATCGGGGGTGAAAGGGGCTGGCGCACTCGGGGCTGGCGCACTCGGGACGGGCCTCGTGCGGCGCTGCCTGGGGAACGCTGCGAAGGAATGGCTCGCCTTCGGCTCGAACATTCCTTCGCAGCGTTCCCCGGCGCGCGCCGCCGTGACACGGCCGGTGACGCTGGGACAGACAGCGACGGCAACTGCAACGGCAACGGCAACTGCACAGCGGCAGCGACTGTGGCTGCGCTGCAACTGCAACTGTGACTGCGACTGCGACTGCTATTGGGGTGTTTGGTTTAGGGGGGTGGGCAGCTTTGACTTTGTTTTGCCTTTTGGGGGCTTTTGTTTTGTGCGGAGGGTGAAGGTTCCGGCGCTGTTGTTGGCGCCGCTGACTTCGATGCGGTAGAGGCCGGTTTCGGGGAGGGTGAACTTTTTGACTCGGGCGGTCTTGGGGTTGATCGCGGTGCCTTCGGGGAAGATGAAGATCAGGTCGGTGACGCCTTGGAAGAGCAGGCCGAACTCGGGGTTGAGGGCGCTGCCCTTGCCGCGCTTCACGGTGATGGTGATTTCGGAACCGGCTACGGCGGGGACCACGGTGGAGGTGACCTCGCCTGCTTCCACTGTGCCGATCACTTTCTGGCCCGGCAGCACCACCGGGGGCTCGTCGTCGGGGCCGCCGGCGTCGATCACGCCGGACACCTTCGGTTTGCCGCCGCTCGTTTTGAGTTGGTAGGCGCCTGCGTTGCCGTCACCCGCCGAGACCTCGATGCGATAGACGCCGGTGTCGGGCAGCGTGAAGTTCTTGGGCAACTTCACCGACTTGCCGTTCGCAGCGAGCAGCGGCTGCTCGCCGATCAGTGAGTCGGTGAACGGGAGCGGGCCGATCACGTCGAGCGCGGGGAGCAGCGTGCCTTGCTTCAGGCGTTTGAGCGCGGCTTTGAGGCGCGTGCCCTTCACGGCTGCGAAGAAGAACGCGTCGCTCGCGTCGGGGCTGGTGATGTGCTGCACGCGGTCGCCGAGCGTGCCGAACCACGGGTCGCCGCCGAACACGACCTGCGCGAGACCGGCCGCGCCGCCTGCTCCGCGCGTGGTCACGGCGAGCTCGGCGTGACCGTCGCCGTTCAGGTCTCCGGCGGGCGAGACGAGCACGACGCCTTCGCCGTCGGGCAGCGCGAGGCCGCGCAGCAAGCTCCCGTCGACACCGGAGAACACACGCAGGGCCGGCGCGTCGAGACCGGCGTCGAGCATCACGGCGGCGACGACGTCGTCGAAGCCATCGCCGTTCACATCGCCCGCGCCGCAGGCATCCACCAAGCGGCCGGAACCGAGCATGTTGCCAGCCGCATCGGAGCCCGACGTGGCCAGCGAGCTCTGCACCTGGAAGAGTTCGCTCCCGTCGGAGCCCGACACGGCGTGCACGCTCCCGGTGAGCAGCTCGAAGGGGTTCTCGCTCTGGCTGAAGGCGACCAGGTCGCGGGTGCCGTCACCGTTCAGGTCACCGGCGGCGCGCAACGCGAGGCCGAAGCGCGCGCCGCCGGCGGGGCCCGCGATGTCGAGCAGCTCGCTGCCGTTCGCGCCCGAGTACACGAGCACGCGACCCGCGAGCGGTAGCGCGCCGCCTTCGTCGATGGCGAGCTCGGCTCCGGGCGCAGACACGGCGAGGTCGGGCACGCCGTCGGCGTTCAGGTCGCCCACGCCGGCCACGCGCGCGCCGAAGTCGAGGAAGGCGTTGTCGTCGATGAGCTGACTGTGCGTGCGGATCACGGCCGACGTGGCGCCCGAGCGCACTTCCACGCTGCGCATGCCCATCGGTGAGTCGTGCCGCGCGACGGCGTAGTCGGAGAAGCCGTCGCCGTTGACATCGCCGAGGCCGCAGAAGGCGAGCGCGTCGTCGATCTCATCGAGTGTGTGCAGGGCGTCGCCACCTTCGAGCGCGAAGAGCTGCACACCGCGGTCGGAGACTCCCTCGGCGCCGCCGCCCGTGGACAGCGCGCCGCCGAGTTCCGCGCCGAAGCCGATCAGGATCTCGCTGCGGCCATCTCCGTTGGTGTCGCCGGCGAAGGCGATCTCGCGCCCGAAGGTGAGCCCGGGGGACGGGTTGGCGAGGGTGCTGAGCAGCGCGCCGGTCTTGCCCGAGTGCACGCGGACTTCGTCGGTGCCGGGCGAGGCGATCGCGAGGTCGGGCACGCCGTCGCCGTCGGCATCGGCGTCGCCGGCGAGGAGCACGGGGCGCGGCAGGTCGTCGGACTCGTCACCGAGTTGCGAGAGGCCGTCGAGCTCACCGGGGTCCGCGGCAAAGGACCACACACGGCCGTCGCGCTCCTGCTCCGGCAGCTCGCCGGCTTGTGCATTCAGCACCGCGCCGAGTGTCGCGAACGAGACCACGCTGAGCAGCCCGATGCGGATCCGCGCGAGGAAGCGCTCTGGAGCCCGCGCGACGAAGTGCCCCGGAGTCAGCGCGACATGGCCCCCTGGAGCCTGCACGACGACGCGCTCGGGAGTCCGCGCGTCACGGCGTCCTGGAGTCGTCGCGCCGAAACGAAACCGGCGCGCCGCGACGAGGTGGCAGCAAGCTGTGTGCATGGTGGAGCCTCGGGAGGAACGGCGCGCAGTTTAGACGACGCGCGCGCCTTCCCCAGCGGCTCGGCGTGGAACCCATGCGCGCGCAGCGGTTACAACCACGCACCCGTTCTCCCCCCCGAGACCCTCATCATGGAACTCAGCCAGGCCATCCGCGAACGCGGCAGCGTGAAGAGCTACGACCCCGACCACGTGATCGACGAAGCCACGTTGCGCGAGCTCATGGAACTCACCTTGCGCACGCCGAGCTCCTTCAACTTGCAACACTGGCGCTTCGTGATGGTGCGTGACGCCGAGCTGAAGCAAGCGCTCAAGGCGGCGTCCTGGCACCAGTCGCATGTGGGCGAGGCCTCCATCGACGTGATCGTGTGCGGCAAGCTCGCCGCGCACGACGACGCCGAGCGCATCTGGACCGAAGCCGGCGAAGACGTCGCCGCCAAGATGACGCCCATGATCGGCGGCTTCTATGCAGGCAACGAGAGCCTGCAGCGCGACGAGGCCATCCGCAGCGGATCGCTCGCCGCCATGACGCTCATGCTCGCCGCGCAATCCCTCGGCCTGAACACCTGCCCCATGATCGGCTTCGATCCCAAGCGCGTGTCGGAGGTGCTCAACATCCCCGCCGATCACGTGCCCGTGATGATGATCACGCTCGGCAAGGGCACCAGCGCCGCGCGTCCCAGCGGACGCCTGCCGATGTCCGAGGTCGTGCGCTTCGACACCTTCGACGGCGCGCCGTTGAGCTGAGCGCTCGCTGCGGCGCGCGCGACCGGCGCGTCAGGGTGCCACGGTCAGCACGACCTCGTCGGCGATGGTGTACACGTCGCTCACCATCGTGCTCGGGCCCAGGATCGCGGCGCCCATGTGCAGCTCGAGGCCCACGATGGCCGGGCCGTTCGGGAGTTGGAGTCCGAAGGTGGCGCTGCCCGCGCCGTCGAGGAAGCCGATGAAGCCGGGTTCGTTCACGATGAAGTTGCCCACCATGTCGAGCGCCACCGGGAAGCCGGTGAGGCCGTCGGGCAGCGCGATGCCGGGCTTGCCGCTCAGCGAAGCCCACGCGAAGTAGAGTCGCCCGGGGCCTTCGAACTCTTCGTGCAGCTGGAAGATCACGGTGTTGCCCGCGGCGAAGTCGTCGCTGAAGGGCGCCAAGCCGATGCGCGCGGTCGACGTGTCGTTGCGCGTGCTCCAGGCCACTGACAGCGGCTCGCTGTCGCCGTCGAAGCGCTGCTTGCTCAGGCGCACGGTGTAGGTGCCGCTCTTCGCGCTCACGAAGGACGCGATCTCGAAGGGGTTCGCGGCGCTCATCGAGCTGGCCACGGGCAGGCCGTCGGGATCCAAGATCGACATGTCGACGTCGAGCTCGAGCACGTCGGTGGAGAGCGCGTCGTTCGGGTTGCTGAACCAGAGCGCCACGACGCGGGTCTCTTCGCCGGCGAGCAAGGGCATGTCGATGTCGAGCGTGCCGCCCGCGAAGTCCGCGTCGACGACCTCGTCGTGCCACCATTGTTCGTCGCGCACGATGGCCCAGGCCGCAGGCGCGTGCAGGCCGCCCACGCCATCCTTCTCCGAGAGCAGCGCGTCGCCCTCGATGTTGTGCCAAGCCGAAGCCATCAGGATCGCTTTGACGCTGGTCATCTCGGCGAGCAGTTGCGGTTCACCGCCGGCGAGCAGCGTGGCCAAGCCCGTGGTGAGCGGGCTCGCCGACGACGTGCCGCCGAAGCAGGTCTGCAAGCCGGTGCCGCCCGTGCCCGTGGTCGTGACGCAGGTGCCCGGGCTCGCGATCTCCGGCTTGGTGTGACCTTCCAGCGGATCCCAGTACGAGCTCGTGCTCGACATCTCGTCGGACTCCCAACCGATGTTGTCCTGGTCGAGGTAGGCGCCGGAGCAGGTCATGTTGTAGCCCTGGCCGGGCGTGGTCCCGTAAGGCGAGCTCGTGCTGCCTTGGTTCCCGTTCGACTTGAACATCATCACGCCGTGGTTGCGGATCGTGTGGTCGAAGAAGCGGTCGAGGAAGGCGATGGAACCCTTGAGACCGTTCCACCAGGAGCAGTTGCCGAAGTCGATGCCCTGCGCGATCGCGTCGCCCCAGATGATCGGAGCGTTCGTGTCGCCGCTGCCGCCGGCTGTGTAGAGCTTGTCGAGCGTGTGCGCCGCGGCTTGGTAGGTGGGGTGGAAGTTCGCGATGTTGCCGGCCACGCCCGTGGCGTGCGAGCCGGTGCCCGAGCTGTTCAGCGCGATCACGGCCGGCAAGAAGGAGTTGCCGACTTGCACTTGTGCGGTGTCGTTCACGAGCACGCGCACACCGCCGCCCACGGTCACGCCTTGGTCCCACACGAAGGGTGTGCGCAGGGTGCCTTGGGCGTTGTCGCCTTCGTGCATCCATTCGCGCTGGCTGAGGTAGACCTCGTCGACGCGCGGGTCGTTGGCCAACTCGCGCAAGCTGCTCTCGTTGAGCTCCGCGATGAGCAGCGGCCAGAACTCACCTTCGTGGACGACCTCGCCGCCCAGCAGCTCCACGACGTCGGCGAAGGCGCGGTTGGGCGCCGCGTAACGTTCGGCGGCGGCGGCCATGTTCAGCGTGCGCGCGGCGTCGAGGGCCACGCGCATGTCTTCGGAATCCACGCCGCGCACGCGCGCGCGCAACTCGGCGCCGAGGTCGCGGCCGTCGGCGGGTTCGGTGAGCCAGAAGGCCACTTGGATGCGCTCGTCGGGGGCGAGGGCGTCCACGGCGGCGCTGAGCGCGGGAGTGAGTTTGCCGCGTCGCGACAGACCGAGCGCGTGGTCTTCGGCGCGCAGGGCATCGAGGTCCACGTGCGTGCCGTCGGGGAGCGTGGTGTGTCGCAGCACGCGACCGTCGGCCTGCAACACGCGTCGGTCGATCACCGTGATGTCGAGTTCCGTGAGCTGCACGCTGCGTTCGCTCTGTGGCGCGGCGCTGTGCGGTGCCTTGCTCGTGCGCGGGGCGTGCTGCGCCGTGGCGAGCGCAGCGAGGCTGAGGAACACAGTGCTCAGAAGAAGCGGTGCGCGCATGCCGGTGATCTCTCGATGGTCGCGCTGAGCTCCGGAGCTGCATCGCGCGTGGCGGGTTCGTGCCTGGAGACGCTTCGGGTGCGCCTCGCGCTCTGAAGGATACCGCAGCGTGGCGAAGCTGCCGGGACGCGCAATTCGCCTTTCGTCCAGGCATCCTGGCGCGCATGAGTGATTCACCCGCGGCGGTTCTCTGGACGGGCGGCAAGGACTCCGCCGTGGCGCTGGCTGAAGCCGCAGAGCGCTTCGCCGAGCTGCGCCTCGTGACCTTCGTGCCCGCCGGCGAACCCGACTTCAAGGCGCACCCCTTGGCGCTCATCGAGGCGCAGGCCGCCGCCCTGCCTTGGCCGCACGAACGTCGTGTGGTGCGCGAACCCTTCGAGCAAGGCTACGAGCGCGCCATCGCCGAGTTGCGCGACGACGGCGTGCGCACTCTGATCACCGGTGACATCGCCGAGGTCGACGGCCACTCGAACTGGATCGAGGAACGCGCGCGCGGGCTGTGCGACGTGTGGCGCCCGCTGTGGGGCGCAGAGCGTGTGCCCCATTTGCGGCGCCTCGTGCGCGACGGCTACGAAGTCTTCGTGTCCCTCGCCGAGCGCAGCTACCGCGACGGCGCGCTCGCTGGCCAACGCTTGGATGCCGGCTTGCTCGCGCAACTCGAAGCCGATCACGCGGCCGGCCTGGTCGACGCTTGCGGCGAGAACGGCGAGTACCACACCTGGGTGCTCGACGGTCCGCACTTCACGCGCCGCTTGCTGCCGCGCTGCGCCGAACCCGCCGTCACCGCCGAGCACCGCTTCGTGACGCTGCGCTCGGTGAGTTTCGCCGACTCCACCCGCGCGACGCGCTGAGCACAGGCCCGCGCGGCGCGCGTCAGCTGCGCGGCGTCTCGAACACGTAGAAGCCGAAGCCCATCGTGTCGCGGCCCCAGCGCAGGGAGGCGCGCCGCCACGCACGACGTCGTTCCGCGAGCGCCTGCGCTTCGGGATCGTCGGGTTGCAGATCCAGGCGACGCTCGGCGGCCAACCCTGAGCCCGCTTCGAAGGCGTCCCACTCGCTCGTGCTGCTGGCGCTCACGTAGAGCGTGCGCAGGCCGAGGGATTCGCCGAGCTCGAGGTTCTCGGCGTGGCTGCACAACTCGGCCGGGTCGATGCCGGTGGCGGCGAGGTACTCAGGCGCGGGCGTCTGCTTCCAGAAACCGTGACCGATGAGCATGCGACCGCCGGGCCGCAGCAGTTCCGCGAGCGCCACGTAGGTGGCGCGCAGCGCATCGCCCACGCCACCGAAGGCGTGGGTGGCGCCGAGGCACATCGCCACGTCGAACGCGCCGGGGAGCTCGGCCTCGGCGATGGGGGCGGTCTGCAAGCGCACGCGATCGGCGAAGCGCGCCAGGCGCCGCCGCGCGAGGGCGGTCTCGGAGCGATCGGGGTCCACGCCGAAGCAGCGCCCACCGCCGAGCTCCATCCAGAGCGCGAGCAGCTCCCCGCGCGCGCAGCCCACGTCGAGCGCGGTGAAGGCGTCTTGCGGATCGAGCACACTCAGGAGGCTGCGCGCGTGCTCGATGCAGAGAGGCGAGTTGAAGACGCGCTGGTCGTGCTGCATGGGGAGCTCCGGGGCTTGCGTTGACGCGCGTCGCGCGGGCACGCTGGGTGGACCAACCGAGGAGTTTGCCATGTGGTCCCACTCGATCCTCTCGTCGCTCGCCCTCGTTCACGACGGCCACGGGGAGCCCGCCTTGCAGCACAGCGCCTGGCACTGGCTGCTCGAGCCGGCGCACCTCCCGGTCACGCTCGCGGCCTTCGCGCTCACGCTTGCCGGTGTCTGGTTGCTGCGCCGCCGTCGCGCGGCCCGCGTGCGCCGGCAGTGAGTCTCACGGCACGCGGGGAGGCGTGACATGTCGACGCAAGACAAGTGGTTGTTCGAGAGCGAGCGCCTCGCGTGGCGTTGGTGGCGCGCTGACGACCTCGATCTCGCCAGCGCGCTCTGGGGCGACCCGCGCGTGATGCAGCACCTACACGTGAACGGCGTGTTCTCGCCCGACGAGGTGCGCGCGCGACTGACGCTCGAGATTTCGCTGCAACAAGAACACGGCTACCAGTACTGGCCGATGTTCGAGCGCAGCACCGGTCGTCACGTGGGTTGCGCGGGCGTGCGCCCGAAAGACCTCGCGCGGGGTCGTCTCGAAACGGGCTACCACCTGCGTCCCGAGTTCTGGGGGCGAGGGCTCGCCAAGGAAGCCGCCGCGCGCGTGCTGCGTCGCGCCTTCGAAGAGATGGAGGTCGACGAACTCTTCGCCGGGCATCACCCCGAGGGCGCCGCGTCCAAGGCGATCCTCACCGGCCTGGGCTTCCAATACGACCGCGACGAGCTGTATCCCGCCACGCAGCTCATGCACCCGACTTACTTGCTGAGCCCCGGAGGCTGGCGCGCGCAACAGGTCGCGCCGTAGCCGTGTAGACTCCGAGGCCCCGCGCAACCCGCGCGCCCACCGGAGAACAGCATGCGCAGCCTCGCCCTCGGACTCGGACTCCTCGCGACCCTCAGCATGTCGGCCGTTGCGCAGCAGGCGCCGAGCGCCGTGTCGCACGAAGCGCTGCTCGGTGCTGCGCTCACGCCTGCGCTCGGCAGCGCCGTCAGCTGGACCATCGACGAGACGACCACCGGCGGCGACGTGAACTGGGTCTCGCCCACGAGCGTCGATCCGAATGCCTTCGCCTACGAGTCGGTGGTCACGATCGAGATGGTGGAAGTCACGGCCACGGTGATCATTCCCATCACGGTCGACGTCACCGACGAGATCCCGCCGGAACAACTCGTCGTCGCCGCGAACTTCGCCGGACCCGCGCCGCTGGCCTTGCTCGACTTCGACGTGATCGTGCCCGAGCCGCCGGAGCCCACCGCCGTGGCCGGCACCTTCAGCTTCGGCCTCGACGCCAGCGGCAAGGGCTACTTCAATCTGGTCGACGTGACGCTCGGCAGCACCGTCGTCGACACGCCCTTCGGCACCGTGACCGCGCCGATCACCGCGCTGCGCATCGTGGCCAGCGTGACGCTGCAACCCGTGAGCTGGCTCGACCTCGGTCTCGGTCTCGCCGGCAGCGCCGAACTCCCGCCCGTGCTCGACGGCTTCGGTGAACTCGCAGCGGGTGCGCCCGTCGGTCTCACGCTCAGCAACGCCTTGCCCGGCGCGCAGAGTTTCGTGGTCTTCGGCACGAGCAACCTCAGCCTGGCCTTCAAGCAGGGCACGCTCGTCCCCAGCCCCGACTTCATCAGCAACGCGCCCCCCGTGAACGCCGGCGGCGGCTGGACGCTCCCGGCCACCTGGCCCGCCGGCGTGCCCGCCGGTTTCGAGATCTTCTTCCAGACTTGGATCGCGGATCCCGCAGCGCCCGCAGGTTTCAGCGCGAGCAACGGCTTGGTAGGCGAGGCGAGCTGAGCGCCGGAGGCGTCCGCGCGGTTAGGATCGGCGCTCACTTCCGGAGGTTCCCATGTCTGCGCCGCTCCAGCTCTCTCGCCCGCTCGTGGTCTTCGACCTCGAGTCCACGGGTGTCGACACGCTCACCGACCGCATCGTGGAGGTCGGCTGTGTGAAGCTCGAGGTCGACGGCACGCGGAGCGCGCGCACCTGGCGCGTGAACCCCGGTCGCAAGATCCCCGCCGAAGCCATCGCTGTGCATCACATCACCGATGCCGACGTGGCCGACTGCCCGCGCTTCGAAGATCTCGCCGCCGAACTGCTCGCGTACTTCGCGGGCTGCGATCTCTCCGGCTTCAACGTGGTCAAGTACGACGTGCCGTTGCTGCGCGAGGAGTTCCGTCGCGCGGGGCACGAGTTCCCCGAGGGCGGCACGGCGGTCATCGACAGCTTCCAGCTCTACATGCGTCTCGATCCGCGCACGCTCGGCGCCGCCACCAAGCGCTACGCCGGTCGTGAACTGGAAGACGCGCACAGCGCCGCCGCCGACGCCGAGGCCGCCGCCGACGTGCTCATCGGTCAGCTGCGCGAGCACGATGATCTGCCGCGCGATCCCAGCGGCCTCTCGGCCTGGGCCCAACAAGCCCCGCCCGACGCGCTCGACGCCGAAGGCAAGGTCCTCTGGCGCGACGGCAAGGCCGTGCTCGGCTTCAGCAAGTTCCGCGGCCGCGCGCTGGCCGAACTCGTGGAGCAAGAGCCCGAGTTCCTGCGCTGGATGTTGCGCAAGAACTTCCACGACACGACCAAGCACGTGATCAGCGAAGCGCTCGAAGGTCGTCTGCCCGAAGCGCCAGGAGCACCTGGCGACGCGGGCGCCGCGGCCAGCGCGAGCTGACCCACGCGGCGCCGGGCTAGCCGAGCACGGCGGCCAAGTAGCGCTCGTAGGAAGCGTCGACAGCGGCACGAGCACCGCCGCGGATGTCGGAGCCCCAGGTGTAGCCGAACACGTCCTCGAACTCGTACGGCGCGAGGCGATCGCGCATGCGCTGCACGTTGCTGGTCCGCATCGGGACCATGTTCGGGTAGCTGTACATGAAGGACACGTGCCGACGGTCGGCGGCGACTTGCAGCGCGTCGCCGGAGAAGAGCGCTCCGCCACCGCGCGGCGCCTCGCTCCAGTGCAGCGCGGTGCTGCCGGTGAAGTGTCCGCCGCAACGGATCAGCGTCACGCTCTCGGAGAGCGCGAGCGTGTCGCCGGACCAGGTCTCGATCGAGCGGTGCGGGAACTGGATCCACTCGGTGTCGGCTTCGTGCAAGAGGATCGGCGCGTCGTCGAGGGCTTCGCTCCACTCGACCATCGCCGAGTAGAAGTGCGGGTGCGAGATCACGATCTTGTCCACGCCGCCGTGTTCGCGCAGGCGCGCCACGGCCTCGTCGTTCACCATGCACTGGGCCTCCCAGAGGAGGTTGCCGGCGTCGGTGGGGAGCAGGAAGGAGCGTCGGTCGATGGCGAAGCTGGGCGTCACGCCCAGCGCGAGCAGGCCTGCGTGTTGTTCCATGCGCAGCGTGTGGTTCTCGACGACTTCTGCGTGCGTGGTCCAGCGTTGACCGTCGTGCCCCACGTACTGGCGGTCGTCTTCGCAGATCGCGCAGTGCTCGGGGGGCGTTGCGCGGTCGGCGTACTGCGTGCCGCAGGTGATGCAGAGGAAGCGGGTCATGGTGGGCTCCGAGTTTGGGGGGACGAGGCGAGGTCGATGCGACGCGGGAGCAGCGCCCCCGCTCGCGACAGGTAGTTCGATGTCAAAGTACCCACAGGAGTTTCGACGTCAAATAGTTTTATGTGGAAGGAAGATCGAGTAGAACGGGCCGCATGACCGAGAACGACCGCATCGACGCGATTCAGGCTCAATGGGCAACGGAGCGGCCCGATCTCGACACCGGAGGCTTCGGTGTGGTGGGGCGCCTGCTGCTGCTCGGCAAGCTCCTGGAGCGGCGCGTCGGGCAGGCGCTCGAGCCCCACGAGCTGGCGCTGTCCTCTTTCGACGTGCTCGCCACGCTGCGTCGCCAAGGTGCGCCCTACCGGCTCACGCCTACCGAGCTGAGTCGCACGATCCTGCTCACTCCCGGCGCGATGACGAACCGCATCGACCGGCTCGAGGCGGCCGGCCTCGTGCGCCGTGAAGCGCAGCCCGGAGATCGGCGCGGCGTGCGCGTGTCGCTCACCGAGCAGGGCCTCGCCACGGTCGACAGCGCCCTCGAAGCGCGCTTCGACGAAGCCACGAGCGCCGTGGCGAACTTGCCCGAGCGGGATCGCACCAGCCTGGAACGCATCCTGCGGCGGCTGCTGGCAGAGCTGGAAGGCGAACTCCCGCCCACAAGCTGACGCGCGCCGACGCCGACCGACGCGCGCCCACGTGTGCGGACGCGTGCCAACGCGTGCCGACGCGTGCCTACGTCAGCAACGCCAGTTCCGCGCTGAGCCCGGGCCCGAAGGCCAGCACCACCCACGGGCGCGGCGTGTCGGCTGCGGCGAACCCGCGCAGCAACATGAGCACCGTGGGCGACGACATGTTGCCGCGCGTGGCGAGCAACTCACGCGAGGCAGCGAGTGCGCGGCGCGGGAGCTCGAGCGCCTGCTCCACGGCGTCGAGGATGCGCGGGCCGCCGGGGTGCACCGCCCAAGCACCGACGTCGTTGCGGGTGAGCGCGTGGGCGGCGAGTTGCGCGTCGACCCAAGGGCGCAGGGTCGCGCGCAGCACGGCCGGCACTTCGGCAGAGAGGCCCATCTCGAAACCCGCGTCGCCGATGCGCCAGCTCATGAGCTCAGCGCTGTCGGGCAGTAAGTGACTGGCGCCGCCCACGTGACGCGGCCCGTTCCCTTCGGAAGCGAGCAGCACCGCGGCGGCGCCGTCGCCGAAGAGCAGGTTGGACACGAGTTGCGCGTTGTCGGGATCCGTCTGGACGTGCAGGCTGCACAGCTCCACGGCCACCAAGAGCACGCGATGACGTGCGTTCTGTTCGGCGAAGGCCTGGGCCACACGCAGCCCGTTGAGCGCGCCGTGGCAACCCATGAAGCCGACCTGGGTGCGCTGCACGTCGGGGCTCAGCGCGAGCGCGGTGCTCAACGCGTGGTCGAGGCCGGGCGCCACGAAACCGGTGCAACTCACGCACACGAGGTGGGTGATCGCGCCGGCGTGGACTCGGGCCTCGAGCAAGGCCTCGCGCGCGGCGGCTTCGGCGAGCGGCGGCGCGTGTTGCGCGAACAGTTGCATGCGACGCGCGGTGCCGGGGCCGCGGGGGGCTTCGCTCTGCAGCAGTTCGCGCAAGCCCGCTTCGCCCTCGGTCGGGAGCACCACGCGACGTGTGTTCACGCCCGAGCGACGCACGAGTGCGCGGAGCGTGCGTTCGGGCACGCGCGTGCAGCTCGCGAGCAACTCGACGCAACGCGCGGCGCTGAGTTCGTGGGGCGGCCAGGCCGCGCCGAAGCCGAGCAGCGCGGCGCTCATCGCAGCACCGTTCGGCCGTGCAAGCTTCCCGCGACGCGCTCGGCAGCCGCGGGCCAGAGCGACGCCAGCCCCACGCCCAAAGCCACCACGCGCGGATGTCGCAGGGCTCCAGCGAGACGGTTCACGCGCGCGGTGTTCGCGCGCAACAGCTCGCGTCGCGTGCGGGCCCAGCGAGCGGCGGCTTGCCCGTTCCCGGCAACGGCGTCGAGCGTGTGCTCCACCACGGCGTTCGCTTGGACGAAGGCGCGTCGCAGGCCCTCGCCGGTGAAGGGTTCCACGGAGCCGGCGGCGTCGCCGAGCGGGAGCACGTGCTGCAGCGTGGGTGCTTCCGGTCGCGCGAGCGCGGGCGTGCCTCGCCAACGCGCGCGGCCTGCGAACTCGTGCAGCGCATGGTCGGCGCGCGCGAACAGTCGCGCGGCCAGGTCGGCGGCGCCGCCCGCGTTGCGCAAGGCTTCGGCATCGAAGGCGGCGGCGAGGTCGAGGCGGTCGTCTTCCAGGCGCACGACGCCCATGTAGCCCTCCGGCGCGACGAACATCTGCAGCAGGCCGCGCTCGGGCCCGGGAGCGGACGCCGGGAGGATCGCGCCCGCGCCCAAACGCCGCGCCCGCGCCGGTCGACGCGCACGTGCGCCCGCTGACGCCCTGCTCGCTGTCGTGGCGCGCGATGTCGGTGCGCTTCCCGCCGCGGCGCGCGAGGCGCTCGGGCCGGCGCTGCTCGACACGCGTAGGTTGCCGAGCCCGTTCGCGAGCAACACCACGGAGGCGTGCTCGCGTGCGACCTCACCGGTGGGCGCGCGCACGTCGAGCTCCACGCCGTCGTGACGGGTCGTGAGCGAGACCGCGCTGTGTCCGCGGCGCAGCTCCACGCCGGCGTGGACTGCGGCGAGCAAAAGCGCTTCGTCCAGCGCACGACGCGACAACACGCGGCCGAGCGCCACCTGCAAGCGCACCCGTCGTGCGTTGCGGAAGAGCTCGAGTGAGCTCAACTCCTGCGCGTGTTCGAGCAGCTGCCCGAGCCCGGCGCGATCGAGTTCGCGCACGGCCTCGGGGTGCAAGCAGGCGCCGCACACTTTGTCATGGGCCTGTGAGCGAGCTTCGATCAAGGCCACGCGTTGCCCGCGCAAGGCCAAGCCGCGCGCCGCGAGCGCGCCCGCCGGTCCGCCGCCCACCACCAGGATCGGAGTTCGCGTCACGGTCGTTGCCAGAGCGCGAGCAGTCGCGCGGGCCACGGCGTCCAGACTCGGGTTTGATTGCGGTGCATGCCGGCGCGACCGAACAGGAAGCCGAGCTCGCTGTAGCTGAAGGCGGACTCCACCGAGGCCAGCGCATCGTGACGCACCACCGGCGAACGCGTGAGGCAACGCGAGCCGAGCCAGGCCCAGCGCCAACCCGCGCGCGAGCGCAGCAGGTCGTGCACCAGCACCGCGCGCGTGGCGTGCTCGCGCAGGCGCGTGAGCAAATGGAAGGCTTCGGTCTCGGAGATGTGGTGCAGGAACAGCGAGTTCAGCATCACGTGGTAGGGAGCGCCGTCGGGTGTGTGCAGCGGCAGCTCGTGCAGCACGTCGGCTTGCAGGAAATGCGCGGACAGTCCGGCACGCTGCGCGGCGTTCTCGGCGTGTTGCAGGGCGACGTCGCTCCGATCACAACCCCACGCTTCCAGTTCGAGACCGGCACGACGCGCGCGCTGCGCGAGATCCACGAGCAACTCGCCGCCGCCGCAGGCCACGTCGAGCACGCGCAGCGGTGTGTCTTGCGTGCGGGCCAAGGGTGCCAGCCGCGACCAGATGCGACGCGCCGTGAAGCTCGCGCGGTGCAGGCGCGCCAGGCCCTCGAGCGCCTCGTGATGACGCGCCGCGTCGAGCGCGGGGTCGTCCATGAGTTCGTCGCGGCGGCGGCGGTTGCCCAAGGGCGGCGGGCGCATGACTCAGTCGTCCCCGTCGAGGTAGCCGAGTTGCGCGAGCTGCCGGCGCGTCTCGGGATCGAGCAGGCCTTCGCCCGCGGCTTCGCGCGCTTCGGCCAGCGCGCGGTAGCCCTCGAGTTTGTGACGCAGCGCGTCGAGCACCTCGGGCTCCTCCGACGACACGTCGCGGTGCTCGCCTTGTGCGCTCGCGAGGTCGAAGAGTTGCCAGTTGTCGCGGGCGGCGTCGAACACGAGTTTGTGATCGCCCTCGCGCAGCGCCCAGAGGTCGATCGAGCCGGCGCCGAGGTCGAGCAGCGTGGTGTGCCGCGTGGGCGGGTCGAGCGTGTCGGGCGCCAGGGCCGGCGGCGCTTGCATGCGCGGGTCCACGGGCTGGCCGAGCAGGCGGAGCAACCACGGTGCGACGTCGGCCAAGCTCACGCTGTCTTCGATGCGTGCGGCGGCGCGGCCGGGCACGCGCACCAGCAGCGGCACGCGCGTGACACCTTCGCGCAGCGACCGGCCGTGTCCGAAGCGATCGTGTTCGCCGAGCTCTTCGCCGTGATCCGAGGTGATCACGACCACGGTGTCCTGCGCGTGCCCGCTGCGTTCGAGCGCGTCGAGCAGCGTGCCCACGAAGTCGTCGGCCATGCCGATGCTGGCGTCGTAGTGCGCGGCGAACTGCTCGTACACGGCGTCGCGCAGCTCGAGTTGGCCGGCGTGGAAGGCTTTGCTCTCGGCGTGGGAGAACGGGCGTTCGGCGCCGTCGTCGTCGAGCAATCCTGCGCGTTCGAGCCAGCGTTGATTGGGCGCGTAGTTGTGCGTGGCGTAGGTGTGGACGAGCGCGAAGAAGGGTGCGCCCGGCGGTTGTGCGTGGAGCCAGGCGGCGAGCTGATCCACGCCTGAGCGCTGCAGCAGGGCGAGTTCGTAAGCGCCTTCATCGGGGAGGCCGAGCAGCTGCTGCCCGCGTTGTGTGTCCACCGGCCAGCATGGGTCGTTGTGCGCGAAGCGGTCGAAGCCGGCGCCGAAGCCGAAGCTCGTGGAGAGGAAGCCGCCGCCGGTGAAGGCCGCGGTCACGTAGCCTTGCGCGGCCAAGTTCGGCGCGAGCAGCGGCGTGCGTTCGGCGTCGACCTTGTCTTTGAGATCGCGCGCACCGTGCAGCGCGGGGAGCTGCCCGCTGAGCAGGCTGGCGTGTCCGGGGAGCGTGTAGGCCGAGGGTGCGTAGGCGCGCGTGAACATCAGGTTCTGCGCGGCGAAGGCATCGAGGTGCGCGCTGGGTGCGGGGCCGCCGTAGGCTCCGAGGCGATCCGAGCGCAGCGTGTCGAGGCTGATCACGAGCAGGTTCGGCGGCGCTTCGAGTTCGGCGCGACGCAAGCGCGGGTGCGCGAGCATGGCGAGCGGGCCGTCGCCGCTGGGCCAGCTGGCGTGCACTTCGAGCGTGCGTGTCCCGACGGGCAACTCCGCGCGCAGCGGCGTCCACGCCGACACGCTCAGGTCGGCGCTCCCGCTGAGTTCGCGGTCCAAGAGCGTTGCGCCATCGGCGAGCACCCGCAGATGCAGCTTCCCGCCGAGCGCGACGTGTCGCGGGGCGAGGCCGAGCGCGGCTTCGAAACGGTAAGCGCGTTCGTGTGCGGGGAGTCGCCAGCGCCAGATCGTGTCGGGGTCGAGGCGCAGACCGCGGCGTACGTCGCGTTCCAGACGCAGCGCGCGTGAGAGCACCTGGGCCTGCGGCTTGATCTCGTGCACGCGCGGGAGATCTTCGGCCAGGTACTCCGTGAGTGACAGGCGCTCCACGCGCACGGCCAACAGGCGGGCCGGCTCCGCGCTGCCCTTGAGCATCACGGCCAGCTGTGTGTGATCCGCGGGCATCCGGTGCAGCGCGCGCGCGAGCTGCACCGTTCCCGCGACTTCGGTGGGGAGCGGACGCGCGTCGTCGCGCACGGCGCGCAGCAGGCCTTGCGCCGACCTGCCCGCGCGCGTGTCACCGGCGCGCAAGCGTTCGGGCAAGCTCGTGATGCCGCCGATCACGCGCGTCGGGCCGAGGCCTTCGAACTCGACCTCCACGCGCAGCAGCTCGCCAGGTGCGGCGTCCAGCAGCAGGATGCGCGACGCCTTGAGCGCAAAGGCCTCGCGCTCGGGGGCTTCCGTGAGTCGCAACCCGCCGTCGCCCAGCGGCTGCACGCGGTGCAAGCGGAGCGGCGCGCCCGAAGCTGCCGGCCAACTCGCCAAGAGCTCGGCGCTCGCTGCTGCCGCATCCGGCGGCGTGAGCTGGAGATCGGGCAGGAGCTGCGAGTCGAGCCGCAACAAGTCGGGCGGCGGCGCGCTGGGGCCGCAACCCACGCCGAGCGCACCGAGCGCGAGCGCGGCGAGCAGACGAAACCGCAGGAGGAGGCGCGAGGCAGTCACGGGCATCGCCCGATCCTAGCGACTCGCGCGCTCCTCCTGCGGGATGCTCACCAACTCGCCCAGTTGAAGAGCTCGCCGCGCCGCTTGGCCGAAGCGTTCGTGCGGATCGGTAGCTCGTAGACGACGGCTTCGGGCGTGTGGCAGCCGCGCTTGGTGCACATCGACGAGGTCAGCGTGACGCGCACGATCGCCTCGCCGTCGCTGAGCGCTTCGGTGCCGCGCAGCTCGAGCGCGCCGAGCGGAACGTCGCGGCGATACACGCTCGCCACGCCGCGGATGCCGTCGGGCGCCTCGCCCTTGGGCAACGTGAAGTCGGTGACCAACTCGAGACCTTCCGGCAGCTCGACCGACGCCGTCAGTTGGTTCTCGCCCGCGGCCGCGAGCGTGACGCCCTCGCCCAACTCGGGCATGAAGATCAGCTTGAGCGGCTCGTCGGGCCCCACGCTGTCATGCGACCAGGCCCAGCGCACGCTGATCGGCCCGGCGTCGGGGTCGTCGCTGATCTCCTCGCGCGAAGGGATCGTGACACCGGTCATCGCGGCCAGCTCGTCGAGGATCAAACGCGTGGGCGCGCGCGCTTGCACGATGCCCGGCAACACGGTTTGCACGATGCCGTCGCGGTCGATCAGCAGCGCCGATGTCTTGGGGAGTTTGCCGTCGGCGCGCCCCTTGGCGTTGGCCACGTAGGTGATCTTGTCGCCCACGAGCTTCGGGATGCGGCTGAGCTTGGCCGGGTCACTCTCCTCGAGAGCCACGGCGATGATGTCGGTGTTGAGCGCGTCGAAGATCGGAAGTGAATCATGCAGCTGCACGAGCTGCCTCATGCAGAACAGTCACCACCACGATCGGAAGGTGACGAGCAGCGTGTTGCGCTTGCCCAGGTTGCGCCGGATGCGCAGGTCGACACCGTTGGCCGTGGGCAGCGCGAGGTCCACGAGCGGCGTGCCGGGGTGCAGCGCTTCGTACTCGCCGGCCTCCATGGCCGCGGCGAAGGTGCGCTCGGCTTCGAGCTCGGCCATGTCGCCGGTGCGCTTGTAGAACTGGTAGTAGCCGGGGAGCTCGTCGACCTGCTCGGCTTGCAGCGCTGCGGCGGGCGAACTCAAGGCCGCCAGCAGGGCCAGCGACGACGCGGCCCAGAGTGAGCGGAACATGTTGGGGATCTCGGGAGGGAGTGCGTGTGAGAGGTGCCCCGGATGTTCGCAGGGGCGCTCGGGATTCTCTCAAATCGGCGCGTGGACGGGGCCGTCGGCCTGGCCGCCTCGCCCGAGCCTCGATCCCTGTGGCTGTCCCGCTGCTCCGCTCATTGGCGCGCGGGGAAGGTGCCCTGCAAGGCGATGATGTAGTTCAGGCCGAGCGAGGGCTGCAGCAGCGAAAGCGACTGGCCACCCCCCGCGTTCGAGATCGCGGTGCCGTTCATGTCCACGTTGGGGGTTTCGGGCGAATAGAAGCGCGTGCCCGCGTTGGCGAGCACGTCGCCGGCGGGGGAGTCGTTCGTGCCGGCCTTGCTGAAGGCGCGCAGGTTGTGGCTGTGCGTCGGCATCTGGGCGATCGTGATGTGCGTGGCTTCCGAGCCCAGGCGTTGACCCAGCTTGCGCGTGGTCAGGCCGGGGCCGGTTCCTGGATGCACGGCCACGCGACCGCGCAGATCGGGCAGCGCGAAGGTGCTGCGACCGTCGCCGCCATAGGTCGTGCCGAGGATCGAGAAGAGCGCTGAGTTCTGGGGGATCGAGAGCAGCTGGCCGTCGCAGAAAGCCCAACCGCGTGGCGGGAAGTTGCCCGCGAAGAGCGCCACCTCCCCGATGAAGGGGTCGTTGCCGAAGCGCGCCGGAGACGCTTCGGGGGCCAGCGCGCTGAAGGAGGCCAGCGCCAGCGTGGCGGCGAGAACGGGGATCGAGAGCGTCTTGCTGAGCGTCTTCATGGGCTTTGCCTCCTGAGTGGGGCCAGTTCGAGCGACGGATGCGGAGACGCGCGTCTCCCTTCGGCACGGCCGCTGCCTCCAGTGCGGGATCTCGGCCTGCGGTCCGCCAGCGGCCCACGCCGCGCGTGTCGGTCGCCCGCTCAGCGCATCGGGCCGGCCCGCTCGCACGACTCGCCGCAGGCCTGCCCGCGTCGTTACAATGCGCGGTCCTCACGCACCGCTCAGGACACGGATTCACGATGACCGCCCAAGCTGAAACCCACCGCTTCCAAGCCGAAACCAGCGAACTCCTGGATCTGATGATCCACTCGCTCTACTCGCACAAGGAGATCTTCCTGCGCGAGTTGATCAGCAACGCTTCCGACGCCATCGACAAGCGCCGCGTGGCCGCCCTCAGCGACGAGGCCTTGCGCGACAACGACTGGGAGCCGCAGATCCGTCTCGAACGCGACCCCGAAGGTCGCAAGCTGATCATCGAAGACAACGGCATCGGCATGAGCCGTCAGGAGCTGGTGGACAACATCGGCACCATCGCGCGCTCGGGCACGCGCGCCTTCCTCGAGCAGTTGCGCGCCAGCAAGACCGCCACGAAGAAGGGCAAGGGCAAGAGTGAGGACGTCGCCACCGAGTCCGCGCCGGAACTCATCGGCCAGTTCGGCGTGGGCTTCTACAGCGCCTTCATGGTCGCGCACGAGGTCGAGCTCGAGACCCGCAGGCTCGGTGAGACCGAGGCCACGCGCTGGTCGAGCAAGGGCGACGGCGAGTTCTCCGTGGAGAGCTTTGACAAGGAAAGCGTGGGCACACGCATCACCTTGCTGCTGCGCGACGCCGACCCCGAGTCCGAGCACGCCGACTTCACCGACGAGTACGCGCTGCGCACGATCGTGAAGAAGTACTCCGACTTCGTGGAGCACCCCGTGCAGATGGAAGTCGAGCGCACGGAAACCAAGGAGGGCGACGAAGAACCCACCACGGTCACCGAGCTGCAGACGCTCAACTCGCGCAAGCCGCTCTGGGTGCGCCCGCGCAACGAGATCGAGCAGAGCGACTACGACGAGTTCTACTCGCACCTCACGCACGACTGGAACAAGCCGCTGCGCACGATCCACTTCCGCGCGGAAGGCACCCACGAATACACGGCGCTGCTCTACCTGCCCACGCAGCGCAACGCCGAGATCCTCGACCCGAGCAAGCAGGCCTCGCGCCTCAGCCTGTACGTGAAGAAGGTCTTCGTCATGGCCGAGTGCGAAGAGTTGCTGCCCGGCTGGCTGCGCTTCGTGCGCGGGCTCGTCGACAGCAGCGACCTGCCGCTCAATGTTTCGCGCGAAACGCTGCAGCACAACCGCCAGATCGCGCAGATTCGCAAGCGCCTCGTGAAGAAGCTGCTCGACACCTTCGGCGAGATGCTCAAGAAGGAGCGCGAGACCTACGCGGAGTTCTGGACGGCCTTCGGCTCGGTGCTGAAAGAAGGCCTCTACATCGACGACGCCCACCGCGCCGAGCTCGCCAAGGTGTGCTTGTGGCAGACGAGCAAGGGTGCCGAGCCCTGCACGCTCGCCGAGTACGTGGACCGCATGGAGCCCGACCAGGAAGCCATCTGGTACGTCACCGGCGCCGACCGTCATTCGGTGGAGAAGTCGCCGCACCTCGAGGCCGTGTCCGGCAAGGGACACGAAGTCTTGTTCCTGGTCGACCCGGTCGACGAGTGGGTCGTGCAGCGCCTCAACGAGTTCGAAGGCAAGCCGCTGCGTTCGCTCGAACAGGGTGACGCCGCCGCCGAAACCGACGAACAGAAGAGCGAGCGCGAAGAGCAGGAGAAGGAACTCGAAGGTCTGCTCGGCGCCGCGCAAGCTTCGCTCGACGACTACGTGTCGAAGGTGCGCCTCTCCAGCCGCCTCAAGGAGAGCCCCGCGGTGCTCGTGGGCGCCGAGGGTGGCCTGTCGCCGCAGCTCGAAGCCATGTTGCGCGCGAGCGGTCAGCAAGTGCCGGCGAACAAGCGTGTGCTCGAGCTGAACCCGTCGCACCCGGTGGTGTCGCGCCTCAAGGAACTGCACGCTGCCGACGCCGACAGCCCGCGCTTCCACCAGTTCCTCGAGCTCGTGCACGGACAGGCTCTGCTCGCCGAAGGCAGTCAGCTGAGCGACCCCTCGCGCTTCGCGAAGCTCGTGGGCGAGCTGCTCGCGCCGGGCGAAGGCTCGCCGGGCTGAGCTGAGCACACCGGGCTGAGCGTCACCTGCGCTCTCGAGGCTTGTTTCACGTGGTCTCTGTGCGCGACGACTTCGTCGCGGCCGCTCTCGAGGAGGCGCTGAATGTTGCGCATGTTGTCGCTGCTGGGTCTCGGTGCCGCGCTCGGGTGCGCGTCGCCGAACGCATCGAGTGAGTCTGTTTCGGTGCCGGTCACGTACCTCGCGCCGGGCGCTGAGCCCCCCGACGCGCGCGCGCCGGTGCGCACCTACGGCCTCGAGACCCTGCGCACCGGCAAGCTCGATCACGTGCTGCACGGCGTGGGCCCGATGTGGAACCCGCGCGAGGTCGAGGGCTACGTGAACGCCTTCCCGGCCACGCCGCCGATGTTGGTGCGCATGGGCGTGAACCTGGCGCCCACCGAGCGCGTGAGTTTCGACGACTTGGTCGACGACCTACGCGGCTACATGCAGCACCACGCCACGCGCCTGCCCGTGCTCTCGATCTCTTTCCGCGCCTCGCTCGGCAACGATCAGATGCGCGGCCTCGGCGCCGACGTGACCGCCGGCCACTTCGACACCAAGCTCGACCAGCTCGTCGAGCTCGTGCGACAAGCGGGGCGCCCGGTGTTCCTGCGCATCGCGCCCGAGGTCAACGTGCCCAAGATCGGGCATCAGCCGCGCGAGTTCGTCAAGGCCTACCGCTACATCGTGGAACGCTTCCGTGCCGCTGGCGTGGAGAACGCGATCCACATGTGGAGCTACAAGGCCTTGCGCGACGTGCAGCCCGACTTCGAACTCTGGTACCCCGGTGATGCCTGGGTCGACTGGTGGTCGATCGACATCTTCTATGCCGACCTGTCGCACACCGACCTGCGCGCGAGGGTGGTGGACTTCCTGCGCGACGCACGCGCGCGCGGCAAACCCGTGATGCTGCCGGAGGCCGCGCCCAGCAAGCTCGACATCCACGATCGCAACACTTGGCGCCTCTGGTTCCAGCCCTTCTTCGACCTGATCCGTCGCTACCCGGTGATCCGCGCTTTCTGCTACAGCAACCGCGATTTCCGCGAGCACGTCGGCTTGGAGAACTGGGGCGACATGCGCTTGGAAGGCACGCCGATGGCGCCGCTCTGGGAAGCGCAGTTGCGCAAGTCGATCTACTTGCACGCGCCGCTCAGCCCGCGCGCCGCCGCGGAGGAGCTCGACCAGGAGGCGCAGAACGCGGCGCGGCGTGCGGCCCAGCGAGCTCGTCGTCAGCGCGGCATTGAGGGCTGACGCGGGGAGCACTAGTCTGGCGTCGTGGGGAACGACACCACTGCTCCGCTGCCTTTCGACTCGTCGGATCCTCCGGTCAACCCGACCGACGGACCGCAGCGCCACTTCTTGGGTTGCGACGATCTGTTCCCGCAGCTCGTCGCGCGCTGGTTGCGAGAGCAGCTGCCCGCGGACGAACTCGCGGGCGCGTGGGTGGTGTTGCCGGGAGCTCGCGCGCACGCGGCGCTCCTCTCGGTGCTGCAAACCGGTGTCGCCGAGGGGAGCAGTGACGCGTGGCCTGAGTTGCTCACGGTGGGGCAGCTCGGCGATCTGTTGGCGCGGCCCACGCTCCCCGAGCTGGTGCGCGAGCCGGAGCTCGCCACGCAGATCGCGCCGGTGGCGGGGCGCTTGCTGCGCAGTCACGAGTGGCAACGCGCGCTCGAGTCGCTGCCCGACGCGGCGCGTGCGTTGTTGCTCCCCGAACAGGCCGACTCGCCGGGCGCGCGTCGCAGCGTGGCCGCGAAGTTGCGCGCGCTGCACGCCGACCTCGCCGCCGCCGACCTCGACGGCACCGACGTGGCCGAGGCGCGCGACAGCATCGGTCCCGACGGCGAGCGTTGGTTGCTCTTCGCCGACTTGCAGCGCCGCGTGCTGCGCGAGCTGGCGTCGGCGGGGCTGAGCGATCCGCACGAACGGCGTCGCCAGAGCCTCGACCTGCCGGCGCGCGCCGTGCCACGTGTGGTGTTGGTCGGTGTGGTCGACGTGTCGCCGCTGCTCGAACGTCAGCTCGCGCGGCGTGTGGAACGCATCGACATCCTGCTGCCCGGCGAGAGCGCGCGCGCCGCCGAGCTGCACGACGCGTGGGGGCGTCTGCAACCCGAGGCGCTGGCTGCGCACGCCCTGCCCGAGTTGCTCGAGCGCTGGACGGTGCACGAGAATCCCGCCGCGCAAGCCGATGCGCTCCTGCGTGAGGTCGACGCGCGCCCCGAGCTCGCGGCGCGCGACGAGCTCGTGCTGTGCTTGCCCGACCGCGAGCTGCACGCGCCCGTGCGCCGACGACTCTCCACACGTGGTTTCGCTCTGCGCGACGCGGGTGGTCGTCCGTGGCGGCGTTCACCCCTGGCGCGTTGCTTGGCCGCGTTGCGCGAGCATCTCGAGCGGCGCAGCGCAGCGAGCTTCGCGGCGCTCGTGCGGCAGCCCGCCTTCGAGGCGTGGTTCCGCGCGCGCGGTCTCAGCAGTTTGGTGCGCCCGCTGGATGCTTACCGCGAGGCGCACCTGCCCGCGAGCTTGCCGCGGCATTGGCGTGAGCTCGTGCACGAGACGGGCGAAGACGCGTCGCGTGCGAGGCGTGTCGACGAGAGCAAGGCACGCGCACGCGCGCTGAAGGCCGGTCGCGACGCGTTGGGCGAGTTGCTCGGCGTGTTCGGGCGTGACGCGCCGCGTCCCGCCGTCGAACTCGTGGCGGCGCTGCGCCGTGCGTTGGCGACGTTGTGCACGTGCGAGGCGGGCGCGGAGCTGCTCGGGGGGCCAGCGGCCGGGCGTCTGCGCGAGATGCTCGAGCAAGCCGAAGAGCTCCCGAGCCACGCGAGCTTCGCGCCGGCTGAGTTGCTGCAACGCATCGAAGAAGCGCTCGCCGACGCCACCGTTGAAGAGCGTGTGCAAGGCACGGCGCTGGATGCGCTCGGCGTGGGCGACCTCGCCTTCTCCAGCGCGCGCGCCGTGTTGCTGGCCGGCTTCAACGAAGGCAGCTTGCCCGCGATGTCGCGTCGACACGCGTGGTTGCCCGACGGTTTGTGTCAGGAGCTGGGCCTGCCGCACACGGCGGCGCGTTCAGCGCGCGATCACTGGGCCTTGTTGTGCGCGCTCGAACGCGGCGTGGACCTGCGCCTGCACTCGGGTCGGCAAGGTCGCGAGGGCGATCCCTTGCGCACGAGCCGCTTGGCCTTCGCCGGCGACGACGCGCAGGCGCTCGCGGCCGCGCACCGAGCCTTGGCGCCCTTGCCTGCTGTCGACGCGGCGCCCGAAACCCCGAGCGTGACGCCGCCCACACCCTTGGTGGCTGGCAGCGCGCCCGAGATCGAGAGCCTGAGCGTCACCGACTTCGACGCTTTCCTGGCCTCGCCCTATCAATGCTACGTGGAGCGCATCTTGCGGCGCCGCGGGCAAGACGACAGCGCCCACGAACTCGACGGCGGCGCCTTCGGTTCGCTCGCGCACGAGTTGCTCGAGAACTTCGGTCGCTCCGAGTTGCGCGACAGCAGCGATCCCGAAGCGCTCACGGCCTGGTTCGACGAGGCGCTCGAGCAGCTGCGCGCGCGTCGGTTCGGCGCCGAGGTCGCGCCCGCCGTGAGCGTGCAGTTGCACCAACTCGGTTGGCGACTGGGCCACTTCGCGCGCGCGCAGGCCGCGCACGCCGCGGCGGGTTGGCGCATCGCGCACGTGGAGTGGAAGCCCACGCGCCCGGTCGTCGTGCGCCTGGGCAACGAGCAGATCGCGCTGCGCGGGCGCATCGATCGCATCGACGTCAACGCGTCCACCGGCGAGTGGATGCTGCTCGACTACAAGACCGGTGAGTCGGGCGACAGCCCCGACAAGGACCACGGCGGCAAGCGCGGCGCGTGGAAGAAGCTGCAGCTGCCGCTCTATCTCGAGCTCGTCGCTGAACTGGACTCGGAGCGCGAACGCTTCGGCGATCCTGCCCTGGGTTACTTCGTGTTGCCCAAGTCGGCCGCCAGCAAGGCCGTGATGCTCGCCAAGTGGAACGCTGAAGACCTCGCCCACGCGCGCGCCACGGCGGGCGAGATCGTGCGTCGTTTGCGGGCCGGCGAAATCGCCGCCTTGGGCGCGGGTCGCTTCCTCGCCGACGACCCCAGCTTGCGCGCGCTTTCGGGGCTAGGACTCGTGGGCGGACCGCGCACGCGCTCGCTCGGTCCACTCTTGCCGGAGGCCGACGCATGAGTGGTCGGCACGAAGTCATGCTCGCGTCGGCGGGCACGGGCAAGACGCACGCGTTGAGTCAGCAACTGCTCGCGCTGCTGCTCGGCGGCACGGAACCCAGTTCCGTTCTGGGCACGACCTTCACGCGCAAGGCGGCCGGTGAGATCTCGGAGCGCCTGCACGAACGCCTGCTCCACGCGCTCGACGACGAAGCTTCGCGCGCGCAGCTCCCTGCCGGCGCCGACGGGGAGCTGCCCCGTCGCGAGGCTTGCGTGGCGCTCCTGCTGGCGCTCCTACGCGGCGGCGATCCGCTGCACGTGGAAACGCTCGACGCCTTCTTCGGTCGTCTCGCCCAGGCTTTCGGCGCCGAGTTGGAGTTGCCCCCCGACTGGCGACTCGTGGACGCGGCCGAGGATCAACGCCTGCGCGAGCAAGTGCTCTCGCGCTTGCTCGCCGAGAGCGATCGCGAAGAGCTGCTCGAGTTGTTGCGCGCCTGGCGCGGCGCCGGTGCCGAAGGTGCGCGCGCCACGCACGAGAGTCTGCAAGACGACATCGCGTCGACCTATGAGCTCTGGCTCGACGCGGCACCCGACGCCTTCGCGCCGCCCGAACCCAGCGACTTGCCGGACGAAGCTCGCCTCGCGCAACTCGTCGCGGCCTTCGCCGAGGCGCCTTTGCCGGTCACGAAGAGCAAGGGCACCGAGGTCTCGGGTTTCGTGAAGGCGCGCACGGCCTTGCTCGAAGCCCTCGCCGAAGAGAACTGGCGCGCGCTGCTCGAACACACGATGAGCGAGCGGGCCCTGCTCGACGACGCGCAGTTCGCGCGCGCCGACTTCACGCCGCCGCTGCGCGAGAGTCTGCGCGCGTTGATCGCAGCAGGTTTGTTGTTCCTCGAGGCAGAGCTCGCCCGACGCACGCGTGCGATGGGCTCCCTGCTCGCGCGCTTCCACGAGATGTACACCGCCGCCAAGCGCGCCGCAGGTGCCCTGCGCTTCGACGACTTGCCGCGCGCCTTGGAACGCGTCGGTTCGCTCTCGCCGGCCTTGCTCGCGCACCGCACCGAAGCGCAGCTGCAGCACCTCCTGCTCGACGAGTTCCAGGACACCTCGCCGCTGCAGTGGCGTGTGTTCGAGCAACTCGTGCAACCGTTGTTGGCCGCGCGCGAGCTCGGCTCGTTGGTGGCCGTCGGTGATCTCAAGCAATCGCTCTACGCCTTCCGCGGTGGGGATTCGCGGTTGCTCGCGGGTCTCGCTGAGCGCCACGATCTGCGGAGTTCCGGGCTCGAACACAACTACCGCTCGGCGCCCGAGCTGCTCGACTTCGTGCAGGCCGTGTTCTCCCACTTGGATCGCTGCTCGGTCTTCGACAACGACCCCGGCCTGCGCGCCGCGCGTGCACTCTGGCTCGAGCGCTGGGTGACGCCGCGCGCCGCCAAGCCCGACCTCGAAGGCTGCGTGCGCGTGCATCGCGTGCCTTGCGACGACGCCTCCGCCGACCAACGTCGCGAGTTGCTCGCAGGCTTCACGGCGCAACGCATCGCCGCGCTTCGCGAGCGCGAACCCGAACGCAGCATCGGCGTGCTGCTGCGCACGAACAAACCCGTCGCGCAGATGCTGCAGGCCTTGCGTGCCGAAGGGGTGCCGGCGGGCGGCGCAGGCGGCGCGCCGCTCACCGACTCGAACGCCGTGCGCGTGCTGCTGTCTGCGCTGCGCTTCGCCGAGCACCCTGGCGACGGCCTCGCGCGTCTGCACCTGGAACTCACGCCGCTGGGCGCCGCGCTGGGCCTCGTTCCCGAAGCGCAGGCCGACACCGACGTGGATGCCGAAGCACGCGCCGGAGCTCAGGTCGACCCGCGCGCGCTCGCCGAAGCACGCGCCGAAGCCGACGACGCCTTGGCCGCCGCGCTGCGCCAGCGTTGGGCTCTGCGCGGCACGGCCGGCCTCGTGGAAGAGCTGCGCGCCCTGCTCGAGGCCCACGAGTCGGTGAGCACCTGGGACGACGTACGACTCGGTCAACTCGTGGAGCTCGCCGAGCGTCACGATGAACTGCCCGACCTGCGCTTGGCCGATTTCCTCGCGCGCGTGGAGAGCGAAGCCGTGGCGCACCCCGACGCGCAAGGCGTGCAAGTGCTCACGATCCACAAGTCGAAGGGCTTGGCCTTCGACACGGTCGTGCTGCCTGAACTCGAAGGCGTGTCCTTCAACCGCGAGGCCTCACCGCTGGTGCAGCGCAGCGATCCTTTCGCGCGCATCGAACGCGTTTGGATCGGCGGCAGCATCGCGTGGATCGAGCAACACGCCACGCTCAGCCAGCGCTTGCACGAAGCCACGGCGCGCAGCGCGGAAGGCGATCTGTGCAGTCTCTACGTGGCGCTCACGCGAGCGCGCACGCGCCTGGAACTCGTGCTGCCCGACGCCGAACGTGGCAAGCCCGCGCGCAGCTACGCCGGCCTGATCAGCGAAGCCGTGGACCTCAGCGAGTGGGAGTCGACGTGGCAAGCGCCGTCCGACGACCACGTCCCCGCCGCGCCCGACACGTCAGCTGTGCCCACCACGCCAGCGGCGCGCGCAACGCCCACCGCGAGCGCCGACACCGCGACGGACGCCCACGCCTCGCTCGACGCCGACCGCGACACGAACACCTACGCCGCACGCTGGATCGCGTCCACCCAAGCGCTGGGTGATCCCGACACGTGGTCCACGCACTCGGAAGAAGCGCGTCTGCGCGGGCTGGTCTGGCACGCCTGGTGTGAAGAGCTCACCTGGCTCGACGCCGACGGCGCGCCCGAGTTCGACGCCGAGCACGCGCAGGCCCTCGCGCTCGCGGCGCTGCTCGGCGATGGCGCCGACACGACCCGGCTCGCACTCCGCGACGAATGGCGCAGCTTCCTCGCCTGCCTGCGCGCCCCCGAGGTGCGTGCCGTGCTCACGCTGGACAGCGCGTCCGATGAGTTGCATGCGGCTGGCAGGCCGCGCGCGTCGGCTGCATCGAGCGGGAGCACTCCGAGCCTCGAACTCTGGCGCGAGCGCGCTTTCCAGTTCCGCGACGAGCAAGGCGCCCCGAGCAACGGTCGTTTCGATCGCGTGCACGTGTCACGCGCCCCCGACGGCCGCGCGCTCTCCGCCGAAGTGATCGACTTCAAGACCGGCCGCGCGCCCGCCGCCGACGACCTCGTCACGCAAGCGGCGCACCGCAGCCAGATGCAGCGCTACTGCGACGCACTCGTCGCTTTGTTGCAACTGGAAGCGAGCGCGGTCTCCGCATCGCTGCTCTACCTCGCCGACGGCCAACGCGTGCGCGTCAGCTGCTGACTTCGTCGATCGACTCCACGAGCATCGTGGCGAGCAACTCGAAGGTGGCGCGGCCTTCTTCGGCGCTGGCTTCCGCGGGGGCGCCGAAGTACGCGAGCGGGCCGCCGGCTTCGACGAAGTTCTGCGCGCCGGCGCGGTGCGCGTCGACCAGCGAGTTGTTCACGGGCGGGAGCTTCGCGGCGGCGTCGTCGTCCACGCTCTGGGGATCGTCGGCGAGCACGAGCGAGCCTTCGTAGCGACCTGCGTGGCAGGCGCCCGAGCGGAACTCGTCGGTGAGACGCTCGGCGAGGCGGCGGCGGGTCACATCCGGGAAGGCCACGGGCACGCCCGTCTCCTCTTGGATCGTGGCGGCGACCTCGCGCAGCACGGCCACGTGGCCGGCCTCGAGATGCCCGTTGGCGATGGCCAGCGGACGGAAGCCGGTGCGCGCCGCGCCGCGCAGCACGGCCAGCAGCAGCGTGCGCGCCTCGTCGGCCGTGAGCCCCAAGGTGCCGCTGAAGGGCGCCGCCCAATCGGTGAGCGAGTAGGCCAAGGGCGGCAGCACCACGGCGGCTTGGCCGCGGGCCTGCAGCGTGGTGGCGGCGCGCCGGGACATGCCCAGGGCGATGGTCACGTCGGTGTCGAGCGGCAGGTGCGGGCCGTGAGCCTCGGTGGCGCCCACCGGCAGGATCGCCGCGCAGCCGCGGGCCAGCAGGGCCTCGACGCCGGTCCAGCTCAACTTGGCGAGGTCGGTCATGAAGGGGGCACTCGTGGGGCAGGGACGGCGAGTCTACTCGGCGGGACGGGTGCGCCGCCCGCTGGCGTCTCAGCCGTCCGTCGCGCTTGCCCGAGGCCCCCGGCACCGCGATACTCGCTGCTTCGCCCGTTCTTCAGCGTCTTCCTTGCCGAGCCGGACCCGCCTGCCCATGCGCCTCTTCGTGAAGCCCACTCGTCTGCTTGCCTGCCTGCTGATCGCCGGCCTGGCCTTGGCCCAGTCTTCCTGCGCGGTGGCCGACTACGGCGGCGATCGCCTGATGGACCTCACCGACATCATCGACCTGAAGTACGGCGTGGGCGTGGGTGTGGGTGCTAAGGCCGAAGTCACCACCTACTTCGGCGCCGGCGGGGGTCTCGCTGCGCTGGGTTACACCCGCGAGTGGTTCGGACGTCGCTCCACGATCCAGCAGGCCAAGTGGTTCCTGCACTTCGGTGTGGCCGGTGTCGACGGCGGCCGCGGCTCGCTCAGCTGGGATGAACAGGAAGACCCCGACGGCGACCACGAGCGCGCCGACGTGCACGTGCTCTTCGCGAACATCACCACGCTCAACGACCACGCCACCGGCCCGCGCGGCAACCAGCCCCCGAGCGAAGTGAACCTGTGGGGCTTCAACGCTCCGCCCACGCTCGACCGCTTCCGCATCGGCGCCGAGTTCGTGATCCCCGTGATCCAGTTCGGGCTCTTCGTGAACATCGGCGAGATCGTCGACTTCGTGGGCGGCTTCACGACCTGGGACCCGGCCTACGACGACGACGCCAGCTTCCACGACGTGTACTACGACTCGCGCGTCACGCTGGAAGACGCACCGAGCGAGGACAGCTGAGCGGGCTACGCAGCGGCGAAGCGCGTACTTGAGCGCGCTTCGCACGGAACTCGGCACGCAACGCTGAACGCCCAGCGATCGCCGCGAACGCCGGCGAAGTTCAGTTTTCGGGCACGCCGATGTCGCCGAGGTCGAGCACGCTGCCGGGCTCGCCGGTTTGCAGCAGCGTTCCCACCTGGGTGTAGCTGCCCGTGCCATAGCCTTGCAGTGTGAGCGCTGCGTGGGCAGGCGCGCCGGTGATCTCGAAGGCGCCTGCGTGATCGGTGCGCGCGCCGCCGAGTTGGGCCTCGTGGTGGGCCGCCGCCATCGAACCGGCGGGCCAGAGCGTGATCGGAACGTTGGCGATGGGCGCGCCTTGTGAGTCGAGCACCACGCCCTTCAGGGTGCAGCCTGCGGACAGCTCGGCGTGCAGATCCACGGGGCCCGGTGCGCTGACCTCGAAATGCTTCACGCCGAGCACGTGCTTGGTGTTCGTGCCAGGGGCCGGGCGCGCTTCGCGGATCACCAGCGCGTAGGAACCTGCGGGCGCGTAGAAGTTCGGGCGCGGCGACGGACCCGGGTGAAGTTGCTCGACGCGCTGGAGCATCCTGAGGTCTTGGTCGAACACGATCGCGTCGAAGCTCTCGGGCGCGGGCATCTTGGCGTGCACGGTCGTGTTCAACGAGACATTGACTACAGTGCGGAAGTCGACGGGAATGACGACGCGCGCGCCGGGCATCTCGACGATCGAAGCGCGCGGCGTGCTCGTGGGTGGGAACACCTGTCCGCGTTGGAAGCCCGGCTTGTTCTGTCCACCGACAGTGATCAGCCAGCGCGACGCGGGCAAGCCGTACACGAGCACGTCGCGGTCGAAGCCGTGCCCGTTGGCGGTGCCCGTGATCGGCCAGTCGCCGACGTCATGGAAGGTCGCGCCGAGCTTGAAGCTCGCCGGGTCCGTGATGACCTCGCCGGGATCTACGGGCACGCCGTCGAGCTGAGCCTGGAAGCGCAGGCGTTGCGGCTCACGGTCACGGCCCAAGGGCATCACGCCCAGGTCGACGCGCTGAGCGCCCTGCAGCACGAGCGCGGCCGCGACGACTTGCGACTCGTACTCGACATCACCGAAACCGCCGGTGACGCGCAGCTCGCCGGGCGGCGGATCGTGGAACACGAACACGCCCTCAGTGTTCGTGGTCACGTGCTCGATCGACATCCAAGCCGGCGGCGGCGCGGGTTCGCCGGGCGGTTGGGCGAGCGTGAAGCGACGGCGCGGCCACTCGTTGTCCGGTCGCGGGCGCCAGAGCCAGACGCGCACGTCGGCGCGAGCGTTGCCGTCAGGGCCGAGAATCGTGCCGCGGATCTCGGCGACGCCGTCGGCCTGATCGGTGCTCGCGGTCTCGGCCTGAGCGGCGCTCGCGATTGCGGTCTGAGCGTCTGCATCTGTCGGCTGAGCGTCGACCGCATCGGTATTCGAAGTGCTGGTGTCTGAGTTCTGCGTGTCGAACTCAGGCTGCGCGTCGCCGGGCGAACTCGACCCACACGAGATGCCGATCGACGCGCTGATCACGAGCGCTGCCACCCACCAACTTGCCTGCTTCATGCAATCCCCCTGTGAGTTGCGTGCTCTCGCGACGCCGTCACTCCAACTCGCGCAACGCTCGCCGGTTCACTTTCCCGCGATCGTTCTTCGGCAGGTCCACAAGGAAGTCCACGCGGCGTGGGTACTTGTGCGGGGCGAGGTCTTCCTTCACCCAGGTTTGCAGCGCGGCGGCGAGCAGCTCGTCGGAGCTGTGGCCGCCGTGGCACACGATGAAGGCGCGCGGTTTCACGAGGCCTTCGCCGTCGGTGAAGCCGACGACGGCGGCTTGGGCCACAGCATCGTGGCGCAGCAGGCACTCCTCGACTTCGTGTGGGGCGACCCAGCGGCCGCCGACTTTGAGCAGTTCGTCGGCGCGGCCTTCGCAGTAGTAGTAGCCATCCGCGTCGCGACGGAAGAGGTCGCCGCTCCACACCGTGTCACCGCGGAAGGTTTCTTTGCTCGCCGCGTGCGCCTGCCAGTAGCAGAGCCCCGCTGATTCTCCGCGGACGATCAAGCGGCCGGTTTCGCCGGCGGGGAGCTCGCGACCGTCTTCATCGACCACCATGGGTTCGTAGCCGGGGACGGCTTGGCCCAAGCTGCCGGGACGCACCGCACCTGGGCGATTGCTGATGTAGATATGGAAGAGTTCGGCGCTGCCGATGCCATCCAGGATCTCCACGCCGCAACGCTCCTGCCAGCGCACCTGCAGCGCTTCGGGCAACTTCTCGCCGGCGCTCAATACGAGGCGCAGGCTGGCCAAGTCGCGCGGCGCGCTGGCTTCCTCTTCGAGCGCGAGCATGCGGCCGATCATGGTCGGCACCGAGGTCAGGATCGTGGGGCGCTCTTCTTCGATGAGATCGAAGAGACGCTCGGGGGTGGAGCGTTCGCTGAACAACACGGTGCTCCCGCCGACAGCGAACGGGAACATCAGGTTCGTGCCCGTGGCGTAGCCGAAGAACAGTTTGGGCACGCCGGCGGTCACGTCGCTCTCGTGGATGCCGAGCACGCCCTTGGCGTACTGCTCCACGTTGAAGGCGAAGTCTTCGTGGAAGTGAACCGCGGCCTTCGGTCGCCCGGTGCTTCCCGACGTGAACAACCAACCCGCCACGTCGTGCAGATGCGTGTCGACGCAGAACTCGCCGGCGGGCGCTTGTTGCACGAGGTCGAGCAAGGCGTGTTGCCCGTGTGCGAGTTCGGGGCGCTCTTTGCTGCTCGCGCCACCGGCCACGATCGTGTGCAACAAGTGCGGCGCCTTGGGCGCGAGTCGCTCGAAGACCGGCGCGAGCTCGGCGTCGATGATGGCGATGCGCGCGCGTGTGTACTCGAGCAGGTCGGCGAGTGCGGCCTCTTCGTTGAGCGGGTTCACCATCGTGAACACGGCGCCCGCTTTCAGCGTGCCGAAGAAGGCGTGACTGAACTCGGGGCGATCGGAGAGCGCGATGAGCACGCGTTCTTCCTGTCGCAGGCCGAGCTCGACCATCGCGCGCGCGAGTCGGCTGCTGGCGGCGCACAGCCCGGCGTAGGTGTGGGCCTCGTCGCGCCAGCGCAGCGCGAGCTTGTCGCCGCGGCCCGCCTCGAGGTTGTGTTCGAGCAGGTAGCGGGCCAGGTTGAAGCGCTCGGGAAACATCGAGATGGATCTCCTCGTGGGCTTCTCGCCACCCGTTGGCGGGTTGCGGCACAGTCTCGCGGGCCTCGCGACCGGTGTCGAGGGGGCGCTGCTCGCGAGCTGGCTGTGGACGCCTCGTGTGCAACTGTCCAGATTCGCGTGAGGCGGGACGTTTTCGCTAGATTCTTGCCCCCGAGCTGAGCCGCGAATCGCTTCGGCGAGTTGTCTCTGCGCGCCGCTCACGGGCGCTCGGCAGGATCCCGAACAGCACCAGTTTCCGCGCGTCGATTTCCGGCGCGCTGCACCTCCCTTCACAACACCAGTCTCCGCGCCACGTTCATCGGCGCCCTGCACCTCCCCTCACAACACCAGTCTCCGCGCCACGCTCATCGGCGCCCCGCACCACCCACCCCGAACTCATCGTTGGAGTCTTCGTATGTTGCGCATGTTCTTGTTGTCGACGACCTTGCTCGTCGCCCTGTTCAATCCGCTGGTGTCGGCGCAGGATGCCGACACGTCCGCCGCTGCCGAGGACGCCGCAGTCGCCGCCGAGAACGCGGCCGACGCCGCCCAAGACGCAGCCGATGCTGCCGACGAGGCCGCTGAGGAAGCCAGCGACGCGATCGGCCTGGATTCCCCGGGTGACGCCGTGGACTTCGTCACCAAGTGGACCGACAAGGGCATGACCTGGCTCGAAGAAGACGGCGCCGCCTTCGCGCTCAAGTTGCTGATGTTCTTCGTGATCTTGTTGGTCTTCAAGATCTTGGCGGGCGCGCTCGCGGGCCTCACGGGCAAGGCGCTCTCCGGCGCCAAGCTGAACGTGTCCGACCTGCTCAAGACCTTCGCCACGACCACGGTTCGCAAGGTCGTGTTCTTCATCGGCTTGATCGTGGCGCTCGGCACCATCGGTGTCGACGTGGCGCCCTTCCTCGCTGCGGCCGGCGTGCTCGGTTTCGTGGTGGGCTTCGCGCTGCAAGACACGCTCGGTAACTTCGCGGCCGGCATCATGATCCTGCTCTACCGTCCGTACGACATCGGGCAGGTCGTCACCGCGGGTGGCACCACCGGCAAGGTCACGGCCATGACCCTCGTGTCGACCACGATGATGACGCCCGACAACCAGAAGGTGATCGTGCCCAACGGCTCGATCTGGGGCGGCACGATCACGAACATCACGGCCATGGACACGCGTCGCGTCGACATGACCATGGGCATCGGCTACGGCGACGACATCGACAAGGCCCGCGCGGTCATCGAGCGCGTCGTCACCGCGCACGAGCTGGTCCTCAAGGACCCCGCGCCGCAGATCGAGGTCAGCAACCTGGGTGATTCCACGGTCGACTTCGTGGTGCGTCCGTGGTCGAAGACCGGCGACTACTGGGCGGTGAAGTTCGACCTCACCAAGGCGCTCAAGCAAGAGTTCGACAAGGAAGGCATCTCGATTCCCTTCCCGCAGCGCGACGTGCACCTGTTCAAGGAAGACTGAGTTCGAGTGCGCATGGACGCCAGCCTGGGCGATGCCTAGGCTGGCGCGTCAACGCGGCGTCGGGATGCTGTGCGCGTCCCGGCGCCGTGTGTCGTTGCGGCGGACACTCGGCGGCGTGTCGAGCGTGGTCGCAGCGAGCGAGAGCGACAACGAGTGAGGTAGGGCAGCGTGGGTTACGGCAGCGAAGGCAGCGAACCGATCCGTTACTCCGAGTACCTGCGGGTGCCCGAGCTGCTCGATCAGCAGCATTGTCTCACCGTTCCCGAAGCGCACGACGAGCTGCAGTTCATCATCGTGCACCAGGTCTACGAGCTGTGGTTCAAGCTCGTGCGGCATGAGCTCGACGCGATCCTCGCCGCGCTCAAGGTCGGTGGCAGCTCCGAGATCTACACCGCCACGCGCCTGTCGCGTCGCGTGCAGGAGATCTTCAAGGTGCTCGTGAAGCAGATCCACGTGCTCGAGTCGATGCGCCCGTCCGACTTCATGGCCTTCCGCAAGAAGCTGAATCCCGCGAGCGGCTTCCAGTCGGTGCAGTTCCGCGAAGTCGAAGCGATGCTCGGTTTGAAAGACGCCACGCTGGCCGCGTTCACGCGCGAAGACCCGCGTCACCCCGCGCTGCTCAAACGCCTCGAGGCCGAGTCGATCGACGAGGTCGCCTACGAGCTGCTCCGCCAGCGCGGTTTCGACGTGGTCACGCCCAGCGCCGAGCGCAGCGAAGCCGACGAAGAACGCAGCCTGCTCGCGCTCAAAGTGCTCTACGACAAACCGGACAACGACCCCGCGCTCTACGAGTTGCTCGAAGGCCTCGTGGAGCTCGACGAGCAGTTGATCCTCTGGCGACGCCACCACGTGATGATGGTCGAGCGTCAGATCGGCGACAAGCCGGGCACGGGCAAGGGCACCACCGGCAACCTTGATGGGATCCGGTATCTGCGCACGACGCTGAACCGCCGGGCCTTCCCGGATCTTTGGGCGGTGCGGACGGTGTTGAGCGACTGAGTGAGGGGCTGCGACTGCGCCCGTCTCACTCACCCGCTCCCGATGCAACCCACTCCGCCGACAGCCTACGGCTTGTCGGCTCCCGCTTGGTTGAACAGCAGGGCGATCCGCCGGATGTCGCCCAGTGCGACGGCGATGTCCGGGGCGCCGTCGCTGTTCCAGTCGTCGACGACACCCTGGTAGAGATCGGGACCCACGGAGAACGACTGTGGCGTCGCGAACTCGAAGCCACCTAGGCCCGCGGTGACGAGCACGTCCCGCTGGATCGCGAGGAAGCTCACGAGGTCCACGATCCCGTCAGCGTTCACGTCGACGATCTGGAGGTGCGCGCCGACGAGGTCGGTGAGCGTCTGCGGGGCGTCGAGCACGCCGCCGCCAAGGCCGCGCATCACACGCAGCGTGTTGCCCACGCCGACGAGCGCGTCGGGCACACCGTCGACGTCGAGATCGGCGATGTTGATGGTGTGCGGCGCGCCGTCCGCGAGGATCCCGGGCAGCGCCGCGCTGAAGCTGCCGTCGCCCAGCCCCGGCAACACCACGACGCGCCCGGCGTTCGCGTTCGCCACAGTGAGGTCGGGCAGCCCATCGCCGTTCATGTCGGCGATGGCCAAGTCGGTGGGGCCGAAGCCCGACACGAAGGTCTGCGCCGCGCCGAAGCTGCCGTCGCCGGCGTTCAGCATCACCCCGACCATGTTGATCGTGGAGCTCACGGGGAACGCGAGGTCGGGCAGACCGTCGAGGTTCACGTCGCCGAGCGTGAGGCGCGTGGCGGTGGGGGGCGTCGTGGACTGCTGCACAGTACCGAAGCTGCCGTCGCCGGCACCTAGCGCGACACCGACGATGCCGGAGGCCGACTCGTGGAACAAGATGTCGAGCACGGCGTCGCCGTCGAGGTCGGCGAGCCAGATGTCGGAGATCAAGCCCGCGTCCAAGACCGTGGTGGCGGCACCGAAGCCGCCGAGGCCGTCGCCCAGCAGGGTCGCGAGGCTGTCGGGGCCGTCGACGAGCAACGCCACGAGGTCGGTGTGGCCGTCGCCGTTGATGTCGCCGGACACCACGCGCCTCGTGGCTTCGCCGGCGAAGACCGTGGGGTGTTCGTCGAAGCTCAGCGCGCCGTCGCCGGTCAACACGGACACCTTGTTACCGTTGAGTGACACGACGGCGAGGTCGAGCTCGCCGTCGCCCGCGAAGTCGCCCGACACGGCGGCGATGGGCGTCGGCCCGATCGGGAAGGTGTGCACAGCTTCGTAGAGTCCGTTCTGAGCCTGCAGGATGGTGAGCGTTTCGTCGGCGATGTTCGTGGTGACGAGCTCGGGGGTGCCGTCGCCGTCGAGGTCGGCGATGGTCACGGAGTGGGGCTGGTCGCCGACCAGCGAGTTGAAGATCGAGTTGAAGCTGCCGTCGCCCTGACCGTAGAAGGCGCGCACGCTGTCGCCGGCGCGCACGGCGATGGCGAGGTCCATGTTCCCGTCGTCGTCGAGGTCGTCGGCGGCGAGGAAGTAGGCGCCGTTGCCCACGCCGGTGTGCACGGGCGTGGCGAAGGTGCCGTCGCCGAGGCCGAGCAGCACCGAGATGTCGTCGGAGTCGAAGTTCGCCGTGACGAGGTCGAGCGCGCCGTCGCCGTCGAAGTCGGCGGTCACGATCGAGTTGGGCTTCTGGCCGACCTGATGACGATCGAAGAGCTCGTAGTCGCCGAGCCCGTCGGCGCGGAGCACGGCCACGTCGCGCGAGGTCTCGCTCACCACGGCGAGGTCGGCCCAGCCGTCGCCGTCGAAGTCGCCCACGGCCACGCCGCGTGGCTTGTCGCCCGCCGCGAAGCCCTGCGGCGGCATGAAGTTGCCGAAGCCGAGGCCACGCAGTACCGACACCTGGCCCGAACCCTCGTTCGTCACGGCGAGGTCGGGCACGCCGTCGTTGTCGAGGTCGTGGATCGCGACGGCGCTCGGGTTGTCGCCGGCCTGGAAGTGCTTGGCGGCCTCGAACCCGCCGGCTGGCTTGCCGAGCAGGCTCGACACCGAGTTGCTCTGGTGGTTCGCGACGACGAGGTCGAGCACCCCGTCGGCGTTCAGGTCGGCGCTCGCGACGGCGCGCGGGGAGTTGCCGACCAGATAGCTGGCTCTGGGATACAGAGCTTCGAGGCTCGCGTGCGAGCGCACGCGAAGGAGCACCGAGTTGCTCGACGCAAAGCCCGCACTCGCGCCGGCGTCCGCGATCCAGAACTGGGTCAGGATCTGGGTCGCCAAGGGCAGCGAGGCCGGGATGCTGAACGGGACCTCGAGCGTGCCCTCGGCGTCGGTCGCGAACCCGACGAGGAGGAAATCGGGCGTGGGGCCGAGCACGCCGCCCTTGAACGGCGCGGCCAGTTGGCTGAAGCCCACCACGGCCACGGCGGCGCTGACGGGGAGGGCTTCGCTGAGACGCAGTGAGTTGGTGGTGGAGCCCGGCGTCCCTGGTCCGCTGCCGGCCAGTTCGGGGACGAGGCCAGCAGTGCCCGGCGAGCCGGGGGTCGTCACCAGGAAGGAATCGTTCGCTTGCAGCGGGGCGGCGAGCAATGCGGCGAGCGCGGCGCCGCCGAGTGCGTGACGGGCGATGTGGCGCGCGGACGTTCGAAGGATCTGCATGCGACTCGTGGCTCCGGAGAAGGATGCACGCCGAGTCGTCCTGCGCTGCCCGGCGCGTTCACCGCGTCGAACGTGACGTTGCTGTCGGAGACTTACCGACCGTCTCGCCCCACACGATGCGGCCACGGTACCGCGGTCACCGGGCCTGTCAATCGCGGCGCGAGGAGTGGTCCCGCCCCTTGCCCGGTTGCCTCAGTAAACGCTCGCCTGCTCCGCGAACGGCTTCCACAACGCTTCGTCGCGGATCTCCTTGATCGCGTCGAGGCAGGCGTCGAGTTCGTCGTCGCTGGTGTAGAAGTGCGGGGAGACGCGCAGGCCCACGTCGGGGCGGCAGTCGATCAGGATGTCGCGCGCGGCGAGGGCTTTCACGACCGCGGGCGCGTGTTCGACTTGCACCGTGATCGTGCCGCCGCGCTTGGAAACATCGGTGGGCGACTTGGACGTGAAGCCGCGTTCGAGCGCGCCTTCGAGGAAGCGCGTGGTCTGGCGCTCGCTCTTCTCGCGGATCGCTTTCACGCCGACCTCGGCGATGATCTCGTAGCCGGACTGCGCGGCGTAGAGCGCGGGCACGGCGGGGGAGCCGTGCAGCATGCGCGTGGCGTCGTCGGCGTAGCGTTGTGAACCGGGCTCGAAGGCGAAGGGTTCGGCGTGCGCCATCCAACCGGTGAGCGCGGGCTCGAGCGTGTCGCGCAGCTCCGGGTTCACGTAGAGGTAACCCGCGCCGGGGCCGCCGCAGAGCCACTTCACCGAGCCGCCGCAGGCCATGTCCACGCCCAGTTCGCGCACCGAGAAGGGCACGGTGCCGGTGCTCTGGTAACAGTCGGCCATCACGAGCGCGCCCACGGAGTGCGCCTTCGCGATCACGGCTTCGAGGTCTTGCTTGAAGCCGGTCTGGAAGAGCACGTGACTGATCGGCACGAGCAGCGTGCGTTCGTCGATGGCGTCGAGCAGGTCTTGGGTTTCGACACCGACACCGTCGCGGCTCGGCACCGACACGACTTTCGCGCCGCGCCGTCGCTGCGCTTCCCACACGTACATCACGGTGGGGAAGTTCATGTCCGTGTAGACGATCTTGTTGCGCGGCGTCATGAAGTCGAAGCACGAGGCCACGAGGCCTTGGATCACCGACACGTTCTGGTGCATGACGACGCTGTTCTCGGGCGCGTCGAGGATCTTGCCCACCAGGTTCCCCGTGTCGACGGGCGAGCTCCACCAACCCTCCGCCCAGGAACGAATGCCGCGCGTGGCCCACATCTCGGCGTACTCGGCGAGCCGCTCGCGCACCTTGCGCGGCATGGCGCCCAGCGAGTGATTCACCAAATAGTTGGTGTTCGCGAGGATCGGGAACTCCTCGCGCCAGCGCAGCAGGGGATCGTTCAACAGGCTGCCTCCACTTCGGAGATGCTCTTCGGGATGGCGGCCGTGAGGTTTTCGTGGCCGCTCTCGGTGACGAGCACGTCGTCTTCGATGCGGATGCCGGTGCCACGCATGCCTTCGGCGGCGAGCTCGGCGTCGGCGGGGATGTAGATGCCGGGTTCCACCGTGAGCACCATGCCGGGCTCGAGTTTGCGCGAGGTCTTGCCGCCTGTGCCGTCGACGAAGTAGCTGCCCACGTCGTGCACGTCGAGGCCGAGCCAGTGGCTGGTCTTGTGGATCGTCCAGCGTTGGAAGCTGCGGTCTTCGAGCACTTCGTCCACGCTGCCGCGCACGAGGCCGAGGCTGATCAGGCCCTCGGTGAGCTTGCGCGTGGAGGTTTCGTGCACCGACTCGAAGGTCACACCGGGCTTCACGTGTTCCACGGCGGCGAGCTGCGCGTCGAGCACCACTTGGTAGAGCTCGCGCTGCGCGGAACTGAACGTGCCGCTCGCCGGGAAGCAGCGCGTGACGTCGGCGGTGTAGCCGGAGTACTCGCAGCCGGCGTCGAGCAACAGGCAGGCGCCGTCGGGCACGGGTTCGTTGTTCACCGTGTAATGCAGGATGTTCGCGTTGTCGCCGCCCGCGCAGATCGACGTGTAGCCGGGGCCCGATCCGCCGTGCGAACGGAAGGTGCCGTTGACCACCGACTCGATCTCGTACTCGTGCACGCCGGGCGCGAGCGTGCGCATGGCGGCGGCGTGCGCTTCGGCGGTGATCTCGGCGGCCTTGCGCATGTAGTCGAGCTCGTCGTCCGACTTGAACAGGCGCATCTCGTGCAGCAACAAACCCGGGTCGACGAAGGCCGCGGGCCCGGTGACGCCGTCGCGCGTCTTGAAGTTCATGTCGCGCACGTGCCCGAGCAGCTTGCGATCGAAGTCGGCGTCGTTGCCGGTCTTGTAGTACAGCTCGTCGACACCGCGCAGCAGCTGCGGCAAGCGCGTGTCGAGCTCGGCGATGGGAAAGGCTTCGTCGGCGCCGTAGATCTCGCGCGCGCCTTCGACACCGGCGCGTCGCCCGTGCCAAGTCTCCATCTCGGGATCGCGGGGGCGCACGAAGAGCACCATCTGGCCTTCGCTGCGGCCGGGGATCAGCACGAGCACGGCGTCGGGTTCGGGGTAGGCCGTGAGGTACCAGAAGTCGGAGTCGGGGCGGAAGCTGAAGTGCGTGTCGCGGCTGCGCACCAGCTCCGGGCCGGTGCGCAACACGGCGGCGCCGCTGCCCATGGCGGAGAGGAAGGCTTCGCGGTGCGCGCGGGCCATGGCGATGTTCACGGGAGGCTCCTGTCGAGCGCGAGATGAATCGGGTCTTGGTCGGCCTGCACTTCGAGCACGTCGCTCTCCAGGTCGCCCGAGTCTTTGCTGAGCGCGTTGCCGTCGGCGTCGAGACGCGCGCTGAGGTAGAGCGTGCCGGCGAGCAAGTCGGCCTTGTTCTCCACTTGCAGCGGCACGTGCTCGGGGCCGATGTCGAACTCGAGCGGGAAGCGTGGGTTGTCGATGCGCATCGCGGCGCGCGGCATGCCACGTGCGGCGGTGGAACTCTTGAGCATCAGGAAGAGCGTGCCGCTGCCGTTCTTGGCCGCGAAGTCCTGGCCGAGCTCCACGTGGCCGACGAAGCGTGGGCCTGCTTCGCGCGGCACGGCGGGTGCCGCAGACTCGTGTCCGCTGGGCGCGCCACCCACGGGCGGGTGACCGCCGGGGAGCGCGCTGGCGTCGGGGGCGGCGGCGATCTCGGCGGGGCCGCCCAGCGCCGGATGGTTCGACGGCAGGCCGGCGTCGTCGGGAGTGACCGTGCGCGTGACGAGCGTGTCGAGCCGCAGCACGTGCCCGCTCGTGTCCGTGTCGACCGGGCCGAGGTGCGCTTCCACGTCGTCACGACTGGGCAGCAACTCGCCGTCGGCATCCAGCCGCGCGCTCAGGTGCCACGTGCCGCTCACCTTGCCCGCGCGCAGCAGATGCCGGGCGTCGAGCACGAAGCTCTGCGGCAGCGCATCCACCGGGAACTTGCGCAGCAGGTCGGGCAGGGCGCTGGACGGGTCGCGGCGCGCCATCACGAACAGCGAGGCGAACTCGCTGGGTTCGGCGTCGAGACCCAGCTCGATCGTGCCGGCGAGGCTCCCGGGCGGCAGCGCGGAGGCCTCGGTTTCGCTCGCTTCGTAGCCGCCGCAGGCCGTGAGCAGCAGGCCGGCGAGCAGCGGGGCGAGGGTGTTTCTGAGTGGAGATCCCATGGGACGCGACATGATAGCGGTCTTGCTACGATGGGAAAGCTCGTGGCCGCATGTCGGCTCGATGCGTGCGATGTGACGCAGGCATGGGCGCGGCCCAGCACCCATTGGCAGTAAGACCGGCAGTAATAGAGGAGGCACCAAGGTGGCTGACGCCCGCAAGATCTCGCTGCGGACCTACGTGTATCTCGACGTGCTGCAACCGCAGCTGGCGTCGTTCCTCGCCACGGTCTCGCAGGGCTACCTGCCCATCGAAGAACAGGCCTCGCTGTTCGTGGAGGTGCAGCCCGGCATCGCCATCAACCGGCTCACGGACAAGGCGCTCAAAGCGGCCGACGTGACCCCCGGCATGCAGATCGTGGAGCGCGCTTTCGGTGTGCTCGAGGTGCACTCCTTCAACCAGGGCGACGTGCGCGCCGCCGGCGAAGCGATCCTCGACGACCTCGGCCTCGAGATGGAAGACCGCCTGCAACCGCGCGTGGTCACGAGCGAGATCATCACGGGCACGAGCCCGTACCAGACCATGCTGATCAATCGCTTCCGCCACGGCGACCAGCTGCTCAAGGGCCAGGCGCTCTACATCCTGGAAACGCACCCCGCGGGCTACGCCATCCTGGCCGCCAACGAGGCCGAGAAGGCCTCGCCCATCCGGCTGCTCGAGGTCGTGACCTTCGGCGCCTACGGTCGGCTCTACCTCGGTGGCGGCGACGACGAGATCAAGGAAGCCGCGGCCGCCGCCGAAGCCTGCTTGGCCGACATCACGGGCCGCCCCAACGAAGAGCTCGTGGACACACGCTGAGTTTCCCCCTGGGGGGCGACTTTGCTTCGTCACCCGAACCCCGAATGCCTGAGTCGTGGAGATCGACCATGTTTCGCACGCTGACCTTGCTGACCTGCTGCGCACTTCTCACCGGCTGTTTCGGGCCCTCGGTCGTGCGCGGCCCCGGAGCTGACGAAGCCGCTCTCAGCACCAAGCTCGACCGTGTGGACCTCGAAGGCGCACTCGACTCCTGGTACCAGGAGTTCGACAGCAGCAAGTTCGCGATGAGCATCGACTCGGCCGATCGCAAGATCGCGATCCTGAGCATCGACAATGACACCAGCGAGCACATCGACTCTGGGTTGCGCAACCTGATCGAGTCCTTCGAGACCAAGCTCGTGAACGACGGCGTCTTCGCCGTGGTCTCCAACGACACCCTCGCTGCCGACGCGATCCTGCGGGAGCGCAAGCGCAGTCTCGGCGACGATGTCGACTCCGCCACGATCGCAGCACTCGGCAAGGAGTTCGGCATCCACTACTTCGTGCACGGCCGCATCGGTGAAACCACCGAGAAGTTGGGCGACCGCAAGCGCGTGCAGTACTACCTCTTCTTGAAGGTCACCGAGGTCGCGACCACGCGCCGCGTGTTCCAGAGCGAGGTGCCGATCACCAAGCAGATCACCGACTGAATCGGGCTGCATCGTGATCTGGGGACGCTCTACGGCGAGCCGCCACGCAGTCATGCTTGGCGTGCTCGCCGCGTTTTGTTCGCTGACTGCCTGCGCTAACTACGACGAGCGCCTGGCTGTTGCGCACAAGCAGTTCTACAGCCAGAACGTGGCCGGCGCCGTGACCACGCTGGAAGGCTTGATCGCCGAAGCCGAGGGCGACAACGACGAGCAACTGCTGCGCCTCGAGCTCGGCATCGCGCTGCAAGCCGCGGAACGCTACGAAGAATCGAGCGCTGCCTTCGAACGCGTCGACGACTCCCTCGAAGTACTCGACTACACCAGCGCCGGCTACGAAGAAGTCGCCGAGTTCGCCTTCGCGCCAGAAGCCGCCAAGTGGCGCGCGAGCCCGCCCGAGCGCGTGATGCTCAACACGCAGAACATGATCAACTACCTCGCGCGCGGCGAAGTCGGCGGGGCGGAGATCGAAGCGCGGCGCATGCGCAATCTCGTCACCATGGAAGACGTGAGCGAGGACGAGCGCTTCGCCAACACCTTCGCGTGGGCGCTCGCCGGATTCAGTCTCGAGCTGTCCGGCGACTTCGGCGAGGCCACCGGCGCGCAACGCGAAGCCGGTGACACCTCGCTCAACGAGCACGAGCCCGCAGCGGGGCAGCAGTTCGTGGAGGGCGAGGAGCCCGCGATGGTCGTGGTGATCGCGCAGCTCGGACAGGCCCCGATCCGACGCGAAACTCAGTACGTCTTCCCCGCAGGCAGCACGATCCACCGCCTCAACGTGCCGCACCTCGTGCAGCGCGCCGCGCTCTACGACGCCGTGTCCGTGGAGCTCGACGGCGTCGATCAGGGCAAGGTGCCGATGCTCTTCGACTACGGTGAGCACGTGGCGCAGCGCTACGACCAAGAGTTGCCCACGCTGCTCGCGGCCGCGCTCTTCCAGGCCGTGGGGCGCGCGCTCGTGGCCGAGGGTGTGGCGAAAGCGGCGCGCGAGTCGGTGAAGGCCTCGAGCGACTCCAAGAACGACCAGGAGTACGCCGCGCTCGCCGGCTTCTTCGCGGGCTTGATCACCAACTGGGGGCTCTCGGAGTTGGCCGGCTCCGACACGCGCTGCTGGTCGCTGCTGCCCAACTCACTCGGTGCGTTGCGGCTCAACGTGCCGCGCGGCGAGCACTCACTCGCGCTGCAACTCACAGGGCGCAGCCAGCGCTTGATCCGTCGCACGGTGGACGTGCAGCCTGGCGAACTCGTGGTGATCAACCTCGTGGGTGAGATCTACGGCACCTACGCGCCCACGCTCGGTCCGGGTGAGTTGCCCCTGGCCGGCAACAGCGCTGCCGTGGCCGACACTCTGGAGATCGTCCAGCAAGCGTCGTGGTGGGCGCAGGTCATCGACTGAGCGTGCGAGGGCGGGCGCTGTGCGGGCGAGACCTCGCGCAGGAGTTGCCGAGCGCCGGGACTGCGCGAGCGACCGCGCGCGACTCAGGGGCGCGGCATCTCCCAGCGATCGCTCAGCTCACCCATGGCTTGCATGCGCCTCGCCGTGGAGATGATCGTGAGCAGACGCACAGCCTTGCGCCCCGCGGGGGACCACAGGAACACGATCACCGCCAGCGCGAGCAGGTTGCCGATCACGAGCCCGGTGAAGGAACGCAAGCCGAAGATCAGCAGCGACGGGCCGAGCAGCGCGACCACCGGCAGCAACCACGGCGCATTCAGCGGTAGGTAACGGTAGGCCGCGAACTGCAAGCGCGTGAGCAACCCGCTGCCGGGCGAGGCGCGGAAGCGCGGCGCGATCTGCACATAAGCTCGTGCGCGACGAATCTCTTGCGTGCGGCGACCGGCGCCGGCGGGCGGCTTCTCTTCCACGAACACGGCGCCGGGGGCGAGCGCCACGCCGAGTCCCGCGGCGCGCACGCCGAGCATCAACTCGAGGTCGTCGGCGGCGATGCCGGGCGTGGGGCGCAACCCGAGCGACGCGCGCCATGCGAGCAGCTGACCGTGCACCGAGAAGAGTCGTCCACCGCGTGATTCCCAGGCGCGCACCGCGGCGGTGAGTCGGTCGTAGGTGCCGGCCGCGTCGGTGAGCGCGAGGCGCCCGGGGGCGAGCGCTCGGCCGTCTTCGCCCAGCGTTTCCGCGAACTGTTGGCGCGCGCAGGCCATGCCCAAGGCGGGGCGTTGTGCGAGGAAGTCGCTGAGTTCGGTGAGCGCGTGTTCGTCGATCAGGACATCGGCGTCGGTGAGCACCACGAGGTCGACGTCGTCGCCCAAGGTCTCGAGCGCGGTGTTGAGCGCGCCGACCTTGCCGGGGTCGTGCGCGTTCACGAGCACCTCAGCGTGGATCTCCGACGCGCGCGCCGCGAACAGTTGTTCGCACAAGGCGCGCGCGCGCTCCGCCGTGTCGTCGGCGCTGTGGTCATCCAGGATGAGCAGCCGGTGCGGGCGTGCGCAGCTCGGCCAGCGCGCCAGCGCGAGGTTGCGCAGCTTGCGCCCGATCACGCGTGCTTCGTTGCGGCAGGGGACGATCAGGCCGAGGCGCGGGCCGGCGTGGTGCTCGACAGCTGCCCCGCGCGCGCTCGCCGCGCTGCGCGCCGGGTGCGACTCGTCGGCGTTCGCCGTCTCGCGCGCTTCCGCCTCGCTCACCGCGACGGCTTGTCCGCGGCGCGCGCCACGCGTGGCAGCGCCGACACCGCGAGGCTGCTCGCCAGCAAGTCGGGCCAGGCACGCGGGTTGAAGAGCACGTTGTCGGCCTGCGCGCATTCCCAGGTGCACTCGCAGCGCGTGGCGTGGATCTCGTCGCGCAACTGCTCGGCGGCGCGCGCCTTCCAGAGCTTGGAGAGATCCCAGTTCGTGTCGTTGAGGTCGCCCAGCGCGCGGTTGAGCATCTCGCAGGGATGCACTTCGCCGTTCTCGAAGATCACCGCCGACAAACGTCCCGCCGTGCAAGGCAGATGACGGTGCGGTTCGCCCGAAGCCACTTGCGCCACGTGGTCGTACATCACGCGGTCGCGCGCCACGGCCACGCGCGCCATCGGGAACTTGAAGTACGGCAGCAGGCCCTTGTCGATCATGCGCTTCTTGGTCGCGACGAGCTCTTGGTAGCGCGCCACGTCGACATCGAGCAGCGCGCTGTCCATGGCTTTACCGCGCGCCAAGTTCAAGGTGACGTTGTCGGGCCGCAGCTCGTCGACGAGTTCCTCGAGGTGCTCCGCGATCACGTGCTGGTTCTCGGAGCTGATCGTGAGGATCACGCCCACGCCGAGGTTCTCGCGGCCCTCGGCTTGCTGCGCCTTGTACGCGCGCACGCTCGCCATGCTGCGCGCGTGGCCGCCTTCCACTTGGCGGATGTTGTCGTGGATCGCGGGCGGGCCGTCGAAGGACACCGACATCGAAAGGAAGGTGTCGGGGTTCTCGTTGAGGATCTGTTCAGTCGTCTCGTGCTGCCAGCCTTCCACGAGCCCGTTCGTGGGGATCGCCAGGTGACGCAAGCCGTGCTTCCCGAAGGCGCGCGCGAGCTCAGGCAAGTCGCGCCGCAGCAAGGGTTCGCCGCCGCCGAAGCTGACCCACAGCAGCGGCCCCATGCCCGCGGCGGAGTCGGCCAGCGCGGTCACCTGTTCCACGCTCGGGCCCTTCACTCCGGCTTCGACTTCTTCCCAGTGGAAGCAGTGCCGACAGCGCGCGTTGCACGTCCCCGTGACGAACAGGGTGAGGTGCAGAGGCGGGCCGCGTTGTGCGAGGCCGCGCGCAAGAAAAGGTAGGTATCGCAGCGCGTTCACGGGAGGTCGGGATCCTATCACGGGCGCCGCAGGCGCGGCCGGGCAGGTGCGTTCGGCCCGGGCCTGCGGCACCCAGCAACGCGAACGGCCCGGCCACGCTTCCGCGCGACCGGGCCGTTATCACTCACCGCGCAGTGCGCGATGCGATCCACTCACGATCAGCTGAGTTGTTCCCAGAAGTCCGTGGGCATGTCCTTGCTGATCTTGAGCGCGCCGTTGGAGCCGGCGAACACGGGCTCTTCCACCTGCGTGACGTGACCGCCACCGAGGTGCTCACCCATGTACTCGGAGATCGCATCGGCGAGGCCGCGGATCTGGCTGCCGCCGCCGCCGAGCAGCACGTTGTTGCGCAGCACGACTTGGAACTCGGGGTCGAAGCTGGCGACGATCTCGCCGAGCGCGTCCACGATGTGCGGCACGATCGAGTGGCAGGCTTCCTTCATCTGCTCGGTGATGTCGATCTTGGTGGGCTTACCCTTCACCGGCCATTCCACGATGATCGGCTGCGCCGTGTCGGACACCGTGGCGAAGTCTTCCTTCGCTTCGATGGCCATCTGGCGGCTGAAGGACACGTCGGGGTGGGCGGCCTTGATGAGCTCCACGAGCTTGTCGTCGATGGCGTCACCGGCGTAGTCGATGGTGACTTGGTCGTCGTCTTCGGGGAGCGTGCCGTGCATGCGGCAGAGGTCGGTCGTGCCGGCGCCGATGTCGATGACCAGCGCGTCGGACAGCACGTCCATGCCGTAGGCGACCGCGAAGGGCTCGCTGCAGATCATCACCGAGTCGATGACTTCCTTGGCGGCTTCGAGGATCGCGTGACGGTTGTTGATCGAGGCCTCAGCGGGCGCGCCGATCACGCAGTACACGAGGCTGTCGGCCGGAGCGCGCGCCATCTCGATGGCGTGCTTCACGAGTTGACGAGCGGCGATCATGTTCGCTTCGGCTTCCTTGGCGTCGACGCCGTCGTCGGTGCTGCCCTTGATCACGCCCTTGGCGAGCGGACGGAAGGTCTTGAGCGACAGACGGTGCTTGATGACGTCCTTGCCGAAGAGCACGTCACGAGCGAGCAACTTCTGCGCCACGACGTCCTTCGGGTAGCCGATCAGCGAAGGCAGGCTCTCACGCACACCGTTGCTCGCCGCGATCGCGGTGCGCGAGGTGCCGAGATCCATGCCGATGTAGACGATGTCCTTTTCGGTGTCCAACTTTGACTCTCCTGCCTTCGAGGCATTGCCCTTGGTCTTGGCCGAGGAACTCTTGCCGGCATTGCCGATCTTCACGTCGCCGTGGTCGGCCGGGGCTTGTGCCTGGCTGTCGGCGCTTTGCTTGTTCTGGGTGGTCACCATGATTTCCAGGCCGTCCAAAGGGGATCAGTTTGTTTTGAGCATTTCTCGGAGCTCGACGTTCAGCTTGAAGATCTCGCCCAAGAGCTCCTTCTTTGTCTCGAAGTTTGGGTCCCCGATCTTGAGGCCAGGATCGATGGGTTCTCCCGCGAGACCTTCCGGGCCGCCTGCGGCTTGCGCGCGCTGCAGCATCGATTCGGTTTCCTGGAGCTTCGTCTTGAGCCGGTTCATCCGGCGCTCGAGGTGCTCCATGCGCGCCTGATGTGACTCCTGGGCGCGGGTCAGCGTGAGCTGACGCTGCTCTTCCACCGCCTGCTCCACGAGCGCCACGGCGCGTGTCGTGAGCTGCGCGTCGGCGTTCGGGCCGAGCATGTCTTTGAGCGCGGCCACGAGGCTCTCGCGCATGCGGTCGAGCTCGTCGCTGTCTTGTCCGGGATCGAGGGCCTGCTCCTCCTCGATCTCGTCGCTCACCTGGCCGATCACGGCCTGCAGGCGCTCACGGTTCTGCGCCAGCTCGTCCTTCTCGCGCAGCAGGTTCTGCACGGTCTCCTGGAGCAGATCGCGCTCGCGCATCAACGCCAGGAACTCCATGCGAACTTCTTCATGGATCTCCGGGCCGTCGAGCTTCAAACCCTTGCGACGCAGCGTGTTGGAGACGGCCTGTTCGATCAGCGCCTGCACGTCGCGGAAGCTCAGCACCGACACGTTCTTGTGCCCGTTGCGACGCAGCTTGTCTACCGGCGTGCGGCGCGAGGCCTTGCGCATCAAGTGGTAGAGGTCGCGGGAAAGCTGGCGGCTCATGGGCTCGTCGGCGGGTTTGGGGGCAGCAGCTCGGACTTCATCGTCCGTTCTGGTGCGCTCTCTTGATGGCTGGCTCATTAAGGCTCGGCTTCCTGGTCGATCGTACGCCGAGGCCGGTCCCGATTGGGGGAGGGAGATCCTCTTCAGCGCCTCGCAGCTTGTCCACGGGAATCGCCTGGAAGGGGTGCAGGCACGGGCCGACGCGCGGTGTGGGCGCCACCTGGGGATCGTGTCGGGGTTCGATCTCCGGCGCATTCCTCGTCAGCGGCCTTCAACCCGCCGGCGAGTGCGTCCGATAAGGTGGACGGTCGCACACCCACGGAGTCTTCCATGCCCTGGCCCTTCCAACGCTCCCGCGCTGACGCGAACGCCGCTCGGGATCTCGCCGACGAAGATCTGGTGGTGCTGGTCGACTCGAGCCTCGACAGCCGGTTGGTCGTGTACCAAGAGCCGCGCAGCTTCCCGGCCGAGCAGTACCGTTCCTTCCGCACGAACCTGCGCGCCATGAACCCGGGCGACAGTCCGCGCACGCTGCTCTTCACCTCGGCGATCCCCGACGAAGGCAAGTCCACCACCGTGGCGAACATCGCGCTCAGCTTGGCCGAGTTCGATTCGCTGAACGTCTGCTTGGTGGACATGGACTTGCGCGCGCCGCGCGTGCACGAACTCTTCGGTGTGGAGCGCGGCCCCGGCATCACCGACGTGTTGCTCGACCGCAAAGACCCGCGCAAGGCCTTCCAGTCGGGGGGCTTGCCGAACCTCAAGCTGCTCACTGCCGGTCGCGCCACGAACAAGATCAACGAAGTGATGGGCTCGTCCTACGTGCAAGACTTGTTCGCGCACTTGAAGAGCCAGTTCAACTACATCGTGGTCGACACGCCGCCCTGTTCGCTCTTCGCGGATGCGTCCGAGCTGAGCAAGATCATGGACGGCTGTGTGCTCGTGGTGTCCTTGCGTGAGACGCACAAGCACCAGGCCGAAGACGCGCTCGGCATGCTCGACCAGGCCGGCGCCAATGTGGTCGGCACCTTTGTCACCGGGGCGCAGACCGACTTCCCCACCGTGGTCGCCGACGTCACCGAAGTGTGAGCCGCGGGGGCGCGAGCCGTCGGCGCGCTGTCAGCGCTCGGCCGGCGCCAACTGTCCGGCGGGCACGGCCCAGTCGGGCAGTCCGTGCTTCTCGATGCCGAGCACCGCGTCGCCCAACAGGCTCAGCGCGAGCAACAGCAGCGCCACGCCGAGCAGGTTGAACCAGATGCCGGCGCGCACCATGCGTCCGATCGGCACCAAGCCAGAGCCGTACACGATGGCGGCCGGCGGCGTGGCCACGGGCATCATGAAGGCGCAGCTCGCCGAGAGCGTGGCGGGCACCATGAGCAAGCGTGGGTCGACGCCGAGCGTGAGGCTCGCAGTGGCCAGGATCGGCAGCGCCATTTCTGCGGTGGCGATGTTGCTCGTGAGTTCAGTGAGAAAGGTGAGCAGCAAGCTCACGGCCACGATCAGCAACCAGGGCGGCAAGTCGGCGAGCACCTCGAAGTGTCCGCCGGCCCAGGCCGACAGGCCTGAGAGTGTGAAGCCGTCGGCGAGCGCGAAGCCACCGCCGAAGAGCAGCAGCACCGACCAAGGCACGCGCGAGGTCATGCGCCACTCGAGCAGGCGTTGGCCGGGGCGATCGCGTGACGGCCAGGCGAAGAGCAGGATCGCCATGGCCACGGCGACCACGCTGTCGTCCACGGCGCCGGCGAGGCCGAGCAGGTCGCGCCAACCGGGGATCTCGAGTTCGCCGAAGCGCGCGCCGGAGCTCGTCATCCAGAGCAGGGCGGTGACGGCGAACACGCTCATGCTCACGGCTTCGTCGCGACGGAGCGGACCGAGTTGCGCGCGCAAACCCGCGATGACCTCGCGCCCGCCGAGCATCTCGCCGCGCGGCAGGCGTTGGATCACGCGCGTGAGCAACCACCAACCGCTGAACAGGAACGCGATCGAGAAGGGCAGCCCGAGCTGCATCCACTGGAAGAAGCCGATCTCCGGCGCGCCCGGAAAGATCTGCGTGAACAGGCGCGAGAAGGCGAGATTCGGCGGCGTGCCGACCAGCGTGGCCATGCCGCCCATGTTCGCCGCGTAGGCGATGCCGAGCAGCAGCGTGACGGCGAAGCCGCTGAGTTCGCGTTCGTCCGTGCCGCGTTCACGCGCGGTGCTCAACACGCTCAGCGCGATCGGCAGCATGAGCATCGTGGTCGACGTGTTGCTGATCCACATCGAGAGCGCCCAGGTCGCCAGCATGAAACCCAGCACGAGTTGCGCGGGACGGCTGCCCACGCGCGCCACGATGGCCAGCGCCACGCGCCGGTGCGCGCCCGACTCCTCGAGCGCGAGCGCGATGAAGAAGCCGCCCAAGAACAGGAAGATCGTGGAGCGCCCGAAGTTCACAGCGACGTCGCTCACGGGCGCGATGTCGGCCAGCGGCAGCAGCACCAGCGGCAGCAAGGCCGTCACGGCCACGGGCACCGCCTCGCTGATCCACCACGCCGCCATCCAGAGCGCCACGCCGGCCATCGCGGCGACCTGCAGGTCGTCGCCGGGGCGCAGGATCAACATGAGCGCGGCGAGGCCGGGACCCAGCGCGATCTTCCACCAGGCGTGAGGAGCTGCGGGGCCGCTTTCCATGGCACCGAACTACCCGACCGCGCGCGCGATCTCCAGCCCGGGCTTGCCGCTCGCGCGTGCGGCGGTCACCCTGACGCGCTGCAGGTCGCGCAGGGCGACCTCGCGTGCAGCGCTCGCGGCGGCTCGTCCCTCGTTGCCGAGTTGCCGCCGCCGGATCGCTGTCGCCGAACTCCACGGGAAGCACCCATCGAACGCCTCGTCGCTCGACTGCCGCTGATCTTGCCACTGCTCGGCTTGGCGCTCTTGCTGCAGGTGGCGCTGGGTGAAAGCGAACGCGCCGGCTTGTTGTGGGCCGGCTTGCCTTGCGTGGTCGCGCTGATCGCTTACGTGCGTTCCGGTCGGGGCGCGCGCAGAGGCCGCGCCTTCACGGACGCGTCGTGAACAGCGTGGTCACGAGGTGATGGGGGAGCTGCCGCTGCACGCCGAACACTACCGCGCGCTCGTGAGCGTGGGCTTCTTCCTCGCGGCCGTGCACGCGTGGCGCAAACTCAGCCCGTACTTCGCGGCCTGCTGGTTCGGCTCGGGCCTCGTGTTCGGTTGGTTCTGGAACCAGGGCGACGCGCTCCCGGAGACAGTGCTCCTGCCAGCGTTGCTCGTGTACCAAGCCGCCGCCGTCACCAAGGGCTTGGTGGAGACGCGCGACCGCGTGCGCGGCAACCATCTCTTCCACGTGCTGCTCACGGGCCTGCTCACGGGTGTGCTCGCGCTGCCTTGGGAAGCCGCAGCGCGCGCCATGAGTTGGGAACTCCCGCGTCGCGCAACACGCGATCTCTGGGGACTGCCGCCCGACGCGCTGGGCGGCGTGGGCCTCGACGCCACGCTGCTCTGGGTGCTGCTCGGCACCGCGTTCTACGGTGTGTACAAGCTGCTCGACCACACCGGCTTGCCGCGCTGGTTGCAGACGCTCGCGATCTTCGGCGTGATGCCCTGGTTGCCGCGCTTGGTCGGCGCCGCACACGCCGCGCTCTGAGTCAGCGCGCGACGCCGGTGCCGATCCAGCGCTGCAGCATCGCTTCGAGGTCGTGGGGGCGCACCGGCTTGCTCAGGTAGTCGTCCATGCCGGCGGCGAGGCAGCGCTCGCGGTCTCCCTTCAGCGCGTTCGCCGTCATCGCGATGATCGGTAGGCGTTCGCCTTCCTGCTCGCGCTCGCGGATGTGACGCGTGGTCTCGAAGCCGTCCATCTCCGGCATCTGGCAGTCCATCAGCACCAGGTCGAAGCGCTGACGTTGCAGCGCGGTGAGCGCTTCGAGTCCGTTGGCCGCCACCTGCACGCGTTGCTCGAAGCGCTCGAGCATGTGGCAGGCGACTTTCTGGTTCACGATGTTGTCTTCCACGAGCAACACCTGTGCAGAGCGCAGTGACACCGGTTCGGTGTCGACCTGCTCGGTGCGCGCGCGTTCGGCGTGCAGCTCGTTCACCCGGAACAGGCGACACAGCGTGTCGCGCAGCGATTGCGCGCGAGCCGGCATGCGCAAGAAGGCGCCGAAGCGAGGGTGGCGCGACAGAGCTTCCAAGGGCAGGTCGCCGGTCTGACCCGTGAGCAGCGTTTTCACCGAGCGGCACTGTGGATCGCGCCCGAGTTCGTCGAGCAGCACGGAGTCCTGGTCGTTGAGTGGCAGCACGAGCAGTCGGTTCTCGGTGTCGAGCGCGCGCACGCGGGCGAGGCCGTCGGCGTGTTGCTCGGCGGGCAGCACCTTGGCGCCGAGACGTTCGAGCCGCGCGCGCAAGGAGTGTTGCGGGCTGTCGGCGCTGTCGAGCAGCACCACGTGCAGGTCGTCGACGGGCGCTCTGGGCGCGCGTTCGGACGCGACACTCTCCAGTGCCACCGTGAACCAGAAGCAACTGCCCTGGCCCGCGGTGCTCTGCATGCCCACTTCGCCGCCCATGGCCTCGACCAGCCGCTTGCAGATCGCGAGGCCGAGTCCGGTGCCGCCGAACTCGCGTGTGGTCGAGCTGTCGGTCTGTGAGAACGGTTGGAACAGGCGACGTTGGCGTTCGGCCGCGATGCCCACGCCCGTGTCGGTCACGGCCACGCGCAGCAGGCAGCGGTCGGCGTCGGAGCGCAGGTTGCTGAGCTCCACGCGCACGCCGCCGCGTCGCGTGAACTTGAGCGCGTTCGAGATCAGGTTCGTGAGCACCTGGCGGATGCGGCCGGGGTCCCCGACGACGTGCCGCGGCAGGTTGCTGGCCACGTAGGAGTCGAAGCTCAGGTCGCGCGCGAAGGCGCTCTCGGCGAAGAGCTCCACCACGTCGTCCACGATCGTGTCGAGCTCGAAGTCGATGCGCTCCAACTCGAGCTTGCCGGCTTCGATCTTCGAGAAGTCGAGGATGTCGTTGATGATCGAGAGCAGCGCCGTGCCCGACGAGTGCACGGTCTCGGCGTAGTCGCGCTGTAGCGGCGTGAGCTCGGTCTCGCGCAGCATGGCGATCATGCCGATCACGCCGTTCATGGGCGTGCGGATCTCGTGGCTCATGGTCGCCAGGAACTCGCTCTTGGCGTGGCTCGCGATCTCGGCGTCTTCCTTGGCGGTCTGCAGAGCGAGACGCGCGGCCTGCGGCTCGGTCATGTCGCGGAAGGCGAGCACGGCGCCGACCACCTGCTCGCCGTCGAGGATCGGGTTGAGCACGAAGGAGATCGGCAGCAGCGAACCGTCGCTCAGTTGGATGCGCGAGGTCTCGCAACGCACGACGCCTTCGCGCGCCAGTCGGTCGAAGATCGCGGAGCCGGTGGCGATCTCGTTGCTGCGCAGCAGTTCGAGCACGGGCACTTCGTGCAGGTCGTCCTGTGACCAGCCGAGCAGTGCGCTGGCGGCGGGGTTCATGAACTGCAGGCGACCGGCTACGTCGAGCACGCAGAGGCCGTCGCCGAGCGCGCTCACCACGGCCTCGAGCTTGCGCTTCTCGGCCGACAGCTGGCTCTCCGAGACCTGGCGCAGCGTGTCGTAGAGCTCCTGCATCTCGTCGCTCGAGATCTGCAGCGAACGCTCGAGTGTGTAGCGGTCGTCGTCGGCCTGGTGGTAGCTGCGCGAGACGCGTTGGAGCAGCTGTTCCCAGTGAGCGGCGTCGCTGATCGTGTGCTGCGGATCGGCGCCGATGCGGCTGAGTTGACGGAGCAGGAGCGGGTGAAGAGTGGACGACTCGGGAGGCATGGCGCCGGTTCAGTCCTCGCTGAGCGTGGTGAGCGTCATGGTCTGGTTGTGCAGGTCGCAGTTGCCCGTGGTGTGCGGGGACAGCTCGCCGTAGGAGTAGAAACCCACCTGACGGGTGCCCGGTGGAAGCGCCGCGAGCACGGCTTCGACTTCTTCTTCGATGCGTTCGCCGAGCACGAGTCGGCGTCCCACGCAACTGATCGCGATCGAGAGCACGTCGCCGGTGTGGCCGGTGCGGTCGGCGGTCACGAGCGCGGCGTCGTTGGCGCCGTCGACCAGGCGATCGAAGTTGGCGCGCATGAGCTGCGCGAGTGAACCCTGCGGGATGTCGCCCGCGAAGGTCATGGATTGCGTGGCTTCGTCCACTGCGAGGATCGTGCGCACCAGGCGCTTCTCGTCGTCGTGCGAGGTGCGCAACGCGAGCGGGAACAACAAGCCGGTGGACGGCAGGCCTTCTGCGCGCTCGCCGAGGTACTGCTTGTAGAGTTCCAGCGCGGGGCGGTTGTCGAGTTCGTAGAGCACGTTGCCCGCGCTGCGCGTGACGCTGCGTTCCGGGCCGAAGATGTCCCAGCCGCCCTTGCTGCCGTGGCCGATGCGCACGCGCTCGCCGTAGAGGCCCACCGCCGACACGACGCCGCTGCGCGGGCCGGCCTGGTCGAGGTTCCAGGTGTTGGCGAAGCGGTCGCCGTCGCCGGCTAGGCCGCCGGTGATGACCACGCTCGAGGGCAGCCCGCTGTTCAGGCCGCGCGCGAGTTCGCTGCCGTTCACCATCAGGCCGTCGCTGAGCACGAACACGCCTTTGAGATCGTCGGAGAGCAGTTGCCCGGCGAGCTCTTTGCCGGCGCGGAAGGAGTCGTCGGCATCGTCGATCCGGGTGAAGGCGGTGCGCACCTTGCCGTGTTCGAAGCGCATGACGGCCACCGAGAGGCTGTCGTCGTTCACGGTGGCGCCGTGGATCTCGCCGGAGGTCGAGCAGCCCACGTGCTGCGCGAGCGGGAAGGCCGCGCGCAACTCGTCGAGCGCCTGCGGTTCGTTGACGAAGTTTGCGCCGCCGAAAGTGAGCACGAGCGTGTCGTTGGAGTCGAGTTGGGGGAACTCGGCCAGCGACCACCCTTGAGTCGGGTGGAAGCTGAAGGTCTCGAGCTGCATGACGGGCGGTCCTCGCGGAAGGGGCGCGCTGTCTGCGCGATCACCCTTCGCATCGACCCTGCGGAAAGCGTGCCTTGAGAGCATTGGCGCGCGTGTCGCGCTGAGCGCGACAGAGTGTGGCGCCGCGCGTGGAAGGTGCGCTCAGCTCGGCTTCGAGAAGCTCGAGTTCGGCCCGAGCACGAGCGCGCCCAGCGGCGGCAGGTCGAGCAACAAGGACTGCGCGCGGCCGTGCCAGGCCTCACTGTCGGGTTCGCAGAGCGCGCCAGCTTCGAGGCCGGTGCCGCTGCCGCCGAAGCGCGCGTGATCGCTGTTGAGCAACACGCGGTAGCTCTCCTTCGCTGGTAGTCCGACGCGGTAACTCGCGCGCGGCACGGGCGTGAAGTTGAACACGACCATCACGTGCGCGTCGCCGACACGCCGCTCGAAGCTCAGCACGGAGTTGTCGCGGTCCTCGCAATCGATCCAGCGGAATCCGTCGACGTCGGCATCGGCGGCGCGCAAAAACGGCGCCGACTGTTCGAGTTCGCCGAGCGCACCGAGCAGCGCTGCCAGGCCTTGCGCGGGCGGCGCGTCGCGCAGATGCCAGTCGAGACTGTGGTCGTGATCCCACTCGTTCGGGCCGCCGAGTTCGGCGCCCATGAACAGCAGGGACTTCCCGGGCCGCAAGCGTTGGTAGGTGTAGAGCAAGCGCAGGTTGGCGCGCTTCTGCCAGTCGTCGCCGGCCATCTTGGAGAACAACGAACCTTTGCCGTGCACGACTTCATCGTGCGAGAGCGGCATCAGGAAGTGTTCGCTGTGTTCGTAGGTGGTCGCGAAGGTGAGCTTGTCTTGGTGGTGCTTGCGGTGCAGCGGGTCCTGGCTGAAGTAGTCGAGCGTGTCGTGCATCCAGCCGAGGTTCCACTTGAAGTGGAAGCCGAGCCCGCCGTCGGCCACGGGCTTGGTGACGCCCGGCCAGGTGGTGGACTCTTCGGCGATGAGCAGCGCGCCGGGGAACTCGTCGCGCAGCGCGGTCGAGAGCGACTTCAGGAAGGCCACGGCTTCGAGGTTCTCGCGGCCGCCCTCGGCGTTGGGCGTCCACTCGTCGGCGGCGCGGCTGTAATCGAGGTAGAGCATCGAGGCCACGGCGTCGACGCGCAGGCCATCGGCGTGATAGTCGCGCATCCAGTGCAGCGCGTTGGCGAGCAGGAAGTTCGCGACCTCGTGTCGGCCGTAGTTGAAGATCAGCGTGTCCCAGTCGGGATGCTTGCCGCGACGCGGGTCTTCGTGTTCGAAGAGCGCTGTGCCGTCGAAGCGCGCGAGGCCGTGTTCGTCGCCGGGGAAGTGCGCGGGCACCCAGTCGAGGATCACGCCGAGGCCGGCGCGGTGGCACGCGTCGATCAGGAAGCGCAGGCCGTCGGGGTCGCCCCAGCGTGAACTCGGCGCGAAGTAACCCGTGACCTGGTAACCCCAGGAGCCGCCGAAGGGATGCTCCATCACGGGCATGAGTTCGATGTGTGTGAAGCCGAGCCGCAGCGCGTGTTCCACGAGGTGCGGCGCGATCTCGCGGTAACTCAGCGAGCGGTTGTCTTCTTCGACGACGCGCGCCCAGCTGCCGAGATGCACTTCGTAGATCGCGAGCGGGCTACGCAGCGCGTCGCGTTCACGGCGAGCTTCCAGCCAAGCCTTGTCGCCCCACTTGTGGGTGGACGGCGCGACCACGCGCGCGGCGTGACCGGGGTACTGCTCCATGGAGCGCGCGAAGGGGTCGGTCTTCACCAGGCGTTTGCCGTCGAGCGTTTCGATGGCGTACTTGTAGAGCGCGCCGGCCTGCACCTCGGGCACGAAGAGGCCGTGCACGCCGGAGCTGCCCAGCGGCTTCATGGCGAGCGGCGCGCTGTCCCAGCCGGTGAAGTCGCCCTGCACCGACACGCGACTCGCTGCGGGCGCCCACACGGCGAAAGACGTGCCGCGCACGCCGTCCACCACGCGCTCGTGACTGCCGAGCCACTCGTGGATGCGCAGGTGCTTGCCCTGCGCGAAGAGATGCAGATCGAGCTCGCCGGGGAGTGCCGGGTCGCTCACGGAGTCGTGCCCGCGGCGCGCAACAAGACCAGCGTGTGGCCTGGCAGTTGCAGCTGTTTGCGTCCGAGCTCCAGCCGCTCGTCGACGACCACACTCTCGGCGGTGTCGAGCGCGCGCACCCAACGCGACGGGGCGCTGAGCTCGGGCAACACGAAGCGCACGGCGCGGCCGCCACCGTTCACGAGCAGCAGCAGTGTGTCGCCGCGCAGGGGCACGCCGCGGTCGTCGGTTTCATCGGCGGCGTCGCCGTCGAGCAACATGCCGAAGTGGTGACGCGTCTCGCGCTGCCAGTCGTCGGCGCGCATCTCGCTGCCGTCGCCGCGCAGCCAGGTGACGTCTTTGGGTTGGCCCGCGTCGCTCGGTCGCCCGCTGAAGAAGGCGCGACGGCGTAACACCGGGCTCTCGCGATGCAGGCGCAGCAACTCGCGCGTGAAGTGCAGCAACTCGCGGTCGCGCGCGCTCAGTTCCCAGTTCACCCAGGTGAGCTCGCTGTCCTGGCAGTAAGCGTTGTTGTTGCCGCGTTGCGTGCGCCCGAGTTCGTCGCCCATGGAGAGCATCGGCACGCCTTGGCTGAGCACGAGCGTGGCGAGCAGGTTGCGCTTCATGCGTTCGCGCTGCGACACGATGGCTTCGTTGTCGGTCTCGCCTTCCACGCCCCAGTTGCGCGCGGCGTTGTCGTTGTGGCCGTCGCGATTGCCCTCGCCGTTCGCGTGGTTGTGTTTCTGCTCGTAGGTCACGAGGTCGTGCAGCGTGTTGCCGTCGTGGCAGGTGACGAAGTTGATCGAGCCGTTGGGGCCCTTCTCATACAGGTCGCTGCTGCCCGAGAGCCGCGACGCGAGTTCGCCGAGCGTGCCGCTGTCGGCGCGCCAGAAGCGTCGCACCGAATCGCGGTAGCGACCGTTCCACTCGGCCCAGCCGGCGGGGAAGTTGCCGAGCTGGTAGCCGTTCTCGCCCACGTCCCAGGGTTCGGCGATGAGCTTCACTTCGGCCAGCGCCGGATCCTGGCGCACGATGTCGAAGAAGGTGCCGAAGGGGGAGTGCGGGTCGGCGCCGCGACCGAGCACGGGCGCGAGGTCGAAGCGGAAGCCGTCGACGTGCATCTCCGTGACCCAGTAGCGCAGTGAGTCCATCACCAGTCGCATGGTGGCCGGGTGCGTCACGTCGACGCTGTTGCCGCAGCCGGTGAAGTCCATGCAGTAGCGCGGCTCGTCGGCTTTCAGTCGGTAGTAGGCGGCGTTGTCGAAGCCGCGCAGCGAGAGCGTGGGGCCCAGGTGATCGCCTTCGGCCGTGTGGTTGTAGACCACGTCGAGGATCACCTCGATGCCTGCGGCGTGCAGCTTCTTCACCATGGTCTTGAACTCGCTCACCTGTTCGCCGGCGTCGCCGCTGGCGTAGCGCGCGTCGGGAGCGAAGAAGCCGAGCGAGTTGTAGCCCCAGTAGTTGCGCAGCCCGCGCTCCACCAGCGCGCGTTCGCTCACGAAGGCGTGCGACGGCATGAGCTCCACGGCCGTGACGCCGAGCGAGCGCAGGTGTTCGAGGATCGGTTCCGAGGCCAGCCCGAGGTAGGTGCCGCGCATGCGTTCGGGCACGTCGGGATGTTGCATGCTCAGGCCGCGCACGTGCGCTTCGTAGATGACGGTGCGACTCCACGGCACGCGCGGCGGGCTGTCGTCGCCCCAGGTGAAAGCGGTTTCGATCACGCGCGAGCGCGGCATGAACGGTGCGGAGTCGCGCTCGTCGCGCTCGAGGTCTTCGTGCTCGCTGCCCACGCGGTAGCCGTACACGGCGTCGTGCCATTGCAGCGGGCGGGTGAGCGCCTTGGCGTAAGGATCCACGAGCAGCTTGGCCGGGTTGTGACGTTGGCCGAGCTCGGGTTCCCAGGGGCCGTTCACGCGGTAGCCGTAGAGCTGGCCGGGGCGCGCGTCGGGAAGGTAGGCGTGCCACACGTCGCCGGTGCGCTCGACCAGCGGGATCTGCTCACTCTCGACGTCTCGCTCGGCATCCGCGAAGAGGCACAGCAGCACCGCGTGCGCCGCCGACGCGTGCACCGCGAAGTTCACACCTTGCCCGTCCCAAGTGGCGCCCAGCGGGAAGGGCTTGCCGGGCCAGACGCGCGTGCGTGAGTCGATGGACATGGCCCGCCACGTTAGCAGCCGCGCGCTCGATTCCCGCGCCTCGGCCTCGCGTGTCGACAGCGGTTGCTGCGCTGCGGGTGGGCGTGGACGCGAGGTGCACGCTCGCGCTGCCTCGCGCTCAAGCTTCCGCCGGCGGGTCGTGCGCTTCCCAAGTGCTCAGGTCGAAGGGACGACAGTGGGGGCCCGGCGGGAAGCCGCGGAACTGCGCCTTGCAGCGGTAACAGATCAGCAGGCGTCGCACGACGAAGCGCAGCAGCGCGAAGTCGAGCACCGCCAGGCCGACGAGCGCCATGAGCATCTGCGGGATCGGCAGGCCGGAGAACAGCAGCGCGCCGAAAGTGACGGTCACCAGGATCACGCCGAAGCGCGGGTTCATGTCCTTCTGGATGCAGAGCGTGTGGTACTCGCAGGCCGGGCAGCCGTCGAGCACGCCGCTGGGATCCACGTGCGCGGCCAGCGCGAGCGGGATCGACGTGTCGCACTGCGAGCAGCGCAACGCGGTCGGCAAGGTGTTGTGGCTCGGGCCGAGGTCGCGCGGCGCGTCGGCGAGCGTGAACTCTTCGAAGTGCGCGCACTGCGGGCAGGGCACCGCGAGCGAACGCGTCTTGTGATCGCGCTCGGGGATCGTCTGCGCGTTCTCGCTCATCGCGCCGCGCTCGCGTTGGCAGCCGCGCTCGCGATGGCGGCTGCGTTCACCTCAGCCGCGGCGCTCACCACGGCACGCCGCGCGCGCTGTGCACCATCTTGCCCATCAGGTCGCCCATGTAGACGGTGACGCACATCGCATACAGGATGCCGGTGGCGGGTTGCGTCTTCTTGAGGCGCACGGTCTCGAGCGTCATGAAAGAGAGCACGAGCGGCACGAGCGCGCCCACGGGCAGTCGCGCCCAGAGGTTGACCACGTCGACCACGCGCTCGGGATGGCGCAGCATCAACGTGTCGATGTCGTGCACGTCGGGGCCCAGGAAGGTCTGCCAGAGCAGCCACATCGCGAGCGACGAGATCACCAGCTGCGCGCCGAAGATCCACGGCAGCGGCTTCACGAGCCGCCCGAGGTGCTTGATGTCGAGGCTGTGATCCGTGAGGTACCAGTGACCGAGGATCATCGCCCAGGTGGTGAAGCCGAGCACGAGCGACGACACGAAGGCCACCGCCAAGATCAGCGCGAGGTGTTGCGTGTCGGCGCCCGCGGGCACGGTGCCCAGCGCCGCGAAGACCACCGCCGCGCCCGCGCTCAACACGGCGGCGCCGAGGCACACGCGCTCGAGCCCGGGCTTGTCCCAACCGCTCACCGACGCGAAGGCCAGCATCGACACACCCGCCGCGAGCACCGTGAGCATGCTGGCGTTCGCGTAGGCTGGCGCGTTCTCGCTCATCGCCGCCGGCACGACCAAGCTGGCCGCCAAGCCATAGAGCGCCACGAGCACCCAGCCGCCGAACTTGAAGTACTTCGGTCCGAGCGCCTCGCGGTCGTTGAGCAGGAAACTCAGCAGCGACCCGAAGGCGGTCTGCACCAAGAAGGCGATGCATGCCTGGCCCAGACTCATCTGTTCGACGCTCCGCGGGGAATCCCGGAGCCTAGCAGTCGCGCGTGGCGCGGGGCCAGCCTGCGCGCGCGTCCGAACGCCGCCCTCGCTCGCAAAGGCTGTGTGGCCTGGCGCGCGAGGTCAGTCGCGCCGGTCGCTGGGGCGCCGGCGCGCAACTCAGCCGCCGCTACTTGTCGAAGATGTTGCGGTCTTTGGGGATGTGGCGCTCTTCGACCTCTTCGATGTGCAGGTCGGGGGCGTCGCCCGCATCTTTGCGCGCAGGCTTCTGCTTCGCGGGTGGCGCCACGGGCAACGTGGGGCGGTCGGGCCGCGCTTTCTCGCCAGCACTCATTGGACGACCTGGTTCTCGAGCGCGAAGCGGATGATCTGCGCCGTGTTGTCGAGGCCGAGCTTCTTCATCAAGCGCGAGCGGTAGGTGGACGCCGTGCTCTCGCTGATGTCGCCCATGGCATGGCTGGCTTCTTGCAGCGTGAGTCCGCCGCCGAGATGACGCAGCAGTTCGAACTCGCGACGGCTCAGTGCGTCGAGCCCGCTGCGGCGACTCTTCGGCGACGCCAACAACGCGCCGAGTTCGCTCTCGAGCGAGCGCGACACGAAGCGCCCGCCGTGATGCACCACGCGGATGCCCGAGATCAGGTCGTCGACATCATCGTTCTTGATCAGGAAGCCGTGCGCGCCGGCGTCGATGGCGGCCTTCGCGTAGCTCACGTTGTCGTGCATCGTGAGGAACAACACGCGCGCGCGAGAGCCTTGCTCCTTCATGCGCAGGGCGACCGACGTGCCGTCCATGTCGGGCATCGAGTAGTCGAGCACGACCACGTCGGGAGTGAGACGCGCGATCTTCTCGAGCGCGATCTCACCGCTCTCCGCTTGGCCGATCACTTCGATGTCTTCGGCCTCGCTCAGCGCGTGAGCGAGGCTGCCGCGAATCATCGCGTGGTCGTCGACGAGAAAGACTCGGATGGTTTCCATGGTGGCTCCTGTTGGCCTTCGCCTACTGCGGCAAGATCCGAGCGTGCCCCTTGCACTGCGCCCGGTGGTGCCTGCTCAGGTATTGAAACACGGACCATTGTGAAGCGTCCGCGTTGAGATTCGATTTCGAAGCTGCCGCCCAATGATTCGGCGCGCTCTTGCATGCCGAGCATCCCGATGCCGCGGCCCTCGGTGCGGCTGCCGTCGGTGCCCACGCCGTCGTCGTGCACGCTCAGTTGGAGGAAGCCGGACTGCCGGGTCAGTGAGAGGTCCACGTTGCGCGCGCGGGCGTGGCGGGTCACGTTCGTGAGGCACTCGCCCACGATGCGATACAGGTGATTGGCCACGAGTTCGTGGATCTCTGCGCCTTCGAGGTCGATGTCGAGGTGCACTTGGATCGCGTTGCTCGAGCCCACGTCGTTGGCCAGGGCGCGCACGGCGGCCTCGAGCCCGTGGTCGTCGAGCACGGGCGGGCGCAGGCGTTGTGAGAGATGACGCATCTGCGAGATGGCGTCGTCGAGCGCTTCGCGGGCGCGCTCGCGGCTCTCTTGGCGACGCTCGGGATCTTTGGAGCGTCCCACGAGTTGGAGCTGCATCCGCGCGGCGGCGAGCGACTGTCCAAGTTCGTCGTGGAGGTCGCGGGCCATGCGCCGACGCTCGGCTTCCTGCTCGCGCATGAGTCGTCCGGCGAGTGAACGCAGACGACGGTTGAGCTCCTGCTCGGCCTCATGCGCCTCGGCGCGCTCGCGTCGGCGCCGCAGGAAGAGCGAGATCCAACTCATCAGCGCCGCGACCACGAGCCCTGCCAGCACCACGATCGGGATGCTACGCCAGAACGGGAGCGGGATCGTGAGCTCCACCACCGAGGTTTCGGCGGAGCGGTTGCCGGCGCTGTCGATCACGCTCAGTTCGAAGCGGTGACGCCCGCTGTCGAGCGGCCCGAGCCTCAACAAGGTGGTGCTCGGTTCGAGCCACGGGCCGCCGTCGAGGCGGTACTCGTAGCGCAGCTGTTCGCGCGGCGTGACGCTCCACATGTCGTTGGCGAACCAGTGCGCCGCGAAGTTGTGTCCCTCGCTGCTGGACGGGCTGCCGCCTTCGAGATCGGTGACCGCGGGCGGCGCGTGATCGTCGGGGCGGTAGTGCAGCAGGCCGTCGCCGAGCGAACCGATCCACACGCCTTGCCCGTCGAGGTCGGGCGTGAGGCAGCTGAAGGCCGACTCGCGCATCACGAGGTCGGCCCCCACGCGATGGCTGGTCCCGTTGGCCGCGCGGTACAGCCCGAGTTCCGAAGCGATCCAGAGCGAGCCGTCGGGAGCGGGGGCGAAACGTGCGGCGCCCGTGTGGGACCACTCGTCTTCGTCGAGCTGCGTCCAGTCGTTCGCATCGGGATCGAGTCGCGCCAAGCCCGGGTTCTCACAGCCGTAGCCGAGCCAGAGTCTGTCGCTGTGGTCGACGTGCAAGGCCCGGTAGCCCGCGTGCAACAGCACCGGGCGCGGCAGTGGGTCCCAGCCGTCCGGCAGCACCCGGAACACACGCTCGGGCGTGAGCACCACGGGCGCACCGTTGAGGTCCCAGCGCACGTCGCGCACTTCGGGGCGATCGGAGTCGGTGGGCGCGTCGACCCAGTTCCATCCCGAGCCTTCGCTGCTCTCGACGAGCATGCCGGCCAAGTGCGTGCCGTCGGTCACGTTGACGAGCAGCGCGTGCAGCCGGCCGTTCGGATCGCGTCGCAGGCGGTGCACGCCCGCAGTCTTGAGTCGTGGATGGCTCGTGTCGTGTTGCCAGCGCTCGCCGTCGAAGTGCAGCACGCCGGGGAAGCGCGCGCCTCCTCCGACCCACAGATCGCGCTCACCTTCGCTGAGCAGACTGGCGACGGCGCGCAGCGGCAGCCCGGTTTCGCCGGCCACCTGATGTGCCTCGACGAGCTTGCCCTCTTGCACGCGGCCCACGCCTTCGTGCGTGCCGACCCAGACGCCGCGTTCGCCGGCGAGCGCCAGGGTGTAGACCAGCCCGCCGAGTTCGGTGTCGCGCAGTGGCACGTGTTCCCAGCGCGTGCTGCGCAGGTCGCAACTGATCAGGCTGCCCTTGCGGCTCGCGAGCACGAGATGCCCGGAGTCCTTCGAGAACGTGAGGTTGTCGGTGGAGCTGTCGACGATGGCGGGCGGGTCGAGTTCGATCCAACGTTCGCCGTCGAGCACGAGCAATCCTGCGTAGCGCAGCGCCACGACCAACACGCCTTCGGGCGAGACCGCTGCGTGGTGGACCTCGCCCGCGCGTGGCCACTCAGGGAGCGACTGCACGCCCGAGTCGGTGAGCAGCAGAGCCGGTCGTCCTTCTTCGGCGAGCTTGGGCAGGAACACGGGGCCTTGCGGGAGTTGCAGCGCGTGCACGAGTGGGTTCCCGCCGGGCGTGGGCGGGTGCGGCGGGCTGTGCACGTGCTCCCAAGAGCCGTCGTCGCGCTGCAAGTGCAGGCCTTGCTCGCTCGTGACCCAGAGTCGTTCGCGATCGTCGCGGAGCACGGAGCCGATGTGGCCCACGCCACCGGGCGTGGGGATCCTCACCGCGGCGACGCCGCCGGGGCGCACGGTCCAGAGACGGTCACCTTCGGCTTGCACGTAGCTGCCGTCGGTGTTGCGCGTGGGGTGCGTGAGCTCGGTGTCCGACCGCGCGACGAGCAGGGCGTGCGTGGGGTCGTCGTCGCCGAGCTCATGCGTGGGGATCATGATCGTGCGACGCGGGTGAAACAGGATGAGATTGCGACCGCGCAACTCGGCATCGAGGTAAGGCGCGTGAGCGAGCCCACCCCAGCCCGCCTCGCGCATCCAGTTGAGGCCGTCGAAGAGCCAAGCGCCCTGATCGTCGAGCACGATCAAGCGACCTTCGGACTGCGCGTGCACCGAATGCACGCTGGGAGCTTCTCGGTTGCGGCGTTGTTCGCGCCAACGCCAAGCGTCGCCGAGCTTCCGCGCGAGCTCGCAGCTGGCGCAGTCGGCGTGCGCTTCCAGCGTGGGGTCGGAGGCCAGCTCGAAGTGCTGCTTCGGTTCGGCCTTCGCGCCTGACGCGAACAGGAGCAGCGCGCCCAACACGGCGCACCAGCGATCCCAAGACGGAACTCGGCAGCAAGACTTCAGACGGACACCCTCCCGGAGCGGACCCGCGCGATCATATCCTGCGAGCTGAGCATCTCAGCGCGCGCCGCTCCTCTGCCTGACGCGCGAGCGCGGCCCGAATGACCTCGGCTCGGGGATCGCGCGGGGATCTAGGAGGCTTCGCTGCCGGAGTTCTCGAGTTCGGGTGCGGTCTCTACGGCGCGGAGCAGGCCTTCCTCGTAGGAGCGCACCAGGAAACGCTCGCAGGTGCGCTGATGCTCGGGACCAAAGAGTCCGCGCGCGTGCTGGGTGCCTCGGCTGGCGGCGGCGCGCAACAGGCGCAGCGCATCGGCGCCGAGGTCGAGGAAGCGGTTCTCTTGGCCGACGTAAGCCAGTGCGGAGTCGCGACGCGGCACGGGCGCGGCGTCGGCCCGGGCGCGCGAGGACGTGCGCGCCACGCCACCCAGCGGCGTGGGGTCGGTCCAGGCGCGGTCGAGCGCGTCGCTCACCGGCGCGTACGGGAAGGGCAGCTCGGCGAGGTGCAGGTCGTCGCGCAAGCTCACGCGGTCGGGCAGCTCAGCCGTGCGACGCAAGCGGGTGCGCTCGCGCGGCGCGTGATGCTCGCGCCGGAACACGTCGCGCCCGAACTTGCACAGGTACAGGAAGATGTGGCTCTTGTAGCGGTAGTACAGGAAGTTGTCGCCGCGCAGCGCGGCCAGCGCTTCGGTGGCGGCGCCGAGCACGCTGTTGAAGGCTTCGTTCACTTCGCCGCGCGTCATGCCCGACGCGCTCACGTGTTCGAGGTAGCGCGCCAGGTCGTCGCGCGGCTGCTCGCCGGGGCCGAGCTTGCGGGGGTCGTCGGGGATCTCGGCGATGCCGAACTTGGCCGGGTCGCGGTACATCGGCGAGACCATGTCGAGGTTGAACATCTGCAGCGAGATCTCGCCGATCCAATCGGCGTTGCGCACCATGAAGGCGCGCGTGGCGTCGGCCTCTTCGCGCGTTTCGGTGGGCAGGCCGACCATGGTGTAGAGCGTGGCCGAGATGCCGGCCTCGTGCGCGTTGCGCAACACGCGTTCGGCTTCTTCGAGGTCGGTGCCTTTCTCCACCAGGTCGAGCACGCGTTGGCTGCCTGACTCGAAACCGAACATGAGCTTGCGACAGCCTGCGTCGAAGAGCGCCTTGCACGACTCGGGGGAGAAGAGTCGCTCCTCCATGCGCGCGTCGCACCACCAATAGACTTCGAGCTCGGCGGCGGCGAAGGCGTCGGGGATGCGCTTGGCGAGCAGCGGCGGCAGGTCATCCATGATGAAGTAGAAGTACGGCGTGCCGTGACGTTCCTTCAGCACCTGCAGGTCGTGCACGAGGCGCTCCACGCTGCGCTCGCGATAGGTCGGGCCGATGGCGGTGTAGAGCGTGCAGAAGCCGCACTTCTCGAAGTAACAACCGCGTGTGGGCGCGACGGGAAGCACGAGTTCGCCGGAGAAGTACTCGTGCAGCGGGAGGTCGCCGAAGTCGGGCGTGGGCAGGTCGTCGATGGGCAGCGGGAGCATCTCGCCGGCGCAGTGCACCTCGCCGTCGCGACGATGGATCAAGTTGTGGATCGCGCTCAGGTCGGGCTCGGCGCCGTTCGCGTCCACGATCGCTTGGCAGAGTTCGAGCAGCGGGCGCTCACCTTCGTAGATCGCGATCGAGTCCACGCGGTCGAAGAGCGGCGCGCTGTGCGCGAGGCGCTGGCCGACATACGCGAGCATGCCGCCGCCGAGCGTGATGTGGATCTCGGGGAAGCGCTGCTTCACGAGCGTGGCGAGCGTGAGCGCGGGCACGAGCTGGCTGCCGTAGGTCACCGAGATGCCGAGCACGTGCGGACGTTCGCGCTCGATGCGCGGCAGTGCGTGTTCCTCGAAGAAGTCGCGGAACATGTTCTCGTGTTCGGCGTCGACTCCCGCGAAGAGGTCGGTGGTGTTGTCGATGCTCGTGCTCTGCGTGTAGTTGTGCGCGGTGAAGAGCGCCGGGTGGTATTCGGTCGACGCGAGTTTCAGCGCGCCCTCGATCACGCGCATGGCGGCGAGGTAGCGCGGGCGGTCGTAGAAGGCGTCGGGGTCGCGCAGGTCGCGCTTGGCGGCGTTCGCATGCGTGGCGATGTACGGGCCGGCGGCGAGCGCGTCGGCTTCGAGGCGGTAGCGGTCGAGCGCTTCGGGCGAGAGTTCGTCGGCGCCCCAGTGCGGGTCGGCGGCCACGCGTTGCTGGATGCGTTCCAGCGCGAGCGCGCAACGTTCGTCGCTCACGAAGTGTTCATAGGTGTCGAGGTTCAGGTCCCACACCGTGGCGCCCGGGAAGCCGTGCTCCGCGAGCCAGGCCTTGAGCGACGGCAGCGCGAGATACGGCTGCGTGGGATGACCTTGCGGCGGGAACACGAGCAGGGTGCGCAGGTCGGCGGCGTCGCGGGGCGGGGTCATGGTGCGGACTCGGTGGTGTGGGCGGTGGTGTGGGCGGTGGAGGGGCGCTGCGTGCTGCTGTCGGGCGACGAGGCGTCAGGCGGTGCGGTGGCATGCAGGCTGGCGAGGGCCTCGGGGTCGCCGCGTTCGTAGGCGTCGGCGAGTGCGGCGGGTAAGCGGCGCGCGCGCACGCGGTCGTCGTGACGCTCGAGCAGCAGAGCCGTGACGTCGGGCTCTTCGGGAGCGCGCGGGTCGTGGTCGAGGCGCAGCAGCGTGGGCGCCTCGGTGCTGAACAGCGCGTGCTCGTAACTGAGCAGGTCGGCCACGGCGCGGTGCGCAGGCGTGTGATCGAGTCGCGTGTGCAGCCAGGCCACGGCGCCTCCGAGCACGGCTTCCCGCGTGAGCACGCGCGGCTCACTCCACAGCTCGGTGTTCGCGAGGGGCGTGTGTTCGAGCACGTCGCGCAACAGCTCGTGCAGCAGGTCGACCAGCGTGGTGCCGAAGCCGCGCGCCGCGAGCCGCAAGCTGCGTGGCAACACTTCGAGCAGCAAGTGCGCGTGGCGGGTGAGACGATGCAGTTCGCCTGCGCTCGCGTGCTCCGGAACGTGCACGCGGAAGGCGCGGAACACCTCGGGGTCGTCGGCCACGAGCGCGCGTTGCCGCTCACTCGGCGCGCCTGCAGGCAGGTCGTGACCGCGCACGAGGTCGGCGGCGTACTCCGGCTCGAAGCGCAGCGGTGCTTCGCCCAGCGCCATGTCGAGATTGCCGGGCGTGGGCGTGTACCAGTGGATCGAGAGCGACAGTCCGGGCACGCGCTCGCAGGCGTCGGCGGCGAGTTGCAGGTTGGCTTCCACGTCGTCGCGCGTCTCGCCGGGCAGGCCGACCATCAGCCCCAAGATCGACGCGACGCCGCAGTCGGCGGCGAGCTGCAAGCGTTCGAGCACAGTGGCCGCGTCGAGCGCGGCAGAGTTGCCGCCCTTGCGCATGGCGTCCAGCCGCGCGGGCGCCACGCTCTCGACTCCATAAAGGATGCGCCGGCAGCCGGCCGCGTGCAGCGCCTCGAGCAGCTCGCGGTCCACGAGGTCGAGGCGCGTGCGGCATTCCCAAATGAGTGCGAGCTCGCGGCGCGCGATCTCGGCGCACACGGCGAGCACGTGCGCGCGGTCGGCGGTGAACAAGTCGTGCGTGACGTAGATCGTGTGCAGGCCGGGTTGTGCGGCGAGTCGCTCCAACTCGTCGGCCGCGCGCGCCGGCGAGAGGTAGCGCACGCGGCGCTCCCAGAACAACGAGGTCGTGCAGAAGCGGCAGCTGAACGCGCAGCCGCGGCCGAGGTCGATGGGGAAGAGTGTTTCGCCGCCGCCGGCCGCCGCGCCGTAACTCGCGGGCGACTCGGCGAGCTCCCACGCGGGCGAGGGCGACGCGTCGAGCGGATCGAGCAAGGGCGCCGGCGCGTTGCGACGCGGCGTCCCCTGCGCGGCGACGACGAGGCCGGGCGTGTGGGTGTCGCGTAAGGCCGCACGCACGGCCGCGCGACGCGAGGGCGGTGCGTCGCTCGCACCGTTCGCGCCGCGCGCACCCTTCGCGTCGTCCGCATGCTGTGTTGTGGCCTGCGGCGAGCTGCGGAGACGTGCGTCGAGCTCGTCGAGCAAGAGCCCGAAGCTCATCTCGGCCTCGCCGACCGCGAGCGCGTCGAGGGCCGGGTTTCGCGCCAGCACTTGTTCTTCCACGCGCTCGGGCCCCTGTCCGCCGAGCAGCAGCGCCAGCTCGGGCGCGCGTTCTCGCAAGGCCTCCACGAGCTCCAAGGCCGCAGGCATCGACGGCACCATCGCGCCGATCCCGATCAGCTCGGGCGCATCCTCGAGCAGCAACGCGGCGGCGCGCGCCGCGAGATCGTGCCCGGGGAGCAGGTCGCCACGCCGCACGAGCAACGCCAGGTCGACGAAGCGCACGGCGTGCCCGCGATCACGCGCCACCGCCGCCAAGCGCAGCGCTCCGAGCGGCGGCATCGAGTACCCGAAGGTGTCGCGATGGGGCGGTTGGACGAGCGTCAGCCGGAGCATGGGCGCCCACGCTAGCAGCGCGAGCGGCGCGCGTCGATGCGTGGTGCCACGGAGAGTCGTGTGCCCCGCGCGAGTGGCGCGCTCAGCCGCCTGCGTGCAGCTCCTGCAACGTGGCCACGATGCGCTCGCTGAGTTCGTGCAGGTTCGCGCTCATGGCCTGAGCCACGCCCGCGGCGCCCGACTCGGAGCTCGTGTTCTGGGCGCGCACGCTGCGCGTGGCGAGCCAGGTGCCCGCGCCGTCGGACACGTGCAAGCGCGCGACGAGTGTGCAGGCGCCGTCGATCACGGCGTCGAACTCTTGCACGACCACTGCCACGATGAAGGCCGCGTCGGGGCCCCAGCGGCTGTCCGAGTCGAACACGGAGGACTCACCCAAGCGCGCCTCCAAGTTCTGCTCGATCACGCGCGCCACGTTCTCCTCGAGCGGCTCGGCCCAGCGCGCGAACTCCGCCAAGCTGACTTCGTTCGAAGCACGGCGCGTGACGATCTGCGAGCGGTCCACCGAGCGCGGGAGCACGACCGGGGCGAGCGCCACGGCACCCAGAGCGCTCGATGCGCCCAGCTCGGAGCCGGCAGTGGGCGTCAACACATAGAAGCGGCTCGGCGCGGTGCTGCCGCACGCGGCGACCAGCAACGCGGCGCAGGCCAGGGCGAGGCGGCGCGCGCCGGCGGAAAGGTCGGTGCGAATCATCAGAGATCTCCGGAGGCGGACTTGCCGCGCAGCAGGGCTTCGGGATGGCGTTCGAGGAAGTCGGTGAGGCTGGCCAGCGAACGCATGCTCAGGGCCAGTTCGTGCAGCGTGTCCGAGAGCTGCTGCTGCATCGCGGGGAGATTCGTAGCGAGCAGGTTCATCGCCGTGTCGCTGCCTCGCAGCAGCTGGTCGAGTTGCGCGGAGGCGGAGTTGAGCGAGTCGAGTGTCTGCGCGGTGCGCGGCGCGCTCACGAGCTCGGACACCGTGTTCACCGTGTCGTTCAGTCCGCTCACGATCTGCGGCAGCTCGTCGAGCATCTTGGTGAGAGCCTCTCCTGTGGACGGGATCGTGGGGATCTCGGGCGTGCCGTCGTCGTGATGACCCATGAGCGTGGCGGGGGTGTCCGGGTGCAGGTCCACGAGCACGCTGCGCGCCCCGGTGACGAGGTTCGCCGGGCCGAGCTGCGCGCGCAGTCCACGCTCCACGAGCCGCGCGAGGATCTGGCCGTGCTCTTCGGTGTCGGCGTTGTCGGTGGTCATCAGGCGGTCGGGGTAGGTCTCCAGCACCACCGGAATCATGAAGGTGCCGGTGTCGCGGTTGGCGGCCACACCGACTTCGAGCACCTTGCCGATCACGATGCCTTGGAAGTCCACGGGCGAGCCGGGGGCGAGCCCGCGGATCGGCTCGTTGAAGTAGGCGATCGTGCGTCGCGGGTTGTTGCTGATCTCGCCGGCGGCGCTCTTCGAGTCGTAGAGCGTGAACACGTGTCCGGCGCTCGCGCGCTGGCCGGGAGTCTCGTTGGGAGCGCTGCCGAAGGCGATGCCGCCCATGAGGATCGACTCGAGTGAGTCGGCGTGGATGTCGAAGCCGTCGGTGCCGAGCGTCACGTCGAAGCCGCTGGCCGACCAGAAGCGCGTGTTCTCGCGCACGAGTTCGGCGTATTCAGCTTCGATGTAGAGGTCGAACTCGATCAGCTCTTCGTCGCGCAAGTAGGTGTAGCCTTCCACGTCGCCCATCTTGATCTGCAAGTGAGTGATCGACGTGCCGGTGTTGATCGAGCCCAAGGCCGGGGAGCGCAACTTCACGCGGAGCCCCTCGGCGTTGGCGGGACGCGCCGGCGGTTCCTCGAGGCCGGTGAAGGCTTTGGCGGGTGTGCCGTCGAGGCTCACGTCGGCGGCGATGTAGGCGCCCGACACGATCGTTCCGAGCCCGGAGATGCCGCCGGCGCCGATGCGCGGGCGCACGACCCAGAAGCGCGTCTGGTCGGTGAGGTAGCGTTCGCTCCCGGCGACGAGTTCGACGCTCGCGATCACGTGCTCCATGTTGTCCGCGAGCGTGACGCCGCTGACCTCGCCGATCTCCAAGTCCTTGAACTTGATCTTGGTCTTGCCGGCTTCGAGGCCGTCGGCGGTGGCGAAGGTGATCGTGATCTCGGGACCCTTGTCCTGCAGCGCGCGGTACCAGAGCCAGCCGCCCACGAGCGCGGCGACCATCGGGATCACCCACACGACTTGGAAACCCTTGCGCTTGCGCACGACCGCAGTCGGCGCGGCCGCGCTGTCGCGAGAGTCGGAGGTGGTGGAGTCTGCGGTCATCAACTTTCCTCGAAGGAGTCCCACATCAGGCGGGGGTCGAACGATTCGGCGGCGAACATGGTGAGCACGACCACGGAGCAGAAGGCCACGGCTCCCGGGCCGGCGTGGATCGTGGCGAGCGCTTGCAGTTGCACCATCGCCACGAGCAGTGCGATCACGAAGATGTCGAGCATCGACCAGCGGCCGATCCCCTCGACGACGCGGTAGATCACGGTGCGGTCGCGCGGGCGCCAGCGCACCTTGAACTTCACGCACAGCGTGAGCCAGGTGAGCACGACGAGTTTCATGAACGGCACTGCGATGCTCGCGATGAACAGCAGCAGCGCCACCGGCGCGTCGCCATTCTTGAAGAGGTACATCACGCCGCTGATGATCGTGTCGGGCTCGCCGTTGCCCATGTACACGATGGTCGACACGGGCAGCAGGTTCGCCGGGATGTACATGAGGTAGGCGGCGATGAGCAGCGCCCAGGTGCGCGAGAGCGAGTGCGGCTTGCGCAGGTGCAGCTCGGAATCGCAGCGCGGGCAATGCAGCGAATGACCGGGCGGGCACGCGGGCAGTTGCGTGGCGAGGCCGCAGGCGTGGCAGCGCGCGAGGTGTTCGGCGCGGGCGCTGGTCATCGCGGGTCCTCGCCGTCGAGGTAGTCCCACACGGCGGCCGGGTCGTAGGCCGCGAGCGCTGCCGTGGAGCTCAGGATCAGGGCCACGAAGGCGAGGCTGGCCACGTCGAAGCTCACGTGCGCCATCTGCCCGAGCTTGATCGCGGACACGATCACGCCGAGCAGGAAGACCTCCATCATGGCCCACACCTTGAGGCGCGAGATGAGTCGTGTGAGGACGACCAACCAGCTCGGGCGACGTCGCAACATCATCGCCGAGCTGATCGCGAGCAGGCCGCCGATGAGCACGACCGGCGCGAGGATGCTGGTGAACGCGACCATCACGGCGAGCTCGCCGTAGCCGTCGGCCCAGAGCTGCTGCACGCCGGTGGAGAGGTAAGCGATCTGCACGCGCCCCGCGATCTTGAACTCCATGAACGGAGTGACGTTGGCGACGATGAACAAGATCAGGCTGGCGGACGCATAGGCGAACGTGCGCTCGGCCACGTCGCGCCCGCTGCGCGCGAGCAAGCTGCCGCAACGCGCACACACAGCCGACTCACCAGGCATGAGCGTGTGCACCAGCTGGAGTTGATCGCAGTCGTGGCATGCGATCCGATTGACATGCATGGCGCCGCCTCCGGGGCCCGCACCCTACGCAAGCAGCACTCCCCGCGCTCGTACAAGGTGGCGGGCCTCGCTAGGCTGGCGCTCGCGTCCCCCTCGGAGAGAGCATGCCGAACTCGGTTTACACGTGGCGCAGCAGTCACCTGCTGCTCTCCTTGCTCGCGCTCGTGATGTTCCACCCGCTGGCGCTCGCGATTCCGGAGCCGTGGGACGGGCGCATCATGAATGCGCTCACCACCATCGTGATGCTCACCGCCGTGTGGTGGACGGCCGAGCATCGCCGGCATCGCTGGATGGCTGTGCTGCTCGTGAGCCCTGCCAGCTTCACGCAGTGGTTGCGCAACGACATCGGTCCGTGGGCGGCGGTCGCGGGTGTGGTGTTCTACCTGTACTTGATCGCACTCCTCTTCCGCCGCGTGATCCGGCCCAGCACCGCCACGATCGATCGGGTGTTCACGGCGATCTCGGTGTACCTGTTGATCACGGTGACGTTCAGCTACGTGCACTTGGCGCTCTACGACTTCGATCCGTCGGCCTACTCCTTCGCGACGCCGCCGGCCCTCGACCCGATCACCGACATGCTCTACTTCAGCTTCGTGACGATCCTCTCGTTGGGCTACGGCGACATCGTCCCCGTGGCGCCCTTCGCGCGCATGGTCACGGTGACCGAAGCCTTCGTCGGCGCGTTCTTCGTGGCGATCCTGATCGCGCGGCTGGTCTCGCTCGGTCCGCAAGCGGACCTCGTCGGCGATCGGCCGGAAGAGCTCGACGGCTGACCGCCGCAGCGCGTCCTGCTCGGAAACTGCGGGTGCCGTCGCGCGTCTCGGGGCGCTCCTCCGGGAGGATCCCCACCTACCTCTTGCCGAGGCCAGACCGCCTCGCTAGGATCCCGGCTTCCGCTTGCGGATGTCGGAGGCCTCGCTTCACAGGCCACCCGACGGATTGCGCGCGGGGGTGTAGCTCAGCTGGTTAGAGCGCTAGCCTGTCACGCTAGAGGCCGAGGGTTCGAGTCCCTTCACCCTCGCCATTCTCTTTGCTCGCCGTCCTGGCTTGAGCGGAGACTTTGAGCGCCACGCTGCTCGGCGCTGGCGCCATCTCGCGAGGCGTGGGGACTGCGCACGCAGAGCTGCACGTTCGAATTTGCCGCCACTCATCGCGCAACTGCCGAGGGTCACGGCGAGGCTGTCATCGCTCGGGTTGGCGATGCGGCCGCTCAGCGTTCCGCGTCGAGCTCAGCCTGCCAGTTCTCCAAGAGCAGCAGGTCGGCCTCCGCGTCGCCCAGATCGGGCGTGCGCAGCACGAGCAGCCGCTCGTTCTCGGCATCCACGGCGTAGCCATCCCCGAGACGGATGTTCGCGTCGCGGAGGTCGAAGTGCGTGCGCGGCGTGCCGATCGAGACACCCCCGTCGCGCGTGTCGACGGACACGCTGCGCAGCTCGTCGCCGGAGCGGAAGAACACCTCGTCGCCCGTCGAGCTCCAGACCGGGTCACTCGCATCGTCCTCGGACAGCAACCAGCGCCCCTCACCCTCCGGCATCCGCGTGAGGAACAGCTCGGAGCGCCCCGCGCGATCGACCGTGAAGGCGAGCCACTCGCTGGACGGAGAGAGCGTCGGTCGCCCTGAAGCCACCAGTTCCGGCAGGATGAGCTCGGGCTCGCCCGCGCCGCTCAGCGGGAGTCGGAAGTGCTTCGCCCCGAACGGCATCGACCCGAAGTAGACCTCGCTGCCGTCGGGCGAGACGCCGAAAGCCACGCCGTTGTCGCTCAAGTGGCGCTCGCGGCCCGAGCCGTCGGCGGCCATGGCGATGAGCGACGTCGTGCTCTCGGCCAGGGCGACACGCGCGACGAGCAACTCGTCCCCCGACGGCATCCACGCCGAGGCGTAGTCGCCGCCGCGCTCGGTCAGCGAGAGGCGCCGACGCTGCCCGTCGGCCAGATCGAAGAGCCACAAAGCGCTCTCGCCCACCTCGAAGGTCGAAAGCGCGACGCGCGTGAAGTCCGGGGAAGCGAGCAGCCATCTCGTGCCAATGCGGATCGGCGCGCCGACGTCTTCCAGCACGCGCCCCTCCATGCTCACCCAGCTGAGCTGTTTGGCGCGATCCGTCTCCAAGAACGTGGCGAGCAGGCTGCCGTCCGAGCTGAGGCTCGGGCAGGCGGCCGCTGGTAGCAACACGACGGGATCGCCGCGCGGCTGCAGATCGTCGAGCGAGAGACGTAAAGCCATGAGATCCGATTCGACGTCGAATGACGAGAAGAGCACGAGGCCGTCGTCTGAACAGGCCAGCGGCCCGTTGAGGAAGGAACCCTGGTTCTCGACCAGAGTTCGCGGCAGGTCGTCGCCGGGTTCCCAGACGACGATCAGGTTCGCGTTGGGTTCTCCCTCCCCGTGCGCGACGGCCACGAGCCCGCGCCCACCGGGAAGCGCCGCGAGCTGGTGGAAATCCTGGTAGCTCTCGCGGTCGGGTCGGAACAGCTCGCGCGGCTCGCCGCCGGTCGCCGCCACGGCGCGGACCGGCATGTCGCGGGTGCCCGTCGACCAAGCGATGGTGTCGTCGTCGAGCCAGATCACGCCCCCGCTATCGCCGACCTCGTCTGGCAGCTCGCAGATGCGCCGGCGTGCGCCGCCTGGAGTGACGCGCCAAAGGCTGCCCTCGTGCGCGAAGGCCATGGCCGAACCGTCGGGACTCCAGCAAGGGAAGCGGGCGCCCTCCGTGTCGGTGATTCGCGTGGCGTCGAAGCTGTCGAGCCGCCGCAGCCAGAGCTCGCCGTCGCGCGGGAAGACGACGTGGCGGCTGTCGGGCGAGAGCACTGCGTAGCGAAGCCAGGACAACTCCAAGCCGGGCTCCGCCAGGCGCAGACGACGCACCTCGCGCGGCGCGTCGGTCAGCTCGTCAGCGCCGAACCAGGCTGCGCCGGCGCCGATCAGCAAGCCCAGCAAGATGAGCAGTACGGCGCGCGCGGGTGAGCGCGGGCGGGCTGCGGTGGCCTGAGCACCCGACGCGGTGGCCACGCCGCGCTCGGGATCGGCCTGGAGTTCCTGGAGTTCGAGCCGCGCGTCGCCCGCGTCGCGCAGGCGCTGGCGCGGGTCCTTGGTCAAGCAGCGGCGCAGCAGCTCGCGCACGCGCAGCGGCGTGTGCGTCGGCAAGGCGTCCCACTCCGGTTCCTTGTGGATGATGGCGCCGAGTACGTCGGTGACGGTCTCGCCGGTGAACGGGCGGCGACCACTGACCAGCTCGAAGAGCACGCAGCCGAAGGCCCAGATGTCGGTGCGCCGATCGGTGAGCTTGCCGCGCGCCTGCTCGGGACTCATGTAGGTCGGCGTGCCCAGCACGCGGCCCTCCACGGTGAGCTCCAGGCTGTCGCTGTCGAGCGGGAGCGTCGCGCCGGTCTCCGGGTCCGTGCGCCCCGCCTTGGCGAGACCGAAGTCGAGCACCTTGACCAGGCCCTCGGGCGTGACGCGTACGTTGGCCGGCTTGAGGTCACGGTGGATCACGTGCGCGTCGTGCGCGGCCTCGAGGCCTTCGGCGATTTGTCGCGTGACGTCGAGCGCCTCGTCGAGCGGGAGCGGACCGCGCTGCAGGCGCTCGGCCAGCGATTCACCGGGGACGAGCTCGAGCACGAGGAAGCAGAGGTCGTCGACCTGGTCGATGTCGAAGATCTGCGCGACGTTCGGGTGGTTGAGCGTGGCCAGCGCCTTGGCCTCGCGCTCAAAACGCCTGAGCCGTTCTTCGTCGGCGACGAAGGCCGGCGGCAAGATCTTGATCGCGACCTCGCGGTCGAGGCGCGTGTCGGTGGCGCGCCACACCTCGCCCATGCCGCCCTGGCCGACCTTGCTCGCGAGCGTGTAGTGCGTGAGTTGCTTGCCCGGCTCCATCGAACTCTCCTCCCGAGAGTCGGCGGAGTGTAACCGTGGGCACCGAGACCTGGCGAGTTCGGCTGCAGGGACACTTGATCACGAGACTCCGGTCGCGAGAGGCCTCCGCGCGAACGACGTGACCCTTACTGCTCGCGGCCGACGCACGACTCCTTAGGAGTCGTAGATTAGGAGTCGTAGAAACCCTGCTCGTGGATGCCGAGGATCTGACGTTCGCGCAGTGTCTTTGCGCGCGCGCGCGCCTGCGCGTTGGCGGGGTTGAACAACTTGCAGGGAAGCACGCGCTGGGCGATCTCTCGGCGAGCGTAGTTGACCTGGAGAAAGTGACGGCCGTTGCCGTTCGCTTGCGGCGGGAGGCGGCGGTGCCAGGAGTCGGAGACGAAGAAGCCGACATCACCGGGCTCGGCGACATGCGCCAGGCCGCTCTTGCCTTCGTAGGTCAGGTCGAGGTCCCAACGTCGCGCGAAGGGTGGGAGTCGACCTGAGCGATGGCTGCCGGGCAGGACCGCGGTGGGGCCGTCATCCAAGGTGCACGCTTGGAGGTAGATGTGCGCGGTGATCACGAAGATCGGGTACGGGATGGCTTCGGGCCACTCGACACCCTCAGGGCGTGGGACATGCGGGCCGCCGTCGACGTGCCACTCCTGGCCGTAGGGGGCGTGGGAGCAATCGGCCGGATTGCGCCATGCCGTGCACGCGATCACGTGGCAGTCGTCGCCAAGAACGGGTTCGAGGGTGTCGAGGATCTCACGCCTCGAGAGGATCGCTTGGGCGAGCGGGCTGCGGTTGAACATCTCGTACCGGAACATCGCGCCGCGCTCGGAGTCGATGCTGTTCTTGCGTCGATCCGGGGGGTAGTCCTGGAAGACGCCAGCGATCTCGGCGCGCAGCGCGTCGATCGTCTCCGCCGAGAACGCGCCCTTCAGCAAGGCGTGCCCGTCCTGCTCCAGCGAGCAGGCCTCGGGGTGATCGATGCCCTCGACGAGCCGGTTGTAGTTGTCGACCTTCTCGATCATCGTTCCGTGAATTCTGGCTGGCGCGGCGAGCTGGCGGGATTGCGGTATTCTAAGCGTTCTTGTTGATGTCCGGGGGCGGTCGAGGCCGAGGCCCCGGCCCCGCTTCTCGCTTTGCCCAAGAGGTCCTCTCATGGCGGATTCTGCACCCAGTCATGAAGGTTGGGGAGAGGAGACGCCTGAAGCCGGTCCCTCCCCGTCAGCTCCTCGTTCCGGCTTGACGCGCTTCCTGGTCGACGGCCCGTCGTCGGCGGGCATCTCCCGAGAGACCTTGATCGAGGCGGTGCACGCACTCCTCCGGGAGCGCGATTACCTGCGGCGCGCTCGCGACCTGCAGCTCGCGGACTTCCAGGTGGAATCGGTCTCGCAGCGAGAGCACGCCGAGGAGCTCGAGCAGCGCCTTCAGCAGGAAACTCGGGCGAGCCAGGAGCAGGCCGAAGCTCTGAAGCGCGAAGTGGCTGCGCTGCGGGACGAGATGCAGAAGCTTCACCGGGAACGTGCCCAGCTCGTGGCGGGCCGCGGCGAGATCCTCGCGGACCGCAACGCGATCCTCGCGGACCGCGACGCGCTTCTCGTGGACCGCGATCAGTGGCGGGCCCGCTGCAAGCGCGGGCTGATCGTCCGCACCCTCCGCAAACTGCGAACCCTCGCGGGCGGCAAGACCGAGCCGAGCGCGCGGCGGTCCCCGGTCGACGATCCGACTCGGGGCGCCTGAGGAATCGATGAGTTGACGGGTACAGATCAAGCACACGAGACGGACGTCGTGGTCCTCGGTTCCGGGTTGGCGGGGTCAGCCGCCGCCCTCTGTCTCGTCCGGCAAGGATTGCGCGTGACGATCCTCGAGCAGGGAACGCATCCGCGTTTCGCGCTCGGTGAGTCAACGACGACACCCTCGTCCCTTTGGCTCAAGGTGCTCGCGGAACGCTTCAACGCCCCTGAGCTCGACATCATCTCGACCGGGGAGGGCATCCGGCGCCACGTCGCCCCGACTTCTGGCGTCAAGAGCAACTTCGGCTTCCTCTATCACGAGAAGGGCGCCGAGGCGATGACCCGCTCCTGGCAGGCGGTGATTCCACAGGCGGAGTTTTCGGAAGCCGATCTCGGGCCGCCTGCGTCGAGCGAGATGCACTACTACCGGCAGGACATCGACGCCTACCTCTGGTCCGCGGCGCTCGGGGCGGGGGCTGTCGGGCGATCCGGGAGCAAGGTGGCGGATCTGACCTTCCGCGACGATGGCGCCACGATCGAGACGACCGCCGGCGAGACGATCCGCTGCGGCTTCGTGATCGACGCGAGCGGCTACAACTCAGTCGTCGCCAAGAAGCTCGGGCTGCGGGACGAGTCGCCGCGAATGCGCACGAACTCGCGGGCGATGTTCACCCACATGGTCGGCGTGAAGCCCTACGAAGAGGTCGACAGCGAGCCGGAGCCGCTCGCGCCCTGGAGCCAGGGAACGCTGCACCACTTCTTCGACGGCGGTTGGATGTGGGTCATCCCCTTCGGCAACTTCAGCGGCTCGCGGAACAAGCTCTGCAGCGTCGGGCTGAGTTTCGACAACAAGCGTTTCCCGAGAGATCCCGAGGTCAGCCCCGAAGCTGTCTGGAAGAGCTTCCTCGAGGAGTACCCGGCCGTCGGGCGTCAGTTCACAGAGGCTGTGCCCGTGAGGCCGTGGATTGCGACCGACCGCCTGCAGTACTCCAGCAGCAAGTGCGTCGGGGGCCGCTTCTGGCTGACCGCTCACGCCGCAGGCACCGTGGACGCGCTGTACTCGATGGGCAACATCAACACGTTCCAGTCCCTCGCGACCGGAGTGAAGTTGGTGCTCGAGGCCTTCGAGAAGGACACCTTCACCGAGGAGCACTTCCAGCCGCTGCAGCGTCTGACCGACAACCTGCTTCGGTTCCAGGACCGCATCGTGTACGGCAGCTACGCGGGCTTCCGCGCTCCCGAGTTGCTCGAACTGTGGTTCACGCTCTGGGGGCTGACCGACGGCGCCCGGGTGCGCGAGGTTCTGAAGCCCATCGTGCGCTACGCCCGCACCGGCAACATGACCGACCTGACCTCCTACGACGCATGCCCGGAGGCTGTGTTCACCGGCTTCGGTCACCTGACGGAAGTCATCACGGCCGAGGAGGCGCTCGACCTGCTCGACGAGTGGTGCGACATCATGCACGAGCTCGAAGAGGGCCGCGCTTCGGTGTCCGAAACCAAGGAGCGGCTGCGCGAGGCGATGGAGTCAGACGAGCGCTTCGACATGCATGTCGACGAGATCACGACCGGCTTGGGCGAGCACCCGTGGCTCTTCGAGCCGCTTCGGCGTCATGGAGTGAAGGCCTACAGCACCGCCTTCTTGAGTCCCGACGAGGTCCTGGGGCTCGGCGTCGATGAGCAAGGCGATGAGGGCCCGGTCAAGGCGGCCCAGCCAGCCTGGTTGGATGAGCGCAAGGCTTTCGAGGAACAGGCGCACGAGCTACGAACCGAGCTGGAGAACCACCGCGAACACGCCAAGAACCTCGAACAAGAACTGAGCGCCTATCGCACCAACGCGACCGCCTTGGAGCAGGACCGGGACGCTTGGATGGAGCGCGCCACCCGCGCCGAATCGCAGCCGCCGCCACCGAGTTCGTTCGACCGCGTGAAGAAGATCCTGCGCAACCTGGGCCGACGCGAGGGGTGACGGCTGGCCGCAGGTGGAGCCCGATCGCGTTGGTGACCGGCGCGACTCCTCGTGGCCCATGGAGGGGGCCGCGTTGCTAGTCGAAGGTGGCGATCACCAGGTTGCTCAGGCACGCGCCCGCTGAGTCGTAGGCTTGCACGACGAGCGTCGTGCCCAAGGCCTCGATGCGGATCGGAACGGTGGCCTGCCACACGCCGTCGGGATCGGCCATGACGGGCTTGAACAACGGCGCCGCGACACCCAAGAAGTCCTGCGCGCAGGCGATGGGCCACGAGCTCGTGTTGACGCCGATCGCCAGCCAGACCACGCCGTTGGGCGTGGCGTTCGACAGGCCGAAGGTGTTGAGCTCGTCGGCCTCGCGCGGCCACGGTTGCTGCATGACCAGTTCGGGGTTGGGCAGCCACTCGAGGTAGGTCGCGCCGAGCACGCCCGCGCCGGGGGCATCGCCGAACTGACCCATGGCGGCGCCGCTCGTGCCGTCGAACATGCGCACGAAGTTGTTCTGATCACTCGTGACGAGCAGGTTGCCTTCGGGGTCGAAGGCCAGCCCGCTGGGCCGGAACACCGTGGCGAAGATGTCCACGAGTTCGCCTTCGAGGTCGTAGCGCAGCACGCGGTTGTTGCCCCAGCTCGTCACGTAGAGCAGGCCGTCGCCGCGCCAACGCAGGCAGCGCGGGCGCGAGAGCACGCTCGCGTCCACGGGTGTGAAGGTGCCCATGGGGTCGCCCGTCTTGCCGTCGTAGCGCAGCACGCGGTTGTTGTTGAAGCTGGGGATGTAGAGGTGCCCGTCGGGGCCGAAGTCCATGCCGGCGTCGGGGCCGTCGAGGGTGCCACTGTCGGCGGAGATGAACTCGTCGATGTAGGCGCCCGTGTCGCCGTCGTAGCGCAGCACGGCGTCTTGCGAGAACGACGCCACGTAGAGCATGCCGTCCGGGCCGAAGACCGCAGCGGTGGGGGTGTCGAGGCCGCCGGTCTCGTCGGCGGGGGTGAGCGGGTCGTCCCACACGAAGGGGCCGAGCGGGGCGCCGGTGACGCCGTGGAAGCGCAGCACGGCGTCGCTCTCTTCGGCGCAAACATAGAGGTGTCCGTCGGGGCCGTAGCGCATCGACTGCGCGCCGGGGACCGCGCCGAGTTCTCCGAGGCTCGCACCGGCGGCGTCGAAGGCGTGGATCGCCCCGCTCGTGTAACCGGACACCAACAGCTTGGGCGCTTGGCCGAAGGCGGGGCCGGCCGGAGCGAGGAGCAGGAGCAGGGTGACTGCGCTGAGCGTGAGTTTCATGGTGACGGTCTCGATGGAGGAGTCAGGCGCCGGGTGTGGGCGGACCCGCGTAGGTGAGGTGGGCCAGAACATTGCGCGACAGTTCTTTGGCCAGCGCGCGGTCGTCGCCGAAGTCGGTCGGCAGCGGGGCGGCCACGCGACCCTGGAGCAGCAGCTCGCGGCAGACGGCGCCGAAGGCGAGGAAGGCGAAGCGCGCGGCGGCGCGCGGGTCGGGATGGTTGATCTCGGTGCCGTCGCCGATCAGCACGTTGGCGATGGCGTCGAAGAAGACCTCGCGCCGTTGCCGCTGCTGATCGGTGATGCGCTCGGGGTGCAGCCGCCACTCGAGCACGAGCGCGCGCAACAGGCCGTGGTTGCGGCGGTAGACCGTGAGGGCGTAGCGCACCAGGCTGCGGACGCGCTCTTCCAAGGAGACCGCGGCCCAGCGAGCCGGGTCGAGCACGCGGCCGGCGATGATCGCGACCCGCTCGTCGTAGCGATCGTGGAGCGGCGGCACCAAGCCGTCCCGATTCCCGAAGCGGGCGTAGAACGCGCCGACCGAGACACCGGCGCGCTCGAGGATCTCAGCCAGGGTGACTTCCTCGAGGAGCTTCTCGGTCAGCAGCTCTTCGGTGGCCGCCAGCACGCGATCGGTGGACGCCCGGCTGCGCTCCTGGAGCGGCGGGCGAAGGGTGTCGGCGGTGCTCTTGGCTTGCATGCCAGAAATAGAACATGGATTCTATTTATGGTCAATGCAGCCGGAAATGCGGCCCCTGTGGGTGTTTTGCGGCTCAGCCCGGAAAGGGGGCCACCACTGAGTGGCGCGGGAGGCCTCCGAGCCTCTCGGAGGCGGGAGACGTCGGTGGTGGAGCCCGAGCCTCGCGGGTGACGGCCACCCGAGCGGCGGCGCGCACACCGACTGCGGGCCGACCGTCCGTCGACTCAATCCGGCGCAGGATCCGGCGCCACCGGCGGCAACTCGTCTTCCGAGATCGCGGCCACGGCGGGGGCGGTGGCGAGGCAGCCGTAGAGGAACGGCAGCGCCACCAGCGACGAGATCGCCATGGCGCGGAAGAGCGTGGCGTAGCCCTGGTCGGCGAGACCTTCGACCACGCGCGCGCCGCCGACGCGCGCGAAGTTCGTGGCGGCCATGAACAAGGTGAACTGCGTGCCGGCCACGACCGCGCTGCACAAGCGCATGAACAACGAGAAGCCCGCGACGGTTTGGGCCGACGTGAGGAAGGCCATCGCCGGCAGGTAGAACATCACGAAGCTGCCGTTCGTGCGCAGGCTCTCGGACAGGCTCATGGTTGCGCACAGTGCAACGACGCCCAGCGCCGCGAGCGTGACGATGCGTCCCACGCCGAGTCGGTCGACGAGGAAGCCGCCGACCAACGCGCCCACGATGCCGGCGCCCGAACTCAGCCCACCGTCGACCTGGCTGTAACGCTCCTGACTCCAACCGACGACCTGCGTGCAGAACACCGGGTGGATCGTGGCCATGATGCCGATCATCAGGAAGCTCGCCGACCCGTAGAGCAGTCCGAGCAGCGGCGACTTCGCGAGGAAGGCCTGCGCGAGGCGACGCACGAGCACCGACATGCGCTCGGCGGGCTCGGCGTCGCCGTCACTCTCGGCGTCGCCTCGACTCCACGGGAACAGGCGCTCCCCGGGACGCTCCTTGATGAGCAGCGGGAGCAACGCGATGGCGAGCAACACGCTCGCCTGCAACACGAAGGCGGCGTGGATGCCGAAGCGCCCGAGCACCGTGCCCATGCCCGCGCCGCCGATCGCGACACCGAGGTAGTTGCTGCCCCACATGAGCCCGTTGACGCGGCCGCGTTCTTCGGGGCGCAGCACGTCGATGGCCAGCGCGTCGGACGCGACGTCTTGCAGCGACACGAAACAGTTGTGCACGAAGACCATCCACGCGAGCAGCTGCACGTCGTCGGAGATGTCGCCTTGCAGGATCATCGCCAGCAGCGTGATGCCTGCGCCGAGTTGGGCCACGAGCACCCACGGTCGTCGGCGCCCCATCGGGCGGAACGTGAAGCGGTCGATGACGACGCCCCAGACGAACTTGAACGACCAAGGCAGCGTGGCCAGGCTGATGATCCCGGCCGTGTCTTCGAGGCTCAGTCCGCGCTCGCCCAAGTAGGCCAGCAGCGTCACCGTGACGAAACCCCAGGGCATGCCTTGGGCGCAGTACAGCGCGCAGAGCGTGAAGCTGCGCGCGCGGAAGCTCTGGGTCAGGGTCGGCACGGGGGCTGCACACTACCCGACCGGATCGTGTGCCGCCCCAAGCTCACCCCCGCGTTGTGCCGGGGCGCGCTTAGCCGTCGACGAGCGTGAAAGCAGTGGGCGGACCGATCAGGAACTTCGAGGTCTGTCCCGCCGGCCGCACGAGAAGCTGCCCCAGCGTGATCTGACCCTCGAGCGAGGCGGGCACGAGACTCGGCGCTTGGAGCGGAACAGTGAGTTGGCCCGACGCGGGGATCGTTCCGAGCACGAAGGGGCCGCGGAGGTTGCCGCCGAGCGCGAGCGCACCTTGTTTGGACGGCAGCAGCACGTTGCCCGGCGCGAGGGCGAGCAGCACACCGACGAGGTCGCCCGGTTGTCCCTCGAGGACAACGGCGCTTTGTTCGCCGACCGCGAGCGGTGCCGGCAGCACGAAGTCGCGCGAGGCGGCGGGGAGGTTCGTCTGCACGATGTCGGGTGCGTCGACGGGGGGGCCGTCGGGCGAGCCCGGCCCGCCTGCGATCAGTGAGTCGCGTCGAAACAGTTGAAGCGCTGTCCCCGCCGGAGCGCTGATGCCCGCGCCGCCGCTTTCTTGATCGGCGCCGCCGCCCGTCAGGGTGCAGCCGTCGAGCACGAGCGTTGCGGCGCTCGAAGTGTGGACGGCGTCACCGCCTGCGTAGGAGCCGGTGGTCGAGCCTTCTTTGTCGCCGCCGAAGCCGCCGGTGATCGTCGAGCGCCAGGCGTTGACCGTGCCGCCCAAGAGCTCCAGACCGAATCCGCCTTCGCTTCCAACGGAGAAGCCGGTGGGCCCTCCCGAGCTGAAGTCGTCCTCTCCGACAACGCCGCTGACTTCGCAGCGCACGAGGTGCAACACGCCCGGACCTTCCATGAGCACGCCCGAGTGGACAAGCCGGTTCCCAAGCGCGCCACCCGGGAGGCTGCTGCCCGGGAAGAAACACTCTTCGGCCCAGACTGTTCCTTCACTCGATTCGATCACGAGGCCGGTTTGGTAGCTGAAGAGGCCCGACGGAAGGCTCGTGTCGAGGTTCCTCAACACGACCGAGTCCGTGGGCCCGAGATTGCGCAGCGTGATGCGGCCGATGACGGGCGGCGACGCGCCCTTCTCTCCGATGATCGCGAGGCTCTTGCCGTCGATGGAAGGGCCGCCGCCGAAGATCGAGAGGTAGTACCCCGAGCGCACCAAGAGGATCTCGCCGGGAGGTGCCGCGTTGATCGCGTTCTGCAGGTGGACGTTGGGGTCAATCCCGAGCGCGACGGCGTCCACCGCATCGACCACCGTGACTTGCGCGCTGAGTGGGAGCGCTGCGAGGAAGAGCGCTGCCAGCGCGCGCGCGATGGCGGTGAGTCGGTTCACGGGGTCTCTCTTCTGGGGGCGGTGCTTCTCTGTGCGGAGCCTTCGGAAGCGAGCTGACGGCCTCGTCGGGGCGACGCTCCTCGGTGAGGCGCAGTGTACCGGCGCATCGTCGCGGCGGGGGCGCACGCGCGCCCTCGTGCACTGCTGTTTCTCACTCCAAACGCTTCATGAGAATCTCACTCACGAGAGGCTTCCAGCGCTGCGTGCCTCGCGATCACGGAGCGGCGACGAAGTGCTGCAAGAACAACCGCCGCGTCTGAACCTCGCACGGCCGGCCGTTCAATGTGCACTCACTGCGTGCGCATCGGTCGTTCACCCCAGTGTTGTCGTGCCGGCTCGTGGCCGAGGGTCATCGCTTCAGAATCGACCTATACTGAGTTCATCCCGACTCGCAGGCCCCGAACCTGCGCGCCGCTCCTCCCCGGCCCCGAACTCACCATGCATCGCACGCTCTCGTTGTTCGTGGCGCTGTCGCTCGCGCTTCCCGTTGCTGCCCAGACGCCGCCGGCCAGCTTTCAATGGACCGTGAGCAACGGGGCCAACTCCTTCGTTGCGGACTTCGAGCAGCACTCGGCGCGCGGGCCGAACTTCGTCGTCGAAGTGCAGCAGGCCGACGGCTCCTTCGCGACGCACACACCCGGCGACGTGCGCACTTACCTCGGCACCATCGCCGAGCGTCCTGGCGCGATGGCATCGGCCGTGCGACGCGCCGACGGCTCCACGCACTACCACGTGCTCTTCGAAGGTGGCGCCGAGTGGATCAACGCCGGCGGCTCGACCACGCTGCGCAACGACCCGAACTGGACGCCGCAGTACCCCTCCTTCGTGACCGGGTCCGGCGGCGCGGGCTCCGACATCTGGGCGGCCGAGATCGGCGTGGATCTCCCGCACAGCCAGTACGTCGTCGACGGCGATGTCGACGCCGCACTCGAGATGATCGAGCACTCGGTCAACACCGTGAACTTGCTCTACCTGCGCGACGCCGGGATCGTGCATCGCCTCGGCCGCGTGGTGATCCGCGCCGCCCAACCCGTCGACCCTTATGCGGGCATGACGACCACCAACGCGCTGCTCACCGAGATCACGAATCAATGGAACAACGTGCTCGCTCCCAGCACGCACGACGCGGCGCTCGTCGCGACCTCGGCCACGGGCGGCGGCTTGGCAGCGGTGGGTGTGATCGGCAGCCCGGGTTACTCGGCCAACGGCGCGTCGAGCGAGGGGGACTTCTCGATCGTGTGGCGCCACGAGGTCGGTCACAACTGGTCACTGAATCATTTCGACGGCGGCACGCCCGAAGGCAAGACGATCAACTCCGGCAACTCGCAGTCGCGCATGTCGGGGCCCGAGCAAGCCAAGGCGATCGCGCATCGTGAGGCGCGCGCGGCCTTCCTCGACAACCTCGGCCCGTACGCGGAGGAGATCCCGCCGCGCGCGAGCCTCGACCGCTCCAAGTACCTGCCGCAGAGCCCCGCCTTCACCATCGACGTGCTCGACAACGACCACGACGCGAACGCCGAGGCCTTCAGCATCACGTCTTTCGACACGAGCACAGCGCTCGGCGGCGCGATCGCGCTGTCGCCTGGCACCGGCCCCGGCGGACGCGACGAACTGCTCTACACGCCGCCTGCTGTTCCCACGGCCGAGACCGATCGCTTCAAGTACCGCATCGCCGACGCCGCCGGTCGCGAAGCCGTGGGCAACGTAATGACCAAGCTGAGCTCCGACTCAGACATGCTCGCGCACTTCTCGCTGGATGCCGGCAGCGGCGCGGTCGCGAGCGACTCCTCGGCGCACCTGCGTCACGCGAGCTTCGAAGGCGGGCCCACCTGGGACAGCGGCACGATCAACGGTGGCCTCAGCTTCGATGGCGTTGACGACCACCTGATCGCGAGCGCGCCCGATCACACGACGGCCAACTTCACGATCACCGGTTGGGTGAAGCGCGACGGCGATCAGAACGACTGGGCCGGCCTCGTGTTCTTCCGCGGCGGCAACACCACGTCGGGTCTCAACTTCGGAACCGGCATCGGGCTGCGCTACCACTGGGCCGGCGAGAAGTGGGACTGGGTTCCGGGGCTGGGTTTGCCCGACGACACCTGGACCTTCGTGGCGCTCGCCGTCACCCCGTCCGCGGCCACGGTCTACCTGGACGACGGCACCGGCATGCGCTCCGCCACGAACGTGAGCGAGCACGCGCCCCAACCCTTCGATGCCGAGCTCACGATCGGTCGCGATCCGCTCAGCAGCGCGCGCTCCTTCCGTGGGTCGATGGACGACGTGCGGGTCTTCGCGCGCACGCTCAGCGCTGCGGAGATCGAAGCGCTCGCCGCCGGTCTGGGCAGCGCCGCCGACCCGTCGCCCGCGCAACTCAGCGCATCAAGTGAGAGTGCGCTCGAGCTCGCCTGGACCTCGTCGCCGGCGGCCACGGGGCATCGGGTCTACCTCTCGTCGACCTACAGCGATGTCCGCGACGCGGTCGCGACCGCCGACCAAGGCTTCGCGGCGTCGAGCTCCTGGCAGACGCCCTTGCTGAACGCCGGCGCGTGGTTCTGGCGCGTCGACAGCACGGACGGAACTCACTGGGTGGAAGGGCCGGTGTGGTCCTTCTCCACCGACGGCAGCTCGCCTTGGTCGGACGAAGGCAGCGCACTCGCTGGCGTGAACGGCGAGCCGCTGCTCGTCGCCTCGGGTTCGTTGGAGGGCTTCGCGAACTGCTCGTTGGACCTCCACGACGCCGCGCCCAGTGCGCCCGCTGCGCTCTTCCTTTCGCTCGCGAGCACGCCCGCGTCGTTCAAGGGCGGCACGCTCAAACCCGTGCCGTGGTTCGACATCCTGTTCCGCAGCACGAACCCCGACGGCAGCTTCCCGATCCCCTTCGTGTTCCCGCTCGGCGTTCCCGCGGGCACGCAACTCTGGGCGCAGTGGGCCCTCACCGACGCAGCGGCTCCGGCGGGCGTTGCGCTCTCGAACGCGGTGCTCGGCGTCACGCCCTGAGCGTTCTGCGCGGGCTCTTGCTGACGACCGGCCTCCGGCTTCGAGCTCGGGAACCGGCGCAACTCGTGCTCTCACCTGCGCCCCACGATCGGCGCGCGGAACTCAGACGCCGTTCACGGAACTCCGCCCAGGTCCAGCCGCGCTTCCACGTTGAAGCCGCCCGTCACGAAGCTGTTGCCGCCCAGGTCGAGCACTGAGCCGCTCCCGTCGTCGCCGGTGCCGGCGATGTCGGGGCCGAGTCCGCGGCCGTTGCCCTTGCAGATGTTGTCGCGCATGCGGGTCGACTTGCCGAGGTTGTCGATGCCTTCGTGTTCGTTCTTGAGGCAGATGTTTTCCGCGAGCACGATGTTGTTGTACGAGCGCTCGATGTCGATGCCGTCGCCGCCATTCCGCTTGCTCGAGTTGCCCGTGAGTTCATCTTGGTGGGCATGCAGGATGACGATGCCGTCCTGCCCGTTGCCCTGGCAGTCGTTGCCCTCGATGAGGTTGGGGAAGGTCGGGTTGATGCGGCAGATGAAGGGCCCGTCGAGGCGTAGCCCCGCGGCACCGTTGTTGCGGCAGCGGTTGTTGCGGACCACCGATTGGACGAAGTGATCCAGCGATTCGGTGCCGAGGTACATGCCGACCTCGGCGTTGCCGCTGCAGTCGTTGCCGAGCACTTGGAAGTCGGCGCCGTTGACCTCCATGCCCCGCCCGTTCCGACGCATCCGGTTCTTCTCGATGCTCGTCGTGGCTCCGCCGAGCTTGGTCACGATCAGGCCGATGTTGAGGACGCCCTCCGCGCGGTTGCGCAGCACCATCGACGGTGGAGCTGACTCGCCTTCGTCGGCGGCGGTGAGGTCGAGCCTGATCCCGGAGCCGACGATGGCTCGGAGCTCATTGCGTTCCAGGAGAACCGACTTCGCCTCGATGGAGATGCCGTCGCCTTGGGAGATGCGTTCCACGGTGTTGCGCTTCACCACGGCCGGCTGCAGGCCGTCGGTGGCGTCCAGCTCGATGCCCACGAGTTCGCACGCCACGATCTCATTGTTCGTGACGGTCGGTTCCCGCGCGGCGATGCTCACGCCCTTGATGCATGAGCGGATGATGCAGTGGGTCACGCGGAGTCGATTCGGAGTCACGAATCCCTCTGCGCCCGCTCCCCCGAAAGCGCCCGCTTCGTCGACGACGCCCGCCGTGCCGTTCAGGAGAACGAAGCCCGAGATGGTCACATCCACGGCGCCGACCCGGAAGCACGGGCCGTCGAAGCCGGCGTCGATCACGGCCTTCTTGCCGAGCACGGTGATGCCCGGGGAGAAGACGCTGACCTGTTCGCGGTACACGCCTTTGGCCACCGAGATCACGTCGCCCGGCGCACCGGCCGACACCGCCGACTGGATGGTGGGGAAGGCCTCGCTGGGAACCTTGAGCGTGTCCGCCAGCAGCGCGCCCGACGAGATCACGAGCAGCGCGACCGTCGTGGCAACTCGGGTTGCGGAGCGTCGTGTGCGCCGGTGAAAGGGCAGCGAGCGGTTGAGTCGTGAGGTGCGGCAACGATCGTGCGACATCGGTCGGCTCCGGTGAGGGAGAGGCGTGGGGGAGGTGAGAGGTCCGTCGAGCTCGAGCTCGAGCGCGTGAACGCGCGAGGGGCGAACCGTCTACAGGCCTTGGGTCGTGCCGAACACGTTCTCGGTGTAGGTGTTCAGCCCCTTGCCGGCGATGTCCTCCACATCGAGTTCACCGCTCTTGACCGCCTTGTTGCCGACAAAATTGTTGCCGGTGCTGTTCACGAAGAATCCGATCTCTTCGGCCTTGGTCACGGTGTTGTCTTGGAACAGGTTGTTGGGTCCGCGGATCTCGAAGCCGAATCCCTCGGGGGCTCGGATCTTGAAGCCCTGGATGACGTTGCCGGCGCAGCTCGAGCTGAGCTCCACGCCGTCTCTCGGCTTGCTCATGCGGAAGTCGGTGAAGGTCGAGTTGGTCACGTTGGTGAATTCCAGACCCCAGTTCTCGACCTTGGAAATGCGGACCTTCGTGATCTCCACGCCCTCGCTGTCCCCGACCTGAACTCCGCTCCCTTCCAGCTTGGCCAGGCGCAGGTTCTCGATGACGGCGCCGTCGGCGCTCAGGTCGGTGCCGTTGTCGCCCACCAGCGAGGCGCGGCAGTTGGTCATGCGGATCGGACCGTGGGGCACCACGTCGTCGGCGCTGAAGGCCGGAGGGCTGAACTCGGGGTGGAACCTGAAGGCGTTGTCTTCGGCTTCGCGAACCGTCACACGGTCGAGTGTTGCGGCGCGCCCCGAAGCGTCGACGCCGTTGTTGTCGGCGCGCTTGATCGAGGTCTTGGTCACGGTGATGTCCGTCATGCTGCCGGTCGTCTGGATGCCGTCGTCGTTGAGGTCGCTCAGCTTGCAGCGATCCACCAGCACCGAAGTTTCGAGCTCACCACTCGAGGCGTGGATGCCATCGTTGTCGATGCGCTTCAGGATGCAGCGTTCCAGCACGACATCGGTTGAGCTGTCGACATGAATGCCGTCGTTGAACGTGTCTTGGATGCGCGCTCTCGTGACGGTCACGTACTTGCTGCTCAAGATGCTGATGCCACCCGCAGCCGCAACCGCCTCGATGTCGAAGGTGTCTTTGAAGCCTTGCATGCGGAACCTGTCCACCACGACTCCTTCGGACGAGGTGATCTGCAGGCCGTCGTCTGTCTGGGGACGATCCACGCGGCAGAGTTGCAGGGTCACGTCCGTGCAGCCACTCACGGTGAAGCCGTTGATGTTCACCGGGTTTCGCGCGACGAGCCCTTTGATGAGCACGTTCGAACAGTTGAGCAGCAGCAGGCCGCCCGAGGTGACCTCCCCGCCGAGGAAGACTGTTCCCCCGTCGATGACGGGCCTCCCGAGGCCGATCACAGTGAGGTCGGAAAGCCCGATGATTTGCACGTACTCCGGGTAAGTGCCTTTCGAGATCCGGATCGTGTCGCCGTCCTCGGCAGCATCCACGGCTTGTTGAATCGTGGCGAAGTCCTTCGGCACGCGCAGGGTGGTCTGGGCCGAGGTCGGGGTCGCGAGGGCGCTCAGGATCGTGAGGACGACTGCGAGGCAGCGCGGGCTGAAGTGGGTCATGGCTCTCTCTGACTGTGTTGCTGGGGCGAACATGAGGAGCGGCTGGAACCCCGCTCTTCAGTGGGACACGCAAAGCACTCGCTGAGCCCTTCATGCGCTTCGAAGTTTCTTGGCTGAGGGGCGCCGTCCCCCGACTGCGTGTCCTTTGACATGCGCAGCCTGAAGCCCCTCCCCGTCGACGCTCTGCAAGATGTCTCTGCGCCGCTCGGTGTAGGATTTCCGCATGTCGTCCGCCCCGAACACCCCCGACGCCACGGAACTCTTGCGCCGGGTCTCCGCGGGGGAGCAAGACGCCGAGGCCCCCTTGCTGGCCGCGCTCTACGACGAGTTGCGGCGGCTCGCCCGGCAGCACATGAACGCGCAGTCGGCGGCGCACACACTGCAACCCACGGCCTTGGTGCACGAAGCCTGGATGCGGATCAACAAGGGGGGCGGTTGGAACGGGCGCGAGCACTTCCTGTGTTTCGCGTCGCGGGCCATGCGATCGGTCTTGGTGGACCACGCCCGTTCGCGGCTCGCGGCCAAGCGCGGCGGCGACCGCGAGCGCGTGCCCTTGGACGCGGCCGTCGAAAGCTACGAGTCCAACGGCCTGGACCTGCTCGCCCTCGAGGAAGCCCTGGAACGCCTGGCTCAGGAAGAGCCCGACCTCGTGCGCATCATCGAGCTGCGTTTCTTCGGCGGCCTCTCGATGGAAGAGACCCGGCGCGCCGCGGGTTGCTCGCTCTCCACGGCAGAACGGCGCTGGCAGCTCGCGCGCATTTGGTTGCGCACGGCTCTCGCCTCCGAGGGCGGCCATGAAAGCTGAGGTCTGGGCGCGGGTGCGTCCCGTACTGGATCGCGTTCTCGCGGTGCCGGTGCTGCGTCGAGAGGGCGAGCTGACCGACGCGTGCCAGGGGGACAACGAGCTGCTGTCGCTGGTCCGAAGCGTGCTGGATGACGATCAGTCCGACCCGGATTTCCTGTCGCCGCCAGCCTTCCACGACGCCCCGCTGCAGGCGTCGGCGTCCACCTCGTTGCCCGTGCCGAGTCCCTTGCAACACTGCGGCCCGTGGCGCTTGCACGAGCAACTCGGCAGTGGCGGCATGGGCACGGTGTATCGCGCCGAACGCGCCGACGGGGCCTTCCACATGAGCGCGGCGGTCAAGCTCCTGCACCCCAGCCTGCTCGCCGAGGGTTACAGGAAGCGCTTCACCGTGGAACGCGATGTGTTGGCGCGTCTCGACCATCCGAACATCGCGCGCCTCCTCGACGGCGGAACCGAGAGTGTCGCAGCCGATGGGCAAGCGGCGCTCGAGCCCGGTCACCCTTGGTTGGCGATGGAACTGGTACGTGGCACGCCCATCGACCGGCACGCCGACGAACACGAGCTGAGTCTGCACGCGCGCATCGATCTCTTCCTCAAAGTCTGCGACGCGGTGGAGCACGCGCACGGCCACCTGGTGGTGCATCGCGACATCAAGCCCGCCAACGTGCTCGTGAATGCGGAGGGTGAGCCGCGCCTGCTCGACTTCGGCATCGCCGGCTTGTTGTCGGACGCAGGTCAGGCCGCCGAGCGAACTCTCGAGGGCCCGCGACCGCTCACGCCTCGCTACGCCAGTCCGGAGCAGTTGCGCGACGAGCCCATCACCACGGCCTCCGACACCTACTCACTCGGTGTGCTGCTCTACGAACTCCTCACCGGTGTGGCGCCGCACGCCGACCGCGGCACGAGCCTGGTCCAACGCGCCGCTGCGGTGAACGAAGAGCCGCCGCTCGCCAGTGAAACGGCGCGGCGCGAAGTGGAAGGCGCGTCTCCGCCCGAGGAGCGCGCCGCTCATCGCCGCGCGGATCCAGTGCACCTCGGTAAGGCTCTGCGCGGCGACCTCGACGTCATCCTGGCCACGGCCTTGCGTGTGGACATCGACAGCCGCTACGCCTCCGTGGGGGCGCTGGCCGCCGACCTCCGGCGTTACCGAGCGCAGCTCCCGATCATCGCTCGTCCGCACTCCGCAGCCTATCGCTCGCTGCGCTTCGTCCAGCGCAACCGGTTGTTGGTCGGTGGTGTCGCGCTGCTCGTGGCGGTCCTCAGCACATCGCTCGTGCTGATCGTGCAGCTCTATCTCGATGAAGGTCGCGCGCGGGGACGCGCCGAACGCGCCGAGGCCCGCGCCGTGAGTCGCTTCGATCAGATCCGTTCCCTGGCCGGCGAACTCATGCACGGCTTGCACGATGAGATCTCGCTGCTGCCCGGTGCCACGCGTGCGCGCGCGACACTCGTGGAGACGTCCTTGCGCTACCTCGACGCGCTCACGCAAGAGGCCGGGAACGATCAAGGTTTGCTGGCCGAGTTGAGTGCCGGCTATCTGCGCATGGGGGATGTGCAAGGTCGGGCGTCGCGTGCAAGCCTCGGCGACGCTGAGGCTGCGGCCGCGAGTTACGCCAAGCATCTCGAACTCGTGGAGCGGCAACTCGCACAGGCGCCCGATGATGCCGGTCTTCTCGAAGCGCGGGTGCACGCCCTGCAGCGGCTCGCCAACGTGGAACAGCGGCAGGGCAGCGCCGAACGCGCTCTCGAACGTCTGCAGCAGGCGGAGCAACTGGTGGGTGAGCTCGACGCTTCGCAGGCGGCCGATTCGCCTTTGCTCGTCACCGCACTCATCGAGAAGGCCGACGTGCTCCGGGTCTTGGGCCGCAGCGCCGAGTCACTGCTTGTGCTGGAGCGAGCCACGCAACGCGCGCGCGATCTCGCGCAGGCCGATCCCAAGAATCCCCAGGCCTTTCGTCCACTGCTCATGGTCCTGATCGCGAGCGGTGAACTCCACGAGCTCACGGGAGATCTCGAGCGGGCCAAGATCTGTGGCGCAGACGCCGTGACGCTCGCGCGCACCTTGTCCAAGAGCGCACCCGAAACCCCACTCGGCACGCGCGACCAGGCTCAAGCCGAACGTTTCTACGGACGCATTTTGAGTGTCACCGGAAGCGAGCAAGAAGCCCTGGCGGTGTTGGCGTCGGCCTGGGAGAGCATGGAGGGCTTGGTCTTGGCTGATCCCCTCGATGCCGGCGTGGCGCGCGATGCGTGGCTGATCAAGAACGACATGGCGCGCACCTCGGCCCGGCTCGGCGAACTCGATGCCGCAGTGGTGCACAACGCGGACGCCATCGCCCGCGTGGAAGCTGCACTCTCGCGACACCCCGAAGCGCTCGACGCCCGACGCGACCTCATGGCCTTCCTCACGGACGGCGGAGAGTTCCGAGTGGCGCGAGCTGAGCCCGCTGCCGCCACGGCGCTTCTGGAGCGAGCCCTGCTCGAAGCAGACACGGTGCTGGCCCAGGCTGCCGACGATCCGGTCGCGCGCGCTCACCGAGCGGTGGCCGTGCTGGCGCTGGGCATGGTGGCCATGCGAGCCGACGACGCGGCCGAGGCTTTGGCCAAGGCCATCGAGTTCCGCACTCAGCTCGACGCGATCCTCGAACAAGACCCGGCGAACCGCTGGGCGCAGCGCATGACCATGGTGGGCGCCTCGCTGCGCGCGGACGCGCACCGCGGCCTCGCAGAGTGGGAGCTCGCCTGCGAGTTCTATGAACTCGCGCTGCAACGCTTCGAAGAACTCGACGAGGCCGGCTTGTTGCTGGACTCTGATCGGACGAGCGTTGAGTTCACGCGGCAAGGCTTGGAGGATGCGCGAGCTCGGCTCGTGGGCGCCTGAGGTCGCGCCACCGCGCCAGGCTGCCTGCACGCTTCCCACGCTTCACGCGAGATCCACCATGTTCCGAATGCGTCACGTTTTGCTCGCTCACCGAGCGGCACCGTCATGATCCTGCGAACCGCCTTGCTGCTGGTGCTGCTCGTTTGCAGCTCGGTCAGTGCCCAAGTTCCGGTCGCGAAGAACCTCGGCGCGACCCTCTCCGAAGACGAGCGCGTCGCGGCGGCGCTCGAGCGTTCACTGGGTGCGTTTCTCGCCGAGGCTCGCAACGGTCAGTTCAGCGAAGCCTGCGTCGAGCCGGGACAGTTGGAGCGCTACAGCTTCTTCTTCAAAGGGCTGAGTGGACTGGGTCAACGCGAAGGCGACAGCCCGCCCTCGCTGCTCAAGTCGTACCCGCTGGACGACGCGCGCTACTCCGTCACCGTGGCCTTCGCGGGCGTGCGCGACGGCGCTCCCTTCATCTCCAAGATCGTCGAACTCGAAGCGTCGCCGCATGGAGAGGGTTATCGCTTCGGCTGTCCCTTCGAAGCGAAGACGGCCGACTTCCGCACCAAGACTCTGGGCAGCGTGACCTTCCACTCGAGTGGCGCCCTCGATGAGCAAGCCGCCGCGGAGTTCGTGCGCTTCAAGGAAGCGTTCAGCGATCTCACGAAGGCGCAGGACAGGCACCTCGATTACTACTGTTTCCGAAGCCTCGACGAGTTGCTGCAGTCCTACGGCTTCGTGTTCGACGCGGGCAAGTGCAACTTCCTCAAGTGCGACCTCGGCTTCACCGACGACGGCGGCCGTGCCTACCTCACGGGAACCGACAACCCCAACTACACCTTCGAGTACGTGGGTGAGTTCCTCGCGCACAGCCTGCCACGCAGCGAGGAGCTGTACGGGCCCTTCGTGAACGGCATGTCGGCTTACTACGGCGGCTACGCGTTGAGTGGCGACGACATGCAGACACTCAGAGCGCAGTTCCGTGCGCGCCTCGCAGCCGAACCCGAGATCGACTTTCTCCACGAGTACAAGCAAGGGCGCAGCTCGTCGGTCAACCGCCACTTCACGCACTACGTGATCGGCGCGTTTCTCTGCGAAGAGGTCGTGGAGCAACACGGTTTCGACCGCGCACTCCAACTCTTGCGATCCGGTGCCGATGGCGAACGCTTCTTCGCCAACATCCAAGACATCCTCGGTGTCGACGAAGACGGCTTCCACGCGTTGATCCTGCGCTTGATCGACGCCGAGCCCGCGTGAGCTCGGGAGCGAAGCCTCACGCTCGCGGCGAGGAGTCGAAGTACTGCAGGAACAAGCGCCGCGCCTCGGCCTCGCAGGGGCGGCCGTTCACTGCGGTGTTCACGCAACGCGTCGAGTCGCTGCGGCCGGCTTCCACGAGGGTGCGCATGAGTTGTCGTCGCCCGGCGCGCGCTTCGTCGATGATCTGCGCGGCGCGGATCGAGAGGCAGGCGCAGACGACGCCTTCGGGGTCCTTCGGGTACGGCACGTCGCGCAGCGCGGCGACTTCCACCAGCGCTCCGTAGCGGTCGAAGAACACGACGGGGCAGGTCGGCGTCGCGCAGTAGAAGGCGCCCTGCGGGAAGCGCGCGGCGTCCTCGGGAGCGAGCTGGGCGCGCAGCGCCGTCAACGGCACGTTCTGTCCGGTGGCGCCGCAGCCGCGCGGTTGGGGGCAGCCCGGGTCGGGCGCGTCGACTTCCCTGACGAAGGCCTTGTTCATCCGCTCGCTCTGCGTGGAATCCCGCCGGCGCGGGGGGGCTGGATTCGGGCCGCGGGCCTCGTGCCGGGTCGCCTCGTTGCGCGTCCGAGTCCAGGGCTCGCAAGACTTTACATCGCCTGCTCCTCGATCTCTCGGTTGACATATAGCGAGGTGGTTATACGATGCGCCCATGACGACCGACGTTTTCCGCGCCGTGGGGGACCCGCACCGCCGGGCCATCCTCGACCTGCTCGCCGAGGGCGAGCGGGCCGTGAACGAGCTGCTCACGCACTTCGACTTCAGCCAGCCCGCGCTCTCGCGTCACCTGCGCGTGCTGCGCGAAGCGGGGCTGGTGGTGGCGCGCGCGGTCGGTCGTCAGCGGAGGTATTCGCTCGAGCCGCAGGCCCTGCGCACGGTGGCCGACTGGGTCGCGCACTACGAGCGCTTCTGGACCGACAAGCTCGACGCGCTCGGTCAAACCTTGGAGGAGCTCCCGTGAGCGACCTACGCCTGACCCGCGACTACCCGCATCCGCCCGAGAAGGTCTGGCGCGCGCTCACCGACTGCGAGCTGCTCTCGCGCTGGTTGATGGAGACGGACTTCGAGCCCGTGGTGGGACATCGCTTCACGCTGCGCACGGATCCGGCGCCCGGCTTCGACGGCATCGTGCGCGGCGAGGTGCGCGCCGTCGACGAGCCGCGTCGCATCGAGTTCAGCTGGGTCGGCGGACCGATCGACACGGTCGTGACCTGGGAGCTCGAAGCGATCCCGGGCGGCACGCGCCTCGTCGTGACTCAGCGCGGCTTCGCGGGCGTGAAGGGTTGGCTCGTGCGCGCCATGCTCGGCCGCGGCAGCGCCACGCTCTACGGCCGTCACCTCTCCGCGCTGCTCGACGCCATGGACGCGGACGGTCGCGCCCCCGACTTCGACACGAAGGTGGCCTGCCCGGAGGCGGGCCTGTTCGCCCGGTTCGCCGCTCTGTTCTCGTCCAGGAAGGATCCCCGATGACGCGCCTCCTCACGCAGCACCCCGAAGGCAAGCAGGGAGTGCGCATCGAGCGCGCCGTCTACGACGACATGAAGCGCGCCCTGCTGCGCGCGATCGGTCGCGGACGCACCGGCGTGCCGTTCAAGGAGCTGCCCGCGCGCTTGGCCGAGCACTTGAGCGACGAGCTCTTCGAGGGCCGGTCCGTCACGTGGTATTGCGTCACGGTGAAGCTCGATCTCGAGGCGCGCGGCGTGCTCGAACGCGTGCCCGGCGCGCGACCTCAACGCGTCCGACGCGTGCAGTGAGCCAGCCCCACGCGCTACCCTCGCCGCATGAACATCCTGGTCGTCGAGTCCAAAGCCAAGTGCAAGACGCTCCTCAAGCACCTCGGCAAAGACGCCTGGCGCGTGATGCCCACCGGCGGACACATCGAGCGCCTCGCCGACGACCGCAAGCTGCATCCGCCCAAAGAGGTCAAGAAGGCCTACTGGTCGCACGCCGAGGGGGCGCTCCCGCAGCCGCCGTGGTTCTGGACCGAGCGCGGCGAGGCGGCGATCAAGGCCATCCGCGACGAGGCCGCCAAGCACGACTCGGTCACCTTCTACCTGGCGGCTGACCCCGACCGCGAAGGCGAGCGCATCGCGTGGCACTTGGAGCGCTTGCTCTCCGACCTCGGGCCGTGTCATCGCGTGACCTTCCAGGAGGTCACCAAAGACGCGGTGCTCGCCGCCGTGGCCACGCCCGGCAAAGTGGATCAATCCCTGGTCGACGCCGCGCTGATCCGCACCTTCGTGGATCGGCTCGTGGGTTGGCGCGCCAGCAAGATCGCCAAGCGCTACACCACCACGTCGAGCAACTCGATGGGCCGCGTGCAGACGCCCACCTTGGGCTTCGTGGTCGAGCGCGAATTGGAACGCGAGGCGCACGTGCCGGTGCGCTACTTCGAAGTGCTCGCGTCCACCGAACTCACCGACTGGCGCGTGCGCTTTCACGAGAAGTCCGACAGCGAGGCCTGGGTCGACGAGAAACACCGCTTCAACGCGCACCGCACCTCGGACACCGAACTCGCGCAGTCGGCTTTCGATGCGCTGACTGCCGCGGGCGAAGTCACGGTCAGCGACGTCACGCGCAAGCAACGCTCTGAGTCGCCGAAGCCACCCTTCAGCACCGACGCCTTGCTGCAAGCCGCCGGTAGTCGCTGGAGTTGGTCGCCCAAGAAGACCGCCGCGCTCGCCGGTCAGCTCTACGAGGCGGGACATCTCACGTACATCCGCACCGACTCCACGCGGCTCGCTGCGGAAGCCGTGGAGACCGGACGCGCGGTGGTCGCCGACACCTGGGGCGCTGCACGACTGGCCGCCGCGCCAGCCGACGTGGCGCGCTCGATCGACGCAACGTCCGCGGGCACCACGAGCCACGATCCCGCCGCGGGCGACGCGGCTCGCGCGGGCGCTGCGACTCCCACAGGCGAAGCGGCTCCCATCGACGCGACGGGTCAGCCCGCAACCGCCGGCGTGCAAGACGCGCACGAAGCCATCCGCCCCACGGACCTCGCGCTGGCGCAGATCCCCGAGGCCGAACCCGATGTGCAGAAGCTCTACGCGCTCGTGCGCGCGCGCACGCTGGCCTCGCTGATGGTGTCGTCGCAGCGCGTGACGCTCTCCCTCAAGGGGCGCTGCGAGCAGCTCGATCGCGTGCTCGACGGCGCCGTGGGTTGGTACGCCGAACCCGGCTGGCGCAGCGCTTTCGTGGGCCCGGGGCTCGACGACGAACCGTCCACCGAAGCCCTCAGTGTCGACGTGGGCACAATCCTCGCGCTCGAAGCCGGCAACGACGAGCACCCCAACCCCGAGCTGCGCGAAGACCAGACGCGACCGCCGCCGCGCTACCGTCCGCACACGCTGGTCGGCGCCATGAAGGAGGCGGGCATCGGCCGGCCGTCGACCTACGCCAAAACGGTGGAGCGCTTGGAAGACCGTCGCTACGTCGTCACGGAAGACGGCGCGTTGGCGCCTACCGAGAGTGGCCGCAACATCTGGCTCGAGGCCGCGCCGTTGTTCGCGTTGCCGCAGCAAGGCGAGTTGTTCCAGCCCGCCTACTCCGCCGACATGGAGGCGCTGCTCGACGAGGTCGCCGAGGGCAAACACGACGCGAGCAAGGCGTGGGACACGATGCTCGAAGACTTTAAAGCGGCCCACGGCATGGCGCAGCAGGCCAGCGCCGAGGGCCCGCTCCAACCGCGCACGCGACTCAAGCTCGAAGAGTTCCGCCAAGCCGCGCCCGAACTCGCCGACGAGATCGGCGACCTCGACACGATGACCCAGGACACGGGCAAGGCCCTGCTCGCCGCTCTGCGCGAGCGCGGCATCGCGCTGCTCCCCAGCGCGAACCAACAGGAGTTCCTCGACAAGTTGCTCGAGTCCACGGGACTGAGTCTGGAAGAGGCCGTGGAAGCCGCCGACCTGCGTCTCGCCAGCGACGCACCCAACCGCGAAGAAGCCAGCGCGTTGATCGAGCACTTGAAGGCGGCGCAAGCCGAGTCGCGCGCACCCACCGCGAAGCAGTTGCGCTGGATCGCCGACCTCGCCAAGAAGGCCGAGCTCTCCGAAGCCGACGCCTGCGCGCTGGTGAACGAGAAAGAGTTCGACGCGCTCACCGGCGGCAAGCACGGCAGCGCGAGCGCGCTGATCGACGAGCTGCTCGCGCGCAGTCGCGGCAAGGGAAAGGCGAAGGCGTCCGGTGGCTAACCCGTCGACCTTGTTCAAGATCGAGATCGATCTCTCGGACAGCGACCGCGGCGTCTACGAGACGCTCGAGTTGCGCGCAGCGTGTCACCCCTCGGAGGCGCCCGAGTTCTTCGTCGCGCGACTGCTCGCCTACTGCCTCGAGTTCACCGAGGGCTTGGCCTTCGGCAAGGGCCTCGCGGAACCCGACGAACCGGCGCTGGCCGTGCACGACCTCACCGGCCAGCTGCAGGCCTGGATCGAGATCGGCGCGCCCGGCGCCCGGCGCATCCACAAAGCGTCCAAAGCGTCGCCGCGCGTGGTGATCTACACGCACAAGGACCCGGCCGCGCTCCTCGCGCAGTGGGACGGCGAGCGCATCCACCGCGCCGACGCCGTGGAGCTCTACAGCCTCGACCCGAACTTGATCGACAGCGTTGCGCAGGCGCTGACCCGCCGCATGAGCTTCGCGCTCGCGGTGAACGACGGCCAGCTCTACCTCACGCTGGGCGACGAGCTGTTCAGCGGCGAGGTCCGGCGGCACCCGCTGCCTGAGAGCTGCGGGTGAAGATGGGGAGGGCAGAGTCGGTTCCCGATGCGATCGGTTTGGGACAGGCGTGAGCGTGGCGCGGGCCGTGCTCGGCTGATCGGCATGCAGCGACGGGTTCAGCTGCTCCCGAACTGCCACGCCAAGATCCGGCTCTGCTTTGCGCCGTGCGAGAGCTCGAGGACTCTCACCTCCGACGCGCCTGCCTCGGACGCCGCGCGGCGCAGTTTCGGCAGGGTCGCTCCGCGGGCCACGAGGGTCGTGAACCAACGGCAGAGTTCAGGGCGCGCGGCGCTCTCGCTGATCATGCGCTGCACGAAGCCTGCCTCGCCGCCTGCACACCAGAGCTCGCCGGCCTTGCCGCCGAAGTTGCGCACGTCGCCGGTCGGGCGTCTTGCGTCGGCGCGTTCCTTACCCGCGCGCTTGCCACTCAAGTTGCGGCGTTTGCGACGGTTGCCGCGCGCGGCTTCCTGGGCCGAGGCGTAGAAGGGCGGATTGCACATCGAGAGGTCGAAGCGCTCGCCCTGCTCGACCACGCCCTCGAAGCAATGCAGCGGCGACGGTTGCCGTCGGATCTCGATGTCGTCCGCCACTTCGGAGTGCGCGGCGACCAAAGCCTTGGCCCAACGCGCGGAAGCGGGGTCGACTTCGCTCCCGACGAAGCTCCAGCCGTACTCGCGCGTGCCGATCAGCGGATAGATGCAGCTCGCACCTGTGCCCACGTCGAGCGCCTTCACGGCGCGGCCGCGAGGAACGCTCGCGCTCCCCGCGCCGCCCGCGAGCAAGTCGGCGAGGTGATGGAGATGTTCACTCCGGCCAGGGATCGGTGGACACAAACCGCCGGGCGGCAAGTTCCAGGATCGCAACCCGTAGACCTGCGCCAGCAAGGCCTGGTTGAGCGCTTTCACTGCGCGCGCGTCGGCGTAGTCGATCGACAGGTCGCCGTAGGCGTTCGGGCGCACGAAGGGCGCGAACTCCGGGCAGCCTGCACGCAAGGCCACGAAGTCGTAGCCGTCGCGGAAACGATTGCGCGGGTGCATGTCCGGCTTGTGCGGGCGGGAGCTCACGTTGGGTGCCTCCGTCTCGCTGGCGTCGCGCTCACCTCCCGCTGAACCTCACTGCGCTTCGAGTTCGATGGCGTTCGAGAAGGCCACGCCCAGCGTGGCGGCGTTGTCCTGGATCAGGTACTGCAGGTAGGCGAGCGTTCCTGCGGGGATGCCCGCCGGCCAGGTGAGTGGCAGATGACGCGCGTTGCTGGGGCCGACCGTCAGCAAGAGTTGAGTCGCGGCCGGGAAGGGCACGAAGGTGCCGCCCAGCGCCGGCACGCTCCCGGGTGTGAAGCCGATGAAGAGCGCGGCGGGGGAGAAACCTGCTGCGTTGATCAGGTCGATCGAGCCGACGCTTCCACTCTCGAGTGAAGCGTCGAGGCTGAGCAGCGGCATCCCCAGCCCTCCGACCTTGCCCTGGCCCAAGTTGGTCCAGGGTTGGTCGAGTGCGAAGGCGTAGGCGGCGCCCGACGCGCTCAGGCTGCCGTCGCTCTCATCGCCGTTCACACCGTTGGCGGCGCTGTCTTCCTGGTGTGCGCCCACAGCTGCGGTGTCGCCCGACAGACTCACTGCACTTCCGAACCAGTCCCAGTTGTTTCCGTCGCCGGGGCCGAGACGTAGTTGCTGCGTCCAGCCTGAGTCGCCGCGCACGAAGGTGTACGCAGCGCCCGAGCGGCCGGCGCTGTCCGCGACCTCGTGGGGCGCACCGACGAGCACCGTGTCGCCCGAGGCTGCGACGGACCAGCCGAAGGAATTCGTGGTCCAGTTGGAGGCTTTCAAGTAGGCCGCCTGGCTCCACACGCCGCCGCTGCGCTCGAACACGTAGGCCGCACCGCTCTCACTGCTCGTGGTGCTGTCGCCCTGGTTTCCGTTCACACCTGTTGCCTCGCTGTCTTCCTGCACCGCGCCGACGACCAGCGTTTCGCCCGCGACGGCCACCGCGTGACCGAACATGTCGTTCGCGCCGGTGTTCGAGGCTTTGAGGTACGCCTGCTGACTCCAGCTGGTGCCGTTGCGCTCGAACACGTAGGCGGCGCCAGCAGCGCTCAGGCTGTTGTCGACCTGATCTCCGTCGACGCCGGTGGCCGTGCTGTTCTCACCGTAGGCGCCCACGACGGCGATGTCGCCCGACACGCACACCGACTGACCGAAGTAGTCGGAGATGCCGGAGTTGGACGCTTTGAGGTAAGCCTGCTGACTCCAGGCCGCGCCGTTGCGAACGAACACATAGGCGGCGCCCGAGAGGCCCACGCTGTTGTCGAGTTGATTGCCGTTCACCCCGCTCGCGTTGCTGTCCTCGAAGGGCGCGCCGATGAGGACAGTGTCCCCGGACACCGAGACCGAGGTCGCGAAGGAGTCGCCGCCCTCGGTGTTCGACGCTTTCAAGTAGGCCTGTTGCGTCCAGCTGCTCCCGCTGCGCACGAAGACATAGGCCGCTCCAGTTCCGACACCCGCAGTGTTGTCGGCCTGGTCGCCGTTCACCCCGGTGGCACTGCTGTACTCTCTGTGGGCGCCGACCACGAGGGTGTCGCCCGAGATGGCCACCGCGGAACCGAAGTTGTCCCCGCTCTCCGTGTTCGACGCTTTCAAGTACGCCTGTTGCGTCCAGCTGCTCCCACTGCGCACGAAAACATAGGCCGCGCCAGCACCCGGAGCGCTGTCGTCACTCTGAGTGCCGTCGACCCCGGTGGCGTTGCTCGCCTCGCTGGGTGCGCCGACCACCATGGTGTCGCCGGAGATCGCGACCGCGTAGCCGTGCCGGTCGGAGAAGCCCGGGTTGGACGCTTTCAAGTAAGCCTGCTGCACATGAGAGGTCGCCGACTGAGCTGGGGCATGGGCGTTGAGGGCGCAAAGGCTCGCGGCGCAGAGCAGCGCGGTGACGATTTTTGAAGCGATCAAGGTGGGCTGTTCCTCAGGTTGGCAAGCGTGGGGAGCTCTTCCGGTCATGAGCCCGCGCACGCTAGCACGCCTGCGGAATCGGTGGTCGCGCTCGTGGGGCGCGCGCCCGTCGCATGCCAGCGCGCGCGTCACTATCCTGCTCGTCATGACCACCGTTCCCGAAGGCCGCTTCCAGTGCCCCTGCTGCGACTACTTCGTGCTCGCGCAGCATTCGCGTCACGAAACCTGCCCCGTGTGCTGGTGGGAAGACGACGGCAGCAATCTCGGAGAGGTCGACGCGATCAGCTCCGCGAACCACATCAGCTTGCGTCAGGCGCGCACGAACTTCGCGCACTTCGGCGCCGCAGACCAAGCGGCGGTGTCGCTGGTGGCGCCAGCGAGCGCGCGCGTGGGTCTGCGCCGGGAGTTGCGCGCGCGAGGCGGCTGAGGGTCGATGGTGAGTGCGGTGCCGGTCCCTGCGAGGTCGCGCTCACTCACTCGTCCTGTACCTTGACGCGTCGCTGACCTGCGTAAATCGCGAGGCGGTGCGTGGCCGAGGGCACCTACCATCGGGCGCATGCTCAAATTCCTGCTCGCGCTCGTCGTTCTGTCCCCGTTCCTCGCGGCTCAAGGCGAGCCCGCGTTTCCCGCTGCGCAGCCCGCCGAGCACGGCGTGGATCCCGAGGTCTTGCAGCTGCTGGCCGACGAGGTCCAGCGCTACGTGGACACCGACGCGCTCGTGGGCGCCGAGCTGCACATCATCAAGGACCGTCGCACGCTCCTGCACCAGGCCTTCGGGTTCGCCGACCGCGAAGAGCAGCGCGCGCTGGAGGTCGACTCGGTGTTCTGCGTGCGCTCGATGACCAAGCCCCTGGGCGGCACCGCGATCCAGATGTTGCTCGACGACGGGCGGCTCACACTCGACGCCACGGCCGCGCAGTTCTTGTCCGCCTACGACACGCCGAGCACCGCGGGCATCACTGTCGAGCAGCTGCTCACGCACACGAGCGGCCTGCCCTTCACGACCCTCACGCGCCCGCTGACCGACTACGCCACGCTCGGCGACATCGCGCGCGAAGCGGCCGGCACCGAGTTGCTGTTCGCACCCGGCACGTCGTTCCAATACAGCGACGCGGGCGCCGACACGCTCGGGGCCCTCGCCGCGACGATCACCGGCGAGCCCGTCGAGAACTTCCTGCAGCGCCGGCTGCTCGAGCCGCTCGGGATGCACGACAGCGTCACGTTGCTCGAGCCCGACTCGCCGACCTTGGCGCGCATCCCCAGCGCGTACTCGGGCGGCGTGGGGGCCTGGCGTCGGCACTGGCAGCCCTCCGTCGACCCGCCGATCTTCCCGATCTTCCTCACCTCGCAGAGCCTCTACTCCACGACCACGGACTACGCGCGCTTCCTCGCGCTGTGGATGGACGGCGGGCGCGAGTTGCTCTCCGCCGACGCCATCGCGCGCGGTCTGAGCCCGCGCGAACGCTTGCCGGCTTCCACCGGCTTCCGCGCACTCAACACCTTCTACGGCCAGCAGTGGGTCGTGTACGCCGAAACCGTCGACAGCGAGCCGGCGCTCTTCGGTCACAGCGGTTCCGACGGCACGCACGCCTGGGCCTGGCCCGAGCGCGACCTGATGGTGCTGTTCTTCACGCAGTCGCGCGGCACGCTCGCGGGCCTCGAGTTCGAGAGCGCGCTCCAACAGTTGCTCCTCGACGGCGACATCGAAGCGCATCGCGAGCAGCGCGCCGCACGCGAGTCGGCGTCGACCGATCTGCAAGCCTACGAAGGCCTCTACTGGGACGAGACCAACGACCGCGCGTACTACGTGGTGCGACTCGACGGCGACCAGCTGCTCATCGAGCGCCCCGGCGCCTTCTCGAGCGCGCTGCTCCCCACCGCCACGCGTGGGCACTTCAGCGTCGCGAAGGAACCCACGCGCATCCTCGAGTTCGAAGTGCCTGTGGACGGCGCGTGCGAGGCCTTCCTGTTCCCGTTCGCCGAGCACACCGAGCGTCAGCAGCGCTTCCGCAACCGCAACCCGAACCTACCCAGCGCGGAGGCCGTGCTCGCCGACTTGCACGTCGCGCATGGTCTCGACGCGGTCGACTCGCTGGGCGTGGTCCGCATGACCGGCACGATCGACCTCGGGCCACCGCGCGAACCCGGCACGATCGAGTTGCTCTTCGATGCGCGCCGCTTACGCATGCAGGCCTCGCTGGGGCCGACTTCCGAGCGCTTGTGGATCACCGCCGACGACCGCGTCGTGTCGCAGGTCAACGATGCGGCCGTCACCGAGCTGGAGGGCATCGAGCGCGAGCAAGCGCTCAGCGTTCATCCGATCCGTCGACTCGCTGGTTGGCGCGAGGACTTCACCGAGCTGCAAGTGCTGCGCCCGATCGTAGAGGGCCCCAACGCGCGACTGCTCGTGCGCGCCGTCTCACCCAGCGGCAGGAGCACGACCAAACTCGTGGATCTCGTGAGCGAGTTCCTCGCCGACGAAGACCGGCTCGAGCTCGTGCCCGGCATGGGGCAACTCGGCGTGCAGGTCGCCTACCGCGACGTCCGCGACGTGCAGGGTGTGATGCTGCCTTTCAAGGTGCACTCCATTTACCAGCACCCGTTCATGCCCAAGATCACGGTGAGCTTCGACGCCGTCGCCACGCGCGTCGACGCCGAGGAGAGCTTGGTGCCGCCCGAGATCGACGAGGGCTGAGAGCCCCGCACCTACGACCAGGTCTCGCTCTCTTCCTCGGGACCTTCTTCGGCGTCGAGCAGCGCGATGTGTTCGGACGCGAACACCCGCTCCAGCCCGAAGCGGATCGGCACGAGCACCGCGATGAACAGCGGGAACAGGATCCCGAAGGCGCTCGCCTTCACGAACCAGAGCAGCCCTAGGCAGGCCGCTTGCACCAGCGTGAAACCGTGGATGGTCTTGCGCGGGACATGGCGCATGAAGTGCGTGCGCGGATAGAGCGCCGGGTCGGTGAACCACAGGCTGAGGCGCTCGAAGAACTGGTTGCCGCGCATGGACACCACGCCCATGTAAAGGAACAGGCCGAAGAGAACGGCCAGCGGGATCTTCTCGAGCAGCGGCAGGAACAGCAGTGTGCCGCCGAGCAGCAAGTGGATCGCGATGCCCGTCACGCGGTTCTCGCGCACGTGCAAGATGCGCGTGTGTGCGGTGCCGCGTGAATCGATGCGGTCTTCCGTCTTGGCCAGGCTGCGCAGGTGATTCAGCGAGCGCACGGTGGCGGCCACGAGCCAGGGCAGCCCGAAGAGTGAGCAGACGCCTACGAGCACGCCCACCACGGCCAGGTCGAGGTGATAGGACTCGCCCTTGTGCAGGTTGTTGTCGGGGCTGTTCACCAGGCGCGCCGTGATGTTCTGGTCGAGGAAGACGAGCACGGCTGCGAGCAAGGCCGGGATGATCGCGAGCAGGATCAGGTTCAGGTCTGCGTCGAGGAAGGACACGAACCAGGGGCGACCCACAGAGGTCTGGAAGTGATCGGGCGCCGGCAGCGGGTCGAGCGAGATCGTGTCGCGCGACAAGAAGGCGATCACGCTCATGGCGACGATCGCGAGCGTCGGGCCGAAGTCGGCGAGGAACTCGCGCGCCACGGGCACGAGCAGGTGACTCTTGCGGAAGTTGCTGAGGCTCGCCGCGACGAAGTAGGTGCCCAGCGCGAGCAACAGCGAGAGCAGCGCCACGTCGTAGCTGATCGAGTCGCCCGCGGCGGCGCGCTCGAAGATCAGCAGCAGTTTGTCCACGGCCTGATAGATGAAGATGATCGAGATCAGCGCCGCGAAGATCTCGTCGGTGAAGCGCGTGAAGTAGCGCATCAGGCAGCTGGCTTCGGTGGCCGCCAAGATGATCAGGATCAAGGCCGTCCACAAGCCCACCCAGGCGTAGGCGTGCAGGAACACGATGTCGTTCTTGACGCAGTAGTCGTAGAGGATGCCGGTGAAGATCAGCATCGGCCCGGTGCCGCCCAGGATGATCAGCGGCTGCCCGGCGAGCATGGCGTACACGAGCCCACAGAAGGCGCTGGCCACGATCATCTCGACCGCGCCGATGTCGCCGCCCGTGAGCCCGTGCATCAGCCCGCCGAAGATGATCGCGGGGGCGAGGCAGGCGAAGAACAGGAACAGTGTCGAGCCGAGCGCTTGCCCGTTGAGACCGTCTTTGAAGTCGGCGATGTAGTGCGCTGCTCGGCGCTTGATGTCGGCGACGACGCCGCCGAAGAGCTTGCCGGTGTAGCGCAGGCCCTCGCCCACCGACTCGTGTCGGTGCGTGGCCGCCTCGCCGCCGAAGCACGACTCGATCGCGGTCTGGAGTTGCTCGGCGTTGCGCGCTTCGAGCGCCAGGTAGCGGAACTCGTTGTCCGACATGAGCCGGGCCACGTTGGCCAGCGCGTCGAGGTGTTGCTCGGTGGCGCCGCTCGGGCCCAAAAGCAGGAACACGAAGCGTGTCGGTGTGCCGTCGGGGGCGCCGGCGTTGATGCCGCGCTTGAGTCGGGCGATGGCGATCGTGGGCTCGGAGATGCTCGCGTCGTAGGCATGCGGCACGGCCAGCGACGAGCCGATGGCGGTGGACACCGAGGCTTCGCGCTCGCGGAGTTTCTCGAGCAGGGCGGGCACCGAGTCCACCGTGAGCGCGCCCTTGGCGACGAGACCTGCGATCATGCCCTCGCACGCCTGCTCGAGGCTCTTGGCCTCGAGGTCGAGGAACACGTAACCGCTCTCGCAAGACTTGATCAGCTGTCGCACGTTCGCCTCCCGGTTCGCCTGGGGCGAGGAGTCACGCCGCCTCGCATGCCGCGGACGGTAACAATCCGCGCGTTCTGTTCCGCGCGTTCCTCGCGTGCGCGGCGGCGGGTGGCCGTCGAAGCACGGTCGGGAAGACGGCGCGCTGCGGGCGGACTTCGGGCGGTGCTGACGCGCGAAAGCGTGCGCGGCGGGGGACCACGTCGCAGGGGGCACTCACGCGTCGGAGCCAGGCTGCGTACCCGCCGACCCGAAGTCGGTGAACCAACCGATGGGTTCCCTGTACCGTCTGGCGACGTCCCCGAGTCGTCGCCTGCCCCTCACTCTCAGAATGAGACCCCATGCACATCCACGCTCGCAGTCTCGCCTTCGCTGTCGCCGTGACCCTCTCTGGCGGCTACGCCCTCACCGCTGTGCGCGCGGCCGCTCCCTCGCCGCAGGAAGCCAGCGTGTCGGGCCTCCCTGATGCCTCGGCGTTGAGCGACGCCATGGGAGGTATGGCCGACGCCAAGCGCGCGACGCGCAAAGCCGTGAAGGCGGGCGACAGCGCTGCCGCGCTCGCGGCGCTCTCCGAGTTCCAGGTCCAGGTCGTCGCCGCCAAGGCCGAAGCACCGCCGCGCGCCGCCAAGATGTCCGCGGAAGAGCAGGCCGCGTTCGTGTCCGGCTTCCGCGCGATGCTGATCGAACTCTTGCGCGCCTCCTGTGACGTGGAGGTCGCGCTGATGGAAGGTCAACTGGAGCAAGCGAGCACGATCCTGCGCAGCCAGATGGGCGAGCTGGAAGAGCGCGGGCACGAACGCTTCGGCGGCGAAGACGAAGGCTAGGCGCCGAAGCCGCGCGGCAGCGTGTCCAGGCCTCAGTGCTTGCTCTTGAGCCGCTCCTTCAGCGCTTGGGCGGTGAGCTCGATGACCTTCACGCGGGCGTAGCGTTTGTCGTTCGCCGGCACGAGGTGCCAGGGTGCGTCGGGCGTGTTCGTGCGCGTGACCATCTCGTGGATCGCCGCCACGTAGAGCTCCCACTTCTCACGGTTGCGGTAGTCGTCGTCCGTGATCTTGTAGCCCTTGTAGGGAGTGTCCTCGCGAGCTTTGAAGCGACGCAGTTGTTCGTCCTGATCGATGTGCAGCCAGAACTTCTGCACGACCGCCCCGCTCTCGACGAGCTGCTCCTCGAAGTCACGGATCTCCACGTAGGCGCGGCGCCATTGCTCTTCGCTTGCGAGACCTTCCACGCGCTCCACGAGCACGCGGCCATACCAACTGCGATCGAAGACCGCGGTCTTGCCGGCTGCCGGTAACTTGGACCAGAAGCGCCAGAGGTAATGATGCGCGAGCGCTTCTTCGGAGGGCGCCGCGATCGGGATCACGCGAAAGTCGCGGATCCCGATCGCGGCGGTGAGGCGCCGGATCGAGCCGCCCTTGCCAGCTGCGTCACAGCCCTCGAAGGCGAACACGCTCGCGATGCCTTTGTCGGCCGCTTTCTCGCTCACTTTGCGCAGCTCTGCTTGGGCGGCGTTGAGGCGCTGCTCGTACTCGTCTTTCTCGAAGGACTTCGTGAGGTCGATCGTGTCGAGCACGGTCTTCTGAGTGGGCGTGTCGCTGGTGACGATCGGCGTGCTGCTCGCTGACGTCGGCGCGGGTGGCGCCGACAAGCGCGCGCCGAGCGCTTCGAGGATCGTGCGTGCGGCCGTGATGCCGAAGTGGCGTCGGTCGCTGCTCTCGATCACGTGCCACGGCGCTGCGCCGGTGCTCGTCTCCGTCAACATGCGTTCTGCGAGCGGGACGACCTCATCGAAACGCTCGGCCAGCGCGCGGTCCGTGTCGTTGAGGCGCCAGTCTTGGTCCTTCTTCTTGAGGCGCTTGAGGCGCTTCTTGAACTCGCCCTTCGGGAGGTGGAACCAGAGCTTGATGATCAGCGCGCCTTCGTCGGCGAGGGTTTGTTCGAAGCGACGTGCGTGTGCGATGTCTTGGGTGAGTCGTTCTTCGTCGGAGTTCTCGAAGAGCGCGTGACGCAGCGGGTCGGCGCCCCAGGCGTTCATGAACACGCCGATGCGCCCCTTGCGCGGGAGTCGTCGCCAGTAGCGCCAGAACCAAGGGTGGGCGCGCTCTTCGTCGGTGGGGCCTGCGCTCACGACCGACTCGAGGAAGCGGCCGTCCATCCACTCGTGCATGCCACGCAGGCACTGGCGCACGGCGAGCTGGTCATCCCCGCAGAGGAGCACGATCACCGGGAAGTCGGCCGAGCGCAGGTCGTACTGCGCGTTCACGAGCTCGATGCGCAGCTGGGGCACGAGCTCGTCGAACTCCGCCTTCTCGATCTTCTGGCCGAGTTCAACCTCGCTCAGCATGTTGGGGACTCCCGGTTTCGAGGACGCGCGCCCGCATCCACCTGGCCGAGTGGCGGGCAGCGCTCACGACTGCGCTATCGTGCCCGGCCCCGATGAAGCACTCCATGCTGAAACGAGTTTCTGACACGATCCGCGAGGCGGGCGCGCTCGGCCCGCTCGCCCTGTTCACGGTGGGCATGCCGGCGCTCGCGATCCCGATCCTGGCGTCCACGCACGCGCTCTGGTTCGAGCCGATGCGTTCGGCGGGCGTGTCCTTCTTGCCGGGTTTCGTCGTGCTCGGGGCGGTGTGTGCGGGGCTCTCCTTGGTGCCCACGCACGCCGTTTCGCTCGTGGCCGGGCTGTTGTTCGGCGCGACTCTCGGTTCGGCGGTGGCGCTGTTCACGGTCATGCTCGGCGCCGCGCTGGGCTTCGGCGTGTCGCGGCGTTTGTTGGGCGACCGACTGCTCTCGATGTGGGCGCAGCGGCCGCGCGCCGCGGCGGTGCATCGCGCGCTCGTCCAGCGGGGCGCTCGACGCACGGTCTCACTCACGTTGCTCATCCGCCTCTCGCCGGTGATGCCTTTCGCCGGCACCAACCTGCTGCTCGCCGCTGCGCGCATGCGGTGGCGCGACTTCCTCGTGGGCAGCAGCCTCGGGTTGGCGCCGCGCGTGCTCGCCGTGGCGATCCTCGGTGCGGGGCTCTCCGAACTCGACTTCTCGCAGTCGCTCGATCGCTCTTGGATGTTCGCCGGAGTCCTCGTGACCGTCGTGACTCTGATGCTCATCGGTCGCTGGGCACGACGCGCGCTCAACGAAGAGCTGATCGTGAACGCGCGGTGAGTCTTGTGTCGACGGCGATTCGGTGCCCGACCTGCATTCGTCGTCAAGGCAGGCGGACGAGCGCACTCCGTGACATTGAGGGTCCGCGGCGCTCATTCTCGCCGCTTCTTCGGCCCCGGGGGGCCGAAGCTCTTCAGGAAGCCTTCGCCAGCGCCCGTTCGCGCGGACAGGGGAACTCAGGAGCACGCTATGTCTGCAGCCCGCCTTTCGCGTCCGGTCGCATCTCGCCTCGGTCTGGCATTCGCCGCCGCACTGCTGCTCGGCCCGTCGGCCTGCCAGCAGCTCGGGTCTCCTGACGTCGCCTACAAAGAAGTGAACGGGAAGCTCGGCGCGGCCAGCTCCACAGCCGCTGTCGACGGCGCGCACCTGCCACCGCCGAACCCCGAGTTCGCGGGCAGCATCGCGCACGGCGCGCTCGACTCCGAGGCCTGGTGGGCGCCGCGTGTCGTGCCGCCCGCCGAGGCACCCAACGTGCTGCTGATCATCACCGACGACGCGGGCTTCGGCGTGCCGAGCACCTTCGGCGGCGTGATCCCCACGCCGGCCATGGACCGCGTGGCCGAGATGGGCCTGCGCTACAACAACATTCACTCGACCGCGCTCTGCTCGCCCACGCGCGCCGCGCTCATCACCGGTCGCAATCACCACTCGGCGGGCTTCGGCGTCATCTCCGAACAGTCCACCGGCTTCCCCGGCTACAACAGCATCATCGGTCGCGACAAGGCCACCATCGGGCGCATGTTGCGCGACAACGGCTACTCCACCGCGTGGTTCGGCAAGGATCACAACACCCCGACCTTCGCCGCGTGCCAGGTGGGGCCCTTCGACAATTGGCCTGTCGGGTTGGGCTTCGAGTACTTCTACGGCTTCGTCGGTGGCGACGCGAACCAGTGGCAGCCGAACCTGTTCCGCAACACGACGCAGATCTATCCCTTCGAAGGTCAAGAAGGCTGGAACCTGGTCACGGGCATGGCCGACGACGCCATCGACTACGTGACCCGCATCCACCAGATCAACCCGGCCAAGCCCTTCTTCATCAAGTACGCGCCGGGCGCCACGCACGCTCCGCACCACCCCACGCCCGAGTGGGTCGAGAAGATCCGCAGCATGAAGCTCTTCGACAAGGGCTGGAACGAAGTGCGCGCCGAGATCTACGCCAACCAGAAGCGCTTGGGCGTGATCCCCGCCGACTCGCAGCTCGCTCCCTGGCCCGACGACCTGCTCACGCCCTGGGACAAACTCAACGACACCGAGCGCAAGTTGTTCATCCGCCAGGCGGAAGTCTTCGCCGCCTTCGTGGCCTACTCCGACCATGAGATCGGGCGCGTCATCCAAGCCATCGACGACATCGGCAAGCTCGACGACACCTTGGTGATCTACATCAACGGCGACAACGGCACGAGCGCCGAAGGTGGCCCGCTCGGCACGCCCAACGAGGTGGCCTTCTTCAACGGCGTCAACATGATGCCCGTCGAGCAGCAGATGAACTGGTACGACGAGTGGGGCACCGAGCACACCTACAACCACATGTCGGCGGGTTGGTCGTGGGCCTTCGACACGCCCTTCACGTGGTTCAAGCAGAACGCCTCGCGCTTGGGCGGCGTGCGCCAGAACATGGCCGTGTCGTGGCCGGCGCGTATCACCGACAAGGGCGGGCTGCGCGAGCAGTTCTGCCACGTGATCGACATCGTGCCCACGATCCTCGAGGCCGCCGGCATCGCGGCGCCGCAGGCCGTGGACGGCATCCCGCAAGCGCCCATCGAAGGCACGAGCTTGGCTTACACCTTCGACACGGCCAACGCCGAGGCGCCGTCGCGACACAGCACGCAGTACTTCGAGATGATGGGCCAGTGGGCGCTCTACCACGAAGGTTGGTTGCTCGCCACCAAGGTGAACCGCGCGCCGTGGGAAGCCTTCGGGGCCGCCAACACCGACCCGCTCCACAACCAGGTGCTCGAGCTCTACGACCTCAACACCGACTTCACCCAGTCGACAGACCTCGCCGAGCAGCACCCCGAGAAGGTGGAGGAGTTGAAGGCGCTCTTCATCGCCGAAGCAGAGAAGCACCAAGTGTTCCCGATGGACGCCTCGGTGGCCGCGCGCCTCGTGGCGCCGCGCCCGAACATCACCGCGGGCCGCACGACCTTCGAGTACACGCGACCGATGATCGGCTTGCCCCAGGGCGACTCACCGCTCTTGCTCAACACGTCGTACACGATCACGGCTGACATCGAGGTGCCCGAGGACGGCGCGTGGCACCTGAACCTCTACGGTGACGTGGGCAAAGGCGACTCCGACCTCACCTGGCAGAGCGTCGCCACCGTGAACCGCGCCTACGACGGCTGGAATCTGTCTGTCGGCTACCGCTACCTCGACTACGACCTCGGCGGCACCAACAACACCGACGTCACCTTCAGCGGCGTCATCGCCGGCGCGAGTTTCATCTTCTGAGCGCGCGGCGCAGCTCCCCGGATCGCGCTTCCACTGCTAGACTCGGCGACTCTGTTCTCGGGAGTCGACCCATGAAGCTTCTCGGTCTCGTGTTCTGCGCCTTCGCGCTTGGGGCGCCGCTCGCTGCGGCGCAGTCCGTGCTGCCTGACAACACCGCCGTGGTCGTGACCACCGACGGCGTGTGGGTGCCCGACACGCAGAGCAACCAACCGCTCGTGCACATCGCGCCCACGCAGTTCCCCGGCGCGCCGAGTGCCTTCGTGCGCCCCGCCATCGAGTGGCATCGCAGCAGCGACAGCTTGCTCGTGACCACCGGCGCGCAGCTCTTCCAGGTGACGCTCACGAGCCTCGCACCGCCGACCTACACCGTGGTGGAGATCACGCCCGCGTCGAGCGCGCCGCTCGACCTCTGGGACATCGACGTGCATCCGGGCAGCGGCGAGATCTTCCTGCTCGACCAGACCTTCAACGAGGTGTCGCGTTACGCGCCGCCCTTCGCGTTGGGCATGCAGCCCGACCTGGTCCTCCCGGTGCCCGGCACGTCGCGTGCGATGGCGATCGACAGTCGCAGCATCCCGCCCTCCGTGGTGGTCACGGAGACGTCGTCGCTCACGCGCGTGGACTTCGCGGGGCAACTGAGTCAGGTCACGGAGGTCAACGGCACCCGTGGTGTCGACGCCGACCCGCAGGTCCTCGGCGACGGCGCCGTGTTCATGGTCGCGCCCAGCGCGAACCAGGTGTCGCGCGCCGCGAGCAGTCCCAACTTGGTCGTGTCCATGAACCTGTCCGGTTTCTGCACGCCGCTCGCGATCAAGCCCGAAGACGTGGAGTGGAACCCGCTCAAGAATCGCGCCTACGTGATCGCCAGTGACGGCATCAACCCGGCCCCCAGCTGCCAGTCGCAGGTGCCGGCGGTGGGGCCCAACCACGTGATCAGCTTCCCGATCGCGCAGGCGCCGCCTGTGGTCGTGCCCAAGTTGATCACGCACGGCAGCGGCTCCGGCATCACCGGCACGCAAGCTGACCTCACACTCGTGCTCGGCGACTTCGCCTTCGTGTCGCCCTACGGCGAGGCCTGCGTGGCTGGGAGCCCGTCGGCCTTGCGCTTGCAGGCGCCCTTCGCGCCCGACTTGGGCTTCCCCACGCACGCGATCGAGCTGAGCAACGCCAGCCCGAACGCGCTGGTGTTCGCGCTCGCCGGCTTCAGTCCTGCGCAGCTGCCCTTCGGTTTCGGCTGCAGCTTGTTCGTGCAGCCCGACTTCATCAAGTGGATCGGCACCACCGACGCGCAAGGCGAGTTCTCGATCGACGTGCCGCTGCCGCCCGGTGTCATCGCGGGCTACGAGGCCTTCTTGCAAATGGCGGTGCCGAGCGGTGGTGCCGTCGCGCTGAGCGGCGGGCTGCAGGTGCACTACGGCGAGTGAAGCCGGAAAGCGCCGTCGCCTACGAGGCGGTCACGTGGTGAGCTCCGAACTGATGAAGCCTGGCGCCGGCTGGGCGCGCGAGTGCTCGCCCCCACGAGAAAGCCCCCGCGAAGACCGCAGTCTTCGCGAGGGCTTTCCGCACCGAAGTGACTCGGCGAGACGCAGTGCCGCTGAATCAGCGGCGACGCACCGTGACTTGTTGCGTGGCCTCGTGCGCTTCACCATCCAACTCGAAGCGATCGAGGTTCATCACCTTGGTCCAGGTCTTGGCGAAGTCGGTCACGAACTTCTGCTTCCCGTCGGCGCTGGCGTAGACCTCGGCGATGGCGCGCAGCTGCGCGTTCGAGCCGAACACGAGGTCCACGGCGGTGCCGGTCCACTTGAGTTCGCCGCTCTCGCGGTCGCGGCCTTCGTACACGCCGGGTTTGTCGCTCGACTTCTGCCAGGTCGTGCTCATGTCGAGCAACTCCACGAAGAAGTCGTTGCTGAGCGTGCTGGGACGACTCGTGAACACGCCGTGCTCCACGCCGCCGTGGTTGGCGTCGAGCACACGCAGACCACCGATGAGCGCGGTCATCTCGGGCGCGGTCAGCCGCAGCTGGCTCGCGTGGTCGACGAGCGACTTCTCAGGGCTGCGCGTGGATCCCTCGGCGACGAAGTTGCGGAAGCCGTCGGCGCGCAGCTCGAGCGCCTCGAAGGACTCGGCGTCGGTTTGCTCTTGCGAGGCATCGGTGCGCCCAGGCGTGAAGGGCACGTGCAGCTCGAAGCCGGCGTGCATGGCGGCCGATTCGATCGCCGCCGTGCCACCGAGCACGATCAGGTCGGCGAGTGAGATGCGCGTGTCGTCGGACTGGGCGTCGTTGAACTCGGCCTGGATCGACTCGAGCTTCGGGAGCACCCGCGCCAACTCCTCGGGGTTGTTGACCGCCCAGGAGTTCTGCGGCGCCAGACGCAAGCGCGCGCCGTTCGCACCGCCGCGCTTGTCACTGTTGCGGAAGCTCGCCGCCGAAGCCCACGCCGTCGACACGAGTTGCGACACCGAGAGGCCCGAGCCGAGCAGTTGCTCCTTGAGCGCGGCCACGTCGCTGCTGTCGACGAGCGCGTGATCCACGGCCGGCACCGGGTCTTGCCACAGTTGCGGCGGCGCGACGTCGGGGCCGAGCAGTCGTGACACGGGGCCCATGTCGCGGTGCGTGAGTTTGTACCAGGCCCGCGCGAAGGCGGCCGAGAACTCGTCGGGGTTCTCGTGGAAGCGCTTCGAGATCGGTCCGTAGATCGGGTCGACGCGCAGCGCGAGGTCCGTCGTGAACATGATCGGCTTGTGGAAGGTGTCGGGCTTGTGCGCGTCGGGCACGTTGGCCGGGCCGTCCTTGGGCGTCCACTGGTGCGCGCCGGCGGGGCTCTTCGTCAGCTCCCACTCGTAGCGGAAGAGGTTGCCGAAGTACTTGTTCGACCACTGCGTCGGCGTCGACGTCCACGCGCCTTCGAGTCCGCTCGTGATCGTGTCGGCGCCCTTGCCCGTGCCGTAGCTGTTCTTCCAGCCGAGGCCTTGCTCTTCGAGTCCGGCGGCCTCGGGTTCAGGGCCCACGTGACCGTCGGGCTTGGCCGCACCGTGCGCCTTGCCGAGCGTGTGTCCACCCGCGATGAGCGCGACGGTCTCTTCGTCGTTCATGGCCATGCGACCGAAGGTCTCACGGATGTCGCGCGCGGCGGCGAGCGGATCGGGCTCGCCGTTCGGGCCTTCGGGGTTCACGTAGATCAGACCCATCTGCACGGCGGCGAGCGGCTTCTCGAGCTCGCGGTCGCCGGAGTAGCGCTGGTCGGCGAGCCACTCACCTTCGGGGCCCCAGTAGATGTCCTTCTGCGGCTCCCACACGTCTTCGCGACCGCCAGCGAAGCCGATGGTCTCGAGGCCCATCGACTCGAGCGCGCAGTTGCCCGCGAGCACCATCAAGTCGGCCCACGAGAGCGCGGCGCCGTACTTCTGCTTGATCGGCCAGACCAGGCGACGCGCCTTGTCGAGGCTGGCGTTGTCGGGCCAGCTGTTGAGCGGCGCGAAGCGTTGCGTGCCGTCGGAAGCGCCACCGCGGCCGTCGGACACGCGGTAAGTGCCGGCGCTGTGCCAGGCCATGCGGATGAAGAGCGGACCGTAGTGACCCCAGTCGGCGGGCCACCAGTCTTGCGAGGTCGTCATCAGTTCAGTGATGTCGGCCTTCACGGCTTCGAGGTCGAGCGAGTTGAACGCCTCGGCGTAGTCGAAGTCTGCGCCCATCGGGTCGCTCTTGAGCGAGTTCTGATGGAGGATGTCGAGGCTCAACAGCTCGGGCCACCAATCCTGGTTCGACATCTCGAGAACAGTGGTGTCCTCGGACTGGCCGGCATGCGGATCTGCGCTCATCGGTTTGGCTTCCTGGCTGAAGGCGGTGGGCGCGGCGCAGAGCAGAGCCATGCTGGTGAGTGCGCGCGCGAATCGAGTCGTGAACATGCGGTGATCTCCTGAGTGGGGTCGTGCGGAGAGCATCTTCGGCTACGTGCGGGAGAGTCACCAATCGCAAGCAGCTATCGCTACGGTCAGCGTTGCTTATCAGCGCCAGGAGTCGCGGGCAGCACGACAGCGTTCGATGTCCAGGTTCCCGCGCTGAGGTGCCGCGTGCCCACCGAGCAGCTGCCGGTCCGTGCCGCCTGGCGGTTGTCAGGCTCGAGTTGCGCGAATAGGGTCTGCGGCAGCGAGCGACGCCCGGCAGAGGTCACGCTCGTCCGGCCGCTCCAGGAGTTCGCTCGATGAAACCCCTCGCAACGCTCACTTCAGCCGTGGCGCTCGCCGCCGCACTGTCGCTCGCGGCTGGTCCCTTCGCTCCCACCCCGGACACCCCCTCCATGCAACTCGGCAACTTTTCCGTGAGCTTGTCCGTGAAGGACATCGCTGTCTCGAAGGCCTTCTACGAGAAGTTCGGCTTCCGCGTGGTCGGCGGCGTGCAGGAGCAGAACTGGCTCGTGTTGCAGAACGGCACGATCAAGATCGGCCTCTTCCAAGGCATGTTCGAAGGCAACATCATGACCTTCAACCCGGGTTGGGATTCGAACGGCAAGCCGCTCGAAGAGTTCCAAGACGTGCGCGAGATCCAGGCGCAGCTCAAGGAGAGTGGCGTGGAACTCACGACCGAAGCCGACGCGGAGAGCACCGGCCCGGCACACTTCACGCTCGTGGACCCGGACGGCAACTCGATCCTCTTCGACCAACACGTGCCGCGCCCGGAGCGCTGAGCACGCTGGCTGCTGTCACTGCAGGCCGTTCTCCTCGCACACTTCGCTGAGCTTGACGTAGGCGCGCTGCTGCTCGACGTTCAGCTCCCCGAGCAGCAGGTCGATCTGCTCGTACGGGTCGGCCAAGAGGTCGAACATGCTTTCGCCTGTGTCGAGCTGGATGAGCTTGTAGCGGCGATCGCGAGCGGCCTTGCGGTAGTAGGTGAACGGCCCTTCGCCCCCGTTGGGGGAGAAGTGTTCGGTGTAGAGCTCTTCGCGCGGTGTCGGCGCTGTCTTGAAGTCGACGAAGGGCATCAGGCTGCGCGAGTCGAGCACGAGGTGCGGGAAGGTGGCGGCCACGTCGATGTCGGCGGCTTCGGCCACGGTGGCGAAGATGTCCACGGCGTGCACGAGCGAGTGCGACACACGCCCCGGCATCACGACGTCCGGGTCGACCACGATCAGCGGCACGTTCACACCGCCTTCGTAGACCGTGCCCTTGGCCTGTTGCTTGAAGTAGGGCGGCGCGATGATCTGCCCGAGTGCGCCGTTGTCGCCGATGAACACGATCGTGGTGTGAGCCAGCTCGTTCATGTTCTCGAGCGCTTCGAACAGGTTCCCGATCTCGCGGTCCATCGCCTCGACCATGGCCTTGAAGTAGGCGCGCTTGTCGGGGGACGAGGCGTCGGGAATGGTTCCCGCAACGAGGTTCGGGTTCGAGTGCAGGTGCGAGGGCGGTGCGTGCAGCGGCGTGTGCGCAGCATGGAAAGCGAGGTAGGCGAACCACGGGCGACTGTCCGTGTTGCCGACCCATTGCTGCACGTCTTGCACGGTGGTCGTGGTGAGGTAGCCCTCCTGCGGCTGCACCACGCCGTTCTCCACGGCGTCCGCGTCGAAGTACTGATCCGCGGAGCCGGCGAGGATGCCCTTGTAGTTCGCGAAGCCAGCGAGGTTCGGGGCGAGGTCACCGCCGTTGCTGAGGTTCCCGACGTGCCACTTGCCGAAGGCCGCGTTGCGGTAGAGCCCGTGGCTTCCCTGCTTGACCATCTCGGGCAGCGTGATCTCGGAGAGCGGCAGCGCGGGCTCGTTGTTGTGCGGACTGATCAGGTGCCCGATGCCGGTCCGGTAGCCGTAGCGGCCGGTCAGGATCGCCGCGCGAGTCGGTGAGCAGAACGGGTAGCTCCACGCGTTCGTGAAACTGACGCCTTGCTCCGCCATGGCGTCGAGGTTCGGCGTGCGCGGCGGGTCCTCGCTCACTTTGTAGAAGTTGGCGTCGCCGAGGCCGAGGTCGTCGGCAACGATCACGAGCACGTTCTTCTGCTGCGCGAAGAGCGGAATCGTGAAGGCACACAGTGCCGCTAGTGTGAAAAGAACAGACCGAGGCATGCTCACGTCTCCCGTCGTGACTCACTGCGGCAGGAAGCTCAGTGCCCGGGGGGGACTGCCGCGAGTGAGTCGAAGCGTATCCCAAGAACCTGGGCTTGGGGAGTGCTGACGAGCTGGATCACGCGAGCCTGATCTGCGCGGCGGGTGCACTCAGCGCGAGATGCCCAGCAGCGTTTCGCCCGGCAGCGCCGGCGCGATCGACCAGGCCTGCAGCCACATCGGCGTTTGGGCGGGCACACCCGCGGGCCAGCTGCTCGCGAGTGAGAGCGCGCCGTTGCCGTCGAGCGGGAACAACTTCACGAGGTCCAGGCTCGGGATCAGCACGCCGCCGGTGAAGCGCGGCGCCAGCAGCACGTCGAGGCCGAGCACGAGCGCCAGCGTTCCTGAGGGCGTGCCGCCCGCGATCGAGAGCGTGAGCGGCGCGCCGGGGGTCAGCGCGCCCACGGCCGAGAGACGCGGGCCGCCGGGAGCGTCGCCACCGATCTGGAACCACGGCGAGACGCGATTCGGCAACACCTGCAGCGTGCCTTGGTAAGTGACGCACAGCACATCCGGCGCGCCCGCACCCTCGAGATCCGCGAGCCGCAGCTTCGTCGGTGTGCCGAGCTCGGCGCTGCGCATGAGATGTCGCGACGCGGGCAGGAAGCCGAGGTCGCCCGTGCCGTGCAGCACGTGGATCGAGTTGAGCGTGGCGACGACCAGGTCGGGCCGTCCGTCGGCGTCGAGATCACCCGCGACCATGTGCGCGGGGTACTCACCGCCCGGCATCTCGGACACGAAGCTGAAGGAGCCGAGCCCGTTGTTGGCGTAGACGCGCACCGTGTTGTTCTCCACGTTGCGCGCGATCGCGAGGTCGAGGTCGCCGTCGAGGTCGAAGTCCGCGAGCGCTACCGCGATGGCTTCGGGCCCGACTTCCAGCGACGACGCGAGCGCGAGCCCGCCGGCGGCCGTGCCGTGCAGCGTGGTGAGCTGAGTGGCGCCGTGCGACACCACGACCACGTCGAGAAAGGTGTCGCCGTTCACGTCGCCGAGGCTGAAGTGATCCGACTGGAAGGGCACGACCCAGTGACGCGGCGCCGCGAAGCCCGCTTCGCCGTCGCCGAGCAAGAGCGTGAGTCGTTGGCTGCCGCGGTCGAGGGCGAGCACGTCGAGCTGCCCGTCGCGGTTGATGTCCGCCAGTTCGACCTCGGTGGTGTTGGCGCCGGTGGCGTGCACCACGCTCGGGAGCAAGCCGCCGGCGCCGTCGTTGAGCAACACGCTCACGCCGCCCACGAGTTCCTCGCGCGCCACGACCACGTCGAGCGCGCCGTCGTTGTCGAGGTCGCCGAGCGCCACGCCCGAGCCCGTGCCTGATGGGTCGGACACGGGGTAGCTCGTGGGCTCGCCGAAGCGTTCGCCACCGAGGCCCGGGAACACGGACACGCAGTCGCTGAACTCGCCGGCCGTCACAGCATCGAGCAGGCCGTCGCCATCGAGATCGCCGAGTCGCAGCGCGCGCAGGATGCTCGACGCCGAGTGTTCGTGCGCCTGGCGCAGCGTGCCAGCGCCGGTTCCCGTGGCGAGCACCACGCCGCCGAAAGGTGCGTGCGCGAGGTCGCTGAGGCCGTCGCCATCGAAGTCGAGCGCCAGCACGCGGCTTGCGTTGGGCGAGGTGCGCAGCTCGGTGGCCGCATCGAAGGCGCCGTTGCCGTGCCCGCGATACACGAAGGCGTTGGAGGTGGACTGACTCGCGAGGACGAGGTCGAGGTTCCCGTCGCGGAAGAAGTCGCCGGCCGTGAGGTCGTGGATCGTGCCTTGCTCGTGCAGCGTGGACGCCGGGCCGAGCGTGCCGTTGCCGAGGTTGAGCCGCAGCTCCAAGCGCCACGGGAACTCAGCGCTGGGTTCCACGAGCCGCGCGGCGGCGACATCGAGGAAGCCGTCGTTGTCGACATCGGCGAGCAGCACGTGATGGGTGTCGCCGACGTGCGCGTAGAAGCTGCTGCTCGGGAAGGCGCCGCTGCCGTCGCCGAAGAGCAGCACGAGACCTTCGGCGCCGAGGTCGGTGATCGAGGCCAGGATGTCGGGCGCGCCGTCGAGGTCGACGTCGCCGATTTGAAAGGTGCTCGCCAGGCCGGGCGTGAGGTGCGTGTGTTCGCTGAGCACGCCGCCCGAGCCGTTGCCGCGCAAGATGCGCAGACGTGGTGGCAGCGAAGTGCTCAGCACGAGGTCGTCGTTGTCGTCGCCATCGAAGTCGCCGGCGCGCAGTGCGAGGCCGGGGGTGTCGGCGGCGAGCGCTTGCACGTCGCCCAAGCTGCCGCCGGCGCCGTCGCCCAGCAACACGCGCACGCTGCCGGTGTCGCTGAGGCTGGCCACGTCGTCCCAACCATCGTGGTTCCAGTCCAGCACGGCGAGGTCGATGAGCGCGCCCGAGACAGCGGGAGCGTGACGGAAGCCCGACATGCCGCCCTCGCCGTCGCTCAGCAGCAACCACAGGTGGTTGTTGTTCGTGATGAGCGCGATGTCCTGCAGGCCGTTCGCGTCGAGGTCGGCGGGCAGCATCTTCACGATGAAACCGTTCACCGGAAGCACGGGCGCAGGCAGCGCGGTGGACGGCGCGGGCAGCTGTTGAGCGTGCAGAGCTGCACCGAAGAGATGCGCGGCGACGAGGCCGAGCGTGATCGAGGTCTTACGCATGCTGTGACTTCCCTCTCGGAGTTCCCGGCGCGCCAGCATAGGAAAGATCTCGCGTTGCGGGGGGGCGCCAAAGCCGGTGCTTCGCTTGTGGTCACGGTGGTCACGCCGTCAAGCAAGCGTGCCCCTTGGCAGTCAGAGCCAGTCCGCCTGTGAGTTCTGCGAAGGCTGGTTCGGGTTCGCGTCGGCGGAAGCCCGTCTCACTGGAAAGGCGTTGCTGGTGCGCACCGTGAGCTTCGATCCAGCCGCCGCGCAGCAGCGTTGCCACGCGCTGCGCCAAGGAACGCGGAGGCGATGCCGACGCCGCGAAGCGCGGGTTGCCGCTGAGCGTGTCGCGCCAGGCCGGCAGCAGCGACGCGAGCGTGTCGGAACCTGCGGCGATGGCGACGAGCAAGTGCGTGAGACCTTCGCGTCCGGCGATCCAGCGTTGCACGCGACCGTTCGGGGTGCCCAGCAAGTGTCGGCCGCGGCGCGTGAGTGCAAGGCGGTGGTCGTGGTCTTCGTGGAGCAGTCGGTAGCGCGCGGCGATGTCCCAGTAGCCGACCACGTCGCGTGGGTTCACGAGCTCGGCGGTCTGGCGTCGGATGCACTCCGCGAGTTCGCCGGCTCCCTGATCGAGGCCGACGCCCGTGTGCAGCGCTCGCGGCAGGTCGACGAGCACGCGGCGGTCGACACCGTGCAGCAAGGGCAGCAGCGCGAGCAGGCGATCCTGCGACGGGAACACGCCGCTCACGCTGTAGGGTCGCGGCCGGCCGCGCATGGCGTCTCTCCGAAGACAGCTGTCCTGCGCAGCTTAGTGGAGCGAAGGCTAGACTCGCTCGCTTGATTCAACTCGTCGATCCACTCCGAGCTCTGCGATGAACACCGCTGCCACTCTTCGTCTTCCTGCGACCGCTTTGCTGTTCGTGCTGAGCGCTTGTGCGAGCCCCGTGTCGGCGACTCCCGTACAGACGGCCGCGTTGGAGTCCGCTCCGAGCCAGCGCATGGCCCCGCTCATCGAGCGCTTCACCACCGACTCGAGCGAGCTGAGCCGCTTCTACGACATCGAGGTGTCGCCCACGCGGATCGAGCGGTTGACGGCCTTCAACGAACGGTGGCGTGCCCGGCTCGTAGCGCTCGACTTCGATCAGCTGAACGCGGGCGAGCGCATCGATCACGTGTTGCTGCAAGCGCATGTCCACGCTGAGGCGCGCGAGCTCGAGATCCTGGGCGAGCGCCTCGCCGCGAGCGAAGCCTTGCTCAGCTTCGCGCCCACGATCATTGCGCTGGAAGAGGCGCGCTGGTCGCTTGCCGACGTCGACCCTGCCGAAGCTGCCCGCACGCTCGACGCGCTGGCCGACGAGGTGGAAGCGCTCACGAAGCGCGTCGAAGCCGCAGCCGACGGCGAGCGCGAGCGCGAAGGCGCGGGCGAAGGCGAAGGCGAGGCCGAGGACGTGCCCGAACCCACCGATGACCCTGCCGACGCCTCCGAGGCCGACGCGGATCCCGACGCGGGTCCCGACGCAGATCCCGATGCAGATCCCGATGCGACCGACGTCGCCGACCCGCTCCCCGTCACCGATGTCGAAGCGCTGCGCCTCGCCGGCCAGGTGCGCGGGTTGCGCCGCACGCTCGACACCTGGGCGCGTCACTACGAGACCTTCGCGCCCGCTTTCGGCTGGTGGACCGAGAAGCCGCTCGTCCGCGTCCGCGACGCGCTCGACGCCTACCGCGAGAAGCTCCACGAAGACATCGCCGGCCAGAAGGGTGAAGACGACGACCCGCTTGTGGGCGACCCCATCGGCCGCGACGCGCTGCTCGCCGACCTGCAACACGAGTTCATCCCGTACACGCCCGAGCAGCTGCTCACGCTCGGCGAGCAACAGTTCGCGTGGTGCGAAGAGCAGATGCGCGTGGCGTCGCGAGAGCTCGGTTTCGGCGATCGTTGGATGGACGCGCTCGAGCACGTGAAGGGCTTGCACGTCGATCCGGGCGAGCAAGACGCGTTGGTCGCGCAGCAAGCGCGCGAAGCCATCGCTTTCCTCGACGAGCGTGAACTCGTCACGATCCCCGAGTTGTGTCGCGAGACCTGGCGCGTGCGCATGCTCTCGCGCGAGTCACAACGCACCTTGCCTTTCGCGGCCTACGGCGGCCAAGAGATGCTCGTGGCCTACCCCACCGACGACATGGACCACGACGCCAAGCTGCAGGCCATGCGCGGCAACAACATCCACTTCTCGCGCCTCGTCACGCCGCACGAGTTGGTGCCCGGTCATCACCTGCAAGGTCACATGGCGCAGCGCTTCGCCACGCAACGTCGCCCGTTCAGCACGCCCTTCCTGGGCGAGGGCTGGGCGCTCTACTGGGAGATGCGCGAGTGGGATCTCGGTTGGGCGCGCGGCCCCGAAAACCGCATCGGCATGCTCTTCTGGCGCATGCATCGCGCCGCGCGCATCATCGTGTCACTCGGTTTCCACCTCGAGCGCATGTCGCCCGACGAGATGATCGACTTCCTCGTGGACCGCGTGGGTCACGAGCGCGACAACGCCACGGCCGAGGTGCGTCGCTACGTGGGCCCTTACTACGGGCCGCTCTACCAATGCGCGTACATGATCGGCGGTCTACAGCTCGCCGCGCTGCACGAGGAACTCGTGGTGAACGGTGAGCTGAGTGAGCGCGAGTTCCACGACGCCGTCTTGCGCCAGAACAGCATCCCGGTGGAGCTCATCCGCGCCGCCTTGCGCGGTGATCTCATCGAGCGTGATCACGTGGCGAGCTGGCACTTCGCAGGCGAGGTCGTGCCGAGCGGTGGCTGAGTGAGCGCGGGATGCGTTAGTTTGTCGCGCTCGCATCGCGCGCCGTCGCCGCCCACGGCCTCGCGCATCCACTGAAGTCGGACGGGGAGGCCTCCGCATGTCAGATCACCGCATCGGTCCCGAAACCGAACGCTTGTTGCACCGTGCCTCGATTCCCGAAGACGCCGAAGCCTTCTTCAAGCTCAACACCGACATCGAGGTCATGCGCTACACCGCCGAGCCGATGCTCGAGTCGGTGGAGGCCTCGCTCGCGCGCATCGAGAACTACCCCGACTTCGAAACCGTCGGGTACGGGCGCTGGTCGTGCGTGCTCAAGTCCACCGGCGAAGTGATCGGCTTCTGCGGCCTGAAGTACCTCCCCGATCTCGATGTGGTCGACGTGGGCTACCGCCTACTGCGCGAACACTGGGGGCGCGGCTACGCCACCGAAGCAAGCCGCGCGAGCATCGCCTACGGCTTCGACGAGATCGGCCTCGAACGCATCGCAGGCTTCGTGCTGCCCGAGAACGCCGCGTCGATCCACGTGCTCGAGAAGTGCGGCCTGCAAGCCGACGGCGAGTTCGAAGAAGACGGCCTGCGCGTGCTGCGCTTCGTGATCGACCGCGCGGGCTACGACGCCTTGCGCTGAGCCCGCGCGCCTACTCCGGCAACCACGCGGCCACGCGCACGGGCGCGCCGCTGCCGTCGCCGATTTTCATCGGGAGCGCCACGATCCACGCGCCGGTGGGCGGCAACAGGTGCAGGTTCGCCACGTTCTCGATGGCGGGCACGTCGTGCAGGAAGAGTTCCACGTGGCTCTCGAACTTCGTCGTCTGGCCGCGGTCGATGCTGGCGGTATCGAGGCCGAGCGCGCCGGGTGCGCGTTCGCGTGTGAGCCAGCGCGCCGCCTCGGCGTGCAGGCCGGGGAAGTGCAGCTTGGCCAGCGCGTCGGCGCCGCGCTCGGCGGTTCCGAGGTAGCTCGCCGCGTCGGGCCAACGCTTGCCAAAGCCCGTATGCAGCAACACGATCGCGCCGTCGGGGATGCGGCCGTGCTCGGCTTCCCAGGCTTGCAAGTCGGTCACGCTCACTTGGTAGTCGGCGTTCTGCGCGGCTTGTGCGCTCACGTCCACGACCACCGCGGGCCCGATCAGTTGATCGATCGGCAACTCGTCGACGGCGCGCTTACCTTCGGCGAAGTGGATCGGCGCATCGAGGTGCGTGCCCCCGTGCTCCGCCGTGCGGAAGGCGTTGGCCGCGTAGAAGAAGCCCTGGTCGGTGTAGCCGTGACTCACGACCTCCAACTCGAAGGGGTCGGAAGTGGGCCAGTAGATCGTGGACGCGTCGTAGGTGTGCGACATGTCGATCCAGCGGCCGCGAGTGGGGAAGCCGGGGCCGGCGGATCCGGTGTGGGCGCAAGCGACAGCGCACAGCACGGACAACAACACGACAAGACGCATGGCTCACTCTCCCGCGATGCAGCGATCGCGCCAGCTTAGCGCAGCGTGCGTGAGTCCGTCTTTCGCAAAGGAGGCGAGCAGCGCGTCGTCGAGTCCGGCGTGTTGCGACGTGGGAAGTTGCGCGCGGATCTCGCACAGCGTGTCGAGTTCTGCGTCCACGTCGTCGCCGAGGATCGCGCGCGCGAGCAGGTGGGCGCGCCTGGCGGCGAAGCGGCCTTCGAGGTCGTCGGGGGCGAGGCGCGCGCGACCGTCGATCCCGGCCTGCGTCAGCGCGAGGGCTTGTTCGCCACGTCCCCACAGGGCCACGTCGCGCGAGGTGTTCTCCACGTAGGCCAGCGCGCCGGGTTGCTCCAGCGTGTTTGCGAGGTCGAGCGCGAGCAGGGCTTCGAGCTCTTGGTCGAGTCGCGTCTCGTTACCGGCCGCGTGCAGCATGTGTGTGAGGTTGCAGCGCATCAGGATCACATCCGGGGCGAGCGGCGCGTCGGCGCTGCGTGTCGCGATCACTTCGCTGCACAGGCGCACGGCCTCGTCGAACTCCCCGAGCTGCAGGCGCAACACCGAGAGGTTCGACAGGTCGGCGAGCAAGCTCGGGTGGCCCGCGGGCAGGATCTCGCGATGTCCGCGCATGACTTCATCGAGCAGGCGCGCGCCTTCGTCGAGCTGGCCGGTGAACACGCGCAGGCTCGCGAGGTTGGCCAGCGCCGTCAAGGTGGCGGGGTGTCGACGGCCGAGGTGTTCGCGCATGCGCGGCACGACCTCGGTCAGGCGCTCTGCCGCCTCCACGTGCCGACGACGCGCGAGGTCGAGCGCCGCGAGGTTCGCTTCCACGCGCAACACGCGCTCGTGGTCGGGGCCGAGTCGATCGCGCAGCACCGACAGCGCCGCCACGTAGAGCTCGCCAGCTTCACCCATCCGACCTTGCGCGCGACGCAGGCCGGCGAGCTCCGCGAGTGTGCTCGCGGTGTCTTCGTGGTCGGCGCCGAGCTGTGTGCGACGCGCCGCGAGCACCGCCAGCAAGTCGGCTTCCGCGCCGATCAGGTCGCCCGCATCGCGACGCACGACACCCAGCGAGGCACGCGCGGCCAGGTGTTCGTTGCGTTGCGCGGCGTCGTCGAGCGGCGTGAGCGCGAGCGCGGTCGCGAGCTGCGCTTCGGCCTCGTCGAGCAGCCCGAGGTTGTAGTGCAGTCGACCCAGCGTGGCGTGCAGCGTGGCGGCGATGCCGGGTTGATCGACGAGCGAGCGCTCGAGTTGCTCGTCGGCGCGCGCGAGCACGTCGACCACGCGCACTTCTTTGCCGTCGAGCGCGGGGTCGGGCGAGCGGATCAGCCCGACGACGAAGTCCGCCACCGCGCGCGACGACGCCGACTCACGTTCAGCGCGCGCGCGTTCGCTCTCGGCGATCACGCGCTGCTCTTCGGCGCGCAGGCTCTGTTGTGCGGCGAGCAGACGTTGTTCCTCGGCGAGCTCGGCTTGCGCGCGGGCGGCTTGCGCGCTTTCCTCGGCGCGCCACATCCACACCGTGGTGCTGACGAGCCCGCCGAGCAGCGCGAGCAGCACCGCAGTCGTGGCGACCACGCCCGCGCGATGCCGACGCACGAAGCTGCGCAGCAGGTAGGCGCTCGACACGGGGCCGGCGAGCACCGGCTCGCGCGCGCGGAAGCGGCGCACGTCGGCGGCGAGCTCGGAGGCGCTCGCGTAGCGTCGTGCCGGGTCGTGCTCGACCGCGCGCGTCACGATCCAGTCGAGCTCCTCGGACACGCCGGGGCGCACCTCGCTCGGGCGCGACGGCCTTTCGTGCCGTACGCGCCGCGCGATCTCGGTGAGCGAACAGCCGCGCAGGTCGTGCAGCGGCGCGCCGCACAACAACTCGTGCAGCACGGCGCCGAGTGCGTACACGTCGGCGCGCGCATCGACTTGGTCGGAGGCGCCTTCGAGTTGCTCGGGGCTCATCGTCCCGAACGTGCCTACCAGGTCGCCCGCGCGTGTGAGCCGCGTGAGGCCGTCGTCGTTGGCGAGCTGCGCCACGCCGAAGTCGATCAGTTTCACGCGCGCTTCGTCGTCGACCAGCACGTTCGCGGGTTTGAGGTCGCGATGGATCACGCCGTGGTTGTGACCGTGTTGCACGGCGTCGCAGGCGGCGCAGAAGAGCGCGAGCGCCGCGTCGCGATCGACGCCGCCTGCGCGCACGAACTCGGTGATCGGCAGCGCGCCCTCCACGAGCTCCAGCGCGAACCACGGCACGCCGCCGCCGAGTTCCGCGCCGCCGCCGAGCTCTACGCCGCCGCCGAGTCCCGCGCCGCCCTCGCGCTCCACGCCGGCCGCATACACCTGCGCGATCCCGGGATGACGCAGGCGCGCGAGCAACTCGGCTTCCCAGCGGAAGCGCGCGACGGCTTGCTCCGACGGCGCCGCGTCGCGCAAGACCTTGAGCGCCACGCGACGACTCGGTTCACGCTGGCGCGCCTCGTACACGGCGCCCATGCCGCCGCTGCCGAGCAGGCCGAGGATCTCGAAGCCGGCGAAATCGCTGCCCACGTCGAGGCGCGCGAGTGGCGCGGACAACAGGTCGCGGCGCGCGCTGGCTTCGGGCGCGTGCAGGAACTCGTCGTCGCGGTGCAACTCGAGCAGACGTTCGACCTCGCGGCGCAGCTCGACGTCGCCGGAGCAGCGTCGGTCGAGCAAGGCCGTGCGCGCCGCGGGCTCCACGTCGAGCGCCGACTCGAACAGCTCGCGCACGTGCTCCCAGTTGCCCACGCTCACCGTTCGATCATGCTCCCGCGCAACCACGCACGCGCCGTGGCCCAGCCGCGCTCCAGGCTGCGCAAGGGGACGTCGAGCACCTCGGCTGCCTCGCGCGCGCTCAAGCCGGCGAAGAAACGCAGCTCCACGATGCGCACGAGTTGTTCGTCGAACTCCGCCAGGCGTGCGAGCGCTTCGTCCAGCTCGACCAGGTCGTGCACGCTGTCTTCGTAGAGCACCACGGCTTGTTCGAGTGGGCGACGCACGTGTTTGCCGCCGCGCTTGTCGGCGCGACGTGCGCGCGCGTGATCCACGAGCACGTTGCGCATCACGCGCGCCGCGAAGGCGAAGAACTGTCGGCGTCCGCCGGGGCTCGCGCCGAGGTCGTCGACCATGCGCAGCCAGGCTTCGTGCACGAGCGCCGTGGGTTGCAGCGTGTGCGCCGCGGGTTCGTTGCCCATCTGCCGCTCGGCGAGCTGGCGCAACTCGTCGTAGACCAGCGGGAGCAACTCGTCGGCTGCAGCGTCGTCACCTGCTTCCACGCGTTGCAGCAGTCGAGTGGTGCGCGTGGGGTCGGGCATCGAGGCTCGGCGAGACGGGGAGATCGCGGACCGGCGCGCGCGTGGCGACACGCTGCGGCTTGATCTCAGTGTAGCGGTGGATCCGCGACACGCCCCACGCCTCGCTCCGAGCTGAGCCCCGCGCCTCGACCCGCGCTGTCGAGGAGCGGGCCGACGCGCGGCGAGCTTTCGTGGACTGAGTTCCGGCACGGGCCCTGGTCGCGCCCCTACGCGCCGGCGATCAGCAAGAGAGCGTTGCTGCCCGAGTAACCCAGCGGGGCGTTGGCGTCGGGCATCCAGAGTTGCAGGTAGAGCTCGAGGCCCAGCGGGAAGCCGACCGGCCAGGGTGCCGTGATGCCGAGGTAGCCGATGCCGTCGAGCGCGAAGCTGGAGAGCAGCAGGTCGGGCGCGGGCACCATCACGCCACCTTTGAATGGCGCGTGGATCGCCGTGGCGCCGACCACGGCCGTGGCTTGTCCGAGTGACGGTCCGTTCTTCATCTGCACCGTGAAGTCTTCGCCACCGACGAGCGTGCCCTCCACGCTGAGTGAGGGCGGCGCGCCACCGCCGACTTCGCCACCGAGGTTTACGACGGTCGGGCCGCGCAAGGCGAGTTGCGCGAAGGCGCCGAGGTTGGTCCCGCTGCCGTCGTAGCCGGGGATGCCGGCGAGCAGGTCGGGTGTGCCGTCGCCGTTGAGGTCGCCGGCGGGGGCGAGCGCGAAGCCGAAGCCGTCGAAGAACGTGACCGTGAAGGGCAGGAAGCCTTCGTCACCATCCAGTCGGGTGACGCTCTTCACGGGGCTCAGTTGCGAGCTGCGACAGGTCAGCACCCACACCGTGCCTTCGAGCTGGTCGCCGGCGTTCGAGGCGCCGACCGCGATGTCCACCGTGCCGTCTTGATCCACGTCGCCGAGGAGCGCGAGTGAGCGGCCGAAGTAGTTGAGCGTTTCAGGACCGTCGCCGGCGAAGGCCGCGCTGTCGGCGGCGAAGCGCCTGGCGTTCTTGATGCTCGTGGAGCCTTGCGTGCGCAGGAACCAGATCGAGCCGTCGGTCGGTGTCAGCACGTCGTCGGTGGCGGCGCCCACCACGAAGTCGGGCCGGCCGTTGTGGTCGATGTCGCCGATGCCCGTCACCGACGAGCCGAACTGCGCGTCGTCGGAGAGCCCGGCGAGGTCGGGCACGGTCAGCGCGGAGTGCATCACGGCGCTCTTGATCTTGGCGCCGGGGTCCATGAGGAGCATCCAGATCGCGCCGCGCGCGTTCGTGGGCGCGGAGGTGTAGGGCGCGCCCACGACCAGGTCGGGCACGCCGTTGCCGTCGAGGTCGCCGATGTTGGCCACGGCGCTGCCGAAGCCGCCTGTGAGGTCCAGCGCGAGGCCCGAGCTCGTGCTGAGTTTGGCGGCGTCCTCGACTTTTCCGCTGGGCGAGAGCATCACGGCGTAGAGCGCGCCGGGGCCGGTGTAGTTGAGCGGCGTGGCGCCGTCGTCGTCGCCGTAAGCGCCGACCCAGAGGTCGGGGACGCCGTCGTCGTTGAGGTCGCCGGCGGGCGCGAGTGCGGCGCCGAAGCGGTCGCCGTCGGCGAGCGTAAAGGGGAGCGGGCCTTGGGACGCGTCGATGGCTTGGGAGGCGACGACGTCGCCGTCAGCATCCATGAACAGGATCCACACGCGTCCGGAGGAGGTGAGCTGGCCCGGCTCGTCGGCGTTGGGCATGCCGGCGGCGATGTCGTCCACGCCGTTGCCGTCGACGTCACCCACCACGCAGAGCGCGTAGCCGAGCTGGTCGCCATCCTCGACCGGGCCGAGGAAGCCGCCGAGGTTTTCCGCGATGAAACGGTGGTCGAGCACGTGGCCGGGGGCGTGTTGCGCCGCGAGTGGGGCGGCGGCGAGGGCGAGCGCGCTGAGCGTCGCGAGGGCGCGGAAGGGAAGCATCGTGACGGTCTCGGTGGGGGAAGCGTGCGACCGCGGGCCCGTGGGCGGAGCAGCGCTGCGCCGGGTCGGAGCTGCGGTCAGCCCCCCAGGCGCAACGGCCCTGCGCCGACCGCCAGATTGATGCCGAGAATCTCGGGGCGGGGTGACGACGGCGTGCCAGCGGGCTCGAAGCCGCCTGCGGAGACCGCGCCTCAGCCCGACAGCAGCGCCGAGATCGCGTCGACGTCGTTGCCGATCACGGCGCGCAGGCGCACGATCGCGGCCACGCGGTCGAGCTCGATGGCGGCGATCCAGCGCCCGGCGTCGTGATCCACGGAGCCGGGCAGCAGGCCCGCGTCGCAGACCTCGTGCAGCCAGATCGACTTGATCGCGTAGACCTCGGCCACGGTCTCCACGCTGAGGTACAGCTCGCCGTCGATGCGCACTTGCTGAGTGGTCATGCGGGCGTGCCTCCGTCGGAGCGCTCGGTGTCGAGCGCGGCGAGTTCGCGCAACAGTTCGCGTTGGCGGTCGCTGAGTGTGCGCGGCAGGTCGAGTTCGACGCGCGCGAAGCAGTCGCCGTGTTCGCCGCCCGCGCGCGCGAAGCCCTGACCGCGCAGGCGCAGACGCTGGCCTGCGCGCGCGCCGGCAGGCACGTTCACGCTGACCTCGCCGCGCGCCGTGCGCAGCTCGAGTTGCGTGCCGCTCTCCGCGTCCCAGGGTGTGACGACCGCGCGCGCTTCGAGGTCGTCGCCGAGAACGCGGTAGTGGTCGTCGTCGACGAGGCTGAGTTCGAGCAACAGGTCGCCGGCCTCACCGTCGCCCGCACCGGGTTCACCGAGGCCGCGCAAGCGCAGCGTGCTGTGCGCGCGGAGCTGCTTCGGGATCGCGAGCTCCACCGAGCGCATGCGCCGCACTTGGCCGATCCCCGCGCAGGCCGGACACACGTGGCCCTTCAGTTCGCCGGTGCCGCCGCAACTCGGGCAAGCGCTGCGACCGGGCAACTGGAAGCTGCGCTTGCCGCCGAGCAGCGCCTCGCTCACGGGCAAGCGCAGCTCGGCTTGGACGTCGGCGCCGCGGAAACGGTAACGCGCGTGTTGCTGGCTCGCGCCGGACGCGCCGCCGAAGTCGCGCCGCATGTCGTCGCCGAAGGCTTCGCGGAAGAAATCGGAGAAGCCACCCGAGCCGCCTGCGCCGCCGAACATCTGTTCGAACTCTTCGCGCGACATGCTCTGAGCGCCGCCACCGAAACCGTCCGCGCCGCCACCTGCGCCGGGCGGTACCTCCTGACCGTGCTTCCAGTTCTCGCCGAAGCGGTCGTACTTAGCGCGCGTGTCGGCGTGCCCGAGCACCTCGTAGGCCTCGCTGATCTGCTTGAAGCGCGCCTCGGCGGCTTCGTGCTCCTCACCCTGATTGCGGTCGGGGTGCCACTTGAGCGCCAGCCGCCGGTAGGCCTTCTTGATCTCGGCTTCCGACGCGTCCCGGGCGACTCCGAGCACCTCGTAGTAGTCCTGGAACTTCATGTGGGTCGGATCGGGCGGGGGGCGGGCAGCGCCAAGGTAGCGCGGGCGGCTGCGGCCGCGAAGCGCCGAGCGCCTCCAGCTGGCGCTGGCGGCGAGGGCGAGCGAGAGTGGCGCCCAGCCTTCTGGCCCGAGGGGCTTGACGCCTCTCACTTAAATGAGAATGATTCGCACTTGCAGCGCTTGGCTGTGTGCGGCGCCCTTTCTCTGGGGCGGCGGATCACAGCGAAAGCACACCGTCCGCACGCACGCTTGTGCGAGCTTCGGTCGAGCACTGGCCACCCAGGCCGCCTTCCTTCGATTTGGTCCACCTCTGGTCACGACCCATGAGCCGCATCCTTCTTGTCCTGCTTCTGATCTTCGCCGCGGCCAGCTCTGCGCGCGCGCACTTCGTGTTCGTCGTCCCCGAGCCGACCGGTGGTGTGGCGTACGTGATCCTCAGTGAGGACCTCGATCCCGATGAGGACGTGGCGATCGGGATGATCGGCGGCATCAAGCTCTACGCGCGCGGCACGAACGGTTCCGTGTCGCCGCTCACGCTGCTCGACGACGAGTTCGCTTACCGCGTGGAGTTCTCCGAAGAAGAGTCGCGACTGCTCTTCGGCGCGCTGCAGCTCGGCGTGCACCAGGTGGGCGACAAGCCCGGCAACTTGGTGAGCTACTTCCCGAAGGCGATCCTCGGCGACGACGTGTTCGCCGACGACACGCGCCTCGGCGACGCCACGCCGGTGGAGCTCGTGCCCGTGGGCCAGCTCGGCGACCTGCGCTTCCAGATGCTGCTGCGCGGCGAGCCGCTGCAAGGCTCCGAAGTCACCGTGTACCTCCCCGACGGTGGGCGCACGCTGGTCGTCACCGATGAGCAGGGGCTCACCGAGTCGTTCTCGCAAACCGGACGCTACGGCGCCTGGGCGCGCGCCACCATCGGCGGCGCCGGCGAGCACGAAGGCCGAGCGTACGAGGAGTCGCGCGCCTACGCCTCCGTGGTGGCGCAGGTCGGTGAGCGTCAGCGTGCGAGCGTGGCGATGACCGCGCACGTGGCGCCGGCCCCGGTCGAAGCGCCCGCGGACAGCGCGGCGCCCGCGAACAACATGGCGATTCGTTCGTTCCTGTCCTTGCCGCAAGCCACGTCGAGCTTCGGCGCGGTCGAGGCGGGCGGTTACATGTACGTGTACGGCGGGCACATCGCGCGCACGCACGACTACGACACCGAGGCCGTGAGTGGCCGCTTCTCGCGCATCGATCTCGACGCGGGCGGCGTGTGGGAGAACTTGCCCGCCGGACCGCGTCTGCAAGGTCTGAACCTCGCCGCGCACGGTGAGATGGTCTACCGCGTGGGTGGCATGCAGCCGCGCAACTCCCGCGGCACCCAGCGTGACAACTACTCGGTGGCCGACTGCGCGCGCTTCAACCCGCACTCCATGCAGTGGGAATGGTTGGCGCCGATCCCCGAAGCGCGCTCCTCGCACGACATGGTCGTGGTGGACGACACGCTCTACGTGATCGGCGGCTGGAACATGCTCGGCGAGATCGAAGGCAACGTGTGGCCCGACCACATGTACACGCTCGACCTCTCGGATCCGCTGGCTCCCTGGCGTCGCGTGGCGCAACCCTTCGCGCGTCGCGCGCTGATCACCGCCGTGCACGAAGGCCGCATCTACGTGATGGGCGGCATGGACGACGAGGACGAAGTCTCGCGCGAAGTCGACATCTACGACCCGCGCACCGGTCAGTGGTCGCGCGGTCCCGAGTTGCTGGGCGAGATGTCCTTCGCCGGTTTCGCGTCGGCGGCGTGCGAGCTCGACGGTCAGCTCTACGCGAGTGTCGCGGGGGGCGAAGTGATGCGTCTCACGAGCGACGGCAGCGCGTGGGAGATGGTCGGCACGCACACGCCGCGCATCGTGCACCGCTTGGTGCCGTGGCGCGGCGAGATCTTCGTGGTCGGTGGCGCCGCCAAGGGCACGAACTCGGATCTCGTGGAGGTGTTGACGCCGAGCGGCATGCGCGTGTCGGCCAACACGCCGCGCGTGCGTTCCACGGCGCCGGCGGCGAAGTCCGTTGCACGTCGCACGCGGATGCCCGCTAACCTCGACACTGCCGTGGCGCGGGTCGAGCGCGAGCCGGCCAAGGCGGTCGTGGCGAGCGCGCCGGTGGCCGTTGCCGCCGCGCCTGCGGTCGGCACCAAACAAGTCTTCTGCCCGGTGATGACCAAGGTGGAAGTGCTCGACGACGACGAAGCCATCGCCGTCGACTTCAATGGTCAGGAAGTCTTACTGTGCTGCAGCAAGTGCGCCAAGAAGTGGGAGGCCGATCAGGCCGCTTACCTCTCGCCCGAGGTCTTGCCGCAGCTCGCGAGCATGGAGCTCCCGGCGCGCACGATCAGCCAGACCTACTGCCCCGTGTACCCCACGCGCGTGGTCTCGGAGAACGACCCCTTCGTGATGTACGAGGGCAAGAAGGTCTACCTCTTCAACAAGACGGCCGTGCGTCGCTTCACCCAGAGCCCCGAGAAGTATCTCGACCCGACGATCCTGCCGCAGCTCGCGGACTGAGTCGCGGACGGGGTCGCCGGCGGGCGCGCGCTCGCTGGCGACGCCGCGCTCCGAGTCCCCCGCATCCAGCTCGACCTTCGCGAGCTAGGATGCCCCGATGCCACCCGCCTCCGCGCGCGCCGCTCGTTGTGCCGCAGGGCTGACCGCCCTCGGCTGCTTGCTCGTGTTCCTGTTCCTCTCGGCCGACTACGGTCCGAGTTGGGATCAGGTCGCGGGTGAGTATCCCTACGGCGAGCAGGTGCTCGAATCGTGGCGTCAGGGCGATCCCTCGCTCGCGCATTCGGCCGCGCGCGAACACCCGCCGCAACTGCTGCGCGAACCGCATCCGGACTTCAGCGCGAAGAGCTTCCCCTGGTTTCAGGTCTGCGAAGTCGGCGCCGTGCTCTCGGCGATCTCGTGTCGCGTGTTCTTTCAGCAGCTCGACTGGCTCACAGCCTTCCAGGCGCATCACCTCCCCGCGCCGCTGACGCTCGCGTTGCTGGTGTACGTGCTCGTGGCCTTCATGGCGCGCCGCGCCGGGCTGCTCGTGGGCGTGCTCGCGGGCGTGCTGCTGGCCTTCATGCCGCGCGTCTTCGCGCACGGCCATCACAACTTGAAGGACATCCCCGAGATGGCCTTCTACACCTTCGCCGTGCTCGCCGGTTATCGCGCGATGGAGAGTGGGCGCGGTCGTTGGGTGCTGCTCGCAGGTGCGTGTTCCGGTCTGGCCCTCGCGCAGAAACCCAACGCCCTGTTCCTGCCGCCGCAGTTGTTGCTCGGCGCGGGGGTCCTCGCGCTGTGGCGGCTCCGGCGCAGGGAGCGCCTGCGCTTCCCGCGTCCACTCGTGCTGGTGCTTGCCTGCGCCACTGGATGGGCGAGTTACGTGCTCTTCACGCCCGGGCTCTGGCCCGACCTGATCGACGGCGTGCGCAGCGAGCTGCGCTTCGTGCTCGGCGTGGGCAGCGTGCTCTTCGACGAACGCGGCGACCTCCGCGGCGAGCTGCGTGTTCTGCACGTGCCGGCGCTCTCCACCCACGCACTGTTGCACGTGGTCTGGACGACGCCGCTCGTGCTGCTCGCGCTCGCTCCCGTGGGCTTGTTCGCGCGTCGTGTGAGCCCCGAACTCAGGTTCTGGTTGTTGCTCGCCGTGGCTGTGCCCGTCGGTCGCACGCTGATCCCCGGTATGCGCAACTTCGGCGGCGTCCGACACCTGATCGAGTTCGCGCCGCCGCTCGCAGCGCTCGCGGCGCTGGGCGCCGGGGCCGTGCTCGAACGCGTCGCCGCGCAACGCCGCGTGGTGGTGTTCGCGGGCGCCGCAGCGCTCGCTGGTTCCGTGGCCTTGCCGAGCTTGCGCGCGCACCCCTTCGCGATCACTTGGTTCAACGCGCTCCCGGGCGGCTTGGCGGGCGCGCAGGCCACCGGCCTCGACGACGCCACCGACTACTGGGCCGTGAGCTACTGGCAAGGCCTCGACCGCATCAACGCGCTCGCTGCTCCGGGTGACGCCTTGCTCGTGCCCATCGCAGGCGGCGTGGTGCAGAGCGCGGCGCCGGTCAAGCTGCGCGGCGACATCCAGCTCGTGGACACCGACACTCCCAGCGTCGACGGTGTGCTGTGGGTCATGCACGTCACGCGCGAGTCTTGGTACGACGCCTTCGTCGAGCAGCTCGATCGCGAGTCTCAACCGGCGGACTCCATCGAGGTCGACGGCGTGCCGATCCTCGTGATCCATCGCGTCGACGCGGGCGCGCCCGCGCAAGCCGCGCTGCACGACTGGCAGGCCGGACGCGCCGCCAGCGAACTCCTCGATCGCCAACGTCGCGCGGTGCACCGCTTGCAAGCCTGGTTGCGTGCTCATCCCGAAGCGAATCGAGCGATCGGCCCGGCGCCGCCGAAGCTCGACGCAGCGAGCGTCGAGAAGTGGGCCGCGCGCGCGCGCAAGGCCTTGCCCAAAGGCCTGCACCACGTGCTCGACGACGCGGTCACCTTGCTGTTCGAGCAGCACCGCGCACGCTGAGCGGCTCGCCTCGCGAGCGCGCCCGCTTCAGTCCGCGATGAAGATCGCGTTCAGCAAGGGGTTGCTCACGCTCGGCGGCGACGGGCTGCCCGAGCGCGACTCGAGCGCCAGCGTGATCGTGCCGCCGTTCTCGTTGGTGACCGCCCAGACACCGTGCACCACGATGCCTTCACGGATCAGAAAAGTGTCACCGGCGAAGGTCGAACCGTCGATCCCGCTGGTGAGCGGTTGCGCCACTTCAGAGCCGTCGGCCGTGAGTCGCACGTTGAAAGCGAGGCTGCTCGAACCGCTGTCGCCGTAGAGCAACTGCATGCTCCCGAGGCACAGGATCTTGCCCGGGCGGTCCACCGTGATGCTGGTCGACGCGTTCACCGAATAGTTCGCTGTCATCGCGTTGCTGAACGGGCCGAGCGCGCTCGCGACCTGCGCGAAGTCTTCGGCTTCGCCAGCAGGGCCTTGCGCGCCGGCGGGACCTTCCGGGCCGGTGTCGCCTTGCGGACCCTGCTCGCCTTGCGCGCCCGCCGGGCCCGCGTCGCCTGTGTCTCCCTTGGGGCCTTGCGGACCGGTCGGGCCTTCGGGGCCCGCGGGACCGGTGTCGCCCATCGGGCCGGCCACGCTCGACGCGAGCACCGCCGAGCCGAAGACCTGCGCGGGGGACTCGGCGTAGGTCGTCTTCACCACGTCGTTCTTGTCGAGGCGCACGACTTGCGTGGTGAAGAGGATCGTGTCCATGTTCATCACCGCGGCCTGCGGCAACGCTTTCGTCGCGCCCACGATCAGGTCGAAGGTGCCTTTCACCGGCGCGGGTTCGATGAACACGCCCGCCGACGGATCGGTCATCACGGTGGGCTTCGGGATCGTGCGCACGGTGAGGGTCTCGGCCCAGTCCATGCCCATCTCGTCGAGCAGGGGCACGAGCGGGTCGCTGTCGGCGTAGAGCCGGACGGTCACGCGGAAGGCGTCGAGCTTGCCGCTCTTGAAGGGCGTGAAGTTGGTGCCCTTGCTGGTGGTCTTGGTCTTGTAGAGCGTGGTGTGCAGACGCACTTGTGCGGCCACGGGGGCGGCGCTCGAGCCGAGGAAGGCGAGGGCGACGAGGCTGCAGATCAGGTGCTTCATGAAGGGCTGCCTGCGCAGCTCGGTGGGGGTGTTCATGGGAGGCTCCCAGGTGCTCGATGACGGGGGGGCGCGCGGGGAAACGCGCGGTTCAGCCGGGGAAGCGTGGGCGCGCGCCGGGAGGGCTAAAGATTCTGCGAGAATGTCGGCATGAGCCCGTCGCCCGACATCACGCAGCTGCTGAGCGCGTCCTCGGCGGGGGATGCCCAGGCCGCCGAAGAGCTGCTCCCGTTGGTCTACGACGAGCTGCGTGCGCTGGCCGCGCGACGTCTGCGCACGGAACGTGTGGATCACACGCTCGAGCCCACGGCGCTGGTTCACGAAGCCTACGTGCGCCTGGTCGACGCCGACCGCGCGGGCTTCAACGACCGTCAACACTTCTTCGCCACGGCGGCGCGCACGATCCGCCGCGTGCTCATCGATCACGCGCGTGCTCGCGGCGCCGAGCGACGCGGCGGCGGCGCCCAACGCTGCACGCTCACGGCCGGCCTGCTCGGCGACGACCCCGAGGACCTGAACCTGATCGACCTCGACGCCGCGCTCACGCGTCTCGAGTCGGCCAGCCCGCGTCACGCGCAAGTGGTGCAGCTGCGTTGGTTCGCCGGCTTCGATGTGCGCGAGACCGCCGACGTGCTGGGGGTGTCCCCCGCCACGGTGAAGAACGATTGGCGCGCCGCCCGCGCCTGCCTGCGCAGCTGGATCGACGCGGGCGCGTGAGCGGCTAGCGCGAGCCGTCCGACGAGGTGTGCGTGGTGTCCGAGGGCGGCGCGGCGCCGCTGGGCGTGGAGGCTTCGAAGAGCGTCAGGAGCTGAGCGCGCGCGCCGGCGAGTGCGGTGTGCAGCGGCGACGCCGGATCGTCGAGCAAGGCGAAGGCTTCGTCGAAACGTTCCAAGCAGGCGTCACGACGGTCGAACTGCCCTAGCGCGATGGCGAAGTTGCCCAGGTCGGCAGCGAGGCCTTCGGTGTCGCGCGGCCTCACCTCACGACGCAGCGCGACGGCGCGCGCGAAGGACGCGAAGGCGCCCTCGGCGAGCGCGAGGTCGGAGCGTTCGCGCGCCAAGCCGAACTGCACGCCGGCGAGTTCGCTGTGCGCGCTGGCTTCGGCGCCCGGGCCGGCACCTTGGAGGCTGGTGGTGATGCGCAGGTAGCAAGCGAGCGCGGCCGCGGGGTCACCGTTGGACGCGTGCTCTGCGCCGAGCGTGCGCAAGGCCACGTCGAGGTTGGGTGTGCTCGCGACCTCGGCGTCGCCGGCGAGCGCGAGGCCGCGTGCGTAGGCGGCGAGCACTTCGCGCGCATCGTCTTCGTCCTCGGCGTAGCGCTCGCTGATCTGGGCGATGGCGAACTCGAGTTGCGCGGCGTCGGCGCGCTGGTCGGCGGCGAGCATGCGCGTCACGTCGCTCCGCGCGGAGTCGACGGCGGCTGTCAGGCCCTCGGTGCTCAACAGCGTGAGCGCCATGAACTGGCTGAAGCGCGAGCTGGGGATCGGCTTCAGGCGGTTCACGAGCGCGCCGTCGGCGAGGGCCTCGGGGTAGGCGGCCGCGCGGTAGCGCACCTCCATGCGCATCTCGAGCAGCAGCGCGAGCACGGTGGCGAGCGGGGTGTCGTGCGGAGCGTCTTGTCCTGCGTCCAGACCTTCGAGCAGCTCGGCGTGCGGTGCCAAGGCGAGGTCGCAGGTGTGCCCGAGTGCCGTCCAGTCGCCGCGGCGCAGCTCGAGCTGGGCCAACAGGTTCCAGGTGTTCGGGCTCACGTCGTGCTTCGCGTGTGCGAGGTCGTCGGCGGCGCGCGCCAGGCGCTCGTGCGCGAAGTCGGGCACGTTGCCGGTGACCGTCATCCAGGCGTGCAGGATCGAGAGCAGGTGTGCGTGGGTCTGCGGGTGGTCGGCGCCGAGCACGTCGTCGAGCTCTTCGAGCAAGGCGCGCGCGTCGTCGAAGGCGCGTGGGTCGGCTTGCTGGGCGCGCAGCAGGGCGAGCGTGGAGCGCGCCTGGATGAGTGAGGAGCGTCGGCCCGAGTGCTGGGCGAGCTCGACCACGTGTTCAGCCGCTTGCATCGCCGCTGCCGCCTGGCCCGACTCGGCGAGCAACTCCGCGCGCGCCACGAGCATGCGCAGGTGCGACGCCGCGTGGGTGTCCGTGTCGACGAGCGCGATGGCGGCGTCCACGAACTCGAGGCGCTCGGACAGCGTGCGCGTCTGGATCATCGCGAGCGTGTGCAGCGCGACGGCGTGTTGATCGTGCGTGACGGAAGGCTCGTGCTCGCCGAGCGTTCGCAAGCGCAGCGCGAGCTGCTCGGCGCGCGCGAAGTCGTACTCGTTGATCGCGATGACGGCCAGGTCGGCGAGCGCGCGCGCATGCAGCGCGGGGTCGATGGTCGCGGAGGTCGGTGGGTTCGTGTCGAGCGTGCTGGCGTTCTCGATCAGCGCGAGCGCCGTGCTCAGGTGCTCGCGCGCTTGGCTCATCAGGCTCAGGTCGCCGTAGGTCTCGCCGAGCAAACCGTGCATGTCGGCGCGCAGCGCGAGGTCCTCGGGCGGATCGGCGCGCAGTTTGGCGGCGGCGGCGTCGAGGATCTCGCGCACGCTGATCTCGCGGCCCGCGGCGAGGTTCGGGTCGACCGCGCCGAAGGTCCCGCGCAGGAAGGCGTAGAGCTGGGCCACGCGATCGCGCTGCTGCTCGGCGACGCTGCGTTCCTGCTCGGCCACATCGCGCGCGCGCACGGCCGCGGCGCGTTCTGTCTGCGCCACACCACGTTCGCCTTCGGCCACGCTGCGCTCGCGTTCAGCGTCGCGCCAGTAGCTCAGGCTCACGAGCGTGGCGCTCAGCAGCGCGACGAGCAACACGCTCGCGCCGCCCACGGCCAGCCGGTGCCGCCGCGCGAAGCGCAGCACGCGGTCGAGCGTGTCCGGCGGGGAGGCCAGGATCGTGCGGTGCTCGAGGTGTCGGCGCAGGTCGTCGGCGAGCGCGCCCACGGAGCCGTAGCGCCGCGCGGGTTGCTTCTCGAGCGCCTTGCTCGTGATCACGTCGAGGTCGCCGGCGAGCGTGGCGTCGTGACGGGCGAGCGCGGGCGGCGTGTCGTCAGTGATGCGGCGCAGCGCGTCGGCCAGCGGCAGGCCGTCGAGCTCGAGCGGCGGACGATCCGTGAGCAGTTGGTGCAGCAGCACGCCGAGTGCGTACACGTCGGTGCGCGTGTCGATGGCGTCGACCTCTCCGCGCGCTTGCTCGGGGCTCATCGTGCTGAGTGTGCCCACGACCTGACCGTCGAGCGTGAGTGCCGACGATCGCGTGCGCTCCCCATCGGCGCCGCGCGCCACACCGAAGTCGAGCACCTTGGGCTGCCCCGCCTGCGTGACGAGCACGTTCGCGCTCTTGAGGTCGCGATGGATCACGCCGTGTCGGTGCGCGTGTTCCACGGCGTCGCACACGCGCAGGAAGAGCTGCAGGCGTGCACGGCGGTCGAGCGCGCGCGCGTGTTCGAGCAACGGCGAGCCGTGAACCAGCTCCATCGCGAACCACGGATGCGTGCCGCTGCTCGTGACCTCGTTGCCCGCGGCGTGGATGCGCGCGATGCCTTCGTGTTCGAGTCGTCCGAGCAGCTCGACCTCGAGCTCGAAGCGTTGCCGCGCGGAGTCGTTGAGGTGCCCCGACGCGAGCACCTTGAGCGCCACCGTGCGCGCGGGGCGCTCTTGTTGCGCGCGATACACCGTGCCCATGCCGCCGCGACCGATGAGGTCGAGGACGCGGAAGGGGCCGAAGCGTTCAGGCAGCTCGCCGCTCAGCGCCGTCGCGAGCTGTGCGGCCGACGGTCCCGCCAGGCTCGGTTGCGCGTCGGCCGCGAGCAGCGCTTCGACCTCTGCGCGCAACAGGGCGTCGTCGCAACGCTCGTCGAGGGCGCGCTCTTGCTCAGCGGGCGCGAGTTCACACAGCTCTGTGAACCAAGTGAGCGCGGCGGCGGTACGGGAATCGGCGTCGGACATGGGCGGCCCAGCGTAGCGACCACGCGCCGCTCGGGCACGGGGGGCGCTGCCGCGCGCTGGCCAGTTCCTGCTCGCGCGGTAGGATGCCCGCCTCGCGTCACGCTCCCCGAACTGGTCTCGCCATGAAGTCCTTCGTGTTGATCTTGCTCGCTTGCGCGAGTCTCGCTGTCGCTGCCAACGCGCAGGACCCGCTCGTGGTGCAGGCGCTCGGTCGCATCGAGAAGTACGAAGCGCTCGAACCTGATCTCGCTGCGGGCGACGCGGACACCGCGGAGTACTACCTCAACCAACTCGGTTGGGCCGGCAAGCGACTCGGCGCCGTGTCGCAGCAAGACGACGCGCACTGGATCGCCGCCAAGAAACGCTACGACACCTTGTGGGCCAAGATCGAAGCCAAGGCCAACACGGCCGGCGCCGCGCCCGCCGCTGGCTACGACTTCGACGCGCTCGTGTCGCTCAACAAGGCGATCAACGCCGCCTACGAGAACCTGAAGCTGCTCTCGGTGCAGCACCTTGCCGACGAGTTCCGCGAGAAGTCGATCCGCAAGGAACTCGCCGACTTCGGTGCGCGCCTGCGCGACTTCCCCGAGGGCGACGAGAACGTGGAGATCGTCCGCGGCAACCTGGCGAACTTCCAGAAGCTCTTCGACATCGGCATGACGCAGCTCAACGCCGACCGCGCGCGCGCCGCCGCGATCACCGCGCAGCTCGACGTGCTGAGCTCGAAGTACGCGTCGGAGAATCGCCCCGGCAATCTCGAGCACCCGTTCAGCGAAGCGCAGATCCGTTCTTGGGCCATCGACATGCGGCGTTGGCGCGAGCAGGAGATCCCGACCGATCTCGTTTGGCTCGCCGAGGCCCGCGGCAACTCCGTGGTGAATCAACAGAAGGTGTCGAGCCTCGTGAACCACGTGGGCGGCAGCTGGGTGCGTCAGCTCGACGATCTCGAGAAGCTCGTGCGCGAACGCATCGCCAGCGACGTGCTCGAAGGTCAACGCGTCTCCGAGTTCATCCTCGAGACCGATCCCGAAGACCAGAACCAGATCCTCGGCCGCATCCTCGGTAAGGGAGCGTTCGACGAGAACATGATGTGGTTGCGCGCCGGCGAACACGCGGTGGCTATGGCGCGCGTGTACGACGCCACGATGGAAGCGCCGGCCGTGCTCGGCCCGACGATCACCGACCCCGCGGCGCCGCGCCCCGAGTTCCCCGACCGAGACGCGCAAGCCGCGCAGGTGGACCGCGCGATCACGCACCTGAAGCAGCTCGCCGTGCAAGCGCTCGACGCCGTGCGCTTGCCGAAGGCGGCGTCCACCGATCCGGAGTTGATCGCCATCGCCGAGACCACGCTCGCGAACCCCGACTACGAAGTCGGCGCGTGGCAACGCCTGGTGATCAACCTCGACCGCTCCCGCAAGGTGCGCCGCGAGGCGTGGCTCAAGCCCGGCGCCGTCTCGACCACGATCTCCTTCTACGAGTACGCCTGGGAAGAGTTCCAGGTCACCACGGTGGAAGAACACGAAGGCCAGCTGTGGCTCTTCTCCAACCGACTCAAGCACTACGAGTCGGGCGACCCGACCACGCCGGTCGGCCGCTGGATCCTGAGCAACCGCTTCGAACTCACGCCGATCTTGCCGGAGCACGTGGGCAAGTAAGGCGAGGGCGCCGACACCTTTGTAGATTCTCCACGCTGGGTGGAGCGCGTCGCTCGGATCGCCGGGCAAGCTGGTGATGCTGCGAGCCGATCCGCGCCGCGCGTCACGGCATGCCGATTGCGTGTTGTCGGGCAGACGAGGCGCACGTCGCGGCTCGCTTGACTGTCACTCCGAGGAGTTGCACGAGCATGACCCAACCCACGAGTCTGAACACGCCCTACGTCGAACCGGTCTCTCGCGAGAACGCGCCCGAGGGCTCCAAGCCGATCCTGGAAGCGATCCACGCGACGTTCGATCGCGACCTGAACATCTTCTCCACGCTGGCGCACCAGCCCGACGTGCTCTTGGGCACGACCAAGATCAACGACGGCATCGGCGAGGATCTCGACCCCAAGTTGCGCGAGCTGGCGTACCTGCACGCTTCCCAACTCAACAACTGCGACTACTGCACGCACTACCACGCAGCCAAGGCGAGCAAGGTCGGCGTGAGCGGCGCGCAGCTCAAGGCGCTCGCCGACTGGTCGAACAGCGATGAGTTCGACGACGAGGCCAAGGCCGTGCTGGCCTACGCCGAGGAGCTGACTCAGACGGCGAACGTGTCGAGCGAGACCGCGTCGCGCGTGCGCTCGCGCCTGAACGACGCGCAGATGGTGAGCCTCGCCGGCACCGTCGCGCTGGCCAACTTCACCAACCGCGTGAACCACGGCCTCGGAGTTCAGCTCCCGTGACGACACTGCGATCGGTGGACTTGGTGGTGCTCGGCAGCGGTCCTTCGGGCGCCGCGATCGCCGAGCGCTGCGCACGCTCTGGTCTCGACGTGACTCTCGTGGAGACCAGAGAGGTCGGCGGTACCTGCGCGCTGCGCGGCTGCAACCCCAAGAAGGTGCTGGTGGAAGCCGCCGACTTGCTCGACCGCGCGCGCCGCGCCGAAGGCAAGCTCGTGCGCTTCGAGGGCGCGCGTCTCGAGTGGCCCGAGCTGGCCGACTTCGTCGCGACCTTCACCGAACCCGTCACCGAGAAGAGTCGGGGCAAGCTGGAGAAGGCGGGCGTGCGCGTGCTGAACGGTAGGCCGCGCTTCACGGGTCCCGGCAGCCTCGTTGTCGAGAGTGGCGACGACTCCCACGCCCTCGAAGCGAAGCAGTTCGTCTTGGCGACCGGCGCCCGGCCGCGTCCGCTCGACTTCGACGGCGCGGAGTTGCTCACGACCAGCGAAGCGTTCTTGAAGCTGCGCGAGCTCCCGCAGCGGATCCTGTTCGTGGGCGGGGGCTTCATCTCTTTTGAGTTCGCGCACGTCGCGGCGCGAGCCGGTGCCGACGTCGCCATCTGGCACTCGGGCGATCGACCGCTCGGCGGATTCGACGGCGACCTCGTGGACGCGCTCCTCGAACGCACCCGCGAACTCGGCATCGAGGTGCGTCTCGGCGCAGCCGTCGACCGGGTCGCGCGAACAGAGGGCTCGGCGAAAGGCTCGCTGGAAGCATCGAGCGCATCGAGCGCATCGAGCGCATCGAGCGAGCATCGCGAGGCCTTCGACATGGTCGTCCACGGCGCCGGGCGTTCGCCCTCACTCGACGGGCTCGACCTCGCGGCCGCCGGTGTCGACGTCGATGACGACGGCCGCGGCGGCGTGATCGTCGACGAGTTCTTGCGCTCGCCCGGCAACCGACGCGTGTTGGCCGTGGGCGACTGCGCGTCAACCGGCCACGCTCCGCTCACGCCGGTGGCGAACGCGCACGCCCACGCGGTGGCGCGCAACCTGATCGCCGGCGAAGACCGCCACTTGCCCGACGTGAAGGCTGTCGCCAGCGCGCTGTTCACCGTGCCGCCCCTGGCGCGCGTCGGGCTCGACGAAGCGCAAGCGCGCGAAGCGGGGCAGCAAGTCGACATCCGTTCCGGCGACTGGTCGCGCTTCGGCAGCGTGCGCAAGGTCGTCGAACCCTGCGCCCGCTACAAGTTGCTCTTCGCGGCCGACGACGGCCCGCTGCTCGGCGCGCACTTGCTCGGCCCGGCCGCACACGAGGTCATCAACCTCTGCGCGCTCGCCATCCGCGCTGAGATGACGGCCGCCGACCTCAAAGCCACGCCGCTGGCTTTTCCGACGGCCGGCCACGACTTACGCAGCATGGTCTGAACCGCGGCGCCCGGACACGACGCTCGGGCACGTCGCCCGGGCACGGCGCCGCGCGTCGAGGCGCGCTCAGCGCCAGGCCTCTGCCTCGGCGCTCTTACCCTGCTCGTTGTAGATCATGAAGAGCGCCTTGCGGCCCATCCTGATGTGCTCGTGGCCGGCGCCAAGGGTGGCGAGTGAGCGATCGTGGAAGTCGTGCGCGAGGGCTTCGGCTTCGTCCCACTGCTTGAGTCGGTGCAGGATGCCGGCGAGCACGAACTCGGTCGTGAGCGTGTCGACGTGATCGGGGCCCAGCAGCGCTCGGCGGAACTCGAAGGCTTCGCGCCCGTAGGTCAAGCCCTCCACCAACTCGCCGGCGTCGTGGTCCGTGATCGCGATCTGGTGCAGCGCGTAGCCGACGTCGGCACTCTGCGGGTCGACGTTGCGCCAGTGTTCGAGCGAGCGCTTGTAGAGTTCGACGGCTTCGGCGAGGTCGCCGCGGCCGCGCGCGAGATCGGCGAGCTGCATCACGCCGGTGGCGCCTTCGAGGTGGTCGAGCCCGATCGAGGCGCTCCAGATCTCGAGCGCCTTCTCGAAGGGCGCGACGGCCTCGACGGTGTTGCCCGAGAACCTGAGCACCATGCCGAGATTGAAGTTCGTGCGCGCCACCGCGGGGTGATCGGGGCCGAGCACGCGCGTGCGCGTGGCGAGCACTTCGTGCACGGCGGCGATGGCGCCCTCGTAGTCGTTGAGCGTGTAGAGCACGTTGCCGTAGTTCTCGATGGTCGAGAGCGTGCTCGGGTGATCGGACCCACGCACGCGACGTTCGATCTCCAGGATCTCCTCGTGCGCGGTCTTCGCCTCGGGGATGCGTCCGAGCTCCAGATAGAGGATCGCGAGGTTGCTCATCGAGAGCATGGTCGTGGGGTGTTCGTCGCCGTGCACGCGGCGCAGCGTGGCGGTGTTCGCGCGCAGCAGTTGGAGCTCTTCGTCGCGTCGACCTTGGGCGCCGAGCACCGTGCACAGGTTGTTCACGGCCAGCAGCACGCGATCGTGTTCTTCGCTCAGCGAGCGCCGCAGGGTCGCGATGCCTTGGAGGATGTGACGCTCGGCATCGTCGAAGCGGCCCATCTCCTTCTCCACCACGCCGAGATTCACCAGGCCTTGGCCCACGCGCTGATGGTCCGGGCCGAGCAGCGCGAGACGCCCCTCGTAGGCTTCGTTCTCCAGGCGCCACGCTTCTTCGTACCTGCCGAGATCGACGAGCAGCACCGAGAGGTTGCTCTTGGAGGTGAAGGTCTCGAGGCGGTTCTCGCCGCGCAGCGCGATGTTGAGTTCGAGCACGCGCGTGAGTTCGCGTTCGGCCTCGTCGAGGCGCCCGAGGCTCGAGAGCGCGACGCCGAGGTTGCTGGCCGTGAGCAAGGCGTCGAGCGAGTCGGGGTCTTCGAGCTCGCGCAGTTCGTACAGGATCTCGACGGAGCGCGCGAGGTCACCGTCGCTCGAGATGGCGAGCGCTTGGTCGCGCATGACCTCGAGCGTCGCCGCGTGCGCCGGGCTGTGCACGACGCGCGACCGCTCCAGCGTGTCGGCGAGCAGCGCGATCGCCTCGTCGTACTCGGCGATCGCGGTGAGCACTTTCGCGGTGCCACCGGCCACCATGAGTGTGGCGGGGTCGTCGGCTCCCAGATGTTCGCTGCGCAAGGCGAGCGCGCGGCGCGAGTGCTGCCTCGAAGTCGCCGACCGTGAAGAAGCTGTTCGCAATCGTGGCGCGCAGCTCGGCTTCGATGAGTGGTTCGTTCGGGAAGCGACCCGCGAGGCGCGTGCCTGCTTCCGCGAGCACCTCGCGAACGGTGACGTTGATTCCCTGCACTTCGGGGTCGACGGCCGAGAGCACATCACGGTTGAGGAACGCGTTCACCTCGCTCGCCACGCGCGTCTGACGCGCGGCTTCGGCGGCGTTGGCGTCGGCCTCGATGCGGCGATCTTCGGCGAGCGTGGCGGCGGCCAGCGCGTTCGCGGCGTTGTCGTCGGCGCGCTGCTTCTGCACGAGGCTGTAGGCCAGGCCGCCCACGAGCACGAGCAGACCCGCCGCCAGTGAAGCCGCCAAGGGCCGGTTGCGACGCACCCACTTCCGCGCCTCGGCCACGGCGCCGGTCTCGTAGGCGCCGACCACGCGCTGTTCGAGGAAGGCGCTCAGGTCGGCGCCGAACTCCGACATGTCGGCGTAGCGATGCTTGCGCTTGCGGGCCATGGCTTTGTCGGCGATGGCGATCAGTTCGGCGGGCGCGTGCGGCGCCAGCGAGGCGAGCGAGGTGGGGGCTTGCGCGCGCAGCTCCTCCACGACCTTGAGTGCGCTGCGCTTCTTGGTGCCGTCGGCGTAGGGCGCCACGCCGGCGAGCAAACGGTAGAGCATCGCGCCGAGCGAGTAGACGTCGCTGCGCGCGTCGAGGCGTTCGAGTTCGCCGCGCGCTTGTTCGGGCGGCATGTAGGACGGCGTGCCGAGCACGTCGCCATCCATGGTGTAGAGCGCGTCGCCACTCTGCCCCGAACCGTCCACGCGCTGGTCGGTCTGCACGCTGCGCGCTGCCGCGGGTTCAGGCGCTGCCGCGGGTTCAGGCGCTGCCGCGGGTTCACGCGTGGCGTCGGGTTCACGCGCTGCGTCGGTCGCTTGCGTGGGTTCGGTTGCGGGTGCTGCCGGGCGCAGATCGTGACGATCGCTCTGACCCTTCACGCGCACGAGGCCCCAGTCCATCACGTAGACCTCGCCGAAGCGCCCGACCATCACGTTGGCCGGCTTGAGGTCGCGGTGCACCACGCCGCGGCTGTGCGCGTAGGCCATCGCGTCGCAGATCTTCACGAGCACGCCGATGGCGCGCGTGGTCGTCCAGCCGTCGTCCTCGCGCGCGACCTGGCCGAACACGTGTTCGAGGTCGCGACCTTGCACGCGGCGCATGGTGAAGAACACCTGGCCGTTCTCGTCGAGGCCGAGTTCGTGCACGGGCACGATACCGGGATGTTCGAGTTGGCCCGTGACCTGCGCCTCTTCGAGGAAGCGCGCGAGCATGCGTGGGTCGAGGTCTTTGGTGGACGCGCTCGAGCCGCTGCCGCTCGCGCTCATCGGGGCCTTCCCCGGTTTGTGGATCACGGGCAACGCCTTCGGTTTCATGCCGCAGCTCGGCTTGCTCTCGCTCTTCGGCGTGGTCGTGAACGCGGCGATCATCTTCATCGAGTTCGCCGACCGCATCGTGCGCGAACGCGCCGAGGCCAGCGACGGCTCGGGGCCGATCATGGGGCTCACAGTGCTGGAGTTCCGCGCCTGTCTCGTGGAGGCGGGCAAGCTGCGTCTGCCGCCCATCGCCATGACCACGCTCACGACCATCGGCGGCCTGTTGCCGCTCGCGCTCAGCGGCGGCCCGCTCTGGGAAGGGATGTCTTGGCTGATGATCTACGGACTCACGGTGGCCACGCTGCTCACGCTCATCGTGGTGCCCTGCATGTACGCGATCTTCGTCGAGACCTTTAAAGTGTCGCCGGTGAAGGTGGAGCGCGCGTCGCAGCAACGCGCCGTGCCGGTGGCCGCTTCCTGAAGGTCGACGGCGCGTCGGCGCTGTGTGGGTAGGCTCTGCGTGTTCGTCGCTGCGTGTGTTCGTTCCGTGAGGCGGCGCGCGTAGGCGGCGCACGCAGGCGGCGTGGAAGAGCGTGTTATGCTCTGCGTCGTCTCCCCGGTCGTGCGCGTGTGATGCCGCGTCACCGATGCGGAGTGGATCGAGCGCGCGACGGGCTGGCCGCTCAGGCGACCGGCGGGAGTTCGGGTCGCGGACCTCCTCATCAGATCTGAGCGGAGTCGATGACAGCGCAGCAACGACCGTCGCGGGGCGCCTTGATCGTGGGGCCTCCGCGTTCGGGCACATCGCTCATGCGCGCGTTGCTCGACGGTCATCCCCAGGTGCTCGCCGTGCCGCGCGAGACGCACGCCTTCGAGTGGTGCGAGTCGACAGAACCCACGCAAGAGCTCATGCGTCGCAAGTTGTGGGCCGAGATGCCCTGGCCGGACGACGAGCGCGAGCGTTTCGAGTCCACGCTGCACGAACTCTTGCCCGGCCCCGCGCATCCCGCCGATGCCTTGGAGGCGGTGGTCGAGGGTCTCGTGCGATTGGATCCCGAGCAGCGCTCCCGCGAGGTCTGGCTCGAGAAGACCCCCACGCATCTGCGCGTGTTGCCGCCCTTGGTGGAACGACTCGGGCAACGCACGCGCGTGATCTGTCTCGTGCGCGACCCGCGCGGCATCCTGGCTTCGCGCGTGCGTCGCTGGAGGCGCAGCGGATTGCGTGCGGTGCGTCACTTCGCGCGTAAGTGGGCTCGCGACGACGAGCTCACGCGCAGCATGGAGTACGCACCCGAGGTCCACGTAGTGCGCTACGAAGAACTCGTGAGTGAACCCGAGCGCGCCATGCGCGACGTGGCCGAGCACCTCGACATTCCCTGGCACGACGTGCTCACGGAACCGCAACGCGACGGCGAGAACTTCGGCGGGCGCGAGAAGTTCCAAGGCGTGAGCGCCGTGTCGCGCGATCGTTGGCGCGACGAACTCTCAGGCGAGCAACTCCACGAACTCGAGCGCTTCATCGGGCCGCGCCTCGAGGCGCGCGGTTATCCCGTCGACGAGCGCTACGTGCGCCCCGACGCTACGCGCAGGCTCTTCGAGTGGCGCGTGAAGGGCGCCTTGCAGCTGCTCAAGCTGGGGTGGTTGCGCTACGGACGCCTGAGCAAGTGAGCGTGGCAGCGCGTCGCGGCGAAGAGCGCTCAGTGTTCGAAGCGCGCGGCGAGTTCAGGCGGTAGCAACGGGCAGGCCGCGTCGGGTGCTTTCGCCACGCGATGTCGCACGCGCGCAAAGCCGTCGTAGGCGGCGTCGCGCAGCGGGCGTGGCACGCAGGCGAGCGCGCAGCCGAGCAGGCCCCAGATCCCACCGAGCGCACGCAGCAGGTGCACGACCGCGGCCGTGCGCATGAGCAGCTCGCCGTCGTGGCGCTGCAACACCACGCTGTCGGGGAGCGCGTCGCGTTGAGCCGCAGGCACGTGCGCGCGGAAGCTGTCGCTGTCGAGCGGCGCGAAGCGCACGGCGCGACCCTCGGGATCTTCCGAGAGCAGGAAGCGCACGAAGCCGTGGCACACGCCGCAGCCGCCGTCGTAGAAGAGCCGCTCAGGGCGCTCCGGGCGGCGCGCGCGCACCCACGCGGGGTCGAAGGTCGCCGCGTGCAACAGCAGCAAGCCGACACGCAGTTCGACGAGGTCGCCGCGCGCGATCTGCACCACGTGCACGCCGACCAGCGTGAGCCACAACCACGGCCGCGCACGCCGCCACAGAGCGAGCGGCGCGAAGAGCAACAGCAGTGCGCTCGTTGCGGTCCAACCTGCGCGCTCGATCTGCAGCACAGCGCTGGCCGAGTAGCCGATCGCCATCACGCTCCAGAGCGCGCCGAAGCACCAGCGGGTGGGCCGCCAAGCGTTCCCCGGATCGACGCGCCCGCGCGCAGCCAGTGATCCGTAGGGCGCCCTCGGCTGCAGCGCGTGCAGCACGAGCAGCAGCGCCACGGCGAGTGCGCCGAGCGCCTCGTCCAGCGGCGCGTGCACGAAGAGTGACGTCCACACCACGACCAGCAGCAACGCAGCGACGCGGTCCCAGCAACCTGCGGCGAGCGCGAGGGCGGCGACGAGGGCCGCGACCAGCACGCCACCCGCGATGCCCGGCGCGAGCGCCGCGGGGAACAGCTCGCCACCCGTCGGCAACAACGCAGCGAACTGCACCAGCAAGGCGAGGCCGAGCAGCGCGCGGAACACGCTGTACTGCCCGCCCGTGTTGTCGGCCGCCATGCTCAGCGTCGCGTCATCCCTGCTGAGGGCCCGTAGCTCTTGGTCTCGAACTGGGCTTCGGCGAGTCGCGCGAACCAAGCGCGCGCGCGTTCGACCGAGCCTGCGCCGTTGTGCGCGTAGAGCACGTAGTTTTCGAGGTCGCTCCCGCGCCCCATGAACAGCTGCATCGTGCCTTGTGAGCGGTGCGCCGCGATGGCCCAGTTCGCGATGATGTGATAGTTGAGTTTGTCGTCGTGACCGAAGCCTTGGCCGCGGTCGAAGTGAAAGCTGGGGGCGTCGGCGAGCGGCGTGGTGATCGGCCAGTCGGCCAGGCCTTGCGGGGCGCTGGCCGCTTCGCCGCTGCGCAGGAAGCGCACGCCGAGCGTGATCGGGCGTTCGTCTGCGGGCAGCGTTTCCACGGCTTGCAGCGCGAGCAGCGCCGCCGACTTGTGGTGTCCGTGCGTGCCTTCACTGGGGAAGAAGGTCACGAGGAAGTCGTAGTCGCCGGCGCGGAGGATCTGGGCGAGGGTGTCGCGCACGCCGTTCACGTCCCACACCGTGGCGTCCTCGCCGAGGATCTCGAACTCGTCAGTGGTGTAGCGGTGGTCCTGTTGGCGCAGGAACATCACGCGACGCACGTTCATCACGCGCGCGCCCTCCACCATCTCGGCGCGGCGGATGGCGGGGAGTTCGCGGCGTCCCACGGCTTCCTCGGTGAGTGGAAGGTCGTAGATCGACTCGGCCAGCGTGGCGTACTTGAAGCCGCCCTCACCATTGGTGAGCACGCACACGTCGGCGAGGCCGCCGAGGTGCGTGGCGTTCTTGTACATGAGGCCGGCGAAGGCGACGTCGTCGTCGGGATGCGCGACCACGGCGAGCACGCGCGGCGCGTTGGGATCACGCGGCCCCGGCGTCACGTACGCCGTGTCGACGGGCAGCGGCGTGCTCGCAGCACAAGCGGCGAAGGCGAACAGCAGCGGGCAGAGCAGGCGGCGCGTCACGAGCTGGGTCTCTCGATGGAGGGCGCGAAAGAGCGCAAGTGTACGCACTCGTGCTGCACGAGGGAGTGCTAGCGCTTCTCGCGCAGGCCCAACCAGTGGAAGGCCGCGATCACGAGCGCGTGCGTGATCGCGCCGGAGCGGATCAACTCCGGGATCTCGCTCAGCGGTACCAGCACCACGCGCGTGTCTTCGGTGCCTTCGTTCTGGATCGCGCCGACCTGGTGCACGCCGGTGGCCAGCGCGCTGTAGCACTGGTTGCTGAACAAGGCCGGGTTGGGGTCCACGCTGCCGAGCAGCTCGAGTTCACGCAGCGCGTAGCCGGTTTCTTCGCGCAACTCGCGGGCGCCGGCCTGCTCGGGTGTCTCGCCGGGATCGATCATGCCACCGGGCACTTCGAGCGTGACCCGGCGCGTGCCGTGTCGGTACTGGCGCACCATCACGACGCGCTCGTCGGGGGTGAGCGGGATCACGTTGATCCAGTCGGTGGAGTCGAGACGGAAGAAGTCGTGCTCGCTGCCCGTGACCGGCGAGCGCACCCGCGTGCGACGCACGGAGAACACGCGACAGTCGGCGAGCTCTTCGTCGCGCAGCAGCGGCCAGTGCGGGGGCTCGTCGTCTGTCGGCTGGTCGGTGTGTTCGTGGGGAGGTGTGCCCATGTCGGGCGGGAGCCTAACACGCGTGCGCGTTGTCTCCGGGCCGAGCGCGAGCGTCGACCGCCGCGGCAGTCCGACGCTGAGTCGTGTGGTATCACTCGGCGACGCTTTCACCCGCCTGCCGCCGGAGCCGTGCCTGTGGAAACCTTCATCACGTCGCTCAACAACATCATCTGGAGCGACGCGCTGATCTATCTGTGCCTCGGATCGGGCGTGTTCTTCTCGTTCATGACGGCCTTCCCGCAGCTGCGCCTCGTGCCCGAGATGATCCGACTCATCTTCGACGGCAAGTCCTCGAAGACCGGCGTGTCGTCCTTCCAGGCGCTCGCCATCGCGATCTCCGGGCGCGTGGGCACCGGCAACATCGCCGGCGTGGCCACGGCCATCGCCATGGGCGGCCCCGGCGCGGTCTTCTGGATGTGGACGATCGCCTTCCTCGGCGCGGCGCCGGCCTTCATCGAAGCCACGCTCGGTCAGATCTACAAGGTCGTGCAAGACGGCGAGTACCGCGGCGGCCCGGCCTACTACATCGAGCGCGGGCTCGGCATGAAGCGCTACGCGATCGTGTTCTCCGCGGCCACCGTGTTGTGCATGGCCTTCTTCTTGCCGGGCGTGCAGTCGAACAGCATCGCCAGCGGCGTGACGCAAGCTTTCGACGTGCCGGCCAGCACCACCGGTGGCGTGCTCGTGCTGCTGCTCGCCGTCGTGGTCTTCGGCGGCGTGAAGCGCATCGGCGCCGTGGCGCAAGTGGTCGTGCCCTTCATGGCCTTCGCGTACATCGCGGTCGCCACGGTGATCATCGTGTCGAACCTCTCCGAGGTGCCCACGGTCTTCCACTTGATCGTCGACTCGGCCTTCGGCGCGGAGCCCTTGTTCGGCGGCATCGTGGGCTTGGCCATCGCGTGGGGCGTGCAGCGCGGCATCTTCAGCAACGAGGCCGGACAGGGGACGGCGCCGCACGCGGCGGCGGCCGCCGAAGTGAGTCACCCCGCGAAGCAAGGTTTGGTGCAAGCCTTCTCGGTGTACATCGACACACTGCTCGTGTGCTCCGCCACCGCCTTCATGATCCTGTTCACGGGCAGCTACAACGTGGCCGACAAGGTCGACGCGACCGGCACGCCCGTGACCTTCTTGGTGGAGAAGTTGCCCGGCGTGTCCGTGGGACCGGAGTTCACGCAGGCCGCCATCGAGTCGCAGTTCCCGGGCTACGGTCAGGCCTTCGTGGCGATCGCGCTGTGCTTCTTCGCCTTCACCACGATCATGGCGTACTACTACATCGCCGAGACAAACGTCAGCTACCTCGGCCACAAGCGCTGGATGATCGGCGTGCTGCGCGTGCTCTTGCTGGCCGCCACGTACTACGGCGCGGTGATCGAACCCGGCGCCGCCTGGCAACTCGGCGACGTGGGCGTGGGCCTGATGGCCTGGCTCAACATCGTGGCGATCCTGCTGCTCCGCAAGCCCGCGCTGCTCGCCCTGAAGGACTACGAATCGCAGCGCAAGGCGGGCATGGATCCGACCTTCGACCCACGAGCACTCGGCATCCAGAACGCCGAAGTCTGGGAACGCCGCGACTGAGCGCGAGATCTCTCGCGCGTGCGAACGCAACTCACGGAACCGAACACACAGCAGCCACCGCAACACGAGACTCCCATGACCAACCGCCGCACTTTCCTGAAGCGCGCCGCTGTCGCCGGCCTCGCCGCCACCGTGCTCCCGCTCGCCGGCTGCGCCTCCGCGCCGCGCTTGATGACGGCCGGCACGCGCATGCGTCACGCCTGCGTGGGCGTGGGCGGTATGGGCGGCGCCGACCTGAACCACTTCGGCGCGCATCCTGATGTCGACATCGTCGCGCTCTGCGACGTGGACTCGCGCACGCTCGCCAAGGCCGCCGCCCAGTTCCCGACCGCGCGGGTCTACGCCGACTGGCGCAGCTTGCTCGACGCCGAACGCGGCCAGCTCGACTCACTCAACGTGAGCACGCCCGATCACATGCACGCACCGATCGCGCTCGCCGCCATGCGTCAACGCCTGCACGTGTACTGCCAGAAGCCGCTGAGTCACACCGTGCGCGAGGCGCGCTTGATGGCGAAGGCCGCGCGCCACTACCGCGTCGTGACACAGATGGGCATCCAGAATCACTCGGGCGTGAACTTCCGTCGCGCGCACGAGATCCTGAAGCGCGGCGACACCGGACCGATCCACGAAGTGCACGTGTGGACGGACCGACCTGCGGGTTGGTGGGCACAAGGCCAAGAGCGCCCCACAGGTTCCGACGCGATCCCCGCCGAGCTCGACTGGAACGGCTGGCTCGGCGTCGCGCCCCGTCGCCCGTACAAGGAAGGCAAGTACCACGCCTTCAGTTGGCGCGGCGTGAAAGACTTCGGCACCGGCGCGCAAGGTGACATGGGCTGTCACTTGATGGATCCCGTGCCCTGGTTCCTCGGTTTGACGACGCCGCTCAGCATCCGCTCGGAAGGCCCCGCGCCCAACGCCGAGAGCTTCCCCGAGTGGTCCGAGGTGCACTACGAGTTCGCCGCCGGCAACGCGGCGTGTCACCCCGACGGCGTGCACGTGGTCTGGCACGACGGCGGCCGCAAGCCCGACGCGCTGCTCGCCGAGTGGGGCGCGGGTGACGCGGTCTACGCCAACGCCGCGCTGCTCGTCGGCGACGAGGCCGCTCTCATCGCCAGCCCCTACGACGACGCGCGCCTGCTCACCCGGCAAGGCGAACGCCCGCTGCAACTCCCCGACTTGCCCGAGATCCACCACTGGCACAACTGGGTCGAGGCCTGCTTCGGTCGCGAGGCGCCGCGCACACCCTTCGCCTACTCCGCGCCGCTCACCGAGACCGCGCTGCTCGGCAACATCGCGCTCGAGTACCCGGGCGAAACGCTGCGCTGGCACGCCGAATCCATGCGCTTCCTCGACAAGCCCGAAGCCGACGCGCTGCTGCACAAGCGCTACCGCCGCGGTTGGGAGCTGCCGCGGATCTAGGGCGCGCGCAGCACGAGTCGTTCGCCGAGACGCGCTTCGAGCAGCGCCTCGAGGCTGGCGTGCAGCTCCACGCCGCGCTTGTCGCAGAGCCACGAGCTGCCGTCCCAATCGAAGTGCCAACCACCGCGCGGCTCGGCCACCCAGATCTGATCGGCCGCGCTCTGACGGTTCACGATGATCGGCGGGCCGCCGTCGAATTCGAAGGTGACTTTGCCGTCGGCGGCGTCCACGTCGAAGGCTTCGTGATCGAGCTCGTCGAGCCGTTGAACGAGCGCTTCGAGCGTGCGGTCGATCTGCCGGCGCGCGTCGGGATGAGCCATGTGGGAAGACCTCGTGTGGGCGGGGAAGCGCAGAGCATGCCGCGCGGGGCGGCAGGTCGGCAACAGCTGTCCCACGCCCACGCGCGCTGGCACAGATGCGCGTCGGGAGCTCAACGGTTCGCCGGGAACTCACGTGATCGCGAGGGCGTGCGCTCGTTAGGCTGTGACGCCCGCCCGCGCCTTCGCTCGGAGACCTCGTCATGCTGCCCCGCTCCTCCGCTCTCCACGCGACGCTGCTCTGCGCGCTGCTGGCCCTGACACCCGCGCTGCACGCCGAGGTGGAGCTCGATGCGCTGCTGCCGGCGCAAGGCACGGTCGGCACCGAACTCACGCTCTCGCTCACGGGCGACCTCGGCAAGGGCAAGCCCAAGCTCTGGCTCACCCACGCCGACGACGCGTCGCCGAAACCCAAGAAGACCAAGCTCAAGGTGAGCGCGATCGAGCTGCTCGAAGAAGGCGGCGCCGGCGGCGGCACGCTCACGGTGTCCTTCCGCAAGACCAAGACCGGCGCCGGCCTCTACGACCTGCACGTGAAGCCCAAGGGCGCCGGCCAAGTCGAACAGGTCTTCGAAGGCGTGTTCACCATGCGCAACCCGGTGATCGATGCGGTCACACCCGAGCTCGCGCTGGCCAAGTCGGAGATCATGATCACGGGCGACTTCTTCGGGATGCCCAAGAAGCCCATCGTGCGTGTGACGCCGAGCGAAGGCGGCAAGTCGAAGAAGGCCAAGGTGAAGCAAGTGATCGACGCCGACACCTTGTTGGTGAAGTTGCCCAAGTTGCCCGAAGGCGAGTTCGACCTGAGCGTGAGCACGAAGGTCGGCACGAGCACGCTCGAAGCCGCGTTCGACACGCTCCCGCCGGGCGTGAGCGATCGCTTCTCGGCGACCTTCAACAGCTCGGTGCAGAGCTTGTTGTTGAACGAGTACTTGGCCACTGGTCCCGACCAGCCGGGCGTCGTCTTGGCCGCTTTCCACAACGAGTTCATGGGCGAGCACACCACGATCATCACCACGGGCCTCGATCTCGGCGGCGGCTCGGAGTTCAGTCTCTCGCTCGGCTTCCCCTTCGATCCCGGCGGCACGGCCACGCCCTTCACGCTCGAGAACGGCGCGTCCTTCTCGAACTTCAACCTCGTGGTGAGTCAGGAATCCCCCGACGCCGACTGGGCGCTGGAAGTGATCGGCACGGTCTCGGGCACGCTCACGGTCAGCTCGGCCACCAAGAAGCGCATCAAGGGCAGCTTCGAGTTCACGCTCGTGCCCGCAGGCAGCGCGCCTGCTGCGAGCGATCTCGAGATCACCGAGGGCGAGTTCGACCTGAGCGTGGTGCAGGCCTAGCAGGGCGCGGCGACCGCGGACGCCCTGCGCTCGGGCCGCTCGTCGCCAGGATCGCGCACGCGGTCTAGGATGTGGGGATGAACGTCTCCCGCTGCAGGACCCTCTTGGCTCTGGTGATCGTGGCACTGCCGCTGCGCGCCGACGTCGTCACGATCGAAGCCGACCGCGACAACACGCTCTACGAGTCGCCCACCGGTGCGCTCTCCAACGGCCGAGGTTTCTACTTCTTCGCCGGGCTCACGAACAACGACGAGCGACGTCGCGGGCTGCTGCACTTCGACGTGGCCTCGGTGCTGCCCGCTGGCGCACAAGTGAGCTCGGTGCAGCTCGAGCTCTACACGTCGAAGGTCCAGAGTGTCACGCCCAAGAACATCAGCGTTCATCGCGCGCTCGGCGATTGGGGGCAGGGCAACTCCGCCGCGCTCGGCCAGGAAGGCGCGGGCGGTGCGTCGGCACCGGGCGACGCGACCTGGCTGCATCGTTTCTACCCCGACACCTTCTGGACCACGGTGGGCGGCGACTTCGCGGCGCAAGCGTCGGCCAGCCTCATGATCTCGCAGACGGGACCGAGCGTGTGGTCGAGCACGCCCCGGCTCGTGGCCGACGTGCAGCAGTGGGTCGACGCGCCGACGCAGAACTTCGGCTGGTTGCTCCTCGGCGAAGAGGACGGAGGCAGTTCCGCGCGACGCTTCGACACGCGCGAACACTTGACCGCCAGTCACCATCCGCGCCTCACGGTCACTTTCGAAGTGCCCGACTGCGTGCCGCAAGACTTCCTCGATCTCGGTTCCGCGCTCGCGGGGACGCACGGGGCGCCGCAGCTCGTGGGCGCGAGCTGTCTCGAGCCGGGCGAAGCGCTCACCTTGCAGTTGTCGAACGCGCTCGAGAACGCCAGCTTCTCGATCGTGGCGGGAGCCAGCGCGATCCACGCGCCGCTCAGGATGGGCGTGTTGGTCCCGGCGCCGACCTTGCTGCGCTTCGGCTTCTCCACCGATGCCAGCGGGGCGCACAGCTTGGTCGCGACCTGGCCCGCGGGCGTGCCGAGCGGCTTCGAGATCTTCGTCCAGCACTGGATCGTGGACCCGCTGGGCCCTGCGGGCTTCGCGGCCAGCAACGCGCTGCGAGCCACCACGCCCTGAGCGCCCGCTCGCGCGAACAGCTCGGCGCGTGAACGTGCAGGCAGGCGAGGCACGTGCTCGGGATTCGGCCGGGACACTCGTCCGGCATTCCCGATGGCATGGGCACGGCGACCCGTTCGGGGAACGCCGCCTCCCACGTGCTGGATGCCGCCATGTCGTTCCGCCTCGTCGCCCTCACGCGACTGATCTTGTCGCTCGCGCTGATCCCTTCGCTGTCGCAAACGCTGAGCGCCCAATGCAGCGGGCCCACCTGTCACATGCTCTCGGGGGCGCTCTCCGACGCGAGCACCGGGCCGCTGCTGAGCGGCCACGTCTACCAGATGAACGGGGTGTGCAGCGTGGCGAGCGGGCAGACGCTCACCGTGCAGGCCGGCGCGATCCTCAAGTTCACGGGCGGTTGGTTCGCGATCGGGGGCGAGCTGCTCGTGCAAGGCACCGCTGGCAACCCCGTGATCTTCACGTCGATCCATGACGACAGCGTGGGCGGCGACACGAACGGCAACGGCGCGGCGACGCAACCCTCGGCGGGTGACTGGGGCGCGCTCAACGTGAACAACAGCAACACGGTGATCGAGCACGCGGAGTTCCGCTACGGCGGCGGCGCAGGCGGCTTCACCGGCGTGATCAAGGTGCAGACGAGCGGCCCCAGCTTCGACCACGTCACGATCCGCGACGGCTGGGGGATCGGCTTCCGCGTGGAAGGCCGCGTCGCCACGATCACCAACTCGCACATCGAAGACGCGACCTGGCCGATCCACGGCCTGCACGTGAACGGGCTCAGCTCGCTCGCGGGCAACACGTCGGCGAACTGCAGCGAAGGCGACGTGGTGTTCCTCTCCGGCGAGAACGGCACCAGCTTGTCGGGCAGCCACACCTGGGGCGCGGGCACGCGACTCAACAGCACGGGCTCGGTGATCGCCGATCAGCACATCGTCGTGCCGACCGGCTCCGCGCTCACGCTCGACCCGGGCTTCGTGCTGAAGGTCAGCGGCCTGCGACATCTGGATGTGACGGGCACGCTCGACGTCGCGGGAACGCCCGCAGCTCCCGTCGTGATCACTTCCGTGAACGATCACTCGGTGGGTGGCGCCACGGGCACGGGCACGCCGATGCCGGGCGACTGGCTGCACGTGATCTACGGCTCTCAGGCCACAACACCGCTGATTCAAAACCTCGAAGTGCGCTACGGCGGCGGGGGCGGCCAGGGGCTGCTGCGCACGGGGCACGACGCTTTGATCGAAGACAGCGAGTTCGCCTTCTCCTCGGGACCCGGCCTGGTTCTCACCGGCGGCGCGCCGATGATCGTCGGCTGCGACTTCCTGAACAATGCCGGCGGTCCGCTCAACGAGCTCCCGCTGGCGGCCTTGTCGGGCTTCATGAACAACACCGCGAGTGGCAACGGTGGGGGCGACCTGCTCGTGCTCGACGGCGGCAGCACGAGCAGCGACCTCACGCTCTCTCCGTCGACGGGATTCGGTTCCAGCGACACGCTCGTGCTCGCGGGTTCGCTGCAGGCGTCGAGCGGCGCCACCCTCACGCTCGAACCGGGGCTGATCCTCAAGGCGCAACCGGCCAGTGGTGCCGAGATCCGCATGACGGGCGGCGCGCGACTCGTGTGCGGCCAACTCGGCGCGGCGCCCGTGCGACTCACCTCGCTCTACGACGACACGATCGGCGGCGATCTCAACGGCGACGGCGCCGCCACCACGCCCGCGCCCGGCGACTGGGGCGGCGTGGCCTTCGTGTTCGCCGACGACAGCAGCGCGATCGAGAACACGATCGTGCGTTACTCCGCTTCCTACGGCGTGGGCCTCGTGCAGACCGACGCGCGCTTGCAGGAAGTCACCGTGGAACACAGCTCGGGCGCGGCCGTCGACGCCTTCGAGAACAGCGACATCACGCTCATCGACTGCGCCTTCGACCACTGTCTCGGCCCCGCGCCACTCAAGCGCATGCCCTTCGCGAGCCTCGCGAACATCAGCGGCTGCACGGCGCAGGGCAACGCGGTCTCGAACTCGCTGAGCTCGTCGGGCGCGAGCATCAGCGACCCGATCACGCTCACGAAAGCGAACACGCTCAACGAAGACGGCGTGATCGCGCTGGACGGCGGTTGCACCGTGAACGCCGGCGCCACGCTCACGCTCGACGCAGGCTTGATCTTCAAGTTCGACGGCGGCTGGACCTTCGACGTCGACGGCACCTTGCTCGCCAACGGCACGCTCGCCGAGCCAGTGGTGTTCACCAGCCTCGACGACGACGTCGGCGGCGACACCGACGGCAGCGGCGGCGCGCCGTCGGAAGGAACGCCGGGTGCTTGGCGGCAGCTCGTCTTCGGCTCCTCGAGCAGCGGCTCGGTGTTGACGCACGTGCAAGTGCGCAACGCGGGCGACGCGAACCTGCCGAGCGTGCACGCCTTCAGCTCGAGCCCCGAGTTCCACAACGTGCGCTTCGAACGCGGCGCCGCCGCCGGCTTGCGCCTGCAAGGCGGCCTCGCCACCGTCGCCGACTGCAGCTTCATCGACAACCAGCGCACGCTCCAAGACGTGACCCTCGCGCACCTCGCGAACTTCAGCGGCAACACGGCCAGCGGCAACGCCGAGGGCGACATCGTGCTGCTCACTCACACCGGCTCGCTGCCCGCGTCGACCACGCTCGATCGCTCGCACTCCTTCAACGACAACGGCGTGTTCCTGCCCACTCACAACTGGACGCTCAGCGCTGGCCTCAACTTGGAAGTCGGCCCCGGCGTGGTGCTCAAGTGGAATCACCCCACGCAGAAGTTCGACGTGAACGGCACGCTCAACGTGAACGGCACGGCCGCTGAGCCGGTGGTGTTCACGTCCCGCCACGACGACGACTTCGGCGGCCCCGATGGCATCCCCACAGCCCCCGCCCCCGGCGACTGGCTCGGCCTGCGCTTCTTGTCGATGTCGGACGCGAGCGAGATCGAGCACGCCATCATCCGCTACGCCGGCGCGGGCGGCACGCCGAGCGTGAGCCTGGATGTCGCCGACGTCACCTTCTGCCACGTGCACATCGAACACGGCGCGGGCCCCGGCATCGACACCGGCGGCAACAGCGCGCCCACTCTCAAGGATGTTTCCATCGACGACAACGCCGGCGACCCGATCGAAGGCATGACCTGGAACGTGCTCGCCAACATGCAGGGCGTGACCGCCATGGGCAACGGCAGCGCCTTCGACACGGTGATCATCGACAGCCCCGTGTTGGTCGGCGAGGTCACGATCCAGAAGGAGAATCTGTTCGGCCCGTGCGTGGTGGTCAACGTCACGCCGGCCGTGAGCATCGGGAACACGCTCTCGTTGGGACGTGGCGTGATCATCAAGGCCGGCGGCCCCGACGTGGCCATGCCGCTCGCCTTCACGCACGGCACCGGGCTCGACAGGGTCGTCTTCACCTCGATCCACGACGACAGCTTCGCCGGCGACACGAACAACAACGGCAACGCCACCGCGCCGCAACCGGGCGACTGGCTCGGCGTGAGCGGACAGATCAGTCACGCGCTGGTGCGTTACGCGGGCGCACTCGACACGAGCGTCGTGCCGAACGAGATCTCGCCCGGCGTGACCGGCGACTGCGAGAGCGTGCGCGTGGAGTTCTGCGCCGGCGACGGCGTGCGCGGCGGCGGCAACAACATCGTGGCCTTCATGAACGCGGGCAAAGGCATCTCGGACCGCTTCGCCGACGTGACGAACAGCACCGCCGCGCGCAACGGCGACATCGGCATCGACGCGCAGAACGCTCGCTACTGCATCAGCTGGAACAACGGCCCCACGCTCACCGAGAACTACTTCGAGGTCGGCGGCCCGCTCATCGGCTGCATGGATTGCCTGGCCTACGTGGAGTTCTCGATCGGCACGAACCTCGGCCTGAGTCCGCCGATCATGGGCGCGCCCGGTCAGTTCGGCTGCCCGAACACGGGTTGGGGCAACCAGATCGTGAACCCGATGTTCGTCGACGAGCTCGGCGGCGACCTGCGCTTGGCGCCCGGTTCTCCTGCGCGCAACTACGCGCTGCCGCCGCTGCCGCCGGGTGTCATCTCCGACCCTGACGTGTGCAAGCCCTACAGCCTCGCGGGCGCGACCTTCCCGCCGCCCGCCGCGACCTCGCGCGACATCGAAGAGAACTCGCGCCTGGCCGACGCCGCTCTCACGGGCGCGCCGCCGAACAAAGCCGCCGACTTGGGCGCCTACGAAGCCGTGCCCTGGCGCCTCGACGTGCAAGGCGATCCGGTCCTGGGCGCCACCCTGCAAGTGCGCATCGACGGTCCGCCCGCCTCCGCGCTGCTCATGATCGGCCTGCCCTCGCTGCCAGAGAACGACTTCCGCCTGCTGCGCTGGGGTTGGTTGATGATCAACCCGACCACGCTCAAGTTGCTCGGCTACGTACCCGTCGGCGTCACGCTCAACGCACCGGTGCCCACGGACACCTTCCTGGTCGGGATCGAAGGCGCTTACCAGGTCGCGCTCATCTCCGCGGCGAACCCGTCGGCGCGTGAACTGAGCAACGTGTACCGGCCGCGCTTCCGGCTCTGAGCGGAGCGCTGGTGACGACGCCCTCGGGTCTGAGGGTCTGCGCTACACTCGCTCACCGAGACGCGACTCGGGAGAACGGGAGGAAGCATGCGCAGCTTGTCTTGCTTGTTGGTCTTGTTGGGCGTTGCGACGGCGCTGCAGGCGCAGCCGATCCTCTACGTCGACGATTCCGCGCCCGGCGCGAACAACGGCACGAGCTGGACGAACGCCTACACCGACCTGCGCGTCGCGCTGCAGAACGCGCCCGACAACGCGCTCGTGCGCGTGGCGCAAGGGACCTACCTTCCCGACTCCGGCACGGGCTTGCGCGGGCTCAGCTTCGCCATCGGCAGCGACATCACCAGTTTGCTCGGCGGCTTCGCGGGCTTCGGCACACCCTTCCCGAACACGCGCAACTCCGACAACTTCCCCACAATCCTGAGCGGTGACTTGCTCGGGGACGACCTGCCCGGCTTCGTCCACCGCAGCGACAACAGCTACCACGTGGTGCGCACGACGGATTCGAGTCTCGAGTTCGTGTTCGCTGGCTTCACCGTTCGCGGCGGCAACGCCGACGGCACGGGGGTGGACGCGGAGGGAGGTGGCGCGCACATGTTCGGTCAGATCACCGTGCGCAACTGCACCTTCAGCGACAGCCGCGCCGACGTGGCCGGTGGTGGGGCGCGCCTGGGTGTCACAAGGATCGACGACTGTCGCTTCCTCGGCAATCAGGTCGGTGCCGCGGATCTCACGGGCAGTGCGAGGGGCGCCGGCCTGAGCGGCCGAGCCGACCAGATCCTCGATTGCGTGTTCGAAGACAACACGAGCGATGCGGCAGGCATCACCTCTGGCGTCGGCTTTGCTGGCCATGGTGACAGTGCGAACGAAACGCTCGTGCGTGGCTGCGTGTTCCGCGGCAACACCTCGACGGGGCGGACTCTCGGTGTCGGCGTGGAGGCCAGCTCCCAGCAGGAGTCGGTGACCTTCAGCGAGTGCACGTTTGAGGCCAACAGCTCCTCGGGTGCCGACAGCCAAGGTGGAGGCGCGCGCTCGAACGGCTGCGTGATCTTCGAACACTGCACGTTCCTCGAGAACACTCTGAGTGGTGCCGGTTCGCGTGGCGGCGGCGTGTTCGCCGATGGCCTCGGCCCCGAAACGCCGCGGCTCGAGCACAGCGTGATCGCTGGCAACCACTCAGTGCTGGAGGGTGGTGGCCTCGCGACCAGCAAGGACGTGATCATCGACGGGTGCAGCGTGATCGGCAACAGCAGTGATGCGTCCGATGGTGGTGGCGTGCACGCGCCCGGCGACCCAGCTCTCGGGCACGCCGCGCTGCGCAGCACGATTCTCTGGGCGAACACCACCAGCGGCCTCGTACCCGATGGCGCCGATCAGCTCGCGTCACCCGTCGGGCCGGTGGCCGTGTCCGGCTGCGACATCCAGAACTATGCCGGTGTCCCGGTGGGCACCGACGTGATCGCGCTCGACCCGCTCTTCGTCGACATCGACGGTGCCGACGACGTGCTCGGCAACGCCGACGACGACCTGCACCTGCTCGCGAACTCTCCCTGCATCGACAGCGGCAGCGCGTTCAGCGATCTCGACCCCGACGGCACGCCCGCCGACATCGGCGCCTTCTTCTTCGATCAGGGCGAGCCGCCGCCGCCGCTCTGGGCCGATCTGGGCTTTGCGTTGGCGGGCACGCCGGGTGCGCCCGCACTCGTGGGCGCCGGTACGCAGCTGCCGGGCGAGGTGGTCACGCTCGCGTTGAGCGACGCACTTCCGGTCACCCTCAGTTCTCTCGTCGCGGGCTTCGACGAACTCGGTGTGTTCTTCAAGGGCGGCACGATGGTCCCCACCGTCGACTTCCTGCTGTTGCGTGCCACCAACGGTTTCGGCGAGGTCGAAGTCAGCTTCCCGTGGCCCGCTGGTGTGCCGACGGGATTCGAGACCTACTGGCAGTTCTGGGTGCAGGATCCCGGCGCGCCGGTGGGTTGGTCGGCGAGCAACGGGTTGCGCGGTGTGTCGCCTTAGTCGCTCGCGCTGAGTCGCCAGTCGGTGCTCACGGGCGCGTCGATGCTCAACTCGGTGAGCAGGCGTTCGAGCAACGCGCGGAGGGTGGCGCCGTCGCACAGCGCATCGGGTGACGTGATCTGCAGCGTCATGCGGCCGGACACGGTGACGGCGGCGAGCAGCGGCATCGTGGCGCGGGTCGAGAGCGTGAGCCACTCGCAGGCGCGCGCGAGCTGGGAGTCGTTGGCCACCACACCCGCGTTCGTGAGCACGCAACCGACGCTCTCGAAAGCGCCGCGCTCGGCCATCGGTTTGAGGAGCTCTTGCGGCAACTCGGCGCTCAGTTTGAGCTCGTCGCGCACGAAGTTGTCGAGTAGCCGGTTGGTCCAGTAGGGCACGCCGCGGCGCATGTCGCGCAACACGGCGCGCACTTGCGGTTCGAGCGGGCGGGCGCGCAGCATCTGCACCGTGAGGCTGCCGGTTGTGTTGCCCGGTTGCGTGAAGTCGGCTTGCGGGAGCTCGCGGCGACGGTCGGTCGTGAGCACCACGAGCAAGCGTCGACCGCGCGACTCGACGGCGAAGCAAGCGCGCGCGAGGCTCTCGAGGAGCTGCGCGGTCACGGTCCAGTTGCGCGCGCGGCTGTCGGCCACGAGTTGCGCGGTCTGCTCGCGGGTGAGTGACACGCCGGCCACGCTGTAGCCGGGGATGCGACCGTCGGTGGGGAGGCTGCCGGGGGCGAGGTCGAGCGAGTCGGCTGAAGGATTGCGTCCCGCACGCCAGCGCAAGCTCGCGAGCGACACGCACGACCAGAAGGTGCCGGCCGCCGCGCCGAGCCAGCGTCGCCGACGCGCAGATCGCGGTGCCGGCGAGGCGGGGAGCGCTGGGATCGTCGCGCGCGAGTCCGATTCGACCGCGCACGCGTAGAAGCCGAGCAAGTCCTCGAGCCAGAACAGTCCGGCGCTGGCGTTCGCGAGCACGTGACTGAGCTGCACGACGAGCGTGTGTTCGTCGAGGCGCAGCAGTCGATACGGCAACTGAGCTTCGACGGGTGCGGGTGCCAACGGTTCGTCCGCGCTCGCGATGCGGTCGAGGTCGGCCAGCGCGCGTGCGAGCCGCGCCTCCAGATCTTGCGGCTCGATCGGAGCCCAGATGAACCGACGCCGCGCCGTGTCCTCCACGTAGTCCACGCGCAAACCGGCGCGCGCGCGCACGTGGCGTTCGTAGGCGCGCGCCAGGCGCAGCGGATCGATGGGCTCGCGCAGGCGCAGCGTGTAGATCACGGCGTCGCCACCCAGCGAAGGCTCGAGCGCGCGCAGGAACATCGAACCCACGCGACCCTCGGGCGTGCCGAGCGGCGGGCGGTCGCGCTCGCCGCTCGCGCCAGGGCTGTCGGCGCCGCTGCCGCGATCGCTGGGGGCGCCGCGGTCGCCGTCGCCGGTGGGTTCGCTGGCTGCGATGGGCATCGCTCCTGAGGTCGCGGGAGGTGCGCGATTGTAGGTCCGTCGCCCGCGAAATGCTGAGCTTTGCTGATGGCTCCTTTTCGTGCTCGGTGCGCGTCGGCACACTGGGGGATCGTTCGGGAGCAGCCGGGCGAGCGCCGAGCGATCGGCGTGTCGATGCGCAGTCAGTGAGCCCAGAGTGATGGACAACACGCCGAGCGACGCCAGCACGGGAGCGTCCAACTTCATCCGCGAGAAGATCGACGCGGACCTGGCTTCGGGCAAGCACAGCAAGGTCGTCACGCGCTTCCCGCCGGAGCCCAACGGCTGGCTGCACATCGGTCACGCCAAGTCGATCTGCCTCAACTTCGGCATCGCCAAGGACTACGACGGCGACTGCCATCTGCGCTTCGACGACACGAACCCCGCCACCGAAGAAGCCTCCTACGTGGAAGCCATCCAGCGCGACGTGCGCTGGCTCGGTTGGGAGTGGGCCGGCGAGGTGCGCTACGCCTCCGACTACTTCGAGGCGATGTACGCGTACGCCGAGAGTCTGATCAAAGCCGGCAAGGCCTACGTGGACAGCGCTTCGCTCGAAGAAGTGCGCGAAGCGCGCGGCACGGTCTACGCACCCGGTCGCGCCACGCCCGACCGCGAGCGTCTGCCCGCCGAGAGCCTCGACCTCTTCCGCCGCATGCGCGCCGGCGAGTTCCCCGACGGCGCCTATGTGTTGCGCGCCAAGATCGACATGTCGTCCACGAACATGTTGTTGCGCGACCCGCTGCTCTACCGCATCCGTCACGCGCATCACTACCGCACCGGCGACACCTGGTGCCTCTACCCGATGTACGACTTCGCGCATTGCCTCGAAGACTCCATCGAGCACGTGACGCACTCGCTCTGCACGCTCGAGTTCGACAACAACCGCGCGGTCTACGACTGGGTGCTCGATTCGGGCGACCCGCCGAGCCGCCCCGAACAGACCGAGTTCGCGCGCCTCGCGCTCGGCTACACGGTGGTGAGCAAGCGCACGCTGTTGCGCCTGGTGAACGAAGGTCACGTGAGCGGTTGGGACGACCCGCGCATGCCCACGCTGGCCGGCTTGCGTCGGCGCGGCGTGCGCCCTGAAGCGATCCGCGCTTTCTGCGAGCGCGTGGGCGTGGCCAAGAACAACACGCTCGTGGACCTCGAGCTGCTCGACCATTCCATTCGCGACGACCTCAACACCGAAGCGCCGCGCGTGATGGCGGTGTTGCGTCCGCTCAAGCTCGTGCTCACCGATTGGCCCGACGGCAAGGTCGACATGCTCGACGCGCCGCTCTGGCCCGAAGACGTCGGTAAGGCCGGCAGCCGCGCGTTGCCGTTCAGCGGCGAGCTCTACATCGAGCGCGACGACTTCGCCGAGGAACCTGTGAAGGGTTGGCACCGCTTGGCGCCCGGCGTCGAGGTGCGCTTGCGCTACGGCTACCTGATCACGTGCACCGAGGTCATCAAGGATGCGAACGGCGAGGTTGTGGAGCTGCGCGGCACGCACGATCCGAAGTCGCGCGGCGGGGATGCGCCCGACGGCCGTCGCGTGAAAGGCACGCTGCACTGGGTGTCGGCCGCGCAGTCACTGCCCGCCGAAGTACGGCTCTACGATCGCCTGTTCGCGGTGGAGCGCCCTGGGCAGATCGAAGGCGTGGACATGCTCGACGAGTTGAACCCGAACTCGCTCGAAGTCTGCGAAGGCGCGCGCGTGGAGCCGAGTCTGGCCACGACCAAGCCAGGCGAGCGCGTGCAGTTCGAGCGCCAGGGTTACTTCGCCGCCGACGACGACAGCGCAGCCGGCGCACTCGTGTTCAACCGCATCGTGGGCCTGCGCGACAGTTGGGCGAAGATCGCAGCGGGCGGCGGCGGCAACGCGAAGGCCGGCGGCAAGTCGGGCGACGCGAACGCGCAAGGCGCGGGCGGCACGCACACCGCAGGCGACGCCGCGCGCACCAAGTCCGAGCGCATGGCCAAGGGCACCACGCCCGAAGTCGCCGCGAGTCACGCGCGCGACGAACTGCGCGCCGCCGACGACGAACTCGCCGCCCGTCACGCGCGCTACGCCAACGAACTCGACCTCTCCCCGACCGACGCCGACCTGCTCAGCGGCGACCGCGCGCTCTCCGACTTCTTCGACGCCGCCTGCACCGCCGCCGACGCTACACCCGCGAGCGTGGCGCGTTGGTTGCTCAACGAGTTGCCGCGTCACGCCAGCGGTCGCGAGCACGCTGAGTTGCCCTTCGACGCGAAGACCTTCGGCCGCTTCGTCGCGCTCGTCGACACCGGAGTGCTCACCGCCGTCGGCGCCAAGAAGGTGCTCGCCGTGCTCGCCAGCAAGGGCGGCGAACCCGCCGAGCTCGTCGACAGCCTGGGCCTCGCCGCGCAGAGCGACACGGGCGCGCTGCAAGCCAGCATCGACGACGTGCTCGCCGCGCACCCCGACGAACTCGCCCGTTTCCGCGCCGGCGACGCCAAGCTGATGGGCTTCTTCATGGGCGCCCTCATGCGCGCCACCGGCGGAAAAGCCGATCCCGGCAAGGCCGGCGAGCTGCTGCGCGCGAGTCTGCGCGGGTAGTCGACGAGCTGCTGCGAGCGAGCCTGCGCGGCGAGCTGGCGAGCTGCCGCCCGCGAGCTTGCGCGGGGAGCTGAGGAGTTGCGCACGCTCGAGAGCCGCGCGAATCGCAGTCGGTTTGGACCGCCGCACGCCGCGGTGGCACAATCCCCGCTTCGTGATCAATCCCCGGAGCGCCCCATGACCGCGTCCTCTCATCTCGCCGACGACATCGCGGTCGCCCCGGTCGACGCGGTGGCGCTCGAAGCGCGCGCCGCCGAGCTGTCCACGCGCTCGATCAAGAAAGACGCCAAGCGTCGCGGGCTGGAGTTGGCGATCTCCATGACCGACCTCACCACGCTCGAGGGCATGGACAGCCCCGGCAAGGTCGCGGCCTTGTGCGGCAAGGCCATGCGCCCGGCACCCGGTCTGCCGTCGGTGGCGGCCGTGTGCGTGTACCCCGACCTCGTGGCGCAGGCCACCAAGTTGCTCGCCGGCTCGTCGGTGGCGGTGGCTTCCGTGGCCACGGGCTTCCCGTCGGGTCGCACCGACCTCGCGCTCAAACTCTCCGAGACGCGTCGCTGCGTGGAAGACGGCGCCGACGAGATCGACATGGTCATCGACCGCGGCGCCTTCCTCTCCGGCGACTTCGCGAAAGTCTTCGACGAGATCGCCGCCGTGAAGGAAGCCTGCGACTACGCGCACCTCAAGGTGATCCTCGAGACCGGCGAGCTCGCCACCTACGACAACGTGCGCCTCGCCAGCGAGATCGCCATGCGCGCCGGCGGCGACTTCATCAAGACGAGCACCGGCAAGGTGTCGCCCGCGTCGACCATGCCGGTGGTGTTGCTGATGCTCGAAGCCGTGCGCGACTTCTACTTCGACACCGGCAAGTTGATCGGCGTGAAGGCGGCCGGCGGCATCAAGAACAGCAAGCAGGCACTGCGCTACCTCGCGATGGTGAATGAAACGGTCGGTGATCACTGGCTCACGCCCTCGCGCTTCCGCTTCGGCGCCAGCTCCTTGCTCAACGACCTGTTGATGCAGCTCGCGCGCCTCGACAGCGGCACCTACCAGCGCCCCGACGACTTCAGCAAGGATTGATGGCATGACGCAGCTCCCCGAGAAGCAGTCGTCCACGCGCGAAGAGAGCCGCCCGCAGCTGGTGTTCGGCGAACGCTGGGTCTACGAGCCCGCGCCGCAGTCACTCGCCGACGTGCCCGCGCGTGAGAAGTACGACCTGTTCATCAACGGCAAGTGGGCCGCGCCCAAGGGTCGCAAGCACTTCGACAGCGTGAACCCGGCCACCGAGCAGGTCATCGCGCGCGTGGCACAAGCCGGTAAGGCCGATGTCGACGCCGCCGTGAAGGCCGCGCGCGTCGCACAGACAAAGGTGTGGGGTCCGATGGCGCCGCGCGACCGCGCTCGCTACGTGTTCCGCATCGCGCGTCTGATCCAGGAGCGCAGTCGCGAACTGGCGTGCCTGGAATCGCTCGACGGCGGCAAGCCGATCCGCGAGAGCCGCGATGTCGACGTGCCGCTGGCCGCCGGTCACTTCTTCTATCACGCGGGTTGGGCCGACAAGTTGCACCTGGCCTTCCCGGGCAGCAAGCCGTCGCCGGTGGGGGTGGTCGGGCAGATCATCCCGTGGAACTTCCCGTTGCTGATGGCCGCGTGGAAGCTCGCGCCCGCGTTGGCTTGCGGCAACACCGTCGTGCTGAAGCCGGCCGAGACCACGTCGCTCACGGCGCTGCACCTCGCGCAGATCTTGGAGCAGGCCGAGCTGCCGCCGGGTGTCGTGAACATCGTCACGGGCGACGGGCGCACCGGCGGCGCGCTCGTCGAACATCCTGATCTCGACAAGCTGGCCTTCACCGGAAGCACGGCGGTGGGTCAGAGCATCCAGCGCAGTCTCGCCGGCTCCGGCAAGGACCTCACGCTCGAGCTCGGTGGCAAGGCCGCGCACATCGTGTTCGACGACGCCGCGCTCGACCAAGCCGTCGAAGGCATCGTGAAGGGCATCTTCTTCAACCAAGGTCACGTGTGCTGCGCGGGTTCGCGCTTGCTCGTGCAGGAGTCGATCCACGACGCGCTGCTCGACAAGTTGCTCGCGCGCATCGAGCGCATCCGCGTGGGCGACCCGCTCGACAAGAACACCGACATGGGCGCGATCAACAGCTCCGAACAACTGCAGCGCATCGAGGCGCTGGTGGAAGCCGGCGTGGCCGAAGGTTGCACGCTGCACCAGAGCACCTGCACGCTGCCGAACAAGGGGTACTGGTTCCGGCCCAGTGTGTTCAGCGGCGTGAGCCTCTCGCACCGCATCGCGCGCGAAGAGATCTTCGGTCCGGTGCTCAGCGTGATGACCTTCCGCACGCCCGCCGAAGCGGTGGAGAAAGCGAACAACACCGCCTACGGCTTGTCGGCCGGCATCTGGACCGACAAGGGTTCGCGCATCCTCTGGATGGCCGAGCGCATGCGCGCCGGCGTGGTGTGGAACAACACCTTCAATCAGTTCGATCCGGCCAGCCCCTTCGGCGGCTTCAAGGAATCGGGCTTCGGGCGCGAAGGCGGGCGCCAGGGTCTGGAGGCCTACCTGCGCTTCCACGACGACACTCTGGTGCAAGGCTGAGGCCGAGGAGCGAACGATGCGTGTCCCTGTGAAGAAGACCTACAAGTTGTTCGTCGGCGGTAAGTTCCCGCGCAGTGAGTCGGGACGCACTTTCGAACCCGCTGATGCGCCCGGCACGAACGTCGCGCGCGCGTCGCGCAAAGACCTGCGTGATGCCATCGTGGCCGCGCGCGCTGCGCAGTCCGGTTGGGCGGGACGCACCGGCTACAACCGCGGCCAGATCCTGTACCGCCTGGCCGAGATGATCGAGACGCACGCCGCCTCGCTCGTCGACGAGATCCGCGCGTGCAGTCGCAAGAGCCAGGCGGCAGCGGAGCGCGAGGTCGAAGCCAGCATCGACCTCGTCACCTGGTACGCGGGGCTGCCCGACAAGTTGCAGCAACTGCTCGGCGCGCAGAACGAAGTGTCGGGACCGTTCTTCAACTTCTCCACGGTGGAGCCGAGCGGCGTGCTCTGCGCCGCGGCACCCGACGCACCCAGCCTGCTCGGCGCGCTCGCCGTGTCGGTGCCGCTCATCGCGGGGGGCAACACGGTGGTGTTGCTCGTGAGCGAAGCGTCGCCCTTGGTGGGTCTCGCCTTGGGCGAGCTGCTCGCCGTGAGCGACGTCCCCGGTGGCACGCTCAACCTCCTCGCCGGTCAGCGCGACGAGTTGCTGCCCGAGATGGCCAAGCACCGCGACGTGAACGGGCTGCTCTTCGCCGGCACGCCAGATCCCGAGCTCGGTGCCGCGTCGGCCGACTCGGTGAAGCGCGTGCGCTGGGCCGACCTGCCCGAGCGCGATTGGTCCAAGCTCGACAAGCTCTGCACGCTCCACTGGGCGCGCCCTTTCGTGGAAGTGAAGACGCTCTGGCACCCGAAGGCGCCATGAACTTGTAGAGTCGCAGCGCGCCCCGAGCGGCGCGTGGCACGCCGTCTCGATCCTGGGAGTCTCGTCATGCGTTCGACTGCAGCTTGTTGTCTTGTCGTGTTGCTCTGCTTTGCCAGCTGCGGCAGCATCGACATCCGTCACACGAGCAGCTCGCTCGACTACCTGTATCCCGCGGGCACGTCGGCGCAGCCTCCGCAAGACGTGGACATCGAAGTGCCGCTGCGTGTGGGCATCGCCTTCGCGCCGCGCGGCGGCATCCCGGCCAAGAACTCGAACGCCAACGCCTGGATCCACGGCAGCTACGACCCGCTCACCGAGGTGCAGCGTGAAGTCGTGCGCGAGCGCCTCGCCGCACAACTCGGCACGCTCGACGTCGTGCAGTCGATCGAGTTGATCCCCACCTTCTATCTGCGCGACGGCGGCTCCTTCGAGCAACTCGACCAGTTGCGCAGCGCCTTCGGCATCGATGTGCTCGTGTTGCTCAGCTACGACCAGGCGCAGTTCAGCTCGTCGAACACTTGGTCGCTCACTTACCTCACGGTGGTGGGCGCGTGGTTGGTCGAGGGCGAAGACAACCAGACCTTCTCGTACCTCGACGCGGTCGTGTTGCACATCCCTTCGCGCGCGCTGCTCTTCCGCGCGGCGGGCACGAGCACGATCGGCAGCTCGGAAACCGGGGTGAACACGGCCAGCACCTTGCGCGAGGAAGCCACGCGGGGCTTCGAACTCGCCGCCGCTCAGCTGGGCGACAACCTGATCGCCGCGGTGCACGTCTTCGCGGAACAAGCAGCCAGCGGCACGGTGCGCGGTCTCGGCACGCCGGCCATCGAGGTGCAGGCGGCGCCGGAATACAACGGCGTGGCGAAGTTCGAGAACGGTCAGTACGTGGGCGCTTACGGCACGCGCGAGTTGCTCGTGGCGTGCATGGTCGCCGTGCTGGTGGCGCTGGGGGCGAGGCGTCGCACCCGGCTGCTCAGTGCGGGTTGAGCTGCGCGCTCTCGCGGGCAGCCTGAGCGTTCTGCTGCTCGCCGCGCTCGCGAGTGCGCTCCCGCCTGCGCGCGAGTGGCTGCTCTACGAACGACCCGAGCACGCGGCCACGTGGCGCTTGCTGAGCACCCAACTGTTGCACCCGAACCTGAGCACGGCCGCGGCTGACTTGGGCCTGCTGAGCTTGGCGGGGTTCTGGTTGGAGCGACGCGCGCGCGGCTTGTGGGCCACCGTGTTGATCGCGGCGCTCCTGGGTACCGCGGCGAGTGTGGCCTGGGCGCCCCCCGAGTTGCGCAGCTTCGAAGGCGCCTCGGGTCTGGCCGCCGCGATGGTCAGCGCCGCGCTGTTGCATGCGGCCTTCGCGCAGCGCGGACTGGTGCGCGGCGCCCTGATCGTGGCGGCGTTCTCAGCGCTGCTCAAGGCCTGCCTCGAACTCAACGGTCAGGAAACCTTGCACGCATCGTTGCCGCCGGGCGCGCAGGTCTACGCACCAGCGCACGTGGTCGGCGCGCTGCTCGGCTTGACGATCGTGCTCGTGGCGCGCACCCGCTCGCGCGAACGCTCACACGCGCGAGCTGCATGACACGCTCGGGCTACCTGACGCGCCTTGGCTACATGACGCGCCATGGCTGTATGACGCGCCATGGCTGCATGACGCGCCTCGGCTACGTGGCGCGCTTCGAGGGCGCGACCCACGCAGGCGCGCCTGCTTCGCGCCCCGCGCGCGCCTGTTCGCCCGCGTCCCACGGGCAATGCCGACAGGTGCGTCCGCAACATGCGCCCGCGCGGCGCAGCGCGGCGCTGCTGAACACGAAGAAGCCGTGCTCGGGGTCCACGTAGCCGTCGTCGCCGCGCTCACAGGCGAGCGCGTGCAACTCCAGCGCACGAGGTGAGGGCGGCACGTTCATCGGGTCGGGAGACTATCACGCGTACGGGTGCGACGCATGCCGCGGCGATGTCTCCGCAGCGCGCCTGCGCGACGACCTGCGCCCGGTGAGAGTCGGAGGTCCGCGGAGTCGGAGGTCCGCGACTCAGTCCGCCGGTTGAGCGGCCACCCACCCGTCGAGTTCGGCGAGCAGGCGCGCCTTGTCGCTCGCGCCGAGGAAAGAGGCCTCGAAGGAGTTGCGCGTCAGTTCGATCACCTGCGCGCGTGAGAGATCGAGCGCACGCTGCGCCGCGGCCAAGTTGTCGGCCGCGTAACCGCCGAAGTAGGCCGGGTCGTCGGAGTTGATCGTGACGCACAGGCCGCGCTCGAGCATCGCGCGCAGGTTGTGGTCGTCCATCGTGTCGAACACGCGCAGCTTCACGTTGCTCATCGGGCAGACGGTGAGTGGCATGCGGCTCTCGACCAAGCGCGCCACGAGCGCGTCGTCGTCGAGGCAACGCACGCCGTGGTCCACGCGCGCCACGCGCAGCAGGTCGAGCGCCTCGGTGATGTAGGCGGCCGGACCCTCTTCGCCGGCGTGCGCCACCGAGGGCAGGCCCATGTCGCGCGCGCGGTCGAAGACCTTCTGGAACTTGCTCGGCGGGTGGCCCAACTCGGAACTGTCGAGCCCCACGGCGGCGATGCGGTCGCGGTGCGGCCGCGCGTGCTCCAGGATCTCCATCGCCGACTCGGCCGACAGGTGCCGCAAGAAGCACAAGATCAGCATCGACGAGATGCCGTGTTGATCGCGGCCTGCGTCGAGCCCGGACTCGATGCCGTCCATCACGACTTCGAGCGGCACGCCACGCTCGGTGTGCGCCTGCGGATCGAAGAACATCTCCACGTGACGCGTGCCCTGCGCCGCGCTGCGCTGCAAGTACGCCAGCGTGAGGTCGTGGAAGTCTTGCGAGGTGCGCAGCACGGCCATGCCGGCGTAGTACAGGTCGAGGAACGACTGCAAGTTGTCGAACTCGTAGGCCGCTCGGATCTGCTCGACCGACGCGTAGGGCAAGGCCACGCCGTTGCGCCGCGAGAGCGCGAGCATCAGCTCGGGTTCGAGAGTGCCCTCCACGTGGACGTGGAGCTCGGCCTTGGGGATCTGCTGGATGAAGGCGTCCATCGAGGAAACCTATCGGAAGCGGGCTCGGCTTGCAGCTCTCTTCTCGCTGCGACGCTCGCTCACGGGCTGGCGCTCAGCTCCTTGCTCGGCGAGCGCCGCGGTGATTGGCGGCTTCCCGTGTCAGCTGCGCTTGCTAGCCTGAGCCTCCGCCTCCCCGCAGCGCTTGGCGCCTACGAGTCCCGTATGAACCCACCCCGCCGCTTTTCGCTCGAGTTGCCCGCCTGGGTCGACGAGTTGTGCGTCGATCCCGAGCGCAGCTACGCACCCGAGGAGCGCATGGCGCTGGCCGTGGAGCTCTCGGCGCGCAACGTGCGTGCGGGCAGCGGCGGCCCGTTCGGCGCGGCGGTCTTCGAGCAGCAGAGCGGTCGCTTGATCGCGCCCGGCGTGAACCTCGTCGTGAGCAGCAACTGCACGCTCGCTCACGCCGAAGTCGTGGCGCTCATGTTGGCGCAGCAAGCACTCGGCACCTGGGACCTGGGCAGCCGCGAGCACGACTACGAGTTGGTCGCCAGCACAGAGCCCTGCGTGCAGTGCTTCGGCGCGGTGCACTGGGCCGGCTTGGCGGGGCTCGTGTGTGGTGCGCGGGATGAAGACGCGCGCGCCATCGGCTTCGACGAAGGCCCCAAGCGCGACGACTGGCCCGCCTGCCTGGAAGCCAGCGGCGTGACGGTCACGCGTGACGTGCAGCGCGAAGCCGCGCGCGCCGTGTTGCTCGCTTACCAAGCCGACGGCGGTCCGATCTACAACGCCGGGCACGATGATGACTGAGGCGTCGCCGCTCTCGGGCGACCCCGACTGGGCCGACCTGCTCGCGCGCCTCGTCGACAGTGCGCCCGCACGCGAAGCCGCGCTGCGCCCGTCGCCGGATCCAGCAGCCCCGTTCCACACGGCGGTCGTGGCGGCGCATCAACTCGGTCGCGACCCGCTGCCCGCATGGCGCGACGCCGCGCTGCACGTGCTCGACGCCTACGCGCCCGAGGCGAACGACTTCGCGCAGGCGCTCGGCTTGGAGCTCTCGTCCGGCGCTGCGCACGAGCTGCGCGCGCGCGTGGTCCAACGCCTGCGCGACGAAGCGCTGCAAGACCTGCGCGTGGATTTCGAAGACGGCTACGGTGAGCGCGCCGACAGCGAAGAAGACCGTGATGCGCGAGCGGCCGGGCGCACGCTTGGCGAAGCCCTGCGCCACGGTCGCGCGCCGGGCTCGCTCGGCCTGCGCATCAAGACACTCGAGTCGCGCTGGGCTCCGCGCGCGCTGCGCACGCTCGGCCTGTTCTGGGACGCGCTCTTCGCCGCCGCGCCGGGAGCACACGCGCGTTTCGTCGTCACGCTCCCGAAGGTCACCTCGGCGGAGCAGGTGCGCGTGGCCTGCGCGGCGCTCGCTCGCCTCGAGGAGCGCCACGATCTGCCCGCCGGCCAGCTGCGCCTCGAGCTCATGATGGAGTCGTTGCACACGCTCTTCGACGCCGACGGCCGCCTGGCGCTCCCCGGTCTCGTGGCCTCAGCGGAGGGTCGTTGCAGCGGCGTGCACCTCGGCACCTTCGACTACACGGCCAGTCATCGCGTGCCGGCGCGCGATCAACAGCTCTCGCATCCGGCCTGCGAGTGGGCGCGTCAACTCATGCGTGTCTCGCTGGGCACGCACGGCCCGCGTTTGTGCGACGGCTCCACGCACGTCTTGCCGCTGCCGCTGCATCCGCTCGACGCAGGGCCCGTGGCCGACGCGCGATTCCTCGAAGACCGCGCGCGCGTGCACGCCGCCTGGCGCTTGCATCACGCCCACGTGCAGCACGCGCTCAGCCTGGGCATCGAGCAGGGCTGGGATCTGCATCCACACCAGTTGCCCGCGCGCTGGGCTGCGCTGATCGGGGCGTGTTCGGCACAGCTCCCGAAGGACATGGAACGCCTGTCGCGCGTGCTCGCCTCGCCCGACGGGTGCGCGACCACGGGCAACGTGAACGACGACGTCGTCACCGGGCAAGCGCTGCTCGACGACCTGCGTCGCGCACTCGCGGTCGGTGCGCTCCACGCGTCGGCGCTGCGTGGGCTCGGCCTCCACGAACACGAACTGCGCGCCGGGTCACTCGCCGAGATCCTGCGCGCGCGCCGCGAGCCGTCGCCCGAGTGAGTGGGAGTCGGTGGCGCTCGGCGTCTCGAATTCAAGCGCGCACACCCACACTTTCGCGGCCTGATCGGGCAGTCCCTGCGCTCGCGGCATCCCTTTCGCATTCCTCTGCATTCCCGACCTAGGCGAGTTTCCAGATCAGGGTTAGATTCGTCCCGAAGATCCGGGCGATCGGCGGCATGCGGGAGCTGTGTCGAGGTTTGGCCCGGGCGAACACATCAAGCCACCGGAAGATCTGCCATGAGAATCGCCCTGTCGCTGAGCCTCTCCACGACCTTGCTTGCCACGCTCGCGATGTCGTCCTCCGCTGCGGCGCAGATCCCACCTGGCGAATCGCCAGCTCTGGGCTTCGAGCGCACGCAGCAGTTCGAGATCGAAGGCGGCGGGATCTCGCTGCTCGACCTGCGCAAAGCCGGCTTGAAGATGTTCAGCACGCCGTTCAACAAGCTCGACGGTTACGGCGACGGGCCCGTGGACTTCGTGGATCCGACCGGCTTCGGCCATCGCCCCACGCTGCAGAACAACGGCACCTTCTTGCGCGTGAACGGTCTCGACGCGCAGACCTGCATGGAGTGTCACTCGGTGGGGAGCAACGCCACCGCGCCCTTCACCTTCGCCATCGGCGGCGCAGGCGGCTCGAACAACAACGCCATCTTCATGCCGCGCAACATCGACGTGTCGGATCAGCTCGGCGTGGGTCACGCGAGCTTCGACGGTCGCTACATCAACCCGCCCTTCCTCTTCGGTTCAGGCGGCGTGGAGTTGCTCGCCAAGGAGATGACGCAGGAGCTGCAGACGCAGAAGGCGCGTGCCGCCGCTCACCCCGACGTGGTGATCAACCTGGTCGCGCGCGACGTGCACTTCGGCACCTTGGTCTACGACAGCAAGCTGCGCGACTTCGACTACTCGGGCGTGGAAGGCGTGGACCACGATCTCGTGGTGAAGCCCTTCGGTCGCAAGGGTGAGCTGTCGAGCGTGCGCGCTTTCGACATCGACGCCATGCAGTTCCACTTCGGCATGCAGCCGGTGGAGGTCGTGGGTCAGGATGTCGACGACGACGGCGACGGCGTGACCAACGAGATCCTCGTGGGTGAGCTGTCCGCGCTGCACATCTTCAACACGAACCTCGAGCGCCCGACGCAGGACCCGCTCAACCAGACCGCCAAGGACGGCTTCCGCGACTTCCTCGACGTCGGTTGCGCCACCTGCCACAAGCCCTTCCTGAACACGCGTGGCACCACGCTCAACTACACCTTCCCCGAGGTGGCCACCGACCCGACTCAGAACGTGTTCTACGCGTCCGACCTGAGCCAGGGGCCGGCGAGCTTCCCGGTGAACGGCCAAGGTGGCTTGCAAGTGCCGCTCTTCGCGGACCTCAAGCGCCATGACATGGGGCCTGGCCTGGCAGAGGACTTCGGCAACGAGCTCGACTCGGAGTTCACGACCGCGCGCCTGTGGGGCATCGCCGACACGGCGCCTTACTTGCACGACGGTCGCGCGACCACGCTCACCGAAGCGATCATGTTGCACGGTGGCGAGGCTGAGTTCGCGCGCGACAACTTCGCCGCCTTGCCCGACGCGAACAAGGTGCAGTTGCTCACCTTCTTGCGCACCCTGCGCACGCCGGTCGATCCGGCATCCGACCTGCTCTGAGGTCGGTGGGAGGGCGAGCTCGCGCATCGATCGAGCTCGCTCGCTGCTCGTCACGCAGCCACTCCGCGCTGAGCGCGGGGTGGCTGCGGTCGTTTGTGGGGGAGCGTCAGCTGCCGCGGTAGGTCGAGTAGCCGTAAGGGCTCCACAGCACGGGCACGTGGTAGTGCTGCGCGGGGTCCTCGATCACGAAGGCGATCGTGATGCTCGGGTGGAAGCAGGCGCGTTGCTGCGCGGCGGCCCAGGCCCCGGTGTCGAAGCTGAGGCGCCAGGTGCCGGCGTGCGGTCGTTCCTCGGCGGGCAGCAGCTCGGTGACGCGGCCGTCGTCGTCGGTGGTGCCGCGGCCGCGCAGCGTCCAGGTGCCGCTCACTTCTTGTTCGAGTGTGACGTCCACCCCGGCGGCTGGGCGACCTGCGGCGGTGTCGAGCATGTGCGTGGTGACGGCGCTCATTGGTCTCCGATCAACTTGGTGAGGCGCAGCGCGGTGATGCGGCGCTGCTCTTCCGCGGCCACCGCGAGTTCGGCGTGCGGTTCGTTGTGCAAGCGGCGCTCGAGCAGCGCGGCCATCTCCAGCGGCGTGCGGCCCGTGGCGCAGATCACGAAGGTGAAGCCGAAGCGTTCGCGGTAGCGGCGGTTGCCTTCGGCGAGACGCTCGCGCAGCGCGGCGTCGGCGCTCGACGTGCTCGCTTGCTCACCGGCAGCCCAGCGTGCGGCGCGTGAGCTGTCGGCGGCAGAGCTTGCACGCGCGGCGGACGCAGCGCCCGCTCCGGGCGTGGCGGCCGCTGGCTTGTCCCCGATCTCGGGGTGCGCGGCGAGCGCTTCGCGCCAGTGTTCGGGGCCGAGTGCACTCCACACGCGATCGGCCGCGAGTCGCAGCGCGGTCGGATCGGCGAAGGGTCTTTCGGCGAGCAGCGCGTCGGCGAGGGCGGTGCAGCCGCAGCAGTCGAGCAGCGCGGCGCGGGCGGCCTTGTCGTCGAGGGCGCTGAAGCGCGCGAGGCCGGGCCGCAAGGCGCCGACCTCGGAGGGTTCGCCGTGCACTCGCAAGCGCGCCACGCCGCCGTCGGGATGGATGTCGAGACGCAGGGCGACCACGCGCGCGGGGTCGTCGAACTCGAAGCGATGCAGCGCGTCGGCCTGCAGTGGCGTGGACGGCAACAGCGTGCGCCACGGGGAATCGGCGTCGTGTGCCCCCGCGGCCCCAGGCGCTGACGAGGCCCCAGGTGCGGACGCGGCCCCAGGCGCTGACGCTGAGCCGTGCGCCGCCACGGCGCCGGACGCGTCTCCCGGGCGCGGCGCCCGCGCGAACTCGGCCTCGGTGGGTTCGCGTTCGGCCACGTGCAGCTCGCAGCTGCCCGGCGCGTTGCCTTTGAAGTGCGAGGTGTCGAGCTCCACGGCGCTCACGCGGCCGGGGCGTCCGAGCGCGAGCACGACCCAGTCGAAGCCCGGACCGCGGCGGCGGCGCGTCTCCCAACCGTCGTGCATGCCGGTGGAACGACTCGAGAGCAGCAGGTTCGCGGGCGCGGAGAAGTAGGCGTCGCTGCAGCCGAGCACGCGACCGCCCACATCGAGCGCGGCGAGTTCACAGGGCAGCGCTTGCGCGAGCAGTTGCTCGGCGCTCTCGTGCACGCGGCCGCGCACACGTAGTCGCGCCACGCCGCCGTCGGGATGAATCGAGAGACGCACGTGGGTGATCGCGCGCGGCGCGTCGATCTCGAACACGTGTTCGCTGCCACCCTCGAGCCGCGTGCGCGGGAGCAACTCGGTCCAGAGGTCTTCGGCGGCGAGCAAGTCGGCGGTGCTCGCGCCGGGCGCGTAGCACGCGTGCACGCTAGCGGCTTCGGGATGGTTGCCGGTGAAGAAGGCCGTGTCGATCACGAGTTGCTGCACCACGCCGGCGCGGCCCAGCGCGATCACGCACCAGTCGTGGCCGGGCGTGCGGCGGCGGCGGCTCTCCCAACCGTCCATCCACTTGCCGTGGTCGGTGTAGCGGTCGGCGTCCCACACGGCGGGCTCGGGACGCAGCAGGTTCGACGCCTCGGCGAAGAACTCATCGCTGCAGGCCAGCACGCGTCCGCCGAGTTGCGCACCCACGAGATCCACGAGGTCGAGCGGCGCGGCCTTCGGTGTGCTCACAGCAGCTGCCCTCGCGGCGCGCCTTCGAACTCACCGTCGCGGAACACGCAGCGTCCGGCCAACCAAGTGGAGCGCACGCGGCCGCGCAATGTCTCGCCGGCGTAGGGCGTGAGCGCGTGGCGGTGATGCAGCTCGCTCGGCGTCACGACGAACTCCTGTTCGGGATCGAAGACGACCATGTCGGCATCGTACCCGGGGGCGAGCGCGCCCTTGCGCATTTGCAGGCCCGCGAGCCGCGCCGGCGCCACCGCCATCCAGCGCACGAGCTGGGCGAGGTCGTGACCGCGTGCGCGCGCGCCGGTCCAGGTGACGGACACGCCGAGTTGCAGCCCCGCGATGCCGCCCCAGGCTGCTTGGAAGTCGCCCTGTTCACTCAGTTTGAGCGCCGGCGAACACGGTGAGTGATCGGAGACGACGCCGTCGAGCAATCCGTGGGACAACGCGGCCCAGAGCTGCTCATTGTTCTCGCGCTCGCGGATCGGCGGCGCGCATTTGAAGGCCGTGGCGCCGTCGGGGATCGTCTCGGCGGCGAAGTGCAGATAGTGCGGGCAGGTCTCGGCGGTGAGTGGCAGCGCGTCTTGACGCGCCCGCGCGAGCAAAGGCAGCGCCGCCGCCGACGCGTGGTGCACCACGTGGATCGACGCCCCGCTCGCGCGACACAGTTCCACGAGCAGTGCGACGGCTTCGTCTTCCGCGGCGTGCGGGCGCGAGGCCAACCACGTCGCGTAGTGTCGGTTCGCGGCGCTGTCTGCGGGCGGCAAGCTGGCGAGCGCGGCCTCGATCGGCCCGGGGAGTTCCGCGTGCGCGAGCAACGGGCGGCCGGCTTCGGCGAGCACGGGCAAGGCTGCGGCCAGGTCGGCGCGTTGCACGTGCGCGAACTCGCTCACACCCGAGTCGATCAGGAAGCACTTGAAGCCGCGCACGCCCGCGTCGAGCAACGGCTGCAAGTCGGCGAGATTGCCTGGTACCACGCCGCCCCAGAATCCCACGTCGACCCAGCAGTGACCGCTCGCGGCGCTGCGCTTGGCTTCCAGGCCCGCGAGCGTGGTCGTGGGCGGGATGCTGTTCAGCGGCATGTCCACGAGTGTCGTGACGCCGCCGGCGGCCGCCGCGCGCGTGGCGCTCTCGAAGCCTTCCCACTCGGTGCGCCCGGGTTCGTTCACGTGCACATGCGTGTCGACGAAGCCGGGCAGCACGGGCAGCTCGCCGACATCGAGCAGCGGGCCGTCGCCGAAGGGCTTGCCGTAGCGCAGCACGGCCTCGATGCGACCGTCGCGCAGCAGCAGCGTGCCGGCGCGCTCGCCGTCGGGCGTGATCAGTCGCCGGCTGCGGAGTGCGCGCAACGGGGCGTCGGCCTGCTCGATCATGCGATCCTCCTGCGGGACGCGAGCGTGAGTTCGATCTCGCCCGACGCGTGTCGGGCGCGAGCATCGCAAGTGCCGAGTCCACGAGTGCAAACGCGAGTCGCGCGGCGCGAGAGGATACCATCGGCGCTCGCTCGTCCCGCTCGCCAGGAGCGCCCATGGAACTGTTCAGCCTCGAAGGTCTGCACCTCGCGTTGCGCTGGTTCCACGTGGTCGCGGTGATCACCTGGATCGGGCACGCGTACTTCTTCAACTGGCTCGACCGGGGCTTGCGTCCGGTGAACGCGATCCGCGACGGCGAGTCGGTGGAAGGCGAGTTGTGGATGGTGCACAGCGGCGGTTTCTATCGCGTGGAGAAGCTCGACGTCGCGCCCACACGCATGCCCGACGAGCTGCACTGGTTCCGTTGGGAAGCGGCCTTCTCCTGGCTGAGCGGCTTCGCACTCTTGCTCGTGACCTACTACTTCAGCGGCGCGGCGCTGATGCTCGACAGCAGCGTGTCGGAGCTCACGGCGTGGGAGGCGCGCGGGCTCGGACTCGGCGTGCTCGTGGTCGGTTGGTTTGCGTACGACACGTTGTGGGCCACCGACTTCGCGCGCAGCAAACTCGCGCCGGTGGTCGGGATCGGCGCGCTCATCGCGCTGGCGTGGGGCTTGAGTCACTGGTTGTCAGGACGTGCCGCCTACATCCACGTCGGCTCACTGATGGGCACGATCATGGTCGCCAACGTGTGGCGACGCATCATCCCCGCGCAGAACGCGCTGCTCGCGTCCACCAAGACCGGCGGCACGCCCGACCCCGCGCTCGGCAAGGCCGCCAAGGCGCGCTCGATCCACAACAACTACCTCTCGTTGCCGGTCGTCTTCGTGATGATCAGCAATCACTTCTGGTGGACCTTCGGACATCGCAAGGCTTGGCTCGTGCTGGCTTGCGCACTGCTCGGCGGCGTGGCCTTGCGTCACTTGATGAACCGACGGCTCAGCAAGCAGAGCGCGCAACCGGCGGTGGTGGGCTTGGTGCTCGCGGCGTTGTTTGGCGCGGCGTGGACCTTGGCGCCGGACGCGCCGGGAGACACGCGTTCCGACGACGGCCCGGCTGCGCTCGGCGCGCCCGTTCGCGAAGCGCACGAACTCGGCGGCAACGCTGCCGCGAGGGCGAACGATGTGCCGGCCGGCAACGCCGCGGCGGGTGCGAGCGATGCGTCAGGCGGCAACGTTGCCGCGGCTGAGAACCCTGCGCCGGGCGCAGGCGACGCAGCGGACGCGGGCCTCGTGACGCCGAGTGCCGAGTCGACACGTGCACGCGGGGTGCTCACCGGTGTCGTGCGGCTCGACGGCGAACCCGCCGCGCGCCCGGTCCCCAACATGAGCGGCGACTGCGCGGGCCTTCCCGGTAGCGACGCGCACATCGACACGGTGTCCCTGAGCGGCAACCTGCTCGCGAATGCCGTCGTCTGGCTCGAGAGCGAAGCACTCAGCGCCGAGCGTTGGCCCTTGCCCGCCAGCATTCCCGAGCTCGACCAACGCGGTTGCAGCTACGTGCCGCGCGTGCTCGGCCTGCGCACGAAGCAGACACTGCGCGTGCTGAACAGCGACCCCACGCTGCACAACGTCCACTTCATGCCCGACCAGAACAAACGCTCGAACGCGGGCATGCCGATGGGCGTGCAGCCGCTCGAGCGCAGCTTCCGTCGCGCCGAGACCATGATCCGCGTGAAGTGCGACGTGCATCCGTGGATGGGCGCTTGGATCGGCGTGTTCGACCACCCGTGGTTCGCAGTGAGCGATGCGCAAGGTCGCTTCGCGTGGGACGACGTGCCCGCCGGCGAGTACCGACTGCACGCCTGGCACGAAGTGTTCGGCGAGATCTCGCACAGCCAGACCGTTCGCGTGGGCGAGAATCCCGAAGTCAGGTTGCGCTTCAGCGCGGACTAAGCGCGGACTGAGCGCGGACCTAGCGCGGTGCGCACGCGGCTTGGGCGCGGCACCGAAGCGCGCGCGTCAGCGCTGCGCGTCCGCCAGCTGCAACACCCAGCGCCGCACGAGCCGGCCCGTGATCGCGCGACGGTAATCCGCGCGGCTGCGCACGTCGTCGATGGGGGCGATGTCGGTCTGCACCGTTTGCGCCGCGATGTCGGCCAGCGCGTCGTCGGGGACGCGGCCTTCGAGCACGGCTTCCGTCTCGCGCGCGCGCAAGGGTTGCGCCGCGATGGCGCCCAGGCCGACGCGAACATTTCGAAGCGCACCGTCGTCAGCGCGTGCGGTGGACGCAGCGAGCATCACCTTCGAGATCGACTGCGCGCGGCGCGTCCCGACCTTGCGCCAGACTTGGCTCCGGCGGCCGATGTCGGCGGGGAAGCGCACGGCCACGATGAGCTCGTCGTCGGCGAGAGCGGTCTCGCGGTAGCCGAGGCAGAACGCGTCCACGGGCAGGCGTCGCGTTCCGGACGGGCCGCGCAGTTCGATCTCGGCGTCGAGCGCGAGCAGCACCGGGAGCGTGTCGCCCACGGGGGAACAGGTGCCGAGGTTGCCGCCGAGGGTGCCGCGCGCTTGGATCTGGAGCGCGCCGACTTCGCGCGACGCGTCGTGCAGCGCGGGCAGCTCGGCGCGCACGAGCGGGTCGGCGAGCAGGCGCTCGTAGGTCAGGCCGGCGCCGAGCCTGAGGCGACCGTCGTCGTCGCGACCGAGCGCGCAGAGTTCGTCGAGCCCGAAGAGATCGATCACGCCCGCCGGCGCCGCGCGCTCCGACGCACCGACCATCAAGTCGGTGCCGCCGGCGAGCAACATGTAGTCGCCATGCGCGGCGCGCGCGCTGAGCGCCTCGGCCAGGTTCGCGGGACGGATCCAGTCGGTCACGCGCGGTCTCCGCTAGGAGGCGCATTGGGATCGCGCACTGTCGAATCGTGCGCACTGGATCCATCCGCGCCGCCACCGGGCGCGCTCGGTTCATGCGCCGCTCTCCCGCGCTCCGCCGCGGCCGTGACCAGCGCATCGATGATGAGCTGATAACCCGTGCAGCGGCACAAGTTGCCGGCGAGCAGTTCGCGCAGACGCCCGCGGTCGGCGGCCGGCTCACGCTTCAGCGCGGCGCTCGCGCACAGGGCGATGCCCGGCGTGCAGATGCCGCACTGTGTGCCGCCGTGCGTGACCAGCGCGCGTTGCACGTCGTCGAGCAACTGTTCGCCATCGGGTCCGAGTTGCGCGAGACCCTCGATGGTCTGCACGTCGTGGCCGCCGAGCTGCGCGACGGGCACCAGGCAGGAGTTCACGGGCGCGCCGTCGATCAACACCGTGCAGGCGCCGCACTCGCCTTCGCCGCAACCTTCTTTGCTGCCGGTGAGCGTGAGGTCTTCGCGCAGCACGTCGAGCGAACGGCGCATGGGATCGACGTCCACCTCGGTGGGCGCGCCGTTGAGTTGGAAGCGGAGCTTCACGCGGGGGCCTCATCGAGCGGGGCGTCGGCGAGCAGGTGTTCGAGCACTTCGGGCAGCAGCGGCAGTTCGTCGGCGGCGATGCCGAGTGCGTCTTCGAGTGCGCCGGCCACGGCGGCGGCCGGGCCGTCCATCGGGATCTCGCCGACACCCTTTGCGCCGTGCGGGCCGTGCGCGTAGGGCACCTCGACCAGCAGCGTCTCCATGTCGGGCGCGTCGGCGGAGGTGGGGATGATGCAGTCGGTCATGCTCGGGTTGAGCACGCGGCCGTCTTCGTAGGGCACCGACTCGAGCAGCGCCCAGCCGAGCGCTTGCAACGTGCCGCCCTCGATTTGACCTTCCACGATGCGACGGTGAATCGCGCGGCCGACATCCACCGCGTGCAAGCAACGCTCCACCGTGACCTCGTGCGTGTCTTCGTCGACGGCGACATCGACCAGGCAGGCGGCCCAACCGAACACGGGGTAGGCCGCGCCGGTGTAGGTCTCGTCGGACCATTGCACGCCGGGCGGGCTCTCGTGTTCGCAGGTCTCGCTGAGTTCGCCGCGTTGCGCGACGTGTTGCGCGGCGAGCACGCTCAAGTCCGACGCGTCGAGCGAACTCTCGGTGGCGAAGTCACGCAAGCGTTGCGCGAGCGCCGTGCACGCGCGCTCCACGAGCTTGCCCACGATCATGCACGTGCGCGACGCCACGGTCGGCCCGCTGTCGGGCACGCGTTCGGTGCTCGGTTCGCTCAGCTTGATGCGCGACGCCGGCACGTCGAGCGCCTGCGCCGCGATCTGCGTGAAGATCGTGAGCATGCCCTGGCCGATGTCGGTCGAGCTGCTGCGCACTTCGAAGTCGCCGCTCGCGAGGCAGGCCACGCTCACGCGTCCGGCGAGACGTTCCTCGCCGCTGCCGGTGAAACCCGAACCGTGGAAGTAGAACGCGAGCCCGCGGCCGCGGCGCACCGGCGAGCGCAGGCTGCCGAGTCGCGCGGGCACGGGCGGTGCGGCTTGCGCGAGCGCGTCTTCGAGTCGGTCGAGCACCTCTTGGCTGCCGACGCTTTCACTGAGCACTTGGCCGGTGGCGGTGCTGTCGCCCACGCGCAACATGTTCTGGCGGCGCAGCGCGAAGGCGTCGACCCCGAGCAGGCGCGCGGCCTTCTGCATCTGGCGTTCGTAGGCGAAGGTCGTCTGCGGCGCGCCGAAGCCGCGGAAGGCGCCGTGCGGCGGCGTGTTCGTGGCCATCGCGCGGCCGACGATGCGCACGTGCGGGATGCGATAGGGCCCGCTGGCGTGCAGGATCGCGCGCGACAAGACCACCGGCGACAAGGTCACGTAAGCACCGCCGTCGAGCGCGACGTCGATGTCGGCGGCGACCAACTGTCCGTTCGTGTCGAGCCCGAGTCGGTGACGCACGCGCGAAGGATGACGCTTGGTCGTGGCCGCAATGTCTTCAGCGCGATCGTAGATGAGTTTCACCGGGCGCTTCGCCGCCTTCGCGAGCAGCGCCGCGTGCCCCGCGATCATCGACGGGTACTCTTCCTTCCCGCCGAAGCCGCCGCCCGTGACCGCCTGCGTGACGACGACCTGATCCTCGGGCAGCCCGAGCAAGATCACGAGCGCCTTGTGCACGTAGTACGGGCATTGCAGCGAGCCGACCACGCGGCAGGTGTCGCCGCGCCACTCGGCCAGCACGCCTTGCGGCTCGATGTACATCTGCTCTTGCGCGCCGGTTTCGTAGGTGCTGTCGATCACGTGCGCGCAGCCGGCGAGCACGGCCTCGATGTCGGCGTCGTCGCGGTGGATCTCGAGTTGCTTGAGCACGTTGTCGCTGCCGTGCAGTTTCACGTCGGCAGCGAACGCTGCGTCGAGAGTGGTGACGGCGGGCAGCGCTTCGGTCGTCACGCGCAAAGCCTTCAACGCGGCGCGAGCGCGCGCACGCGTGGGCGCGGCAACGAGCGCGAGCGCTTCCTCGCGGTGCATGATCGTGCCGCCGACGGGCACGAGCGCGGGCTGGTCCTCGATGAGCAACGCGACGGTGTTGCGCCCGCCGATGTCGCTGGCAGTCACCACGACCACGTCGCTCCAATCGAAGTCGGGGTCCCGCTCGAGCGCCACGAAACGCCCGTGCGGGATCTCGCTGCGCAACGTGGCGCCGTGCCAGGCGTCGGGCGCGGGCAGATCGTCGACATACAGCGCGGCGCCCGTGACCTTGGGCACGCCGTCCACCCGGTCGGGGGAGTCGCCGATGCCGGTGGAGTCGCTGCTGCGACTCGAGTTGCCGGTGCCCGTGGACGCGCTGCTCATGCGACAACGATGACGGGCGGAGGCGAGAGCATCAAGGGCTGCGGTGCGACGTAAAGCGTTGAGATCGCTTGAAGCCGGGTCGCTTCGCACGGTTGCCGAATCCCTGGCACACTCGGGCGCTGGTTGTGGGACCGAGTCTGGTGAAAACGGTCGGCACGCAGCCGCAGCGCTCAGAGAGAGGTTCGAGAAAGTGCGGCACTCGGAGTCTCGCGCTGCGTGTCCGTGAATGAGGAGCGCCCGATCGTCGGGCCGCCGCGCCACTGCGGAGTCGTTGATGGACGCCACGCCGAGCCTCTGGGAGCAGATCGTACGACGCGCGTCGTCGCTGCGGCGCGGCTACGGGGCGTCACCGACGGCTCCGGCGAGCACCTGGTCGCTGGTGAACCGCGCGGCGCAACGTTTCGGCGACGGTGCCGGGCCGGATGCGCGCGACGCGGGTCACTACCTCGCGCAATGGCAGCTCGCCATGCACTGCGTGCTGCGCGATCTGCACCGTCGACACGACGTGGCGCGGCGGCACGGGCTCAGCGGGGAGCAAGCGCTGGGCGACGATGTCGTCGCCGCGGAAGCGTCCACGGAGCTCGATGCCGACACGCGTGAGATTCTCGGCGACGCCCTGGAGCGCTTGGCGAGCACGCACGAACGCGCCGCGCAGGTGCTCGCCTTGCGCTCCGCAGCGGAGCTCCCGTGGCGCGAGATCGCCGCGCGTCTCGAGAGCACGATCACCACCGTTCGCCGTGACTGGGCGCTCGCCCTCGCTTGGTTGCGTCGCGAACTCAAGCAGCGCGGGATCACCGCGCCCACGGAGGCCGACTCATGACCGACCACGATCCCGCCACGCGCTTGCGCGAGCTGTTCCACGAAGCCTTGGCGCTCGGCGCCGATCAGCGCGCCGCCTCGCTCGCCAAGCTGCGCACCAGTGATCCCGCCTTGCTCGACGAACTCACGGAGTTGCTCGCCGAAGCCGACGAACTCGGGCTCGATGCTGCGCCCGACACCCACGTCGGCCGCCGCATCGATCGCTACGTGCTGCTGCGCGAACTCGGCGCGGGCGCGATGGGTGTCGTCTACGAAGCGCGCCAGGACGCGCTCGGCCGCTCGGTGGCGCTGAAGGTCTTGCGCGCAGAGAGCGCGCTGCGTGAGCACGCGCGTGCGCGCTTCCTCGAGGAGGCCGAGACCTTGGGGCGTCTCGACCATCCGGGCATCGTGCCGATCCACGAACTGGGCAGTGTGGAGGGGAGCGACTACTTCACGATGCGTCTCGTGGAGGGCGAAGACTTCGGGCGACTCATCGAGCGTGTGCGCCAATCGGCACCGGGTTGGACGCTGCAGCGCGCGCTCGACGTCTTGCTCAAGGTCTGCGACGCGATGGCCTTCGCGCACGACCGCGGCGTGTTCCATCGCGACCTCAAACCGAGTCACGTGTTGGTCGGCAGCTTCGGCGCGACTTACATCGTGGACTGGGGGCTGGCACGCGTGGTCGACCGTCCCGAGAGTCGCGACCTGCGCTTGCGGCGTGACTTCGGCGACGGCGAACGGCCCGCGCGCAACGACGCCCTCGTCACCATGGATGGCGACGTGCTCGGCACGCCCGCGTACATGGCGCCCGAACAAGCGCGCGGCGACCTGGCGCGCATGGGCGCGCACTCCGACGTCTACTCCGTGGGCGCCATGCTCTACCACTTGTTGAGCGGCGCGGCACCCTTCGCCGACCGCGACACGCGCTCCGGCGCCGAGGTGCTCGAGCTGCTGAAGGCCGGCCCGCCCAAGAGTTTGGCCACGCTCCCGCGCGCGGTGCCCGCCGAGCTGGCCGCCATCTGCGACCGCGCGATGGCCCGCGAACCCGAGCAACGCTACGCCACGATGGGCGAACTCGGCGACGACCTGCGCGCGTACTTGGAGCAGCGCGTCGTGCGCGCCTACCGCACCGGCCCGCTGGCCGAGTTCGGCAAATGGTGTCAGCGCAACCGACGTGTGGCGGCGGCGGCAGTCGTGCTGCTCACGCTCGTGCTCGCGGGTTGCGCAACCGTGGCCGTCACGGAAACGCAGCGCGCGCAACAGAGTCAAGCGCGCCTCGACGAGTTGCTGCGCTTGTCCGACGTGGCGATCCTGCTGCAGCTCAAGTCTGTCTCGGGGCGCTTGCGGGCTGAACCGTCAGACATCCCGCTGCTCGAAGACTGGATCGCCGAAGCTGAGGACTTGCTCGCGCGACAGCCCGAGCATCGCGCCACGCTCGAAAGCATGCGCGCGCGCAGCGGCTTCGAGCCGGTCGACGGAACTGCGCGGCAGCGTCTCGTGGAATTGATGCGCGCCACGAACACGAGTGGGGATACGTGGGTTTTCGCGAACCCCGATGACCAGTGGCAGCACGACACGCTCGCGCGCTTGATCAACGAACTCGATGATTTCGCGAGGGAGGGTGGGCGCGTCTCAGAGGCTCGCGAGCGACTCGCCTTGGCGCGAGTTCTCGCTGCAGGTCCTCTTTATGGAGATCGCGCCGAACGCCCTCTCGATCTCATGACGGCGTTGCGCTTGCTCGAGGAGGGAACCGTCGGACCGATCGTGGATCCCGTGCTCGACGGCGAGTGGTTCGACAGCTTGTTCGAGCGCGTCGCCCCCGAGGTCGTGCTCGACGGCCCGACTCTGCTCGCGAAAGGCAACTGGGCGAGCCTGCACGAGGGCGCCACGATTCAGTTCCCCGCCGGTGTGTTCGAGATCAAAGACCTGATGGACAGTCACGACACCTTCCCGCGCGACGTGACCCTCGCCGGCGCAGGCCGCGACGAAACCCTCTTCGTCATGGAAGAACTCTCGACGCGCAAGTTGCTCGAGCGCTTCTCGATGCGCGACGCGACAGTCCACTGCAGCCAGTACCTGTTCGATTTGCGTCGCGAGCCCGCCATCGTGTCGATGGAGGGCGTGCGCCTGACCGGTTTCGACAAGGGCTCAGGGAGTTCGTGTGCTTTCGGCACCGAGGAACTCGCCTTGCGCGCCAAGGACTGCATCATCGAGGGCGGTTACGGGCGCTCTCCCCGATCGGGTCAGCCCTTCGACGTGCGCACCGACGCGCTGCTCGCGCGCCTCGAGAACTGTGAGCTGCGCTTCCTCAACCTTTCGCTCAGTCACATCCGCTCGGGCGCCACGCTGGTCGTGCAAGACTCCACGCTCACCGACATCTTCGACGAGGACGGCATCCCCGACCAACTCGGCCCCGGCGTGCGCTTCGTGAACTCGACGCTCAGCGGCTTCGGCCGCCGCCGCAGCGAAGCCCCACACCGCGACCTCAACGAGCTCTTTCCCGGTTGGGAGCAGCGCTGACTCAGCGCTGCGCGAGCTCGTCGAGGTCGGGCTGGGTCAGGCGGCGCCAGCGCTCTGCTTCGTCCAGGCGAACTGCTTGAAGGGTGCATCCACGGGCGTGTGCGCCAGGTGATTCGTGTAGTTGCTCATCACCTTCTGTGACAGGCCGAGGATCACTTCCAGCGCGTGACGCTGGGTGAAGCCGGCGGCGAAGAAGGCCTGCACGGTTTCACCGCTCACGAAGCCACGTTCGCGCACGATCGCCAACGTGAAGGTGCGCAGGGCTTCGAGGCGCTCGGTGGGCAGCGGTGTCTCGTCGCGCAAGGCGTTGGTGATGGCGTCGTCGACCTTCATGGCCTTGGCAATCCCGGTGTGCGCCGGCACGCAGTAGTGGCAGTCGTGCTCCACGTTGATGCTCTGCCACAGCACGGTGGTCTCTTCCTCGTCGAAGCTCGAGGCCAGCACGAGTTCGTGCAGCTTCTGGTATCCCTCGAGCAGGCCGGGGGCTTCGGCCATCACGGCGAACAATCCCGGGATCATGCCGAAGGATTGCTGAGCCTTGGTGAGGAGCGGTTGGCTGTCGGCGGGCGCGCTGTCGAGGGTGTGCTGGGTGAAGTCAGTCATCGGTCTGTGCTTTCTGGGTCAATGAATCGCGAGGAGGTCCGCGCGTTCGGGATGGGGCGGGTGATGACGCGCAGCCTTCGAGTGACGACCACGCGTGGGAGGGCGCCTGCGATGCGCGTCTCAGGCCGAGGGTTCAAGAAATCTTGGCCACCTCGCCGGGTCGCTCCTAGTGGAGTCCGGCCGGGTACTTGAAGTGAGCGCCCGGGCCCACGCCCACCCGTTCGATGTGCGCGGTGACGCGCGCGCCGCTGCTCGGGTCGTCGTACACGAGGTGCGCGTGCACGGAGGTCGCCGGGTGGGTGAGCGCGCCCACGGCGCCTTCCGCGTAGACGCCCACGAGCGTGCCCTTCAGCTGCGCGCCCGACCACTCGAAGGGACGTTGCGCCGCTGGGATCTCGAGGTCGAGCATGCGGGCGTGGATCGGGCAAGCGCCGTTGAGCACGTGCAAGCGCACGCCCGTGAACGTGCCCTCGACCATGAACACGAAGGGCTGCGACATGTCGAGGCCGGCCTGCTCGGCGCGCGCTTTCACCGTGGCGTCGAAGTTCGCGGCGGGCACGGCTTCGGGATGTTGAACCCTGCTCCACGACTCCACGCACTGGCCGACGAACATCGTGGCCTCACCCTGCTCGGCGGCGGGTTGCGCCATGCCCTCGTCGTTCACAGTGGTCACGACGCTTTGTGAATCGATCAAGGCCAGCTCACCTTGCAGGCCCGCGAGCGCGCCCACGCCGTAGAGGTGCGGCGTGCCGCGCAGTTCGTCGAGGCTGATGCGCCCGTGGTGCTGCTGCTGCGCGATCGTCTCGTGCATGCTGCCGAGTTGGAGCCACTCGCCGTGCTTCGTGGCGGGCGCGCCGCAAGCCGTGAGCGCGAGGGCGAAGAGCGCGCCAGCGAAGGCAGCGAAGGCAGCGCGCGAGATGTTGAGTGAAAGTGCGAGTGACATGCTGCGCCTCGTGACGGGAGAGAAGAGCGGCGAGTGAGCGGGAGAATGGCGACGCGTGCAGCGCGCCGCTGCACTCAGTGTGCGCCGCGGCTTCCCTGCGATCGATACGACCAGGTGCGCAGTGCGGAGCGAGTCGTACGGCCGCTCACTCCAAGCGCGCGCCCCCGACCGCGAGGCTTGCGATCGAGGGCGCGCGGAGGTCACGACGGAGCGTGTGCCCGAGGGCTCAGGGCTCGTACTCGTCGGCACCCATGTCCACGATGGAGGGGCGCGTGCTGTCGCCGTCCATGTTGCGACGCTCCCCGTCGATGTCTGTGCCGAAGCCCATCAGGTTCGTGGTGCTGGGCGTGTTCGTCCCGCCTTCCACGGCGCAGGAGCTGGAGCTGATGTGATAGTCGCCATTGCTCGGGTCGACGAACAGCGGGTCCACGTTCACGTTCTGCTTGCAGGTCGGGCTCGGGCTGCAACCTGAGTCGACGCAACCCACCGGCGGCGTGCCGTCCCAGATGTTGTATTGCACGGTGACGAGACTCGAGCTCGGACTCCAGCCCGTGGAGTTGCCCGAGGCGTTGTCCCAGATGATCGAGTTCTGCACGTGGCTCAGCCATTCGTCTTGCAGGCTGTTGGTCATGCGGATGCCGTAGCCGCCGTTGCCTGCGAGGGTGCAGTTGAGCACGTGGCCTTGGCCGCTGTTGCCGGCGGTGATGTCGCGCACTTCGATGCCGTCGCCGTCGTTGTCCACGATCATGTTGCCGCGCAGGTACCAGCGCAGGTACTGACCGTCGTTGGCGGAGTCGCCGCCGTCGAGCAGCACGCCGTCACCCACGTTCTCCGAGATCAGGTTGTTGTCCACGTACCAGCTCTGGATGTTCACGGAGGAGTCCATCAGGCCGTCGGTGGTGCCCAGCAAGTGCAGTCCGGCCTGACGGCAGCCGTGGATCTCGTTGCGCTGGATCTTCACTTCGAAGTGGCCGAACTGTACGGCACCGCCGAAGCGCGCGTCGCCACCGTAGGCGATGCCATAGGAGAAGCCGGTACCGAAGGTGGTGGCCGCGCGCGAGTCGATCACGCAGTCGGTCACGGTGAGGAAGGGGTCGCCGAGCAAGCCGGTGTTGGTGCTCGGGTCGTAGGCTTCGAGGATCATGTCGATGGCGGCGTGCGAGGCGTTGCCCTGGGCCACGCTGAACACGCTGTCTTCCACGATGAGAGTGGGGGAGCCGCCGTCTCCGCTGGCCACGGCATCGGTGCCCAGGTCCACGACCACGCCGCCGGGTTCGTTCGGTGCGATCACGCAGTCGGACACGGTGAGCGTGAGGCCCGGACCTTCGCCGCTGATGCCGCGGATCGACGGGTTGCCGGCGAGGGTGGAGTGATTCATCTCGGAGCGCAGGATGTGACAGTCGGTGATCGCGATCTCGGCGTCGTAGTTGTCGGAGGTGAATGCGTAGACGGCGCTCGGCGCGTTCTCGCTGGTGCTGTCCTCGCCGGCGAACTCGAGGCTGGTGAAAGCCACGCCGGTCGCGTCGCCGCCGGTGCCCGTGTCGGCGATGACTTCGAAGAGGCCGAGCACGGTGGAGTCACTCACACCGCCGCCGACCACCGGGCGCGTGCCGCCATTCGCCTGGATGCTCACGTTCGAGAAGTCGATCGTGATCGGAAAGCCCCCGAAGGGATTCGTCGACTCGTGGCTTTGGTCGTAGGTGCCAGCCAGCACGCGAATCACCGACGAGGTCTCGCCCGAGGCCGCGTCCACGGCTTTGCCGATGGTCTTGAAGGCCGCCATCTCCGTGAAGCCCGAGTTGCCGTCGCTCCCAGTTGTCTTCACGTAGTACACGGTTTGCGCGCTCGCGTTCGCGCCGGCCAGCGCCAGCACCAAGCCCACACTCATTGCGCCGACAAAGGCGCGGCCCATCACTCGCAGCTTCAGCATCTTTCTCTCCCTGGTCCAAGTGAGGAGAGGAGTCGCAGCTGCCCACGGCCGCTCGCGCTCTCTCCCAACCGCAAGCCTAGTGCGAGAAGCGCGAACTGCCTGTTCCGGGTTCGGAGCCGATCAGCGATCGGTTCTCGGTGGGATGAGTCGCAGGCAGCGCGCGCGCACGGCAAGTCCGGTGACGGCGCCGATTGCGATGGCGGGAATCGCGCCCACCATCATCACCCAAGCGAGTGTCCCGAGAACGATGCCGCCGACTTTCACAGGCCGGTTGCCGTGAAAGGGCGGGGGCAGCGGAGTGACGAGCTCGATGACGACCTGAACGCTGGCCCCGACGAGGGCCGCCACGGCCAGTGCCATGATCGCGGCCCCAGCGCCGCGTGCCATGGACCCAAGCTGCGTCCGAGCCGCATCCGTGAGGTGCGGGCCGGAGCACCAGCCCACCATGAGCGTCACCACCATCGCCACGGTGAGCGGGACCGGGAAGTCGCTGAGGAGTCTCCAGCCCCCGAAGCTGTAAGTGATGACCGCAGCGAAGAGGCAGGCGGCGACTGCGGCGTAGAGGCCGAGCCGGTTGCCGATGGCGACTTGAGTGGGGTGGAGAGAGATGACTGGGGAGCGCTCCCGTCGCTCAGCGCTGACGCGCTGCGGCCTTCACGACTGTGACGGCTTGGTCCGCGTGCCGAGGAACATGAGCACAGCGAAGAGCGGCAGCCCGATGAGAAAAGCCATGCCGAAGTGCTCGCCTCCGAAGAGCCATGTCGCGCCGACGAGGAGCAGGACGATCATCGCGGCGATCTGCAGTGGGGTTCGCGAGGCGCGTTTGGCGGCTGATTGGAGGGGCATGGGGTGCTTTCTTTGGTGAGTGGGTTGTGGCTCAGTGGCGCTGTGAAGCGGCGTCCGCTGTTAGCGCGTGTTAGAAGGCTTCTGCGGCGAACGCTCTGTTGAGCTTTTTTGTAAGTTTGTAAAAGTCTTTGAACGCTTCATTATCGGCTGAGGCATTGCTCTTAAATTCCTCAAGATATGCTTTCTTTAACGCTCGCTTTGAGTCGTCACGCTCTTTCTTGTTGTCACTCTGCAGCCCTGAAACAAAATTAGGATGTTTAGCATGGACGGCTTCTCGGGTGCTTGAGGGGAGCAAGCCTTCAATGCAGCGCTTACCGGCAGCATCGATCCCAATCGCGAAGAAATCGTGATTTCGCACAAGGCCCGCAGCCTCGAGTTTCGGTGCAAGTGCTACATCAGCATCGAGGTCAAAGGTAACCACCAACCGTTGGCACCGGTTTCGAATCAGGCGCAATAGAACCGTGTTTCCCAATTGCCCGGTGCCGTCGTAGCTGATGATTTCACCTTGAAAGACGAGCTGTTGGCTGCCGTGAGAAGAATCGCGAAGTATCTCTAGATACTCTCGATCCAGCTTGCCCTCAACTAGGAGGACGGAGTCGGCCTGGATGCGGAACAGTGCTTCCCATGGCTCGAAAACGGATGACTGGAGTCCGAGCGCTCGAGCAAACGGCTCCATCCAATTTGCACCACCGGTCTCGACACGCTCCGTTTCAAGTCGTTTCCGATAATGAATCCTTCGATCAAGAAGAACATTCGATTCGGGCTTCTCAGTGCTCAGCATGTATGGACTGTGAGTCGTGACGATTACTTGAACGCCAAACTCATCTGCCAGCGCTTGCAGCAGCCTCCCGAACTCCGCCTGTGCCACAGGATGCAAGAAGCACTCGGGCTCCTCAATCACAATGAGCGGCGTGACCTTGTCGGCTGACGTGGCGGCCGACTGAGCTTGCCGCGCAGCAAACAGTAGATAAAGGATTAGAGTGCGATTTCGTGTTCCACTTCCCCAGTCATCGAGCGGAACAACCGCTTTGGACTCCTCGAGTGTCACCTCAAACGGCATCTCGCTCACATCAAACTGTGGGAGCGTGAGAGCAAGCTTGTACTTGTTGCCTAGCCGACCGAGAAGCTGCTCAAGCTCATCCTTGCGTGAGCGAGCGATCTTCTTCATTCCTTTTGCGACGCCTGACTGGATCTTCTCGACTGCCTCGGGGTCCGCTGATAGCTCCTTGAGTCGCCCAAACCCCCGCTGGAATGGCATTGCGGCGAATGCTTGTGTTGAGTTGTGATAGAAAATCGCCTTGGCGCCATGTAGTCGGTTTAAGACATCTTCTGCCTCGATTCCGCTGTGTCGCTCACCAGCTAGTGTTACGGTAACCTTATGCGTGCGGTCAGTCTGCCCTTGGGTTAGTTCGACCTCAACGAGAAGGTTTTCCTCAGTGGGCTCTTTCTTGAATTGCCTAAGGATGAACTGATACAGGCCAGCGTCCTTGTGCGGGTCGAGGTCAAGCGTTACTGCGATTCGAACGGAGCCTGCGTTTTTTTCTTTCCATTTGGGCCAGTCATGCTTTACGGATAGATCCGTCGACTCAATAAATGGGAGATAAGGCGGGGCCTCCTCTCGCAAGACTGACCTCAATGCGCGGATCACGTTTGTCTTGCCGGAGTCGTTGGGGCCGCAAATCGCTGCAAACGAAGGGTCGAGGTCGAGCGATAGTTGCTCAAGTGTTCTGTAGTTCTCAACTTCTAGGCGCGTGACGCGCATCGTTGGTCTCCTGTCGCTCTAGCGCTGTTGTGCTTTAGCGTCGCCGCGGTGCGGTGTTTGCTGCAAGCGTTTGTTAGTTGCTGCCTACGGCATCTCTTAGTCGGCATGCGGCACTCCAGCACGTGCGGCGATCTCCTCGATCGCGAGTTCTAGCGCTGCTCGATGTCTATCGCCGATAGACGTGTCGGTTAGGCCTCTGGAGATGCAGCAGGCGACCATGCTCTCAACTGCCACAAGCAAGCTTATCCGTGTCAGCATCACAGAGTATGCGACGGCCTCGTCTCCTGCAGCTTGAAGTCGCAGTTTCGAGTTCGGCGTGTGGATCAAGAGAAGCCAATTGAGCGTGTCTTCTGCGAGTGAATGAGATGCGCTGCTCATTCGGTGATAAGTCGATCGGTAGTCTTCTTCCATTCCTACTAAGGAAAAGCGGCCATGCACGCTGTTTGGCCAAACCTCTGTCGGCGCTTCGGCTCTGCTCATCTGGAGCTGCTCGACAATGGCATCTAAAGCTTCGCGAACGAGCCGCACGTAATCGATTCGCTCGGAAATTCGAGTGAGATCCTTTTGAGTACCATTCTTCTCAGCTAGGCCGCGCCACAGAGTAAGTCTGTTGTCGTGGTCATCAAGCCACGAGTCAAAGAATGAGAGCAGCGACTTTTCACTGCCTTCCCGGCAAAGGCAACGTAGATTGACAGCGCTCTCCAAGACTACTCGAGACAGCGCCTCAGCGCTCGCCCATGCATTGGTGGCCACACACACAAGCATGCCGGATGCTTGCTCGTGGATGCGGCTGACTAGGTTCATGTATGCAAGTACGACGAACGAGTCGCGGCCCGACTTATTGTTAATCCCGCCGAGCCACTCGGTCGTAAGTCTGTTTACTTCGGATAACGCACCGATGGAAGTAGCGTGTGATTCGAGGTCGCACGTCTCCGCGAGCGAGTGCTGTTTCCTAAACCGCATGATGTCTGTAGGCATTGCTAGGTCCAGCTAACGGCTTAGTGGTTCAGTGTCCTCGCGGAGCCACGTCTGCCGCGGGTACTTGTTAGGCGGCTAGAACTTGACATCGCGGAACAAGCTCTTTCCGGCTTCCCATCTCTGGCCATCCAAGCGGCCCTTTAATAGGCCTCGTTTATGGACGATCTCCATCACTTCCTCGCGGGCCTCGTCACGAAGGTATGAACCCTTCGCCATCGGGTTGAGATCGCGCCGCTTAAGGACTTTGTGGTTCTTAAAGTGCGCAAGAATGCGCATCGCGAAGATGAATTGTTTCTCGCGGAGCTCGCCTGAAAGCCGATCCCAAACGTGCCTCGGATGGGTAAGGCGCCTCACCAACTCCATGTTGAGTTGGAAGGTGAGGCAGTCATCCGAGAATCCATCAACCTTCGAGTACTGGAAGCGCTGCACACCTTTAAGGTCTGAAGGAGGCTCGCGCTTCGCGCCCTTACCGGGCTTGAAAAGAACGTAGTAATCTTTGTTCAGGCCTTCGGCAAGGCCTACCTCAAGCGTGACGTTTGGGTTCCATCCTGTTATGTCGAAGATGCAGAAGTCAGAGCGAGTAATGCCGGCGCGAATCCTCTCGAGTACATGCTTGGTTTTGATGGCGCTCTCGGCATAGAGGAACTCGATTGGCACACCTTTCAGCGCTTTGCGGAACGCATCGAACGAGGGCTTTGGTGTGTATTGGCAGCCGACGAATACGGTCGGGTGCTTGTATGCCGATCTAGCCAAAATCTCTCCTCTGTTCGCCTAACACCAACCTGACGGATTCAACAGACCCGCATCACGCGCCGAGCGCGGCACGTTGTCCCGCCATCGTTCGCCGTGTTCTAGGCGCGGCGTCGTTGATAGCTTCATGTCGCATCCCCGTGTGACTGGCAACTCTACGGGGGCTCTGCCAGGGTGACAAGCGCGTTGATTGGGGGATTCGGCGGTCTGCGTGGCGCGCTGTGCGGCGGCGATTAGACGGCCGAACTGGGACGCGACACCCGCCGCGTCCCAAACCAGAAGCACACCGCGCTCGCCAACCCCACTGCGCCCACTGGCCAGAGTGGACTCGCAGTTCCCCACGTCGGCACAGGCGCAGCCTCGCCGACAACAGACTGAGCGTGGCCAGTCTCGCTACCGATCACACCACCACCCGCTACCGCATCCACCGCCCACCCCAGCACCGGCGCCACCACCATCGTCGCGACCCTCCGCGCCTGGCTCTCGATCGACATCAGCGATGCGCCCTGCGCCTTGCTCCCGTGCACGTCGAAGCGGCTGATCAGTACGGGCCGCCACACGTTCTCGAGCACGTGCAGTGCCACGAAGGCCATCGCCATCAACACCATCCAGTTCGCCACGCCGCCCAGCGTGAGCGCGGCGAAGACTGCGATGTTCACGCACCACAACCAGCGGGACGCGCGCTCTTCGCCGCCGGCGGCGTCGCTCACTTGGTGGCTGCGTCGGCTGGCGACGCCACTCAACATGTGCAGCGCGAAGTACACCGGGCCCACGAGCAGGGCGCCGCGTTGCACGTCGCTCCAGCTTGCGGGGTCCGTCCAACTGAAGAAGGCGGGGGCGCTGCTGGGCGCGCCCGCGGCGCCCGGGCTCGCACTGCTTGCGCCGTCGATGCCCGTGCTGACCCACGCGGCCGTCAACCCTAGCGCCAAGGCTTCGAGCACGGGCTGCAGGTAGTCCTTCACGGCGGCGAACACGCCGTCGAAACCCATCGACTCAGCGAACAGGCGTCGCAGCTTCGGTTTCTTCACCGACTCACTCACTGCGCGTAGCGTGTGACGCAGCACTTCGCGTACGGAGCGCTCTTGGCCGTTGCTCTCGTCGAGCTCCTTCGGGTAGCCGAGGAAGTTGATCACGTTGAGCGCGTAGGGCGGGATCGCGGCGAAGAAGATCCACTCGTAGCTGCGGCTCAGGATCACGATCGGCGCCGCGAGCAGCACCGACGCGGCCGAGCCGAACTTGCTCCACGAGCGCGTGTGTCCGTAGACCTTCACGCGTTCGTGTTCGCGACCTTGACGGCGCAGCCAGGCGAAGATGAGCGCCTTGTGAGTGCCGCTGCGGAAGGCTTCGCCCACGCCGTAGAGCAACATGCCGCCCACGAGCAGCGGCATCGCGTCGGCGAAACCGAAGAGCACGAAGGCCGCGATGTACGCCACGAACGACGCGATCATCGAAAGCCGCCGGCCGAACACGTCGGCGATGGCGCCGGACGGGATCTCGAGCAGGCCCGTGGTGACTTCGCGCACCGCGATCAGCAAACCGATCTGTGTGAATCCGAGGCCCTTCTCGAGAAAGGCCAGGAACAAGAACGGCTCGAAGTAGCGCTGGTTCTTGAGGAAGCCGTAGAGGCAGAAGCGAAGCATCATCGACGGCATGCGCGGCGCTCCGGCTCGCGGGCGGGGGCGCTCATGATGCCGGGAGATCGTGCGGCACGCACGCCGCGATCCCGCGCGCGGTTGCACGAGCGCGCGGCGCGACCTTCTCCAGTGGGGGCCGCCTCAGTGCGCGCTTGACGCTGCGCGGGCTTCCGTCGACCCTCGCGCAGCTTTCCACTCACGCGCCGCTCTCGGAATCACCTCTCATGCTGCTGACCGCCACGTTCCTCGGCTCCCTCCTGATCTCCGCTGCGCTGCAAGATGCCGCCCCCGCCGCAGAGGAACCCGCAGCCACGCCCGCCGAGGAGCTCGTGATCCTGCGCCCCGAGTGGTACGTCGGCGATCGTTACCAACTGGAGTTCGTGTTCTCGCGCGAGCGCGTGGAGAACGGTGCGGTCACGCTCTCCAAAGAGAAACGCTCACTCATCGACGTCGAGGTGGTGGACGAGGACGACACGAGCTTCACGATCGTCTGGACCTTCCCCGCGCCCGTGTTGCCCGACGAACTCCCGCGCGAGGTCGCTGAGCAGCTCGACCGATTCCCTGAGCTCGGCGTGGGTCTGCAGCTGCGTGTGCGCACCGACGAGTACGGTTCCTTCGCTTCGATCGAGAACGCCGCGGAGCTCGGTGCGCTCACGAGTTCCCTCACCGAGATGATGCTGGAGAAGGCCGCTGAGGAAGAGCGCGACATGAGCCCGGAGAAGCGCGCCAACCTTCGTGCCTTGATGGAGTCGGTACTCAACAGCGGCGTTCTGCTCCAGTCCATGGCTTCTAACCTCGCGCCCTATTACATGGCGAGTGGTCTCGCGCTCGAGGTCGCCAAGCCGCTGGCCTACGACGAGGTGCTGCCCAACCTGTTCGGCGGCCCTGACTTTCCGGCCAAGGCCGCGTGGCTCGTGGAGAGTCATGACGCCGAGCTCCAACAGGCCGTGGTTCGCTACACGCAAGCCATCGATCCCGAGCATGGAAGCGCGGCGATCCTGGAGACGATGCGCATGCTCGGCTCGCAGGCTGGCGCGGCAGCCTTGCCCTCGGAGAACGACATCTCCTCCTTCGAGATCAACGACGAAGCCGTGTTCCTCTACGACATCGCCTACGGGCTCCCGATCAAGGCGGAAGTCTCACGTCACATCGCCGTGGGCGAGACCACGCAGGTCGACACGCGCAGCTACCGTCTCATCGAGTACCCCGAAGATCCGGTTGCCGAGGTGCTCGACTCTGAGAACTCCGACTCAGGTTCCGGCGACGACCGCTGACCTACGGCTGCGAGGTCGACTGCAATCCGTTCGAGGCTGCGTAACCCGACGGCGCCGCGGCGTCTTGGATCCACATCTGGTAGGCGATCTGCAGGCCCACGGGCAGGTTCGCACGCCACAGGAAGTTGAAGCTCGCGTTGCCCTCGCGGTTCACTTGCAGCGGCACGAGGAACTCGGGAGTCGGCACCATCACGCCGCCCTTGAAGGGCGCGTTGAGCACTGACAAGCCGATCACGGCGTAGGCCTGCGCGCCCTCGAGTGCGTTGCTCAGCAGCAGTGAGTTGTGAGAGTCGGGCGTGAACGGTCCCGCACCTTGCAGCACCGGCGCTCCGTTCGTGCCTGCCTGCGCGAAGCCCAGGTTCGACCAGTGTCCGCTCACTTGCACGTCGGTTTGCGCGGACTCCATCAGGAAGCCGAAGTGCGGCGCTTGCAGGTCGACGAGCGGCTCGCCGAGGCCCGTGGTCGTCCAGCCCTTGGTGTCGAGCGTGGCACGGATCGCGCGACGGTAGATCAGGCGCGCGCGCACGTTCACGGTTTCACCGTTGGCCGGCGCCAGGAAGCTGTAGCTCGTGGAGTCGGTGGCGAGCGGGTCGATGCGCGTGTCGAACTTGAGTCCCACGGCTTCGGTGAAGAGCGTGGGGCCATTGCCCTGCGCATCCTCATTCACGTTCGCGAAGAGCTTGCCGGGCAGGCCGGCGTAGTAACCCTGCGCGGGGTCGCCCACGCCGCCGAGTTCGTGCACGACTTGCGTGCCGAGTGAAACCAGCGGGTCGGTGAGCGGGTCGTCGCCCTCGGCCCAGGCTTCCACGAGCAGAATCATGTTGCGCAGCGCCACGCCCGTGGGCGCGCGGTGACCGGCGTAGGCGTTCGTGATGTCCACGTCCACCGTGACCAGCGTGTCCGACTGGTCCACGTTCATCACGAGCTCCACCGTGTTCTCGAGGAACTCCGGCGTGGTGCCCACGATCCGGTGCGAGCGCACCTGGTTCGGGTCGCGCAGCAGCGGCGGGAACAACACCGTGCACACAGTGTCCGAGCCGCTGGGCGGCATGTGACAGTCGACACAGGACGCGTACATCGGCGACTCAGGATCCCCGTACGGCGACTCGAGCCACTCGAGGTAAGTCGGTTGCGAGACGACGCCGTTCGGCTCCTCGTAGTTGCCGTCACCGTCGGGGTCGTTCTTGTCCTGGTGACACACGCCGCAGGCCTCGGCCACGATCTGCGGGTTGTACGAGGCGCGCATCTCGGTTTCGGACACGTAGGACACGTCGCCGAGCACGCCGTACTGAACTTGATTCGGGTTCGCACCGGCGGGGCGCGTGACCGTGACCGCGTCGCCGCGGAAACCGGGGCTGTTGATCAGGCTCACGTTCACGTCGGCGATCTTGTGGCACATGTCGCAGGACACGCCGTGCTCGGCCGCCTCCGACGGGCTCGCAAAGTTCGGGTCGAGCGGGCCGTGTTCACCGTTCGCGATCCAGCGCTCGGGCTGGTGACAGGAGGCGCACTCGGCGTCGGGATGGCTCTGCGCGAAGATCGAGTCGCGCGTGTACACGAAGCCGTTCATGCCGCCCGGCGTGCCCGTGCCGCTGTAGAGGTCGTACACCCAGGCGTTCAGCCCGGTGCGCGCCATCGGTGAGTTCTCCCACTGACTCACTTGCTCGAAGTGACAGAACGAGCAGCCCGATGAGTCGACGAACTCATAGTTCGGGTCGTCGTCTTGTGGCACCGGCGTGATGAAGAGGTTCACGTTGGTGTTCGGCGTGTCCACGACTTCGAAGCCGTTGAAGTAACCCTTGCGCGCGCCGACGACCACTTGCTCGAAGCCGCCCGGCACGAGCAGCGTGAAGCTGCCGTCGACTGCGGAGGTCGTGTGGATCTCGGTGGCTTGCAGGGTCACACGCACGTCGGCCAGCGGGAGCAAGGTGGCGCTGTCGCGCACGACCCCGCTGATCTCGTCGGCCGCCGCGGCGGGTTGGGCGTGCAGCAGCGACGCGGCCAAGAGGCCGACAAAACAAAGGAGGGACTTCAGCATCGGGAAGCGTCCGGTTGCAGTGATCTCAGGTGACTCGCCCATCGGGAGAGCGAGCTGAGGAAGCCTATCACGGCCTCGACCTCACGTGGGGCCGCGCCGAGGGTCTGTGGCGCGGCGCGGCGCGGCGCGGCGCAGCGAGGTGTGCGGCGAGTGGTGCGGCGAGTGGTGCGGCGAGTCGCGTGGCGACGGCCGACGATCGAGTCTGCGCCGTCACGCTGCGGCCTCCGCGAGTCCTGGGGCGCAGCTGCTAGGCTGGCGCCGAATCGAGCGCGCAACGAGGTCGCCAACATGCGAGGGCTGACGGACAAACGAGTCGTGATCACCGGCGGCGCCAGCGGCATCGGCTTGGCCACGGCGCGGCGCTTCCTCGACGAAGGCAGTCGCGTGGTCGTGATCGACCGCAACGCCGACGCCTGCGCGCGCACCGCCAGCGAACTGCCCGCGCTGCAGGCCGTGATCGAAGCCGACGTGTCGCAACTCGTCCAAGTGGAGCGCGCTTTCGCTCAGCTCGACGAAGCCTGGGGCGGCCTCGACATTCTGATCAACAACGCGGGCATCAGCCTGCGTCATCCTTTCCTGGAGATCACGGCCGAGCAGTGGCGCAGCGTGCTCGACACGAACCTCACGGGCCTGTTCTTCGTGGCGCAACAAGCCGCGCGACGCATGCACGCGGCCGGCAGCGGCGTGATCGTGAACATGGGCTCGATGAACGGCGTGATCGCCTGCCCGCACTACGCCGACTACAACGCGAGCAAGGCCGGCGTGATCGAACTCACGCGCACCATGGCGCTCGAACTCGCGCCGCAAGTGCGCGTGCTCGGCGTGAGTCCGGGCGCGGTGCTCACCCCGATGCAAGAAGCCGAGTACACGCCCGAGATGTTCGCGTCGCTCAATGAGCAGATCCCGCTCAAGCGTCACGCGCGCCCCGAAGAGATCGCCGCGCTCTTCGCCTTCCTCGCGTCGGACGAAGCGCCGTACATCGCGGGCAACTCGGTGATCATCGACGGCGGCGAATCCGCCGGCGGGCTCGGCAGTCACGTCACGTGCTGAGCGAGGTGCCGCTCGCGGAAGCCGTCGCGCAGCTGTTCGACGTGCCCAGCGTGCGCGTGGCCGTGGCGCCGCTCGACGACCCCTTCGACTTCGCGTTCCCCGCGGAGCAGGCGCAGGTGGCGCGCGCCGTGACCAAGCGTCAGCGCGAGTTCGCCACCGGGCGTCGCCTCGCGCACGCGCTGCTCGACGAACTCGGCGCCGCGCCGGCGGCGCTCTTGAGCGGCCCCGATCGCGCCCCGCTGTGGCCGCACGGCATCGTGGGCAGCATCTGCCACAGCCGCGAGTGGTGCGTGGCCGCGCTGGCCCACGCGCGCGACGTGCACTCACTCGGCGTCGACCACGAGCCCGCGACCCCGCTCGAGTCGCGGCTCTGGCGTCGCATCCTGCTGCCCAGCGAACACGCGGCGCTCGAGCGTCTGCCGGAATCGGAGCGCGGCCTGACGGCCAAGCTGCTGTTCAGCGCGAAAGAGTGCCTCTACAAAGCCATCGCGCCGCAGCTTCACGAGTTCGTCGGCTTCCTGGAAGTGGAGCTGACGCTGCAACCCGACACGCGGCGCTTCTCGGCCGTGATCCTGGATCCTGCGCGCGCCGCCCGCCTTCGCGGCGCGCTCCAGGGCCGATACCTGATCCGGCCCGAGGGAATCTTTACCGCGCTCGTTCTGGGTACATGACGTGGAGTAGGGACGCGCGCGCCTCGCGGCGTATCCTCCCGAACTCGCACCCGACCCCGATCGCCCGGTTTCCATGCCTGTGATGCTCTGCACCCTGTTCGCCAGCCTGCTGCTCGCCAGCGCCCAGTCTTTCGACGACGACCTCGGCGAGGGCGAGGCCGCAGCGCCCGCCAGCCCGCCCGCGTTCAGCGCCGACTTCGTGGACGCGCGCGCGCGTGAGCTCGCGCAACAGCCCGCGCGCGAACTCGAAGCCACGCTCCCCGACCCGCTCCCCGGCCTCGACTACGACGGCTTCCGGCGCATCGCGTTCCGCCCCGAGCATCGCCTGTGGGCTGAGCAGCCGGGTCGCTTCCGCGCCGACCTGCTGCACCTCGGCGCGCTCTATCGCATCCCGGTGAACGTGCACGTGGTCGACGCGGGCCTGAGCACAGCGCTGCCCTACACGCCCGAGTGGTTCGAGTTCCGCGACGAGCTGCCGCGGCCCAGCGAAGCCGTGCCCGGCTACTCGGGTTTCCGTCTGCGGCACCCGCTCAACCGCCCCGACTCCGACGACGAGTTCCTCGTGTTCCAGGGCGCGAGCTACTTCCGCGGCGTCGGGCGCGACCAGGCCTACGGCACGTCGGCGCGCGGCTTGGCGCTGCGCACCGCCGACCCGCGCGGCGAGGAGTTCCCCGCCTTCACCGAGTTCTGGCTGGAGCGTCCTGAACCCGACGCCACCGAGGTGCGCTTCCACGCGCTGCTCGAGAGCGAGTCGGTGGTCGGCGCGTACCACTTCGTCGCGCGTCCGGGTGACGCGACCGTGGTGTCGGTGGAGGCCACACTCTTCGCGCGCGCGGAGCTCGACGCGCTCGGCTTGGCGCCGCTCACCAGCATGTTCTTCTTCGACACCGCCAACCGCGACGCCTTCGACGACTTCCGCGACGCCGTGCACGACGCGGGCGGCCTGCAGATCGTGACCGGCGCGGGGCAGCGCGTCTGGCGCCCGCTCGACAACCCGCCCACGCTGCAGGTCTCGGCCTTCCTCGACGAGTCGCCGCAAGGCTTCGGGCTCACGCAACGCCGCCGCCGCTTCGGCGACTACGGCGACACCGAGGCGCGCTACGAGCGCAGGCCGAGCGTCTGGGTGGAGCCCGTGGGCAACTGGGGCAAGGGCGCCGTGGTGCTCGTGGAGATCCCCGTCGACACCGAGTTCAACGACAACATCGCGGCCTTCTGGCGACCGGAGCAACCGCTCGCCGCGGGGGAGTCGATGAGTTGGTCGTACCGTTTGCACTTCTGTTCGCAGCCGCCCGACACCGCGCCGCTCGCGCGCGTGGCCGACACGCGCACGGGCAAGGCGCCGAACTCCACGCTGCGTCTGTTCGTGATCGACTTCGATCCGGCCGACCCCGAGGCAGAAGGTGTGCTCGAGATCGACGCCAGCGCGTCGGCGGGGGAGCTCGTGCGCACGCGACTGGAACGCCTGCCCGAGAACGGGCGCCGGCGCGTCACGCTCGAGTTCGACGCGGGCGCGGCCGATCTCGCCGAGCTGAGCGTGCGTCTCACGCAGAACGGTGAGGCGCGCAGTGAGACGTGGCTGCACCGATGGCTGCGCTGAACGCCGACGAGCGCGCGGTGGCGGCGCCGCCGCCGGCCCCGCTCACCGACGCCGAGCGCGCCGCGCCGACGCCGCCGTCGGCCCCGCTCGCCATGCCGACGCAACCGATCAAGGGCGTGGCTCGCAAGCGCCCGCGACGTCAACCGCTGCGCGTGGCGCTGGCGCGCTTGATCGCGTTCGGCGGCGGCGCGGCGCTCACGGTGTACGGCACGCGCGAGATGTGGGCCGCGGTGAGCCTGGGTAAGACCAGCGCGTTGCAGTACGCGTTGGTCGTGCTCTTCGCGCTCACCTTCGGGTGGATCGCGTTCTCCGGCGCGGCGAGTCTGGCGGCTTTGTTGCCGCTGCGTGCGCCGCGTCGCGTGCGCGGGAGTGGCGCCTTGCCGCAACTCACGGCGCTCGTCATGCCGGTCTACAACGAGGACCCGAGCGAGACCGCCGCCGGGCTGCACGCCATGGCCGAAGGTCTGTTGCGCGCGGGCCACGGCGACGCGTTCGAGATCTTCCTCGCCTCCGACACGAACGACCCCGAGGTGTGGGTCAAGGAAACCGCCGCGTTCCAAGCGCTGCGCGAACGCCTCGCCGGTCGCATGCAGGTCTGGTACCGACGTCGCCCGCGCAACCCGGGGCGCAAGGCCGGCAACATCGAGGAACTCATCAAGCGTTTCGGTGGCCGCTACGAAGCGCTCGTGATGCTCGACGCCGACAGCCTCGTGGCGCCCGACACACTCATCGAGATGGCGCGCGAGCTCGTCGCCGACGAACGCCTCGCGCTGCTGCAGAGCGTGCCGTGTCTCGCGGGCGGCCGCGGCTTGCTCGCGCGGCTGCAACAGTTCGCCGGGCGCGTACACGGCCCCGCCATCGCGCGCAGCGTGTCCGCCTGGTCCGGCGACGACGGCAACTACTGGGGCCACAACGCGATCCTCCGCACGCGCGCCTTCGCCGAAGCCTGCGGGTTGCCCACGCTCCCGGGACGCAAGCCCTTCGGCGGCTCGATCCTCTCGCACGACTTCGTAGAAGCCGCGTTGCTGCGACGCGCGGGTTGGGCCGTGCGCATGGAGCCCACGCTCGGCGGTTCGTATGAAGCCAGTCCGCCCACCCTGCTCGACGTGGCCGTGCGCGATCGCCGCTGGGCGCAAGGCAACTTGCAACACGCGGGTGTGCTGCGCGCGTCGGGGCTCGCGACGATCAGTCGCGCGCACTTGGTGATGGGCATCCTGAGTTACCTCGCGTCGCCGCTGTGGCTGGCGCTGATGCTCGTGGGTGTGTTGCTCGCGCTGACCGCGGCGCTCACCGATCCGGTGTACTTCTCGAAGCCCTTCCAGTTGTTCCCCGACTGGCCGATCTTCGACGCCGAACGCATGATCGACCTGTTCGTGCTGGCGCTCGTCACGCTGCTGCTGCCCAAGTTGATCGGCACTGTGCGCGCGCTCTGCATCCCCGCGTTGCGACGCGACTGCGGCGGCGGCGTCGCGCTCGTGAGCAGCACCGTGCTCGAGGTCTTGATCTCGTCGCTCTACGCGCCGGTGCTGATGCTCATGCAAACCCGACAGATCGCGCAGATCCTGCTCGGCCGCGACGCGGGTTGGTCGGTGCAGCGGCGCGCGGGCGGCTGCACGCCGTGGTCGCAGGTGTGGCAGCGTCACACGGGGCACGTGTTCGCGGGCGTGGTGACCACGGGCGTGGTCTGGTTCGCGTCGCCCACGTTGGTGGCCTGGATGTCGCCCACCTTGCTCGGTCTGATCGGCGCCGCCTGCCTGTCGCGCTGGAGCGGTTCCGTCGGCATCGGCCAGGCCTTGCGCCGCGCCAAGTTGTTCGTGATCCCGGAGGAGACGTCACCCCCCGAGATCCTGCGCGCCCGCGACGCCGCGCTGCCCGGCTACCGCCAAGCGCTCGAAGGCGTGGACCTCGACCTGCTCGCCGCCGACCCGCTCGCGCGCCGCCGTCACTTCGACGCGCTGGAGCCGTGGCCCGCGTCGCCCCCCGGTCAACCCGACGTGGAGCGCCTGACCGCGCGCGCGAAACTCGCCGATGCCACGTCGCTCGAACAAGCACTCGGTTGGCTCGACAAACGCGAGCGCTTGGTGTTGCTGAGCGAGCCGGAGATGTTCGACAAGCTGGTGGGGGCCTCGGCCGGGGAACGCTGAGGCGTTCGTGCCGGACGCTCGCGAGCACGCCGCCACTGGTCAAGCGAGCGCGGCGCGGCGTCAGCCAGCACAGATGAGGAGGGCCAATCCCTGCTCAACCAGCCGCACTCTCAAGGTCAGATACCTTGTATTGAGGTCCTCTACCGCTCAAGCGGTTCGATCCGCTGGTCCAGCAACTCGTGATCCCGGAGCCGCCACGATGCATCCCACTCGATTCGCAACGCTGGCGTTGTGCCTGCTGTCTCTCTGCTTGGCTGCCTCTGCGCAGAAGCCGTTCGTGGAGACGACGCCCGGCACTCCGGGCCCTGACGGTACGCCCCCACAGTTGTCCGGGATAGGGTCTGCAAAGCCGGGTTCGATGAACGAGCTCAAGCTCAGTTGTGCGAGCGCTGGGGGAAGCGCCTTCCTGATCACTGGCGCCACGGAACTCGCAGCTCCCTTTGCGGGGGGAGTGCTTGGGCCCGCACCCGATCATGACGTGTGGGGCGGTGTGGTGAACGGTGACGGCAAGCTCAGCAAGACCTTTCGCATGCCACCGTCGTCGGTGACGGGCACACAAGTGTGGGTGCAGTACTGGATCGGGTCAGGGCAAGTCAGTGAGTGGGAGGCTTCGAACACCACTGCCATCACAGTGCAGGATCCGATGCCGACCTCCGCACTCTTCCCAGAAGCACGCTACTCGGCCGGTTCCTTGTCGTTTCAAAACTGATTCGGAGGGTGTGTTGATCTTGCTGCGCGTTGGGGACGGGAGCTTCGAGACCCCGTTACACCACTCGGTAGGCGAAGGACTCCGGCAAGTTGCTCCCGTAGACTACAACCTCGACGGATAGCTCGACATTGCAGTGAGACGCGAGGAGCTTCTCGGCAGTGATCCTGGATCCCGAGCGTGCCGCCCGAGTGCACGGGGCCCTCCAGGGTCGCTACTTGATTCGTCCTGAGAGAATCTCTTCCGCTCTCGTTCTGTAGGTCTGAGAGTGAATCCGAGCGTAAACGCGACGCTCCACAATTTAGATCGCGCAGATCGAGCCCGGCGCGGTTGATCTAAAAACCACTGGGGGAAGGCCAACGCACGACTGCTAAGCAGCACGTGGGGCGCAAGTGCTCTATGGAGCAAAGCGTTGGTCCGTTGCAATTTTTGCTGAAAATCGCTTCTCGTGATTCGCGAACAATCGCCTTGACATGTTTGATGGGGGGGGGGCACTCTCGCGGGTGAAGGAGGTATCGGTTCAACCGGGGTTGGGGTGAATATCGCTGCTGCGCGATGAATCTCAAGTGGGCAGCGCGCCCAGAAGCCTGTCACCGGTGGTGACTATTGGGACACTCGGGCCCAGATGTTGCTTCGAGCAAGCACATGCGCTCACTGCGACCCGCGCGATGTCCAACGTGGTCAGTCTAGTGAATGCCGCTGATCTGCCAGCAGGGGCGCGACCGCATCTTTGATCCGGGGTCGATTCACTTGAGGTGATGAGTTATCCAACTATCAATGATTAATGGCCGCAAAGATTAATGGCCGCTAAGGAGGAACGTGTACACTCTTGCAATCACCATCATCGGATCTGTTTGCGTGACGCTGGCACTGGCCGTCCCCGCGTCGTTTCTTGGCTCTGAAGACAACAGCTGCCCCGGAGTCTGGAACATCTCAGGTGGCTATTTGGAATGTAACACTGGCTGTGTGAAATGCACCGGTGGACAACCCGTAACGTGTGTCAAGAAGAGCGCGTCGGATGAGGGAGATGCCTACAAGTACTGTGGTTGTCCTGGTTGCTCACACGACGAGCCTGCGTGCTGTCATTCGGTGGAAGATGTCGTCACGGGTGCACCGAATGTGCATGACGTGAGAGGCTCGTGTGGTGGCACTACGGGATGCGCTGGCCCCTGCGAAGATCAGCTAGCAGCGGTTCCAAACAAGAGTTCTTTTCAGTGTCGTGGCTGAGGGGGACGACGTCTCCCACAGGTGGGCGCACTTGAGGAGCCGCTCGCGTTGCAAAGATCTTTGGGGGCGCTTGCTCTCAGAGAGCAAGTGTGTAGAGGAGGTGTAACGTGTTGAATCTCTTGCCGGGGGACTCTGATTCAGGTGCGTGCGACAGTCGTATTCTCCTGCTGTTGGCCCTTGTCGGCTTCGTCATGGTGGCCCTCGTGGTTTCGGTCCTCTGGCCATCGGAGAGGCATTCCGCTGCTGAGGTGGCCGTGCCACTCGGGAGTGAGATTGTTGCCTTGCCCTCCCCTGAACCCCGCAGTGACACTTTGGCGCGCTCTGGAAGCGAAGAGTCGAACTTCGGTTTCGATTCACCCACTCACATTGCGGTCCCCATCCAAGTCAGATGCACTGCCGCGAGTGGGGAGGCACTTCCAGGCGTTGCTGTAGAAATCACTTGGCGAGGAGCAAGCGAGCCTGATGCCGAACATCGGACGCTCTTAGGGGTCTCTGATTCGGATGGATCTCTGGAGGTGCCCCTCGACCAATCGCTCGGTGGTGATGAACGCGTCAGGAATGTTATGGAGAGAGGCCCATGGGCGCTGCATGCCCGTCTTGCGGGCTATCTTTCCGCGACATTGGATTCGAAAAAGGTCGCCTCAGCACTCAAGACTTCTGCTGAGGTCGTCCTCACTCTAAGTGCGGCTCGAAGTGTTTCAGGGTCGGTGGAGTGGCACTACTCTGGGGATCCTGTTCCTTTTGCCAGAGTCGCCATTCGCCAGCATCGTTCTCCGTTCAGTAGCGAAGCAGGCAGTGAACTTATTCCCGTTTCGCATGTCCAAGGTCTGCGCTACGTAACCGCTGACGCATTCGGCGAGTTTGAGGTTGATGACTTGGCATCAACCTCAAGCTATTCCGTTACCGTTGTGCGGCAGGGATGTCTGACAGGGCAGGTGGTTATGGTTGCGCCAGGGCCGGAGCACAAAGAAATCGAGCTCCGACTCAAGCAGCTGTTCGCAGTGGCTTTCGAAGTTCGCGACTCTTCAGGTGGGCCAGTACGATGTGGTCTCCGTGCCTCGGCACGTGGAGGTGTGACACACTGGGTGGATCCTGGAGGAACCGATCAACTTGTTTCCTCTTCTGAGAGCCTGACCGAGCGAGAGCTCATCCAGGCGGGTGTTGCACCAGAGTACTTCAAGTCGTTAGGAAAGCGTGGGGTGCGCACTTTGATCTATTCGGGTGATTATCGACTTGATGAGATTCCGAACATTCATGTAGAGGTGCACCTGCCGGGTTACAATGATGTGCATTTGCAGCTCTCGGCGCTAAGGCTTGCTGATACGATTTCGATCGCAAGCTATCACGCGCAGGCTGTTGTCGGACGCTTCGGCGCTTTGCTGGTTGAAGTGGAAGGCATGTGCGTTGAGAAGGTGCCGGGAGTCGCAGGCGCACCCGCGTATCTTGAGTTGCTGCTAGGTGATGGAAATCACTTCCGATATCCCATCGACTCGCTACTTGACGGTGCAATTCGCATCGAAGGGATTCCTGACATCGAGTACAGCGGTGCGCGAATGAGCTTTTCGGGGGTGAGGTCACATGCTCACATCGCTGGAACCTTGACGGATGAAATGTCAGTTCGTGTGGGTGATACTCTTCGATTTGACGCGAGCCAGTTTGGAGCGGTCGAGATTGACTGGGTGAAAGCCCCCGATATCTCGGGCGTATTGGTTCACAGCGAAGGTGAAGGTGGAGGCTTTGTTGGGGATGTTCAGTTTGCCAGCGCTCCATATGTGGTGATCGGCCTTGCGGCAGGTGACTATCGAATTACACCTGTTTTTGAGGGACAGGATTGGTCTGATCCGATGAGCGGTGTCGCGACAGTGGATTCCGGTCAGGTTTCCGCTCTGCAGTGGAGGTTTGATGAAAATTAATAAGCTGCGCTCATCTCGGCCTTTTGGGGCGATACTACTGTCTGTGAGTTGGTTCGTGATCGCGCTGCTCAAGGTTACTGGGGCGTCCGAAGGGGAGTTCCCACACGCGCGGCTCGAGAGTCAATGGGAGTGGGCCAGGGCCGGATCGCCCATTCATCTCGTAGCGACCCTGGTGGAGTTGTTGCTAGCTATCGGATTAATACTGCCCAATGTGAGATTTGCAGCATGGGGATCGTTGCTCTGGTGCAGCTTGCTGTCGTGCAGTCTGGCCGTGATGGCTGTATCAGGGAAGAGCCTCAATGCATGCGGATGTCTCGGCGCACTCGATGTATCCCAGGCCTCTCGTGCTGGTTTGCTCGGCGGGCTTACTCTTCTCTCCGCTGCCGTTATTCTAGGTTTAAGGCAGGTGCCTGAAGCATGAATCCGCGCTATGTTAACTGATCTCCCCATCTGACGGCGTTTTCGTCTCTCCTGAACTAACCAGCAGGCGTTCGGGTAATCAAACTGGCCCTCAGAGCCTAACCCGCCGCCGCCTGACTCACTTCCGGCCGCGCCATCGGGGTGTCCCAGAAGTGGCCGGTCTCGTACATGTAGCGCAGCTGTTGGTAGCGGATCAGCGCCTCCATGATCGGCACGGTGGCGCCCGGGTTCTTGGGCAGCAGCGCCGTGACTTGCTTCCACATCTTGGCCGACTCGCTGTCGAGTTTGGGGATGTCGGAGATGAGTGAGAGCGTGTCGCGGTCCACGCTGCGCATCGTGCTGCGCTTGTGTTGCTTGGCGACGGCTGGGTCTTGGAACTTGAGTCGGTCGATGTACTTCACGATGCGCGCGCCGAAGTTGGCCGGGTGGTAGAGCTCGTTGGCCAGCCAGCGGATGCCTTCGGTGAGTTGTGCGCGACTCATCATCGCGGGCGTCATGTTCGTGTTCCACGGATGACCGGGGATCTCGTAGCCGTCGAGCAGGCGACCCTCTTCACCCAGACGCTCGTGCAGCGGCGTGGCGTGCGGCGCGGCCAGTGCCGAGAGCGTGAGCACCGGGATGCCCGAGGCCATCGCGAAGTCGAGTTGCTGCTGGAAGATCGTGTGGTCGTCGTGATCGAAGCCGCAGATCATGCCGGCGGTGACGCCGATGCCGTGCGCGAAGAAACGGTCGACTTGATCCACGAGCGTGGGGTTCTCGACCTTCGAGTTCTTGAGGTGCTTCTGCAGGTTCTGGTTCTTGCGCGTGGCGACCAGGCTGGCTTCGTTCACGGTTTCGATGCCGATGAACACGTGCGTCATGCCGGCGGACGCGGCCAGCGCGAGCAGCTCGTCGTCGCGGGCGGCGTCGATCGAGAGTTGCGTGCTGAGCGCCACGCGTCCGTCGGGGCGTGAGCCGTTCCAGTCGCGCACGGCCGCGAGCATCTCCTTCACCCAGCTCTTGTTCGCCGTGGTGTTGTCGTCGGCGAAGAGCACCGAGCGGTAACCGTTGTCGTAGATCGCGTCGAGCTCGGCGATGATCTTGTCGATCGGCTTCTGACGCTGCTGCCGGCCCACATACTGAATCACGTCGCAGAACTCGCACTCGAACGGGCAGCCGCGCGCGGTCTGCACCGTGGCCGTGAGCACGCGATCGTTGTAGCGGTTGTAGAGGTCCCAGCGCGGCACGGGCGTGAGCGAGAGGTCGGGGCGTCCGCCGACGTATTCGCTCTTGAAGTCGCCGCTGGCGAGGTCCCCGAAGATCTCGCCGACGATTTCCTCGATCTCGTCGCGCACGAGCACGTCGCAGTGCGGGCGCACATGCTCCGGCGACAGCGACGCGTGCGGACCGCCGATGATCACGGTCTTGCCGCGTCGCCGGAACTCCGCGGCGATGGCTTTGCTCCGGTTCCACTGACTGATCTTGCCGGTGATGCCGATGAACGCGCAGTCGGTGTCGTAGTCCACGGCTTCGAGGTGTTCGTCGCAGAGCACCACGTGCCAGTCGCTCGGGATCATCGCGGCCAGCGTGGGCAGCACGAGGTCCGACAGGAACACGGCCGGCGCGTAGCCGCGGCCCGCGTAGACCTCGGCGCCGTAGTAGGTCGGGAAATCGGCCGCGGGATTGATCAGGTAGATCGACTTGTTCATCGGTGATCTCCGAGTGCTTCGTGTTCGGTGGAGTCTTGCGGTGCGCGGCGCGCGAAGTCGTTCAACCAGCGCGCCAGCATCGCACGGTTCACGGGCGGACAGCGCAACGAGCTGTTCGCGAGGTCTTGCAAGACATGGCGGTAAGCGAGGGGGGGCAGGCGCACATCGGGCGCGAAGTCGGATTCGTCGGCGCCGTCTGCGGTGAAGAGCGGGAGCAGCGGGGTGAGCGTGCTCGCGGGGTGTTGCGCCACGTGGCGCGCGACCTCGTCGAGCCAGGCTTGCCACTCGAGCGACTGCAGCGCGTGGCCTTCATCGCGCGCCCACTCGAACACCTGCGAGAGCGGCACGCGCTCGGGGTTCACCAAGTGATACGCACGCGACGTGGTCGCGCTGTGCAGCGAGATGTGCGCGATGGCGCCGGCCACGAAGTCCACCGGCGTCATGTCCACCGGAGTGTCGATGGCGGGCGCGGCGCCGAGTTCGAGGCAGCCGCGCAACACGCGCGAACCCACGTCGTCGAGGTTGCCCACGCCTGTGTGCGCGTGACCGACGATGCGACCCGGGCGGTACACGGCCACGGGCAGGCCGCGTCGCCCGGCTTCGTGCACGAGTTGTTCGGCGACCCACTTGCTCTGTTCGTAGCCGCCTTGCAGGTCGGCGAAGTCGTCGAGCGCGATGTCTTCGGGGAGTTCGCTGAGTGTGGCGGCGTGCGGCGCGGCGAGCACGCCGATGGTCGACACGAAATGGAAGGGCGTGGCGCGTTCGCGGCAGGCGAGACGCAGCAACTCGCGCGTGCCGCCGACATTCGGCGCTTCGAGCTTGGCGTAGTCGTGGAAGAAGTTCACCGACGCGCCCGAGTGGTAGATCAGGTCGAGCGACGCGGCGAGTTGCGCGAAGTGGTCGTCGCTCAGCCCGAGTTGCGCGCTGCCCAGATCACCGGCGAGCGGCACCAGGCGCGCCGCGAATTCGTCGGCGCGCGACGCGGGCCAGAGTTCGTAGCGTTCCAGGTTCGCGAGAAGTCGCGCGCGAGCGCCGTCGGCATCGCGGGCGCGCACGAGGCAGTGCAGGCGCGCGTCGGTCTGTTCGAGCAACTCGCGCAACAGGAACGCGCCGAGGAAGCCGGTGGCGCCGGTGAGCAGGATCTCGCGCGGGGGCGCGGCACGCGTGGGGGCACGGGGGCGGATGTCGTCGTCGAGCCGCGCTTCCTTGCGAAGGTTCACGCAGCGGGTCGGCTCCAGTGTGTCGAGCGTGCCGCCGCCTTGCAGCAGCTCGACGCACACGGCCAGGCGCGCCGGTGTGGGTTCACTGAAGACGGCGCGCAACGGCAGCTCGATGTTCAAGGCCTCGTTCACGCGCGCCACGAGTCGGATCGCGAGCAGCGAATGTCCGCCGCGCTCGAAGAAGTCGTCGTGCAGGCTCAGTGGCTCCACGCCGAGCACTTCGGACATGAGCTGCGTGAGCTGCGCTTCGAGCGGGCTGCGCGGAGGGCTCGTGTCGCCCGCGCCCGTCCGGCCGATTTCGCCGCGCGCCTCGTCGGCGGCGGCTTCGAGCGTGCGCCGGTCGAGCTTGCCGTGCGCCGTGCGCGGCAGCTCGTCCACGAAGCGCCAACGCGAAGGCAGCATCGCCGACGGCAAGCGTTGCGCCGCGAACGCTGCGAGCTCCTCGCGCGCGGAGCTCCTGCCGACCACGTGCGCCACGAGTGTGCTGCCGTCGCGGCACGTCACGGCCACGTCGCGCACCGTTGCGTGTTCGGCGAGCAAGGTCTCGACCTCGCCCGGCTCCACGCGCTGCCCGCGCACTTTGAGTTGCGCGTCGACCCGCCCGAGGTAGACGAGCTGGCCGTCCGTGCGGCGTCGTACGAGGTCGCCGCTGCGATAGGCGCGCGCGGTGGGATCGCAGGGATCGGACACGAAGGCCGCGCGCGTGTCGTCGGGGGCGCCGCGATAGCCGCGCGCGAGGCCTGGGCCGCCGATCCAGAGTTCGCCCGGCAACAAGGCCGGCAACAACTCGCCGTGTGCGTCCACGACGTGGGTGCGCACGTCGGCCACGGGGCGGCCGATCGGGATCGGCGCTGTGGCCTCGGGTGGGCACGCGAAGCTCGTGGTGTTCACGCAGGCTTCGGTGGGGCCATAGAGGTTGTGCAGCGCGGCGGGTTCTCGCGACTCGCTCCCCGCCGGACGCCGCGCGGCGAAGCGTCGCACCAACTCCGCGCTGAGCGCTTCGCCGCCGCTGAACGCGTGACGCAGCGCATGCCACTCGCCGAAGTGCGCTTGCTCCACGATCGGCGCGAGCAAGGAGGGCACGGCGAGCAAGGTGCTGCAGCCTTCGCGCCGACCGAGCGCCACGAGTTCGGCGGGGTCGAGGGCTGCGTCGTCGTCGGCGATCACGAGCGTTCCGCCGACCGCCAGCGCCGGGAGCACTTCGAGCAGCGCTGCGTCGAAGCTGAGCGGGATCTTGTGCAGCACGCGATCGCGCGCCTCGAAGTCGAAGTGCTGCACGAACCAACTCGTGTGGTGTGCGAGTGCGGCGTGCGTCATCTCCACGGCTTTGGGCCGGCCGGTCGAACCGGAGGTGAAGAGCACGTAGGCGAGCGCGTCGGGATCGTGCGCGGCGGGCGCCGCTGGACCCTGCGACGTGTCGGAGTCGACGGGCGGCGTGTTGCGTTCTGGCGCGTCGAGCAGCAGCACTTGTGGTGCGGCGCCGGCCATCTCGGTCGCGAAGCTGTGGTGGGTGACGAGCAAGTGCGCGCCCACCTCGGCGAGCAGGGCGCGGCGGCGGGCGGGCGGGTCGGCGGGCATCACCGGCACCCAGGCGAGTCGCGCGCGCCAGCACGCGAGCAAGGCCACGATGCTTTCGGGGCCGCGCGGGAGGCACAGGCCCACCAAGCCGTCGCGCGGCAGGCTGAGCGCGCGCAATCGATGCGCCAGCGCGTCGACGCGCGCGTCGAGCGCGGCGTAGTCCCAGCGTTGCGCGCCGAACACGAGCGCTTCGGACGACGGCGTCGCCCGTGCGTGCTGCGCCACGAGCTCCGCGACGCAAGGCAACACCGCGTGTCGCAGCCTGGGGCCGCGCGCGTTCTCGAGCAAGCGCGCGCGGTCGCTCTCGGACACGAGGGACACACGCTCGAAGGACTGCTCGGGATCGCGCAGGCAAGCCGTGAGCAGCAACTCGTAGAGCGACCAGATCTGTTCGATCGTGGCGCGCTCGAAGAGGTCGGTGTCGTACTCGAGTTCGGCGCTCAGTGGCTCGCCGACCTCGCTCTCGATCAGTGTGATACCGAGGTCGAGCTTGCTGCTCTGCGGCGTGATCTCCAAGGGCTGCACGTCGAGCTCGCCGAGTCGCCACTGCTGCCCGCGCGCGCTGAACAGGTTGAAGGACAGGTTCGAGATCGGCGGACGACTCGGGTCACGCCGTCCACCGAACTCGTCGACGAGCCGCTCGAAGGGCAGGTCCTGATGCGCGAAGGCCGCGTGCGCGCTCTGCGCCGAACGCGACAACAGTTTCCGGAAGCTACGCGCGCCGCTGGTGTTCACGCGCACGGCGAGCGTGTTGATGAAGAAGCCGAGCAGCGACTCGGTTTCGAGGCGCGTGCGGTTCGCCACGGCCGTGAGCAGCACGATGTCGTGTTGGCGCGTGAGGCGTTGGAGCAAGGCTTGGTAAGCGGCGAGCAACACCACGAAAGGCGTGGCGTCACTGGCGCGCGCGAGGTCCGTGGCGCGCTGGAAGAGCGCGGGCGGCAGCTCACGACGCAGGGTCTCGCCGCGGTGCCGCGCTTGCGCAGGGCGCGGCGCATCGTTGGGCAGCTCCACGCCGGCGGGTGCGCCCGCGAGCGCGTCGCGCCAGAAGTCGAGCAAGTCGTCGAGGCGCTGGCCTTGCAGCGCGTTGCTCTGCCACTGCGCGAAGTCGGCGTACTGCCAAGTGAGGTCGGGGAGCTCGGCGTCCACGCCGCGCGAGTGCGCGAGGTAGAGCGCTTCGAGTTCCTGCGCCATGAGGCCCAGCGACCACGCGTCCGACACGATGTGATGCTGGTTCACCACGAGCGCGTGGTCGTGGTCGCCGAAGCGCAGCAGCCGCGCGCGCAGCAGCGGGCCCTGCGCGAGGTCGAACACGTGCGCGGCTTCTCGAGTGAGCACTGCATGCAGGGCCGCGTGCTTCTGCGTGGTGCTGGCCGCCTCCAAGGGCTCCACTTGCAGCAGCGTGGACGGCGTCGGTTGGAGCAGGCCGTGCGGCGTGCCCTCGTGTTCGCCGAACACCGTGCGCAGCACTTCGTGACGCTGCACGAGCGCCACGAAGGCGGCGTCGAGCGCTGCGGTGTCGAGCGCGCCGCGCAGTCGCAAGCCGCCCAGCATGTTGAAGTGCGTGGCCTGCGGTTCGAGCCGCGCTAGGAACCACAGCCGACGTTGCGCGAAGGACAGCGGGAGTTCCCGACTCGCATCGCGGTCGCGCGGTGCGACGGCTGCGTCGTTGTGTGTCGGGTGGCTCGTGTCGATGGCTGCGGCCAAGGCCGCAACGGTGGGGGTCTCGAAGAAGCGCAGCAGCGGCACGTCCACCGTCCACTCGGCGCGCACGCGTGCGGCCAAGCGTGTGGCGAGCAGCGAGTGGCCGCCGAGCGCGAAGAAGTCGTCGTGCACACTCACGCGGTCGAGCTCGAGCAGCTCGGCGGTCAGCTCGGCGAGACGCGCTTCGGTGGCGTTGCGCGGCGCCACGTGCGCGCTGTCGCTCGCGCTGCTGTCGCTCGGTGCTGCAGGCAAGGCGGCGCGGTCGACCTTTTCGCTCGCGGTCAGAGGCAAGGCGTCGAGCTGCAGGAAGCGCGACGGGATCATGTGCTGCGGCAGGCTCTCGGTGAGGAAGGCGCGCAGCTGCGGCGCGCTGAGCGTGGCGTTGCCCAGCGCTGTGACGTAGGCCAGCAGGCGCGCGTTGCCCTGCGACCCGTCGGTCACGACCACGGCTTCTTTCACTTGCGCGTGCGCTGCCAGCGCGACCTCGACCTCGCCCAGCTCGATGCGATGCCCGCGCACTTTCACTTGATGATCGCGACGCCCGAGGTACTCGAGTTCACCACTCGGTAGGTAGCGTCCGAGGTCGCCCGTGCGGTAGAGCCGACCCGCGCCGAAGGGATTCGGCACGAAGCGTTCGGCGCTGAGTTCGGCTTGGTCGAGGTAGCCGCGCGCGAGTCCGGCGCCGCCCACGTAGAGTTCGCCCGCCACGCCCACGGGCACCGGTTGACGCCACGCGTCGAGCACGTGAATCACGGCGTTGCTGATCGGGCGACCGATGGGCGCGGTGTCGCGACCGCCGTTGCGCGTGAGGCCGTCGGGGCCACGCTCGCAGGTGTGCGCGCTCGCGTCGATGCAGGCCTCCGACGGACCGTAGAGGTTGTGCATGCGCGTGGGCATGCCGGCGGCGAGGCAACGCCGATCGAACGCGTGCACGAGATCGAGGCGCAGCGTCTCGCCCGCGCAGATCAGATGACGCAGGCGCGTGCAGTCGGCGAAGCGCGCTTCGTCGAGCCAACTCACGAGCATCGACGGCACGGTCTGCAACACCGTGATGCGCGCGGCCGCTACGAGTTCGAGCAGCGCGGCGGGGTCGCGTTGCACGCCGCTGGGCGCCACGACCAGGCACGCGCCCGAGGCCAAGGGATGCACGAGTTCCCACAGCGACGCGTCGAAGGTGAGCGGCGTGCGCAAGAGGAAGCGATCTGCGGGCGTGATGTCGAAGGCGTCGCGCACCCAGGCCACGTGGTTCAGCAGTGCGCCTTGCGTGACGGCCACGCCTTTGGGTCGACCGGTCGAACCCGACGTGAAGATCACGTACGCGAGTTCGTCGGGTGAGGTGTCGCGCGCGAGCGGTGCCGGCGACTCGGCGGCGAGTTCGTCGCGCGCGGTGTCGAGTTCGAGCACCGGCAGCGAAGTCGAAGTCGGTGACGAAGCGGTCGCGCGCGAGGTCGCACGGCAACTCGAACCAGAAGTCTCGCCCAACGCATCGCTGCCGCCGACATCGCTGCGCGTGATCAAGAACGCGGCCTTCGACTCGGCGAGTAACAGCGCTTGGCGCGCCGGCGGGTCGGCAGGGTCGATCGGCACGTAGGCGCCGCCGGCCTTCCAGATCGCGAGCAGCGTGATGAGCACGTCGGCGGAGCGGGGGAGACGCACGGCCACGCGCACTTCGGGTCCCACGCCGCGGCGCGCCAGGTGTTGCGCGAGGCGATTCGCGCGCAGGTCGAGCTCGGCGTAACTCATCGCTTGGCCGTCGTGCTCGAGCGCGGGCGCGTCGGGTGTCGCGGCGGCGTGCTCCTCGAAGCAACGGTGCAGGAACGCGCCCGCGTCGAGCGGCAGCGACGTGGCGTTGAAGTCGTGCAGCACGCGTTCGCGCTCGTCCTCGTCGAGCAGCGGCAGCTCGTGCAGGGGGCGCTCGGGTTCGGCCACGATGCCGGTGAGCAGCACCTCGAAACTGCGCCACAAGCGGTCGATCGTGGCGCGCTCGAAGAGGTCGGTGTTGAACTCGACATCAGCGCTGACTTCTTGCGGCTCGTCCACCAGCGAGAGCGCCAGGTCGAACATGGCGCGCTCGTGGTCGATGGGGTAGGCGGCCACGTCGAGCCCTTCGTAGCTGGGCGGAGGGATCGGCACCGCCATGTCGAAGAACACGTTGAACACGGGCGAGTGACTCGGATCGCGTTCGGCCACGAGTTCGGCGACGACGCGTTCGAAGGGCACGTCGGGGTGTGCGAAGGCGGCGGCGCTCACGGCGCGCACGCGCGCGAGCAAGTCGACGAAGCTCGGTTCGCCGCTGCAGTCCACGCGCAGCGCGAGCGTGTTCATCAACGGCCCGAGCAAGCCGGCGACCTCGGGGCGATCTCGGTTCGCGATCGAGGTGCCCACGACCACGTCGTGCTGCCCACAGAGGCGCGCGAGCAAGGCGTCGAAGGCTGCGAACAGAGTGATGAAGAGCGTGCTGCCCTGGGCGTTCGCCAACTTGCGCAACTTGTGGGAGAGCGCGGAGCCGAAGCCGTAGCGCACGGTGCGGCCAGCGTGTGTCTGCAAGGCCGGACGCGCGCGATCGAAGGGCAACTCGAGCGCGGCCGGCGCGCCCGCGAGTTGCTCGCGCCAGAAGTCGAGCTCGCGTTCCAGGCGCTCGCCGGCCAGGTGTTCGCGCTCCCAGGCTGCGTAGTCGGGGAACTGCAAGGTGGGTGTGGGGAGGGTCGCGCCGTCGCGCCGCACCTGCGCGCTGTAATCCGCCGAGAGTTCGCGGATGAGCACCGCCAGCGACCAACCGTCGGTCACGATGTGGTGCTGCAGGATCAGCATCACGTGCTCGTCGTCGGCGAGCTGGATGAGCTCGGCGCGCAGCAGCGGGCCCTGCGACAGGTCGATGGCTTGCGCGCCGAAACGCTTGGCTTCGGCCAGGGCCAGCGCCTCGCGTTCTGCGCCGCGCCGTGAGAGGTCGACGCAGGGCAGGGGCACGTGGACATCGCGCGCGACGTCCAGCGTGGGCAGGCCGTCGACCACGGGAAAAGTGGTGCGCAAGATCTCGTGGCGCTGCACCACGTTCGCGAGCGCGCGTCGCAGGGCTTCGCGGTTCAGGGCGCCGGCAAAGCGTCCGGCCGCGACCACGTTGTACTCCGCGCTCTGCGGCTCGAGCTGCTGCAGGAACCAGAAGCGTTCCTGGCTGAAGGAGAGCGGCGGCGCGTCCTTGTTGTTCGAGTCGCGGTCCGTGTCGCGCGCGCGGATCGTGACGCCGCGCGCACCCGCGCGTTCACGTCGCCGCGCCGCGAGCTGACGTTCGAGCAACGCGCGCTTGGCCGGCGAGAGCTTGGCGAGGCGCCGCGCGCGGTCAGTCATCCTGTTCGCCCGACAGGAGGCGCATGACCTCGTCGTCGGACAGCTCCTCGATCTCGGCGAGCAGCTCGTCGTCGTCGCTGCTGCTCTGCTGCAGCAACTCGGTGAGACTCGTGGCCAGCGAACTCAGGTTCGGGTGATCGAAGAGCAGCGTGGCCGGCAGCGACACACCCAGGCTGGCTTCCACGCGGTTGCGCAGGTCCACGGCCAGCAAGGAGTCGATGCCCATCTCCACGAGTTCGAGCTGCGGGTCGACCTGATTCGGCGACGCGAAACCCATCACGAAAGCGAGCTGCTCGCGCAGGAAGTCCATCAAGCGCTTCGACATCTCTTCCGGCGTGGCGCCCGCGAGTTCGTCGAGCAGCGACACGCCGGAGGCGAGGCTCGGGGCGGCCGCGCTCTGCAAGGCCTCGTAGAAGGGCGGCGCCTGCGCCATGCGCGCGAGGAAGCGCGGCCAAGTGATCGGCAACACCGCCACCTGCGTGTGGGTGGAGTCGGCGAGCAAGCGTTCGAAGACGGCCAAACCCTGGTCGTGCGACAGGCTGCCGAGCCCTATCTCGGCGAAGCGCGCGCGGTTGCGGGCCGCGCTCTCCGAGGCCATGCCGGCGCCCGACCACGGACCCCAGTCGATGCTCAGCGCGGGCAGATCCAGCGCGCGACGGTGCCAGGCGAGTGCGTCGAGGAAGGCGTTGGCTGCGGCGTAGTTGCCTTGCCCGGCGTTGCCCAACACGCCGACCATCGACGAGAAGCACACGAAGAAGTCGAGCGGTTGCGACTGCGTGAGTTCGTGCAGGTTCCAGGCGCCTTCGAGTTTGGGGGCGAGCACGCGGGCAAAGCGCTCCCAGTCGAGGTTCATGAGCATGCCGTCTTGGAGCACGCCGGCTGCATGCACCACGCCGCCGAGTGCGGGCGAGAGGTCGTGGAGCAGGGCCTCGAGTGCGGCGCGGTCGGTCACGTCGACGCGCGCGGTGCGCACGTCCACGCCTTCGGTGCGGAGCGTGTCGATCGCGGCCTGCGCTTCGGGCGACGGTTCCGAGCGCGCGCAGAGCGTGAGCGCGCGCGCGCCGGCGTCGGCCAGGAAACGCGCCACTGAAAGGCCCAGCGCGCCGAGCCCGCCGGTGATCAGGTAGTTGCGGTCGTCGCGCACGGGCAGCGAGCGCGCGCCGGGTGCAGGCACGCTGAGCACGACCTTGCCGATGTTCTTGGCCTGCGCGAGCCAGCTGAAGGCCGACACGGCTTCGGTGACAGGGAACACCTTCACGGGCGGCGGGCGCAGCGAGCCGTCGTCGAGGCCGGTGCAGAGTGAGCTCTGCAACGCGCTCAGCAGCTGCGGGTCGGCGAGGGTCACGTCGACCATGTCGAAGGCGTGGTACTCGACATCGGCGCGCTCGGCCGACACTTGTTCGGGGCTCCAGATGCCGAGCTTGCCGATCTCGATGAAGCGTCCGCCCTCGGCGAGACAGCGCAAGCTCGACGGGATGTGCTCACCGTTCAGGCTGTTGAGCACGATGTCCACGCCGCGGCCCTCGGTGAGCGCGAGCACCTCGTCGGCGAAGTCGAGCGTGCGCGAGTTCATCACGTGCTGCACGCCTTGCGCGCGCAGGTGCTCCCACTTGCCCGGGCTGGCTGTGGCGAAGACTTCGGCGCCGGCGCGTTGCGCGAGTTGGATCGCGGCTTGGCCCACGCCGCCGGCGGCCGCGTGGATCAAGACCTTGTCGCCCGCGCGGATCTGCGCGCAGTTCTCGAGGCCGTAGAGCGCTGTGAGGAACACGGTGGGCAGCGCGGCGGCGTCGGTCATGTTCACGCTGTCGGGTTTGGCGAACACCGCCGAAGCCGGCAAGGTGACGTGACTCGCCATGGCGCCGAGTGTGGAGGCCACGACCGCGTCGCCGATCGCGAAGTGCGTGACGCCTTCACCCACGGCCACGACTTTGCCCGCGCATTCGAGCCCGAGCGGTTGTTGGGGCGCGCTGAGGATCCCGGCGGCTTCGGCTTGCTCGCGCAACATGCCGAGCGCGGTGAGCACGTCTTTGAAGTTGAGCGCCGTGGCGGCGACTTCGATCTCGACTTCGCCGTGCTCCGGTGCGCGCCGAGGCGCCGCGAACGCGTTCAAGTTCTCGAGCACGCCGTACTCGGAGACGCGCAACTGCCAGGTCTCGCCGGGCAAGGCCAACGCGCGCCGAGCGCGCGCCGAGGTGCGCGTGAGTCGCGCCACACGACGCGTGCCGTTGCGCCAGGCAACTTGCGTTTCGTCGTCGGGGGTGGTGAGTTCGAGGAGCAGCGCGTCGAGCTCGGCGGCGGTGCCTTCGCCCGCATCGTTCGCGCTGTCCGCAGCGGTGTCGTTGCTCTCGCCGGCTGCAACCGCGCTCTCGCGCGCCGCGAGCGGATCGAGATCGAGGCGGCGCGTGCGCCACTCGGGATGTTCGAGCGCGAACACGGCGCCCAGCCCCCAGAGCGTGGATTGATCGACGGCGAGCGGCGCGGGCGTGTCGCTCGCGGGCACGGCGCCGCGCGTGATGAAGGCGATCTGCGGCGCCGCCCCGGCCTCGCGTCGCGCGAGGGCACCGGCCAGTCCGAGCGCGCTGCCGCAGAGCTCGTGTTGACGCGCGGCGTCGCTGGCGGGGGCGCTGCTGGCGTCGAGCGCCCAGAGATGCAGCACGGCGGCGAGCGGTTCGGTCGACGCGTCGAGCACGGCGTCCCAGTTGTCATCGCGCACTTGGCCGCGACGCAGCAGGCGTGGTGTGGCGCCGAGCGCGCGCAGTCTGTCGGCGAGCGCCTCGGCCACGCCGCCGTCGTCGGCCAAGAGCAGCCACTCGCCGGTGAGCGTGTCGGGCGCGTCGGGCAGCTCAGCTGTGTGCGCGCGCGGCGACCAACTCACACTGTGCCCGAGCGTCTTGAGCGGATCGGCGGCGGAGGACAACGCGGCTTGGCTGGCCTGCACGAGCGAGAGTCCGTCGAGGCGCGCGACGAGCGCACCGTTGTCGTCGCGCAGCTCGAGGTCTTGCACGAGCACGCGCGCGTCGTCGCTCACCGAACGCAGGCGCACGTGACAGAACACCTCGGAGCCCAGCGGCGCGTGCAGCAGCACGCGTTCGTAGGACACGGGCAGGTACATGCCGTCGAGGCCGCGTTGCAGGGCGAGCGTGAGGCAGGTCTGGAAGCAGCCGTCGAGCAGCGCCGGGTGCGCGAGGAAACCGCGCGCGGCGCCGGCGGCCTCGGGCAGCACCACGTGACCGAGCGCCTCGCCTTCGCCGCGCGCCAGCGACTGCAAGCCGCGGAAGGCCGGCCCGTAGGACAGCCCGATGGCGGCGTAGCGATCGTAGAGCCCGTTGGTGTCGACGCTCCCGGCGCAGCGTTCGCGCAACGCGTCGAGCGAGACGGTGTCCGCGTTGGCGTCGGCATCGGCGCCGTGCGTGGCCTTGCCGCGCGCGATCGTGCCCGTGACGTGCGGCGTCCATGCGTCGGCGTCGTCGCGCGCGCTGAAGAGTTTGAACTCCCAGGCGCCCGGCTCGGTGGGCGTGAGCAGCGTTTGCAGCTTGGTGTCGACGTCGTCGAGGGCGAGCGCGGCTTCGATGACCACGTCGCGCAACTCGAGTTGCTCGCTGCCCGACACGTGTCGCCCGGCCGCCAGCGCGCACTCGAGGAAGGCGGCGGCGGGTAGGATCGCCGTGTCGTAGGCGCGGTGGTCGGCGAAGAGCGCGGGGTCGTCTTCGCGCACGGTCGATTCGAAGAGCACCTGGCCGGGTTGCAGCGTGGACGAGCTGATGCGTCCGCCGAGCAGGCGATGACCGGTGGCGTTGCCGGCTTGCGCCACGCGTGCCTTGCGCTCGAGCCAGTAGCGCGAACGCTGGAACGGATAGGTGGGCAGCAACACTTTGCGCGCGCCGTCGTCGGCGTGGAAGCCGCGCCAGTCGAGCGGCGCGCCGTGTACGAAGAGTTCGCCGAGCGACGCGAGCAGCGTGGCCCAATCGCCGTGTCCCTTGCGCAACGACGGCAACCACAGCGTGCCCGTGTCGGAGGCCACGCTCTGCGCCATGCCGATCAAAGTGGGCGACGGGCCGATCTCGATCAGGATGTCGCAGTGTTCGCGCGCCAAGGCGTTGATGCCGTCGGCGAAGCGCACCGGTTCGCGCACGTGGCGCACCCAGTAGTCGGCCTGCGCGAGTTCGTGCGGCGTGATGCCTGCTTGAAGGTTCGACACGAAACCGAGCGTGGGCACGTGGAACTCCACGCTGTTCGCGACGGCTGCGAACTCGTCGAGCATGGGGTCCATGAGCGGCGAGTGGAAGGCGTGGCTCACATCCAGCGTGCGACAGTCGAGGCCGTCGGCGGAGAGCGCGTCGGTGACCGCCTTCACGCGCTCGGACTTGCCCGAGATCACCAGGCTCCACGGCCCGTTGTAGGCTGCGATCGACAGCTCGGGATCCGCCGCCGGCACGTGCCTGCGCACGAGGTCCATGCTCGCGAAGATCACGGCCATCGCGCCGGGCTCGGTGCGTTCCACCATGAGCCGTCCGCGCGCGGCGATCAGCTTGCACGCATCGTCGAGCGAGAACACGCCCGCGAGACAGGCCGCGGCGTACTCGCCCACGCTGTGTCCCGCGACCCAAGTCGGATGCACACCCCACGAGGCCCACAGTTTCGCCAGCGCGTACTCGAGCGCGAACAAGCACGGCTGCGTGAAGTCGGTGCGCGAGAGCAGCGCGCTGTGTTCGCCCCAGAGCACGTCGCGCAACGAGTGTTGCAGGTGCGGGGCGAGCAGCTCTTCGCAGCGTTCGAGCTCGGCGCGGAACACGGCTTGCGTGTGGTAGAGCTCGTTGGCCATGCCCGCGTACTGGCTGCCTTGGCCGGTGAACAGGAAGCCGATCTTGGGCGCGTGGGCCGGGGCGCGCCCCGACCAGCCGTGGGACGCGTGGCTGCCGAACTGAGCGAGTTGCTCGGCGAGATCGGCGTGACTCTCCACGACCAGGGCGAGTCGGTGCGGCAGCTGCGCGCGTCCCGTGGCAGCGCTGGCGCACAGGTCGACGAGCGGCGTGTCGGCGAGTGTGGTCGCTGCGCGCGCGGCGTCGTCGCTTGCGCTGCCAGTGTCGGTGCCGAGCTTCGCTGAGTCGGTGCTCGACGTGGCCACCGGTGACTCGAGCTGCTCGCGGTAGCGTGTCACGAGATCGCGCAAGCCGTTCTCGCTGCGCGCCGAGATGGCGAAGAGCTCCGCCGGGCGCGACGCCGAGCGTTCACGCTGCGGCGCCGCGGGCGCCTCGGCCAGGATCACGTGCGCGTTGCTGCCGCCGAAACCGTAGGAACTCACGCCGGCCATGCGAGGGCGCTCGCCGCGCGGCCAAGGCGTGGCCGATCGCGGCACGCGCACGATGGTTTCGTCCCACGGGATGTGCGGGTTCGGTTCGTTCAGGTGCAGGTGCGGCGGGATCACGCCGTGCTCGAGGATCTGCACGACCTTGATCAGCCCGGCGATGCCCGCGGCTGGCTCGGCGTGACCGATGTTCGTCTTCACCGAACCGATCATCAGAGGGTGACGCTCGCGGTCGCGCCCCGGGCCGAACACGGCGTCGAGCGCGGCGACCTCGATCGGATCACCCAGCGACGTGCCCGTGCCGTGCGCTTCCATGTAGCCGATGTCACCGGGTGACACGCCGGCGTTGGCGAGCGCTTGGCGGATCACGACCTGTTGCGCCGCGCCGCTGGGCACGGTGAGTCCGCCGCTGGCGCCGTCTTGATTGATGGCGCTGCCGCGGATCACGGCGAGCACGTGGTCGCCGTCGGCTTGCGCACGCGAGAGACGTTTGAGCACGACCACGCCCACGGCTTCGCTGCGCGCGTAACCGTCGGCCTCAGCATCGAAGGTCGCGCAGCGCCCGTTCGGCGAGAGCATCGAGGCCTTGCTGATGGCGATGTTGCCGATGGGGTCGAGCAGCAGGTTCACGCCGCCGGCGATGGCCGCGCTGCACTCGCCCTTGCGCAGGCTCTGCGCCGCGGCGTGCAGCGCCACGAGCGAACTCGAGCAAGCCGTGTCGACGGCGAAGCACGGGCCCGTGAGCCCGAGGAAGTACGAGAGCCGCCCGGCCATGGCGCTGCTGCTGTTGCCCGTGGCGTAGTAGGTCTCGATGTCTTCGGGGTTCGCGGCCTGGTAGTACTCGGCGCCGCGCGTGCCGATGAACACGCCGGTAGGGCTGCCTTGCAAGCGGTCGGCGGAGAGGCCTGCGCGCTCGAGTGCTTCCCACACGACCTCCATGAGCACGCGCTGTTGCGGGTCGAGTTGCGTGGCCTCGCGCGGCGAGATGTTGAAGAAGCCTGCGTCGAACTCGCCGACGCGATCGATGAAGCCGCCCACGCGCGTGTACATGCGGCCGGGCACGTCGCGGTCGGCGTCGTAGAAGGCGTTCACGTCCCAGCGTGAGGCGGGGATCTCGGCGATGGCGTCGACACCGTTCAGCTGCAGCTGCCAGAACTCTTCGGGCGTGTTGGCGTGACCCGGCATGCGGCAGGCCATGCCCACGATGGCGATGGGTTCGCTGGCGGCCTCGTCGTGGGCGCGCAGGCGTGCGCTCTGTTTGCGCACGAGTGCGCGCAGTTGTTCGGCGTCGAGCGCCTCGATGTCGGTGTCGGCCAGCGTGTCGGGACGACGCGGCGTGAGGCGCGGCGCCGGCGCCGTGCGCGTTGCGCCGGAGAGCACGTCGGTGAGGTAGGCCACGAGCGCGTCGGGCGTGGCGCAGTCGAAGAGCACCGTGGACTGCAGCCGACAGTCGAGCCGCTCTTCGAGCCGGATCTTGAAGTCGACGGCGAGCAGCGAGTCGAAGCCCAGCTCGAGGAACTGGTCGTGGGGGCCGACCTCGCCGTCGGCGGCCTCGAAGTCGAGGAAGTCGGCGACTTGCGCGCACACGTAGTCGCACAGGAGGCGGCGGGTCTCGCTGGCGGGGGCGCCGGCGAGACGTTCGAGGAACGCGGCGTCGCGCGCGGCGGCGGGGCGGTCGGTGTCGGTCATGGCGTCAGTTGCTGGTGGCGGCGGATCCGGTGCGCTGGCCCGTGCTGCGATCGACGATGGCGAGCGAAACGTCGCCGTCGGAGTTGCCGCCCTTCGGGTCGCGGAACTGCACGTGCGTCTTGAGCATCAGGAAGCGCGACTTCTCGACCGCGTCCATGATCGACACGGCGCCGTCGAAGCGCGCGGCCTTCATCGGCTTGCGGAACTTGCTGCGGAAGTCGTGGATCAGCACGTCGGGGAGTTGGCGTGCGAGGTACTCGTCGAGCGACATCTTGGCGAAGGCCGGGATGATGTCGCTGATCACGCACTGCGCCATGAGCGTGTAGATGAGTTGGTTGTACGAGATGTTGAACTCGACGGCGTTGAAGTGGCCGGTGTCGTCGATGTAGCAGCTCTCGGGGATCTCGAACTCGCCGCGGCAGAGCACGAGATGATCTTCGCCGCCGTCGTCGGGGAGCTCCACGCGCGCGCGCTTCACGTAGCGGCAGTGCGGTTTGTACGGGCGCAGCACGGCCGCGAGCACTTCGTCGCCCACATCGATGATGGTGGTGCTCACGCGAGGACCCTCGCGCCGGGTTCGTTGGTGTAGAACGGGCGCCCGTCGTACACGCCGATGCGGTAGCTCGTGCTGCGCGCGCCGAGATCGGTGACCGCGGCGCAGTGGATCACCTGGCGGTTGTCCCAGAGCAGGATGCGGTCGGTGCGCCAGGGTTGGTGCTGCACGTGTTCCTCGCGCTCGACCCAGTCGAGGAGTTCAGACAGCGCGGCGCGGCCTTCTTCGGGGGACATGCCTTCGATGCCCACGGTGAAGCCGCGGCTCGCATACAGGTAGTCGCGAGCCTTCACCGGGTGTCGGCCGACCGCCGGGTGACTCACGGTGGGCGTGAGCGCGCCGAACTCTTCGAGGATCTCGGTGATCGACTTGTCGATGTCCTCGGGCGTGATCTTGTAGCGCCACTTGGCTTCGTGCAGGAAGCGCGCGTCGCGCACGAGCGCGGCCAAGTCGGGCGGCAAGTCGGCGAGCACTTGCACCATGTCGATGTAGCTGGTGGAGCGTTGTTCTCCGCCGACTTCCTGCGGGTACACCATCGTCATCGGCAAGGGTTCGGCGAAGAACTGGTAGTCGGAGTGCCAGTAACGACCAGTGCCCGCCACGCCCACCTTCTTGCCGTTCATCGGCACGTTGGAGCTGACGAAGATCTCGGGATGATCGGGGTGGTGGTAGTTCGGCTGGAAGTAGATCTGGGGTTCGCCGAGCGCGCGCGCGAAGGCGATGTACTCGGTGTTCGAGAGCTCTTGCCCCGTGAACACCACCACCTTGTGTTCGTAGACGAGCTCGTGGATCGCGGCCACTTGTCCAGGCGTGACGGCGCGTGCGTCGAGGTCGTGGATCACGGCGCCCACGCGTCTTGCTTCGGGCAGCTCCACGTGGAGTGAGACGGGCGTGCTCGGCGTCGCGCGTTCGGGAGGCGCGGACGCGCGGCTGCTGTCTGGGGAAGGATTCAAGACGAAGAGGCTCCGAGGCGGTCGCCCAGCACCCAAGGGGGCGGGGGGGCGGAGGGGTTCGATTGTTGAGGACGCGCGCGAGTCCTTCCCGGGAACTCGTGCGGCCTCGACACCACCGTCGCGTCGGACGGGCCGCGCGAGCGCAGCCCCAACGGAGGCAGACGTGACCGCTGCGCGGTACGCTGCCCGGCGACATGATGAGGCAGGCACGCGGAACCCGCCACCCAAAGGACGAGGGAAAACTGTGACGAGTCACGCTCACGCCCAGTGTGTCGCCGACATCCCGCGTGTCTGGGCAGAGCGCGCTCCCGAGCGGGCCGCGCTCGTGTCGGGTTCGACGGTGTTGAGCTTCGCGGCGCTCGACGCAGGGTCCAATCGCGTGGCGCAGGCGTTGATCGCAGCGGGCCTGAAGCCCGGCGCGCGCGTGGCGATCCTCGCGAAGGATTCACTCGACGTCTACGAGGCGTACTTCGGCTGCGCCAAGGCCGGTGCGGTCGCGCTCGGCGTCAACTGGCGCCTGACGCCGCGCGAGATCGCCTTCATCCTCGACGACTCGGGCGCCGAGCTGATCTTCGTCGGCGCGGAGTTCGCCGAGCGCGTGCGCAGCTTGCTCAGCGCGAGTGCGCACGCACCGAGCTGCGTGGTCTTCGGCACGCACGACGACGACTCGTCTTCCCAGCGCTACACCAGCTGGCGCGACGCCGCGCCCTGCAGCGATCCGGCTTTGTCCGCCCGCCCCGACGACGTGGTCGTGCAGATGTACACGAGCGGTACCACCGGCCACCCCAAAGGTGTGATGCTCGCCAACCGCAGCTTCTTCGCGGTGGTGGCCTCGATGCGCGCCGCGGGCGACGCGTGGATCGGCTTCGGCCCCGACGACGTGAGCTTGATGCCGATCCCGTCCTTCCACATCGGCGGCTTGTGGTGGGCCATGACCGGTCTGAACGCCGGCGCCACGAACGTGATCATGCCGAGCTTCGTGGGCGCCGAGTTGTTGCGCCTCGTGGCCGCACACCGCGTGACCAAGATCTGCATGGTGCCGGCCATGATGCAGGTGGCCTTGCTCGAACCCGACGCCGAGCGCACCGACTTCGCCTCGCTCGACACGATCGTGTACGGCGGCTCGCCGATCCCGCGTGCGCTCATGGAGCACGCGCTCGCCACCTTCGGTTGTCGCTTCGCGCAGATCTACGGGCTCACGGAAACCGGCAACACCGCCGTGTGCCTGCGCCCCGATGATCATCTCGACCTCGACAGCGAGCGTCTCAAAGCCGCCGGTCGCGCTTACCCGGGTGTGCGTCTCAAGTGTCTGGGTCCCGACGGCGCCGAGTTGCCGCCGCGCGCGATCGGCGAGATCTGCATCGCGTCGCCGGCGAACATGGTCGGATACTGGAAGCGCGACGACGCCACCGCCGAGACCCTGCGCGACGGTTGGGTGCACACCGGCGACGCCGGCTTCCTCGACGAGCACGGCTACCTCTACGTGCAGGACCGCGTGAAGGACATGATCATCTACGCGGGCGAGAACGTGTACCCGGCCGAGATCGAGAGCGTGCTCTGCGGTCATCCCGACGTGCTCGAAGCCGCCGTGATCGGTGTGCCCGACGAACGCTGGGGCGAGCAGGTGAAGGCGATCGTGGTGCGTCGGCAGGGGGCGGCGCTCACCGGTCGCGCCTTGTTGGCGCACGCGCGCGGCGAGCTGGCCGAGTTCAAGCTGCCCAAGTCGGTGGACTTCGTGGACGCGCTGCCGCGCACGGTGAGCGGCAAGATCAAGAAGCCCGAGCTGCGCGCACCCTACTGGGATGGTCGCGAACGCCAGGTGAACTGAGTCGGGCCGTCGCGACCAGAGCGCCGTCTCGGAGCGCACGCGGTGCGGCTCGTCGAGCCACGAAGTTTCCTCGGCACCCACTCCTTGCGAGGCAGGGCGAGGCATAGACTCATCGCGTCCCGCCCCTAAGAGCTCAGCTCCTCCGATGTCCAAGCAACGCCCCATCGACCTCAGCGATTTCGAGACCCACATCCAAGTGCGCCCGATGCGCATCGAGGACTACGAGGCGCTCATCGAGATGCAGTTGACGTGTTTCCCCGGCATGCAGACCTGGGCGCGCGACCAGATCGAGAGTCAGTTGTTGTTGTTCCCCGAGGGGCAGCTGGTGGTCGAGTACGAAGGCGACTTGGTGGCGTCGTCGTCGTGCTTGCTCGTGACCTTCGAAGACTACGAAGAGTGGCACGACTGGTCGGTGATCGCCGACGGCGGCTACGTGCGCAATCACGACCCTGAGGGCGACACGCTCTACGGCATCGAGATCATGGTGCACCCCGAGTACCGCGGCCTGAAACTCGCGCGCCGACTCTACGACGCGCGCAAGGAGGTCGCGCGGCGCCACAACGTGCGTCGCATCATCATCGGCGGGCGCATCCCGAACTATCACAAGCACGCCGACAAGCTGACCGCGCGCGAGTACGTGGACGAAGTGCTCAACCGCAACCTCTACGACCCGGTGCTCACCACGCAGCTCTCGAACGGCTTCCGTCTCGAGCGCTTGATCCCCAACTACTTCCCGAGCGACGACGACTCACTCGGCTACGCCACCTTCCTCGAGTGGGCCAACCTCGAGTACGCCGAGGCCAGCACGCGGCGCGAACGCCTGGTGAGTCTGGTGCGCCTGTGTCTCGTGCAGTACCGCATGCGGCGCGTGGCGTCGTGGGAAGAGTTCGCGAACCAGGTCGAGACTTTTGTCGACCTGGCCAGCGACTACAAGAGCGACTTCGTGCTGTTCCCCGAGCTGTTCACGACACAACTGCTCTCGATCATCGACGCGCCCGCGCCAGCTGCTGCCGCGCGCGCGCTCGCCGGCTACACCGAGCAGTACCTGGAACTCTTCACCGAGCTCGCCGTGTCCTACAACGTGAACGTGATCGGCGGTTCGCAGTTCACCATCGAAGACGGCAACCTCTACAACATCGCCTACCTCTTCCGCCGCGACGGCACGATCGAGAAGCAGTACAAGATCCACATCACGCCGAACGAGCGGAAGTGGTGGGGCGTGAACCCGGGCAAGAAGGTCAGCGTGTTCGACACCGACCGCGGCAAGATCTCGATCCTGATCTGCTACGACTCCGAGTTCCCCGAGCTCTCACGCGTGGCCGCACACAAGGGCGCCAAGATCATCTTCGTCCCCTTCAACACCGACGAACGCTACAGCTACTTGCGCGTGCGTCACTGCAGCCAGGCGCGCGCCATCGAGAACCAGCTCTACACCGCCATCGCGGGTTGCGCCGGCATGATGCCGCAGGTCGACAACGCCGACATCCACTACTCGCAGTGCGGCATCTTCACGCCCAGCGACTTCCCTTTCGCGCGCGACGCCGTGGCCAGCGAGTCGATGCCGAACATCGAAACCGTGGTCGTGCACGACGTCGACCTGGAGCTGTTGCGTCGCAACCGTCAGACGGGAACCGTGCGCCCCTGGACCGACCGCGACAAGAGCGTGTACCAGGTGCGCTACAACGATCCCGACGAGGGATTGATCGAGTGCTGAGCCGCGCCGCGGCGCGCGCGCTGTGGGCGTCGCCGCGCTAGGCGAGTTCGAGTCGCAGCGCCGCCGCGACCTGTCGCGTGTGGTCGTCGAGCACGCCGGCTTGTTCAGCGAAGTCGGGCCATCGCGCCACGACATCGCGCACTTGCTCGTAGATCGCTTCGGCGCGCCCGCGCTTCATCGAGGCCGTGCTCGCCACGGCGCGCAGGTCGTCGAGCGTGAAGTGATCGCGCTTGCCGTTCAGGCTCATCTGGTGTTGCGCGGTCCACTTTCCGCGCGGGTTGTAGCTGTAAGTCACGTCGTAGGCGGGGGAGAGCGACCAGCGCCCGCGCTTGTCCATGAGGAAGGCGATGTTCTTCACGTGGTCGTCTTGGTTGCGCGCGAGCACGTTGAAGACCATGCGCCGGAACTGTTCCTCGATGTCGTCCATCGAGAGCTCGAGGCGACGGATCACGAGCAGCGCTTGCTCGTAGGAGTAGGCGCCCGAGTTGTTGAAGTCGAAGTGCGCCAGCGCGCCGAGTGACTGCAGGTGCAGCTTCTCGCCGTTGTCGAGGCGATCGAAGCGACGCGTCATGAAGTGACGGCGACCGTGTTCCTCGAAGAGTCGGCAGGGCTGCATGCGGATCTCGGCGGCGCCCGCCATGAGCGCGTAGGCGAACTCGATCTGGCCGTAGCCGCGCGGGTCGTTGAGTTCCTTGTCGCGGTTGTTCGCCACGCCGTCGAACTTGAGCAACCAGGGCTCGAAGCCTTCGGGCGCCTTCACCTGGCCCGAGCGCACCTCGTTGCTCTGCGGATTCCAGGCGATGACGGCCTTGGCGCGCGCGCCGCCCGCCGACGCGCCCACGCGCAAGATCTCGCGCAGCGCGTGTTCCTTTTCCGAGTCTTCGAAGGAGGCTTGCAGGCCTTCGCGCGTGCGCAACACTTCGGACGCGAGCGCCACGAGCGCATCGACTTGCACCGGCGTGGAGCGTTCGGCGTGCGGACCGCGAGCGGGGCGGAACTCGAGCGCGCCCATGCCGCGCGCGCCCGTGTAGCAGAGGCGTTCGACCGCGTCGATCTCATCGGGCAGGCGACCTTGCGTGGCCAACCAAGTGTCGATGACCGCGTTGCCGAAAGCGTCGGGGAGCGCGTCGGCGAGCAGTCCGGGCAAGCCGTGGAAGCTGCGCGTGTTCAGGTCGGGGAAGCGGTAGACCTTGTCGCTGAGCGGCATCATCAGCGGCGCGATCTGGATGCCGCTCTTGCGGAAGGCGGCGTCGTACTCGAAAGCGGCGGGTTGGCCGGGGCCGTTCACCGACACGGCGGCGATGCGACGACCCCAGAGGCGCACCTCGGCCACAGTGCTCGCGCGGGTGCCGCTGGTTCCGCGAGCGGCGTGGCCTTCGCCGGCGCCACCGCTTCCGCGGGCGCGACCGCTCTCGTCAGCACCGTTGCTTGCGCGGCGGGCGGCGCTCATTTGTCGTCACCTGAGTTGTGGTCGGGGCTGTGGTCGGGGTCGTCCCAGGTCCACTCGGCTTCGCCGGTCGGCGCGTCGCTCCGCGGGGAAGCGCGACGTCGCCGCTTGCCCTGGTTGCGGAGTTGCTCGAGCGGGCTGGGCGTGGGCGGCGGCAGCAAGCTGTCGAAATGCTCCAGCAGGCCGAGCGCGCGCAGCACGCGGATCAGGTTGGTGAGCTGCGTGGACTCGCCCGCCTCGATGCGGCCCAGCGTGCGCAGCGAGACACCGGCCTCTTTGGCCAATTGGGCCTGGGTGCAGTTCAGCTCCAAGCGCCGGCGCGCGAGGCGCTCGCCGAGGGCAGCGAGCACCGCAGAGTCCGTTGGGTGGGGTTGGTCGTTCATAAGGCGCCACTTTTGACGTAATACAGTTTGTATCACATGTAATATGCCAGTTATGGCTCTTTTCGGCGACGGGGCGCCCACGCTTGAGCAGGTCCCGCGTCAGAGCAGCCCGACGCCCGCTGCGACCCGGCGACCCGGCGACCCGGCGACCCCGCGACCCGGCGACCCGGCGACCCGGCGACCCGGCGACCCGACGCGACCCGACGCGACCCGACGCGACCCGACGCGACCCGGCGCGACCCGGCGCAACCCGACGCGACCGGCCCCGTCGCGCTCGAGCGCCCTGACGTCTGCGCGACGCGCCGGCTCGAGGCCTGGCCGCGCGTGCAGCACTGAGTTCGCCGGGCGGGGCTGCGGGCGCGATCATCTTCGGAAGACGCACAGCGCGACGCGGCCTGCTCGCTCCCCCGCTGCGCGAACCGCACGTGGCTCGAGGTCACACGAGCGGGCACGCACCAAGTCCCTGGCAGCGACGCGTGTCGATGCGTCCTCAGCGTGTTAAGCGTTGCGACACGCCGAACGCTCGCGAGGTGGCTTGCGTCTCTCGCGCCGCGTGACGGGTGATACCCTGGCGCGGACCAGTTCCCGAGGTGTCTCCGACGTCGATCTGCTGATGAGTTCGAGCCGCAATCCAGCCAGGCCACTTTCCGGGAACGCGCGGCGCGCTGCCTTGCTCGCCACGCTCGTGTGCGGCGCCGCTGCTTGCTCCGTGCGCAGCGTGGAGTCGGATCCGCAACCGTTGGTGGAACTCCCGGAGGCTTTCCCGTCGCTCCCGCCGGAAGCTGCGTCGTCCTCGGCGAAGGCCGTGTGGTGGGCCGAGTTCGACGACGCGCAGCTCGATGCGCTCATCCGGCAGGCGCTCGCACGCGCTTTCGATGTCGACGTCGCGCTCGAGCGCGTGGAGCAGGCGCGTGCGCGCGCACGCCAACTCGGTGCGCCGTTGCGCCCGAGCGTCGACGCGCTGGCCTCGCACGGTGTCGAGAACACCGACGCCAACGCCTTCCGCGACCTCGACGACGACACCGACACCGTCACGCAAGTGGGGCTCGTGGCCTCCTGGGAACTCGACCTCTTCGGTCGCTTGAGCGCGCGCCGCGCCGCCGCGCTCGAAGACGTCGCCGTCTCGGAAGCCGACCTCGCGGGCGTGCGCCTCGCGCTCTCCGCCGACATGGCCGACGCCTACTTGGCGGCGCTCGAGCAACACCTGCAACTCGCCCTGCTCGACGGCCAGCTCGCGCTCGACCTCGTGCTGCTCGAACTCACCGAGTTCCGCTTCGCTCAGGGCGCTGCCTCCGCGGTGGACGTGCTGCAGCAGCAAGGTCAGGTGGCCGCCACGCGCGCGCGCTTCCCGCCCGCCCGCGCCGCGCGCCGCGTGGCCGAGAATCGGATCGACGTGTTGCTCGGCACCGCCCCCGACGGCATCGATCGCGTGAGCGGCGAGGCCTTCCGCACGCTGCCCGAGCTGCCCCCGGTGGGCGTGCCGTCGGAGCTGTTGCTGCGTCGACCGGATCTGCGCGCGCGACTGCGCGACGTCGTGGGCCGCGACCAACTCGTGAGCGCCGCGCTCGCCGGCCGTTTCCCGCGCATCGCGCTCACCGGCAGTCTCGGTTGGCGCAGCGCGGATGCGGGCGACGGCTTCGCGGCCTCGCTCGGCGCCAACTTGCTCGCGCCGCTCACCGACGGCGGCTTCCGTCGCGCGGTGGTCGCCGAGAACGAGTCGGCTCTGCGTGAAGCCGTCGCCGCGTTGAGCAACACCTTCCTGCTCGCGATGGAAGAGGTCGACAGCGCGCTGTGGCTCGAACAGCAGCAGCGCGAAGAGCTGCGCGTGCTCGTGCAACGCGAGGAGGTGCTCGAGTCCAATGTCGTCGAGGCGCGCAACCGCTACGCCAACGGTCTCACCGACTACCTGCCCGTGTTCGTGGCGGTCGACGACGTGCAGCAGACCCAGCGCGACGTCTTGCAACGTCGTCGCGCGCTGCTCTCGCGTCGCGTGAGTCTGCATCGGGCGTTGGGTGGAGCGTTGCCGCCGCTCGAAGCGTCCGACGCGGCGGCGCGCGACGATGCGCGCACGCAGGCGTCGTCGAACTCCCTGCGCACAGAGGTCGCCGAGTGAAGCGCCTGCTGCGCAAACTCACGCCGTGGATCGTGCTGCTGCTCGGGGGCGCGTGCACGTGGTGGTTGCTCGCCACGGCGCCCACTCAGGACAAGGGCGATCCCGTGCCGTTGGTGCCGCGCGTGGCGGTGCAGCCGCTGACCCCGGTCACGCGCGCGGTGAGCATCGAGGCGTTCGGCACGGTGTCGCCTTCACACCAGGTCGACTTGGCGCCGCAGATCGAGGGCAGTGTGATCGCGATGCATCCGTCGCTCGCACCGGGTGGCCTGGTGTCCGAGGGCGACGAGTTGTTGCGCATCGATCCCTCCGACTACGACATCGCGCTGGCCGCGGCCGAGGCCAGGCAAGCGCAAGCGCAGGCCGACCTCGAGTTGGAGCTGGGGCGCGGCGTCGTGGCACGGCGCGAGTGGGAACGTTTCGCCGACGTGCTCGAGACCGTGAGCGAGGAGCAGCGTTCGGCGGCCTTGGCGCTGCGCGAGCCGCAACTCAAGCGCGCCGAATCGGTGCTCGCCGCCGCGCGCAACGCCGTCGACAACGCGCGCTTGCAGCTCACGCGCACCTCGTTGCGCGCACCCTTCGACGCCGTGGTGCTCTCGGAAACCGTGGAGCTCGGCCGTCGCTTGAGCCCCGCCACACCAGCGCTGCGCCTCGTGGGCGTGGACAGCTACTGGGTCACGGCTTCGGTGCCGCTGGGTCGCGCTGCGCGCCTGCCTTTCGACGGCGCGGCCGTGCACGCCCCCGTGATCGTGGAGCTCGAAACCGGCATGGGCGATCGCGTGCAGCGCGAAGGCCGCTTCCTGCGTCGGCTCCCGGACCTCGAAGCACAAGGCCGCATGGCGCGCGTGCTCGTGGCGGTCGACGACCCGCTCGGCCTGAGCGATCCCGACCAACCGGTGCTGCCGCTCGGCGCCTACGTGCGTCTCGAACTCCCCGCCGGTGAGATCTCCGACGTGTACGAAGCCCCGCGCGAAGCGCTGCGCGAGAACGATCAAGTGTGGGTGCGCGATGCCGACGGTCGGTTGCGCTTCCGCACCGTTCACGTGGCTTGGCGCGGCGACGACTCGGTGTTGTTGCGCGGCGACTTCGAAGCGCAGGACGAGCTCATCGTGAGTTACCTCTCCGACCCGCTGCCCGGTCTCGCGCTCGACGTGCGTCGCGACGACGCCGAACTCGGAACCGACGACACGCTGTGAACGCCGAGCAGCCCGAGCCCAGCGGCGGCATGTCCGGCCTCGTGTCGTGGATGGCGCGCAACCATGTGGCCGCGAACTTGCTGATGTGGGGCTTGTTGCTCGGCGGCGGCTTCGTGGCGCTGTCGATCAAGCAAGAGGTCTTCCCGAGCTTCCAACTCGACATCGTCGAGGTGTCGGCGCCGTATCCCGGCGCGAGCCCCGAAGAGATCGAAGAGGGCCTGCTGCTGCCGATCGAGGAGGCGATCCGCGGGCTCGAGGTCGCCGAGCGCGTGGTGGCCGAAGCGCAGGAGGGAAGCGGCACGCTGAGCGTGGAGCTCGTGTCGGGGGCCGACGCGAACCGCGCGCTGCAAGACGTCAAGACCGCCATCGACCGCATCAGCTTCTTCCCCGACGACGCCGAACGCCCCACGGTGGAACTCGCGCAAGAGCTCGAGAACGTGCTCTGGATGGTGGTGCACGGTCCGCTCGACGAGCGCCAGATCTTCGCGCTCGCCGAACAAGTGCGGCGCGAGTTGCTCGAACTCCCCGAGCTGAGTCAGGTGGAGCTGCGGCTCGGACGCACTCCCGAGATCGCCATCGAGATCCCGCAGGCGCGACTGCGCTCGCTGGGCCTCACCCCCGGCGACGTGGCCGACACCGTGCGCGCCTCGGCGCGCGACCTGCCCGGCGGCGGCGTGCGCACACCGGGCGGCGAGTACTTGCTGCGCACCAAGGAGCGTCGCGACCTCGCCAGCGCCTACGCCGACATCGTGCTCGTGTCCACCGCCGACGGCACGAAGGTGCGTCTCGGCGACGTGGCGCAACTCGTGGACGGCTTCGAAGACAAGCCCACCGAGAACTGGTTCAACGGCGGCCGCGGCATCTTCATCACCGTCTACCAGATCGGCGACGAGAAGCCGCTCGAGATCTCGGGCGCGGTGAACGAGTACCTCGAAGGCCTGCGCGCCGCGCTGCCCCCCGGCTGCGATGTGACGATCCTGCGCGATCGCGGCGAGCAGTATCGCGACCGGCTGATGCTGCTGCTCAAGAACGGCTCCTTCGGCTTGCTGCTCGTGATCCTCGTGCTCGGTTTGTTCATCCAACCGAGGCTCGCGTTCTGGGTCGCCGCCGGGATCCCGACCACGCTCATCGGCGCGCTGTTGCTGCTGCCGCTGTTCGGCGCCAGCGTGAACATGATCTCGCTCTTCGCGTTCATCATCACGCTCGGCATGGTGGTCGACGACGCGGTGATCGTGGGTGAGAACGTGTTCCACGCCATCGAGCAGGGGACGCCGCGCCTGCGCGCCGCCATCGACGCCACGCGCGCGATGATCGTGCCGGTGCTCTACGCCGTGGCCACGAACATCATCGCCTTCCTGCCGCTGCTCTTCGTGCCCGGTGAGATCGGTCGCTTCTTCGCGCCGCTGCCCGCGGTCGTCATCGCGGTGTTCCTGGTGTCGCTCGTGGAGGCGCTCTTCGTGCTGCCCGCGCACCTCGCGCACGCCAAGCGCATGGAACGCGCAGCTCCCGGTGACGCGCCGGCGCACGGGCTGTGGGCTGCGTTGGGGCGCGTGCAACGGCGTTGCGCGGCCGGCGTCGACAGCGTGGTGGAGCGCGGCTTCCTGCCGATGTTGCGCGTGGTGCTCACGCGGCGCTGGGCCTTCGCGGCGTGTCTTGCGGCGCTGAGCGTGGTGAGTTGGGCTTACTTCGCGAGCGGGCGTGTGAAGTACACCTTCAACCCGGTGATCGTGGGCACGCGCGTGGACTGCGAGATCCAGACGCCGCCCGGCGCGCCCTTCGCCGAGACGGCGCGCATCGCGCGTCACGTGGAGGCGGCCGGCCTGCGCGCCGCCGCGCGACTCCACGAAGGCGGCGCCGACGCGGTGCTCCAAGGCCGCATGAACATCGTCGGGCGACGCGGCGAGAACTGGGCCGACGTGAACCTGATCCTCGTCGAAGCCGACGACCGCGACTTCGACCAAGGCACCTTCGCCAGCGTGTGGCGCGAGGAGATCGGCAGCGTGGCCGGGCTCGAGTCGATCTACTTCGAGTGGGAAGAGGGCCCGGGCTCGGGCGCCGGGCTCACCGTGGAAGTGAGTCACCCCGATCGGCAGGTGCTCGAGTCGGCGGCCACGGCGCTCGCTGGCGCGCTCGCCGAGTACCGCGGTGTCACCGACATCAAAGATGGTTTCGCGTCGGGCAAGCCGCAGGTCGACGTGTCGCTCACGGGCGAAGGGCTCTCACTCGGACTCACGCCGCAGGGCGTGGGCCGCCAGGTGCGCCAGGCCTTCTTCGGCGCCGAGGCCTTGCGACTGCAGCGCGGGCGACACGAGGTGCGCGTGATGGTGCGCCTGCCGCCCGAAGAGCGTCGCTCACTCGCCGCCGTGGAAGACCTGATCATCCGCACACCCGATGGCGGCGAGACACCGCTCGCGCAAGTGGCGCAGTTGCACATCGGCCGCGCCTTCACTCAGATCGATCGTGTCGACGGTCGGCGCGTGCTCAACGTGACCGCCAACACCGTGCCCGAGATCGTGAACATCAACGACGTGCGCGCCGCGCTCGAGGCCGACGTCTTGCCGCAGCTGTTGCGCGATCACCCCGGCACGAGCTTCGAGTTCGGCGGCCGTCAACGCGACGAACGTCGCGCGATCAACGAACTCTCACTCGGCCTGGCGCTCGCGTTGGCCGCGATCTTCGCGCTGCTCGCGGGCTTGTTCCGCAGTTACGCGCAGGCGCTGCTCGTGATGCTCTCGATCCCGGTGGCGCTGGCCGCGGCGATGTGGGCGCACGTCTTGCTGCGTCACGACCTGTCGGTGGTGAGCCTGTTCGGGATGATGGCCTTGTGCGGACTCGTGGTGAACGCGGGCTTGGTGCTCAACGACGAGGTCAACAACCGCCTCGCGAGCGGCCTCTCACTCCCCGAGGCCGTGCTCGCCGCCGCGCGCCGTCGCTTCCGCCCGGTGGTGCTCACCTCGCTCACGACCTTCGCCGGCCTCACGCCGATGATCGCCGAGACCGCCCCGCAAGCCCTCTTCCTCGTGCCGATGGCCATCGCGCTCGGCTTCGGCGTGCTCGTGTCCGGCTTGATCCTGCTGGTCTGGATCCCGGCAGCGCGCTTGCTGCTGGCGGACTTGGGTGGGAACGAAGCCGACGAATCTCACTCCGCGACACCGCTGGTTCACACCGCCGGCGCCGCCGACTGAGTGGCGCTGACTGCTGCGCGACGCGCTCGTCAGCGCAGCACCAGCTCCACTTCGGCGCCGTCGGCTAGGTCGCTCAGATCGAGATCCTGGATGACGCGGCGGTACTTGCCGAGCGTCGGGTGTGTTCCCGAAACGATCAGCACGAGCGGTGCGCGAGGGAGACGCTCGACCGCGAGTTCCCCGGTGGCATCACTTCGCACCGGGCCCCAGACCCACTTGCCCGCGACCTCGACAGCCTGTTCGCGATCTCGGCGAGTGAACGACAGCGAGGCTTCGGGGACAGGTGTGCCCTCCGCCGTGACGACGCGCAGCCGCGCGTTGATCGCGGGCGCGAGTTGCACTTGGTGGTTCAAGTCGCCGCGGAGTTGTGAGGGCACACTCCACGTCCAAGCCGCGCGGCCCGGCGCTGTGACACGCACGCGCACGAAATCACAACCCAAGTCGATCGTGAACTGCGCGCCATCGCGCTGGATTGGCGCGTCGACGGGAACGCGCCGGCACGTGGGCGTCGCGCTGACTTCGTAGTCTTCGATCGGCAGCCCCGTGAGTTCATCGGTCACGTGACCTGTGAAGCGCCGGCGTAGGTCGTCGGGCGCACGGAGTTTCAGCTCGACGGGTCCGTGCTGCGGCTCCACGCTGAACACTTCGTAGGGATTGCCGACAGCGATCCAGTAGCGTCCCGCAACGAGATCCTCGACCCGTGCGCGGCCCGAGCGATCGGTGCGGGCGAGTCCGCGCCGCAAGTCGGTGTCCCAAGACCGGTGAGCGAAGCCTTGGTCCGTCCAGACGTCGATCGGTTCGTGCTGGCCCGCGAGCACACGTTCGCCTCGCACCCACACGTCTTTCGATCTCAACGGCTCGCCGTCGTGATCCACGACGCGCAGGTCGAGCGTGACCGCAGGCTCGAGTTGCACGTCGAGTCGGAGCTCGTTCGTTGCATCGATGGACACGCGATCGATGAACTGCGTCGCGAAGCCAGGCGCTCGCACCGTGAGCTTCAGCGCGTGGGTGTCCGGGATGCCCTTGATCTCGTAGCTGCCGTCGGCGCCGAGCGGCTCGGCTCGACGGCCGAACTGCGGGGCGTCGCGAGTGGACGGTGTCGTTGCGATCACCGTCGCCTCGGCGACGGGGTTTCCCTGCGCGTCGTGAACCACGCCGCCGAGAGTGGCGCCTTCGCTCAACTGCACATCCAGCGCTGCGCCTCCGGGAATCACTCGTCGTGCCCAGCCTTGGAGTTGCGGAGCACTCACGCTCACATCGAACTCAGCGCTCGGCAGCGGCCCCAAGCGAAACGAACCCGACGCATCGGTGGACGTGAACAAGCGCGTGATCGGCACGAAGCGCAAGCCGGGGCGCACGTTGCGCAGTGGGTCGGGGCGGATCAGGTCGCGCGTCACGCGCACCTTCGCACCGGCGAGACGTTCGCCCGTCGGCGAGCGCACGTGTCCTTCGAAAAAGCGCTCGGGGTGCAGCACGAGGCTGACGTCGTCAAAGTCTTGAGTGTCTCGGTGATTCAACTGGAGCAAGCCCTGCGGTAGGTAGCCGTCGGCTTCGATCTCGACTTGCGCTCCTGGGCCGATTGACGGGAGCGCGAATCTGCCTTGCGCGTCGCTGTGCACGACGACATCGGGCGCCGTCGGTTGGCGTGCTTCATCGAAGGCTTTGACGACGTGCCAGATCGAGAGTTGAACGCCAGCGATGGGCGCGCCCTCTTCGTCGACTGTGGTTCCAGTGAAGGGGAGAGCGGGCGGGGCGCTCACCTCGACATCGGCTTCGCCACCCGCGAGCAGCGCGCCGCTGCCGACTCTCGGGTTGCGTGCGAGTGAAACCGGCGCCAGCCCGGTGTCGTGCGTCGGCATCACCACGGTGGAGTGAAGGCCCAACTGGCCCTCGAACTCGAACCGGAAGCGCCCTTGCTCATCGGTGATGCGTTCATCGAAGGAGGACGCAACCTCGTACTGCCAGCCGGTCGCGCAGAATCTGATCTTCACAGGACGCTGGCAGCGCACGGTCGCGCCGACAACCGGTGAGCCGTCGGTCTCTCGGAACACACGGCCGCTCAAGATCGTCGGTCCCGGCGTCACCTCGGGGGCGTCGACGACAACCGGCGGCGGTGGTGCCTCGGTCTGCACCGCGAGCGATGCCCACGCTCTTTGCGACGACGCACCCACCAGCGCGGCCAACACCACAACCCGCAGGCACCATGTGAGCATGGCGCGGTTCGTTCGGACTTGCGAAGTGGGGCGGCGAATCAGCACGCCCTCTCTAGCGGAACGACTTCGCGCGGTGACCACTCAGCCCCCTAGGTTCAGCTCCGCCAGCGGTTCAGCTCCGCGACAGTCTCAACTCCGCAACGTGTAACAAGGCGTGTAGCTCTCGCTCGCCAGCTTCATGCGGCCGGCTTCCACGAAGCCCGCGAGCAGTTTGTCGAGCAGCTGCATCAGCTGGCCCGACGCGCGGATCTCGAAGGGACCCTGCTTCTCGATCTCGAGGATCGTGTCTTCGCGCACGTTGGCCGACACGAGGCCGGAGAACAGACGCCGCAGGTTGGCCGCCATGGTGTGCGCGGGCAGGTCGGGCGAGAGGTCGAGCGCGGCCATCGACGCGTGCGTGGCTTCGAACTCTTGTTGGAAGCTGTGGTCGATGCGCAGGCGCCAGTTGTAGTGGTAGGCGTCGCGGTTCTGCTTGCGGAAGTCACGCACCTCTTCGAGACCGTCGCGCATGGTGCGGGCGACCGTTTCCGGGTCGTCGATGATGATCTGGTAGCGCTTCTGGGCTTCGGGGCCGAGCGCGGCGCCGACGAACTCGTCGATCTGTTCGAAGTAGGCGGCGCTGGCCGCGGGGCCCGTCATCAAGAACGGGAAGGGCAGGTCGGCGTTGTCGGGATGCAGCAGCACGCCGAGCAAGTAGAGGATCTCCTCGGCCGTGCCGACGCCGCCGGGGAACACGATGATGCCGTGACCGGTGCGCACGAAGGCTTCGAGGCGCTTCTCGATGTCGGGCATGATCACGAGCGCGTTCACGATCGGGTTCGGCGACTCGGCCGCGATGATCCCGGGCTCGGTGATGCCGATGTAACGCCCGTTCGGGATGCGCTGCTTGGCGTGGCCGATGGTTGCGCCCTTCATCGGGCCCTTCATCGCGCCGGGGCCGCAACCGGTGCACACGTTGAGCCCGCGCAGGCCGAGCTCGTAGCCGACCTTCTTGGTGTACTCGTACTCCACGCGGTTGATCGCGTGACCGCCCCAGCACACCACGATGTTCGACTCGACCGTGGGCTGCAGCAGGCGCGCGTTGCGCAAGATGTGGAACACCGCGTTCGTGACGTTCTCCGAGGTGTCGAAGTCGAAGCGTCCGCTCTCCTCGATCTCGTAGCTGATGAACACCACGTCGCGCAGCACCGAGAAGACTTGCTCGCGGATGCCGCGGATCATCTTGCCGTCGACAAAAGCCGAGGCCGGCGCGTTCTTCAGCGTGACTTTGAGGCCGCGGTCTTGTTGCTCGAAGCCCACCGCGAACTTTTTGTGCTTCTCGAGCACGGCGCGTGTGTCGTCGGTGTGCGCGCCCGAGTTGAGCACGGCCAGGATGCAGCGACGCAACAACGTGTGCATCGCGCCTTCGCTCTCGGAACGCAGCCGCTCGACTTCCAGCTGCGAGAGCACCTCGAGGCTGCCCTCGGGCCAGACCTCGGCGTCGACCGTTTCACCGCTCTCGTTGCGAAGGTAGGAGCTGCCGGTGTGCACTGCGTCTTGCAAGGTTCGAGTTCCGCTGGGGGAGGCCTGTGTCGGGCGCGGCCTGGCTCTGGTGGAAGGAGACGATCGTAGCGCGCGAGGGCCCTGCTGATCTCCCCTGACTTCGGTGAGCTCGGGGGAAGGCCCTCCAGGCGTGAAACCGTGCGTCAGTGTCCCTGGGGGAGTCCGACCCGACTCAGCATGCGCGCCAGCCGCGCGCGTACGTGTTCACACAGTTGCTGCGCGCCTGCCGGATTGAGGTGCGTGATGTCCCCGAAGAACTCTGCAGGGAATGGGCCGCTCTCGTGCAACCAGAGCAACTCCACGCCTGGAAGCGCCTCGAGTTCCCGTGCGAAGGCGCGGAACTCCTCGATCGTGGCGCTGTCGCGCAGCTCGTCGGCAAGGGGGTTTAGTGGGCCTTCCACCAGCAGCACCTGTGCGCCGACGGCGAGTTGCTCGCGCACCATCGACTCGACGAGCTGCATCTGAATCTCGGCGTGAGGGCCGAGGGTCGCTGCTCTCACCTGCTCGCGTTGGTTGAAGTCTCGGAGCTGCGCTCGACGCGCGATGCGATTGCGCAGCAGTGTTTCGGTGAAGGACTCGCCGGGGATGGGTGGGAGCGGCGTCCATTCAGGCAGGTTGGAAGCGCGCGGTTCCGACTTGGGGGCTCGCTCATCGCTTGTGGAGGCGTCGGTCTTCTGACGGCGGCCCGGGCCTTCCGTACGCATGCGTTCGACCTCGTTCAGAATCATCGCGCCGACGTCGTTGTTGGCCGGGCCTACGTGTCTCCAGGCCGACAGCTCTGCGGCATCCCAGAGAGCGCGGTAGCGGTAGGCATTGAGCGCGGAGGCCAAGGTGAGGCCGAAGAACGTGTCGCGCTCCTGGAACAGAAACTCCCAGCTCACCAACCGAATGAGCTCTGTCGTGGCGGTGAAGTTGCCGGCACCGAGGATCGTGCGCAGTTCCAGGGGGTGGTGGGTGTCGAACTCCGAGAGCAACACCATGAAGACCTCGGGCGGTTCGCGCGTGAGTTCGTTGCTCACGGCGCGCATCTCAAACGGGGTCATGCCTGCGTGAGAGAAGCGCAGGAAGCGCACGTGTTCCGGCAGACCACGTTCCAGGAAGCTGGGATTGAAGCCACGTTCCGCGCGGCTGCTCCCGAGGACGACGATGCGCACGCTGTCGTCGGGTGCTTCGCTCAATGCGCGCATCGCGAGGCGGTCGTGGGCCAGGCCGCGCTCCATGTGCTGTCCGGGGCCGGTGCCGTCGGCGAGCCACTGCCAGGGCGCGAACTCTCCGAAGGCCAGCGCGTCGATCACCAGGATCAGAACGACGGCGAGCAGTCCTGCCCACGGGAAGCGCTTCATTCGCGGATCACCGGCAGACCCTGGTAGAGCGTGTGGACCAACACGATGAGCGTGCCGGTGAGCGTCACGTAGCTCCCCCAGGCGATCCAACGTTGACGGTCGCTGACATTCAGATCGCGCGCTTCACTGCGCCGACGCCCCGCCTCGGAGAGTTGCTTCAAGGCCGACTTGCCTCCGGCGCGCGCAGCGCCGCGTCTCGCCGACCACGCACGCCAGACTTGGAAGCCGCCGACGAGCACCACGATCAGTGCGAGCGGGTTGAGCTCACCCGTGTTCCCCGAAGCCCAGAACAGCGTGGCGCCGAGCAGCAACACGGCGAGCGCCCACATCCCCACGCGGAAGGGCGCGGTGATTCCCATTCCGTCGAGTCGCCAGATGGGCGTGAGGTTGAACAGGTTCATCAGCAGGGTGAAGAAGGCGAGCACGTAGAACAGGTCGCCCCAGTACTCACCGAGCTGCGGCGCGAGCGCCAGGCAGGCGAGTCCGCCGAGCGTTCCGGCAAGCGGACCCCCGATGCTGATCACGAAGTCTTGGAAGGTGTCGCGCGGGGCTTCCTTGAGCGCGATCACGGCGCCTAAGAACGGGATGAACACGGGCGCGCCCACCGGCAGGCCGGTGAGCTTCGCGGCCAAGCCGTGACCGAGTTCGTGCACCAGGATGAGCAACACCATGCCGATGGCGAAGGGCGCCCCGAAGTGCATCGAGTACAGCCACATGCTGAGGATCATCGTCCAGCCAGTGGTCATCAGCTTGCCGAACTTGAGCAGCTTCACGCCGACCCACGCGACCTTCAGTTTGGTGAGCACGAACAGCAGCACGAACTTGAACTTCCAGAGCAGCAGCGCGCCGATCGCGATGATCCCGCCGGTGCCCTTGTTCGTGGGGAGCTTGCGACCGCTCGATTCGAAGTCGTACTGCGTGCGCGGTTCGCCGGACGGTTGACCGCGCTGCGCTTCGGCGCGGCGCAGGCGGTCCATCGCGGATCCCCGGCGTCGTTCGTTCATGCGTCGCGGAGCTCTAGCTGTGGCGTGGCCGGAACGCGCCAAGCTGCGGTCACGGCGAGGAAGATCCACAGCAAGTCGAACGCGCTGGACATGTCTTTCAGCGCGTCGGGGAACGTGGACAGGATCTGGCTGTCGAAGTAGCTGATCGCTGCGCCGGCTTGCTCTTCGAGGTACGGCTTCGCGGCGTGCGCGTAGATCGCGAACTTGGCGGCCAGGAGTCCGAACACGGCGCCCGCCACCGCAGCGATCTGCAGCGGCTGTCCGTGCCCGCCACGCGCGGCGAGCTTGGCGCCCTGCCCCGCGAGGAAGCCCACGAGCACCGCCACGTAGCCGATCGACCAGCCGCTTCCGATCGCGATGCCGGCCCAGACGGCCGCGCCGAGCACTCCGCCGATCGCCGCACCGACGAGCGCCACCGGCACGCTGCTCCCGGAGGCTTCCTTCTCGGCGACCTCGGCCGCCAACTCGGCGACACACTCGCGGCAGGTCGGATGACCGTTCACCGTCATGGTCGTTTCGTGCATGAGCTCCACGCCGCAGAGTTGGCAGCTGAGCTCGTCGGGGTTCCACTCGGTTTCCGAGCTGTCCCACTCCTCGGTGTTCGGCATGTGCGTCTCTCCTGGTTCGTGTCACCCCGTGATCGAGTGTTGCAGCGCGAAGTGATCAGGTCGCGGCAACGGCGAGCGAGTCTAGCACTCGACTCGTCGCGTGAGCGCATAGAGTGGAGCCGAGATGATCGACGCCGACACGAGCCCCGACACGAGCCCCGACACGCGCCCCGACGCGCGCCCCGACGCGCGCCCCGACGCGCGCCCTTCGTCACGCTGGTTGTGGTTCGCGCTGGCGCTGGTGGCGCTGCTCGCGGCCTTCGTGGGCGGTGCGGCGGGGGCCGACTTCGGTGTGCACTGGGACGAGTGGCAGCACGTCGACGCCGCGAACGAAGCGCTCGCCACCGGCCGCGTCCTGCCGCGCTTCTACAACTATCCCAGCCTCACGTTCGACCTCACCTGGATGAGCGCCCTCGCACAAGTGAGCCTCGCGCACTGGCGCAGCCACGGTCCGCGGCCGCGGCGCGCTTGGCTCGCCGACTACGTGATGGCGCACAACGACACGCTGCGAGTGCGCACGCGCTGGGTGTTCCTGGCGCTCTCACTGCTCGCAGGCGTGGCGCTCTTCGAGCTCGGTCGCGCTCTGGGTGGTCCCGCGCTGGGCGCCCTGTCGACGACTTTGTTCGCGTGCAGCCACGAGTTCCTCTACCACGCGCGCTGGATCGCGCCCGACGGCTTGCTCGCCACGGCCGTGACCACGTGTCTCGCCTCCGTCGCCCTCGCGGCGCGCACCGGACGCGCGCGTTGGTTGCTGCTCGGCGCAGTGGCTGCGGGGCTGGCTGCATCGGCCAAGTACACCGGCGTGTTCTTGGTGTTGCCCGTGATCCTTGCGGGCCCCGTGTTCGGACTCGGTTCGCAGCGAGCAGCGTGGACGCGCTCCGCGTGGCTGGCGGCGCTCTCGGCTGTGGTCTTCTTCGTCACCACGCCGGGCGCTCTGCTCGAGGCCGGCACCTTGCTCACCGAGTTGGCGCAGCAGCGCGAGGTCTACGCCGCGGGGCATCGCGTGTACACCGTGGAAGCCGGTTGGGATCACGTGATGCACGCGCTGGTCTACGGCGGCACGCAGCTCTTCGATCGCTGGATGACGCTCAACTTCGCGCTGGCCGTCTTCGCAGTCGTGGGGGCGGTGGTCACCTTGCGCCGTCGGCCGCGGTTGAGTCTCGTGTTGCTCTCGGGCGCGCTGCCGTACTTTGCACTGCTCGTGGCGCACCGCACGTTCATCGTGCGCAACCTCGTGCCGTGGATCCCGCTCGTGGCCCTGCTCGCCGCCGTGGGCTTGGGCGTGAGCGTGCGTTCCTTGCCGCGGCGAGCGCGCGCTTCAGCGTGGGTGCTCGTGGCGGGCGTGCTCGTACTCATGTTGGCGCGGCGTGTCGACGACGGCCTGCAGATCGCGCGGCACGCTCCCGATCCGTCGCACGCCTTCCGCGCCGCGAAGGAGCACCTCGACGCGCACCCGGAGTTGCGCGTCTACGTGGCCCGCGACGTGCGTTGGCGACTCAACCCGCTCGGCTTGCGTGTCGAAGGGGCGGTGCGCGACCCCGAGCTCGCGGAGCGCGCCTTGGTCCTGCCGCAACGCTTCCCTTCCGTGTCGCCCTGGCTCATCGAGCGTTGGTACGGCGTGCACGACGTGAACTATCGCTACTACCACTCGTGGCATCAGCGCAAGCCTGCGCTCGTGGACATCGAGTTGGCCCGCGAGTTCGACGAACTCTAGCCCGCTGCACCTCGGGCCGAGCCTGCCTCTGCGCGCGGACTCGAACTGATGACCTCGTCGGCCGAGGCGGGCGATTGCAGCGGCTCGGGGGCGTCGTCGAGATCCTGGTAGCCGAGCGTGCAGTGACGACAGGTGGCGAGCGTGCCGCTCATGAAGTCGCGCAGCACGCGGTCGTGCGCGCGGCCACGCCAGATCGTGGCGAAGTCGTTCTCACGCAGGTTGCCGAAGCTGCTCTCGCCCAGCGCGTCGAGGCAACAGGACACCACGCTGCCGTCGGACAGCACCGTGGCGCGTTCGAGTTGCGGGCACATGCGCTGGTTGCGGTAGAGCTTCTCGGGTGAACTCACCGGGCGTGCATAACGGCGCGCTTGGTTCTCGTGATCGACCTGCGAGAGGAAGGTGTCGGCGGCGACGCCGGGGTGCGCGGTGTACGCCGGGCGCTTGAGGCTCACGATGTCGGTGCCCAGCTCGCCCAGGAAGGCTTGCGCCTCGCGCTCGCGGTCTTCGTTGTAGGAGAACATGACCATCTGGGCTTGCACGGTGGGGCGCGTGGCTCCGCGGGTCTCGCGAGCTCTCACGAGTTCGCGCGTGTTCTGCACCACGGTGTTGAAGTCGCCGCCTTTGCGGTAGCGCTCGTAGTCTTGCGCGTCGACACCATCGATGGCCACGGACAGGAAGCTCAGCCCCGAGTCGAGCACCGCCTGTCGATGCCGCCCGAGCAGCAGCCCGTTGGTGGAGAAGCTCGTGCGCACGTTCGCCGCCTCGCAGTCGGTGATCATGGCGAAGAGCTCGGGGTTGAGCAGTGGCTCGCCGAGCACGTGGAAGCTCACGAACTTGAGCCGGGAACCGCAGCCCTTCACCACGCTGAGCACGTCGTCGCGGCTGAGCATGGATCTCCCTCGCGGCGTGTCGTGCGTGACGCACAGCGGGCAACTCAGGTTGCAGGCCGTGGTGGCTTCGAGCTGCGCCGAACGCGGGAGTTTGCGACGCACGATGGCGCTTAAGATGGCGTCGGGCACAGACGCGAACAAAGCGCGCTTGACGGTGCGCTTCACGCGCCTCGCTCGAGAACCCAACCACGTCATCGCAAGCCTCACCGGCCCCACCGAGGGGCGCAGAGTATCACGGTCGCGCGGTGATGCGCGCGCGGCGGCGCTCAGCGAGGGCGCGTCACTCCTCGAGTTCTTCGCGCTCTTCGATGAGTTCGCGCAGCTTCACGACTTGGTCGTGGGGGAGACGGCCGCGCTGATACTTGCGCTCGATCACGTCGAGCAACTCGCGCAGGTCGTCGAGCGGGACGGGGTCGAGTCGTGTCCAGCCGGTCTCCGACTTGAGGCGCGACTCGAGGGTCCACTTGCCAGCGTGGTGCGAGGCACGCACGCTGCGCTGCTCCCCACTCTCGGTGCGTTCCCGCCATTCGTGCTTGGCCATCCCGTGAGCATAGGGAACCGGTGCGGCGCGCCACGAGAGTTGTGTGGGGAGACCGTGCCGATTCACGCGCGCCGGACCCACGTAGCAGAAGCTCGTGCGCTCGCTCAGCACGTCCCCCTGCCGCGTCGCTTTCGTCATGCGTGGCCTTCCCGAGAACCGGTAAGCTGCCCCCCCGAATCCTGGAGAGTTTTATGGGCGTCTTGTCTCGTTGCACCTCGTTCGCACTGCTCGTTGCGCTTGCCTTGACCTCGTGTGCGAGTGAGTCCCACCGCACGCTCACCACGCAGGTCGTCGCCACCTACGGCACGAATTACTCGGGGGAACGCGCGCCGCTCGCCATCGGCAAGTTCCACAACAGCTCGCCCTACATGCGCGGCCTGTTCTCCGAGGGCCCCGATCGACTCGGCTCGCAGGCCAAGTCGATCCTGCAGACGCACCTTTCCTTGACCAACCGCTTCGAGTTGCTCGATCGCGACAACCTCGACGAACTCGCTCGCGAGAGCGGTTTGAGCGGCCGCGCGCAGCAGGTCGAGGGCGCCACGCTGGTGATCACCGGCGAGGTCACCGAGTTCGGGCACAAGACCACGGGCGACCGCTGGTTGTTCGGTCTCCTGGGCCGCGGCAAGACGCAGACGGCCTACGCCAAGATTTCGCTCAACGTGCTCGACGTGACGTCGTCGAAGGTGATTCACGCCGTGCAGGGCGCCGCCGAGTTCGACCTCAGCAACCGCGAAGTGATCGGAACCGGCGGCACGAGTGGCTACGACTCCACGCTCAACGGCAAGGTGCTCAACCTGGCCATCATCGACGCGGTGAACAAGCTCGTCGCTGATCTCGATGCGGGCTCTTGGTCCACGAGCGCATGAGCGGCCTGCGCAGGTCAGGCGCGGTCGCGCGCGCGGGACACGCAGGCGCGGGGCGCGGCTTTCGTCACTTTCGTCGGGGGGTCGTGCTGCTCCTCTGCAGCCTCGCTTTCGTGTCGTGCGCGAGTCGCATCTACAACTGGGGGCCGTACGAGTCCTCGGTGCTGAACTCGCTCCAAGACTTCAACCGACGCGCGCTGCTCGAGGAGATCGACCGGCTCGAAGAGCACGATGCCGAGTTACGGCGCCTCGACCTCCCTGCGATGCCAGGCTTCCACGCGCAGCTCGGCTACCTGCACTACCTCGCAGGCAATGGTGAAGCCGCCGTGCGTCACTTCCAGGCCGAGAAGACTTTCTTCCCGGAGAGCAGCGTCTTCATCGACGGCATGTTGGAGCGAGTGAAATGAGACCTCTCGTGATCACGCTCGCTCTCGCGCTGGGTGCGGTTTCCTGCGCGAGCTCTGAGCCCTACGACTACAACGCCTTCCTCGATCACATGCCGCGCTCGATCTTGGTGTTGCCCCCGCTCGACGAGTCCCCGGAGGTGAGCGCCGGTCAGGTGTACCTCTCCACCGTTACGCCGCCGCTCAGTGAGGTCGGCTACTACGTGTTCCCGGTGGCGCTCGTGGATCGCATCCTGCGCGAGAACGGTCTGCCGACCGCCGTGGAGATGCACGCGATCTCGCTGAGCAAGCTGAGTGAAGTCTTCGATCCCGACGCCGTGCTCTACACCACGATCCACAAGTGGGGGACCGAGTACCAAGTGATCAACTCGACCACGCAGGTGGTCTACAGCGCCCGCTTGGTCGACGCGCGAACCGGCCGCACGATCTGGAGCGGTCGCGGTTCGGCTGTGCAGTCCTCCGGTGACGGTGGTGGTGGTTTCCTCGGCGCACTCGTGGGAGCGGTCGTGAATCAGGTCGCCACGACCGTGTCCGACCCCACGCCGGATGTGGCGCACGCAGCCCACCAGCGCCTGTTCTTCAACAAGCGCAACGGCTTGTTGCTCGGCCCCTATCACCCGAAGTACGAGGACGACCAGCGTAAGCGTCGCGAGGAAGCGGCCGCTCAGGGCCCGCAACCCTGACACGGGCCGCCGCTCAGTCGTCGGCGCGTGGGAGCACCAGCGCTTGGACGGAGCCGAACACGCTGAGCACGTCGTCGTGGCCGGGGGCTCCCACCAACACGTCGGCGCGTCCGTCGGCGTTCAGGTCGCCCACCCGGGCCAGCGCATAGCCGAACCAAGCGTCCGCGCTCGCCCCGGTGTGGTCGAGCAGGGTCTCGCCGCTGGCCCCCGACACCACGCGCACGCGCCCAGCGCTTGCCGAGGTGTCGGGGGCGCCTGCGTTGGTGGAACCCATGGCGATGTCGTCGTGGCCGTCGCCATCCACGTCGCCTGGGCCGGCGACGACACCCCAGCCCTGCCCCGCTTGATCACCTGTGAGTTCGAGGAGCACGTTGCCGTTCGCACCTGAGCGTACCTGCACCGCGCCGGCGTCGAGCCCGCCGAGGTCGCTGCCGGGGAGACCGAGCGCGATGTCTTCGTGTCCGTCGGCATCGACATCGCCCGCGGCCGCGACCCAGTGACCGAGTTGATCGCCCACGTCTGCACCGTGGAAGGCCATCAGCACGTCGCCGTCCGCGCCGGAGAAGAGCCAGGCGCTGCCGCCGTTGAAGGCAGCCTCGTCGGAGAAGGGCGCGCCGACGAGCAACTCGTTCACGCCGTCGTCGTTGAGGTCGGCGACGCTCGCGAGCGCTTGTCCGAAGAGATCGAAGGCGGCGCCGTGGTGTGCGCGCACGGTGCTGCCGTCGGCGCCCGAAACGACACGAACACGTCCGCTGAGTTGCCCGACGGTGTCGGCTTGTGGCGCGCCGACCGCGAAGTCGCTCACGCCGTCGCCGTCGACATCTCCCAGGCGCGTGATCGCGTGCCCGAATCGATCCCCCGGCTGCTTCCCGACAACCGTGTAGAGCGCCTCGCCGTTGCGCCCCGACACCACGCGCACGCTGCCTTCGGGGGGCGTGCCGCCTGGCGCACCGAAGGCGAAGTCGTTCACGCCATCCTCGTTGAGGTCGCCGAGCGCGGCCACGGACCAACCCAGGGCGTCGTGAGCGTGCTCCCCTTGCCAGCGTTTCAGTTCGCGCGTGCTGCGGCCTGAGATCAAGCGCACCTGACCGCTCAGCGGGCCTGCGCGCTCGGCGCGGTATGCGCCCACGAGGAAATCGGGGATGCCGTCGGCATCCACGTCGCCCACGCCGGCGATCGCCGCCCCGAATCGATCACCGGCCTGCGCTGACTGCACCTGCAGCAGTGGCTCCGACGCTGACCCGAGCGCGGCGTGGAGCGCGAGTGTCACGAACACGAGTCGTAGGAAGACGGGCTGCATGGCGAGGCCTCACGAAGCGGACGGGCGTGTGGCGGCAGTGCGCGAGCCGCGCCACTCCCGCCTTCGCTCCGCATGACGGCGTCGCCTGAGCCCCGTTACTCGGCCCCAGGATTTCCCAGATCGTCATGGCGACGAGTTGAGACCCGCGAGTGCAGGTCGGTCGCCGCGTGTCGTCGGCTGTGCGTGCCCTGGCACGGACCCGGCCGCGTGTCACTGCCGCTCGAAGCGCGCCAGCCAAGCGTCGCGGTCGGCGCTGGGCATCTCCTTGTCGGTGACTTCGTAGATGAAGTAGAGCAGGCGGCCGCCGTCGATCTTGAGATGCCCCACGCCGTGCCCACGCCCGCTGCGTCGGATGAAGTCGCCGCGGTACTCGAAGCTCGCGGAGCCTGGCCCGCGCGCGAGCACAGTCCACTCGTCGCCGATGGACGTGGCGTTGTCGATCACGCGCTCGCGGTCCTTGAGCGCGGCTTCCAAGTCGGGCCGCGTGCCGACGTCGTAGATCGTCTCCACGACCTCCACGATCTCGGTGCGGTTCTCCAAGGTCGCGCCGCTGCGGAGCCAAGTCGCGATGCGTTGCGTGCAGCTCGCCAGGCCCGCACTCGCGAGTTCCCAGCCTTCGTCGCTCAGGTCGAGTCGTACCGGGTTGCGCAGGTGCACGGGCACGATGGAGTCGGCGATCTCTTCGTTGTCGAACGTGTCGACCAGAACGAGGTACCCGCCGTTCTCCTTGTCATACCGGGACTCGACGCGGTACTCGCGCCCAGCTCGTGCCTGGAATTGCAGGCGTCCCAGCGGACCTCCGAACTCCAGATGGCTCCCGAAGCCCGTGGTGTTGGTGAAGCGGGCGCACAACTCGTGGGAGCCCGGTACGAGCTCGACGCTGTCGGCCTCGATCATGCGTCCGTCGACGCGTTCGATGCTGGCGTTCACGCCGCCTAGGAAGTACGTGCCGACCGCCGAGTCTTGTTCGACCGTGACGATCGCGATCTCGGAGGCCAGGCGCTGCGGGCCTTCGTACAGGCGCTCGGTGCTCGCGCAAGCCACACTCACGAACAGGCACGCCACGGTCAGGAACCTCGTCATGACTTTCCCTCTCAGTATGCTGGGCCGCTTCACTCAGCTCGTCATCTTAACCCAGGGTTTGCTCATGCTCCGGATCGTTGCGCTGTGCTTCTCACTGTGTCTGTTCTCGTGTGCGCAAGTGCGCGTGGGTGTGTTCAGTCGCCCGTATCTCGATGTCGCACCGCAAGCCAGCGAGGTGGCTGGCACGCCTTACGAGCAAGACCAGATGCAGACGCTCGAGTTCGCGGGTTACCGCTTGCGTGTGAGCCTCGACAACGACATCCAGACGAGCGACACCACGTGGGTGGGCGTGGAAGTCCCGATGCTGGCGGTCGGCGCTGACGCCGAGCACCAGTGGCGTCGCACGCAGCCCGCGAGCGGCTACTGCCTCACGATCCGCGTGCAGTCGCCGCGCGAGGGCGGTCAGATGTTGGCGCGCGATGTCGTGCTCCAGATCGACGGTCAACGCTACACGCCGAGCTCGGCCTCGCACGTGGCCTACGGCGAGCACGCCGTGTCGCCGCACCAACTGCGCGCTGGTGAAGCCGTTGCACTGAGCAGCGTGCGTCCCGACGTGTTCAAGCTCTGCTTCGAGGTCGCGCGTCCTGAACCCACGCGCGAGCTCGCGCTGAACCTGACCGAGGCCTTCGTGCATCCGCAAGGCGCGCGTCTTCCCGTGGTGCGTTTCGAACCCACGGCCTACCGCGAATCGCGCTGACGCCGCTCGGCGCGGCCGCTGTCAGGCGTCGCTCTCATCGCTTGCGGCGGCGAGGAGCTCTGCGTCGCCGGGCCAGCGCGCGAGCAAAGCCGTGTGGGCCGACTCAGCGCGCGCCGTGTCGCCGTCTCGACGCGCGCGCAGCAGGTCGCGGAGCGCGAGCGCCTTGCTCACGATGATCTCGTCGAGCGGCGCGCTCTCCAGGAACGTCTCGAGCGTGTCGTCTTTCCCTGCAGCCACGTCGGCACGGACGAGCGCGAAGCTGGCGCTCGGTGCAGCGTCCCAGGGGAGTGGCTCGCTGAGCAAGGCGCGCAGGCTCGACGAGGCTTCGGCCGCGCGACCCAGTTGCACCAAGCAGCGCGCCATGCGGGTGTGGCGCAGGGTTTCGGCATCCCGCGTCACGTTGCCGCAGCCGTGCCCCGGCCAGCCGGGTTCGAAGTAGCGCAGGGCGTCGGCCCAGCGTTGCTCGTCGTAGGCCGCGTTGGCCAGGGTCCACGCGGCGCTCTGGCTGCCTTCAGCCGGATCGATCTGATGGGCGGCCCGCGGGTCGAGCGGTGTCCACCAGGTGCGGGAGTGCTTGGGCTCGGGCACTGCGCGTGCGCCAGCGAGTGCGGGTTCGGCAGCAGCGCGCAGGTGTTCGAACTGCGCGTCGTGGTCCTCGGCGAGGTCTTCGATGAGCGCGAGTTCCCAGTGCAGCGCGGCGGCGTAGTCGTGTGCACTCGGCAGACGGCTCAAGGCGTGCAGGCGTTCGCGGACTGCGTCGCGCGGCTCAGCACCTCGGAGCAACTCTTGGTCGAAGGCCGTGCGCGCGAGCACGAGCGCATTGGCCGCGAGCTCGTTGCCGCTGAGGTCGAGGGCGTCGAGCTCGTCGAGCACCTGCAAGGCGAGTGTGAGTTCGCCACGCCAGGCAGCGAAGCGCAGGCGCAGCTCGATCAGGCGCAGACGTTCCTCATGCTGTTGCAGCGCCCAGTTGGCGTCGAGTGCATCGAGTTCGTTCTGCACGTCGTCCCAGCTGTCGGGGGCGCCGCGGAGCCAGGCATCACGCAAGCCGGCGAGTCGTGCGCGCCGTTGAGTGCGCTCCGAGTCGGCGAAGTCCGCGGCGTCGTCCCAGAGTTCTCGATCGAGCGGGCCGAAGGTGTCGCGCGCCGCTTGTCGCGTGCGCAGCAGCCCGAGCGCCGCCAGGTGTCGGGCCCACGGTTCGCGCGCTGCTGCGCGGTGCGCGTTGAGCATTCCGGTGAGTTGCGCGCGGTACTTGTCGAAAGGCGCCACGCGGTCGGCGGCGTGGAAGACCGCCATGGCCACGCTCGGGTCGTCGGCCTCGGCACTCAAGGCTTCGAGCTCGGCCAAGCCTGCAGAGACCTTCCAGATGTCGGGAGACAACAGCCCGGTGAGTCGCTGCAGGCGTTCGAGTCTTTCGGTGAGTGTTCCGCTGTAGAGCGCGGCCGACGTGGCCAAGTCCCAGCCGCTGGGCTCCCGACCTTGCGCGAAACTGCGCGGCATCGCGAGCGGCGAGAGTCGCAGCACGCGCTGCCCCAGTTCGGCAGGACGCTTCGCGCCACGGCTCATGAGTTCGCCCAGCGCTGTGTCGAAAGCCAAGTGCCGGTCGGGTGCGGACTCAGCGGCGCGCTGCACTTCACCGTTCTCGAGCATGGCACGCAGCACTTGCGCGTCGCGCTGCACTCGCTCAGGGCCGAAGGGCCCGAGGTGATCCTCGAAGCCCGCGGCGCTCAGTTGTTCGCGCACGAGCTCGGGGACGCGCAACTGGAACGCGACGAGTCCCGCGCCCAGCGCGAGCAAGATCAACAACGGTCGCATGGGAGGGCGGACCCGGTCAGTACACGTACTTGGTCTGGTTCTTGTTCGTGCTCGCCGTGATCTCCAAGCGTTCGTCGAAGCTCGGGAAGTTGGCGTTCATCACCTCCACGATGATCGGGTTCGCGAAACCCGTCATGTCGATCTTCTTGGCGACGATGAGCAACTGTTCGGTCTCCGAGTCCCACTTGATCGTGACGGTCTTGTCGGGCGACTTGTAAGTGAAGCGGGTCTCCTTCTTCACCGACCAGTCTTCGGACGACACGACGTGCTCGAAGGGGCCCACGCGGAAGGTCGTGTCGCCGGTGCTGGTGTTGAAGCCGCCGCCGCCGAGCTTGGCGCGCAGCGTGAGCGAATCCTTGCCGACCTTCTTGGTGTTGAGTTTTGCCACCAGCGAAGTGGGGATCAGGTTGTCCGTGGTCACGAGGTGCTTCTTGCCCACGAAACTCGTGGCGGTGTTCTTCTTGTTCGGGATCGCACCGAGCGTGTTCGACACGTCCATGCTGCCCCACTCGAAGCTCACGAGCACTGATGTGAGGCTGCCGAAGAAGCCCGCGAAGGCCTTGTCGCTGAGCGAGAAGACACCCTTCGAGCTGCCCTTGTTGAAGAGGTCCACGAAGCCCTTGGTCTTCGCGTCCTTGTCGTTGAACACGTAGCGGTCCTTCTTGCCGACCTTCTTGATGCTGGAACCGAGCACAGTGAAGTCGAGGTTCCCGACTTCGATGAACAGGTCGTCCACGAGAGGGTTCACGGCGAGCTCGTCGAGCTCCACTTGGCCCTTGATCGCCAACTTGCTCTTGGCCGGGTTGTCCTTGAGGCTGACCTTGAGCTTGTCGACGCCCAGGCCGAACTCTTGGAGTTCCGGAACGCCCGTGGCCGTGACCGAGAACTCGCTGTGACGCGTGAACTCGCCCGGGTCGGTGGCGTCGGGCTCGGAGAGGCTCAGCGTTTCACCGGCGACCACGCTGGCGTTGCCCTCGTTGACTGCGTCGAGCGCCACGGTGTAGGCGCCCGACTGACTCCATGCGCCGAAGCGCCCGGTGTAGATGCCGTCGTTGGCGAACTCGTCGCCACTCGCTGCGGAGCCGTCGTCGCGCAACACGATCGGCGCCTCGGTGCCGCTCGGTCGGCGCACCACGCCGCTGATCGACACGCCGGCGAGGCTCGGGCCGTAGTTCACCGTGGCGCTGATCGTCATCTCTGCGGGGTAGGCGTACTCGTCTTGGTCGGACTCGGCGTAGAAGGAGATCACCTTCGAGTCGCTGAGCGCTTGCACGTCCCATGACACGGCGGACGCCGCGTCGTTCGAGACCTCGAGTTGCACGCTCCAGTTGCCGGCCACGAGTGAGTCGCCGCCGAGCGTCATCGACACCGAGGACTCGTCCTTCGCGAAGACGAAGTCTGGGCTGCCGCCTTCGTCGCCGGTGCTGAAGGTGCCGCCCGGGCCCTTGAGCGTGACGCTCACGTCGTCGGGCAAGGTGTCCCAGGAAGCCACGAAGCTCGCGACGGCGCTCGTGCTGTCGACCGGGAAGGTCGGGCTCGCGTCGTCGCCCGGAGCCAGCGTGCCTGACTGCGTGTTGAGCACGCCGCCCTCGGCCACGTCGGCCGCGAGTTGCGCGAAGATGCCAGGCAGCTGGATGCCGTCGATCGCGGAGAAGAACTTGCCGCTCGTGTCGGTGGCGATCTGCTGCATGGTCGACACGTCGGCGCCGGTTCCGAGCGCGATCGTGTGCACCACGATGCCGTTGTCGAGCAGTTGATCGAGCAGCGAGAGGTGGTTGCCGCCCTGGCCGTCCGAGAGCAGCACGATCGCTTGCTGACAGGCGCGGTCACCCTGGCTGAGGATCATGTTCAGCCCGTTGAGGAGCCCGGCGCCGATGCTCGTGCCACCGCCGGCGACGAGCGTGTCGATGGCGGCCTTGGCCGCGGTCTTCACGCCGGCGTCGGTGGCTGCGATGGCGAAGGTGTCTGTGGCGGAGCTGTCGAAGGCCACGACGCCGAGCTTGTCGGGCGGTGTGACGAGGTTCGTGAAGATCTTCCCGCCGAGCTTGGCCAACTCCATCTTGTTCTGGGAGCCCATGCTGCCCGACTTGTCGATCACGATCACGAAGCGGTTCTCTTCCTCGAGCACCTGCCAGTCGAAGGTGAGCAGCGGGCCGCCGGGGCCGGCGTCGGGCAAGCCCACTGGCGCCGTGAGGTCGGGGTAAGCCGCCACGATCGTCTCCCAGCACGACTCGTCGTTCACGCTCTCCTGATACGTGTCGTTGTCGGGGTCGTGGTTCGAGGACACGCACCACTCGGTGAGCGACACGCCGTCGGCGCCGCGGATCCAGAAGTTCTCGATCAGGCAGGCGGTTTGCGTGGTGGGGTCGGCCGGTGTCGTGATGCACTTCAGCCCGCCGTCGGCCGTGGGGCCTGAGTACTCATCCTTGATGCCGTAGGCGTGGTGGCCGAACTCGTGGGCGAGCACCCAGCTGCCGTCGGCCTTCGTGCTGCTCGAGATGATGTCGCTGTAGTACTGGTTGATGTGTTGGCCGGCGACGCCGAAGCGCCCCGGCGCGTTCGAGCGCCCGTTCTCGAAGACCCAGAACTCGGCCGACGCGCCGCCGCGGCTGTCGTTGCAGAGCACGACTTGACCGAACTCTTGCTGACCGTCGCTCGCGTCGCAGATCAACAGCGAGGCCTTCTCGAACTCTTGCTCCATGCGGTCGATCTGCATCTGCGTGGCGTCGAAGCGGACGGAGATGCCGAAGTCGAAGATGCCGAAGTCGCTGTCGTAGCGGCCGTCGCCTGCGATGGCAGTGGTGCTCAACAGTGCGACGGTGCAGAGCGAGAGGAGCAGTGGCGTGGCGGTTTTCATGCGATCGGTCTCTCGGTGTTACTTGGAAGCTAGCGGCGACGCAGGGGCCCAGTCGAGTTGGGTCGGACCTTCGAGGAGGTCGTCCCAGGGCAGCTGTTGCGCGGTCATCTCGTCGAGCACTTCGGCGGCTCGGATGCGTGTGTCGGTGTCGGCGCTGGCACACAGCGCGGCGAGCACGCCCGTGGCGGCGCCCGTGTCGGAGTGCATGTAGAGCCCGTTCTCCGCCGCGACGCGCACGCTCTCGTTCGGATCGTTGAAACCCTTGGCGAGCGCTTCGAGTGCAACGGTCGACTCGGCGTCGAGCAGCGCGTCGAAGGCGGCCTCGCGCACGCTGGCGTCGGCGTCGCGCAGTGCGGCGGCGGCGAGCGCGGCTTCGGCAGCGCCCGGCACCCAACCTTCGAGCGCGAGAGTGGCGTCGATGCGCACGCTCGCCGAACGACTCTCTTCGAGCTGCAGGATCAAGCGCGCGAGCTCGGCCTCGGGGTCGTCGACAAGCGTGAGCGGTTGCGGGGCGCTCGCGCGCTCGGCCGCGACCGTGGTGCCGGGCCGGGGCAGCTCGCCCGTGCCTGGCTCGATGGGGTGCGACGCGTCGGCGAGCGACTCGGCTGCAGCAGGGCTGGCTGGATCCTCGGCGAGCACCCAGAGGCTTGCGCCGACCGCGAGCAGCAAGCAGCTGCTCAGCACGACCACGCCGATTCGACTCGAACTGCCCATGTCTCTCCCAGGTGAGCGAGGGGCCTCCTGCTGCGCGCTCACCGACGAGGCAGTGTGGCACGGAAGCTCGAGGGCGTACAGCCAAGCGGCCGCGCCCCAACGCCACGCGACGAGCGCGCGTGGACGCTGGCCGCGCACCGTCCGATTTTTCCGCGGGGAAGGCCCTTGTCGAAAAACTACATGCGTAGTATTACGTCTGTAGTTGAACGCGAACCACGACTCAGCTCGCCCGCGCCCTCCGCGCTGGCGAAGGCTCAGGAGCTGGCCATGTTTCAGATCACCGAGTTGCAGCTCGACGTCTTCCGGGTGCTTTGGGCACAGGAGGAAGCGTCGGCTGCCGAGGTCCACGCCGCGCTGCAGGACGACCGCGACCTGGCCCCGACCACCGTCGCCACGCTGCTCACGCGACTCGAGAAGCGCGGCCTCATCGAGCACCGCAGCGAGGGCCGGCGACACATCTACCGCGCGCTCGTGAGCGAGCACCAAGTCCGCACCGAGATGCTCAGCTCGCTCACCGACGGCGTCTTCGGCGGGGATGTCACGGCGCTCGTCAGCCACTTGCTCGGCGAGCGCTCGATTCACCCCGACGAACTCGCGAGCGTCCAAGCGCTGCTCAACCGCATGAAGAAAGAAGAAGAGGAGAAGACCGATGACGCTTAGTCACGACACGCTGTCCTTCCTGCTCACTTACCTGCTGCACAGCAGCTTCTTGCTGGGCGCTGTCTGGCTCTTGCTCCGCACGCGGTTGGTGCGCGCTCCCAGTCTCGAAGACGCGCTCTGGAAGGTCGGGTTGTTGGGCGGACTGGTCACGGCCAGCGCGCAGGTCGGTCTCGGCGTGGAGCCGCTCGGTGGTCAGCTCGAGTTGAGCCCGCCGGCCGCGACGGAACGCCGCGCACCCGCTGACCTCTCCTTGGTGCAGCGCGCGCTTTCTCGGCCCGCCGACGCGGCCGTGTTGCCGCAGCTCACGTGGCTCGCGAACGCTCCTGCCATGCTTCAGCGCGAGGCGTCGCACGATCGCGTTCCTCGGATCTCGCGCGAGCTTTCGTCTTCGACGCCGAGCCAGGCCGATCGCAACGCGACGCGGTTCGCGGATCGCGCCGTGCTGAGCGTGCCCGTGGTTCCACCGCAGCGTGCGCACTTCTTCCCCGCGAAGGTGGTCGACGACTCTGGGAGCTCGGAGCAACCTGTCGCGAGTGGGCAGCCGGCGGTGTCGCACACAGCGGGCGTTGCCCTGAGCTGGATCGACGCCGTCGTGGCGCTCTGGCTGGTCGTGGCGTCGCTCGGCCTGTTGCGTTTCGGCCTTGCCCGCCAGCGTTTGAAGGCCGCGTTGTCGAGCCGCCAACCCGTGCGCGATCCGCACTTGCTGGTCACCCTCGACCGCTTGCAGAACGCCGGCGACATGCGTCGCGTGGTGCGCTTGAGCGTGTCGCCTTTGCTCGCGGGCCCGGTGGCCATGGGGCGCGAGATCGTGCTGCCGCGGCGCGTGCTGAGTCAGCTCGGCGCGCGTCAGCAAGAGGCGGTGTTGGCGCACGAGCTGGGTCACATCGCGCGCCGCGATCCGCTGTGGTTGCAGATCTGCGCCGTGCTTCAGGCCGTGTTCTTCTTTCAACCGCTGAACCCACTCGGCCGGCGTCGCATGCAAGAGACCAGTGAGTTCTTGTGCGACGACTGGGCCGTGTCGCGCACCGGTCAACGCCTCGTGCTCGCGCAGTGTCTCGCACAGGTCGCGGGTTGGGTCACGGACAAGCGTCCGCCCGCGCTCGTGGCCGGGATGGTGCGCAAGGACAGCTCGTTCTTGCGACGTGTCGAGCGACTCGCCGGCGCGGATGTCGTGCGACGCAGCTTGCGTCCGGCGCACACGGCTCTGCTCTCACTCGCCGTCGTCTCACTCGTGTCCTGCAGCGTCCCGAGTTTCTCTTGGGGTGACGACGACGAACCGAGCTTGCTCACGCGCTTCGTCTCCGCACTGGAGAACGCACTCAACGCGAACGACGACGCGCTGGAACCGCAATCGCAAGGCGATGCAGGAAACGTGCACACGCCGGTTGACGCCGAAGGAACCCACGCGCCGCAAGACGCACCCGGCGCCCACGCGCCACACGGTGCACCCGGCGCTCACGCGCCACACGACGCTCCCGGAAGCTTCGCACCGCAGAACGCGGACGTGATCGTGAAGTGGGGCAAGCCGAGCGCGTCGCTCGCCGACGTGCATGTGCGGTCGCACGCGCACGTCTCGCAGGGTGTGGACCTTTCGGTGGAGACCCACACCGACGTGATCGCATCGACCCCCGAAGTGAAGCCTTGGGCCGGGGCCAGCAAGCGCGCTGGCGGTGGACCTGCGATCTCGCGCGCTGGCAACGGACCCGCGATCGTGCGAGCCGGCGGCGCCCCTGCGATCGTGCACCGACGCGCGCCGGCCGCGCGCACCCGGAGCACCCACAGCTCGGTCACGCGCGTGACCTCGGAGGAAGGGCTCGTGTTGCGCCTGGAGAACGGGCAGCTGGTCGACGCCACCCACGGCGATCGCGAGATCGCGGCGCTGGGCGACGACGGCTCCGTGACCCTGTCGACCGCCGGCAACGTGCACCTCGACGACGACGTCCTGACCGTCACCGACGAGGACGGCCACACGCTGCTGACCCTCCAACTCGGCGACGAGAACGACGTGCACTTCGAGGTGCGCGAGGAACCTGTCCACGGTGACTTCGAGCTCGAACACGAGCTCGAACACGAGCACGCTCTCGAGCGCTCTCTCCAAGCGATGGAACGCGAGTACGAGCTCGCTGAGCGCGAACTGGAGCGCTCCCTACAAGTGCTCGAACGTGACTTCGAGCGTGAGTTGGAAGGTGTCGAGCGTGAGTACGAGCGGGCCTTGACCAGATTCGAGCGCGCTCATGAACTCGAGTACGTCGAGCTCGAGCACGATCACGAAGCGGAGTTGTCAGCCCTCGAGGTCGAGCTCGCCGAGTTCCTGGAGCGCGCGTCCGATGATCAGCTCGATGACTCCGGAGACGAGTGGCTCGAGAACTGGGAGCAGAGCTTCGAAGAGTTGAACGCTGCCTTCGAGGAGTCCGTCGAGTTGCTCGACGAAACCTTCGTGCGCGAGTGCGAGGAGCTCGAGGAAAGCTTCGAGGATGACTTCGAGATCTACGACGCCGAGTTCGAAGAGGCCTTCGAGACCGCCCAGGCCGACCTCGAAGCGCTGGAACTCGAGTACGAGTTGGCGCTCGAAGCCATGTTCGATCGCGACTGCGATCACGATTGCGAGACGCGCTGCGACGGCGGCTGCACGCACCCGGAGCCCGAGTTCGACGGCGACTACGAGCCCGAAGTCTCGTCCGAGGGCGAGGTCGAATGCGAGACGGAGTGCGAGGTCGAGCCGGAACCCGAACCGCAAGCGCTCGAGGCGCCGAGCGACCTCGTCGTGATCGCCACGCGCTGACGCTGTTCAGGTCGCGCCCCTCACGTTCTCCGCGAACGTGGCGGGGGCGACCGCGTTCTCAGCGCTCGTCGCCGAGATAGCCGAGCGCGCGCAACTGTTCGCGCGTGTCGTCGTCGAGCTCCACGGAGGGCGCGGACTCACCGCTGCGCGCGCGCCAGGTCTGCAGCAGCGCGCGCAGGGTCTCGTGCCGCGGATCGCCGGGCGTGAGCACGTTCTCGGTTTGCAGCGGGTCCACGTCGAGCTCGTAGAGTTCGGCGTGCGGGCGCGAGACGTCGTCGGGGGCGGGGCGTGCGTTGAACCGGCGCGTCTTCCGGTCGACGAGGTCTTCCTCGATGTACACCGTGTCCTCGAGCCACACGGCGCCGCGCGCGCGACTGCCTCCGCTGAACAGCGCGCGCGCAGGACGGCTGCCGCCTTCGGCCAGCACGCGCAAGCTGCGTCCGGCGAAGCTCGGGGGCTGCGGCAGGCGCGCGAGGTCGAGCACCGTGGGGGCCACGTCGAGCAACTCCACGGCCTCTCGGATCACGAGCGGCGTGCTCTGGCCGGGCAACAACACGATCAGGGGCACGTGGATCTGTTCGATGTAGAGCGTGCGCCCGTGTGAGTGCGAGGGCGTGTCGCCCGGGTGTTGCTCGGCGAACTCCTCGCCGTGATCTGAGGTGATCACGAAGAGCGTGTTGTCGCGGTCGAGGCCGCGATCGGCGAGTCGTGTGAACAGGCGTCGCAGCGCGTCGTCGGTGTAGGCGATCTCGGCGTCGTACTGGGTGCGGTGGTAGTCCACGAAGCGGATCATGGGCGGCGCCTCGCCGGCAGGGCGTTGTGCGTCGGCGAGCGGACGTGCGCGCAGTTGCTTGGGCCAGTGGTCGGGCACGAAGCGGTTGGCGTAGTCGGGGGGCGGCAAGTACGGGCCGTGCACGTCGCGGTAGTGCAGGTACAGGAAGCGCGGACGATCGCTGGGCGCGCGCTCGAGGAAGCGGTTCACCTTGCGCTGCATGAAGTCGGCGGTCTCGTAGGCGCGCCACGAGGCGGTGCCCTTGTCCACGCCCGGCGCCTTGGGGTTGTCGTCGTAGACATCGAAGCCTTGGTCGAAGCGGTAACGCGCCTGCAGGTGCGGGTTGAACACGAAGGCGCCGGTGGCGTAGCCCGCGTCGGCGAGCACCTCGGCGAGCGTGAGCGCGGTGGGGCGCAGCGTGTCGATCTGCGGTAAGTCGTAGAGCACCTGGTGCGTGGTCGGGTAGGTCGACGTGAAGTAGGACGCCACCGAGGCCAGCGTGTACGACTCCTGACTCAGCGCGCGCTCGAAGCGCACGCCCGTGGCGGCCAGCTCATCGAGGAAAGGGCTCGTGTCTCGCTCGTAGCCGTAGCAACCCAGCGAGTCGGCGCGCAGTGAATCGATGGCGATGAAGACCACGTTCGGCGCGTGCTCCGGTGGCCGGCGCGCAGAGAGCCAGGCGGAACTCACGGCGAGCACGAGCAGCGCGCACGCGAGCCCGCCGGCGAGCAGCGCGAAGCCTCCCACGAGCCTCGGCCGACGCGCTGTGCCCGTGCGCGCGAGGCCGCTTGCGAGCAGGCCGACGCCGGCGCCGATCACGATCGCGACGGCGGTGTGCTGGAGCGGGTCGTCGAACTGACGTGCCGTCAGTCGCCACAGGCCTTGTTCGATCCAGGCTTCGCTGCGCACGTGCTGCCAAGCATCGAGCAGCGCGACGCGCTCACTCACCAGGCCCCATGCCGCACCTGCTCCGGCGAGCGCGGCAGGCAAGGTCCACCGGCGCGCGCGTGGCGGCGCGCTGCTCACGCGATCCACTCGTGCATCACGCGGCCGCCCACGTCGGTGAGCCGGAAGTCGCGGCCGTCGAATCGATGCGTGAGTCGCAGGTGGTCGAGGCCCATCAAGTGCAACACGGTGGCGTGCAAGTCGTTGACGTGCACCGGATCGCGCACCACGTTCCAGCCGAGTTCGTCGGTCTCGCCGAAGACCATGCCGGGTTTGCAGCCGCCGCCGGCCAGCACGCTGGTGAAGGCGAAGGGGTGATGGTCGCGGCCGGTGTTGGCGGGTTCGTCCTTGCGGTTCTCGCCGAGCGGCGTGCGCCCGAACTCGCTGGCGATCACGATCAAGGTCTCGTCGAGCAGGTCACGTTCGCGCAGGTCGCGGATCAGCGCTGCGATGGGTTGGTCGGCCATGCGCGCGTTGAAGGCCAGCTCGGGCTCGAGGTTGCTGTGGTGATCCCACGAGGCGTGGATCAGGTTGACGCAGCGCACGCCGCGCTCCACGAGTCGGCGGGCGAGCAAGCAGTTGCGCGCGAAGTTGCGGTACTGATCGGGGCCGCCGTCGCGGTCGGCACGGAGCGGAGGGTCTTTGCGGTTCACGCCGTAGGCCGCCTTCACGGCGCTGGGCTCGCTGGCCCAGTCGAGTGCTTCGGGGGCCGAGAGCTGCATGCGCGCCGCGAGTTCGTAGTTGGCGATGCGGCTCTCGATCTCGGGGTCGCGCACGCGCTCGAACTGGGCGCGATCGAGTTTGCCGCGCACGTCGAAGCTGCGGCGCTGCAAGCTGGCTGGGACGCCTCGCGGAGTCGCCAAGTCGAGCACGGCCTCCCCGGTGTTGCGCAGCGGCACGCCCGCGTAACTCGACGGCAGGAAGCCGCTCTTCCAGAGCGTGCTGCCGCCCGAACTGCCGCGCCCCGAGTTGAGCACCACGTAGCCCGGCAGGTTCTGGTTCTCGTTGCCGAGCGCGTAGAGCAACCAGGAGCCGGCGCTCGGCAAGCCGAAGGCCGAGCGCCCGCACTGCATGAGCAGCTGCGCGGGATGGTGGTTGAACTCGTCGGTGTGCATCGAGCGCACGAGCAACAACTCGTCGGCCACGCTGCCGAGCTTGGGGAGCAGGTCGGAGAGCTCGAGGCCGCTCTGTCCGTGGCGCAGGAAGCGGCGCGGTGAGCCCTTGAGCGTGGCCGTGTCTTTCTGCACGAAGGCGAAGCGCACGTCGTCGAGCAAGGAAGCTGGGAGCTGTTGTCCGTCGCGCGCGGCGAGTTCGGGCTTGGGATCGAAGAGATCCATCTGGCTCATGCCGCCCGCCATCAGGATGAAGATGCACGACTTGGCGCGAGGCTTGTGGTGCGGCGCGCGCACTGCGAGTGGATCGCGCGTGCCCTCGGCGAAGGCCGTGGGGGAGAGCAGCGAGCCCAGAGCGGCCAGGCCCAGGCCACTGGCGGCGCTGGTCAGGAAGTCGCGGCGATCGAGCGGGGCGCGAGTCATGGGCGCACGAGGAACTCGTCGAGGTTGAGGAGCACGCGCAGGGTCGTCGTCCACGCGGCGTGCTCGCTGTCGTCGCTGCCCACGAGCACCGCCGTGTGGTTGGGGTGCTCGAGGTACCAGCTGCGAGCTTCGTCGAGCAGCGCGAGCAGCTCGGTGCTCTCGACGCGGGTGGGTTCGCGCGCGATGCACAGGCGGAAGGCTTCGGTGAGGCGCGCGTCGTCGGTGTCGGCCGAGGGCATCACGCGTGCCGCCAGGTGCGCTGCGGCTTCCACGAACAACGGGTCGTTGAGCGTGATGAGCGCTTGCAGCGGCGTGTTCGACCGGCCGCGACGCACGCAGCTCGTGAGCGAGGTCGGCGCGTCGAACTGTTCGAGGTGCGGATGCGGCGCGGTGCGTTTGAAGAAGGTGTAGAGCCCGCGACGGTAGCGGTCTTCGCCTTCGCTCGTGCTCCAGCGGAACAGGTTGGCGTAGCTCTTGTCGGCCACGCCGTCGGGGAGCGGCGGGAACACGCTCGGGCCGCCGACGGTCTCCGAGAGCAGGCCGCTCACGGCGAGCGCTTGGTCGCGCACGAGTTCGGCGTCGACACGCGTGCGTGACTGTCGGTGCAGCAACTTGTTCTCCGGGTCGACGCGCTCCACGGCCGGGCGATGCGTGCTGGCCTGGCGGTACGTGGCCGAGCGCACGAGTCGACGGATGAGCGCCTTGCGGCTCCACCCGGAGTCACGCGTGTCGATGGCGAGCTGATCGAGCAGCGCCGGGTGGGTGGGGGGCGCGCCGCGCGTGCCGAAGTCGCCGGGCGTGCGCACGAGCCCCTCGCCGAAGAGCTGTTGCCACACGTCGTTCACGAACACGCGCGCCGTGAGCGGGTGCTCCGGCGCGGCCAACCAGCGCGCCAGGTCGAGACGCGTGGGGCGCTCGCCGCTGACCGTGAGCGCTGGGAGCACGGCGGGCGTGTCGGCGGACACGGTCTCCCCCGCGCGCAAGTGGTCGCCGCGTTCGAGCAACCGGGTCACGCGACGGTCGACGCGCCGCTCCGCGAGCACGGGCACGCTCGGCACGGGGTTCTCGGGCGCGCTGCGTCGGTGGTGTTTGAGCGCTTTGATCGCGCTCAGCAAGTCGTCGTCGAACTGCGCGTCGTGGACGGCGAGCGTGGTGGTCTGTGCGGCGTTGCGCGCGTCGAGCGGCGTGGCGAGGATCTTGCGGATACGCGCGGGCAGCTCGGCGTCGAGCGCGGCGCCGGTGAAGGCGCTCACGCGCAGGTCGTTCACGGGCCCGCGCACGCTGAGCGTGAGGGTGAGCGGCGCGTCGGCGCCCGCGAGCAAGGTCTCGGCCAAGCGCCAGCTCGCATGACGGTACGAGGTGCTCGTGATGCCCGCATCGACGACGGGCAGCGCCTCGAGTTCGAGCACCCGCGACCCGACGCGCGCGCTCAACCCGATCACCTCCACCTCGGACGGCGCGTCGAACAACTCCACCGCGAAGCCGTCGCAACGTTCGGGCCGCTGCGTCACCACGAGCGTGATCTGGCCGTCGGAGTCGACCGGTGCGTTGACCCGACCTTGCGCGTTGGCGCCGTCGACAAGCAGCGGGTGCACGCGTGGTCGCGTGGGCAGGAACCGTTCGTAGGCGCGCCCGAGTTCTTCGCGCAGCGAGCCGAGCTCACTGCGTTGGACGGCGAGCGCAGCCTTGTACTCCGCGAGTTCCTCAGCCTTCGCGGGCAGCTCCACCACGCTCTCGTCGGCGTTGTCGAAGAAGGCGGCGAGCGCGTAGTACTCGTTGGCGCTGATCGGGTCGTACTTGTGGTCGTGGCAGCGCGCGCAGTTCACCGTGAGGCCGAGCAGTGCAGTGCCCGTGAGGTCCACGCGTTGCATCACGGCCTCGAGGCGGAACTCTTCTTTGTCGACGCCGGCCTCGGTGTTCGTGAGCGTCTGCCTGAAGAAGCCGGTGGCGATGCGTGTCCCAGCGTTCGCGTCGGGCAGCAAGTCGCCGGCGATCTGTTCGCGCAGGAACTCGTCGTAGGGTTGATCGCGCTGCATCGACTGCAGCACCCAGTCGCGCCAGTGATAGGCCTCGGGGCGCGCTTTGTCGTTCTCGTAACCGTCGGAGTCGGCGTAGCCGGCCTTGTCGAGCCAGTGCCGCGCCCAGCGTTCCGCGAAGTGCGGCGAGGCGAGCAGGCGGTCCACGTAGATGTCGTAGAACCCGGGGTCGGCGGCGAGCGCGTCGACATCGGCAGGGGCTGGCGGCAGGCCCACGAGATCCAGGGAGAGACGACGCGCGAGCGTGGCGGCGTCGGCTTCGGGATTGGGTTGCAAGCCGGCCGCTTCGAGCTCGGCGAGCACGTAGGCGTCGAGCGGATCGCGCAGCCAAGCGACGTTCTGCACCGTGGGCGCGGGCGTGGCTCGCGGCGCGCGGAAGGCCCAGTGCTGCGTGTCCTGCGTGGGCCACGGCGCGCCCGCCTGGATCCAACGTTCGAGCTGCGCCACCTGCTCGGCGTCGAGCGGCACGCGGTCGTCGGGCGGCATGCGGTCCAGCAGGTCTTGAGTCGTGACGCGCTGGATCAACTCGCTCAGCGTCGGCTCGCCGGGCACGATCGCCGGGAGCCCCGAGTCGCCGCCCGCGAGCGCGTGTTCGCGATCATCGAGACGCAGGTCGGCGCGCGCCTTGCGCGCATCGTGACACTCCAGGCAGCTCGCGCGCAGGATCTGCTGCGCTTCGCGGGCCAACGCTTCGACGTCGGTGGGCGCGAGGTCCTCGGGCGCGGTCGCAGCAGCTGGCGGCGCAGCGGCGGCGAGCGTTGCGGCCTCGCCGTCCTCGTTCGACATCGCAGCGACATGCGCGGGGGCCGCGGCGTTCAGCGCGAGCCACACGCCGGTCACGAACAGAACGCGTGCGACGAGTCCTGCGACTCGCGCTGCTCCGAGGCGACCCTCCGCTGCTGCGTCCATGAACTCACTCGACGGCTGATCACGACCGACAAGCCGTCGAGTGTATCAGGAGCTTCGCGCGGCCCGCGTGCGCCGGGTTGAAGCGCGCCTTCCGGTGAGGCCCCGAATGATCACGCGGTGCCATGCGCAGTGCCATGCGCAGTGCCATGCACGGTGCCATGCACGGCGCGCTGTTCAGTCGCGCACCCGTCCGTCGAGGAAGGCAGCGACGCGCTCGACCACGTCGCGGCCGTGCGCCAGTTCGAGCGTGTCGCCCTGCGCGCCGAAACCGTCGGCCAGGCGCGCGATCTCCAACAACTCGAAGCGCGCCACGGCGGGCAGGTCCGACATGTCCACGCGGATCGGTGTGGCGTAGGACTCGCTCGCGTCGGTCATGAGCCACTCCAGCCGCGAGAGATGCGCGCGCTGCAGCGCCCGGGCGTAGGGTGTGCTCGCGTGTGCCCAGACGGCGCCGCGCACATCGGCGAGGAACTCGGGCAGCGGGTAGGCCTCGTCGCCCAGCGCGAGCTCGGTTTCCACCAGGCGTTGCATGCGCCCCACGTCGAGCAGTTGGTTGAGCACGCGGCTCTGCACGCCGAGCACACGATCCACGTCGCCGCTGTGTGTGATGCGACGCAGGATCTCGCCGTCGAGCAACCACTCGGGAGTGGTCAGCGCGTGTTCCGCGAGGAAGGCCATGGCGGCGCGCTGCTCAGCGGCAGGCACGGGGCGGTGCGGCAAGCCGACCTGCTCACTGGTGACGTAGTCGGAATGCATGCCGCCGATGAGCGTGACCACGTGGCCCATGTAGCGCGCGTAGAGGCCGAGGAGTTCGCCGTAGAGTTCATCGAGGTCGGCGTAGTCTTCGCCGGGCGCCGAGGTCCACTCGATGAGTTGCGGCATCACGCGCTTGAGGTTCGCGAGCGCGTAGCCCGAGGCGGCCACGGGGTCGTCGCCGAGGTCTTCGGTCTGCGCGCGCGGGTCGGCGCCGGTGCCGCCGCTGAAGCGGAACATCGGGTCGTGCGCCTTGGCCAGGATCCAGGCGTCGAGCGTGGGCTTCTCGTCGGCGGCGGTGGCGGCGTCGGGGATCACGCGGTAACCCCAGTTGATCGCGTAGTGATCGTAGGCGCCGATCTTGCGCAGGAAGTTCGCGCCCACCAAGCCGTCGCCCGGTTGCGCCACGTAGTTCTGCCGCGCGTAGTCCATGATCGACGCCGACACGCCGCGCTCCTGCGCGAACTCAGGATCGCGCAGTGACTCCACCGGGTAGGACGAGCTCGCGATCATGTTGTGCGGCAGTCCGAGTGCGTGCCCGATCTCGTGCGCGATGACTTGGCGCAGCGCTTCGGCGAGCAAGCCGTCGTCGATGGGCAGCGAGCGCGCGAGCGGATTGGCCGCGCCGGTCTCGAGCATCAACCGGTTGCGGTAGCTGCGCATGTGGTTGTGATACCAGACGATGTCGCTCTCGATGATCTCGCCCGAGCGCGGGTCGGTCACGCTGGGGCCCATCGCGTTGCGCGTGGTGCTCGCGGCCCAGCGCACCATCGAGTGGCGCACGTCTTCGCCGCTCCAGGTCGGGTCGTCTTCTTCGCTGGGCTGATCCAGCGCGACGATCGCGTTCTTGAAGCCGGCGGTCTCGAAGGCGGCTTGCCAGTCTTCCACGCCTTGGCGCACGGCTTCGCGCCACTTGTCGGGCGTGGCCGGGTCGATGTAGTACACGATCTGCTTGATCGGCTCGACGAGTTCGCCGCGCGCGTAGGCCGCCGGGTCGCTCGGCTCGAGGCGCCAGCGCGCGATGAACTCTTCGTCGGCGGCCTTCTGCTCGTCGAGCCCGTAGTTCGTGTGGCCTTCGGTGAACCAACCCACGCGGTCGTCGGCGAAGCGCTTGCGCATCGGCTCTTCGGGCAGCAAGACCATCGACTGGTGCATCTCGAGTGAGATGGTCTTGGTGTTCGCGTCGGAGGGCGCGGCCGACGCGTTGTAAGTGAGCGTCTGGCGCACCTCGAGGTTCTGCGGGAACGGGCGCACGTAGTTGAGGAACGAGCGCGACTTGTCGAGGCTGCCCACCTTGTACTGGTCGCGCATCGACTTACTCAGGCCGCTCAGCGCCGGGATGTCGCTCTCGAAGAACTTGGTGACGTCGATGACGACGGTGGTGGGGGCATCGGCCTCGTCGCTCCCGGCAGCCTCGCCGGCTTGCTCGGCGTGGCTCTCGCTGCCGCCGCGCGCTTCGCTGTCGTCGTTGGCCTGCTCGCCCGGGCCTTCCGCTTCCACGTCGAAGGACGCGAGGATCGGGAAGAAGTTGTTGTTCACGACCGAGCGGTGGATCGGGGTGTCCGCGTCGGCCACGTTGCGGAAAGAGACCTTGCGCAGCAGCACGCGGTCGTCGTGGCGCTCGAAGCGCAGCACCTGTTCGCCGGTTTTGTGGCCGGCCACCACGAAGCCGCCGCCGAGCTCGGCGGGCACGCGCGCGATGCGACTCACCAGCAGCAAGTCGCGTCCGAGCAGCTCATCGGGGATCTCGAAGAGCAGCTTGTCGTCGACTTCGTGCACGCTGAACAGGCCGGTCTGCGTGACGGCGTCGCTGCTCACGAGCTCGGAGTAGCTGACGGCTTCGCCCTTGTCGGGACGCTTGCCGGGCGCGTCGTGGCGCGGCGGCGCGCTCACGCAGGAGTTGGCGATGAGCAGAGCGAGAGCGAAGAGAACTGCGCGTGAGTGGGAGATCATGCGCAGGACTTTAGCAGAGTGCGCGCGAGCGCCGCCGAGCGTGCTGCACGGCGGCGCCCGGGGACGTCAGTCGGCGAGCAGGTCGGTTCCTGTGTCGCTGCTCTCGGCGTGCTCGCCGCTCTCGGCCGTGGCCTTCCCGCCGCGCGTCGCGTGCTCCTCGGGCACTTCGTTCACGCGGCCGAGCACCGCGGGCAGCTCCACGCCGACCTGGCCGGCGAGCTCGTGCATGGCCGGCAGCGAACCCATCAGGCTCGACAGGAAGTCGGCGGTGTTGCCGCGCCCGCCGTTGCCGCCCGCGCCGCCGCGGCCGCCGTCCCAGACCGTGATCTTGTCGATCTTGAGGTTCTGGATGGCCTTCACTTGTTCGGCGACGAGCTCCGGCAGCTTCTCGATCATCAGCAGCGAAGAAGCCATCGACGGGTCGTCTTGGCAAGCCTTCATGAGCTGGTGATAACCATCGGCCTTGGCGTTGAGCACGCTCTGGATACCTTCGGCCTCCGCTTGGTACTTGGCCAGGATCGCGTCGGCCTGACCCTTGGCCACGCGACGTGTGCGTTCGGCTTCGGCGTCGGCGGCGATCTCGATGCGCTGCTTCTCGATCTCCTGCGAGGCGAGCGTCTCCTTCGACATGCGTGCGAGTTCTTGTTCGCGTTCGGCGCGTAACACGGCCTCGGCAGCCTTGGCCGCAGCGACCTCGGCACGTTGACGCGCGGCGGCGCGCACCTCGGCGAGCTGCGCGTTGCTCTCGGCCACGCGCGCCGCCTGCGTGTTCTCACCGTCGACCGCCGACGCTTCGAACTGGGCGACCTTCACGCGCTGTTCTTGTTCGGCGTCCTTCGCAGCCGCCACGGTTTCTGCCAAGCGCTGAGCCTTGGTGATCTCCATGTCGCGGTTCGACACGACCTCGCCTTCGATGGCCTGCGCCTCGAGTTTGGCCACCGCCACGCGCTGGCGTTGCTCGGCTTCCTTCTGACCTTCGATCGACGAGGCCCGCTCGGCCGACACGCTCACGGTCTGCTCGCGCATGGCCACGGCTTCACCGGTGGCGCCGTCGCGTTCTTGCTGCGCCACGTCGACCTTGGCGCGGTTCACGGCTTCGGCCGCGGCGCGCTTACCGATGGCGTCGATGTACCCGCTCTCGTCGGTGATGTCGCGGATGTTCACGTTGATCAGGTCGAGACCGATCTTGTTCACTTCCTGACCGACGTTCTCGTTGATCAGCGCCATGAACTTCTCGCGGTCCTTGTTGATCTCTTCGATCGACAAGGTCGCGATCACCAAGCGCAACTGACCCAGGATGATGTCTTGCGCCTGGTCCTTGATCTTCTTCTCGTCGAGCGAGAGCAGACGTTCGGCGGCGTTGTTCATCAGCACGGGGTCGGTGCCGATACCCACCGTGAAGGTGCTGGGCACGTTCACGCGGATGTTGTTGAGCGAGAGCGCGCCCTCGAGCGGGATCTCGATCACCAGCGGTTCGAGGTGCAGGAAGGCATAGTCCTGCAGCAGCGGGATCACGAAGGCGCCGCCGCCATGAATGCAGCGCGCGGCTTGCATCTTGCCGACCTTGCCGTAGATCACGAGCACCATGTTGCTCGGGCAGCGCTTGTACTGGCGCACCACGAAGATCGTGAAGAACACGAAGAGCAGCGCGACGGCCGCGATGATCCCGACCCACCAAGCCGAATTGGGGACGACGGGCATCTGCGCGAGCAGCGAACCTGGGCTGAGCATGACGAGATTCCTTCGGGGGAGGTGGGGGTCAGGCGGAGGTGACGGTGGCGGTGCTGGTGTCGTCCACCGTGAGCACGCGCACTTGTGTGCCTGTGGGCAGGGCGTCGCCTTCGGTGATGGCGTTGAGGATGCGCTCACGGTTCTTGATCACCACGCGCACCTTGCCGCGCCCGCTTTTGTGTTCAGGGACAGTGGCGTAGACGCTGGCGATCGTGCCCACGGCGCCTTGCATGTTGACCGTGCCCGAGCTCTGCAAGTCGTGCACGCCGCGCAACAGGAGCGCGAGCAACCAGACCATGCCGGCGCCACCCGCCACGCCGAGCGTGATCGCCGTGCCGGTGGACCAACCCGCGCCGTTCAGCGCGCCGAGTCCGGCCCAGCCGAAGCCCATGCCGAAGGCCGCGAGGCCTTGGATCGAGAGGATCTCGAAGGAGTCGCTCGAGTCGCCGTCGTCTCCGGCGAAAGCGCTGCCGTCGTCGCCGAGGTCGGCGTCGCCATCCCCTGCGATCAGCATCAGGATCAGTCGGATCAGGAAGATCGCGGAGCCGAGCAGAGCGGGGACGCCAAACCACGCAGCCTCTTCGTGGAAGAACTGGTCGAACATGTGCTGACCTCCTCAGTGCCGTATCGAGCCCCATCGACGCGCCATCATTGTGCGCGACCCTCTTCAGATTTCGGAGCGCGCTTTCGAGACGGCCTCCGGGGCGGCCTTCCGCGAACCGTTCAGGGGCTCGCGGTCCAGCGCAGTTGGGCCTGCTCATCGCCCCGCGCGCCGTGGACTTGCACGAGCAGTGCGGCGCAGGCGGCTGCCTTCCCGGCTAGCTCGGGGCCTGCGACTTCGAAGCGCGCGTGCGCCGCCTCAAGCACGGCGGCGGCCTGGTCGAGGCGGCCGAGGCGTGCGAGGGCGAGCCCGCGTTGCAGCCGGTAGTTGCCGGGGCGGCTGTCGTGCTCGCCGAAGCTCGCGTCGGCGCGCGCTGTCATGTCGGCCCACAGCGCTTGGGCTTCCTCGGCGCGCCCCGTGTCGAGCAGCAACACGGCCAGTGAGTGTTCCGCGTCGAGCGTGGTGTCGGTGTGTCCGCCGAGTGAAGTCTGCGCGGCCTGTACCGCTGCGCGCAGCATGGACTCGGCCGCGTCGAGCTGACTTCCGCGACCGAGACACAAGGCCAGCTCGACCTGGGTGCGCAGGGTGGGTTCCGCGTCGTCGCCGAAGAGCAGTGCGCGACCTGTGAGCGCGGCGCGCAGTTGCGTCTCCGAGGCCTGCAGCTCGTCGGCGCGGCGCAGCAGGGCGCCGAGCGCGTGTTGCGCATCGAGTGTGGTGCGGTGACGCGGTCCGAGGTGCTCGAGACAGGCCGTCACCAGTTCGCTGAACTCGCTGCGCGCTGCGTCGACTGCGCCGCGGTCCTTGAGCAGGCCGGCGAGACTCACGCGCGCTTGCAAGCTCACCGGGTGCGCCTCGCCGAGCGCTTGCGTGAGCTGTTCGCTCACTTGCTCCAGCGCGGGTTGCGCCTCGTCGTAGCGACCGAGTTCGGCCAGGGCCAGCGCGCGGTTGTGCACCACGCGCTGCACGAAGGGATGCGTCGCGCCGAAGCGTTCGGTGCGCACGCGCACTGCTTCGTCGTGCGCTCGCAGCGAGCCTTCGACGTCGCCCGCAGCGCGCAGGGCGTCGGCAAGAACGGGCAACAGGAGCGACGCCGCGCTCGCGTCGCCGCGCTCGTCGGCGCCTTGCATGCCTTGCTCCAGGAGCTCGACGGCGCGCGCGGCCTGGCCCTGCGCCAAGCGCAGCATCGCCGTGACTTGGAGCCAGCGCTCACGCAGCACGCGCTCGTCGTCACTGCGCAGCCCAGTGAGTTCCTGCGCCACGCGTTCGAGTTGCGTGTTCGCCCGCTCCCAGTCACCGCGCTCGTAGTTCGCTTGGGCCTGGTGCAGGCGCGTGGCCACGGCTTGTCGCCCGCTGCTCCGGTCGGCCTCGTCGAGCAAGGCCAGCGCGCGGGTGAACTCGAGTTCCGCGGCGTCGAAAGAACCGGCTGCGCGCAGCACGTGGCCCACGGCGTCGCGCACGGCGGCTTCGGAGAGGGGTTCGCCGGGGAAGCTCGCGCCCGCGTCGAGCCGAGCGCGCTCGATCCACTGCACGAGCGTGACGTTGCGCGGATGCAAGCCCGGTTCGGCGGCCGCGAGTGTGTCCACGAGGAAGTCACTGAGGTGTTCCGCGCGGCGCGCCTCGCGTTGAGCGTCGCCGAGCGCACTCCAAGCCGTCACGGTCGCCACGCTGAGCCCGACGATCACGAGCAACACCGCGGCGACCAGCGCGCGATGACGCTGCAGCGTGCGGCGCAGCACGTAGCCGCGATGGTGGGCGCGCGCTTGCAGCGGGCGCCCGTCGCGCCAAGCGGCCAGGTCGGTGCGCAGCGCCTCCACCGAGGCGTAGCGGTCGGCCGGGCGCTTCGCGAGGCAGCTCAGGCACAGCGCGTCGAGGTCGCGGTCGGGCGCGCGGCTGCCGCGCGTGGGCGGCGCGGGGTCGTGCTCGTTGATCGCGCGCACGAGGTCGTTGAGTGAGCCGTCGGTGGGGAAGGGATGACGGCCGGCGAGCAGGCGGTAGAGCAGCACGCCGAGGCCGTGCACGTCGGTGCGTTCGTCCACCTCGTCGGGGTCACCGCTGAGTTGTTCGGGCGACGCGTGCGCGAGCGTGCCCAGGAACTCGCCCGCCCGCGTGACGCTCTCGTCCGCGGGTTGCGCGAGCGGCTTGGCCAGCCCGAGGTCGAGCACGCGCGGCTCGCCGCTGTCGTCGACCAGCACGTTCTCGGGTTTCAAGTCGCGGTGCACCACGCCACAGCGGTGCGCGTAGGCCAAGGCCGCGCACAAGCGGTCGAAGAGCTCCAGGCGCGACGCGACCGACAGCGCCGACTCCTCGGCGAAACGGTCGAGGGGCAGGCCGTCGATGAACTCCATCACGAAGAACAGGTCGCCCTCGGGAGTGACGCCGCGATCGAACACGGGCACCACGTTGGGATGCACCAGCCGCGACGCGATCTCGATCTCACGTTCGAAGCGCGCGCGGTGTCGCTCGGCGCCCACGCCGCGCGCGTGCAGTTGCTTGATCGCCACGCGCCGCCCCGTGGAGAGCTGGCGCGCCGCGTACACCACGCCTTGTCCGCCGCGCTGGATCACGCGCAGGTCCACGTAGTCGTCGAGCGCGAGCTCAGCGGGCTGGGCGCTGGCACTCGACGCACCGAGGCAGGTGCGCAGGCGCTTCGCCAGCGCTTCGAGTTCGGCGTCTTCAGGCGACGGCTTCGCGGGCTCCTGTGCTGCGCTCACGGATCCGGGCTCCGGTGGGGGAGCGCGACGAACGCGCTCCGTACTCGTTGTTCGGGGCGCGATCCTAGCGCTGTTCGCTGTGCGACGGGGGCGTCGAAGAATTCCCGAGTTTCTTCGACAGATCGGCGCGACTCGCGGCGGAAGACACGCGACGCCCACCCGGAGACCCACCCATGTCGCCCCGCATCTGCACCGCCCTCGCCCTCTCGCTCTTCGCGCTGCCCACCGCGCTCGCTGCTCAGTCGCTCACGAGGATCGAGTCGTTTCAGCTGAATGAGCTCCAGGCGAGTTCACAGCTCTCCGCCGTCGGCAAAGTGAACGGCACCGCGGGCCGCTACAGCAACGGGAGCATCACCCTCTATCCCGGCGTGATCAGCGCTCAAGACATCAACCCCTTGGGGCTCAGCTACGCCGGCGTGCACAGCTCGGGCGGAAGCCTCCATGCGATGCGCTTCAACCTGATCGCTGGCTGGGTGCCGATACCTGCGCCGACTCCGGACTACTTGTTTTCGAACGCGTTCGGGATCTCCGACGACGGCACGACCGTGGTGGGCTTCGCAGCCTTCGATGAGGCTGGTGAGGTCAAGTACCACGCCTTCCGCTGGAACGTGTTCAGTGGCGTCGAGGTGCTCGCCGAGGACACGCCCGGAGCCGAGTCCAGCGCACGCTGTATCTCGGGAGACGGCAACTGGGTCGGCGGGGAAGTGGACCGTCCGGGACTGCCGGACCGTGCCGTGATCTGGAACGCGGCGGGCGTGATGCAGGAAGTGCTGCCCGCGAGCTGGCCGGGTTTCGAGACGAACCACGGCAGGGTCCACGTGCTGAATGGCGACGGCACGCTCGCCGCCGGCGGCTACGGCCCCGACGCCTTCCTCTGGAGCTCGACCTTCGGCGCGATCAAGCTCCCGAGCCTGCCCGAGTTCGAGTTCTCCATGCTCGTGACAGGCATGGCCGACGACGGCAGCGTGGTGGTCGGCTCGGCCAACTACGGCGACGGCCCGGCCTGGATCTGGACGCCCGAGCAAGGCACGCGTCTCGTGCGTGACATCGCCGTGCAGCTCGGCTTCAGCCTCGGTACCTCGCCCAATCCCTTCGCGGTCGTCTCGTCTTGCACACCCGACGGTTTGCGCATCGCCGGCTGGGAACCCGCCTCAGAGGATCCACAAGACGTCGTGGACGCGTGGGTGATCGACCTGCCCGAAGGTGGTGTGGGTGAGTGGGACGATTGGGGCCACCGGCTCTCCGGCAACTTCACGCCCGCGCTCAGCGGCTACGGCTCGCTGGCACCGGACAGTTCGGGGCAGCTGGCGTTCTCGGGTCTGCCGAGCTTTCAAAGCATCGGTCTGTTCATGGGGCTCACTCCGGTCGAGGCGTCCTTCAAGGGCGGCGTGCTCGTGCCATCGCCAGATCTCCTGAAGGTGTTGCCGACCCTGTTCGGCGGCCCATCGATCTCCTTCTCGTGGCCTGCGGGGCTTCCGTCCGGCACCACCTTCTTCCTGCAAGGCTGGGTGCCCGATGCGGGTGGGCCCTCGGGCTTCGCGGCCACGAATGCTTTGCGCGGCATCACGCCCTGAGGCGCGCGGCTCAGCGCGTCACGCGTTCGTGTTCCTCGCGCAACTCTTGGATGCGTTGCAGCACGCGGCGCTTGGCGAGGTACACGGCGTTGGTCGACAGGCCGGTGCTCTCGGCCACGTCGGCCGCGCTGCGTTCTTCGAGCGTGACGAGCTCGAAGGCGCGCACGGTCTCGGGGCGCAACTCGTGTCGCACCTGCGCGAGACAACGCTCGAACACGTGGCGGTCCCACTGCAGCTCCCACTCGTCGCGCAGCTCTTGCTCCGTGAGGTCTTCCCAGAATAGAGTGGGCGCGTTCAGCTGACGCGCGTCGCGCGCGCTGCGGCGGCCGTGACGCCGCACGGACTGCGCCGCGATGCCGAAGAGCCACGCGCCGAGTCGGCCCTTGCTGCGGTCGTAGCGACCGCGGCGGAAGGCGTCGAGGAAGGTGATCAGCGTTTCCTGCACCACGTCGTCGGTTTCGCCGGCGGGCACGCCCAGGCGTTGCACGAAGCGCGTCACGGGGATGCGGAAGCGTTCGGCGAACTGTGTCCACGCGGCTTCGTCGCCCTCACTGAGCTGATCGAGCAGCAGCGTGGTCGTGACCCATTCCATGATCGAGGGCGTCCTCCCGCAGGGGCAGGACGCTCAGTAGGGCGCCGCCCATGAGGTCACGCGCGCGGTGGCGGCCCGGCCGAGTGCGGTGCAGGCTGCTCGGCGCGTGGCGTCGTCGCGCTTCGCATCGGTGACGATGTCGTGGAGCGCGCTCACGGCAGCTGGCGTGCGGAAGGTGCCGTAGGTGCGCACGAGCGAGGCGCGCGTTTCGATGTTGTCGGAGTCGGCGAGCAGCGTGGCGATCGACGTCAGTGCGTCGGTGTCGGAGAGCAACATCATCGCGGTGGCGCAGTCGCTGATCAGCCCGCCGGCCTGTCCGCGCTCACCCAGTTCTTCGCGCAGCACCGCGAGCGCGTCTTGGTTGCCGAGCATGCCCAGCGCTTCGGCCACGGACGCGCGCACGCCGGTGTGTTTCGTGTCGCGGAACAGCTCGAGCAGTACCTCGCCGTAGTCTTCGCCGCGACCGAGGCCCATCGAGAGTGCGTAGGCGCCGCGCGCCTTGGGGTCCTTCACGTCGTCGAGCTCCTTCAGCACGAGCTCCATGAGGTCTTCGCCGCGTTCGAGGTGCGCGCGTGAGTAGTAGCCGGCGGCGAGGGCGTGCAGCGGGCCGTCGCCACGATGCTTGGGCTTCTTGAGCTGCGCCTTGAGCTTGGAGACATAGGTCTTGTGGTTCTTGCTGTTCGCGCTCGCCTCGGTGTCGTCGGCGAGCAGCAGCGTGGCGGCCATGAGGGCGCGGGCGCGCACGCCGGCGTCGTCGTTCTTGAAGGCCTCGTCGAGCAGCAACTTGAGCGCCTTGGTGTCGCTGGGTTCCGCGATCTCTCCGATCGCCAACAGGATCGACGCCTGGATCACTTCGTCACTCTTCAGCTTGCCGAAGACCTTGGTGAGCACCGGCAGCGACGAGGGCTGGCCGAGTTCCGCGAGCGCGCGCGCCGCCGAGGAGCGCACGCTCTCTTCGAGCCAGTGGTCGCTGAGTTGATCGTGGAGGAACTCGGCGGCCTGTTCCGCGGATCCTCTGCCGCAACGACCGAGCGCGCGCGCGATCGTGCTCTTGATGCCGTGCTTGCTGTCGGCCACGTCGTCGAAGAGTTCGATCAGGCCTGGCACCTGTTGCGCATCCTCCGACGCGGCGAGCGCCCAGAGCGCGCCCACGCGCAGGTCGTCCTTGAGGGCCTTGTTGTCGACCAGTCGACGTCCGGCTGCAGAGTCGCGCGCCAGTTCCAGCAGGTCGACGCCGCGCTCGGGCACGTAGGCCACGCCCAGCGCCTGCGCCGCCGCGGCGCGCACTCTGTCTTCGGGGTCTTGCAGCGCCGCCAGCAAGGCGTCGCTCGCCGCGGCCCGCGAATCGGGGCCCGCGATCTCACCCAACGCCCACGCCGCGTTGGCGCGCAACGCGTTGTCCTTCTCCTTGGCGAGCAGCTCGATCAAGCCGGGGATCACCTGCGTGTCGATCAGCTCGCGCTCCACGATGGTCGGGAGTTCCTGGAGACGACGCTGACTCCAAGCCCGATCCCCCCAGAGCATCTGGTCGTGGTAGTCGGACCACAGGCTGCTCCAGGTTTGCGCGCCGGACGGCGCGGCGAAGGCAAGCAAGAGCAGCGCTGCGAGCGCGATCAAGCGTCGGGGTCCGCGAGCGCGCCGAGGCGCTCCGCAGTCGATGACGGCTCTCGATGTGGTCATGTCGCGCGTTCCTGAAGGCTGAATGTTGTCGTCGTGCAGCGCCCAGGGTGCCACGCGGTCGCGGGCGGTGACATCCCGCATGGCTGAGTATTGGGTGATGCGCCCCCCCTCCCGAGCTGGCGAATCCCGACTACACTCAAAGGAAGCGGCGCGGCTCCCCGATCGCCCCGTCGCCGACTCTCCCCCCTGCTCCTCCTCTCCCGTTGCGGCCCGCCGACTCGTGCGGGCTTGCGCCGATTCCCGAAATCGTGAGCGCCCGCATGTCCTCAAGCTCCCTGTCTGCCCGGTCGTTGTTGCTCACCGGATTGCTCGCCCTGCTCGTGTTGAGCGTGCCCTCGCGCGCGCACGATTCCGCTGAGGCCGTGGCTGCCAAGCGCGCGCCCGTGCCGGCTGCCGTGGTCGTGGGCGCCTCCGGCGACACGGGTTTCGAGAGTCAGGGCATCTCGCTACTGGCCTGGATCCCGCTCTCCGAGTTCGGCGGCAGCATGGGCGCTGACAGTTGGGGTTACACCTCGGGCTCGGGACGCGAGTACGCGATCATGACCACGAACGCGGTGGTGAGCTTCGTGGAGATCTCCGATCCCGGTCGCCCGGAGATCGTGCAGACCTTCAACGCGGTGCAGAACGACTGGCGCGACGTGAAGGTCTACCAAGACCACGCGTACTGGGTGAGCGAAGGCGGCGACAACGTGCAGATCGCCGACCTCTCGCAGATCGACAACGGCACGGTGACCTTCGTGGGCAGCGTGGGCGACAGCGGCACGAGCGCCACGCACAACCTCGCCATCGACGAAGACTCCGGCTTCCTCTACCGACTCGGCGGCGGCAGCAACCCCACCGAAGGCATGCGCGTGTTCAGCCTCGCGAACCCCGCGTCGCCGACCTTCGTGGGTGAATGGAACGACCGCTACATCCACGACGCACAGGTCGTGCGCTACACGAGCGGTCCCTTCGCGAACCAGCAGATCGCCTTCGTGTTCTCCGAGGAGACCTCGGGCGGCGGCGCGCCGGGCGTGGATATCCTGAACGTCACGAACAAGAACAACATCACCAAGATCAGCGATGCCTTCTACGGCTCCGCGGTCTTCAGTCACCAAGGTTGGCTCTCGCCCGACCGCAACACGCTCTACCTGAACGACGAGCTCGACGAGACCAGCTTCGGCACGCTCACGACCACGCGCGTGTTGAACGTGAGCAACCTGAACAACCCGCAGGTGGTGAACACCTTCACCTCGGGCAAGACCTCGATCGACCACAACCTGTACACGAAGGACAACCTGATCTTCGAGGCCAACTACCGCAGCGGCCTGCGTGTGTTCGACGCGACCAATCCCACCAGCCCGGTGGAGACGGCCTTCTTCGACACCTATCCCTCCGACGACGCCGCGTCCTTCAACGGCCTGTGGAACGTGTTCCCCTACTTCGACAGCGACACCGTGATCGGCAGCGACATCGAGCGCGGCCTGTTCATCTGGCGCATGGGCGACCGCGAGCTCGACATCAGCGTGACCGGCAGCGCGCCGGAGTTGATCGACCCCAACGGTGAGTCGCTCTTCGTGGACATCGTCGCGCAGGGCGGCGCCGCGCTCGACATCTCGAGCGTGCGTTTGCACCTCGACACCGGCAGCGGCTTCGTCGAGAGCCCGCTCGCGAACCTCGGCGGCGGCAGCTTCCGCGCCGACTTCCCTGCACTCGACTGCGGCGCCGAGGTCACCTACTACTTCAGCGCGCGCACGATGGACGGCGTCACCTGGAGCGAGCCGGCCGCCGGCCCGAGCTTCGTGTTCGGCGCCGTGGCCGCGAACACCCAGACCACCGTGTTCGACGAAGACCTCGAGAGCGCGCCGGGCTGGACCGTCGGCGCGCCGGGCGACTCGGCCAGCACGGGCGTGTGGGAGCGCGTGGACCCGATCGGCACGGGCGCGCAACCCGACGACGACCACACCGACGGCGGCACGCTGGCCTACGTCACCGGGCAGGGCCCCGTGTTCGGCGGCCTCGGCGACAACGACGTGGACGGCGGCGACACCACTCTCACCACCTCCGACTACGACCTCTCCGACGGCGACGCCACGATCAGCTACTGGCGCTGGTACAGCAACACGGCCGGCGGCTCGCCCAACGAAGACAGCTTCGTGGTCGACATCAGCAACAACGGCGGCGGCAGCTGGACGAACGTGGAAGTCGTCGGCCCCACGGGCGACGAGACCTCCGGCGGCTGGTTCCAACACAGCTTCGTGGTGAGCGACCTGGTCACGCCCACCGCGAACGTGCGCTTGCGCTTCATCGCCTCGGACTTCGGTGGCGGCTCGATCGTGGAAGCCGCTGTCGACGACCTGCGCGTGGATCGCTTCGACTGCAACACCTGTCAGGCCGACCTCGGCTTCGGCGGCCCCGGCAGCGCCGTGTTCTCCGTGTGCGGTCAGCCGCTCGACAGCGGCAACAGCGCGCTCGCGTTGCTCGAGAACGCGCCGCCGAGCGCGCCGGCCTTCCTGTTCTTGGGGCTCGCCAACAACCCCACGAGCTTCCACGGTGGTCAGCTCGTGCCACTGCCCTTCGTGTCGCTCACGATGCTGAGCACGAACCCGGCCGGCAAGATCTCGGTGAACGTGCCCGGCGGCAACGGCCCGGTCACGGTCTACGCGCAGTTCGCCATCGCCGACGGTAGCCAGCCCAACGGCGCGGCGCTGAGCAATGCGCTGGAGCTGCAGTTCGGCCCATGACCGCAGCGTCGATGACGCTCAGCGTGTGACCTGACGCGCGCGTTCGACTCAGCGAGTCGGGCGCGCGCGTTGCGTTGAGGGCGCGGCGTACGGCATGCGCGCGGTGTCGCTCGCCTTGCGCGCTAGCGCGTGGCGTTGTCGGCGGGCGCTGGCGCGGCGCGCAGCTCGGCCGGGAGCGACTCGTCCGTGAGGGATTCGAGGAACGCGATCAGGTCGGCCTGTTCCGCGTCGGTCAGTTGCACGGCGGTGATCAGCTTCTCGCCTTTCGGGTCGGGCGGCGCCGCGCCTTCGAGCGTAGAGTAAAAGTGCACGACCTCGGCGAGCGTGGCGATCTGGCCCTCGTGCATGTAGGGCGCGGTCACGGCCACGTTGCGCAGGCTCGGCGTCTTGAACTCGCCGGGGATGTGCCAGCCGCGCGGCGTGATCTGCAGTTTGCGTGTCGCGCGCGCGCCGCCGTCGTCGGCGAACTCGCTGGCGCCGTTGAACGGGTCGACTTTCAGCTGCAACACGCCCAGCGCGCGGCCCGGATCCACGCCTTCGCCGGTGGCCACGCGGTTGCTGTGGAACTCGAGGTCGCTGAAGGTCGGGCCGTCGTGGCAGATGTGACAGGCGGCCTTGCCGGCGAAGAGCGTGAAGCCGCGTTGCGCCGAGGGCGAGAGCGCGGCGAGCTTCTCCGGATCGTTGTCGGCGAGGCCTTCCACGAACACGTCGAAGGGGGCGCGCCGCGACACGAGTTGGCGCTGATAGGCCGCGAGCAACTTGCCGAAGTTGGTGAACACGCGATTCACCGTGCGCTGGTCGTCGGCGCTCATCGTGTCCCACGCCACTTGGTGGGGGTGACGCGGTTGCTCGGCCACGGGGCGGCCAGCGGCGGGGAAGCGCGAGCTGTCCGACACGTTAGGGAAGGCGCCGAACACTTCGGTGTAGGCGCGCACGAGTTCGGGGGCGTCGGCCAGCGCATGCACGATCTCGAGCCGCGAGCTGCCGTGCTCGCGTGCGTCTTCGAGTGGGCCGAGCGCCTGGCTCCAGAGCGAGTCCTTGCGCCCGTCCCAGAAGAACCAGCGGTTGTAGGCCACGTTCCAGAGTGTCATCGAGTGACGCGGGTGGTGCGCCACGCCCTTGGCGAGCTTGCGTCCGTCGCCGAAACCGAGCGCGGGTTCGTGACAGGTCGCGCAGGACACTTCGCCGTTCGACGAGAAGCGCGTGTCGAAGAACAAGGCCTGCCCGAGCAACGCTGCGTCGAGGTCTTCGTAGACCGCGTTGGTCGGATCGGCGGGCGGCTCAGGCAGCGGCGAGAACTCGCGCGCGAGTTCGATCTGCTCGGGGGTGAGCACGAGCAGCTCGCGAAGCGCTTCAGGTGTGAGCGCGACTCGGGCCGCAGCGCCACCGCGCGGCGAACTCGTCGGTGCGACCTGCGCGCTGAGCGCGGTCGCAGAACTCGTCGCGAGCAAGCAGGTCGCGATCGCGACGCGTGCACGCTCGCGAGAACTCAGTCGGCGCGCCCGCACTCAGAGTTCCAGTTCGATGACGACGACGTCGAGCCCGTTGGCGTCGAAGAGTTGCAGGCGCAGCTCCCAGGTGCCGCGCATGTGCAGCAGCACGCCGTCGACCCGGTAGTGACCGATGTCGAGCGTGCTCACCGACGGATCCTGCACGAAGCCGTGACCGTGGTCGGGCATCCAGCCCTTCAGGTCGAGGCGCTGCAAGCTGGTCGGCGACTCACCGCTGAGCACGCGCACTTCCATGCTGAACGCCTCGTTGCGCGGCACTTCGTCGTGATCGATCACGCGCCACTGCACCTTGCGCGCAGGCACGTCGGAGGTGGCCTCGTTCCAGGAGACGGTTTCCTCTGCGGGCGCTGGCTCCACGGGCGCGGGTGGAACCTGTTTCGCGACATCGCTCTGGCAAGCGAAGCCCGCAGCGAGCACGAGCAGCACGCCGAAGCGCACAAGGAACGACGAAACGGAGACGTGGCGCATGGGAGTGACTCAGCGGTGGGCGCGAGCGCTCCATCGTGGGCGATGCGCGTGCTGGCGGCAAGCGCTGCAGGCTGTGCGGTCGGCCCGCGCCCTCAGTCGCCCTGCCGCCGCAACTTCGTGATGCGGCCGTGTTGGTTCCAGTCCATCACGTAGAGGTTGCCGTGTGCGTCCCAGGCGGCGGAGTGCGGCGCGAGGAACTCGCCGTCGCGCCAATCGGCCATCGGCACACCGTTGTTCGCGCGGCGCGCGGGGTCGGGGTTGTCGCCGAGCTGGGTGACGAGTTCGTTGGCGCCGTCCAAGATCGTGACGCGACCCGCGAGATCGGGGATCACCAGGTACTCGCCGCGCTGTTGGATCTTGCACGGGCGACGCAGCATGCCTTCGATCACGCCGAGCCAGTTGCCCTGCAGGTCGAAGCGTTGCAGACGACTGTTCTCGCGGTCGGCCACGAGCAGTTCGGGCTGCGCGCCGCGCGTGTCGACCCACACGCCGTGCGGTGTCTGGAACTCACCGGGCTCGCTGCCTTGTCCGCCGATGGCGCGCAGCCAGTTGCGTTGCGCGTCGTAGTGGTGCACCCAGTGTTGACCGTAGCCGTCGGCCACGAAGAACTCGCCGTTCGGCGCGACGGTGATGCTCGTGGGCTTGAACTGCTCGGCGCTCGCGTACTTGCCCGACGCTTCGGGGTAGCCCATGCGCCACACGATCTCGCCGTCGAGCGTGGCTTTGACGAACTCGTGCCGGCCGAAGTGCACGAAGTAGAGGAACTCGTCGCCGCCTTCTTCCACGAGCTGCATGCCGTGCAGGCCGTTGGCGAACTCGGCGCCCCAGCTGCGCACGAAGCGGCCGTCGGGCGCGAAGACCATGATCGCCTGCGCGGTGTCGGTGTTGAGATGCAAGTTGCCCGCGCGGTCGACCACGATCTCGCCGTGCGTGTTGCCGAGTTCGGCCTGGCCGTCGGGGAGCTGCAACCAGTTCGGTGACCATTCATAGAGGTGCGTGCCCGTGCCCATCTGCGGCGGCGGCTCGACGAGTTCGAAGGCTGGTTCGACTTCGAGCGCGTCGGCGAGCAGGTCCTGTCCGTCGATGACGTGCAGGTCGGGGCGGTCGGCATGCAGACGCGCCACGCCGACCTCGGTCATCTTCGAGTTCCACACATTCACGCTCTTGAGCGCAGGCAGGTCGAGGATCTCGCCGGTGCTCGAGTCGCCGATCTGCGTGCTGCTGAGGTCGAGGTGTTCGAGGCGCTCGCAGTCGCGCAGCTCGGCCAGCCCGCTCTCGGTGATCGCGGTGCCGGACACGTCGAGGTGCGTGAGCGGCTCGATCCACGCGAGCGCCTGCATCGAGTCGTCGCTCACCTTTGTGCTTCGGAGCGTGAGTCGAGCGATGCGCGTGCGGAGGACCGCGGCTGCGAGGAAGAGCTGCGGATCCGCGAACCCGGCGCTGGCGCGCGCGTCGACCCAGAGCAAGTCCGTGGCGGGGTCTGCGCTCTCGATGTGCACTTGCTGCGCGCGCAGCAAGTCGATGATCTCCTGCTGCTTGGCCTCGAACGCTTGTTCTTCGCTGCTCTTGAGCGGAGTCGGAGAGATCGGCGCCACCGAATCCGTTATGGGTTGAGACGTGCCGTTGCCGGCCAGCGCTGTGTCGGGCGTGTTGGCGGGCGCGGGCGCGTCGGTGAGCGCAGCCTCGCGCGTGTCGTCCGCTGGCGGAGCGGGAGGCAACCCGGCTGTGATCCACGCTTCGAGCTGCTCGATCTCTTCCGCGCTCGGCTGACGCTTCGACGACGGCGGCATGTGCTCGTCGTGGTCGAGCGGCAACCGCATGCGACGGATGAGTTCGCTCGACGCGGCGTCGCCCTTGATGACCACGGGCCCGCCTTGACCGCCGGCGAGCAGCGCTTCGCGGGTGTGCAGCGCCAGACCGCCCTTGTGTTTGTCGGCGCCGTGACAGGCGCCGCAGCGCGCGGCGAGCAGCTCTTGCAGGCCGACGAAGGCCGCGTTCGGGTTGGCGAGGTCGGCGCGCGTTGCGGTTTCAACCTGCTCGCTGGCCTCACGCAACGGCGCGAGCAGGAAGTCGCTCCCGTGCGTCATGCTGCCGCCGTGGTGACCCGTGAGGGTGACGAGCACCAGGCCCGCCGCGAGCGCCACGCCGTAGAGTTTGCGCAGGTCCGACCAGGCCGCGGCCGCGATCAGCACGCTCACCAGGGCGAAGGCGATGCCGAGAGTCTCGTGCAGCTCCAGGCGCTCGCCGCCGTACGCATCTTCGTGACCGAGGAACCAGCCGCTGCCCGCGGTCACGAGCGCGCTCAACGTGAGCAGGCCGCACAACACGCCGCGTGTGCCGTGCTCCAGCGGCCGCCGTCGCAGCAACGCGAGCAGCTCCAGCGTGAGCAGCGCCGCGAACACGCCGATCGGCAGGTGCAACACGAGCGGATGCGCGCGCCCGAAGACCTCCAGCCACACGCTTTCGAGCACGTTGGGGCTCAAGCGATCAGCTCGTGACGCACGCGACCGAACACGTCGGTGAGCCGGTGGTCGCGGCCTTCGTGTCGGAAGGTGAGCCGCTGGTGATCGACGCCGAGCAGGTGCAGCATCGTGGCGTGCAAGTCGTGCACGTCCACCGGGTCGCGCGTGATGTTGTAGGAGAAGTCGTCGGTCTCGCCGAACACGATGCCGGGTTTCACGCCGCCGCCCGCGAGCCACAAACTGAAGCAGCGCGGGTGATGATCGCGGCCGTAGTTCTCCTTCGTGAGCGTGCCTTGGCTGTACACGGTGCGCCCGAACTCGCCGCCCCAGATCACGAGCGTGTCGTCGAGCAAGCCGCGGCGCTTCAGGTCGACGAGCAACGCGGCTTGCGGTTGGTCGACCGCGGCGCACTGGTCGCGGATCTCCTTGGGCAAGTTGTTGTGCGCGTCCCAGCCGCGCATGTAGAGCTGGATGAAGCGCACGCCGCGTTCCGCCAGCCGCCGCGCGAGCAAACAGTTGGCCGCGAAGCTGCCCGGCGTGTGCACTTGATCGCCGTACATCGCGAGCGTGTCGGCGCGCTCGTCGCTGAAGTCCACCAGGTCAGGCACGGACATCTGCATGCGGTAGGCCATCTCGGCTTGCGCGATGCGCGTGGTGACCTCGGGGTCGAGGCTGCGGCGACGTTCGGCCTCGTTGAGTTCCCCGACCAGGTCGAGCATGCGACGTCGATCGGCACGCGTGACACCCGGCGGGTTGTCGAGATACAGCACCGGGTCACCCGAGCTGCGCAAGCGCGCGCCTTGGTGCTCGCCGGGCAGGAAACCGCTGCCCCAGAAGCGCGTGGAGAGCGCCTGCATGTTGCCGAGCCCTTGGCTGATCAGCACCACGAAGGCCGGCAAGTTGGCGTTGCTGCTGCCGAGCCCGTAACTCATCCAGCTCCCGAAGGACGCGCGCCCCGGCTGCTGGCTCCCGGTCTGAAAGAACGTGATCGCCGGCTCGTGGTTGATCGCTTCGGTGTGCATCGAGCGCACGATGCACAGCTCGCGACTCATGCGCGCGGTGTGCGGCAACAACTCGCTGATCCACGCGCCGTCTTGGTTGTTCGGATAGCGACTGAAGCGAAAGATCGACGGCGCGACCGGGAAGCGATCCTGTCCGCTGGTCATCCCCGTGAGACGTTGCCCGTCGCGGATCGAGTCGGGCAGCTCTTGCTGGAAGCGTGCCCGCAACCCGGGTTTGTAGTCGAACAGGTCCAGCTGACTCGGCGCGCCTTCCATGTGCATGTAGATCACGCGACGCGCGCGCGGCTTGTGATGCAGGCCGCGCGCGCCGAGACGCTCGCCCGGCGCGGGTTGCAGCAGGGGACGCGCGCCGCCGAGCAGCGAACCCAACGCGAGGCCGCCGAGCCCGAGCGCGCCGCGCTGGAAGAAGCGCCGACGCGTGAGGTCGAGGCGGCGTTCGTCGCGGGGATCCATGCGGGTCGTGTCCGTGTGGGGGTCGGGTCGAACTCAGCGCTGCGTGAGCGTTTCGTGCAAGTTGAGCGCGGCGTTGGCGATCAGCGTCCAGGCCGCGACCTCCTGCGCCGCGAACGCGCTGTCGCGCGGCGCTTCACCCACGCTGAGCAGGGCTTCGGCGTCGCTGGGGGCGGCTGCGAAACGCGCGCGGAAGGCGTGGAGTGCGCTGGCGAGTGGCGTGAGTTCGGCGGCGTCGGGCGCGCGGCCCGTGCACGTGCGGAGCATCCAAGTGAGACGCGCGGCGTCGTTGGCGAGCGGCTGCGCGAGCGTGCGTTGCGCGAGCACGCGCGCGGCCTCCACGAACTGCTCGTCGTTCCAGAGCGCGAGCGCTTGCAGCGGCGTGTTCGTCACCTGACGACGCAGCACGCAGGCCTCGCGCGTGGGTGCGTCGAGCAAACTCAAGGCGGGCGGCGGCACGGCGCGCTTCCAGTAGGTGTACAGGCTGCGACGCCACAGATCGCTCTCGCCGCCGCGCACGAACTCGCGCGTGTTCGAGGCCAACATCGCGACCTCTTTCCACAGACCTTCCGGTTGGTAGGGCTTCACCGACGGCCCGCCGAAGTGCTCCACGAGCAGACCCGACGCCGCCAAAGCCAGGTCGCGCACCTGCTCCGCGCTGAGCCGACGCCGTTGCGCCCGCGCGAGCAGCAAGTTGTCGGGGTCGACGTCGTTCAGCTCGGGGCGCAGGTCGGAACTCTGCCGGTAGGTCGCGCTCAGCACGAAGCGTCGCAGCAGCGCGTGCACGTCCCAGCCGGATTCACGGAACTCCACGGCGAGGCGGTCCAGCAGCGCCGGATGCGTGGGCCAGGAACCCTGCAACCCGAAGTCCTCGCCGGTGCGCACGAGCCCCGCGCCGAAGACCTGCTCCCACAGTCGATTCACCGTGACGCGCGCGAGCAGCGGGTTCTCGGGTGCGACCAACCAGCGCGCCAGACCCAAGCGGTCACGTGGCGCGTCGGGCGGGAGCGGCGGCAAGAAGCTCGGCACGTCGCGCTGCACGGGGTGCGCGAGATCGGGCTGGTCGTACTGTCCGCGCATCAGCAGGTAGGTCGCACGCGGCTCGGGCAGTTCAGCCATCAACATGCTGCGCGGCAGCGCGGCCTGCAGCGTGTCGCGTTCGCTCTGCGCTGCTCGCAACGCGTCGTCGAGCTCGCGAGAGCCACTGAAGCGTTCGCGACGGAAGAACAGCTCGAAGTCCTCGCGTTGTTCCTCGGCCACGGCGTCGGGTGGCAGCGCAGCGGAGGTGAGCTCGCCGCGCAGCAGCGTGGTCTCGTCGTGGGTGCTCCAGGCGAAGGCGCTGGGTCCACCGGTGTTCACGATCTTGAGCACGACCCAGTTGTGGCCGGGGTGCAGCGCGAGTTCGAGCGTGTCCTGATCAAGCGCGGCGCCGCGGTCGACGCGCTGCTCGAACACGCGTTCGCCGTCGTGGAACACGAGCAGGCCGTCGTCGCTGCCGAGCCCGAGCCTGAGCGTGCGCGCGGTGGGTGACCAGATCGAGCGGCCCACGTAGTGCACGCCGACGCCGCTGCCGAGCGACACGACCTGATCGTCGACCAGCGCGGCATCGAAGCTCCATCGACGACGCTCGGGTCCGAAGCGCGCGGCACGATCCGGGCGCGCGCCGAGCTCGGGGCCGAAGGCGGTGTCGTAGAGTGCGCTGCGTTCGGCGCCGTCGGGCAGGGCGAAGGGACCCGCGCGCCACCATCGTCCGAGCGCGGGTGTGAGCGCGGCGACCTCGCGCAACGGCGACACGCGCAGCCGCACATGACCGAGCGAGTGTTGCTCATAGGGCGAGCGGAACGAGAGCACGACGCGCAGCTCGCTGCCGCCCGGCGCGCCGAAGTCTTCGTCGGCGAGCAAGAGCAGGTCGCGTGCGCCCGCGTTCTCGTTCCCGTCGACGGTCCAGCCGAAGTCGTGATCGCCGTCGAGCGCGCGCGTGGCTTCGTGGTCGTAGTTCGTCTGCGTGTGATCCGACCAGGCCCACACGAGCGGCACGCGCTCCCAGGCCTTCTGGCTGCCGAGCGCGCGTTGTTCGAGCCGGAAGTCGGAGAGCACTGCGTTGCCATGGCTCGCGCGCCCCGCGCCCAGCTGGCCCGGCACGGCCAAGGCTTCGAGCAACACCATGCGCAAGTCGGAGCGCTCGGTGCGCAGCAGCAACTCGTGCTCTTCGCGCAGCGGGTGTGGGCCGTGGGCGAGCACAGCGCCTTCGGGGGTCACGCTCAAGCGCACGTCGGGGTCGCTCGAGGTTGCGCTGAGCACGCTGGGCGTCGTCCAGTCGAGCCCCAGCTCTTGCTGCACCTGAGCCTCGAAGTCGGCGCGCTCCTCGGCTTCGCCCGGGATCGGTCGTGCGAGCTGTTCGGTGAGCGAGCTGATGCGGTCGTGGAGCTCCCGCAGCTGCGCGTCCTGCGTGGCGTTCGGGAAGGCTTCGTAGGGTTCGTAGGCGCGCTGCGGGTCGTCGGTCTGCGAGTAGAGGCCGGGCTCGTCGATGCTGTTGAAGAAGGCGAGCAAGCTGTAGTACTCGGCTTGGGCGAGCGGGTCGAACTTGTGGTCGTGGCAGCGCGCGCAGCCGGCGGTCAGGCCGAGGAACACCGAACTCATCGTGTTCACGCGGTCGACGGCGTACTCCACGAGGTACTCCTCGGGGATCGCGCCGCCTTCGTCGGTGGTCACATGGTTGCGGTTGAAGCCGCTCGCGATGCGTTGCGCCGGCGTGGCGTTCGGCAGCAGGTCGCCGGCGAGTTGTTCGATGACGAACTCGTCGAAAGGTTGATTGTCGCGCAGCGCGGCGAGCAAGCCGTCGCGCCACAACCACATCTGGCGGCCGTTGTCGGTGTGGATGCCGCTCGTGTCGGCGTAGCGCGCGGCGTCGAGCCAGGGCACGGCGAGGTGTTCGGCCACGCGCGAGCGCCAGGGTTCTTCGGTGAGCAAGCGCTGCACGAGCGCGCGGTAGGCGGCGTCGTGGTCGGTTGCGGACTCCGCGAGGAAGGCGTCGAGCTCGGCCACGCTGGGAGGCAGCCCGGTGAGGTCGAGGAAGACGCGTCGCGCGAGTGTGGCGGCGTCCGCGGGCGGCGCGGGGTCGAGGTCGCGCGCTTCGAGCCGCGCGAGCACGAAGTCGTCGAGCGTGTCACGCGGCCAGCTCTCGTGTTCGACGTGCGGCGTGGGGGCCGCCACGGGCGCTTCGAAGGACCAGTGCGATTCGTAGTGCGCGCCCTGCTCGATCCAACGTGCGAGCGCCGCACGGTCCGCAGCCGAGAGCGCGCGTTTCTTGGCCGACGGCGGCGGCATGACCAGCTCGGGGTCGCTGCTGTTCACGCGTCGCCAGAGTTCGCTGGCCTCGAGCGCGCCGGGAACGATCGCGGCCGCGCCGTCGCGCTCGGTGGTGGCGCTCTCGCGCAGGTCGAGCCGCAGCCCGGCTTGCCTCGAGGACGGATCGCCGCCGTGACACTGGAAGCAGCGGTCGGAGAGCAACGGACGGATGTCGCGGCTGAAGCGCACCGCGTCGTCGACAGGTTCGCCGGCGACCGCAGCGTGGCTGCACGCAAGCGCGACGACCACGCCGAGCCACGCGCGACGAGCGTGCGCCGTGGCGCGTCGGCTGAGTGTCAAAGGTGCATGCACGACCCGCCAGGATACCGACGTGAGCGGGAGCGCCTAGCCCACGGCTTCACGGAACGCGTGGGTTGAGCAGCACGAGCAGCTCCTTGGACATGTTCCCCAGCACGACCACATCGAGGTCGCCATCCGTGTCCATGTCGGCCAGCGCGAACTCCTCGGGGTCCACGCTCACGTCGAGGCGCGGGCCGAAGCCGAAGCCGCCCGAGCCGTTGTTGTGCAGCAGCGCCACCGAGTGGCTGTCGCGGTTGAGCACCGCGAGGTCGAGCAGTCCGGCGCCGCGGAAGTCGCCGGCGGCCAAGCGCGTGGGGCGCCGTCCCATGCGCAGACGAACCGACGTGGGGAAGCCGCCGCTGCCGTCGTTGAACAGCACGTGGACCGCGTTGTCCAGCGGGGCAGCCAGCGCCAGGTCGAGCGCGCCGTCGGCGTTGAAGTCGGCGGCGAGCACGTCGCTGAAGTGGCCGCTGAGCACGTGCGTGCCGGGAAAGGGAGCGTTGCTCAGGCCGAGCCCGGCGTGACTCGCCACGATGATCTCGTCGGCCCCGTCGTCGTCGAGATCGGCGGAGAGGAAGCGCGCCACGCCGCTCGGTGCGCCGGGCGGGAAGTCGAAACCCAGGCCGCGGAAGTTGGCGTTGCCGTCGTTCAGACCGGTGTCGAGGAACCAGCCGCCCAGGTCTTGCACGAGCAGTATGGAGTCGAGGTCGCTGTCGCCGTCGAGGTCGGTGAAGTGCAGGTCGTTGGGCTCGCCGCCGCCCGTCGGGAGGAAGGCGCCGCCCGCGAAGTCGAAGCCGCCCGCGTTGAGCCAGATGGCGGGGGACACGCCGGCGATGCCGAAGTCGTCCCGGCCGTCGCTGTTGAGATCGGCGGCGCGGATCGCGGGGTTGTTCGCGTCGCCGAGTTGGATCAGCTCGTGACTCTCTTGGTGCGTGAGTCCGCCGTCGCCGTCGCCGCGGAAGAGTTCGAGCGTGAGCGGGTCTTGTCCCTGTGTGCCGACGATGAGCGCGACGTCGGGCGTGGCGTCACCGTCGAGCGTGGTGACGAGCAGGCTCAGGCCCGACTCGGCGAGCGGGAACTCGAGCGCCACGAAGCCGTCGTCGCCCAAGGGTGCAGCGGCGAGCGCCAGGCCAGCCGCAACAGCGGAAAGTGCGAAGTGCATGCGAAGTCTCGCGCAAGAGGACGGTGTCATCGCGCGCGTGAGCCGGCTGCTTTCCCGAACACGCCCGACCCCCGCTGCGACGTGGCTGCCCAGCCTAGCAGGCGATCGGGAAGCCGGGGGTGCGAGCGCCGAGTCGGGCTGTCGGCCTCGCGAAGGCCGGACCTCCTGCTCAGCTGATCGCGGCCACGCCCGCTTCGGCCACCATGTGGTCGTTCTCGACCGAATCCCCCGACACGCCGATCGCGCCGATGATCTCGCCGGCGGCATTCTTGATCGGCACGCCGCCGGGGAAGGTGATCAGGCCGCCGTTGCTGTGCTCGATGTTGAAGAGCGAGCCGCCGGGCTGGGAGAGCCCGCCGATGGCGCCGGTGGGCATGTCGAAGTAGCGCGCCGTGCGGGCCTTCTTCTGCGCGATGTCGATCGAGCCGAGCCAGGCGCCGTCCATGCGCGCGAAGGCCTTCAGGTTGGTGCCCGCGTCGACCACCGCGATGTTCATCTTCAGGTCGTTCTCGCCGGAGCACTTGATGGCGGCGGCGACGGCGGCTTGGGCTTGGTCGAGAGTGATGTCGGACATGAGGGCGCTCTTCGAGTCGGGAGGTGGGACGGCGGGGTCAAACGGGGCGATTGGTACCACAACGGGGGAGTGCGTCGCGAACACTGGCGCGAGAACCGAACACCAGCGCGCGAACTCGGCTGCGCCTGAGCTTACGCGCGTGGGTCAAGTTGCCCATGAGCTGCGGCGTCTCGGGGAGCGCGGCGGCGTACGCACCGTGTCGTTCACGACCGCTCGCAACATCTTCATGCAAGCAGGCATGATCGAGCGCTCGTGGAGGCGGCCCGTGAGGCCGCACTCTGCTTCGGACCGCGCTCCGCTGAGTCGGGAACTCGTGTTCTGCTCGCCGTCGGTGCGTGGCTCGAAGCCGCCTACACCCGAACCTCAGCTACTGGAGCTTTCACCATGCGTTGCATCACTTTGACTCTGGCCGCGTCGGCGCTCTTCGCCACGTCGGCTGCCGCCGGCGACGTCGTCCGCATCAACGAAGTCGACGCCGACACCACAGGCACCGACATCGAAGAGTTCTTCGAGCTCACGGGCACGCCCAACGCCTCGCTCGACGACTACTTCATCGTGCTCTACAACGGCTCGGATTCGAGCCCCGTCGATGAGGAGTACAACATCATCGACCTCGACGATCAGACCATGCCCGCCGACGGCTTCTTCGTGGTGTCGGGCTCGGCCACCGTGGCGAACGTGGACTTCAACCCGAGCGCCTTCGACGGCGACAACGACATCCAGAACGGCGCCGACGCCATCGCGCTCTGGTTCGACACCACCGGCCTGCTGGTCGCCGCCGACTTCGACGGCACCACGCCTTCGACCGCGCCCGCCGGTGCGGTGCTGCGCGACGCGCTCGTCTACGACACGAGCGATTCCGACGACGCCGTGCTGCTCGCCTCGCTCAGCATCACCGGCCCGCAGGTCAACGAGAACGAGAACGGCGCCAAAGACACCGAGTCGAACGGTCGTTGCCCCGACGGCGGCACCGGCCTCAACACCAACAACTACGTGACCGCGGCCCCCACGCCCGGCCTGCCCAACACCTGCCCGACGCCCGCCTGGGTGGACGTGGGCTCCGGCCTCGCTGGTGTCTTCGGCGTGCCGACTCTCTCCGCGACCGGCGACTTGAGCGACGGCGACACCGGCATCGTCACGCTGGTCAACGCCGCGCCCTCGGCGGTGGCTGCGGCGTTCATCTCGGTGGGTGCGGTCACGCCCACGGGCTTCAAGGGCGGCACGATCGTCCCGATCCCGCTCTTCAAGCTCGCCTTCGCCGCCACGAACCCGAGCGGTGGGATCCAGCTCAGCTTCACGATGCCCTCTGGCGTGGTCGCTGGCGTCGAGGTGCACGTGCAGTGGGCCATCCAAGACGTCACCGCAGTGAGCGGCGTGGCCTTGTCGAACGCGATCAAGGGCACCACGCCCTGATCGACGTGTGAGCCCATCGGCTCGAAGCGCCGCGGGGTCACTGGCAGCGATGCCGGTGACCCCGCGGTCTTGTTCGTGCGCGACACGCCGCTGCGAGGCGACGTCGTGCTCGGGGAGCACGCGGGTCGTGGAGCGCGCGTGCGCCGCGCGCGTTCGCGTCAGGGGGTCGTGCCTTGCACGGCGTTGGTCGACGCGAAGCCTGCCGGCGCGCCGGCGTCTTGCACCCAGACCTGGTAGTAGGTGCTCAGGCCCGAGGGCAAGTTCGTCGGCCACGTGAAGGGCAGGTCGAGCGTGCCGGCCGCGCTCGTGGAGATCGACTTGAACAGGTCGGGCGCGGGTTGCAGCAGGCCACCCTTGATCGGCGTGTTGATCAGGCTGAAGCCCGCCACGAGGAAACTCAGTGAGCTCGGCGCGGCATTGCTGAGCGCGGCGGCGTTGGCGCTTCCCGGCGCGAGGGTGCCGGTCATCAGCAGGTTCGGTTCGCCGAGCGTTCCCGCCAGCGCGCCGCCGAGTTCGAGCCATGCGGACGGGAACTCGAGGGCGCCCATGTCCACGATGGGGGCGTCGCCGAGGCCGGTGTCGAGCACGCTCAGCACGTCGGCCTGACGCGGGTTGCCGAGGTAGTCGGTGTCGCTGCCGTTGTAGGTCTGGCCGTTGTCACCCGCGTCGATCACGGGGGAGTTCACGCCGGGTGTGAAGTCGAGGCCCGCAGCGTCGGCGAAGTCCGGGTCGCCCTCCACGTTGCCGCTGCCTGTGAAGCCGCCTTGCACCAAGCTGTTGAACACGAGCGTGCCCGCATTCACCTGGTTCTCAGGGTTCTGCAAGCCGCCCACGCCGGTGTTGTCCCAGAGGATCGAGTTGAACACGCGGAAGTTGCCCACGCCTTGGTTGCGGATGCCCGCGTTGGCGTGACTCGTGGCGGAGTTCGACACGATGGTGCAGTTGCGCACGCGCGCGCCGCCGCCCGAACCGAGCCAGATCGCGCCGCCGCCGCTGGTGCCCGTGGCCGTGTTGTCCACGAAGACGCTGCTGCTGATCACGATGCCGCTGCTCGAGAAGAGCTCGAGTGCGCCCGCGCGCGCGGCGGTGTTGCCGCGGAACAGGCAGCGGTCGAAGAGCACCGCGCCGCCGCCGGCGATGTCGAAGGCGCCACCGAAGGCGCCGCCGTTGCCGTCTTCGAAGCTGCAGTCGGTGAACGTGGGCGCGCCGCCGTTGTTCACGTAGCCGGCCGCGCCGCCGAAGCTGCAGCGGTTGGCGAGGAAGCGACAGTTGCGCACGGTGGGACTCACGTTGCCGAGGCACAGGATGCCGGCGCCGCGGTCGCGGTTGCTGCCGCTGGTGTCGGCGTTGCCGGCGCGCACCACGAAGCCGTCGATCACGGCGCTGGAGTTCGTGCCTACGGTGGTGATCAGGTGGAAGCTGTTGTCGCCGAAGAGCGCGCTGCCGTCGTTGCCGGCGAGGTCACCGTCGAGCACGCTGTCGGCCGTGCCGAAGGGCGGGCGTTCCTCGGGCGACGCTTCACCGCCGGCGAAGGACCCGTAGATCGTGACACCGTTGGCGAGCGCGAAGGCGTGACCGCGGTTGCCCGTGCTCGACGCGAGGTAGCGCCCGTCGGCCACGAAGATCTCGTCGCCCGACATGGCGACGCCGAGCGCGGCTTGCAGACCGTCGGCACCTTGGAAGGCGTCGCTCCAGGAGCTGCCGTCGTTCGCCCCGAGGGCCAGGTTGGCGTCGACGAAGAGCGTGTCGGCGGAGGCGAGGGGCGACAGAGCGAGGGCCGCGATGAGTGCGGCGCGACACGAAGAAACGATGCGCATGGGTGACGATCACGAGGTGGGGAGGCGGGGATCTGCACACGTCGGGCCGTCGGGAGCCGCGTGACGCGTCGGGGGAGGATATCAGCTGCCCGGGATCGCGTCGGCCGCGCGCCGGCTGCTTCCCGTGAACGCCGGCCTGCCTGCGTGCTTGACGCACTTCACTCAGCACCTACCGTTGCTGCGAGTTCGCGGCAGCGTGCTGCGGGAGTCAGGGGACAGTGTTCATCCAGGGAGAGATCGCGTGCTCAAGGTGCTTGTCGTGTTGGTGAGTGTCGGCGTGTTCGTTGCGAGCGGCTTCGGTGGCGCGCCGGTTTGTGCGCAAGACGCAGGCGCGCTTGCCGAGCGGCCCGACGCGCCACTCAGCAGTTTGGAAGCGTGGAAGTTGCCGGAGCTCGAGCTGCCGCGTGGTATCACGCGTGAGGTGGGGCGTCCTGCCGAATCAGTTCAGCTCAGTACCTTTCTTTCGATGCCCACGATGAGCGGCTTGTTGCCCGCGCCCAGTGCGAGCTTCGAGCAAGTCTGGTCGACACAGCGCGAAGGTCAGCCCGCCGCGCGAGGCGGCTACGTGGTGTTGCACTACAGCGGCGGCGTTCCCGACGACGTGCGCGGCTTCCTGCCTGCGAATCTCTGGGGGCGCGACGGCGGTCCCACCGAGCGTCACCCTGAAGACGTGGCTTTCACCGACGAGTTCGTGGTGCTGACTTCCTTCGCAGCGGACGACCCAACGGGCGACGTGCTGCGTGTTGCCCTGCGCGAGGCTGGCGGCCCGGCTCTCCCGCGCACTTGGCCCGCCGTGCGCGGTGTCCTAGCCGAGATGCTCAGTGCCTACCTAGGCAGCGACCCGGCGTTGGTGCTCGCCACCTTCGACGAACACGCCGAGGCGCTCGCCGATCACGCCATGGCGCAATTCATGGCCGCCGAAGCCGCCTCGCAGTTGCGCGACAGCGAGCGCGCCGAGCCGCTCTACGTGCGCGCGCTGAGCTTGCACGACAGCGGCAGAGACGTGCTCGGTGTCGCCGGTGATTCCTCTTTGCTCTGGACCGCGCTCGACGGTCTCGGCGTCGCACTCATCATCCAGCGCAAGGACACCGAAGTGATCCCCGTGCTGCAGCGCGCTGTGGCTGTGGCTCAGGAAGCCGGCGTGGACTTCGCCGCGGCCACCAGCGCCTACAACCTCGCCTGTTCGCTCTCGATGACCGCGCGCTTCGAGGAGTCTGCGCAGGCGTTGATGCTGTGCCTCGCCGTCGAGCCGGCCTACATGGAACAGGCGCGCCGGGACAGCGACTTCAAGCTGGCCTGGGAAGACGAAGACTTCCAGCGCGTGCTCGATCTCTGAGCAGTTACTGAGTCGGTGCGAGCAGCGCATTCGAGGCCGAGAAGCCCGCGGGGCCGGTGGGATCCTGCACCCAGGTCTGCACGTGGAGCGGCAGGTCGGCCGGCACGCCTGCGGGCCATACGCCGTCGAGCGTGAGGCGGCCGACGGCGTTGGTCATCCCAGCGACGAGCACCGATGGTGGAGTGGGCGACGGCACGAGCACGCCACCCTTGAACGGAGCATTGATCGCAGTGAGCGACGCGATCACGTAGGCCGGCGCGTTGGGCAGCGCCTTCTTCATGGCGATGCGGAACGGCGTGTCGGCTGCCAACTCGCCGGCGCCTTGGAGCACCGGCGCTTGGCCGTTGGTGCCGGCCAACTCATTGCCTGTGAGTTGCCAGTCGAACTCGGGTGCGAAGGTGAACTCGAAGTTCGTGTAGTCGGCCACGCCGGGTTCGCAGGCGCAGTCCACTGAGTTCACACCCAAGGCGAACTCGTCACCTGCTTTCACTTCGAAGCTGAAGTCGGCCTCGAAGTCGAAGCAGGCGCTGTCGCACAAAATGATCGAGCTCACACCGTTGATCAGGTAGATCGGTTGCTCGACGTGCCAGAACGACGAACAGGTATCCTGATTGTCGAACACGAGATGCGCGCTCACCACGGCGTCGTAGGGCGCGACGGCGCTGTAGAACTTCTTGTCGTAGCCCGTGCCCGAGGCGAACGGGTTCTCGCAGATGCCCTCGGACGACGACTCCAAGTGCATCACGTCATTCGTGAGCGAGCCCGCACCACCGACGTTGCCGCCCAGCGTCCAGTCGAGCTGATCGAAACCCTGACCAGTGGCGGGCGTGGCGAACGCGAGCGCGGTGAGCAGCGCGGCAGCGCACGACCATGAGTATTCAGACAGGTTGAACATCAGACCCTCCCGTTCTCTGTGCTTCCTGGGGCGATGAGCAGGCCAGCCTACCACTTGGAGCTGCGCGCAGTGGGCGAGCGGCTCGTGTGCCCCCGGAACAAAGCCGGGCCGGTGACGATCTCCCAATCGTCACCGGCCCGGACCGAGCCGAAGCTCTGTGCGCGGGTGTTACCTGCGCATGCGTCGAGACAGCTCACCCGAGAGGGCGTGGCGCTGTTCGAGCACTTCGACGTCGAGGACGTCGATGAAACCGTCGCGGTTGAGGTCCGCGGCACGCGTCAGTGAGTCGACCACTGAGAGGCGCGTCTGCGGGCCGGAGCCGCCACGAGTCGAAGCCGGCGACGGGCACACGCACGCCGACACTTGCAGCCAGTTGGCCGTGATGAACACGTAGTCCTCGGAACCGACGGGACCGTTGTTGCTGAAGTCAGCATTGCGGGTCACGCCGTCCCACGGGCACGGGCCGATGGCGGGCACCGTGCCGAACTGCGCGAGCAGCAAGGTCACGTCGTTGATGTCGACGTCGCCGTCGTCGTCGGTGTCGCCACCGTTGAGCACGAGCGTCGTGTCCGCGGTGTAGGTCACGCCCGAGTTCGTGAGCGTGGTCGTGTCCCACATCGTGTGCTGTTCGTCCTTGGCACACAGCGTGGTGTAGCTGCCGCAGGGGAGCTCGATGGTGGCCGTGGCCGTGGCCGGGCTGCCCACGAAGTTCATGGACACGCTCGTGCTCGCGCCGCAATCGGCCACGAACTCGATGCAACGCGTGGTCGGGTCGGAGCCCGCCAACACCACCGTCACGTCCACGGCGTTGGTGGCCGTGACCGTCACGTCGAAGGTGGAGGTCGACTCGTTGCCGTGCAGGTCCGTGGCCGTGCAGGTCACGGTGGTGGTGCCCACGCCGAAAGTGCTGCCACTCGCCGGCGAACAGACCACCGTGGGCGACGGATCACAGTTGTCCGTGGCCGTGGGGTCGGTCCAGGTCACGACCGCCGAGGCGCAGCTGCCCGCATCGGCGGGCTGCGTGATGTTCGCGGGCGTGCCGACGAGCACCGGCGCCGTGTTGTCCGGCACGATCGACGGGCCGTCGATGAGATCCGTGGCGATGGGGCTGCCGAGGAAACTCGTCTCCGAGGGGAAGGGCTGACCAAGGTCGAAGGCGACCCCGACCGGCGTGCACTCGGACACCGTGAAGAACAACGTGGCCAACTTCGCATCGCCCGTGGTGCCCATGGGCGACGGCAGCGTGTTGCCGTCGAGACGCAACTCGCCGGCGGCCACATTCGCGAGCGCCGTCGACGTGAGGTGCGCACCGAAGGGCGCGGCGGTGTAGCTGCTGAGCGCGCTTTCGTACGTCATCATGCCGCTCGGGAAGGACAGGAAGGCCTGCCAGCCCGTGACCTCGGTGTCGTCGGGGTTGCGCAGCCAGAGCTCGGTCGCGACCTGCACGCCGGCCAAGCTCGCGTTCTGGTCGGCCTGGTTCAGGTCGGCTTCGAGCGAGAGCGTCACGCCGTCCATGGCCAAGATCGAGATCTGTGTGCGCGCCACTTCCGAAGCACCGTCGGACGCGGAGAGGTAGACCTCGTAGCGACCGGGCACGTCGGGATCGAAGCCGTCGAAGGGCGGCTGGTTGTAGAACGTGGAGCGCCACGAGTTCTGCGCGACGTTGTTCGCGGCGATGAGCGCGAGGTAGGTCGGCACGTCGGTGGCTTCGACACCCATGCTCATGCCGGTGGTGTTGTCACCCATCGAGTGATCCCAGAAGTCCTTCGTCTGCGGGGTCGTGTAGGGGATCACCGAGCCGGGCGCGATCGGGTCGAACACCAAGTAGTCGGTGCCCGCGCCGGGATCGAAGTCGATGCCCATCTCGTAGTCGAGGTCTTGCACGACGAGGCCTGTGCTGTCGTCGTAGTCGGTGTTCACCGACCAGTCCCAGGCCCACTCGGCGTTCGGCGGCGTGCTGGTGCCCGAACCCGTGCTGAACGTGTAGGTGCCGTCGCCGTTGCTGTTGTAGATCCCCGCGGTCGGGAAGCGCAGCTTGCCGCGCAGTCCGAGCTCCACGCCGTCCTGGCGATCCACGGTGAAGGCGCCGTTGGCGTTGCCGGTGCCGAAGATCGTGTCGGGTGTGACGTTCTGATCGAAAGCGCCCGGCTTGCGGCAGGCGTTGTCGAAGGCGATCAAGCCGAGGTCGTTGGTGACGAACCAGCCGTAGCGGTTGCCGCCCACGGTGGAGTTGATCACGTCGGACGGGTTGATGCGCGTCCAGCGCACGAGCTCGTTGCCCGCGCTGTCGCTGATCACGTAGTCGGCGCCGAGGATGCCGGCGCCGGAGTCGTAGAACACGTTCTCGAAGGTGTACCAGCCGGAGCTCGTGATCGCGATCGGGTCGACGCCGTTCACCGGGTCGCCCACCGAGTTGTGACTGGCCGCCCACACGAAGCGGTTCTCACCCGGGTTCGGTCCCGTGAAGTCGGAGCTGTCGAGGAACACGCCGTTGAAGATGAAGTCGCGGTTGTGCGAGCCGGCAGTGTTGTTCATCGCCGAGCTGAACTCGATGAAGCTGTTGTTGGCGAAGCCGCCGTCCACGTCGAGCCAGATGTCGATCGAGGTGCGGTAGCCGCCGGCGGGGAACACGTCGTTGCTCGCCGCGCAGGCGGTCGAGGCACAGCCGCACACGCCGCTGTAGCCACCCCAGTTGCCCGCAGCCGTGGCCGTCGTCTCGGAGTGGAAGCTGCCACTCGCGGAGCTGATGCCGTTCGTGCCGGACGCCACGCGCGTGGACGCGTAGGCCGGGCCGCTGAACACGTTCCAACCGAAGTCGTCGGTCTCGAAACCGTTGGCGTAGAAGGGTTCGCCGCAGCCGAAGGTCGTGATCATGCCGGTGCGGTAAGCGCTGCACTCGAGCTGATTCACGTAGACGCTGCCGTTGGCGTTGCCCGAGCCGATGCCGAACTGGACGCTCGTGATGTGCGCGCCGGCGGCGGTGATCAGGTTGTAGACGTCTTGCACGGTCTTGGGATCGCCGGCCTTGTACGTGGCGGTCGACGTGGCCATGTCAGCGAGCGAGAGCGGCGAGCTCTGGTTGCTGGCGCCGATCGTGCGGTCGAAGAACCACCACTTGCCGGTGCTGAAGTCGATCGTCTCGGTCTGCCAGGTGCCGTCGGAGACCTTGCCGTTGCCTTGACCGGGCTCGTAGATGAGCACCTTGTCCCAGGCGTTCTCGCCCGTGCGACTGGAGCTGCCGGTGCTGCCGAAGTCGGCGGTCTTCACGCCGAACTTCAACGAGGCGGTGATGGTGGACATGCCGTCGCCCATCCACGAGTACTCGGCGTTGAAGCCGGAACTCAGCGCGCTGCCCGGGAAGTGTCCCGTGCCGTCGTCAATGCGATGCGAGATTTGCGCCTTGCCACCGGCGTTGTTGCCGATGTTCAAGTGCACGGCGCCGAGGTGCGTGCCCGCGGGCGCGCTGCCCGGAGCGGGGACGAAGCTGATCAAGCTGTTGATGTCGGCATCGTGCGTGGACACGCCGCTCGCGCTGCCTTCGGGGTCGTCCGTCAGCGTGTCGCTGATCAGGTTCGTGCCCGCGGCTTCGCTGCCGAAACCGTCGGCGCGCGTGTCGTCAGAGAACCAACCGTTCTCCGACAGTGATTGGCTGTTGACCTCTTGGGCCGCCACCGGGACCGCGCCGAGCGCAGCCACGGCGACCAAGCCGGTGAGGGTTCGTTTGAAACTGAAGCGACTGTTCATCGTTGCTGCTCTCCCGTTGAGACTCCCGTGGATTTCGCACCGACGGAAGTCGCAACGGGCTTGCAGCTCGACGAACTCGTGCGACGCATGACGCGTGCACTGCGTGCTCTCCCAAGCACGGCTCGGCGACCCACACATCACGCGCATCGAGGCACGTGACGCAGCTGCGAACGCACGAGCGTCCGCGTCTGACTCCCACACTCCCTGAGACTCCCGTTCAGGTGACCGCTGTCTCGCGGCGGCCGCACTCTAGCCGAACTTGTCGTTCACGTGTCAAGTGATCGAGACGGCTTGCCGCGCTGTCCGCGTGACGAGTGAATCGAGATGGGGGGCTGGACGCTTGGCGGACTCTGCCCTACGTTGTCGCTGTTGTGGGGTAGTCATCGAGTGGGAATGGGAGAAAGCCAATGGGCGCACTCGCGTCGCTGGCGTACGTCCTCGCGTTGGTCACGGCGCAGGTCGATTTGCGTGTCGGACCTGTCGATCAAGTCGCTTTGGTCGGTGAGCACATCACGGTCGAACTGGTGATCGAAGCGGCCGACGATCCAGAGTTCGTCTCTGCGGTCGATGCGCTCTTGAGCTGGGATCCGAACCGTCTCGAGCTGGTGAACTCGTCGCTCGCCGACTTCCCGCCTTATGTGTTCGGCTTCCTGCTCGATCCCGACGGCATCAACGCCGATGTCGGCGACGGCGAGGCGCTCTACACCGCGCTGGCGCCACCTGGCGCGTCGGTCTCGTTGTTCTCCGACCTGGTCGTGGCGCGCTTCGAGTTCGAAGTGCTCACCAGCGCCTGCGTGGGGCTGGTGCCGTCGTCGGGGCTCTTCGGCGAGACGCGCGTGCACGGTGTGGTACCCGGCGAGGTGATCACCGGAACGCTGGCCCCGCACTCGGTCGTGGAAGTGCCCGGCACCTGGGCCGACCTCGGCGGCGCGGCCGCGGGCACCGGCAGCCTCGTCCCGCAGCTCGAAGGCGACGGCGTGCTGCTCGAGTGTGAGCCTTACACCGTCACCCTCAGCGACGCGTTGCCCAGCACGCTCGGCTTCCTCGTGATCGGTTTCAACTCGCTCAACCTGCCTTTCAAGGGCGGCATCATCGTGCCCGACCTCGACATCATCCGCATGTTCCCGGTGGGCCCCACGGGCTCGAAAGTGTTCACCGGCCCGTGGCCGCCCGGCGTGCCCGGCGGCATGACGCTCTACATGCAAGTCTGGGCGGTCGACGCCGGCGCCTTCAGCGGTTACTCGGCCAGCAACGGCTTGAGCGGTACCACGCCATGAGTGTGGTCTTCACGTTGTTGCAGGCGCTGAGCTTGCTCACGCTGCAGGTCGACTTGCGCCTCGAGCCCGGGCACCAGAGTGCGCTCGTCGGCGGCACGATCTTCGTCGACTTGGTCGCGAGCGCCGCGGATCCCGAACCCATCTCGGCGGTCGACGCGATCCTGGCTTGGGACCCGGCGCGGCTCGCGTTGCAGGGCGCGAGCGTCGGTGCGTTCCCGTCCTTCGTGTCGGGTTTCTTGCCCGACCCCGACGGCATCAACCTCGACCTCGACGACGGCGAAGTGCTCTACACCGTGCTCATGCCGCCGAGCACGCTCGCCAGCGTGCCGCCCGACTTGGTGATCGCCACCTTCGAGTTCCAGGTGCTCAGCTCGGCCTGCGTCGCGCTCGCGCCGAGCGCCGGCATCTTCGGCAGCACGCGCGTGATCGGCGCCGTGCCGGGCGTGGAGGTCACCGGCTCGCTCGCGCCCGGTGTGGTCGTGGAAGTCCCGGGCACCTGGTCGCTGCTGGGTCACGCGCTGGCTGGCACCGGCGGCCTGCTGCCCACGCTCGAAGGCGACGGCGCGCTGTTGCCCTGCGACCCGTGGGTGCTCAGCATCGACGACGCACTGCCGAGCAGCACGAGTTTCGTGGTGCTCGGTTTCAGCCAGATCTCGCTGCCGCTCAAGGGCGGCCTGCTCGTGCCCGCCCCCGACATCGTGCGCAGCTTCCCGATCGGACCCACCGGCGCGCGCGTGTTGAGTGGCTCTTGGCCGGCCGGCCTGCCCGGCGGCGTCGAGATCTCCTTGCAGGCGTGGATCCTCGACCCGGGCGGCTCCAGCGGTTTCTCGTCCACGAACGCAGTGCTCGCGACCACGCCCTGAGCCGCCGCGCTACAGCTTCACGCCGCAGAACTTGCAGTGACGCGCGTCGGTGTCGTGACCTTCTGCGCTGCAACTCGGGCAGGCTTGGGTGCTCACGAGTCGTTTGCGCCCGGCCGCCGCGAGTTCCACGGTGACGATCCCGGTGGGCACGGCCAGGATGCCGTAGCCCAGCACCATCACGATCGAGGCCAGCAGCTTGCCGCCGGTGGTGATCGGTGCGAGGTCGCCGTAGCCCACCGTGGTCATGGTGACGATCGCCCAGTACATCGAGTGCGGGATCGAGGTGAAGCCCGACGCCTCGCCCTCGATCAAGTACATCGCCGCGCCCACGATCACCACCACCGTGATCACGGTGAACAGGAACACCATGATCTTGCGCGCGCTCGCGTGCAGCGCCGCGCGCAGTTGCTTCGCCTCGCCCACGAACTGCGCCAACTTCAGCACGCGGAACACACGCAACAAGCGCAGCGCGCGGATCACGAGCAGCGTCTGCGTGCCCGCGAACACGAGCGACAAGTAGGTCGGCAAGATCGAGAGCAGGTCGACCAGGCCGTAGAAGCTCAGCGCGTAGGCGGCGGGGCGCCGGATGCTGATCATGCGCAGCACGTACTCCACGCTGAACAGCACCGTGATGCTCCACTCCACGCCGCGCAACAGCTGGCCATGCTGCTCACGGATCGACGTCACGCTCTCCAAGCAGACCGCCACGATCGACACGCCGATGCACACCAGCAGCGCCACGTCGAAGGCCTTGCCGGCGCGCGTGTCGGCCTCGAAGAGCACCTCGTGCAGTCGGTGGCGCTTACCGTGGAGCTCGGGATCCGGCGCTGCTTTGTCCATGGAGTCAGCGTACGGATCTGCGCAGGGTGAGGAAGGCGGGCTTTCGGACGCGAGCTCGGCGCACCGGCGAACTCGGATCCTGGCATAGGATGGCGGCGGGAAAGTCGTTCCGCGCGCACACCGCCGCGGAGCTTGGAACACGAGCGACCGGCGCGTGGGTGCGTCGGTCATCACACTTGGGAGGTCAACGACCATGCAGACCGCTTCAGCCCTTCTCGCTTGCGCGCTCAGCGCGGTGCCGCTCGCGGCTCAGGGAACTCCGATCAGTACCGTGGATCTCGACGAGCTCCACACCGAAGGCGATGTGGTGGGGCTCGTGGGCAACACCACGTCGATCAACAACCTCGCGATCAACAACAGCGGCATCTGGTTGCTCGAAGTCGACACCGACAACCCCGACACCACCGCCGACGGCGCGCTGCTCACGCAGTTCGGCGTGTCGCTCACCGAGGGGGAATCCCTGGCGATGCCGACCGGCTCTTCGATCGGCTCCTTCGACTCCATCACGCTCAACAACCTGAGTGAGAGCGGCTGGAACTTCTTCCTCGACGGCACCGCCTCGAACAACGACGACAGCGGCATCTACTTCAACACCACGCTGCTCATCCAGGAAGGCAGCGTGTCCAGCGCGGCGGGCTTCAGCGCGGGCACCGTGTTCACCGGTTTCCTCGAGACCAAGATCGCCGACTCGGGGCACATCCTCGTGATGGCGAGCGTGGACGACTCGGCCATCGCGTCCACCACGGACCGCGCGCTCATGGAGGTCGACGTGTTCGGTGGCGCGACCCAGACCGTGCTCTTCAAGGAGGGCGACGTGCTGCCCGGCCAGACCGAAGCCGTCGCCGACTTCGAGACCAGCCCGCACAACTTCGCCTACAACGCGCTGCGCGAGGTGCTGTTCATCGCCGACCTCGCGGGCGACACCGCGGTCGACCACGCGGTGTACCTCGACAGCGTGTTGCTCGCCCAGGAAGGCAGCGCTTCACCCGTGGCCGGACGCAACTGGTCCTCGCTCGCCAGCGCCGAGGTCAACCTCAACGACCACGGTGACTACGTGATCAGCGGTTCACTCGACGGCGACACCTCGAGCAACCTGCTCATCGAGCTCAACGGCGCGAAGTTCCGACAGGAAGGCGACAGCGTGACCGACAACGACTTCGCCAGCTGGAACCTCACGAGCTTCGGCAGCGGCCCCGTGATGATCGGCAACAACGGCAACGTGTTGTGGTTCGGCGACTGGGACAACCCCGACACCGACGTGGACAGCGGTCTCTTCCTCAACGACCAACTCATCGTGCAGGAAGGTGTGAGCACGGTCGACGGCGTGGTGATCGACACGCTGCGCAGCGTTCAAGACGGCTACATGCTGAGCGACGACGGTCAGTGGTTCATCTTCCGCGCCGTGCTCGACAACGGCGACGACGTCGCTGCGCGCGTGCACGTGGGCCCCTTCGTGAGTCTGGGCCAGGGCCTGGCGGGCGCCGGCGGCGTCACCCCACAGCTGCGCGGCAAGGGTTCACTCGCCAGCGGCGGCAGCTTCACGCTCGACGTGATCGGCGCGCTGCCCGGCGCGATGAACACCGTGGTCTACTCGCTCACGAACCTCAGCGCGCCGTTCAAGGGTGGCACGTTGATCCCCGCGCCCGACTTCTTCATCGGCGGCGCGCTCATCGGTGTCGACGGCTCGCGTCAGCTGAACCTGGGGCTGCCCGGCGGTGTGCCCAGCGGCCTCGACGTGTTCCTGCAGTTCTGGATCACGGACCCGAGTGGCTTCTCAGGTTTCTCGTCGACGAACGGCTTGAAGGCCACCACGCCCTGAGGCCTGCGCCGCGCTAACTCTGTTCGCCTTGCGACTCGAGCTTGGCAGGGCGCTCCTCGCGGAGTCGCTGCGCGAGCTTGAGCCGTTGCGCTTCGAGGTTCTCCATGGTCGTGCGCGAGAGAAGTTTGTTCACCGCGTCGCGGGCGCCGGGGTTGAGCGCACCGGCGGGCACGCGCGCTTCCCAGATCAGTTGGCGCGTTTTGATGAAGGCGGCGAGCGCGGCTTCGTCGCGGCCTTCGTGCTGCGCGCGCAGTCCGCTGATCCACCAACTGAAGGCGTCGTAGGGTTGCAGCGTGAGCAGCACGTCGAGCTGGGTGTGGGCCAGCTCGGCGCGCTGCGTCGCGTGGGCTTCGAGCGCCAACTCGCGGCGTGAGTCCACGTCGTAGGGGTCGAGACGCAGCAGCTCTTCGACGTAGCGCACATAGCGGTCGAGGTGCGCGGGATCGCGTCCACCACGACGGTGCAGGGCGAGCGCCGCGTCAGCGGCGGCGCGCAGCGGACGCGGGTCGAGCGGGTTCGCGTCACGTGCCAGCGCGAGCGCGTCCCAAACGCGTTGACCGCCGTCGTGCTGAGCGGGTGTGGCCCGGGCGTTGAGTTCGCGGCGCAGCACGGCGACCTCGAAGTCGAGTTGTGTGCGCGCCAGTCGCGAGCTGTCAGGGTGCTGCGCGACGAACGTTGCGATGTTCTCGCGCGCGCCCTCGCTGGGCACGGCGCGCGCTCGCCAGTCGCGCAGCACCGCGGTGGCCGCCGCCTCGTCGTCGCGGCGCTCGTCGATCTGCAGCACGGCTGCGCCCAACGCGACCGCGCCCACGAGGAAGCTGGAAGCGATCACGCGTCCGTGCACTCTGAGTTCGGGAGTCGGGCGACCGAGGCGGCGCAGCACCACGGCCGTCAGCAACAAGAAGAGCGAGAAGAGCAGCGGATTCTGCTCGAGGCCGTCGACCTGTGATTCCACCAGCAACACGGCGGCGCCCAAGCCCGCGCCCTGCCCCAAGCGGTCTTCACCGAGACGCCCGGGGCCCGGTCGGAGCGCTTGCCACATGGTCCACAGCAGCAGCGCGAGCCCGGCCAACGCCGCCAACCAACCCCACTCGAGCGCCAGCGTGAGGAACACGTTGTGCGTGAGCCCCACTTGATGACGCTGCGCCACGAGCCACGGACGCGCCGGGTCGAGCGCGTCGGTGGGGAACACGTACTTGTTCATGCTGGCGCCGATGCCGAGTGGGTGCTCGAGCGCGTTGTCGAGGCCCACGCCCCACAGGAAGGGCCGGCTGTAAGCGAGATGATCCTGCAGCGCGTCGACGCGTTCGACCAGCGGGTTCGGCACGATCCACAACACCGCGGCGAGCGCGAGCGCCACGCCGAAACCCACGCGCACGCCGCGTCGTGCGGCGAAGCCGAGCAACACCACGGCGCCGGCGAGGAAGGCACCACGCGAACCCGTCTGCAGGATCACCATGGCGAAGACGGCGAAGAGCGCCACCGAGAGCGGGCGCGAGCGCGCGAAGGCTCCCACCGCCAAGCCGACGGCCGCCACGAAAGCGCCGAAGAGGTTCGGGTTTCCGAGTGTTCCCGCCAAGCGTTCGAACTCGCCGCCGCCGAGCATGACCACGATGAGTTGAGCCAGCGCCGCCAGGCCGAGCACGGCCGCCAGCCCTCCGCGCATGCGCACCGCGGTGGGGTCTTCCTTGTCGGCCGCCGCGTCGCCGAGCTTGGCGCGTTGGGGCACGAGCACCAGCGCGCACAGGAAGAAGAGCACGTGGCTGAAGCCGACCACGGCGCCGTCCCAACGTTCCCCCACGGGGAAGTCGCCGCGCGCGCCGAGCGTGGCGATGAGCAGCGAAATCGCGGCCACGAAGGCCGCCGCTGCGGGGATCCCGACCGCGACACTCGCGCGCTTGCGCACCGTGCCCGCCGCGCACAGCGCCAGCGCCACGACCAACAGGCCGTGCACGACGTTGAGTGAGATCGGGAGCCGCTGCGCGAGTGGATACACGATCCACCAGAGCGCCAGCAGCAAGCCGGCAAGTCGGCGTGGCGTCACGGTGGAGAGGGACTCCGCCTCGCGGTCAGCAGGGAGGACTGGGCGAGGTGGGTGGGGAGACGTACTCGGGCGTCAAGCGTGCGCGGCCGTGTTGCTTCGGCGTCGACGCGTGATTTCGTCGAGCATACGGGATTTAGGGCGACGCACCCGGGCGAGTCCCGCGCGTGTCACACAGCACGCATGTTCGCGTGCTCGACTCAGCACCGAGCGCAACGAGACCGCGAAAACTTAGGGCGTTGTACCCACGAGCGCGTTGCTCGCCACGAAGCCGAGTGGCGCCTCGTCGCACACTTGCCAGTGCTGCGCCCAGAACGAGAAGGCCGAGGGCACGCCGGCGGGCCAGGTGGCGTGCAAGGTGTGCGCGCCTTGAGTGTTCACCGGGAGGTTGAGCAGCAACACGTCGGGAGCGGGCACCAGCACGCCGCCGTGGAAGGCGAGCTCCGCGTTGGCGAAGCCGATCACGAGGTGGCTCGAGCTGTGCGGTTCGGCGCGCTCGAGTTGCAGCGTGAGGGGCGTGTCGGCGCGCAAGGAACCGACTCCCGTGAGGCTCAGCGAGCGCGGGCCGTCGGGGAGTGCGTGGCCGAGCGCGAACCACGGGGTGTAGGTGTGCGCGCCGAGGTCGCCGAGTGAACCGTCGGGGTCGAGCGGTGCCAGTGGGTCGCCCGCGTCGATGGCGGGGGAGCCGCCGAGCAGCGTGAAGTCACCGGCGGCCGGGTCGCGCAGCAGCGGGTCGGCGTCGAGGTTGCCCACTCCGGGCCAGCCGCCTGCGATCACGCTGTAGTTGATGTCCATCGAGGCCGAGCTGCCCGCGCCTACGTCGTCGTTCCACACGATGCAATGACGCAGCACCGGCGGCGGACTCAGGAAGAAACCCGTCACGCCGGAGAAGGTGTTGCCCCACACGGTGCAGTGCTCGAGCGTGAGCGCGCCGCCGCCCCCGGCCTCTGCACCCGACGCGCTGTTGCGCGCGAGCACGCAACGACGCAGCACGACTTCGCCGCTCGAAACCTCGACACCGTTGCCCACGCTGCCGTTCACGCCGTTGCGCACGAGGCGACAGTCTTCCAGGAGTGCGCTCGGCGTCGGTCCGGGTCCGAAGTCGGTGACGAGGATCCCCGTCTGGCTGTTCTTCTCGATGGCCAGACCGCGCAGCGTGGCATGCCCGCCGGTCACCGTGACGCCGCCGCCGAGCGGCACGCCGAAGCCCGTGATGTTGCGCCGCACCTCGCCGCCGTCGATCAGCACGTTGGAGTCGCCGCGCACCACGATGCCGGGCGAGAACAGGAAGGTCTTGGTGCAGGCCGCGACCAGTGAGTTGTCGGTCACGCTCAGGTTGAAGGCCTGCGTTGCGCTGTCGATCAGCGCGAGCCCGCCGCCGCTGAGGATCTCGCCGCACATGCCGCCGCTGATGTGGTTGTCGCGCAAGATCAAGTCGCGCAAGGTCGGCGACGCGCCGTTCACGAACACGGCGTGATGACCGGGCGTGGGGTTCACGTTGCGCACGGTGAAGCCTTGCAGCAAGGCGTCGGGCGTCTCGCCGTTCTCGAAGCGCACGCCATGGTCGAGGCCGCCTGCGTCGAGGATCGTGTGCTCGGGGCCGGCTTCGCTGCGCAGCGTGAGCGCCTTGCCGAGGAAGTCGAGGTTCTCCGCGTAGGTGCCCGGGGCCACGAGGACCGTGTCGCCGGGTTGCGCGGCCACGAGGGCCGCTTGGATCGCGACGTGGTCGGTGGGCACGTGCAGGGTGTCGGCGGCGGCGGCACGCGCGAAGCCCAGCGTGGCGAGCAGGAGGATCGAGTTCAGTCCGACGGCGCGTCGCATGGTGGCTCTCCCTTGCGCGCCACCGAGCTGTGGCGCAGCGCGTCGAGCCTACCGCTGAATCCGAGTCGCTGGGGCCGGCTCGTGCTGATTCGCAACACTCACCTGACCTCGGGGTTGTCAGGTCCCGCGACGCGGCGGTTCATCCTGCGCTCATAGTCTCGCTGGGCGTTCCCGACTCGCCTGGGTGCGGTACACTTGCCGGACTCTCACCGAACTCCCCAGAATCCGCTCCCCGAGATGCCGCGACGCGGCCGATAAAGGAGCGAGGCCCCCCGAAGGCCTCACGGATTCACTCTCGGAAGCTCGTTCCATGAAGGTCGTCCTCGCGTCGGTCAGCTTCACCTCGCCGTACACCGCGCAGCTGCGGATGCTCTCGCTCGGGTACATCCACGCGCAGGCCGTGTCGGATCCCTTCCTGAAGGCGAACACGGAGATCGTCCACAAGTTCTACGACTGCTCGATCCACGATCCCGAGCACAACGCCAACGCGATCCTGGCCGACGATCCCGAGTTGGTCGGCTTCAGTTGCTACGTGTGGAACACGCAAGACGTGCTGAAGGTGGCCAAGGAGGTCAAGCGCCAGAAGCCGAGCGTGAAGATCATCTTGGGCGGACCCGAGGTGTCTTATCACCACAGCAAGACGCTCGATCAGAACAGCGCCATCGACTGGGTGGCCGTGAACGAAGGCGAAGCCACGTTCTGCGAGCTGCTCACCGCGCTGATCAACAAGCAGAGCGTGGCCGAGATCCCAGGTCTCGCGCAGCGTCACTCCGATGGCCAGTCCTTCGTGCCCTCGCCGCGCCCTTACTGCAAGGATCTCGACGAACTTGCGTCGCCCTACCTCACCGGTGTGCTCGACATCTGCGACATCCGCGGCGGCGCCTGTTACCAGACCGCGCGCGGCTGCCCGTTCACCTGCAGCTACTGCGACTACGGTCGCAACCAGCCGTACTTCGAGTTCTCGCTCGAGCGCGTGCGCGCCGAGATGGAGTACTTCCGTTCCGCAGGCGCGCGCATTCTGTTGAACACCGATCCGACCTTCAACTACAGCCGCAAACGCGCTGAAGCGATTCTCGACATGATCATCGAGAAGGACATCAAGGCGCTGCACATGTTCGAGGTCTTCCCGAGCCTGGTGAACCAAGACCTGGTCGACCTGGCCAGCAAAACAGCGTGCTCGTTCATCGGCGTCGGCATCCAGAGCAGCAACCCGGAGACCATGCGCAACATCCGTCGCGTGTGGAAGCCGGAGAAGGTCGCGCCGATGCTCGACCAGTTCAAAGGCAAGGCCAACGTGATGGTCTCCACCGAGATCATCATGGGGCTGCCCGGCGACTCCGTGGCCGACTACAAGGACACGCTCAACTACGCCTTCGCGCGCGAGCCCGCCGACATCAAAGCCTTCAACCTGGCGATCCTCCCGCGCACGCCGCTGGAGAAGGAAGTCGACAAGTGGGGCATCGAGTACGACGAGACCAACGGCCACGAGATCCTGTCGACCAACTGGATGACCGGCTACGAGGTGCTCATCGGCAAAGCACTCAACGACTGGAGCCGCATGCTCCAGCGCCTCGTGCACATGCTCGTGCGACTCATCGACCGCGAGGGCGGTGAGATCATCGAAGAGTGGGCCTACGTCGCGTCGGAGGGTGGCTTCCACGACCGCATCCCCGAGCTACGCACGCACCGCATCGACGCCGAGCTCGTGGAGACCATGGCGTCGCACTGGGAGGACTACGTCCGCCGTCAGTGCGAGTACGCCGGCATCCCCGACGTGTCCGGGCCGCTCAAGGCCGAGTTCCAGTACCACTTCTTCCGTCGCGCCCGCACCTGGGCTGCCGCGCACTTCGGTGACGTGAAGGACGTGTACTTCAACATGCCCTACCCGGGTCTGCACCGCTTCTACGACGCGTCCTTGGCCCAGCTGCCCAGCGCCGATGGCGTGACCGGCAGCGAGACGCCCTCGCTCGGCGGCAACGTGAACCTCGCCGTGCTCGCCTACAACATGGACGACCTTTACACGCTCACCGACGCCGAGAGCCTCGCCGCCGCCGAGCCGAAGGAAACCGAGTACGCCTTCTTCATGACGCCCGACACGGGCGCCGGCTGCGGCATCATCGTGGACGACGGCTCGCGCGCCTTCTTCGAGCTCGCCGACGGCACCCGCACCGTCGACGAGATCGGCGCGCGCCTCAGCGAACAGTTCGGCGCCGAAGTCGGCGGCAACGCGCGCGCCATCTACCGCGCGCTCAAGGACAGCGGCGTCTTCGACAAGCCGCGCTTCCTGAGCGACCCCGAAGGCGGCACGATCAACTGGGAGAGCTGCTTCCCGGAAGTGCACCGCGAGTACCACTGAGCCGCGGCTGCGCTCACCCAACGATCGAGTTCCTGCGGGCTCGTGGCGCGATCAGCGCTGCGGGCCCGCGGGCGTTTCAGGGCTCGGCGAAGAAGAGCATGGCCTGCACTTCGTCGCTGCCGCCGGGGAGCGGCACGACGCGTTCGCCCTTGCCCTCGATGTCGAGCGTGAGCGTGCCGGCGCCGGTGGGCACGTCCCAGGACACGCCGCCGGGCATCTCGGAGGTCGCCCAACTTCCGCCCATGCCGCCCGCGCGCACCCACTTGCCTTCCTCGTTCTGGCCGTAGCTGGCGTGGTCGACGACGTCGCCGGAAGCCGAGCGGAAGGTGAGTTCGATCGAGCGCGCCAGCGGCGTGATCTCCCCGGCGACGAAGCGCGGCATGAGTTCGGTCTGGAGCGCCAGCAGATCCTCGCGCTTGGTGCCGATCAGGTCGTCGGGGCGGTTGTCGGCGAGCACCACGAGCATCAACATGACATCGCGGCGCGTGGGCTTCGAAGTGACGTTCTCGTCGAGGAAGATCGTCTGCACGTCTTCGAGCGGATGAGTCAGGTCGAACTCGACGTCTTGCGTGAGATTGCCCCACTCCTCGGTGAGCTTGATGGTCACGCGGGCCGCGGGGAGTTCGAAGAGGTGGGCGTTGCCCTGCGCGTCGGTGCGCAAGCTCGAGGATCTCGAGCCCGCGCCGCTCGGAACCCAGATCGGTTGCCCGTGCATGTCTTCCACGCTGAGCCAAGCTTCGGGCACGGGCTCGCCGTCGGGGTGCAGCACGCGCAGTTGCAAGTCGCGGTGCGGCGTGAGCGCGAGGCCGATCACGTGCTCGCCCGCTTCGTACTCGAGCTTGGCCGAGGAACTCCCGAGGTAGCCCTCGGCCCTTGCCGACACGTACATCACCCCGGGATTCAGCGCGCGCACTTCGTAGCGTCCTTCGATGTGTTCGAACTCGTGCGGGCTGCCCGAGAAGCTGCCGCTGAGGTTCGGGCGCCAGACGTGCAGCTCGAAGCGCGGCACCGGCAGGCCCGAGATGGCGTCGCTCACGCGGCCGGTGAAGTGCACGGTTCCGAAGCTCGCAAGGTCGAGCTCGAGTTCCAGGTCGTCGCTCCCTGATTCCACCGAGTGCACGCTCAACAGTTCGTGGTCGCGGGAGAGCGCGAGCTGAAAGGTGCCTTCGTAGAGCTGTCCGAGTCGGAAGGCGCCCTCGGCGTTCGTGGTGGTGGACTCGATCCCCGAGCGTTGCTCCCAAGTGGGCACGGGATGAATGCGCGCGTTGAGCTGCACGATGCGCTCGCCTTGCAGCATCACGCTGAGGCCCTCGATCGGCGCGCCCGCGCTGTCGCGCACCACACCCGCGATCACGCGTTCGGCGGCCAGGTCGTACTCCACGACGGTCGTGCCATCGGCGTCGAGCGGCTGCGGCTGCACCACGTGCACCGCGTGACCCGGCGCGAGCAGCATCACGTAGGCGTTGTCAGTGGGGGTGAGCCCGCTGAGGCGGAAGCTGCCGTCGTCGTGGGTGGTGGTCTCGCGTGGCTCGATGCCGCTCGACCCCATGTATCCGCTACTGCGCAGACGCACCGACACGCCAGCGAGCGGGTCACCATTCGCGCCGTACACGATGCCCGCGAGCGTGACGCCGCCCTCGAGCTGCACGTGCAGCGCGCGACCGTCGATCTCTTCCACGCGCGTGAGCGTGGGGTGCTCGGCGTGTCGCACGCTGAGGTTGTGGCTGCGCGCCGCGACCGGCGCGAACGTGAACGCGCCCGACGCGTCGCTACGCGCATCCACCTTGCGCGGTCCTACGTACGTCAACTTCGGCGCGAGCACGTCGTTGCCGGTCATCGACGGGCCGTGGTCGCGCGGCACGAGCACGAGCTCGGCGCCTTCCACGGGAGCGCTGCTCGCATCGCGCACGAAGCCGGGCACGCTCAGCGCCGGCGCCATGAGCAGCTCAGCGCCGTCGACCTCTTCGTAGCGCACGATCTCGCCTTCGATGCGCTGCACGCAGACCCAGCCGTCGAGTTCGGCGGTGAGGCGGAAGTCGCCGCCGGGGAGTTCGCTCACTTCGAAGCCGCCGGTTGTGTCGAGCGCATGGGAGCCGACGGGAGTGGGGGGGCCGCGCCAGCGGCCGTCGCGGAGCTCGTTGCCGAGCCGCAGCACGACCTGCGCGTCCGGTAGCGGCGCGCCGTCGAGCGTGAGCACTTGCCCGGCGAGGCGCGCGCCGAGCACGCTCTCGAAGAGCGGCGCGGGGTCGGCGTCGTTTGCGACGGGCGCTTCTGCTGGCGCGGCTGCTGCGGGCGTCGCCAAGCTGAGCGGTTCCGGTTGGGCGTCGTCGTCGGGTGCCTGCGCCACCGTCGTGTCAGCCTGCTCGGCCTCGACGTCCGGCGCGCCCACGCTTTGCGGCTCCGCGTGGCTGCTCTCGGGTGCGCTCGGCGGCGCAGCGTCGCTCAGCCACCAGCCACCGACTCCCAGCGCCAGCGCGACCGCGCACACCCCTACCCACATCCCGCGACTCGTCATCCCGACTCCTTGTTTCTCGCCGTGCTCGGCACGAGCCTAACCCAAGGCGCGCGATCGCTGGGCGGGGTCGGCGCGTGGTCAGCCGCCGTCCACGTAACCGAGTGCTTCGAGATCGGCGAGACGGTTCTCGCTGAGATCGGACGCCGCTTCGACCGCGAGCACCGGGGTGTGTTGCTCCAGGTGCGTGCGCAGCAGCGTGGCGAGGCGCTCGGCGGCTTCGGGGTCCTGCTCCGCGCGGTCGCGGGTTTCGCCGGGGTCGTCGGCGAGTTCGTAGAGCTCCTCGAAGAACAGCTCGGCGCCGTCCGTGCGATGGATGGGGCCCTCGATCCACTTGCGGCCCAGGAAGGTGAGCGCGAAGGCGGGCTCGTCGTGCATGTCGTTCTCGTGCTGCGCGAGGCGCGGGCGGTGTTCGGGCAAGGCGCCTAACAGCGAGTGTCCGGTGAGTTCCTCCGGGATCGCGAGGTTGGCGGCGTGCAGCAGCGTGGGCGCCACGTCGAGCAGGGACGCGGGCTCGCTGCGTCGGCCGCGGAGTTTGCCGTCGGGGCTCTTCACGATCAGCGGCACGCGCAACACTTCGCCGTGCAAGCTGTGTCCGTGACCGAAGCTGCCGTGCTCGAGGATCTCCTCGCCGTGATCCGAGGTGAGGATCACGAGGTAGGGTTCGCTGCCGAAGACCTCGGCGAGGCCGTCGATGAAGTCCATCACGAGGTCGTCCATGCGGCGCACGCCGGCGTCGTAGATGTTGTCGAGGTGGCGTTTGTCGGCGGGGTCCACGGCGCCGTCCAGCTCGGCGAGTCGCGCCACGACGTCGCTGCGCACCACGGCGCGCTCGCCCAGCGGTCCCGAGTACGGCTGCGTGGTGTCTTCGAAGCGTCGGTCGTCTTCGAAGGGATCGTGGGTCATGTAGGTCTGCAGGAAGGTGAAGCTCGGGCGCTCGCTACCGCGCTCACGCAGGCGCTCGAGTTCCGGTTTCCAGCCGCGCTCCAGGTGCTCCTCGAGCGGCAGACGACGCGCCTCGAAGCGATCGAAACCGTGGCCGAATCCTAGTTCGGGAACCAGCAGGCCGGCGTCGCTGCGCGCATAGGTTTCGTAGCCGGCCGCGGACAGTCGCAAGGCCACGGAACCCAAGTCGCGCACCAGCTTGCGGCGGAAGGTCGTGACGCCGTGTTGCTGCACCGAGAGTCCGGTGAGCATCGATGCGGTCGACGGGAGCGTCCAGTTGCTCGTGGCCAGGGCATCCACGAAGAGCGCGGCGTGTTGCTCGGCCCAGGCATCGAGGCGCGGCGTGGTGTCACGCGCGTAGCCGTAACAACCCACGCGATCCGCGCGCAGAGTGTCGACATCGATCAGCACCAGGTGCGGACGTCGCGGCGCACTCGCGGTACGGCTGCCCAGGCGCAAGCCGCTCCACGCGCCGTAGTCGAAGGTCGTGTCGCCGGCGGGGCCGCCCTCGGTGACCAAGCGCAACCGCGCAGGTCCGCGCTCCCAGTCACCGAGGTCCACGCTGTGCGCTTCGAAGTCGGTGCCGGCTGGCAGGTGCTGCGACCACAGGCGTTGGCGCGCGCCGTCGATCTCGAGCTCGACGGCGAAGGTCACGCCGTCGGAGCCACCGCGCGCGCTCATCAGGCGGCCGTCGTCCGAGTGGAACGCGAGATCGACGGTGCCGATGCTCAGCTCCAGCGTGTCGACCTGTTCGGCCTCGAGCTCCCACTCCAGCACCGACGGCGTGCCGACCCGCAAGCACGGACGGTTCACGTCGCCCAGAGTGAGTCGCCCGGCGAGATCTTGGGGGAGCCGCGCCTCTCCGTCCGCAGTGAACAGCCCGTGCTCCCAGGTGCTCAAGGGCAGCTCGACGTTCGGGCGATAGCCGTAGCGCAGTTCGCCGGGAGCGCGCGTGCCGAAGGCCAGCAGCGTGTTGCCGCCCGCGAGCGTGCTGAACAGCACGCCGCCGTCTTCGTCGAACCACATGCTCCGGCCGCCCTCAGCTTCGCGACGCAGCAACGGCCTGCCCGCGTGCTCGAACCACAGCTCGCCGAGCCCGAGCGCGAAGGACACCTGGGGCTCGCAGCGCCAGCGTTGCATGGGCGCGTCACCAGGGAAGAAGCGGCGATACGGGCCGGAGGCATTCAGGGGGTCACCGGCGGACCAGCGCGAGGGTGCGAGCGTCCAACCCTCGGCAGCGAGGCTGAGGCGCAACTGCTCCAGCAGCGCGGGTTGCATGTTGCTCTCGGCGAGTTCCTCGATGCGCGCGTCTGCCAGGAGATCGAAGAGGCTGTCGCCGCCGCGCACGCCGCGAGTGGGCGCGGGGAGTTCTGGCCCACAGGTGACCAGCAAGCTCGCGAGAAGCGCGCAGCACGTCAACGCGTGTTTGCCGCCGTTCATGCGCTGTGGGAGACTCGACTGGGTCATCGTGCGAGGGTGAGCATCCGCCGAGGTTGGAAGTGATCGAGACACGAGGCCGCACGCGAGAGATGCGCACGTGAAGTTGACCACTCGCTTCGTGATCTCTGTTGCGATCGCCACCGGTCTGCTCGCTGTGTTGCTGAGCGTGACCGACACGAGCGTCGCCGAGGTGGTTGCCAGTTTAAGGTCCCTGCCTCCGCGGGTGTACTTCGTCGCGCTCGCCTGCCATCTGGGCGCCTATCTGCTGCGCGCCGCGCGCTTCCGACTGCTCGTCCCGCAGCGCGACCGACCGGCCTATTCGCGCGTGCTCACCGTGTCGGGCGCACACAATCTCGCCGCCTACGTGCTGCCCGCAAAAACGGGTGAGGCGAGCTTCGTGATCTACCTGCGCAAGTTCTGTGGGGTGCGCGCGGCCCAGGGGCTGGCGTCGTTGCTGGTCTCGCGCCTGCTCGACCTCGCGGTGCTGTGCCTGGGGCTCGCCGCCGCCTGTCTCGCGCTCGCGTTCTCCGAAGCTTTCGGGCATCTCGAGTGGCTCGGTGCCGTGGGCGCTGCCTGTCTCGCTGGCGGCCTCGCGATGACCGTGCTGAGCCTGCGCAGCGATTTCCTGGTGCGGCTGCCCACGTGGATCGTGGCGCGCTTCGGCCTCGCGCGTCGACCCGTGGGACGCAAGATCCTGGAGCGCGCCGAACAGGTGGCGCTCGCCTTGCGCGCCGCGGGCGGCACGCGCCAGATCGCGATCGGCGCCGCGCTCACGCTGCCGATCTGGTTGCTGATCTTCGCCTTCTACGCGCTGCTCGGTGTGGGCCTCGGCCTGCCCGACGACGTGGACTTCTTCCAGGCGACGTTCGGTTCAGGTCTCGCGATGCTCAGCAACTTGCTGCCGATCAACGGCCTCGCCGGCTTCGGCACGCAGGAAACCGGTTGGGTGCTGGGCTTCGGCTTGCTCGGCGTGGACCAAGACCTCGCCACGCGCACCGGCCTCGGCGTGCACCTCGTGCAACTCTTCAACGTGTGCGTGCTGGGGCTGATCGCGCACGTGGTGATGGGGGTGCTGCCGCAGCGCGAAGTCAGCGCTGAAGAGTGACGCTCAGCGCGCTGCGCCCCGAGTCGGTGAACACGATGTCTTGCTTGCCGTCGAGGTCGATGTCGGCCAACCCGAAGGACGCGATCCCGCTGCTGCAGGTGTAGCCCTCGCGTGGAGCGAACTGCGTGCCACCGAGACCGCGGTAGAGTCCTACGCCGCTCAGGTCGCTCTCCTCGACCAGGATGTCGATGAGGCCATCCACGTTCAGGTCGACGAGGCGCAGGTGCCTCGGGCGGCTCCTCGTCGGGATCACGGTGTTCTCCGCGAGCGCGCCCAGCCCGTCGTTGAGGAAGACGCGCAGGTCGATGCTCAGGTCGTTGGCCACGACGACGTCGAGGTCGCCGTCGAGGTCGAGGTCGCTGAGTTCAAGCGTGGTGGGGCCGTCGCCCACAACGACGCTCTTCGTGCCGCCGTTGAACGCCCCGCCACCCTCGCCGGCGCGCCAGCGCAGCCGATCGGTGGAGCGCGTGACCCAGAGCATCTCGTGCAGCCCGTCTTGATCGATGTCGGCGAGCGCGAGGTCGTCGGCGGCTCCGCCAGTGACCTGCAGTTCGCCGGTGCTGAACACGCCGCCGCCTTCGCCCAGGTACACGCGTTGACGCCCGCCGCCGTCGAAGCCCACCACGAGATCGGCGCGACCGTCGCCGGTGAGTTCAGCGCTCGCGAAGGCCGTGGGAACGCCGTCGACCAGCGGCAGCGGCGCGACGGGCACGAAGTTGCCGCCGCCCGCATCCACGAGCACGGTGACGTCGAGCGAAGTCTGGTTGAGCGCGAGCAGGTCGCGGCCGCCGTCGGCATCGAAGTCCACGAGCGTCATGTCGATCGGGAGCGCGCCGCCGGGGACGCCCACGGCGGGCAGGAAGCCGCCGGCACCGTCGCCGAGCAGCACGCCGAGTTGGTTGATGCTCTCGTCGGCCACGATCGCGTCGGGTGCGCCGTCGGCGTTGAAGTCGTCGATCAGCAACGCGTTCGGCGACGGCCCCACGGTGTGTTCGCTGGGTCGGACGAACTCACCGCCGCCTTGTCCGAGCATCACGACCAGGTCACCGGCTTGCTGCGCCGCCACGAGCAGATCGGGCTGTCCGTCACCGTCGAAGTCGTGCACCAGCGAGTCGAAGGCTCCGGTCGGCGTGTCGTAGACCTCCGGCGCCGCGAAGCCGCCGAGGCCGTCGCCGCGCAACACACGCACGCCCAGGAAAAGGGGCGAGATGATCAGGTCGAGGTTCCCGTCGAGGTCGACGTCGGCGGTCGAGGGCGCGTGAGCTACGGTGCCGGTTGCCACGGGCACGGGCGCGCCGAAGCTGCCGTCACCTTGCCCGAAGAACAGCAGCACGTCGCTGCTCAGCGCGCCGCAGACGGCGAGGTCGAGCAGCCCGTCGTGGTCGAGGTCGGCGAGTGCAGCCGTGGAGGCGTTCGTGGTCGTGATCTCATGGGCGGGTGCGAAGGTGCCGCCGCCGAGGCCCATGAGTCGCGTGGCGCCGGTGTAGCCGTTCGCGACGATGTCGAGGATGCCGTCGAGGTCGAGGTCGGCGACGCGCACTTCGAAACACTTGTTGTCCATGGGCTGGGTCAGTGCGGGCGCGAAGCCGCCGCCCGGCGTGGCGAAGAACAGCGACAGCGTCTCGTTCGGAAGGCTGTTCGTGTAACTCGTGGCGATCAGGTCGGGCAGTCCGTCGCCGTTCAGGTCGGCGGCTGTCACGCCGCGCGGTTCGACGCTCATCGGGAGCGACGTCGCGGGCGCGAAGCGGCCGCCGCCCAGGCCGAGCAACACGCTGAGTGTGTCGTCGCGGGTGTCGGCGGTGACGATGTCGAGCCAGCCGTCGAGGTCGAGGTCAACGACAACCAGCGCGCTGGGTTCATCACCGACGGCGAGCCGCGTGGAGGGGCGGAAGCCTCCGTCGCCACGACCGAGCATCAGCAGCACTTCGTCGCTTCCGGGGCTGGCCATGAGCAGGTCGTCGCGTCCGTCGAGGTTGACGTCGGCGCGCACCAACCCGCGCGTGCCGCCCTCGGTGACGAACTGCGCGTTGTGGAACAGGTTGCCGTGCGGCGGGCCCAGCGGTTTGAGTTTGATCTCTCCGATCGTCGTCACGCCAGACGGGGCCGTGGGTGTGCGACGTGACTTGCCTTCGAAGGCGCCGCTGCCCGGCACGACCAGGCGCGCGTGGAGTCGCACCGGGCTCAAGCCCGCGGGCCAGGCGCTGGGCAGGCTGAAGCGGCCGTCGGCGCCGCTGATCGCTTCGAAGCCTTCGAGATCCGCGGGGACGCCGAGCACGCGCACGGTCGCGTCGGTGGCGGGCGTGCCGTTCGGGAGTGTGACGTAGCCTGCGAGTCGCGTGGCGGCGTCGAACACGAGCGGGTCGCTGCCGAGGGCGAGTTCGAGGCTGTCGGAGAAGCCGTCGCCATCGAAGTCGGGTTCGGAGCCGAGGCTTGCAGGGAACGCGGCGTGGGCTGCGATCACGCCGAGGATGAGGGTGATGAGCAGGTGTCGCATGTTGCCTCTCCGTGTGAAGCGGCTCGCAGAAGTCGGTGCCGCCGATCTCGAGAGCCACCGCCACCGCTCTCTGAGGACTCCCTTCCGATGAAGCTAGGTGGCTCCCGGCAAAGCGTCAAGCGGCGAGCGCTGGCCCTCGCGCGCATCTCGTGCCACCCTTCGGGGCCGCGACCCTTCTCCCCGTCGACCGAGGTCACAGCTCCCGATGAGCGGCAGCACTCCGTCCCACCAAAGCGAGCAGATCGAGCTGCACAAGACGCTCGCGCCGCGCTACGCCTACCGCTACAGCTTCGAGTACTCGCGGCTGTTCCAGCAAGACTGGCACGCCGAGATGATCAGCCACGTGCCGGCGGGCGCGAAGCAGATCCTCGACCTGGGTTGCGGCACCGGTTTCTTCCTCGCGGAGTTGGTCGAGAAGCATCCGGGCGCGGTCGGGCTCGACATCAGTTACGAGATGTTGCGTGTGTCCGACGAGTACATCCCCGGTGCGAAGCTCGTCACCGGTGATGCCGAGAACCTGCCCTTCGAACCGGCTTGCTTCGACACGGTGTTCTGCAAGGGCTCGCTGCATCACGTGCGCGATCACGTGGCCTTCCTGCGCAACTGCCAAGAAGCGTTGCGCGACGACGGCCTGCTGATCATGAGTGAGCCCTGCAACGACAACCCGTTCATCCGTCTGGCGCGCGCGGTGCTCTACAAGAAGTCGCCGCACTTCCATGTCGACGACCAGGGCTTCACGCGCAAGCGCATCGTGGAACTCTGCGAGCAGGCAGGTTTCCAAGTCACGAAGGTGAAGCGCTACGGCGTGCTCGCCTACGTGTTCGCGGGCTTCCCCGACCATGTGGGCATCCTGAAGTACATCCCCGGCAACGCCTTGCTCACGCGCTTCTTCATCGGGCTCGACCGCGTGATCTGCGCGATCCCCGGCCTGTCGCTGCTCGGTTTCCACATCGTGATCGTGGGCAAGCCGAAGCGCTGATCGCGTGGATCCCGATGCCGACATGCGCGCGATGGACGACGAAGCCGCCTACCGCTGCCCGTCGTGCCACGAAGAGATCGTGATCCCGGTGGAACTCAGCGCGGGCCGCCTGCAGGAATACGGCGAGGATTGTCCCGTGTGCTGCCGACCCAATCTGCTGCGCGTGGAGTTCGACGAGCACGGTCGCGCGCGCATCGAGGCGCGGCCCGATTGAGTCGCGAGGCGCTGGCCCCATGACCCGAGTCGCCTTCCTCGCCGCCGCCTGCATGCTCGAAGGGAGCGACGACCCGCGCTCCGACGCCTTCGAGCACGCGCTCGAGTTCCCACTGCTGCGCGAAGGCTGTGCCGAGCACGGCGTCGAGCTCGTGGAGCAAGTTTGGAACGCGCCCGATCTCGACGCCTCGGCCTTCGACGCTTGCGTGATCGGCACGACCTGGGACTACATGGACCAGCGCGCGGCCTTCGAAGCGCGGCTCGCCGAGATCGCTGCGCGCTGCCCGCTCTTCAACCCGCTCGAGGTCGTGCGCTGGAATCTCGACAAGCGCTACCTCGCCGAACTCGCCGAGCGTGGCGCGCCGGTGGTGCCCACGCGCTCCTGTGAACGCGTCGACGCTGCAACGCTCGAGGCCGCCTTCGACGAGTTCGGTTGCGACGAGTTGGTCGTGAAGCCACTGGTCGGCGCGGGCGCCTGGCGGCAAGCGCGCGTGCGCCGCGGCGAACCGTTGCCCGCGGCGAGCGAGTTGCCGCCGGCCGAGGCGCTCGTCCAGCCGTTCCTGGCAGGTATCGAGACACACGGCGAACTCTCGTTCGTGTTCATCGACGGCGACTTCTCGCACGCCGCGCGCAAGCTCCCCGCCCCGAACGACTACCGCGTGCAATCGATGTTCGGCGGACGCGAAGTCGCGCACGACGCCAGTGCCCCCGAACTGCAAGCCGCACGACGCGCGCTCACCTGCGTGGACGCCGAGCTGCTCTACGCGCGCGTCGACATGCTGCCCGACGCGAGCGGCGCCCTGCTCGTGATGGAACTCGAGCTCGTGGAACCGTACCTGTATCCCGAGCAAGGCCCGCAGCTGGGCGCCCGCTTCGGCGCAGCGCTTGCGCGACGTTTGCGCTGAAGCGCGGCGTGCTGACGCGGGCTTCGTGTGGGGAGTCGTTCCCCGGAGGCGGGCAGCTCACTCCACCCGCCAGCCCCGCGCTTCAGCGCGGCATCACCTTCCCCACGTGTTTCAGCAGGTCGGTGAAGGTGAGGATCCCGACCAGGCGTCCGCCATCGAGCGCGGGCAGCGCGGACACGGCGAGGTCGGCCATGCGTTGCGCGGCGCTGCTCAGGCGTTCGTCGACATCCACGGTTTCGACCTCCCGGGCCATGAGGTCTGAGAGGTGCAAGGTGTCGTGGGTGCCGGCGCGCGCGGCGGCGCGCAGGTCGCGATCGGAGACCACGCCCACGAGTTCGCCGTTCGTGACCACGGGCAGATGACGCACGCCGGCGGCGTGACAACTCGCGCAAGCGTCCTGCACCGAGGTGTCGGGCGCGGCACAGATCAACACCTTGCTGATCACGTCGCCGGCGGTGGGATCGCTGCCGGGGGAGAGCGTGCCGTTGCTCACGTGCTCCACGTAGGCCAGCGCGATGTCGCGTTCGGTGAGGATGCCGACGAGCTCTTGGTTGCCTTCGGCGTCCACGATCGGGAGGCAGCCGATACGACGGGCGACCATCTCGGCGACGGCGCTCCCGATCGGCACGCCGGGTTTCGCCACCGAGGGCATGCGGCTCATCACGTCGCCCACGCGCGTGGGGCGTTCGTCGGCCAAGACGTCTTCGTCGGCCACGTCGCCTCCCATCCAACCCAGTGCCTCCAGCAGGTCGCGCTCGGACACCAACCCCACGAGTTGGCCGCCGGACATCACAGGCAAGTGCCGGAAGTCGTTGTCGTCCATCACGCTGAGCGCGTCGCGCAGCGAGGTGTCGGGCGCGATGCAGGTCGGGTGCGGGGTCATGACCTCTGAGACGACCATGGCGGGCTCCTTGGAGTGGTTCGTGGGAGTGGTTCGGGCAGACTCGTCGAGTGAAGGCTTACTGTCGTCGACGCGCCAGCTCCGGGGAATACGCACGAAGGCGCAGGTCGCTTGCGATCGGCGTGACACCACGAGTGGTATCGTCGGCACTCGCGGCGCGGGCGGCGCGATTCCCGTCGCCCTGCCCGCGTTTCGCTGGCCCTTTCCCCGCACACACGGAGCTCGCATGTTGCGCCGCGTCCTGCGTCGATTCCTTCCACTGAAAGGTGGCCCCATGAAGTTGAAGCCCGGAGATCCGGCACCCTCCTTCGAGTGCCTCGACCATCTCGGCAACACCGTGAGCTCCGCGCAGCTCGCCGGTGATCGCTACTTGCTCTGGTTCTATCCCAAAGCCGACACCCCTGGTTGAACGGCTCAAGGCAAGGGGTTCCGTGATCGAATCCCACAACTGACCGACAAGGGTGTGAAGGTCTTCGGCGTGTCCTTCGACTCGGTCGAGGACAACAAGAAGTTCGCCGAGAAGTTCGACTTCAACTTCCCGTTGTTGAGTGACCCCGACCGCGAAGTCGGGCTGGCCTTCGGCGCTGCCGAGTCGGCCACCGATGGCTACGCCGCGCGCTACACCTTCTTGGTGAGTGCCGACGGCACGCTCGAGCAAGTCATCGACACCAAGGACCCCGGCGGCCAAGCCGAGGCGATCCTGTGCTCGATCTGAGCATGCGTTGAATCGACACGCGACGTGCGGGGCCGTCGAGTGCTCTGCACGTCGCGTGCACCCCCGGAATCCAGCCGCGCGGTTATGCTTCGTCCCGCGGCACCGTCGCGCGTCGTGACCCTCGCGAATCCAACGGAGCAACCGATCATGTTGAGGCTCGACGGGCTGCACGCGCGTACCGCTCTGCGCCTGCTCGGTGCGAGCCTGTTCCTGTTGCTGCAGCCCTGCGTCGGCTCGTGCTCGGACAGCGAGTGGTTCGCCGTCGACTTGCGCAAGAGCGCCGACATCAAACGCTCGAACTTCAGCAAGCAGGCCGAGAACGCGAGCGTGAGCGTGCGCAACTATCGGCCTCGCGATCTGATCTCGGGCGACCTGCTGGCGGCCGTGAAGGGCGACCGACGCATGGCGATCCGCGGTAAGGGCGGCGACACGCCGGGGCAGCTGCGGCTCACCGGTGCGCAGGGCCGCGGCCGATTCGTGCTGAGCACCACGCTCGCTGTGGATCAGGTCGACGGCTTGATCGCCGGCACATCATTCGCCGACTTCGGTGTGGCCGACTCGCTCGAGGAAGGCTCGGGCGCCGCGGGCGCAGCCGCCGCAGAACGTCTGCTGCGTGTCACTTGGCGCGACGACACGCCCGCGGGTTTCGGCCTGCACGTGAGTGCGCTCGACACCGACGCGGACACGCCCCTGCTCGGAGAGCTGCTGCTCGACGGCGTGCGCGAACTCGAGTTGCGCCTCGTGCAGACCGACGCGGGCCTCGACTACCTCGTGCGCCCGCTCATGAGTGAGGAAGGTGACGCTGAGTTCCAGCTCGTCGGGCAGCGCGTCGGTCTGCCCCTGGGCGACTTCGAGATGTTGCTGGGCGCGAGCGGGCTGGGGCCTTCCGGCGAACTCTACTTCGACCAGTTCTGGTTCGTCGGTCCCGAGCTCGGCCCGAGCGCCGCAAGCATCGAGGGCTTGAGGCTCGCCGAGTACACCACCGTGGCGGCTTGCCTGGTGGATGCGCTCGCGTTGCTCGAGGCCGAGGCGCCCACGTCGGAGGATGCGGTCGAAGCCTTGCAGCTGGTGGGTTCCGCGCGCACGCAGTCTCTGGCCACGCGTCTGTTGCTCAAGCAGCACCAACAAGACGACGCCTTCGCAGCAGGCACGCCGGTGAAGAGCGCGCTCAAGGTCGGCGGCGTGCTCTTCAACAAACTCAACCGGCTCGAGAACCGCTTCGCCAAGAAACTCATGAAGGGCAAGGATGGCAAGCAGGCGCTCAAGGGCATCCGCAAGCGCATCGCCCGGGAGCGGGACCGCGCGCGCGCCGCGCAGGCCACGATGCTCGGCGTGCAGGCCACGCGCTTCGGGCAGATCGACCGCGGCCTGTCGATCAACTCGGCCGAGATCCCCGCGGGCGTTCTCTAGGTCTTGCGCTCGTCGAAGCCGCGCCCTTCCCGGTCGCGCCAACCGAGCAGCTTGCGCGTGACGAAGCTGTACACTGGCTTGGCGTAGCGTCGCAACCAACGCGCCGGACCCGACGGATTCGCGAGCAGGGCGCGCTCGCGCGGCGTGAGCGCGTCGGGACAGTAGCTGCGCTTGTGCTTGAGCAGATGACGCAAGTCTTCGCGCGCGAGCAGGCGGAACAGGCGTCCACGGCGCGGCGCCACGCGCGCCAGTTGAAAGTCGACGATGCCGGGGCGGCCGTCGTCGAGCACGAGCCAGTTGGGTTCCTTGGCGAGGTCGTTGTGCGTGACGCCGAGGCGGTGCAGGCGCGTGAGCAAGCGGCGCGCATCGCGGAAGTACGCGGGGTCGCGCGGTGACGCGTCTTGCATCGGTTCGCCGGGGAGCAAGCTGCGCACGACTTGATCGCGGTCGTGGGCGAGCAAGCGCGGCACGTCGGGGAGCTCGCCCAGCACGAGCAGCGCGCGCACCTCGCGTCGTGCCAACCAGCGCGCGAAGGGGCGCGCGACCCAGTGCGCGCTCGAGAGCGAACGACGCACGGCGGGGAGCGCGGTGCGGCCGGGCACGCGCGGAGCGTTGTTGGTCGCGAGCGCAGCGCTGTCGAGGGTGTGCGCGTCGTCGCGGACCGAGAGCGCGGCCGCTGCTCCCGTGTGCAGCGTGCCGCGCTCGATGCGCCCGAAGAGGTCGCGCTTGTAAGTCTCGCTCGCGAGGAAGTGCGCGGCGTCGCGGTCACTCACGGCGGCGGGATCGGACGGAACGCTCATCGGAGCATTCTGCCGATCCCGCGCGCACGAGAGGACTTCGCTTGCTCAGGGTTTGCGGCCGACCGCGAAGAAGTGGAAGGGCTCGATGCCGTCGATGGCGTTGTCGCGGTCGATGCTGAAGTTGCTGCCGGTCCACGAGTGCACCGCGAAGGGCTTGTCGGCGCCCGATCCCTGCCGCGTGAGCGAGATCGAGAACACGTTGCCCGCGTTCAAGAAGGACGCCGGGAAGTTGAAGGTCTGCACCCCGTCGATGTCCGACACGGCCTGACCCCAGACCATGCGCAGGTTGCCGGTGTCGGTGAAGCCGTTCACCGCGAGAGTGGTGGACACGGCGTGCGGGCCGACCCAGGTGCCGCTGGCATTCACGATCGGCGTGCCGTTCACGCGCAGTCCATTGGCGAGGTCCACGGGGCCGCTGAAGTACGCGCCGCTGTCCGCCCGCACGTAGAAAGTGTTGGCGCCCTTCGACGTGGCGCCCGAGCCGCTGCTCCACACGAAGGACGAGTTGTGGATCGCGGAGGCGTTGCGACCGGCCGCGAAGCTCCAGTCGCCGGAGGCCACGTTGGTGTCGCCGCCCGCGATGAAGGCGCGCGCTCCCGACGCGATGTTGTCTGCGCCGCCGGCGATGGTGGCGCCGTCGGCCGAGGCGATGTTGTTGTGACCGCCGCCGACCGTGGCGTCTTGTGCGCTCGCCTCGCTGCCCGAACCGCCCGCGATCGTGCTCGCCACGCCCTCGGCCTTGTTGTTGATGCCGCCGCCGACACTGGCGAAGGAGTTGGACGCGGTGTTGTTGTCGCCGCCCGCCACCGTGGACGCGCTGACGCTCGCGAGGTTGAACGCGCCGCCACCCACGCTCGACGAGCTGCCCGGCGCGCGGTTGTCGTGACCGCCAGCCACCACCGACGCGAAGCCGTTCGCCGTGTTCGCCTCGCCGCCACCGACGAAGGAAGATTCGGCGAGCGCGCGCGACTGGAAGCCGCCGCCCACCGTGGCGTGCGTGCCGCTCGCCTCGTTCTGGAAGCCGCCGCTCACCGTGGTCTGCTCCGCGCTGGCGGTGTTCATCCGTCCGCCGCCCACGAAGGAGTCGCTGCCCGACGAGATGTTGCCGATGCCGCCGGTGTGCGGGCCGTCGGTGCCTTGCGAACCTTGCGGGCCGGTGGCTCCCTGCGGGCCGACGGGACCTTGCGCGCCGTCGTCACCGGGGAGCCCCTGCGAACCTTGCGGACCGGCCGGGCCCTGCGGACCTTGCAAGCCGAGGAGACCTTGCGGGCCGATGGGACCCTGCGGGCCGTCGGCCCCGGCGGGGCCCTGCGGGCCGGTTGCGCCGGTTGCGCCCGCATCACCTTGGGGACCTTGAGCGCCGTCGGCACCGGCTGGGCCTTGCGGGCCCGTCGCGCCGGTGTCGCCTTGCGGGCCGGTTGCGCCTGCATCACCTTGAGCGCCGTCGGCACCGGCCGGACCTTGCGGGCCCGTCGCGCCGGTATCGCCTTGCGGGCCCTGCGCGCCGTCGACACCGGCCGGACCTTGCGAGCCCGTTGCGCCGGTGTCGCCCTGCGGACCCTGCGGGCCGGTCGCACCGGTATCGCCTTGCGGGCCCTGCGCGCCGTCGACACCGGCCGGGCCTTGCGGGCCCGTTGGGCCGACATCGCCTTGCGGACCTTGCGGACCTTGCGGACCTTGCGGGCCGACCAGGCCTGTCGGGGAGCCGATCCATTCGCCGCTCGAGTCGATCACGGGGGTGCCGCCGATCGAGAGGCTGTGGCCGACATCCAGCGTGGCGCCGGGGAAGGACACGTCGCCGCTGCTGGTGGACACGTCGGCGCCGGTGAGCGAGCCGTCGGCGATGTCGAGGCTGTCGACTTCGCCCGCGTCATCGTTCACGTAGCGAGCATCGATGTGGAGCGCGAGTTCCGGCGCGCCGCCGAAGGGGGCCGAGGTCATCGCCGGCGTCGCGCCCGGGTCGCTCAGCAACGCGGCACTCGACACCGCCTCCGTGGCGAGCACTTCCGACGCCGCCGTGCTCCGGTCGCGATCGAAGCGGCCATCGGCGCGTGCCCAGAACACCACGTCGGCGCTGCGGTTGTGCAGCAACAGGTCGCGCAAGCCGTCACCGTCGACATCGAGACGCTCCACGGACAGGCCCGGCCCCGCGTCGGCCAGGCCCAGCTCGAGCGTCACGTCGCGGAACCAACCGCTGCCGTCGCCCGACAGCGCGGCGTTGTCGCCCGCGCCGACCAGATAGAGGTCGAGCTCGCCGTCGCCATTCAGGTCGGTCACGAGCACATCGGTGAGCGCGACGATGGGTAGCTCCTGATCGATCGCGCGGAAGCTGCGCTGACCGAGCTGGACCTCCACGGCAAGACGACCGTTTTCGTGCACGCTCAGGCGATCGAGCACGCCGTCGCCCGTGAGGTCGATCCAGCGCAGCGCGAGTGGCGCGGCGGGCGGCGCTTCCGAGCCGGAAGCGGGCAGAGAGGTGAGGACGAGAGCGCTGGCAAGCAGTTGGGAGATCACGGGATCGCCTCCGGTGGAAGGGTTGAGCGGTCGATGCGACGGTCAGGCCTGCGTCCTCACGCGCGCGGCGCGAGCGGAGCGACCCTCATCCCGCAGCTAGGCAATCGGGCTTCCCATCCCTTCAGGAAACTCCGGAGAAATCGTGGGCGCGCTCGACGCCCGCGTCTTCGAGCAGCCGCCGACGCGTTCTCCCGCGGCGAGCTCGTTACGCCAGTGAGTTCGGCAGCTAGCGGGAATGCCGAGGGGCGCGCTCAGAGGATCACTAAGCTGCGAAGCTGCTGCGCGTTGTGACTCGTCGCACCCGCCCCGCGCTGTCCTGGAGCTTCACCATGATCTCGCTCGCCGCCTCTGCACACCGCGCCTGCCTCTCGGCGCTGCTCGTGCTGCTGTTCACCTCGCAGCTCGAAGCACAAGTCGCCGACGGCGCGCGCAGCCCAGTGCTGCGCGCACCGCTCGACACGCTCGAAGCCTTCGCGCTCGCCGACGACCGCGCCGCCGTGCTCGAGACGCTGCTCCCCGGCACGCAGGAGCACTCCTTCTACAGCGCGCTCCTCGCTCAGCACGAGGGTCGCCTCGACGACGTGCCCGACCTCCTCGATCGCTGGGTCGAACGTCACGGCCGCTCGGAACTCAGCGAGCGCATCCGCCTGCGTCAACTCGTGTTGAGCTACGAGCGCGATCCCTCGGCGAACTTCGCGGCGCTGCGCGAGGAACTGAACCTGCGCTTCGACCAGTTGCCCGACCTGCCCGGACAGTCGCCCGACTTGCCCACGCGCCTCGATCCGAGCCTGGTCTCACGCGAGCGGCTCGTGGACCTCGCGCTCGAACGCGGCCTCTCGGGGATCCCGCTGCTGAGTCAGAGCGCGCTCGTGGACTACCTGCAGGGCCCGCTCAAGGATCTCGAACTCAGTGCGGCGTTGGCGCAGCTCGATCACGCCAACGTGCCGGGGCTGCCCGCGCTGCTCGTGCGTCATCTCGGGGGCAAGTCGGGGCGTGAGTTCGGTGTCTTCGACGTGCACGCGCTGCTGCTGCTCGATCAGCTCGACGAGTGCGCGCGACTGATGCCTGCATTGCTCAACTCCACGCGCTTCGTGAACGCCGTCTTGCAGCGCCTCGCGCCCGCCGACGGCGTGGACCTCGAGCACGACGACGCCGAGGCCCTGGCATACTTCGAACGTCTCGAAGCTTTCATGCAGCGTTTGCCCGTGGTGCACAACGGCTTGCGCGCGCGCGTGCTGCACGCGCGTCTCGTGCACGATCGCGCGCACGGCGTGTTCGACCGTGCGCGCTTCATGGCCTACCTCGCCTTGCCGCGCGCGGGCTCCCTGCGCACGCGCGAGAGCTACGCCGGCCTGCGCGCGGGCAACGGCTTGGTCGACGGCGCGCAGCACTACGAGCTGCGTCTGCCTTCACTCCCCGACGAGCGCGCGCTGATCCGCGCCTACCTCGAGCAACTCTTCCAGTCCGAAGACAGCTTCGAGCCCTACGCCACGATCCTCGATCGCGACTGGCTGCGGCGCGTGTTCGCCGAGACCAAGATCCTGCACGGCCTCGGCGACATGCAGCGCTGGTCGGCCATGCTCGACGACCCCGAAGCCTGGCGCGCGCTCGAAGAACGCGTGGAGATCGGCTTCGCGCCCGAGCAAGTCACTCACTTCGCCGCCGACGACAACGTGGTGTTGCAGCTCGACCTCAAGAACGTGCCCAGCCTCTTGGTGCGCGTGTTCGAGATCGACGCCTTCACCGTGCACAGCGAGCTCGAGCGCGAAGTCGACGCGAGCCTCGACCTCGACGGCTTGGTGCCGAACCACGAGTTCACGCACGAGTTCAGCGACAGCCCCTTGCGTCGCGTGCGCCGCCGCTTCGAGTTCCCCGTGATGCAGCGCGCCGGCGTGTACCTCGTGGACTTCGTCGGCAACGGTCACTCGAGCCGTGCGGTGATCCGTAAGGGTCGTCTCACGATGTTGGAGCAGAGGAGCGCGGGCGGCCATCTGCTGCGTGTCTACGACGAGCGCGGGCAGCCCTTGCGCGACGCGAGCGCTTGGCTCGATGGCCGGCAGTTCGAGGCCGACGACGACGGCAACCTCCTGATCCCGTTCAGCACGAAGCCCGGATCGCGCTGGGTGCTGCTGCGGCACGGCGACTTGTCGGAGCGCGTGCGACTGGACCACGCCGCCGAGACCTACGACCTGGAACTCGGCGCGCACGTGTCGCGCGAGAGCTTGATCGCCGGCGCGCGCGCGCCGCTCGTGTTGCGCCCGCGCTTCACCGTGAGCGGCGAAGTCTTGCCGCTGAGTTTGCTCGAGAACGTGGTCATCGAGATCCGCGCCATGGGTTACGACGGCGTGGAGAGCGCGCTCGACCTGCGTGACCCCGAGCTCCACGACGACGCCGAGTTCGTGCACGAGCTGGAGGTCCCCAAGGACCTGGCGCACCTCACGGTGCAGATGCGAGCCACGATCCGCTCACTCAGCGCCGGAAGCGACGTGGAGCTCGAGAGCGGACGCAGTCGCTTCGAACTGAACGCCATCCGACCCACGCAAGCGGTGCGCACACCGCTGTTGGGGCGCAACGAACAGGGTTACGTGTTCGACTTGCTCGGACGCACCGGTGAGCCCCTCGCCGACGTGCCCGTGCGTTTCGAGTTCACTCATCGCGACGTGTCGAAAGCCGCCACCGTCACGCTCAAGACCAACGCTGACGGGCGCATCGAACTGGGCGAGCTGCCGGGCATCTGGCAGCTCCGTCAACGCCTCACGAACGGGCACGACACCTGGGACCTGCGCTTCAACGAACGCAGCCTCCCGCAGGCGATCACGGCTGCGCGCGGCGACGTGCTGCGCGTGCCGGCGCTCGGCCTGGAACAGCTCTCGCGCCGCGACGTGTCGCTGGTCGAGTTGCGCCAGGGCGTGCCGCTGCGCGATCGCTTCCTGAACCTCTCACTCAGCGGTGGCTTCCTCGTGCTGCGCGAACTGCCCGCGGGCAGCTACCGCCTCGAACTGCGCGCAGCCGCTCCCGCGCGTGCGCCCCTCGGTGTCGATGTGAGCATCGTCGACGGCCCTTTGCGCGACGGACACTACTTCGGCGCGAACGAGATCCTGCGACGCGAAGGGCGCGGCGCTCTGCATCTGCAGCGCGCTCACGTGCAAGCCGACGCGTTGCATGTGCAGCTCGCGAACCACGGCGCCGACACGCGCGTGCATCTGTTCCCCACGCGCTACCTCCCGAGCTACGACGCCTTCGGCTCCCTGAACGCCACGCCGCGCGCGGCCGCGGAGCCCGTGGCGCGCGCTCACGGAGTGGCTGAGTTCCACACCGGCGTCGTGCTCAGCGACGAACAGCGCTACATCCTGGATCGCCGTCTCGCGCGCATCTTCCCGGGCAACATGCTGCGTCGGCCGTCGCTGTTGTTGAACCCGCTCGCGCTCGATCAGGTCGACGCGCAGTCGCAGTTGGGGTTGGCGGGGAGTTCGGCGCGCGGCACCTCGGCGCGGGACGGCTCCTTCGGGCGCGGCGGCGGCGGCAAGCTCGGCCGACGTGCTGCGCGCAGCCTCGGCCGCGACGCCGGCACCTACGCCGACCTCGACTTCCTGCCCGCGCCCGCGTCACCACTGTTGAACTTGCGCACCGACGAGCACGGTCTGCTGCGCGTGCCGCTCGAGCAGCTGGGCGAGGCGTCCCTCGTGCAGATCGTGGTCACGGACCGACGCAACAGTGTGTCGCTCATGCTGCCGCTCGCGGAAACGCCGTTGCGGCCCGTGGATCGCGGCTTGCAGCGCGCGCTCGCGCCCGAGGCCCACGCACAACAACGTCGTCGCCTGGAGTTCCTCGACGCGGGCGAGCTCGTGGAGCTGCGCCATCCCGACACCACGCGCTTCGAGCTCATCGACTCGCTGGCTTCGGCCTTCAACTTCTTCCGCGGCCTGAACAACGACGCACGCCTCGACGACTTCGCGTTCTTGCTGAAGTGGCCCGAGATGTCGCGGGAGGAGCGCCTCGCCGCCTACTCCGAGCACGCGTGTCACGAGTTGCACCTGTTCCTGCACGAGAAGGATCCCGAGTTCTTCGCGCAGGTCGTGCGCCCGTTCCTGGCGAACAAGCTCCAGAAGACCTTCCTCGATCACTGGTTGCTCGACGCCGACTTGCACGCCTACCTCGCGCCCCAAGCCTTCGCGCGCTTGAACACTGCCGAGCGCGTCTTGCTCGGGCAGCGCGTGGACGCCGAGCAGCGTGGCGGCATCGCGCGGCACGTGGCCGATCAAGTGGCGCTCGCACCGCTGTCCCCCGCGCAGGAACGCGCGCTCTTCGAAGCGCTGCTGCGTGGCTCGGCGCTCGAGTCGAACGCCACGCAGGACGCCCTCGCCGGCTTCCTCACGGGACGCGGCAAGCGCAACAGGCAAGCCAACCCGAGCTCCATGGGGTTGGGCGAAGCGCCGGTCGTCAGTGACGATGCGGTCGCGGAACTCGGCTACAACGGTCACGCCGAGGTCGACGAGTCCAAGAGCTTCAACCTGCTTCCGTCGCAACTGCGCGACCGCGCCGAGCTGCTGCGCTTCTACCGTGACGCCGACCCCACGCGGCGCTTCGTCGAACACAACTACTGGCAGTTGCGCATGGAGCAGCAGCACGCGGGCCTGATCGCTCCCAACGCGTTCTGGCTCGACCTCGCGAACACGCCCGCGGGCCGGCCTTTCCGCTCCACGCGTCTCGCGGAAGCAGCAGGCAGCGTGGCCGAGATGCTCTTCGCCTTGGCGCTGCTCGACTTGCCCTTCGTGGCGCAGGAACACAGCCTCGAAGCCAGCGACGAGGTGCTGCGTCTGGTCACGGGCGGCCCGGCGCTGCTGGTGCTCGAAGATGTCGGTGAGGCTGTCTTGCCCGACGGCGCTGCGCCGATCCTGGTGAGCCAAGAGATCGTGCCCTCGGTGGCGCGCGACCGCGACAAGCAACTGCCAGCGTCCACCGAGCAGTTGTTGCGCGGCGAGCCGTACAGCATGCACGTGGTGGTGAGCAACCCGAGCTCGCAGACACGCGAACTCGAACTGCTCGTGCAGTTGCCGAGCGGCGCCGTGCCCTTGGAGAACGCGCGGGCCACGCAGAGTCGCAGCGTGCGCTTGGGCGCTTACTCCACCGAGCGCCTCGAGGTCTCGTTCTACGTGCCGCGCGCCGGGCCGAGCACGCTGTTCCCGGTGCACGTGTCGCAAGACGGCGAGCTGCTCGCGGCCGCCACCGGGCGCCACTTCGAAGTGCTCGCCGAGGCGCCCGAGCTCGACACGTCCTCGTGGGTGCACGTGTCCCAAGCCGGCTCCTTGGACGACGTGCTCAGCTTCCTGACCGACGCGAACCTCTTCGAACTCGACCTCAGCGAGCTCGCCTGGCGTATGCGCGACCGCGCCGCCTTCGAGGCCGTGCTCGAGCTGCTGCGTGGGCGACAGGTGTTCGCGCCCTCGCTGTGGGCCTTTGGTTTGCATCACCGGGACCTGCGCGCGTCGCAGGAGTTCCTCAGCGCCGACACGCGTCTCGCCGCGCGCCTCGGTGACACGCTCGCGAGCCGCCTGCTCCCGCTCGACGCTGTAGCGCGTCAACGCACGCAACACGTGGAGTTCGACCCGCTGCACAACGCGCGTGCGCATCAGTTGGGCAGACGTCCGCAGATCGAGCTGCCCGCGCTCGACGCCCAGTACCACGAGTTGCTCGAGCACTTCGCGCTGCAGCCTGCGCTCGACGACGAAGACTGGCTGCAGGTCGCCTACGACCTCCTGCTCCAGGATCGCATCGAAGAAGGCTTGGCCGCCTTCGAGCGCGTGGGTCGGGACGCGATCGATTCCAAGTTGCAGTACGACTTCGCGCGCGCCTGGCTGGCCGTCTCCACCGAAGACCATGCCTTGGCGCGCGAGCTCGCGACGGCGCATGCCGACACGCCGGTCCCGCATTGGCAGGCACGTTTCCGCCAGGTGTTGGCGCAGCTCGACGAGGCCGCCGGCGCCGCCGCCAGCATGGTCGACCCCGACGATCGCGATCAATCGAACACCTTGCTCGCGGCCCAGTCGCCGAACTTGGAGCTCGAACTCGAGGCGCGTCAGCTCACGGTGCGTCACACGCAGCTGACCAGCGTGGAGGTGAACTACTACGCGATGGACGTGGAGTCGCTGTTCTCCGCGAACCCCTTCGTGGAGCAGGGGGCGTCGAGCTTCGCGGTGATCCGTCCCAATCGCAGCGAGCGCGTGGCGCTCGACGACAGCGGCGTCACGCGTTTCGAGTTGCCTGCCGAGTACCAGCGCCGGCACGTGCTCGTGGAGCTGCGCGCGGGCGGTTTGGTGCGTCGCGCCACGTCGATCTCGAACCAGTTGGCCGTGCAGTACCTCGAGGACTTCGGGCAGCTGCAGGTGCGCCACGCCGAGTCGAACGCGCCGCTCTCGAAGGTGTACGTAAAGGTCTACGCGCGCTCCGCCGACGGCAGCACACGCTTCCACAAGGACGGCTACACCGACCTGCGCGGCCGCTTCGACTACGTGTCACTCTCCGCCACCGACTTCGCCGAACCCACCCGCTTCGCAATCCTGGTCCTGAGCGACGAACACGGCGCCACCCTCCGCGAACTCGACCCGCCGGTGCGTTGAGTGCGGGCCGCTCGTGTTCGGGCCGCGGCTCGTTCACTCGTAGTTGAACAGCTGCACCAGCGCGAAGCGTTCGCCGGTGGCGGCTTCGAGCGCGCGCAACACCTTCACGCGCACGGACATCGTGAGCCAGCGGCCCTTGAGCGCGCGCGCGACCTGCTTGTGGGTGAGTTGCTCGGTGGACGCCGCCACGAGTTGCTGGCGCGTGAGCGCCTTGCTCTCGAGCACGTCGCCGAGTGGTTGTGGGCCGAGGTCGCGATTGCTGGGGGCGGTGCTCATGGCGCGCACTCTACGTGAGTGACGGCCCGCGCGTCTGATCGGCCGCAAAGAAGCCGGGCGTGGGGGGCGCGGCCGTGGTCCACTCGGCCGCGCCTCCGCCGCGCGTGGATCACCAGGGCGCGACGAGACCCGCGTCGATCGCACGAAGGCGTTCGTACAGCGCCGCATCGAGCGGCACGCCGTTCAGCGCCAGCGACACGCAAGCGCCCACGAGGTCTTCGCAGCGCGGGCGGGCGTTCGGGTTGAGCGCCCCGGCTTGCAGCGCTTCGAGGTAGAGCGCGCGCGCCGCCTTGCCGTCGCCGAGGGCGTGACGCGCTTCGGCCAGCGGCAACAAGGTCTCGGAGCGGAAGATGTCGACGATGCGCTCCTCGCTGCTGCGGTACATGGCGAGCGCGATGTCCACCTCGTGGCGCGCGGTCTCGGCGTCACCGGCGCGCAGCAGCAACATGGCGATGCGGCCCGTGAGCGGGATCTGGTCTTGCGGGAGCCAGCGGTTGTCGGCCGCCACGCGGCGCAGTTCTTTGGCGAGGCGCAGGCCGGTGACGTGGTCGCCGTGCTGCAACGCGAACTCGGTGAGCAGCGTGAAGTTGTCGATGCGCACCTGCAGCGGGAGCGTGTCGCACTCTTCGCGCACGCGTGCTTCGAGCAGTTCGCGACGCTCGGCGTCGGCGTAGAAGCGATCGTAGAGCGCGGCGAAACCCGAGATCGCCACGAGGCGTTCGTCGAGGCCTTCGGTGGCGGCGATGGCGTCGAGGCGCGCGAGCTGCGCGTCGAAGTCGGCGGCGGGTGCTTGACGTGCGCGCGCGGCGGCCACGTCGGTGGCTTCGGAGGCGGCGAGGTCGGCTTCGAAGAACGCGGCGCGCTTCAGTTCGCCGAGCGCGCGGTAGGTGCGCGCGATGCGCGCGCGGATCTCGTCGCGGCGCCAGGCTTGGGAGTCCGCGTCGCGGGCGAGCTCCTCGGCGACGGCGGCGGCGTCGTTCAACAGCGCCTCGATCTCAGCGCGATCGGCGGGCTCGGCGCCTTGCTGCGCGTTGCGCTCTGCCAGGTGCAGCGCGATCGCGGCCAGGGCCGAACCGCGGCGCCAGTCGGCGATCTCCGCGGCCAACTCCAGCGCGACGTCGGCTTCGTCGAGCTGCAGCAAGGCTTCGAGGCTGCGCAGCTGTTGACGCGAACGGTTCTTCGCGTGCGGGTCGAGCGGGAACTTGGAAGACGCGTCGAACGCGAGCCGCAGCAGTTCCGCGGGAGCCGTCGTCGGCTCGGCAGCTTCGTTGCGCACGCCGGTTGCGGTGTCGAGCTGCGTGTCGAGCGCCACGCTCTGCGCGAGCTGCACCGCGTCGTCACCGAGAGCACTCACCGGCTGACACAGACCGAAGGCCAGAGCGAGGGAGATCGAAGGAGTGCAGCGCAGCAGAGTGTTCATCGCGAGAGAGCCGAGAGAGACGTTTGAAGGAGAGAGCGAACGTGAGCGGTCCCCGCCCGGCTCGCGCCGGACGGGGACCGCTGTCACACGAGTCGGTCAGAACTCAGGGAGTCGTACCGACGACAGCGTTGGAGAGCGAGACCGCCGGGAAAGCCGTCGGGTCTTGGATCGCCCACTGGAACCAGAGTTCGAAACCGCTCGGCACGCCCGCGGGCATGAGGAACGGGATCGTGCGGGTGCCGTTGGCCAGCGTGTTGAGCGTGAAGAAGTCGAAGAAGGGCAGCGGCTTCAGGATGCCACCCTTGAACGGCGTCGAGCCGCCGGCGAAGCCGACGAAGAGCGCGGAGACGGCGCTCGGGTTGGCGTTCACCAGCGCCATCGAGTTCACCGAACCCGTCGCGAGCGTGCCCGAACCCACCAGCGAAGGCTGACCGAAGATGCCTTCCTTGGCGCAACCTTCGAGACTCCACGGCGAGCTGTCCGGCGTGAAGCCGTACGCGGTCGACGCGGTCCAACCCGCCAACCAGGTCTCACCGGGAGCGAAGGCGCCACGGTAGTTGGCCGGCGTGTAGAAGCCGTCGGCCGGGGCGCTGTTCACGCTCGTGAGCGCGTCGTTCGCCGGGCGCGGATCGAGGCTGACGACCGGGAGGATCGTGCCGACCACGGTCGTGACGGGGGCGCCACGCGTGATGCTCACGATGGGCTGGTCCATGGAGGCGGCGAGCACGTTGTTGTTCGTGGCGTTGCCCGGGAGCACACCCACGTTGATCGCCTCGGTGTAAGCCGAACCGTTGAGGTTGCGGAAGAACACGCTGTCGGTGATCTCGGCGAGCTTGCCGGAGGTCTGAGCCTTGTAGAACTCGCTCGGGTCGGTGGGGAAGGGGTTCACCGTGGAGGTGGCCGTGTAGTCGGTCGTCCAGGTGTCGGCCCAGGAGAGCGTGCCCATGTGGCCGTAGCCTTGGGCGCCGTCGCCATCCACGTCGTCGAAGCGCACGAGGCGCTCACCGAGGTCCATGAAGATCGAGTTGCGGTGCTGCACGCGAGCGTTGTCGCGCCAGGCGGTGCCGCCGTCACCGATGACCGGCTGACCGATCACCGTGGCGTTGTAGATCGACGTGGTCGTGACCGGCTGCCAGTGGCTGTTCTCGGCGCCGTCGTGCTCGATGCAGTTGTCGCCGACACCCGAACCCTGGCTGTCGTTGACGCTGTAGCCCTGCACGATGAGGACGAACTGGATCTTGCCGCGGTAGCCCTGGTCGATGTCGAGGCTGTCGTCGCCGATGTTCCAGATGCTCAGGTACTTGAGGTTGGCGCAGCCGCCCCAGATCTCAACGCCGTCGTCGACGTTGTTCATGATCTCGACGTGGCTGATGTCGGTCTCGCGACCGAGCGCGCCGAGCGACAGGCCGTTGAGCTCGTCGCCGACACCGATGACACGACCGCCGTAGCGGATCGAGAGGTGGTTGATGCTGCCGCTGTCGTCGGCGTCGTTGCCGCCGCCGTACAGGATGTTCGTGTCGCCGGGCATGGCGGCGATCAGGCCTTCCATGCTGGCCACGTTGCTGGCGCTCGGCACGGCGGTGTTGCCGATCGTGGCGTTCTCGGAGATGTAACCGTCACCCATGATGGTGAGGTTGCCCCACTCGTTGGCGGACGCGCGCCAGGTGCCGGTGGTCGGGTCGCCACCGGTGGGGTGGCTGCCGTCGGCGGTCCAGGTCGCCACGTCGCTCTTGGAGGTCATGATCACGGGCTGGGACTGCGTGCCCTTCACGAAGATCTGTGCACCGTTGGTGATCGCGAGTCCGCCGCCACCGTTGATGGTCGTGTCGCTGGCGACGACGACACCGGCCTCGATGGTCAGCGTCGCGCCCGGGAGCACGTAGATCTGGTCCTGAAGGTTGTAGGTGTTGTCGGCGGTCCAAGTGGTGGACGTGGCGATGTTGCTGCTCACCATGATCTCGGCGGCGTCGGCCGAAGTCACGGCAGTCGCAGCAGCCAGCAGGCTCAGTGCGGTACCCTTGATGAAGCGATTCACGGGATCAGTTCCTCGTTGGTGATCGTTCGGTACCGACCGAGGAGTCGCTCTCCTCGCGAGTGCGGTCCGAACGATGGGGACGCTACGCACGCTTTGTGGGCCGTGGGTGAAGACGCAGTAAGCTCTCGCTATGTGCAGCGCGCGTGAGGGTGGCGTGAGGCTTCGCTGCCGCGCGCGATCCGAGCGCGTCAACGCTGCGCAGCGCGGCAAGCGCTGGACATCGCGCAGCCTGCAACCAAGACTGCGCGCATGACCTGCTCTCGTTTTCCGTCGTCGCTCGGTAAGTTTCCTTGGGTTCGCGTCTCGGCCTTGGCGCTGGCCCTGTTCGCGAGTTGCGCGAAGGACCCGCACGCCGGCTGGCGCAGCTTCGAGGCGGGTGACTACTCCACGGTTCATCGCGAGTCCTTGCCGCTCGCCGAAGCAGGCGACGCCGAAGCGCAGCTCCGGATGGGCTTGCTCCACGCCGAAGGTCTGGGGAGAGAGGTCGATCTCGCGCGCGCTGCGCATTGGTTCGAACTCGCGGCCGAACAAGGTGAGGCGCGCGCGCAGTTGCAGCTGGCTTTGATGCTCCTGCAACACGACGACAGCGGGCAAGCCGAGCGCGCCCGAGCGCAGGCTGTGCGCGCTCGCGAGTTGCTCGAAAACGCTTCAGAACAAGGGCTTGCCGAGGCTCAGCTGGCGCTCGGGCGGCTCTGGCGCGCGGGCCTCGGCGGTCCGCGCGACGACCAGCGTGCTGCTGTTTGGTTGCAGCGCGCGGGGGCGCAGGGTTTGGCCTCCGCGCAAGCCGATCTCGGCGCGCTCTATCTCGTGGGCGCGGGCGTGCCGCAGAGCGCGGAGGACGCCGCGATCTGGTTCGAGTTCGCCGCTCAGGGAGGCCACGCGTCCGCCCAGGCGCAGCTCGGGTTGATGCACTTGCGCGGCGAGGGCGTGCCGCTCGACATGTCGCGGGCGGTGTTCTGGTTGTCGCAGGCGGCCGAGCAGGGTTCGGCGGAGGCGCAATCGAATCTCGGCCTGCTGCACTTGCGCGGTGAGGGCGTCGAACAGGATCTGACGCGTGCTGCGCAGCTCTTCGAGCTGGCCGCCGTGCAAGGTCTGGCCGCGGCGCAGACCAAGCTCGCGAGCATCTACGAGTTCGGGCGTGGCGTCGAGCGCGACCTCGTGAGCGCGTGGTTCTGGTTGACGCTCGCCTCCGAAGCCGGCGACGCGCAAGCGGCCTCGCGGCGTGCGTTGCTGGAGCGTCAGCTCGACGCTTCGCAATTGAAGGAAGCCCGTGCGCGTGTCGACGCGTGGAGGGCCGCCAGGACTCGCTGAGTCCTCACGCGCTCTTCATTCGTTTTCACACGAACCCGGCGCTTCGTTCACGGAGCCCTCACGCGCTCCTTCGATAACCGTCCGCTCGAAGTGGTTCGCGAGCGTTCGTGAACCGGCTGTCCCCGCACTCCCATCGCCTGACAGCAGGCCGGAGCCAGGTTCCCGATGCCGTCGAGCCGTGGGTGGCAGGTCCGTGAGCACACTGCGAACAGTTGGTGTGCCTCCGTGTGGCTCGCCGTGTTGATCGTGTTTGCTGTCGTCCCGAGTGCTTCGGCGCAGGAAGCCTCCGGCTCACTCAGAGGAACCGTGCTCGACAAGGATTTCGAAGCGCCGCTCGCCGCCGCTCAGGTCTTGATCGTGGAGACCGGGGCCAAGCAGACGACATCGGATCAGGGCAACTACGTGTTCAGCGAGCTGCCGGCGGGCATCTACACCGTGGTCATCTCGAAGCCGGGCTACGTGCGCCAGGTGCGCTCCGGCGTGGTGGTGACGGCCGGGCAACTCACCGACCTGAACGCTTCGCTGGCCGGTGAATTCACCGACATGGCCGAGTTCGTGGTGCAGGACATCCTGGCCAGCGGCGCGGGCACAGAAGCCTTGTTGCTCGACGTGCGCTTCGACAGCTCCAAGATCCTCGACGGCGTGAGCGCCGACTTCATCAGCAAGGCCGGCGCCAGCGATGCTGCCGACGCGGTGAAGCTCGTGTCCGGCGCCACCGTGCAAGACGGCAAGTTCGCCGTCGTGCGTGGCCTGCCCGACCGTTACGTGAGCTCGCAGCTCAACGGCGTGCGCTTGCCCTCCGCCGACGACGACACGCGCGCCGTGGAGCTCGACCAGTTCCCGTCGCCCGTGCTCGACAGCATCCAGATCAGCAAGACCTTCTCGCCCGATCAGCAGGGTGACGCCTCGGGCGGCGCCGTCGACGTGCGCCTCAAGGGCATCCCCGACGAAACCGTGCTCGAGATGAAGCTCGACGTGAGCGGCAACTCGCAGGCTTTCGGCAACGACGAGTTCCTTTCCTACAGCGGCGGCGGCGTCAGCAGCTTCGGCAACGATTCCGGGAGCCGTGTGCAGCAGCTCGGCAATCTCGGCGGCAACTGGGACGGCGCCGTGGGCGTGAAGACGCTCGACGCGCCGATCGACTTCAAGTGGTCGGGTTCAGCCGGTCGCAAGTGGGAGCGCGACGACGGCGTGGAGTTCGGCGCCTTCCTCAGCGTGTTCTACGAGCGCGACAGCTCGCACTACGACAACGGCGAGGACAACTCGCTGTGGCTCGAGAACCCCGGCGAGAAGCTCAAACCGCAGCAGATCCAGCAGAGCACCGACCCCAAGACCGCGCTCTTCGACATCACCGAGTCGTCCAAGTCGGTGCAGTGGGGCACGCTCGCCACGCTCGGCGCCAAGACCGAACACCACTCGCTCGGTCTCACCTACCTCTACACGCGCAGCACGCAAGACAAGGCCACGCTCGCCGAAGACACGCGCGGCAAGAAGTACTTCTTCCCCGGCTACGACCCCGGCGACCCCACCGGCCCGGGCAACGATCCCGACTCGGTGTTGCTCTACCCCTACCTGCGCACCGAAACGCTCGAGTACACCGAGCGCAGCACGCAGACCTTGCAGCTCCACGGTGACAGTCAGCTCGGCGACGACGACTACGGCGACGGCGGCTGGTTCGACTTCGGCGCGCCCGTCTTCGACTGGACCTTGTCGACCAGTCGCGCCACACAAGACCAACCCGACAAGCGCCAGTTCGGCTCGCTCTGGATCGCCGAATCCTTCGATGCCGGCTTGCCACCCTTCGGCATCCCGCCGTCGATCTCGCCCGCGCAGCACCAGTCGTTCAAGCCCTCGGCCAACTTCAACCAAGGCAACCTGCAGCGCATCTTCAAGGAGATCGAAGAAGACAGCGATCAGTACGCCGTGAGCTTGGAGTTCCCTTTCGAGCAGTGGGGCGGTGAGGCAGGCTCGATGAAGGTGGGTGTGTTCGACGACCAGGTCGACCGCAAGTTCCGCCAGGACTCCTTCACCAACCCGGGCGACGGCAGCAGCGTGTTCTTCGGCGGCTTCAGCGACTTCTGGAGCGCGTCGTTCCCCTTCGAAGACCACGCCATCGAAGACCCGCTCATCGACGTGGACTACGACGGCGAGCAGAGCATCGAGGCCTGGTACTACATGCTCGACCTGCCGCTCTCCGAACAGCTCACGCTGATCGGCGGCGCGCGCTACGAGTCCACCGACATCTCGATCGTGAACACCGCCGAGGAGTTCGCGGTCTACTACCCGCCGGACGGAACGGGCCAGACCACGCTCTCTCCCGGCGCCGCAGACGTGGACTTCCAGCAGGACGACATCCTGCCCTCGATCGGCCTGATCTACGAACCCACCGACGAGGTCACGGTGCGCTTGGGTTACAGCGAGACGGTGGCGCGCCAGACCTTCAAAGAGCTCTCGCCGATCCTGCAACAAGAGTTCCTCGGCGGCCCGGTGTTCATCGGTAACCCCGAGCTCGGCATGAGCGCGCTCGACAACTACGACGTGCGTGTGGACTACCGCCCGGTGGAAGGCAGCCTGGTCTCGTTCTCGTGGTTCCGCAAGGACATCGACGACCCGATCGAGAACATCCAGGTCGTCGAGACCTTCAACTACACCACGCCGGTGAACTACCCCGAGGGCCGGCTCGAAGGCTACGAGGTCGAGGTGCGCCAAGACCTCGGCCGCTTCGACGAAGACCTCAGCGGCTTGTCGGTCGGCGCCAACGCGACCTTCATCGACTCCGAGGTGAAGCTCCCGCAGAACGAGATCGACGCCTTCGCCACGCTCGGCGTGAACATCACCGAGCGCGACGCGACCAACGCGCCCGAGTACCTCTACAACATCTACACGACCTACGACATCGAGCACTTGGCCACGCAGCTCGCGCTCTTCTACACCGTGCGCGGCGACGCGCTGGTGGCGGGCGGCGCCGAAGCCACCGGCAACTTCGTGCCGAGCATCTACGCCAAGGAGTTCGGCACGCTGAACTTCAGCGCCACGCACCAGCTCAACGAGCGCACGAAGCTGCAGTTCAAGGCGAAGAACCTGACCAACCCCGAGATCGAAGAGGTCTATCGCTCTTCGGTCACCAGTGGCGACGCCACCAAGACCACCTACACCGCCGGGCGCGAGTTCTCACTCAGCCTGAGCATGAGGTTTTGACCCACGACTCACCCCGTTGCGAGTGAAGCCATGACCTTCCGTGAATCCTCTCTGTCGCACGTGCGTCTCGGCGTCGCGCTGCCGGTGTTGCTCGGCGCCAGCTTGCTGCCCGGCTTCGCGCCCGCGCGGCTCGACGACGACGTCGAGAGCAGCAAGCCCGCCATCGCCGACACGCGCAGTGCGCTCTCCGAATGGGTCGCCACGCGCCGCTTGCTCAGCCAAGAGAAGCGCGACTGGGTGCTCGGTCGCGAAGTGCTCGTGGACCGCATCGAGGTCATGGGCGCGGAGATCGACAGCTTCCGCGAGCGCGTCGGCGAGGCCGAGGCGACCATCGCCGAAACCGACGCCAAGCGCGCCGAGCTCTTCGATGAGAACGAGGCGCTCAAGCTCTCCGCGACCGAACTGGCCGCCACCGTGCTCGCCTTGGAGACCCGCACGCGCACGCTGCTCGCGCGTCTGCCCGACCCGATCCGCGAGAAGGTGAAGCCGCTGAGTCAGCGCTTCCCCGAGGATCCCGCCGACACCAAGCTCGGGCTCGGCGAGCGCTTCCAGAACATCGTCGGGGTGCTCAACGAGGTGAACAAGTTCCACGGCGAGATCACGCTCGCCAGCGAGGTGCGTCGTCTGCCCGACGGCAGCAGCGTGGAAGTCACCTCGCTCTACCTCGGCGTGAGCCAGGGTTACTACGCCAACGCCAGCGGCACGCTCGCGGGTGTGGGCAGCGCGGGCCCCGACGGTTGGAGTTGGCGTCCGGCCAACCAAGCCGCCGCCAAGATCCGCCAGGCCATCGCCATCGCGCAAGCCGAGCAACCCGCGGCCTTCGTGCCCCTGCCCATGCACATCGATCAGGAGTCGGGCTCATGAACGCTCGCATCACGAACACCTTGGCTGCGTTCCTCGCTTGCGCGTTCCCGCTCTCGGCTCAGCAAGACGCCGCGAGTGGGGCGGCAGCTCTGCTCCCCGCGTCGGGTTTCGACGGCGCGTCGCAGAGCGTGGAGCAGCGGCTCAACGACGCAGTCGGCGAACTCGACGAGCTGCGCGCTGCGATCCAGGCCGAGCAGGTGCCGCTCAACCGCGAGCTGCGCGACGCCGAATCCGAACTCTCCGCCGTGCGCGCCGAGTACCAGCAAGTCACGCGCTTGCTCGACAGTCGCACGCTCGACCTGACCAACCTGCGCACCGAGATCGGATCGCGGCGCGACGAAGCCGGCTACCTCTCGAACCTGCTCAGCGAGTACGCACGCAACTTCGAGAGCCGCCTGCACATCGTCGAGCTGCAGCGCTACGCCGAACCGTTGGAGCACACGCGCCTCGCGCTCGAGAACAGCAACCTCGACCAGGATGAGGTGTACGCCGCGGAGATCGGGCTGCTGCAGTTGTCGCTCGAGCGGCTCGACGACGCCCTCGGTGGCGCGCGCTTCCCCGCCAACGCCGTCGACGCCGAAGGCCTCGTGCAGCACGGACAGGTGGCGCTCGTGGGTCCGACGGCCTTGTTCCGCTCCGACGACGGCGGCGTGGTCGGGAGCGCGGAGCAGCGCCTCGGTTCGCTCGAGCCCACCGTGATCGCCTTCGCCAACCCCGAGACGCTCGCCGTGGCCGACCAGCTCGTGGCCAGCGGCGTGGGCGCGCTGCCGCTCGACCCCACGATGGGCAACGCGCACAAGATCGAAGCCACGCAAGAGAGCTTCCTCGAGCACGTGCAGAAGGGTGGCGCCGTGATGTGGCCGATCCTGGCCATGGCCGCGGCCGCCATGCTCATCGCGCTCGGCAAGTGGCTCAGCTTGGCCTTCCTGCGCAAGCCGTCGCAGAAACAGATCGATGGTCTGCTCGACGCCGTCGCCAAGCGCGACACCGAAGCCGCCACCGAGAAGGTGCTCAAGTTGCGCGGCCCCGTGGGTTCGATGCTCGCCACTGGCGTGGCGAACCTGCACGAGTCGCGCGAACTCATCGAGGAGCTGATGTACGAGCGCGTGCTCACGGCGCGGCTCAAGCTCGAGCGCTTCCTGCCCTTCATCGCGATCTGCGCGGCCTCGGCCCCCTTGCTCGGGCTGCTCGGCACCGTCACCGGCATCATCAACACCTTCAAGCTGATTACCGTGTTCGGTTCCGGCGACGTGAAGAGCCTCTCGGGCGGTATCTCCGAGGCGCTCATCACGACCAAGTTCGGACTGATCGTGGCGATCCCGTCGCTGCTGCTGCACGCGTTCTTGTCGCGCAAGGTGCGCGGCGTCGTGAGTCAGATGGAGAGCTCGGCGGTGGCCTTCGTGAACCAGGCCGACAAGGCTGCGAGCGTCGCTTCCCGCGAACTGCAGGTGCCCGATTTCGACGAACGCGCGCCCGCGCCGCGCTCAGCACCCGAACCGGTGGGCGTCTGATCAATGGATGCTTGGCTGGAACAAGCCCTGCAGTCCTGGGACGACGCCCGCAGGATCTGGTCCGAGGGTGGTTGGGCCATGATCGCCATCGGGGTGATCTCCTTCGCGATGTTCGCGATGGGGCTGCACCTCTGGTTCCAGCTGCGCAAGAAGGCCTTCCGTTCGTTGCCCGAAGCCACGTGGCGTCACTGGATCGATCACCCCGAGGAGCGTCGCGGTCGCATCGGTGAGCTGCTCGACTTCGTCACGGGCGGCGTGTCACTCAAGCAGACCACGTTCTTCTTCCGGCAGTTGCGCAGCACCGAGACGCCGCCGCTGGAGCGCGACCTGCGCGTGATGAAGATCTGCGTGAGCGCGGCGCCGCTGGTGGGCTTGCTCGGCACCGTCACCGGCATGCTCACGACCTTCGGCGCCCTGGCCAGCGGCTCGGGCGGCGACCAGACCATGGGCATGATCGCCGCCGGCATCTCCGAAGCGCTGATCACCACCGAGACCGGCCTCGTCATCGCGCTGCCCGGGCTGTTCTTCCACTACAAGCTCTCGCGCGACTACCAACGCTACAAGGTCTTCCTCGCGCACCTCGAGAGCGTGTGCGCGCAGACCTTGCACCACCGCACACGCCCACTCGCCGAGGCCGCGTGATCCTGTTCGCGCGCCACAGCTTCCGACTCCCACTCCGAGACTGACCACATGGGACGCTTCAGCCAAGCCGCCGCAGATGCCGGTGACGAGACCGCGATCGACATGTCGCCGCTCATGGACTGCGTGTTCATCCTGCTGATCTTCTTCATCGTGACGACCACCTTCGTGGACGAGACCGGCGTGGAGGTCGACAAGCCGCAAGCCGCGTCGGCCTCGCGTTTGGAGAAGACCAGCATCCTCATCGCGCTCACCGCCAAGGGTGAAGTCGTGTTTGGCGGTCGCGAGATCGGGATCAGCGGCGTGCAGCCGCTCGTGCGTCGCATGATCCAGAAGGAAGACGTGCCGGTGATCATCCAGGCCGACCAGGCCGCGCAGTCGGGACTGCTCGTGCGCATCATCGACGAAGCCAAGCTCGCCGGCGCCACCAAGGTCAGCCTCGCCACCTCCGCGAAGGCGAGCTGAGACGCACACCGTGAAACGCCACGAGACACCGCTGCTGAAGTTGCTCCTCGAGCGCGCCACCGTGGTGGTCGGCGCCGCGGCGTTCACGCTGGCTTTCTTCTTGGTGCTGCCGCTGTTGCAAGCGCTCACGGCACCGCCCAAACACGACACGATGGTGCAAGGCATCGACACGGTGGCCGAGCCGCCGCCGCCTCCGCCACCGGTCGAAGAAGAGCCCGAAGAGGAACCCGAGCCCGAAGAGCCGCCGCCCGAACTCACCGAAGACACGCAGCCGCTCGACCTGGCGCAGCTCGAGCTCGCGCTCAACCCGGGTTTCGGTGACGGCTGGGGCAGCGCCGACTTCGAAGTGAAGCTCGGCGACGCCGCGGAGGGTGGCGGCGGGCTCAACGAACTCTTCGACCTCGCCGACCTCGACCAGAAGCCGCGCATCGTGTACCAGCCGAGCCCGTCGGTGAGTGACAAGTTGCGCAAGCAGGCGCCGGCCACCGTCTACATCCTGTTCGTGGTGGATGAGCGCGGGAAGGTCGACAGCCCCAAGGTGCAGAAGTCCACGAATCCCGCGTTCGAGCGCGCCGCGCTCAACGCCGTCAAGCAATGGAAGTTCGAGCCGGGTAAGCGCAAAGGCGAGGCCGTGAGCTTCCGTATGCGCGTGCCGGTCACCTTTCCGAAGGGTTGAGTCCGATGAAGTGTTTCACCGTGTTGACGAGCTTGTCTTTCGCGTTCCTCGCGAGCGCGACGGCGATCGCGGCGCCGCAGGTTGCCGAGGGCGACACGCTTTCGCTGTGGAGTCAGCCCGCCTTCCAGGCCGAGTTCACGCGCAGTTACCTCAGCGACACCGAGGTGGAGCCGGGGCTCACGTCCACCGAGCGTGATCGCATGCAGAAGGTGCTCGAGTACCTCGGCAAGAGCGAGCGCGACAAGGCCATCGAGCTGCTCGAGAAGAACCTGGGCGACGCCAGCAGCGCGGTCTTCGACTTCACCTTGGCGAACCTGCACTTCGAGGCCGAGGAGTTGGAGCGCGCCGCGCAGCACTACGCGAGCGCCGTGGCGAAGCACCCCAAGTTCCGGCGCGCCTGGAACAACCTCGGCTACGTGCATGTGCGTCGCAACGACTTCGCCGCAGCGCTGCCGGCTTTCACCAAGGTGCTCGAGTTCGGCGGCGCCAGCGCCACGACCTACGGCCTGTTGGGCTACGCGTCGGCGAACCTGGGCAACCAGATCTCCGCCGAGTCGGCCTACCGCATGGCGATCCTCATGGATCCCGCAACGCTCGACTGGAAGATGGGCCTCGCGCGCAGCCTCTTCGAGCAGGCGCGCTACGCCGACGCCGTGGCGCTCTGCGACATCTTGATCGCCGAGCAACCTGAACGCGCCGACCTGTGGATGTTGCAAGCCAACGCGTACATCGGGTTGAAGGAACCCTTGCGTGCCGCCGAGAACTTCGAGCTCGCCGACCAGCTCGGCGGCTCGAGCGCGGCCAGCCTGAACATGCTCGGCGACATCTACATCAACGAGCAGCTCTTCGAACTCGGCGTGGAGCGCTACGTGCGTGCGCTGGAACTCGACACGAGCGCCGACCCCGCGCGTGCGTTGCGTGCGGCGCAGGTGATGGCAGGCCGCGGCGCGCTCGACGAAGCCGAACACCTCGTGCAGAGCGTGGAGACGCTCAAAGCCGGCTTGCTCGAAGACAGTCAGCGCAAGGAACTGCTGCGCCTGCGTGCGCGCGTGGCTGTGGCCCGCGGTGCCAGCGACGAAGAGGCGCGCTTGCTCGAGGAGATCGTGGCGTTGGATCCCTTCGATGGCGACGCCCTGATCTTGCTCGGTCAGCATTCCGAGCGCGGTGGCGACGCCGAGCAGGCCATCTTCTACTTCGAACGCGCCGCCAACCTCGAGGCCTTCGAAGCCGACGCCAAGGTGCGTCACGCGCAACTGCTCGTGGGACAGAGCCGCTACGCCGAGGCGCTGCCGCTGCTCACGCGCGCGCAGTCGCTGAAGCCGCGCGAAGCGATCGCCGAGTACTTGGAGCAGGTGAAGCGCTTGGCGAACGTGCGCAGCTGAGCCGGACGACGAGCGCGCTCGCCAGCCCCCTGCTGCGGGGCCGACTGCGCGCAGCGGCATTCGCTTCCACGGCGTGCGTCCTGCGCCGCGCGTGAGAAGCGCTGGTGCTCGCGCGCGCCTGTCGCCATGCTCCGGGCGTGACTGTTTCCGAGCAACCTTCCGCGCGCGCCACCTGCTACGCCTGCCGCAAGCCGGCGCGCTTGTGCGTGTGTGCGCGCGTGCCCGAGCTGCGTCACCGCACGCAGGTGCTCGTGCTGCAGCATCACCGCGAACGCTTCCACCCGGTGGGGACCGCACGCCTCGCGCGGCTCGGCTTGACCGCCGCGACGGTGCGTGAGGTGGCGGGCCCGATCGCGCGTCCGCCCTTGCTCGACGACGTGGCCTTGCTCTATCCGGGCCCGCAAGCACGCTCACTCAACGAGCTCGACGCTGCCTCGCCCCGCCCGCAGCAGCTGATCGTGCTCGACGGCACCTGGCGTCAAGCGCGTCAGCTGTATCGCGAGAACGCGTGGTTGCGCGCCTTGCCGCAGGTGGCGTTCACGCCGCGCGCGCCGAGCCGCTACCGCATCCGCAAGCCGCCCGCGCCGCACTGCGTGTCCACGATCGAGGCGATCCTCGAAGCGCTGCACCTGCTCGAGCCCGGAACGGTGAACGCCGCCGCCTTGCTGCAAGCCTTCGATGAGATGATCGACGCCCAAGCCGAGTTCATGTCGCGTGACGGCAAGCACTCCCGCTACCAACAGCGCAAGCCACGTCCCTCGCGCGCGGTGCCGGCCGAACTCCTCGCCCGCCCCGACGACGTGCTCCTGGTCTACGGCGAGACCGCGCCGCTCGATCCGACCCTGCCCGGCCGCACGCGCCAGTTGCTGCGCTGGAGTGCGTGGCGCCCCGCCACCCGCGAGACCTTCGATGCGCTCGTGCAGCCCGTGGGCAACGCGCCGCCCGAGGCACAACTCGCGCATCTCGGCGTGCCTGCCGAGCGTTGGCGCGAGGCGACCTCGCCCGCGCAGCTCGCCGCGGACTGGCGCGCGTTTCGGCGTCCCACCGATCTCGTGGCGAGCTGGCACCCCGCGGTGCTCACGATGCTCGCGTGGTTCGACAGCAGCTCGCCGAGCACTCATGCGCTGAAATCGCTCTGGTCGAATCTCACGCACGCGTCGCCTGGGAAACTCGAGACTTTTGTGCAGACGCGCGGCCTCGAGCGCCCCGATCTGCCCCTCGACGGCCGATCCGGGGTGCGCTTGGCCGCAGCCGAGGCGGCCCTACGAGAGCTGCTGCGAAAGGCGCCGGCCATGGCCCGGGCGCCCGGCGCGTCTGGGATGCGATGATGATTTTCGCGTGACCTCTCGGGCTGCGCTCCATCTCACCGCGCTTGTGGCCCGACTTCTCCCGGAGTGTTGCCGTGTCGATCCTTGTCCGTACTGCTCTCTTGTGCTGCTTCGTGTTGGCCGCCTGCGCTCCGAGCGAGCGCGCGACGGAACACGTTTCGGCGGCGTCTTCCGCCCACTCGTTCACGCGCGCCGAACTCGAAGCCGAGCGCGCTGCGATCCCCAGCGGCAACTACGGCGCGCTCGCGCCCTTGGTGATCGCTGAGCCGAAGGCGGGTGAAGCCGTGGCCACCTTCGCGGGCGGCTGCTTCTGGTGCGTGGAGACGCCCTTCGAGAAGTTGCCCGGCGTGCGCGCCGTGATCTCCGGTTACAGCGGCGGCCCCGAAACCAATCCCACTTATCACGACGTGTCCTACGGCAAGACAAGTCACACCGAGGCCGTGCAAGTGCTCTACGACCCGGCGCTCATCGACTACGCGCAGCTGCTGCAGGTGTTCTGGCGCGAGATGGATCCCACCGACGCGGGCGGGCAGTTCGTGGACCGCGGTCCGCAGTACCGCGCCGAGATCTTCGTGCACGGCGATCAGCAGCGCGCGCTGGCCGAAGCCTCGAAGCAGGCGCTGGCCGAATCGGGGCGTTTCAGCGACCCGATCGTCACGCCGATCAGCGATTTCGAAGCCTTCTGGCCGGCCGAGGTCGGTCACCAGGACTTCTGGATGAAGAACCCCGATCGCTACTTCAGCTATCGCCGTGGTTCGGGGCGCGATCAGTTCCTCGACGCGGTCTGGGGCAGCGAGCGCCACGTGGAGATCCAAGCGCCCGAGGTGCCGGATGCGCCGCATGCGTCGGCGCGCTGGACGCGTCCCAGCGAGGAAGAGATCGCCAAGCGTCTCACGCCGCTGCAGTACGAAGTCACGCAAGAGGAAGGCACCGAGCCGCCGTTCCGCAACGCTTACAACGACAACAAGCGCGCCGGACTCTACGTGGACATCGTGTCGGGCGAGCCGCTGTTCAGCTCCACGCACAAGTACGACTCGCGCTCCGGTTGGCCGAGCTTCTGGCAGCTTGTGGCGCCCGAGAACATCACGCTGCACGAAGACAACTCGCTGTTCACTTCGCGCACGGAGGTGCGCAGCGTGCACGCCGACTCGCACCTCGGTCACGTGTTCCGCGACGGTCCGGCGCCCACGGGCTTGCGCTACTGCATCAACTCGGCCTCGCTGCGCTTCATCCCGGCCGAGCAACTCGCCGACGAGGGCTACCCCGACTTCACGGCGCTCTTCGAGGACTGAGGCGCAGCGCGACACGCGCTCCCCGCGCGCGAGTCGTGCAGCAGCTCGCGCACGGCGCCGCGTTCAGCGCCACGGCGGAAGGCTCACTCGCGGCGTCCGGCTGACACCGGGCGGTACGCCGTGCGCGGCGACCAGGTCTGCACGTCCACGCGCTCGGCGTAGAGCAGCGACTCGGGCGGGCCGGGGAGTTCGAGCCCGAGCGGTTCGAGCATCGTGTTCACGCGGAGCTCGGCGCGCGCGGGTTGCAGCGGCCAGGGCGCGTGGTGCACGTCGCCACGGAGCACACGACCATCGGGCGCCACGGAGAACAAGAGGTAGCGTTCGGTGAGCCAGCGCTCGAGGCTCTTGGGCTCGGCAAGCGTCACGGGGCCGGTGGGGGCGTAGTCGGCCTCGAAGCGCGGGGGCGCGTGTTCGCGTTCCGACTGCGTGTGCGATGACGACGTGCCGGGTCGACTGGCCCGCGCCGCGCGCGCGCGCTCATGGCCCGCGGCCTGCGCCGTGCGCTCGCAGCTGTAGTGGATCACGTCGCCGTCGCGTTCCGAGCGCATGCGTGCGTGGTGGTAGGGCAGCTTGAACCAGGCGCGTGCGGCGGCGATGGCGAGCTTGCTCGTGGCGTCGAGGCTGAAGAAGTACACGCCGCGCAGCTCGCCCACCGTGACATAGGTGCGCACGTTGAGCTCGGGGAAGGCGCGCGCGCCGGGGAGGCCGGGGAGGCCACGCGGGTGCACGTCGGCCATGCGGAAGGGCACCACGCCGATCCAGGCGCGCCCGCCGAAGGTGTCGAGCATGAGGCCCGGCGGCAGCAGCGGGCGGATCGCGGCGGGGCTGAAGGACCAGTGCGCGAAGAGCAGTTCGCACCAGCTCTGGGCCAGGATCCACGCGCGCTTCGGCGGCGGCAGGTCGCGATGGGTGGAGTCGATCACGCCGCCCATTGTGACCTCTGAGCGACGTGGACGTTGCGCTCACTTGGCAGCTAGAGTGAACCGCCTCGATGTTCGCGGTGACGCGGGCCGCGCGCGGCAGCCCTCGCCCGCCACGCCAGCCCGCACGCGAGCTCGACCGAGCGCCACTCCCGCGATCCCGAGCCCGGCTGATGACCATGCCCCGCAGAGACACGCCCCGTCGCGACACGCCGCGCCGCGCCACGACCTCGCGCGGCATGAACCCGCTCGGAACAGGCCGCGAGGCTCTGGGGGCCCGCGCTGCGCCGCTCAGCCGTCGCCGCTTCCTGCAGGCCGCCGCCGCCGGCGCCACGCTGCCCTTGATCGCGTCCTGCGGAAGCGCACCCGTGGCGAGCGACGCGCCCAACGTGCTGCTCGTGATGTCCGACGCGCACCGCGCCAACGTGCTCGGTTGCTACGGCGACACCCAAGTGCGCACGCCGCACTTCGACGCCTTCGCCGCCCAAGGCGCGCGCTTCGAACTCGCGCTCTCGAACACGCCGATGTGTCGTCCGTACCGCGCGAGCTTGATGACCGGTTGCTTCGCGCACCACACGGGCATGGTCACGAACCGCTCCGACCTCAACCCCGGTGTCGACGCGAACGGCCAGTGGACACCCGGCGGTTTGCCCACGCTGGGCGCCGCCTTCGCCGACGCGGGCTACGCCTGCGGCTACGTGGGCAAGTGGCATCTCGGCAGCGCGTCGGTCGACCCGGGCCCGCTGCGCTTCGGCTTCAACGATTCCTGGTCCGCGGCCACCAGTCCCACGCACACCTACGACTCCTGGGTCTACGCCACCGGCGCCGATCACCTCGTGGAAGGCAGCGGACGCTTCCGCCCCGCCATGGAGGTCGACCTGTTGCTCGACTTCGCGCGCGCGCCGCGCGAGCAACCGTTCTTCGGCGTGCTCTCGTGGGGGCCGCCGCACGCGCCCTTCGAGCCGCCCGCGGACTTCCGTCGCGACGAGTTCGTGCAGCCGCCGCCGAACATCGAACGCACCGCCGAGTACCCGCTCGAGTCGGTGCTGCAGGCGCTCACCGGTTACTACGGTCTGGTCGAGGCCATCGACCACGAGTTCGGTCGTCTGCTGAAGGCGCTCGACGAGGCCGGTCTCGCGCGCAACACGATCGTGATCTACACCTCGGATCACGGCGCGCAGCTCGGCAGTCACGGCGTGATGGGCAAGGTGCGCCCGCTGCGCGAGTCGCTCGAGGTGCCCTTCCTCGTGCGCTGGCCCGAGGGCATCGCGCCGGGCACCTTGATCGACACGCCCTTCGGCGCCCCCGACGTCTTCCCCACGCTGGCGGGCCTCGCCGGATTGCCCGCTCCACGCGGCATCGATGGCGACGACTTCTCGCCCTCGTTGCGCGGCACCTCGGGCGCCCCGACGCGCGAGGCCGCCTACGTGGCGAGCCACATCCCGATCTACATGGAGCGCCCGGGTTGGCGCGGCCTGCGCACGCGCACGCACAGCTTCGTGCGCACGAAAGAGGGACCGTCCACGCTCTTCGAAGTCGCCAGCGATCCCTACGAGCTGAACAACCTCGTGCACGCGCGCCCCGAACTCGTGGCGCAACTCGACGCCCAGTTCGAGTCACTCATGCAAACTCACGGCGACGCCTGGCGCGTGCCGAAACGCTGACGGCGCCGGCACCGAGCGCAGCCAGGAGGGTGATGCCACCGGCGATCCAGTGCAGCACGCCGCCGATCGTCTGCGCCTCTGCAACGAGCCCCCAGCGACTCAGCAGGAAGTTCCAGTCGTGGCGCTCGCCACCCACCAGCGGCAGCGCCATGAGGTAGGCGTCGGCGAGATACCAGGCGGTGTACATCAGGCTCTCGCCGAACCAGAACACGCACACCCACGCGTCGAAGCGACGACCGCGCAGCACGAAGTTGATCGCGAAGGCGAGTGGCGCCGCGAGCTGCAGGATCGTCCCGCCGAGCGCGTGCAGCGTGTTCCCGAAGCTGCTGAACACCATGTGCCCGGCTTCGTGAATCGCGAGGTTCACGTGATCCAGGAAGTGAAAGTCGTAGGCCGCCATCAACCAAGCGCTGTAGGTCAGCAGGGCGACGGAGGCGAGCAGGCGCAGGATCATGCTGAACCTATCGGCACTAGGTCTGAGCTCCTTTCGGCTGGGTTGCGAGGGCCCGCTGTCACCAGCCCCAATGCGCCTGCTAACTTGAGTCGGTGAGCGGGGGGCGTCGACCGGCGGAGGAGGAGTGATGCAGGAACGGACGTGGCGAGTGGGCCTCGCGCTCATGCTGACTCTGTGTTTCGCGGTGGAGCTGGCGGCGCACGGTGGCGGTTACACCGCTGCGGCGCCGGGGCCAGCGAGGTCGGGAGGCGCGGGTACGGGTGGTCTCGGCATGGCACCCCCCAGCCAAAGCACGGTGGCCACGGCTGCTGGTGACCTCTTCGATTCCTGGGAGTTCTGGTGGCAGGTGAATCGCGACCGTTTCCTGGATCTCAAAGGGCGGCAGCTCACGGCCTCGATTCGAACCGGCGGGCCGAGCTTCCCGACCGGACGCGGCAGGTCTTACACGCCGAGCTCAGCCAAGGAGCGTTTGCGACGAGAGGTTCAGCGCGACGTCGTGCCCGCGATGCTCGCGATGCTCGAAGGCGATCAAGACAGCGACGTGCTCGCGGCCGTGATCATCGCAGCCGCGCGGAGCGTGGAAGGCGATGCGCGCAGCGAGGTCTTGAGACGCGCCGTCGCGTTGCTGGCGCACTCTCATCCCGACGTGCAGACCAGCGCGGCGATCAGCATGGGAGTGCTCGGTGAACGTCGCGCGACACGCGTGCTCGTCGAGCTGCTCTCGGACAGCTCACTGGGTCGGGTGCTTGTCGGCGGTCAGCAACCCACGGAGCGTGTGCGGGCCTTCGCGGCACTTGCTCTCGGGATGCTCGCTCGCCCACAAGGCCTCGAGGCACTGATGGCCGTCCTGTGCGACGCCCCCGATTCAGAGCGTGAGCTCAAGTGGGGCGCGATCACCGCACTCGGGATGTTGCCGAGCGATCATCCCAACGCCCCTGCAGTCTGTGAGCTGTTACTCGAACAGGTCGGCACGAGTTCTGTCGACCCGATGTTGCGTGGCGCGGCGGTTCTGAGTCTCGGTCGGCTGGGGCGCTTGGAGGCGCTACCCGTGCTCGTGAAGCTGGTTCGTGCGCACAACTCCAGTGATCACGAACGGCGCTCCGCGGTCATCGCCGTCGGCCTCCTCGCGAGCATGAAGCACAGCGCCGCCCTGTCGGCGCTGCATCGCTGCCTCGACAACGAGAGCGACCGGCCGAGCCGGCACTTCGCGCTGATCGCGCTCGGGGAGATCGGCGCTCGAGATCGCTGGCCCGAACAACATGCCGAGGAGCACGAGCGGATCCTCAAGCGGCTGTCTCGCGGGCTGGGCTCGAACGGGCGCCGGCAATCGCAGCAGTCGTGGGCAGCGCTGGGCGCGGCGATCTACGGCCGCAGTCAGTTGGCGTCACGCGCGCTGCTTGCTGAAGCGATCCGCGAAGAGCTCGAGGACATCAAGGACCCTTCGGTTCGCAGCGCCTTCGTACTCGCGTCGGCCTTGCTCGGCGACGGCGATGCGAGTGTCGAGCTCGCTGCGCTGTGGCATGAGACACGAGACGACGGCCTGCGCGGTTACGTGGCGCTGGCCTTGGGCATGCTCGACGATTCGGTCTTGGTCGAGGAGTTCCGCGCCCTTCTGATCGACCCGTCGACCTCGGCGGTCTTGCGCCGGCGGGTCGCCACGGCCTTGGGTCTGCTGCGGGATCGCGTCTCGACCGAGCTGCTCATCGAGTCGCTCGGCAACGCGGAGCAACTCGATCTGCGAGCCGCGACCACACGCGGGCTCGCACTGCTGGGTGAGTCGCGCTCGCTCGGCGCCTTACTGCAACTGGTGGAGAGCGGCAGCTCGGCGGGGGAGGTGCGCGCCTTCGCCGGCGTGGCCTTGGGCTTACTCGGCGAACGCAGCGAGCTGCCGTGGAACGAACCGATCCGCGCGCACTGCAACTACCTGCTCGGCTTCCACACGCTCAACGAGGTGCTCGGGCTCTTCTGACGTCCGCCGCTCAGCCGCCGGTGCGTCGGAAGATGAACACGCCCAGTGCGAAGAAGCCCGCGCCGAAGCCGATCAAGACCAGGCTCGGGGTCGCCATGTCGGCCCAGCCGAAGTCGCGCCAGATGGCGCCCTCGAGCGAGATGATCGCCCAGCGCACGGGGCTCACCACGCTGATGTCCTGGAGCCACTCGGGCATGAACATCAGCGGGATCATGCCGCCGCCGATCATGGCGAAGGGCATCGTGAGGCCCCACGACGAACCCGCCACGGCGGCCTCGGTCTTGCCCATCACCGACACCGTCATCATCAGGCCGGTGAAGGCGATGGCGGTGCTGAACATGGCGAGCACGAGCAGGTCGGGTCGGTCGACGCGTAAGCCCAGCACCACGGTGCCGAACAGGATCGCGAGCACCATCGAGCCGACGCAGCAGGTGAAGCAGGCCAGCGCCTTGCCGCCGAGGAGTTGCGCGTGACTCACCGGCGCCATGCGCAGGCGCACGAGCGTTCCCGACGAACGTTCGCGCACGAGCGTGATGCCGAAGCCGAGCGCCACGCTGAGCAAACCCCACACGGCGCCTTGCGGCATGGTGATGTCGTAGGGCGAGCGAGGTTCGCCGTCGCGTTGGCGCGTGACGTCGACCACGGCGAGCGGGGCGCCGAAGCCGCCGACGGTGGCGTCGGCTCCGTCGGCATCGTCGGACGTGCCCAGGCCGAGCTGGCCCATGTCGAAGGCCGAGACGAAGCCCTTCAGCGCGCTGAGGAAGGTCGTGAGCACGAACTTCTGCGTGGGGTCGACGTCGTCGGCCTCGGCCAGGGAGAGTTGCGCCTCGCCGAGGTCCGCGAGCACGGTGTCGGTGTCGAGCATGCGCTCTTGGAGCGCGCCGAAGACCGTCTCCATCACCACGCCTTGGAGCATGCCGGCCTCAGCCTGGCGCCCGGGGTCGATGCCGAGTTCGAGTTGCGGCCCGTCGCCGGACGCGCCGCCGAACAGTGCGTACGGGTTCTCGCCGAAGCCCGCGGGGAGGCGCAGGTAAGCCGTGCGTTGGCCTTTCTGCACCAGTTCGCGGGCCTCGTCGAGCGAGCGGTTCAGCAGCGCGCCCGACTCCTCGGCGTCGACCAGCACGGCGTCGTGCGCGGCGAGCTGTTCCATCACGGCTTGCGAGTAGGCTGAGCCGTCCTCGTCGACGAGGGCGACGTACATCCCCGCGCGCGGGCCGCCGCTGTCGCCGAAGACCGTGCCGAAGAACACGGCGTAACCCAGCGGGAAGATCACGATCCAGAACATCGCGAACTTGTCGCGCAGCAGGACCTTGATGTCCTTCTTGGCGAGGGTGACGACGGTGTTCATGAGTCGCGCAAGCTCCGGCCGGTGAGCTGCAGGAAGACCTTTTCGAGGTCGGGGCGCTCCACGCGCAGGGAGCGCACGCGGTGCGGTCCGCGGCCCAGCTCGGCCGCGAGCTCGAACGGCTTGTCGCTGTCGACGCGCAGTTGCGTGCCGTCGAGCGTGCCCGGCAGCTGGGCGTCGGCGGGCGGCGGCTCGTCGAACTCGGCGAGCACGAGCGAGCTGCCGCCGTGTGCTTCGATGAGTGCGTCGACCGTGTCGGCGGCGAGCAGCTTGCCGTGGTCCATGATCGCCACGCGGTCGCAGAGCCGCTGCGCCTCGCTCATGTAGTGCGTGGTGTAGATCAGCGTGGTGCCCGACGCCCGCAGCGCTTCGATGCTCTCGAAGATGTGATTGCGCGATTGCGGATCGACGCCCACGGTGGGTTCGTCGCAGATCAGCAGCTCGGGATCGTGCACCACGGCGCAGGCCAAGTTGAGCCTGCGCTTCATACCGCCGGAGTACTTGGCGGCGCGGTCTTTCCTGCGGTCGGTGAGGCCTGCGAAGTCGAGCGCCCAGTGCACGCGTTCAACCAGCGCGTCGCCACGCAAGCCGTAGAGCGCCGCGAAGATGCGCAGGTTCTCTTCGCCCGTGAGCTCCTCGTAGATCGCGAGTTCTTGCGGCGAGACGCCGAGCCGCGTGCGCACGATTGCTTCTTGAGGGTCGGCGCCGTCGAGTCGCACCTTGCCGCGGTCCGGCGCGATCACGCCGGCGAGCAAGTGGATGGTGGTGGACTTGCCCGCGCCGTTGGGGCCGAGCAGGCCGAAGGCCTCGCCGCGGTTCACGCAGAAGCTCACGTCGTCGACAGCGCGCAGGTCGCCGTAACTCTTGGCCAGGGACGTCACATCGATCATGGCGCGTAGTCTACGAAAGCGAGGCCGCGACCACATGCCGAGCGTGTGAGTTCAGGGCAGCGTGCCGAGCACCGCGTTGCTGGCCGAGAAGCCCGCCGGCCCGCCCGCGTCTTGCACCCAGAACTGACAGTAGAGCGGCAGCCCGCTGGGCGCGCCGGTCGGGAAGGGCGCCGCGAGCAGTCGTTCGCCCGACGCGTCGAGTGGCAAGTTGAAGAGCAGGTCGAGCTGCGGCACCAACACGCCGCCCTTGAACATGGCGCCCAGCTCGCCGAAGCCCACGACGAGCGTGGCGAAGGCCGCGGGCGCGCCGTTCGTGAGTTGCAGCGAGAAGGGTTGCCCGGCCAACAGCGGTCCCGCGCCGACCAAGCAGGGCATCAGGCCGCCCGAACCGGCCAGTCCGCGTCCGAGGCTCACCCACGGGCCGATGTTGATGCGCACCACGGCGTGTTGGTTGCCATTGATGCGGCAGCGCAGCAGCACCGTTTGCCCGTCGTCACTGAGAGCGTGACCGCCGGTGTTCGGTTCGAAGCTCTCGATGAGTTCGCCGTCGATCACGGTGCTGCCTGCTTCCACGAGCAGGCGGTCGTTGAGGAACAGCGCGCGCACGCCGGGCTTGGCAGGGTCGCTCCAACCGCCCACCCAGAGCACGTTGCCGTTGTCGCCGAGATGGATCGGGCTCACGACCTGCGGTGGGCCGAGAGCGGTCACGTGGAGGGGTGAGATCGCGGGCAGCACGTCGCCTTCACGGATGTGGACGTTGCCGCTCAGCTCGATGAGTGCGTCGTCGTCATTCACGCCTTGCAGGATGCCGGTGAGCACGTAGTCGCCGTGACGGTTCACGTCGACTTGCGTGTTGGACAGCGTTTGCCACGGACGGTCGGGCACGGGTGAGGCCGAGCCTTCGCGCGCCACGACCGCGCCGTCGAGGAACACGGTGCGGTCGGTGCTCGGCGCGCTGTCGAGGAGCGCGCTGTAGATCGCGTGGCCTGCGTCGGAGAGCGCGAACTCGTGGATGCCGAACTCGAGCTCTTCCACGAGCTCGGGCGCGCCGGCTTGCGGCAGGCCGTAGTAGGCCACGAGTTCCTGGGTGAAGCCGCCGCCGGGGAAGGCTTGCAGCTTCACGAGCGCGCGCACGAAGCCTGACACGGGATCGTTCGCGGTGCCCATCACCAGCAGCTGGCGCGACTCGTTGGCTTTCACATCGAGGATCGAGCTCCAGGTCGTGCCTGCGGGCACGCCGGGGAGCACGAGCGGGTCGCCGTTGCGGAAGAGTTGGTTGGGGCCGAAGTACACCGCGAGGTTGTCCGAGCTGGTGACGCCGCCGCCCGAGATCTGCACCATCCAGCCGAGGTTGCCCGTGTCGGTGGCGCTGCCGTCGAGGTCGTCGAAGTTGCTGATCTCGGCGCCCGGCGGGGTGCCCGCACTGGAGCCCTCGCGGATGTACACAGCGCCGTTGCGCACGATGGCGCCGTCTTCAGAGCTGACGCCCCAGTCGGTGTCGATCTCGGCGTACCAGTTGCCGACCGAGTCGAGCGTGATGCCGCTCACCGAGGTGACCGCGCCCAGCCCGAGAATGTTGTCTCCGGCGCGCAACACGATGCTCGCGTCGAGTGCATCCGGATCGCTGGCGAAGGTGAGTGGCGCGAGCGCGCTCAGCGTGAGAGCGGCTGCGACGGCGAGAACGACGGTGGCGGAGCGAGCGAGCATGGAGAGCCTCTGTGGTGGGGAGCGCCATGGTCGCGCGTCGCACGCGATGGGTCCACCGCGGAACGTGGTGGCATCTCTGTAAGCAGCGCGCGACGCCGTTCGCCTTCGCGCTGACTCAGGCCTGCTCGGTCACTTCGCTCGCAACGATCTCTGGAGGCGTGCGATCCGTGTCGACGGTGACGCGTGTCGACCAAGCAAAAGTGGGAGAGAAGGCGGTGTGAACCTCGAACGTGACGCGAGCTGCTTCCCAGGTGGCGGTGGCGAGATCGACCGTCACCAATCCTCCGCGTGCGCCGGTGAGTTTGTGGAGCACATGTCTCTCAGGCGTCGGGCTGCGGACGCTGTCGTTCGCCGAGAGGATCGCGCTCGGCACGGAGTGCAGCACGAGCGCCTCGACGGTGACGTCGCCCAAGAGGCGGAGGAACAGGTGCTTCATCTGCGGGTCTTCGTCGACGTTGCTCAGTTCGCTCAGCAGGACCGTTCGCACGGCATCGGCTGAGGCTTGCGTGCGGTCGAACGGTTCGGTCGCCGGCGCGCAGCCGACGGCGAGCGATGTGGCCAAGGCGAGCGACGCGGCCACAGCGAGCGCGCTCGTGGCGGTGGACTTCCTGCCTTCAGCGCGGTGTCTCCACGAACGACGCGTGAACATTCAGCGCAGCTCCGCCGAGGAGGCGAGCACCCTACGCAGCGCATCGAGGAAGGCTTCGGAGGTCCTGCCCTCCTGCTCGAGCGTCTGCTTCGCGTGACGCAGGTGCGCCGATAGCTCGATGCGTTCAGCGCGCGGCGCGGCGGGTCGCACGAGCGCCCACATGGCGGTTTCCAAAGTGGCCGGTGCGACCTCGGGGCGCTTGTCGAGCAGGAACTGGGCGAACTCCCACGCGACCCAATCGCTGGCCGCGTCGACGCCTTGAGCGTTGAGCGCGATCGCCAGGTCGTCGGCGGCGGCGTCTTCGAGTGTGTGCAGGTCGAGCAACACGCCGAGCGACGCTTGCAACGTGGAGTCGTCGAAGTCGAGCGCGACGGCGCTTTCGACGTCGCGCGTGAGATTGAGGATCTCGTTCGTGCACAGGTCGCGCAGCGAGGGCACTCGAGCAGCGCGCGCGAACCAAGCCGTCTCGGCGACAACTCGTTCGCTGACGGGGCGATCAGCACCGCGCGCGGGGAGCAGTTCGAGCGCTTGCCGCAACACGCGCTTCACGTCCTCGGCGTCGTCGGGGAACACGGGGTGGGGGCGGGTGCCCACGCGCTTCGGCGTGATGTCGTGATCGATGCCGCTTACGCTGATCACGAGGTTCAAACCCGGCTCGGGTTGGATCGGGAAGTGGCCGCCGAGGCTACAGGGCATCTGGTAGCTCACGTCGAGGCATTCACCGAGGGTCGCTCCCTTCACGATCTGAGCCACGGCTTGGCACCCGACGTTCCAGCGCTGCGACCAACCCGAGCGCTTGGAAGAGTCGGCTCCCGCGTCGAGATCGGGTTCGTTCACGCGCACGATCGCCACGATCTCGGCGCGCTCGAGCAACGGGAGCAGCGGCTCGGGCAGGCGCGATCGGCGGGCTCTCAAGTCGGCAGCGCCCAGCAGCAGCGGCAGCAGCACGAGCAGGGCCGCAGCACCGAGCGCAAACTGGCGGAGCTGTGGTGCTGGGCGGCTGCGCTGCGGTGCTGGCGACATGCGGCGTTTCTCTTCGGGCGCTGAGTCTCGACCTCGCCCAGGATACCGCGGCGCTCGGGCCGGGTGACGCTCTGCCGGCGCCGGCTCTCGTTCGCGCGCTTCTCTGCGCCTTCTTCGGTCCGCTTCGTGCGGACGAGCCCTCGGACCTGCGCGCGCGCGGCGTATCCTTTGTGTCTCGCAGCTCAGTCTCGCACCGTCGCGCCCCCAAGCCGCCGAACCCCGAAGCCAGCGCCCGCATGCAGGTGATCCATCACTCCGACGATCTCGGCTTCACGCCCGCGATCACGGCGCGCATCTTGCAAGCGTGGCGCGAGGGTTTGCTCGACGGGTTCTCGGTGCTCGCCAACGGCAGCGACCTCGAGGGCGCGCGCGAAGGCTTGGCGGCCGAGCCCGATCGCGAGGCGCGCATCTCGGCGCACCTCAACCTGTTCGAAGGCCCGGCGCAGTTTCCGTACGAACGTCTGCCGCTGATCACCGACATGGACGGTCAGTTGAATGCGAGCTTCGGCGGGTTGTTGCGCACGTGGATGCTCAGCCCGAAGCGCGTGAAGACGATGCTGCTCGAGCAGATCGAAGTCGAGTGGCGCGCGCAACTCGAGCGCATCGTGGCAGCCTGTGCGCCGCGCAAGCTGAGCGCCGTCGACGGGCACCTGCACTTCCACATGCTGCCCTTCCTGTTCCCGATCGCGGCGAAGTTGGCGCGCGAGTTCGAGATCCCCGAGATCCGCATCGCGCGCGAACCGCTGCACGTGTCGTGGCGCGCGGGCGACAGCCTCTCGCCGGCCTTCGCGGTGAACGTGATCAAGAACCTGGTGCTGCGCGTCTGCGCGCGTTCGGCGCGACGGGTGGCGAGCGAACACGACCTGCGCGCGCCCGATGCGCTCGTCGGCCTGCTCTACACCGGCCGGATGACGGAGACCGCCGCGCGCGCAGGCCTGGCCGCCGCGCAACGCTGCGGCGCGCAGCGCGTGGAACTGCTGCTCCACGTGGGACGCGCGACGCCCGACGAAGCGTTGCGCTGGAAGGGCCGCGCGGACGCCGCGAGCTTCCCGCTGAGCGCCGCCCGCGACGCTGAGTACGCCGCCTTGCAAGCGCTGCGTGCTGACGGGGCGCGCGCCAGGGAGTCACGCGCCGACGAGTCACGCGCCGACGAGCCGCGTGCCGACGAGCCGCGCGCATGAGCGCGCCGCGTGACCTCTCCTCGCTGCGCGTGCTCGTGCTCGAAGGCGGGCTCAACTCGAGCTTGGCTGCGATCCGCGCGCTCGGTCGCGCCGGCGTGCACGTGACGGTGGCTGACCATCACCGCGTGTCGCCCGGGCTTTGGTCACGTCACGCGAAGGCGCGTCTGCGCTGCCCCGATCCCGAGCAGGACAAGCACGCCTTTCTGGATTGGATCGTGGAGCACGTGGCCGCGCACGCGTACGACGCGGTGTTCCCGATGTCCGACTTCACCGTGATCCCGCTCATCGATCGCCGCGACGACGTCGAAGCGCACACGCGCCTGGCGATGGCGCCGAGCGATCAGTTGCGCGTGGCGCACGACAAGGCGCAGACCTTCGCGCTCGCCGAGCAAGCCGGCGTGTCGATGCCCGAAACGCACGTGCCCGCGAATGCCGAGGAAGCCGCCGCGCTCGCGCCCACGCTCAGCTACCCGCGCGTCGTCAAGCCACGCAGCAAGGAGTTCTGGGACGGCGGCCGCCCGCTGATCCACAAGGTCACGGCGCGCAACTTCGTGACCTCGCCCGAAGAGCTGCTCGCCGTTTGGGCCGACGTGCACCGTGTGGCGCCGAACCCGCTGATCCAAGAGTGCATCCCTGGCGACGGCTTCGGCTTCTTCGCGCTGCGTGTCGACGGCGAAGTGAAGCAGGTCTTCGGCCATCGTCGCCTGCGCGAGTACCCGCTCAGCGGCGGCGCCAGTTCCTTGCGCGAGAGCCATCTCGACGCCGACATGGAAGCCGAAGGCCGACGCATGCTCGACGCGCTGAACTGGGACGGCGTGGCCATGGTGGAGTTCAAGCGCGACGCCCGCGACGGCCGCCCGAAACTCATGGAGGTCAACGGCCGCTTCTGGGGTTCGCTCTCGCTGCCCCTCGCCGCCGACGTGAACTTCCCGCTGCTCTACCTGCGCGCGCTGCTCGGCGACGAGTTGCCCACCCTCGCGCGCGGCTTCGAGGACGGCGTCCGCTGCCGCGCGCTGCTGCCCTTCGACTTGCTCTGGTTGTTCGCGAGCCTGAAGCGCCCGGGACGTCTGCGCGCGCTGGGCCAGTTCCTGCGCCCCGACGGTTGGAACTGCGACGTGGTGTCCTTGCGCGACCCGCTGCCCACGCTCGGTGCCTGTGCCTTGCTCGCGCGTCGCGCGTTGGATGTCGCGAGCGGGCGACTCACGCTGGATGGGGAGCGGCGGTAAGCGGCACGAACCGCGCGTGATGGCGCTGAGCGGCGCGGCCGGCGCGTGAGGGTGCGCCAACCGCGCCATCGCAACCGCGCGGACGCCGCCGCGCGTCAGCCCGTCGAGCCCATCCGCGCACGTTCCACGCGGCGGATCCACGTGAGCGCCGTCGGCTCCTCACCGTCGAACGGATCCACGAGCACGCTCCGCAAGCCGGCGCGGTTCGCGCCAAGAATATCGGTGAGCACGCGGTCGCCGACCATCACGAGTTGCTCGACGGGCAGCCCCGCGAGCTCCGCCGCGCGCTCGAAGCCGCTGGCCTCGGGCTTCTTGTGCGTCTGTTCCACGATGGGCAGGCCGAGCTCCTCGGCGTAGCGCGTGAGCCGTGCGTGACGCTCCGGGCTGCGATTGCTGAAGAGCACGCAGGTGAAGCGTTCGCGCATTGCGTCGAAGGCCGGCACGATCACGGGGTTCAGGTTCTGCGTGCCGTGGAACACGAGCGTGTTGTCGGCGTCGAGCACGACACCGCGCGCGCCGACTTGCTCGAGATCGTCGAGCGCGAGCTGCGAGAGATCGCGCACGTGCCGCCACGGACGCAAGTGCGCCCCGGTGAGCAACGAGCGCCACAGCGCGGGTTTCAGCGTGTAGTGCATGGCGTGCGACTGTAGGTCAGCGGGCGACGCGGGGCCAGCGCGCCTCACGCGCTCAGCGTGGTGCCCTCGCAGCTGTTGCGAACTTCGCGCCGCAGTGGCTCCACGCGCGACGCAAGCTCAGCCGAGCTTCGAGAGGTTTCCGAGCGGCAAGCCCGTTGCCGTGCTCACGGCGCTGATCACGGACTTGCGCAGCGTCTTGCCCGCCTTGGTCCACTTGTCCTCGTAGTCGGTCAGCTGCTTCTTGAGCGCGCTGACTTCCTTGCTGAGGTCGTCTTCGCTTCCTTCGGTGGCCTTCTCCAGCTTCGCGATCGCGCTGTCGAGCTTGGCGCGCGAGGTCGCGGCTTCGGCTTTGAGTTCCTGGATGGTGCGCTTCGTGACCTGCTCGACGTAGGCGCCGAGCTGCTCGCCGAACTTGTCCACCTCCCGTGACACGTTCTGCTCGATGGCGGCGATCTCGCGATCCAGCACGCGGCGGGTGTTCGGAGACATGTAAGTGAGCACCGACTGGTAGGCGCTCTCGAAAGCGAAGGGACGACTCATGGTCATGCTCACGCTGAGGGAAAGGTGGTCAGGCGTCGTCGGTCACGGCTGCTGAAGCGCGATCGAGGTCGCGCATGAACTTCCGGGAGGTCGACTCGAGCTTGCTGAGGATCGCGGTGTCGACGCGCGCAGTGAGCGCGGCGGCCTTCGAGCTCAAGTAGTCGGACACGCTGCTGCCGAGTGACTCCCCGAGCAGTCCCTTGGCGAGGAAGCTGCCGGCTTTGTCGTGGTCGCTGATGTAGCGGCGCACCTCTTCGTAGCCGGGCCCCACGCTCGCGAGGAAGCGCTTGGACTCTGCGTCCACGCGCGTGGCGAGTTCAGTCGTGATGGCGTCGGAGTCGGGGAGTTGGGTCGTGCGCACCTCGTCGAGCGCCTTGCCGAGCGCCACGAGCGAGCGCTCCCGCGTTTCCGTCAAGCGATCCCGGATGTCGCCGGAGATGCGCAAGCTCTCGTGCCCGTACGCGCTCAGAACGGTGGACAGCTGCAGCGCGTGGGCGATCTCTTCGGTGCGATCTCCGGTCACGCTGGCCTGCTGCGTGGCCTTCTCGAGCTTGTCTTCCAGGTCGCTGACGATCGGCCTGAGCTTGCCCTCGAGTTGCGTGAGTTGTGAGTTGACCAACTGCTGCACGCGCTCCTCGGTGAGCTCGTAGAGGTGCGCGATGGCGCGTGCTTCCGCGAGATCGATCATCCCGTTCAGGCGCGCACGCAGGCTGCGCGTGGCTTCAGCGCTCACCTCCTTGAGAGCCTCGGCCCAGGCCGCGTCCCGTTCGGTGGCGAGTGTGCTCAGGCGCTCGTTCGTCTTGAGGGCCAGCTCTTTCGGGACGGCGGAACAGCTCGTCCCAACCAGCAGGACGACCAACGCGAGAATGCAACGCACGGAGTCTCTCCTCATGTCTTCAGCGGGGCGGTCGCGTGCTCGATGATCTTCGCCTTGAGCTCACGGAAGTCGGGCGGGTCTCCCTCTTCGATGTCGGTGACTGAGGCGACGCGCTTGGTGCGCGTCTCGGCACGTCGCGGCGAGGCGGCCACCGAGGTGTGCTCGAAGATCGCGATCGCGAGGCGCGTGAAGAGTGAGTACGGGAGGTTCGGGAACAAGCCGAACAAGAACGCGATCGTGATCACCGCGGTGGCCGAGCCCGCACCGACGATGTCGACCTCGAGGAAGTCGGTCGCGAGCAAGGTCCAGACCATCACGAAGCTGATCACGGGGGCGTAGAGCAGCTTGAGTCCGGAGCGCGCGGTCTCGGCAGGCTCCCAGCACTCATCCGGGTTCTGCGTGCGCCCGGTCATGTGCAGGCCGAGACGCACGGCGGCCTCCACGAGCACTCCGAACATCGTGAACAGCAAGACCTCGACCCAGCGCCACGACCCGTAGAGCCAGAACCAACCCAGCTCGGCTTGCGCGAGTTCCGCGATGCGCGTGTGGAGGTCGGTGTTCCAGCGCGCCATCGAGCCGGAGCAGTCGGGCAGGCAGTCCTCCGAGTTGCTGACGCGCTCGGTGGGTGTCGCTGCTTCGGAGCTGGCGCGGCCGCTGTCGAGATCCGCGATCGAGGCCGAGAGGAACTGTCCCAGCGTGGCGATGAGGCAACACCAATCGGACTCCAGGCCGGCGACCAGCCGCCCTCGCTCAGCGACCGTCACGTCACGTTCGCGGAGCTCCCGCTCGCAGAGCTCGCCCACGCTGTCGAGGTGGGCGCCCTCGATGCGATAGGTGTCGGGGTCGCAGAGTCGTGTCCGGTTGGCGAGATCGACCACCGTTGCGAGAGACAAGGCGTTGCGGAGACGGGTGTAGCCTTCCACGTTCAGCGGGGTCTCGCTGGGGGCGCCGTTGTGGAAGGGCGCCTCGACCCACAGCCCGACCTGATCCTGTTCCGCGAAGGCGGCGGCGGGCGCGCGGTACGTCCGAAGGCGTTCGGTGGCGACGAAGACAGCCGAGGTCTCGCGCAGGAAGATCGCGAGGGCGTCGTTCAGCTCGAGCACCCGGCTCTCGACGTCGTGCAAGAAGCCGTCCACGGAGGGCAGCCGTCCCAATCCACTGTGACCGGCAGCGTCGACCGATTCGTCGGGGGTGATCAGGGTGTCGTCACGGTGCAGAGCGAACAGTTGCGTGCTCGGGTCGACCCGGATCTGGTACTCAGCGGCCGCAGACTTGATCAGCGGCTGCACGTCGCAGCGGTAGCTCGGGCTGAGGAACACGTGGAGCGCGATGTAGGCGCCGAGCAGCGCCACGAGCGCGCCGAGGTGTAGCCAAACGTGGAAGCGCAGCTGGAACCAGCGGCGTTGCCAGCGTGAGATGCCCGGTGCTGTGCTGTGGGCGGTCTCCGGCGGCGCGGAGTTCGTCGGCACGTGTCCCATCTGCGGTCCCCTGCTCAGTCCCACTGCTTGACGCGACCGAACATATCACGAGTTCGTGAACCTGTCGGGGCGCCGTGCAGCGTGGCAGTGGACTCGGCGTTCCGCGCCGCCCGCCTCAGCTCAGCGCGTCGATCTTCGCGTCCCATTCCTTGTGCACGGCGTCGAGCTCTTCGGTGAGTTGCTCGAGTTCGGCGAAGGCGGTCTCGATGTCGGCGCGCTTCTGTTTTGTGAGCACGCCCACGCGTGCCATGGCGTCGGCGTCGCTGGCTTCGGCGGCGCGCAGCATCTCGGCGTCGGCCTTCGCGACCTCTTGCTCGAGTTCCATGATGCGCGCTTCGGTCTTCTTCACGCGCTTGTCGAGCGGGCCGGCGATGCGGCCGCGGGCTTTCACCAACTCGGCGCGCTTGCGGCGCACTTCCTTGCTGGGCTTGCCGCCGCTGACGCGCTTCTTCGCGGCTTTGACCTCGCCCGCCTCGCTCTGCCAACCCACGCGGTCCAGGAAGTCGCGGTAGCCGCTCTCGAAGAGGCTCACCTTGCCGCCGTCGAAGATCACCAAGCGATTGGCGACGCGCTCCAGGATCTCCTCGTTGTGCGTCACGATCACGACGGCGCCGGGGAACTCGTCGACGGCATCCATCAAGCCTTCCACCGACTCGATGTCGAGGTGGTTGGTGGGCTCGTCGAGCAGCAACAGGTTCGCGGGTTCGCAGAGCAGCTTGCCGAGCAGCACGCGGCTGCGTTCGCCGCCGGACAGCACGTCCACCGACTTCACGGCGTCGTCGCCGGGGAACATGAGCAGGCCGGCCAGCGTGCGGATCGCCGTGCGACTCAAGTCGGGCGCCGAGATGAGCAGCTCTTCCTCGATGGTGTGACGGCTGTCGAGGCGCGCGATGTTCGTCTGCCCGAAGTAGGCGACCTCGGTGTTCGGGTTGCTGCGGATGCGGCCCTGCTTGGGTTTGAGTTCGCCCGCGAGCAGGTTGAGCAGCGTGGTCTTGCCGCGCCCGTTGGGGCCGATGATCGCCACGCGGTCGCCCTTGTCGAGCGTGAACGAGAGCTCGTCGATCAGGCTCGGACCCTTGGCGTAGCCGAAGCTCAGGCTGTCGACGGTCATCATCGTGCTGGCGTGGAAGGGCGCCGGGTTGAAGCGGAACTTCAGGTCTTGCTCGTTGTCGAGCGCCTCCATGCGGCCGCGCTTCTCGAGCGCTTTGATGCGCGACTGCACGAGCGTGGCCTTGCTGGCCTTGCTGCGGAAACGCTCGATGAAGCGCTCCTCTTGTTTGCGCTTCTTCTCGTCGTTGGCGCGCGTGTTCGCGTAGACCTCTTCTTCGGTGAAGATCTGCTCGTAGAGCTTCTCCACCGTGCCTTCCATGCGACGCAGCTCGCCGCGATGGATCGCCATCGAGTGCGTGGTCACGTTGGCCAGGAAGCGTCGATCGTGCGTGATGATGATCAGCTCGCCCGGCCACTTGCTGAGGAAGCGCGTGAGCCAGCGCACCGAGGTGATGTCGAGGTAGTTGGTGGGCTCGTCGAGCAGCAGCAGGCTGGGTTGCTCCACGAGCACGCGCGCGAGGTTCACGCGGATCTGGTACCCGCCGGAGAACTCGCTGGCCGGACGCTCAAGGTCTTCGCGCGTGAAGCCGAGACCCATGAGCGCAGCTTCGGCGCGGTAGCCCTCCTCGGCCACGCGGTCGCCCAGCACGCGCGTGACTTCGGCCAGGATGTTCGGCTCGTGGAACTCGAGGTGCTGCGAGAGGTAGCCGAGCGTGTAGCCCTTGGGCAACACGATCTGCCCGCTGTCGATCTCCTCTTGGCCGAGCAACAAGCGGAAGAGCGTGGTCTTGCCGTGGCCGTTGCGACCCACGAGCCCGAGGCGTTCGCCGGGGTTCATGCGGAAGGACACGCCGTCGAAGACAACGCGCTGCCCGTAGTGCTTACTGAGGTTCTGGACGCTGATCATCGCGAGCTGTGCGTCAGGCGCTCTCGTGCGGGTGATGCCCGCGCCATGCTTCGAAGCCGCCCGACATGCTGGCCACGTCGGTGAAGCCGTTCGAGAGCAGGTAGCCCGTGCCGCCGCGGCTGGCGTTGCCGTGGTAGCAATACACCACGACCTTCTGCGCGCGGTCAGTGTCTGCGAGGAACGCGGCGATGTTCTCGTCGCTCACGTGCACGGCGCCGGGGATGTGCGCCGCGGCGTAGCTGCCGCCGTCGCGCACGTCCATGAACAGGGTCTTGCCGTCGGCGAGCAGGGCCGCGGCGGTGTCGGTGTCGATCTCGGGGATTTCCATGGCGCGCCATGTTAGCGATCGCGCGCGCGGAGTGATCGCTAAGCTGAGCGCGATCTGAGACCTGTCTGCGGAGTGCCCACGATGTCCCGCCTGATCGCCCGTCTCCTGGCCCTCGCGCTGCTCGCCGCCTGCTCGCCCGATCCCGTCGCCTCCGACGACCCGGCCCCGCGCAGCGAAGCCCCACTCTTCGAGCGCGCCTTCGTGATCCAGGACGTGGTGCTCTTCGATGGCTTGAGCGACACGCCGCTGCCCGGCCAGAGCGTGCTCGTGGTCGGCGATCGCATCGCGGCGATCGGCCCGCGCGGCACGCTCGAGCTGCCGTCGCACGCGGAGATCGTGCCCGGCGAAGGTCACTTCCTCATGCCCGGCTTGATCGACGCTCACACGCACATCACGCACTGGGGCGACGACGCGCTCGTGAAACTCGTGGATGCCGGGGTGACGACGGCACGCGACATGGGCGGTGACCTCGACGCGCAACTCGCCCTCCGCGACGCCACCCGGCGCGGCGACCGCCTGGGCCCCGACCTGCTGCTCTGCGGCCCCTTCCTCGAAGGCTCGGCGGCGGGTGGCGAGCACCGCGAACACGTCGACGGGCCGGAGCAGGCGGCGGCGGCGGTGCGCGCGCTCGTGGAGCGCGGCGTCGACTTCCTGAAGGTCCAGCCGAAGATCGAGTCCGAGGTCGTGCGCGCGATCGTGGCGCAGGCCGCGGCGCTGGATCGTGTGGCCGTGGGTCACGTGCCAGCCGGGCTCTCGCCGCAGCAAGCCGTGGAGCTCGGGCTCAAGAGCGTGGAGCACGTGGAGTCGTTCTTGTCGCTCGACGACGCGGCACTCGACACGACCTTCGCCGCCTTCCGCGCGCACGACGCCTGGCTGACACCCGCGCTCTTCGGCATGCAAGCGGCGCTCGAAGCGCGCGGCGCCGATCCCGACAGCGACGCGCAACTCGCCCGCGCGCGCCAGGTCGTGGCCCGCGCGCACGCCGCCGGTGTGCCGCTGCTCGTGGGCTCGAACTTCGCCTTCCGCGACTGGCCGCAACAACCCGGCAGCGGTTTGCACGGCGAGTTGCGCGCGCTGGTCGACGCCGGCCTGCCCGCCGCCGACGTGTTGCGCATGGCCACCCACGGCGCCGCGTGCTTCCTCGGTCGCGAGCGCGAGTTCGGCAGCCTGCGCGTGGGCTTGCGCGCCGACATGCTGCTGCTGCACGCCAACCCGCTCGAGGACATCGCGAACAGCGCGTCCCTTCACTACATCGTGATGCGCGGCTTCCTGTTCGGTCCGCGCGCTCCCTGAAGCGGCCCCGCGAGTGGCTCGACGCTTGCACCGCCGCGCGCGGGTGCCGACACTCGGGGCATGTTCCCCCGAAGACCCCGACGTCGTCGGGCCGCGCCCCCGACGCGGTCCGTGTGGCGATTGCTGCTGTTGTGCATGGTTCCCGTCCTCGCGTCCGCCTGCGATGGACGCGCAAGCGAGCGCGATGCCGAGCTGAGTCGAGCCCAAGCGCGCGCCGCCCGCGATGCCACCGTGTGGGCCGACGAAGTCGAAGCGCAGCGTCACGAAGCCACCATCGTGAGGTTGTGGGACGAGCTGCGCGGCTCCTCCGACAAGTTGGCGAGCATGGCTGCCGCGCCGTTCACCAGCTTGCAACTCGCGCAGCTCGGTGCGCCCGTGGCTTTGGAGCACGGCGTGGAGCGTCGGGAGATGCAGGCGCAGGGCGACACGCTCGATCGCGCCGGCGCCAGCAGCTTGGCCGCGTCGCTCAGCCAGCAGGGCTTCGTGGTGCACGAGACCGAGTGGCATCACTCGCGCTTCGAGCCCGCGTCGCGCGACAGCGCCGCGCGTTCCAGCATCTCCTTCGCGCTGCACGTCAGCCGCGCCTCGGAAGGTCTGCGCATGATCCTGCGCGGCGACTTGTCGATCGAGTGGGCCGCGCAAGTCGGTCGCGCGCCCGCGGAACCCGTCGCCATGAGCGTGTCGCGTCTGGAACTCTTGCAGCGCGCCGGCGCGCCCGTGTTCCAGGAGCTCGCCGCGTGGCCCGCTCCGCGTGACGGCGCGCGCTCCGGGCTGCTCGAGCCGATCCTGTTGCGCGACCTGGACGGCGACGGCTTCACCGACATCGTGCAGGCCGCCGCCAACCGCGTGAGCTTCAATCAGGGCGACGGCAGCTTCCGTCACGAGCGCTTGTGCGAGGAGGCGATCGCGATGGACGCTGCGCTGCTCGCCGACTTCAACGGCGATGGCGCGCTCGATCTGCTCAGCGCCGCGAACGACGGCCTGCCGCAACTGTTCACGCGTCGCGAGCAAGGTGTCTTCGTGGATCCCCAGTCGCTCGACGCCGTGGCGCCCGCGCTCACGCGCCCGATGGCGATCACCGCGGGCGACATCGATGCCGACGGCGACCTCGACATCTTCCTCGGCCAGTACAAGCTGCCTTACGTGGACGGCCAGATGCCGACCCCTTTCTACGACGCGAACGACGGCTACCCGTCGTACCTGCTCGTGAACATGGGCGACGGGCGCTTCGTGGACAACACGCAGGCCGCCGGTCTCGCGGCGAAGCGTTTGCGTCGCACCTACTCGGCGTCCTTCGTGGACCTCGATGACGACGCCGACCTCGACCTGCTCGTGGTGAGCGACTTCGCCGGCTTCGACATGTACCTCAACGACGGCAGCGGGCACTTCGCCGACGTGACCGCGGAACGCTTCGGCGACGGCCACGACACCTTCGGCATGTCGCACACCTTCACCGACGCGAACAACGACGGCCTGCTCGACTTCCTCGTGGTCGGCATGAGTTCCACGACGGCGCGGCGCCTGGATCAACTCGGCCTCGGGCGCGACGACGCCATCACCTACCGCGAACGTCGCGCCGGCATGGGCTACGGCAACCGCCTGTACCTCGGCCAGGGCGGCGGGCGCTACGAGGTCGCGTCGAACAACGATCGCCTCGCGCGCACGGGCTGGTCCTGGGGCACGACCGACTTCGACCTGGAGAACGACGGCGACCGCGAGCTCTTCGTGGTGAACGGTCACGTCACGGGCGCTTCCGCCGCCGACTACTGCACCACCTTCTGGACGCACGATCTCTACGACGGCACCTCCGCCCCCGACCCTGAACTGCGCGAACTCTTCGGCCGGGTGATGCAGCCGCTCGTGTCCGGTCAGGCCTCGTGGAACGGCTACGAGAAGAACACGCTGTTGCAGCGCATGGGCAGCGACTGGGTCAGCACCGGTTTCCTGTTCGGCATCGCGCAGGCCTTCGACGCGCGCGCCGCCGCCAGCGCCGACTTCGACAACGACGGCCGCGCCGACCTCCTCGTGATCGAGCGCACGCAAGCGCCGGATCGTCACGACGTGTTGCACGTGTACGGCAACCGTTTCCCGTCCCCAGGGAACTGGCTGGGTGTGCGCTTGCTCGCCGACGCGCCGAACAGCTCGCCGCTCGGCGCCACCTTGCGCGTGACGGACAGCTCCGGGCGCGTGCAACGTCAGCTCATCACGAGCGGCGACTCGCATCGCACGCAGCACGACAGCGCCGTGATCTTCGGGCTGGGCAGCGAGAGCGTGGACCGTCTCGAAGTCACCTGGGCCGACGGCGGTCGCGTGCTCCACCTGGAACCCGAGCCACGCAGCTACGTGGAGTTGCGCGCCAGCGAGCGGCGCTAACCGACCAGCTCGCCGCCCAGCACGAAGTGCCCGACCGCGCTGCCGATCACGCTGCCCGCGGCCGTGCCGAGGTTGCCCACGAGCAAACCCGGCAGCACGAGGTCGCTGCGCCCGAGGCTGCGCGCCAGGGCCAGCGCCGTGGAGCCGCCGCCCACGTTGGCCTGGCTGGCCACGGCGGCGACCTCGGGTTCGATGCCGAAGAGTCTCGCCGCGCCGAAGCACAGCAAGCCGTGCACGGCGAACGTGATCAACACGAACAGGAACAGCCAGCCGCCCACGCTGCCCACTTGCATCAGCGCGTCGATGTCGCAGAGCGCGCCGATGGCGGCGAGGAACAAGAGCACCGCGAACATGCCCAGCGTGCGGGTGCCGCGCAGTCGCGCCGCGAAGGGCAACTGCGCCACGACGAGCGCGAGCGCCGTCACGATCAGGAGCGGGTGCAGCGTGAGCCCGGATGCGGTCTTCAGCCAGGTGGACAAGGCTTGCGAAACCGACAAGGCGGCCGCGCCCGCAGCGAGCGTGAGCGCGATGTCGCTGGGGTGCAGCGTTTCGCTGTCTTCGTCCACGCCGAGGTCGGGTTGCGCGGCGGGTGATGCGTCGGCGTTCGGTGCGGTCGTGCTCGCCGCCCGCGACCGCAGCGTGCGCGGGATCACCACGCCCGCGATCATCCACACCGTGGTCATCAAGCTGTCGACGACGGCGGCGCCCGCGTAGAGCGCCGGTGCGCTCGACACGCCGAAAGCCTCCGCCATCGTGTTGAAGTTCACGCTGCCGCCGGTGTACGTGCCGACGAACATCGCGCCGAGACCGGCGGAGTGTTCACCGAAGCGCGTCGGGCCGTCGACCACCCAGAGGCCCACGACCACGCCGATCGCGATGCCCAGCGCGCCGATGGCGAACAGGCCCAACATCTGCGGGCCGGCGCGACGCAACTCGCGCAGGCGCACCTTGAGCATGAGCCAGAAGATCGCCAGGCCGATCACGTCGCCCATGAGCACGTCGTAGATCTCGCGGCCGCTCTCGTAGGTCGGGATCACGCGTGCGTTGGCCAGCAGTGAGGCCACCACGATCACCACCATCGAGCTGCCCACGTGCCGCAGCCAAGTGCGTCGAACCAGCCACTCCGACAGGAAGATGGCGCCGCAGAGCACGGCGATCACAGAGAGTGGGGAGCTCAGCAGCGGCATCGCCGGAGCATAGCGATTGGGCACGCGGCATCATGGGGGTGCACGGGCTGCGCAGCTGGTCGGCGGTCGCGGGCTTGCGTGGACGTCGTGGGGCCGCGTGAAGTGGGTGCGTAAGTGGAAGCGCGCGGCTCCCAAGGAGGGCGGCAACTGCAGCGTTGTCGCGCGGCAGGTGCTCTGTCCGCAGGGTGTCGCGCTCGCCGGGCTGGCGTTGCGCGTGTCGTGAGGGGCGAACGAAGAGGTGCTCAGATGCTGAAACGTGTCGTGCGTTGGGTGTTGATCCCGCTCGTGGTCGTGGTGCTGGTCTTGGTGGCGGTGGCGAACTTGCTCGCGGAGCCGGAAGTGCTGCGCCCGCAGGACTTCGCGGCCCAGGCGATCACCTTGCCGAGCGGTGAGACGCTGGCCTTCGCCTCCTATCTCGAGCGCCTCGAGCGTGGCGACTTCGAGCCGAGACCCGCCGAGGTCGAGCGCGCTGCGATGCCCGGCGCTGCCGCCGAGGCCGGGCGCGACGCCGACTCGTCCACTGACAGCGCTCCTGTCGGCGCCCTCCGTGGCGACAGCAGCGAGCCCGAGATCCTGCTCACCAGCTGGCCGCCGCCGCCCGACCCCAACGACCCCTTCAGCATGGGGCGCTGGGCGTACCACGAGGGCCGCTACGAAGAAGCCCTCGCGTTGCTCAGCGGCGTCGATGAGCAGCACCCGCAGTACGGCCGCGCCCAGCGCTACCTCGGTTGGGACTTGCTGACCAAGACGCAGAACCGTCCTCGCGCCGGCCTGGCATACATGAACCGCGCACTCGGCTCCGATCCCACCGACGGCAACAACTGGCAAGACGCCGCACGCGTGTACCTGCGCGCCGTGGGTGTGCGCTTCGATCCCGTGCACGGAGAATGGGACGACTAGCTCGGCAGACCCCGACTCAGCCGAGGCTGCCGCGACGCTCCCTGCTGCGCGCGGCAGGATGTCGATGAGCTTGGGGTGCATGCCCCAACGCCCGGCGGGAATCGTGGATCAGTGATACGTTTTGCGCACCGGGCGCTGTCGTCCCTCCCCGTGCGTGGCGCTGCGCCACGGCACGCAGGGCCCGGTTCGACCCCGGAGTCCTTCGATGATGCACCTCGGATCCGCGCGCCTCGCGTGCGCGTTGCTCGCTGGCTTGCTCGCACCTTCCGCGTTGGCGCAGAGCGACCCGCTCACGCAGCTCGACACGATCAGTCTCGCGCCCTTGAACCGCGCTGAGCTCGCCAAGGAAGACACCAGCCGCGAACTCGCCGGCCAGCCGTATCGCTTCGCGTTGCCGGTCGACGTGTACGCCGACCCCGACACGATCGGCACGTGGCAAGCGCAACCCGACGGCACCATGGTCTGGACCCTGCGCGTGCAGGCGCCCGGCGCTGCGTCGCTGAACTTCGCCTTCGCCGAGTACGAGTTGCCCGACGGCGCCTCGCTCGTGCTGCGCGCCACCGACGGCAGCGCGCGCATCCGCCCCTTCACGTCGGCGGACAACTCACCGCACGGTGAACTCTGGACGCCCGTGTTGCCCAGCGACGACGTGCTCATCGAACTCACCGTGCCCGGCACGCGCTTCGACGACGTGAAACTCACGCTCATGCGCATCGGCCACGGTTACCGCGGCTTCGCGCCGACCACGCCTGCGAGCGCCAGCTACTCGTCGGGTTCCTGCAACATCGACGTGGTCTGCCCCGAAGGCGACGACTGGCCGCTCGAGATCGCCGCGTCGGGCGCCTACACGCTGAATGGTTTCGAGCAGTGCAGCGGCTCGCTGATCAACGACACGGCCGACTCGCTCACGCCCTTCTTCCTCACGGCCGATCACTGCGGCATCTCGCCGTCGAACCAAGCGGCGGTCGTCGTGTACTGGAACTTCGAGAACAGCGTGTGCCGCCCGGCCTTCAGTCCCGCGAGCGGTGGCGCTGGCGACGGCAGCCTCTCGCAGTTCAGCAGCGGTGTGATCTTCCGCGCCGACTACAACCCGAGCGACATGACGCTGGTGGAGATCGAAGACCCGATCGACCCGGCCTGGGACGTGGCCTACGCCGGTTGGGACCGCAGCGACTCCGCCACCGCCGAAGCGATCGCGATCCACCACCCGCAAGTGGAAGAGAAGCGCATCAGCTTCGAGTTCCAACCCACGAGCATCACCTCTTACCTGAGTGAGCCGATCCCGGGCGACGGCACGCACGTGCGCGTCACCGATTGGGATGTCGGCACGACCGAACCCGGCTCCTCGGGCTCGCCGCTGTTCTCGCCCGAGCACCGCATCATCGGTCAGTTGCACGGCGGCTTCGCGTCCTGCACGAGCCAGACCTCCGACTGGTACGGCCGCGTGGCGGTCTCCTGGAACGGTGGCGGCACGCCCTCCACGCGCCTGAGCGATTGGCTCGACCCGCTCGGCACAGGCGCCATGACCACCGACTCGATCTCGCTCAACACGCTCTGCGCCGAAGCCGGCACGGTGGCCTTCCTCGGCAGCGGCAGCTACGCCTGCACCGCGAGCGTGCCGCTGCGCGTGGTCGACTGCGGCCTCAACCTCGACGACGGCATGGTGGAGACGATCAGCATCCTGGTCACGTCGGTGAGTGAGCCGGGCGGCGAGCTCGTGATGCTCACCGAAACCAGCCCCGGTTCGGCGCGCTTCGAAGGCGCCTTGTCGCTCAACACGATCGACGCGCCGGGCGTGTTGCTCGTGAGCCCCGGCGAGGCGCTCACCGCCACCTACGACGACGCCGACACCGGCAGCGGCAGCCCCGCCACGGTGCAGAGCTTCGGCAGCACCGACTGCACGCCGGCGATGGTCGCCAGCGTGAGCACCTCGGGTGTGACCGCCTTCTCGATCGACGTCGACGTGAGCGCGAGCGAAGCCGTGAGCACCACGGTGCACTACGGCACGTCGTGCGGGGCGCTCAACGACAGCGCCAGCGCCACGGGCAACCCGGCCACGTCGCAACAAGTGGGCCTCGACGGCTTGCAGAACGGCACCACCTACTTCTTCTCGGTGGAGGTCGTGGACACGGCGGGCAACAGCACGCTCGATGACAACGGCGGCGCCTGCTACAGCTTCGCCACCGACGACGCGGCCGACTACTTCACCGAGCAGTTCCTGTCCGACTTCGATCTCGACGGCATGAGCGCGACCTTCACGCCGGGCGGCAGCGAGAACTACCTCGCCTGCGTGGAGCCGATCGTGAGCCTGCCCAGCTCGCTCTCCGGCACGGCCTTCGTGTTCGACGACGACGACAACGAGCAGATCGCCTTCGGTGGCGGCAAGGCCTTCGAGTTCTTCGGCCAGAACTACACGAGCGTGTTCGTGAGCAGCAACGGTTACCTCACCTTCGGTGCCGGCGACAGTGACTACGACGAGACCCTCGAAGAGCACTTCGAGCTCCCGCGCGTGGCCCCGCTCTACGACGACCTCAACCCGAGCGACATCGGCACCGTGCGTTGGCAGTCCCTCGCCGATCGCTTGGTCGTGAGCTGGGACGGCGTCACCGAGTACAGCTCGGACAACAGCAACACCTTCCAGGTGGAGCTGTTCTACGCGCCGGTCAACGAGGTGCGCATGAGCTGGTTGGGCATCGACTCCACCGACTCGATCGTGGGCCTCAGCGAAGGCACGAACCTGCAGCCCGACTTCCTGGAGCAGAACCTCAGCGGCTTCGACGACTGCAACAACCCCGTGATCTGTCAGCTCGACCTCGGTTCGGGCGGACCGGGCAACCTGGCGCTCAGCGTCTGCGGCGATGCGCTCGACGCGAGCGGCAGCGCGACCTACCACGTGGAGAACGCGCGCGCGTTCTCCACGGTGTTCCACGTGCTCGGACTCAGCAACGCGCCGGTGCCCTTCAAGGGCGGCATGCTCCTGCCCTTCCCGTACGCGAGCGTGTTGAGCTCGCAGGCGAACGCGTCGGGCGTGGTGAACATCGTGGTGCCGGGCAGTGTGGTCGGCGGCGCGCTCACCGTGTTCGCGCAGTCGCTCGCGTCGGACCCGAGCCAGATCGGCGGTTACGAACTCAGCAACGCGGTGCAGATCGAGTTCTTGCCCTAGTGCGCTGCGCGGCGGCGCGAGGTCGCGTCACGCGCCCGGTGCTTCCACGAGACGGAACTTGGTGAAGGCCCAGGGATAGTGGGGCCGGAACCAGTTGCGGAAGCTGCGTCGTAGCAAGCGTGCGTCGGTGGCCCAGGAGCCGCCGAGCATCACGTAGTGCGGCTCGTCGAAGAAGTCGGCGGAGTAACCGGCGTAGCTGGGCAGCGTGACGCGGAAGCCGGGCCGCGGCGCGAAGAGTGTGGCCGTCCACTCCCAGCCGTTGCCCACGAGTTCGTGCACGCCGAAGGCCGAGCGCCCCTGCGGTGAGCTGCCCACGGGCGCGGGCGACCAGCGCTGGAAGTCGAGGCTGGCGGTGCGCATGTCGGACGCGCCGACGCGGTTCGGCGCTTCGTGTTCGTGACCGCTCGGGGTGCCGTAGGCGGCGCGCTGGAACTCAGCTTCGGTGGGGAGACGACGCCCTTGCCAGGCTGCGAAGGCTGCGGCTTCGGCCCAGCTCACCGACACCGGCCAGTGCGCGACCTGCTCGAGCGGTCGATCGCAGAAGAGCGTGCGCTGCCACCAGCGCGTGCCGTCGTGTCGCCAGTTGAGCGGGTGTCCGAGGCCGTGTTGCTCGCGCCAGCGCCAGGCCTCGGCGCTCCACCAGCGGGGTGTGCGATAGCCGCCGTCGTTCACGAACTCGAGGAAGCGCGTGTTGCTCACGGGCAAGCTGTCGATGCGGAAGGCGGGTACGGCCACTCGCTGCGCGGGGAACTCGTTGTCCCAGCCGAAGGCTTGTTCGCGCGGGGCGGCGCCGAGCGTGGTGTGTCCTGCGGGGATCTCCACGAGCTCGAGCGGCGCGCCCTCTGCGCAGACTTCGTCGGTGCTCGACGCCGGCGCGCGCTTCTGTGCGTGGTCGAGCGCTTGCAGCATGTAGAGCAGCGTTTCGTGGTGCATGAGCTCGTGCTCGAGCACGGCGTGGAGCAGCTGTTCGGCCTCGCGGCCGGCCCGCTTCGCGTCGTGTGTTTCGAGCTCGGGCAGCGCGGACACGAGCGCGGCACGCACGCGGTCGCGATAGGCCTCGACCTGCGCGCGCTCGGGCCAGCGTGGCGCGGTCGCTTGCGGGGCCGTGCCGTCGGTGGAGGGATCGATGCCGCGCTCGAACAAGTCTTCGAACTCGGCGTTCAGCGCAGGCTTGCCGAGCAGCGTCACGCCGAGGTGATTCCACGCGAAGGCCGGCAAGTGTCCGAGATAGAAGAGGAAGGGGTGCCGCAAGGGGATCGGTTGCTCGAGCCACGCGCTCTCGCTGAGCAGCGCGAAGATCGCGTCGCTGCGCTGCCAGGCTCGCGCGAGTTCGTCGCCGAGTTGCGCGGGTTCACTCGTGAGCAGACTCATCGCGTGGGGTCCGCGTCGGCCTCACGGCGGAGCAGCGCGACGGCGAAGTCTTCGTGGGCATCGGTGTGCCACTGGTCGAGCGCGAGGCCCGTGCCCGCGAGGCGCTGCTCGAGCATCGGTCGCGTGTACTTGCACGAGACCTCGGTCTGGATCTCCTGTCCTGCGCGCAGCCGGAGTTCCACGCCGGCGCCGGGAACCCGCACGTGTTGGTCGCGGCGCGCGCGCAAGGCGATGCGGATCCACGACGACTCCGCCTCCCACACCGCCACGTGTTCGAAGGCCGACGCGTCGAAGTCGGCGCCGAGCTCGCGGTTGAGCACGCTGAGCAGGTTCAGGCTGAAGCTCGCGGTCACGCCCGCGGCGTCGTTGTAGGCGGCCTCGAGGCGCGCGGGGTCCTTGACCAGGTCGAGGCCGAGCAGTAGGTCGTCGCCCGGATGCATCTGCTGCGCCACGCGCGTGAGGAAGCCGGGCACCTGCGCGGGATGTTGGTTGCCGAGCGTGCTGCCCAGGAACAGCACGAGGCGGTCGCCGCCGGGCCCGAGGCGCTGCAGTTCGTCGGGGAAGGTGCCGACCACACCGGTGACCTGGACCTCCGGGTGTTCGCGCTTCACCCGCGCCACCGACGCGTTGATCATCGCGGCGTTGATCTCGAAGAGCACGAGCTTCGCCGGCATCCCGGCGCGCTTCACGGCCTGCAGCAGCGTGGGCACCTTCTTGCCCGTGCCGGAGCCCAACTCCACGAGCTCGTGCGGCGCGGCGCGCGCGACGATCGCGTCGGCGTGTTGCTCGAGGATCGCTTCCTCGGTGCGCGTGAGGTAGTACTCGGGCTGCAGCGTGATCTCGTCGAAGAGCCGGCTGCCGCGATCGTCGTAGAGATAGCGGCAGGGGATCGACGGGCGCTCGCCGCGCAGCGAGGTGGCCACGTCGCGCGCCAGCGGTGTGTCCAGGATCTTGCTCGAGTCGCGAGGTGGGTCGGGTTCGCTCGACTCCTGGGCCGTCGCTTCGTGCGTCATCTCCGCTCTCCGCGTGGTGTCGCCCGATCGTGGTCGACCGCATGCGAGGATGCGGCGCGCCGGGCATGGAGGGCCCATTGTAGGGAGGCGGGCGACGCGTGCAAAACGAGCGCGCGCGTTCAGCCCACGCGCAACGACTCGCCGTTGTGTTGCGCGTCGAGCTGCAGCACGAAGTCGGCGGCCGCGTGCGACCACTCTTCGGCACCCGGGGTGACTGCGGCCGTGTCGGGCGAGCACGTGCGCAACATCTCCGTGTCGACGACGCCAGGGCTCAGTGCGATGCAGGCCATGCCGCTCGGCAGCTCTTGCGCGAGGCTGCCGCTGAAACCCTCCACGGCGTACTTGCTCGTGCAGTAGGGGCCGACCTCAGGCGAGGTCGAGCGCCCCCAGCCGGAACTCAGGTTCACGATCACGCCGCGGCCTCTCGTGATCATGGCGGGCACGAAAGCGCGCACCACGTTGGCCACGCCGCTCACGTTCACGGCGATCAAGCGGTCGAAGTCGGCGGCCGAGATCTCCCACAGCGGCGCGAGCTCGTTCATCAAGGCCGCGTTGTTGAGCAGCAGATCGGGGACGACCTCCGCGGCGGCGAGCGCATCGGCCCAAGCTTGCACGGCGGCGGCGTCGGACACGTCCACCGAAGTGTAGGAGTGCGGGGCCGGGTGTGCGGCGCGCAGGGCGTGCAGCTCGCGTTCGGAACGTCCGCATCCGTGCACGACGTGGCCGCGCTCGATGAAACGTTCGGCCAGCGCGCGGCCGATGCCGCGGGTCACGCCGGTGATCAGGAGGCTTCGCGATGTGGGGCGCATGCTGGCTCCGGGTGGGACGCGCTCACTTCCAGACTTCGGGATCCAGGGGAAGCGCCGCGTTGAAGGCGCGCTCCACGATCTCGTCGAGCACGACGTCGGGGCGTGTGGCGCGCACGAGTTCGAGCAGGCGCGTGTCGTTCGTAGCCAGGTCGGAGGCGCGCGTGAGTTCGTAGAAGCGTGCGAAGGGTTTGCCGATCCAGGGCAGCAGCTGCGCGCCGAAGGAGTCGTGCACGAAGAGCGCCGTGCCATGACCTTCGGGGTTGTCGAACACGCGCACGCGCGTGCCGGGGGGCAAGCGCAGCTCGCTCGGCGGCTGCCAGGTGCGCCAAGCAGGCGTCCAGCGTTCGCGCGCCAAGGGCACGCGTTCGCGGATCACTTCGTGCAGGCCGAGCACCTGCGCGAGGTCGCCGCCGATGGTCACGTGGTCGCGCAGACGGAGCTGGTTCCATTCGGGCGCCGTGAAGCCGGGCAGGAAGCTGGCCACGCGCGCGTGCGTGGCGCTCAAGCCGAGCAAGGCGCCGCGCAAGTTCCAGTGCGAGTCGCTGCGGTAGTAGAGTTCGCCGTCGGGTTTGTGCGCGAGCAGTGTGTCGCGCAAGTCGAGCACGTGCAGTTCGGGTGTGTCGGCGAAGCGTTCCACGAAGCGGTCTTTGAGCGTGGGGCCGCTGCCGACCGGGTAGTGCGGCGACATGCGCTCGGGATACACGCTGGCCTTGTTCGGCGGGATCAACAGCACGTACTCGCTGCCTTGTCGGTCGAGCCATTCGCGGCGCGCGAGCGTGGCGCGCACGCTGAGCTCGAAGCGTTGTGCGCCGAAGCGGGCCGTGCGCTGGTGATCGGCGAGGGTGCGGTCGAGGAACAGAAAGCCTTCGCGGCCCACGATCACCGTGTCGTCGCCGGACTCACCGAGCGCGAGCAGCGCGGCGTTGAGTTCGCTCACGAAGGCGCCGCGCAGGGGCAGGGCGTCGTCGAACCAGGTTTGCAGCTCGGCGAGCCACTCGGGCAGTGAAGGCAGCGAGAGCGTGGGCGGTGGCGCGGCGGGCGTGCGCTTCTCGATCATGAGCACGTCGTCGTGGCCGCGTTGGCCGAGCACCAGCAGCGCCCCGGGGGTGACCAGCAACGCGAGCAGCACGCAGCACTCGAGCAGCAGCAGCGCGCGGGGTGTGCGCGGCGGCATGCTCGCAAGCGTCTCGGAAGGTCGGGGGGTGGGCATGCCGGTTCAGAAACGGAAGTAGATGAAGGGGTTGCTGGCACCTTGGAAGAGCAGCGCCGTGGACAGCAGCGCCAGCGCGACACACACGCCCAGCGAGAGCAGGCTGTCGAGCCCGCGCGCGAAGGTGCTCGCCAGCGCCGGTCGCGCGCGCAGTCGTTCGAGCGCGTGCGTGGGCCAGCCCGTGCAGGCCACGGCGCCCACCGCGAAGGCCACGATCACGCTCGGTGTGAGCAGGGGACGCAGCGCACCGAGTGTCCCGCCCCCTGCGACGAGCGCGCCGAAGTAGTCGAGCGCGGCGGGCAGGTCGTCGGCGCGGAAGAGCACCCACGCGAGCATGACCACGAGCAGCACGTAAGCGTGACGCAGCACGCTCGGTGCGCGCGTCAACACGCGCGCGAAGCCCACGCGCTCCATCGCGAGGAAGCCGCCGTGCAACAGTCCCCAGAGCACGAAGTTCCAACTCGCGCCGTGCCACAGTCCGCACAGCAGGAACACGAGCAGCAGGTTGCGCGCCGTGATCGCCGTGCCGCGACGACTGCCCCCGAGCGAGAAGTAGAGGTAGTCGCGGAACCACGTGGAGAGCGAGATGTGCCAGCGTCGCCAAAAATCTTGGATCGAGCGCGCGGCGTAGGGCCAGGCGAAGTTCTCGGGGAAGCGGAAGCCGAAGAGCGCGCCCAGGCCGATGGCCATGTCGCTGTAGCCCGAGAAGTCGAAGTAGATCTGGAAGGTGTAGGCGAGCAGGCCGAGCCAGGCGGCGGGCGCGCTGAGCTCGGCGGGCGCGCTCTCGAAGGCGGCGTCGGCGATCACCGAGAGCGTGTTCGCCACGAGCACTTTCTTCGCCAGTCCGAGCACGAAGCGACGCAGGCCCCAGGCGAAGCGCGGCAGGTCGAGGCGTCGGCTCAGGAGTTCTTGCGACACCTGCACGTAGCGCACGATCGGTCCGGCCACGAGCTGCGGGAACATGGCCACGTAGCAGGCGAAGTCGAGTGGACGACGCGTGGCGGGCACGGCGCCGCGGTACACGTCGATGGTGTAGGACATCGATTGGAAGGTGTAGAAGCTGATGCCCAGCGGCAGCGCGACGTCGGCCACGTTCGCGAAGAGCGCGTCGTTCCCGCTCAGGTCGCGCAGCGCGTCGAGCCCGAAGCCGAGGTACTTGAAGTACCCGAGGAAGGCCAGGTTCGACGCGATCGAGACCGCGAGCCAGCGGCGCGCCGCACGCGCGCGCTCACCTTCGCTGCGCCAACCCGCGCGCTCGATGCCGAGCCCCGCCGCGAAGTCTACCGCCGACGACGCGAGCAAGATCCACACCAGCCAACCCTCGCCCCACACGTAGAACAGCAGGCTGGTGGCGAGCAGCAACAGGTTCGCGGTGCTCACGGACACGCGACCGGGCGCGGCCTTCCCCGTGCGCGCCATCAAGGCCGTGTGCGCGAGCAGCACCAGCGGCAAGAACAGGAACAGGAAGGCGAGCGAGCTGAAGACCACGAGGGCTTCCGGGGGGAGTCGCGCTCCCTCGGGGCGCTAAGGACCGACGCGGATTCTAGCGATCGAGATGCCTGCGATCCGCGTGACCCTGCGCTCTTCGCGCTAGTTCGACGTCTCGACCACGGCGTTCGTGGCGCTGAAGCCCAGGCCTTCGGCCATCCAGACCTGCACGTAGAGCGGCACGCCCGCAGGCAGGCCGTCGGGCCACACGGCTTGCAGCGACGCGTTCCCGGTCACACCGATGAGGAAGGGCACGAGCCACACGGGATCGGGGAGCAAGGTGCCGCCCTTGAAGGGCAGCTGCGCGTTCTCCAGGCCGATCACGAGTGTGCTCGGGGCCAGCGGCAGGGCGTCGGTGACTTGCAGGCTCACGTTCGAGCCGCTCTCCAGTGGGCCGGTGCCTTGCAGGTGAGGCTGTCCGAAGAGGCCCGGATGTCCCGCGCCCAGGTCGACCCAGGAGCGACGCACGGACACGGCGCACTCGGCGCCGATCCCGGCTGGACGCGTGAAGTAGTTCGTGCCGCTCGTGGTGTGCACGCTGAACTCTGTCGCGCGCGCGCCGGTGACACAGTCGACCCAGAGGAGGTCGTAGGTCGTGGCGGGCAGGCCATCGAGGCCGAGTGGGGCGATGGGGTCACGGGAGTACGCGATGATCGAATCGTTCGCGTTCCCCAACACCCAGCGCGTGCCGCCGGCCGCGCGTTGGTCGGCGGGGGACATGGTCCAGAAGTCGGTGTCTTCCATGAACTCTTGCAGCACGCGGCACTGCTCGAGTTGTTCGTCCGGGGTGCCCGCGACCTCCACGCCGAAGACCATGCTCTGCAAGCCGCCGAGTGCCGCGTCCCAGATGAAGTGTCGACGCGTGGTGGTGTCGCCGATCGACGTGGCGAAGGCCTCGGCGTAGATGGCGAGCCAGCCGAAGTCTTGCGGGCCGGCGAGCGTTCCCTTGATGTGCGCGGCCACGGCCTCGTGGTGGATCTGATCGCCTTCCACGTTGAACTGCATGCCGAAGACTTCGAGCACCGACGTGTTGTTCCACGACACGAAGGTGTTGCCCGACCAGTGGTGGTCGCCGAGCAAGTGATCGTGGTCGTCGGCGTCGCGGAAGATCTGCGCGAGTTCGCGCGCGATCTCCGGCGAGCGCGCTTCCTCGGATTCCTCGGAGACGAACACGATCAGGTTGGGGTGCTCTTCGAGTGCGTTCGCGAGCGCTTCCACGAAGGCGCGCTCTTCCGCACCCACGCCCTCGCTCAGGTCCCAGATGCGCGCGCTGTCGTCGTAGATGAAGAAGCAGATCACCACGCCGGCGGCGTCAGCGAGTTCGATCCACTCACTCCACTGTTCGAGGATGTCGGGGTCGATGCCTTGGGCGGGGTCGGAGTTGGTGAACGGGTTGTGGTCACTGGCGCCGTCGCCTCCGTGACTGCGCACCGCTTGCACGTAGAGCGTGTTGCCGCCGAGCTTCGCGAGGCGCTGGATGATCTGCGCTTGGTCGCCGACGCGCCGTCCGCTGGGCAGCCGTTCACCGCGGTACAGGAAGTCTTCGGGGTCGCCAGGACCCACGAGGAACACGTGCTCGCCGCCATGCCGCTTGAGCCATGAGGGGTGCTCGCTGTCGCGCACGATCTGGCCGGGCAGCGGTTGAGCGTGAAGCGTAGGGACCAGCCACAGCGCGGCCATCGCGGCCGCGATCACAAGGTGTCGGAGCATGGTGAGTGGGGCAGGATCGCGAGGGGGGAGAGTCCTCGTGAATCGGGGGGAGTCGATTCTCGGAGCGCGGCGCGTGGGAGCCCGACGCGCTCCGTGTGGAAACGCCTTGCGACCGACAGTGGCAGCCCGAGAGCCTGCGTTCAAGCGCGACGTGTTGGCACGGAACGCGAGGTGATGGGACTTAAGCACCACGTCAAGGGTCCTTCTTCAGTGCAGCGACGTGCAGTGCTCCTGGAACTAACGTCGTGGTGTCGCGCGACACGTCTCGAAGGCCTTGGGGTGAGTTCCCCAGCGCAACGAGGCGAGTGCTACGCTGCACGCCTCACGCCATCGAGTGGAACGGGAGGGTTCTTCATGCGCGTCTTTGTTCACGCGATGTTCTTCGGTTTTTCGTGCTTCGCGATGGCGCATCAAGTGCGCGCCGACGTGGCCTTCGAAGACTTCACCGAGTCGACTGCATTGACCGGGCTGTCCTTGCCGACCGCGATCGCCTTCTTGCCCGACGGTCGGCTCGTCGTGACCGAGATGGACGGCAGCTTGAAGCTCGCCGACCTCGATGAAGAAGGCGTCGCCGCGCTCACACTCGCAGAGATCCCGGTGTCTTTCTGCGAGGGCGACGACTACGAAACCGGCTTGCTCGGTCTCGCTGTCGATCCGGACTTCGCCGACAACGGTTACCTCTACATGTACCGCACCGCCTTGGGCGAGCTCGGCGTGTGTGCCTACGCGGACAGTGCGCGCGAGAACCAAGTGATCCGCGTCACGCTGGAAGACGGCGAGGGCGGGCCGAGCGTGAGTCTCGATTCGCTCACGGTGATCCTCTCGGGCATCCGCACCGACACGCCGTATCACACCGGCGGTTGTCTGCGCATCGGCCCCGACGAGAAGCTCTACGTGAGCACCGGCGACACGGGCCTGGGCAACTTCGAAGAGCTCGGCCCGGGCACGTCCACGAATCCTTACGCCGACAGCTTGTTCGCGCTCGAGGGCAAGATCCTGCGACTCGAACTCGACGGCAGCGTGCCCGAGGACAACCCTTTCGTGTCCGATGAACTGCTCAGCGGTGGCGGCACGTCCGGCGGCGGCGAAGGCGACCCGACGATCCGCGAGGAGATCTTCGCCTACGGCTTCCGCAACCCGTGGCGCATGGGCTTCGACCCCGCCAGCGGCGCCCTGTGGGTCGGTGATGTCGGCGAAGACGACGTGGAAGAGATCGACAGGGTCGCGTCGGGCAGCAACCATGCTTGGCCGCGTTGCGAAGGCACTCTGCCCAAGAGTTGCAAGCAAGCGGGCGACGCCAAGCCCGCCTTCACCTACCCGCACGCTGGCAAGAAGTCGCTCGGCGACGGCGAAGAGGCGTCGGTCACCGGCGGCGCCTTCGCCCCCGAACCCTTCGGCTTCCAAGGCGGCGCCTACTTCTTCGCCGACTTCGCGGCGGGCAACATCTACCGCGCGCTGCTCAAGCCCTCGCGCGAGAAGTTCAAGGGCAAGCCCGTGCTCTTCGCCGACGGCGGCCAGGGCATCGTCGACCTGATCTTCGGCCCGGACGCCAACCTCTACTACGTGTCCTTCTTCACCGGAAGTGTGCGTCGCATCGCCGGCCCCGAGAATGGCGGCGGCCAACCCATCGCCGGCAAGAGCTTGCTCCTGAAGGACGGCAACAAGAAGGCGCTGAAGCTGCTCGCCAAAGACGCGATCGATCTCGGTGGCGGCATCGACAACCCCGTGCTCACGGGCGGCAGCCTGCGCGTCGCCGGTTTCCCCGAGCTCTTCGGGGCCGAAGGCGAGTTCGAACTCTTCAACGACCTGTACTTCCTGCCGGCTTCGGGTTGGAAGCTGATCGGCAAGGCGCCCGACAAGGTGAAGGGCTTCAAGTACACCGACAAGAAGCTCGAGAACGGTCCGATCAGTTCGGTGGTCGTGCGCGACGGCAAGTTGATCAAGATCACCGGCAAGCTGGACGGCCTGGGCCACGAGCTCAGCGAAGAACCCGACAGCGTGAGTCTCTCGCTCACGCTCGGTACGCGAACCTGGTGCCTGAACTTCGCGGAGACCGCCAAGTTCAAGGTCGACACCAGCTACAGCGCCAAAGATGCCGACGCGCCGTTGTTCTGCGTCGTGCTGTGAGCGTGTGGGCGCGCCACGGCTCGCGCGTGGCTGGTGCGTCGCGCGGTGAGCGTGTCGGTGCGCCACGGCTCGCGCGTGGCCGGCTCTTGAGCAGGGCTTCGCGAGGCGGGCGTCGTGCCCGCCCCGCGAGGTCCCTCGGCGCACCCGCCCGCTGAAGCGCGGGGCGAGTGCGCCCGACGTGGCTCAGCCGAAGCGCTGCGCGTAGGCGTCTTCGTTGAAGCCGATGTACCAGGTCTTGCCGGCGCGGATGGCGGGTGCGCGCAAGTTGCCTGATGGGCCCAAGGCGGCGGCCGCGATGTCTGCAGCGCTGTCCTTGGCGGGGTCGAACTCTCGAACCTTCTTGCCCTTGGCGACCACGAGCTTGGTGGCGTCGGCGAAGAGCGCTTTGAGTTCGGACTTGCCGAAGCGCGTCTTCTTGGCATCGACCGTCTCACGGACGGTCACGTCCCGACCCTCGAGGAAGGCGTCGGCACGCTTGCAGCTCGTTCAGCCCTTGCGGTGGTAGTACCAATCGATACGTGAGGCCATGAGGAAGCTCTCGTGTGGAGTGGGGGACGCCGCGCGCCGCGATTCAGCGCGCGCGGCGCGCATGATCGCTGAGTGACATGTTGTGACGCCAGTCCTGTGCCGTGCCGACGCGCGGTCGAGCTGCGCGTGGCAGCGCGACATCGACGCGCCGGGGGCCCTCCCCAGAATCCCAGTTGCCGATTACGATCCACACCCAACCCCGGAGAGTCATCCCATGTCGATCTCGCACTTGCTCACCAGCTTTCTCATCGGCGCGCTGTCGAGCGCGCTGCTCGCCGCGGATGTGCTCGTCGTGCGCGACGACGGAGGGGGCGACTTCGTCTCACTGGAGGCCGCGGTGCTCGCCGCGCAGGACGGTGACGTGCTCCTCCTGCACGGCGACTTCGCCACCGAGACGCCGACCTTGATCGGCAAGAGCCTCGTCTTCGTCGCGGAGGCCGGCGAACGGCCCATCGTCGGCGGCTTGGGCATCAGCGGTATTCCCCAGGGCGGGACTGTCGTCGTCCGCGGTTTGAGCATCGGGCCGAAGCCGGAGCGCGGGCCCTTGCCCTTCATGGGGTCGCTCGCCATCGGGAGTTCTCAGGGATCGATCCTCGTGGAGGACTGCGTGATCGAGGGCCTCGATGGCGATCCGACGAGCAGCTCGACCACATGGGGCGAGTCCGCGGTGGCTATCGGCTCCTCCACGGGCGTCGTGTTCACGCGCTGCACGATGGTCGGCGGTGACGCCGCGACCTTCGAAGGCTCCACGCTCTTGGTGCCGGTGGGGAAACCGGGCTCCGGCCTGGAGTTCGACTTCAGCGGCGTGCATGTCTTCGCGTCCACGGTGATCGGCGGCGCGGGTGCGATGCGCTGGAACGACTTCCCGGGTTCCGACGGCGCGCCGGGTCTCAGAGGTTCGGGTAGGCTCTTGTTGGAGGGCGGTCTGGTGCAGGGCGGTCCAGGCGGCACCGACTGCGTCGTGCCCGGAGTCGGATGCGGTGGTGGAGCCGGTGTGGTCATCGAGCCTGGCTTCTTCGGCTCCGAGAGCCACATGCGTCGCCGCGGCGCGCTCGCGCAAGGAGGCGCGGGCGGCCAACTCGCACCGCCGTCGACGGGCACCGGCGATGCGGGTGCGGACCTGGACGTGGACGCCGTGTTGATCGAGTTTCCCGGCGCGCCCACCTTCATGGTCAGCGAGGCACCACTCCGCACCGGGGAGCATGGAAGCATCACCGTGCATGGTGCGCCTGGCGCGAACGTCGCGTGGGTGATGTCCCTGGCCTTGGACGCGAACCTGCTTCCGGGTTCCAAGGGCGTGCTGGTGCCGGACCTCCCGCTGCTCGGCCCCCATCTGTTGGGCACCATCCCCCCTTCGGGTGAGGTGGTGTTCCAGTTCGTGAACCCGAGCATCGCGAGAATGGGGCTCGATGCACTGCTGATCGGCAAACAGGCCCTCGTATTGGATGGCGACGGCCTGCGCTTCGGAGGTCCTTCCGGATTCGTGCATCTCGGTACTACGCCCTGAGCATCCGACCGCGGCGGATCCGGGTTGCGCTCGCGACGCGCGCTTCCCGCCATCGGGATCGCAGGGAGTGGCTTTCGCCGAGCCGGGGGTGTCGACGTCCGGGCAGCCATCGGTGGGGACCTGGCCGCTTCCCACGACCCACGGAGGCCCGCCATGACGATCCCACGCCTGGTCCTCACGCTGCTTGCTAGCGCGCTGCTGAGCGCGCACCTCGCCGCCGACGTGCTCGTCGTGCGCGGCGACGGCGCCGGCGACTTCACCACGCTCACCGCCGCCGTCGACGCCGCCGTCGACGGCGACATCCTCTTGCTCCAGGACGACTTCAGCGCCGAGCGGGTCGTGATCGACGACAAGGCGCTCGTGATCGTGAGTGACGCGGGCAGCGCGCACCACGTGGGCGCGCTCGTGATCACTGACCTCGCGGCGGGCAAGTCAGCCGTGGTGCGCGGCCTCGAGATCGGTCCGTACGCGACGGGCAGCGGAGGCACCGGCGCGCTGGCGCTCGGCGGCAACGCGGGCGCCGTGCTCATCGAGGACTGCGTCGTTCACGCCGCCGCCGGTCTGCCGACCAACGCGTTCCGCGTCGACGGTTCGGTTGCCGTCTCCCTGAGCGCCTGCGACGAGGTCGCGATCGTGCGCAGCACGCTGCTCGGCGGCGATGGCGTCGCGCTCGCGGGCGCCGGATTCCCGAGCGTCCCACCCGTCGGTCGGGGAGGCGCGGGCCTCTCGACCACCGGCAGCACGCTGAGCGTGTTCGCCTCCACGCTGATCGGCGGGCAGGGCGGGCCGCGCAAGAACAACGCCCCCGGCGGTGTGGGGGGCACAGGGCTCGCGGGCTTCGAGTCGGAGGTGTGGATCGAAGGCGGCCTCGCGCAGGGTGGACTCGGCGGCAGCAACTGTCTCGAGCTGGGTGACGGCTGCGAGGGCGGCGTCGGCGTCGCGCTCATCTCGCCGTTCCCGTTCGGCTTCGACGATGGCTTGCTCTTGCGTCGCGACGCGCAGATCGAAGGCGGCGCAGGTGGTCCGCTCGAGCCGCCCGCCACGGGGATGGGCGACATGGGCGACGAGCTCCTCGGCGAGTCGGTCGACTTCGCGGGCGCGGCGACGCTCGCCGTCGAGGTCGGCCCGCTGCGCGAAGGCGAGCTGGGAACCTTCTCGGTGTTCGGCCCGCCGGGTGCGAACGCGGCGTGGATGTTCGCCTTCGACTTCGACATCCAGCGCCTCGGCGGCAACAAGGGCGTGCTCGCGCTCGAGCTGCCGCTCTTCGGTCCGTACCTCATGGGCACGATCCCCGGCGGCGGGGAAGCGCAGTTCAACTACGTGAACCCGAGCCTCGCCGGCACGGGGCTCGACGGACTGGTGCTCGCGAAGCAAGGCCTCGTGCTCGACGGCGACGGTCTGCGCTTCACCGGTCCGTCGACCTACGTGAACCTCGGCACCACGCCCTGAGCGTCGCGGAGCGCTGGCCCCTCGCCGCGTGCGTGGCGCCGATCGGCGTGGCGCGCGCGGCGCCCGCGTTCAGTGCACGCCCCGCGACGGCGGCTGGAACGCCATGCTGACCTGCCAGCCGTGCACCGGGTACTGGATGCGCGTGCGGTAGGCGCGGTAGGTCGACAGGTCCCAGCCGAAGCGTGTCGCGAGGTGCGCGAGCGCGTCGCCGTAGCGCGGGAGTTCGCTGAGCTGCAGCGCGCTCGCGTCGCGGCCGAGGTACTCCACGTGTTCCGACACGTCCATGCGGTCGAGGTCGCGGTCGCGGTCGTTCACGTTGGCGATGCCGTCGTAGCCGGTGTCGTAGATCAGCAACTCGGGCTCGGCGCCGGGGAAGGCCTCGGGGTGCAACAGCACGTCGAACACGAGCGTGGCCACGGGGATCGGTGGGTCGACGAACAGACTGCTGCGGCGCGGCGCCGCGGGATCGGTGTAGCGCTGCATGGCGTGCGGATGGTGATCCACCACGAACATGTCGGCGGCGCGGCGCGGGCCGAGCAGGTCGTCGGGCAAGGTGTAGTGGATCGTGTCGCCCACGTGCCGCGCTTCGAGTTGCGCTGGTGGGTTCACGCAGAACTGTTCGAGTGACACCACGCCTTGAGCCGACTCGCTCGCGGGGGCTGCGCCGGCCGCTGCCGGTCCGCGGTGACGGTAGCTGAAGCGCACGCCCACGCCGGGCCGCAGCCGACGCATGGCCACGGCGCTGTTGAGCCAGGTGAGATCGATGCGGTCGGGTTCGCTCGCGCTGGGTTCGAGCACGGCGGCACCGATCCACGCGTCGGCCTGGGCTCCCTTGAGTTGGCTGAGACCTTTGAAGACCGAGTACTTGCTGGCGAGTTCGAAGCGCTCGCGTGCGCCGGGCAGGCTGGCGGCGAGCATGGCATCGAGGGCGGGGCGCGTGCCGGCGTCGCGGCGGATGAGCGTGTCGAAGTCGGCGACGGCCTGCTGCGCCGCGGCCACGGCGTCCGCCGGCGCTCCACGACGTGCGGCGGCGCGCAGCAACTTGCGAAGTGGTTCTGGTCCCGGGAGCTGATGCAGCGCGGCGAGCGGGTCGGTTTGCGACGTGGCCTGGAGCACCTTGCTCGCCACGGCGCGGTTCACGCTCAGTGCGCGCACCAGTCCGCTCGGGCGCAGCGGCGCATCGGGCAGCGCGGCGAGCACCGATTGGAGGCTGGTGAGCAAGGCTTCGCCCACGAGACGGAGCCGCTTCGGCAGGCCCCCCGCGGGACGCTCAGCGGCTCCAGAGCCCAACATTGGGTCGAAAACATCGTCCTCGGCAGGATCCATGTCGAAAGCCTATCCAGAGCCCGGGAATCACGACGAGACGAAATCTTGACACTTCCAAAAAAGTGTCATTTATTACACCTTCCCTCGTCGATGTCCCGCAACCCGGAGCCGCGCCTCCGGACCTCCCCCCAAGAAACCTGGAGTCACCCGATGACGCTCACCTCGCTGCTGCGCAGCGCCCTGCCTGCTGCGGCCTTCTCCTTGGCCATCGGCATCGCCCCGTCCTTCGCGGGCGACCCCCCCGAGTACGTGTACCTCCAGCTCGGGACCCTCGGTGGCCCCGACTCCGTGGGCTACGGCCTCAACGCCTCCGGTCAGGTCGTGGGCTGGTCGTCGATCCCCGACTGCATCACCGAAGCCAGCGAGACACCCTGCCGCCGCGCCTACGTCTGGCAGGACGGCGTGATGACCGAGCTCGGCGTGCTCCCCGGAGACGATGAGAGCTTCGCCCGCGCGATCAACGACGCCGGCCTCGTGGTGGGCACCTCCGAAGTCGGCATCCTGTTCGGCTCGGGCACCTTCCACGCCGTGGCTTGGTCGGGCGGCGCGATCAGTGCACTGGCTGATCTCGGTGAGTCGAGCGTCGCGCACGACGTGAACGCGTCGGGCGTGGTGGCTGGCTGGGCGCGCGACACCAGTCTGAACCAAGACCGCGCCGTGACCTGGAGCGGTGGCGCGATCAACAACCCGGGCGCCACCGAGCCGCACCAGTCGAACCGCTTCGTGGGTCTGAACGACTTCGGCATCCTCGTGGGCCTCGCCTGGAACCTCTTCCAGCCCAATGACGCCGTGCTCTTCGACGGCGTGAAGTGGGAAGACATCGGCGGCCTCGACGGCCCGTTCCAGAACGCCGAAGCGAACGACGTGAACAACACCGGCACCGCCGTCGGTCTGCAGGCCTTCCCGTCGGGCGCCTGGCACGCAGCGTTGTGGGTGCTCGGCGTCGGCGCCATCGACGCGGGCACGCTGCCCGGCAAGGACTACGGCGAGCTCTATTCCGTGAACGACGCCGGCTACGCCGTGGGAGGTTCCTACACCGATCCCCTCGACAGCGTCGCCGTGCTCTGGGACGGCGACACGCTGCACGACCTCAACGACCTGTTGCCCGCCGGCGTGGATGCCCATCTCTTCGAAGCACGCGAGATCAACGCGAACGGTGACATCGTGGGCTCCGCCTTGGTCGACGGTCACTTCCGAGCGTTCCTCATGCTCGCCGATCCGGAAGTCGGCACCTGGGAGGATCTCGGCAGTGCGCTCGGTGGCAGCGCGGGTGAGCCTGCGCTCGACGGCAGCGGCGCGCTCATCGCCGGCACCCAGAGCACCATCGAGCTGAGCAACGCGCTCCCCGGCGCGACGGCGCGCTTGGTGGCCGGCTTCGGCGAACTCAACGCGCCCTTCCGCGGTGGCGTGATGGTCCCCACGCCCGACCTCATGTTCCCGGCGCAGATCGTGAACGGCGCCGGCGAGCTGACCCTGCGCACCACCTGGCCGGGCGAGGTGCCTTCGGACTTCGCCTTCACCATGCAGTACTGGATCCAGGACGCGGGCGGAGCGCTGGGCTGGGCCGCATCCAACGGGTTGCGCGCCACCACGCCCTGAAGCTCGCGCTCGAGCACCGCGTGCCTCGAAGCCGCGCTTGTTCCCGACCGCCCTGTGCCGCGTTTCGCGCGTCGGCACGGGGCGGTCGCTCTTTCCTTGAGGTGACGCCGTCGCGCGCGCGTCAGCCGGCCTCGGCCACCACGGCGAGCAGACCCTCGCCGAAGCGTTCGGCCTTGCTCGGGCCGATGCCGTGAGCTTCCTGCAGCGCTTCGAGGTCGCGCGGTTTGATGCGCGCGATGTCACGCAGCGTGCGGTCGCTGGCCACCACGTAGGGTGGCACCGACTCCGCGCGCGCCACTTCGCGACGGTGTTCACGCAAGGCCTCGAAGAGCTGCTGCGCCACGTCGTCGAGCAACTCTTCGCCGGCGGGGGCGGCGCTGCCGCGGGAACGTGAACCGCTCGATCGCGACGATCCCTTGCCGCTTCCCTTGCGGGGTTCGGGCGGCAAGAGCAGTCGCGCCGGGCGCTGCTCCCACATGACCTGCTTGCCCTCAGCGGTGAGCAAGACCATCGGACGTTCGCCGTCGCTGAGGTCGACCCAACCGGCGGCGAGGCAGCGTCGCAGCAGATGCGCGATCCATTCTTCTTTGCGCTCGCTGAGCACGCCGAAGGTGCTCGTGTTCGCGAGGCCCGACCAGTCGAGGCGCTCGTCGGGTGTGCCTTTGAGGAGCTTGGCGGCCAGCGCCATGCCGAAGCGTCCGTGCACGCGCGCCACACCCGAGAGCGCTTTGCGCACGAGCAGGCTGACCTCTTCGGGGTCGGCGGCTTGACCGTCGGCGAGGCCCAGGCAGACATCGCAGTGACCGCATCCGGCGAGTGTCTCGGCTTCGTCGCCGAAGTAGCGCAGGATCGCGTCGTGCCGACAGGAGCCGCCCTCGGCCCAGCGCAACAGCTCGAGGAACATGCCCCAGCGGTGCGCCACGAACTCGGGGTCGTGTTGATCGCCGTCGCCTTCGATGAGCCGACGACGCAGCGCCATGTCGCCCGGGCTGATCAGCAGCCGACCGACGGCGGGTTCGCCGTCACGACCGGCGCGCCCGACCTCTTGATAGTAGGCCTCCATGGATCCCGGCGGCGCGAGGTGCACCACGGCGCGCACGTCGGCGCGATCGATGCCCATACCGAAGGCATTCGTGGCCACGACCACGTCGAGCTCGCCGCGCAGGAAACTGTCTTGCGCGCGCTCGCGGTTCCGCGCGGGCAGGCCTGCGTGGTAGGCGTCGACCTCCCAACCTGCATCTTGCAGGCGTTCGGCTTCGGCTTCGGTGGTGCGCCGCGTGGGCGCGTAGATGATCGCGCAGCCCTTTCTGTCAGCGGAGCCGCCCGGTTCGCCGAGCGCCTCCTTCAGCACGCTGTCCACGATGTCGCAACGCTCGCGCTTGTGACGCACCTCGTGCACACCCAGCGCGAGGTTCGGGCGCGCGAAACCGTTCACGAACTGCGGCGTGTCGGCGGGCAGGTTGAGGCGCTCCACGATCTCGTCGCGCACCACGGGCGTGGCCGTGGCTGTGCAAGCCAGCACGCGCGCGCGCGGCAACGAACTCACCAGCTCGCCGATGTGCATGTACTCGGGCCGGAAGTCGTGGCCCCACTCGCTGATGCAGTGCGCTTCGTCGATGGCCACGAGCGGACACTCGATCTCACTCAGCAGCGCGCGGAACCCCGGATGACTCAGCCGCTCGGGCGCCACGTACACGAGTTGATATGCGCCCTCGGCGATGCCGCGCATGCGCTCGCGCAGCTCGTTGTTGTCGAGAGTGGACGCCAGGAAGGTGGCCGCCACGCCGCGCTCGGTGAGCGCCGACACCTGGTCGTGCATCAACGAGATCAGCGGCGACACCACGAGGCTCGTGCCCGGCAACACGCTCGCGGGCAGCTGATAGCTGAGGCTCTTGCCGCCGCCGGTGGGCGCCACGAGCAACAGACGCCCGACCTCGAGCAACGTTTCGATGGCCTCGCGCTGCCCGGAGCGGAAGCTGTCGTAGCCGAGCGCGTGCAGCGCGGTGTCGAGATCGGGAGCCTCGATCGGCTCCCCGTTCTCGTCGAAGTCCACCGGTGGCTGCTCGGACGCCGCCGGTTCGTGGATCGGATCGTGCTCGCCTTCGATGCCTTCTGCGCTCATCCGTTCATTCTGGGGACCGGGCCTCTCGCAAACCAGTCGCACGACGGCGCTCCGCCGCCCGCGTGACCGCGCCGCCGGCCCAAACCCGCGGCGTGATGCGTCCCCTGCGAGCGGCTACCCTGCGCGCATGCAAGAGTGGTTCGTGTATGTGCTCGTGTCCGAGTCTGTCGGCGCCACCTACGTGGGCGTGACGAAAGATCTCGAGCGACGCGTGGCGCAGCACAACGGCGAGCTCGCGGGCGGGGCGCGCAACACCACCCGCGGCCGCCCGTGGACACTGGCCGCGCAGTGGGGCCCCTGGCCCGAGCGCGGCGAGGCGCAAGTGGCGGAGGCCACGCTGAAGCGCCGTCGCGGACTGGATCGGCTGAGTTGGGACGGCGAACTGCCCGCGCGCGACTGAGCCGCTTCATCTGCGATTCATGCGGCGCACACCTCGAAGGACCGCATCTTCGCAGGCCTTCGCGGCACCGGACACGGCTCTACCCACGGACCTCGCTCCGGCCCACCCGGCTCGCCGTTCCTGCGCTACCCTGGCCAGCGCTGCACGCGCAGTGACTGAGCGCAGGACAGCAACTCGCGGCGTCGGCACCGGGAAAGGGTGTGCCGCGATCCCCAAACCACACCATCTGGAGGAGAGTCCATGCAGACGCTCACGCGCGCGTTCGTCGTCGCGGCCCTCGTGTTGACGACAGCCACGCTGCATGCCGACGTGCTCGTCGTACGTGCCGACGGCAGCGGCGACTTCGACAGTCTTGCTGCGGCCGTCGGCGCCGCTGTGAACGGTGACATCCTGCTCGTCCAGAGCGACTTCCCGACCGAAGTGGTCACATTGCAAGGCAAGCAGCTCACGCTCGTGGGCGATGCCGCCACGCGTCCCAAGATCGCTGGCCTGTTCGTGTTCCAGGTGCCCGCCGGCGGGAGCGTGCAGATCCGCGGCCTCGAGTTCGGACCGAGCAGTGCCGTCACGCAGCCCGGGCCGTTGAGCATCACGAGTTGCGCCGGCACCGTGTTCGTGGAGGACTGCGTGGCCACCGGCACCACGGGAACACCGACCCTCTTCGACCAAGCGGGCGAGACGGCCTGCTACGTGGCGACCTCGCCGAACGTGATCGTGTCGCGCTGCGTGTTCACTGGCGGCGACGGTTTCGACCGTCAACACGCCGCACAGTTCGCCCCCGGCGTGGGCGGGCACGGCCTCCGCGCCGAGGCCAGCCACGTGTTTGTCTACGGGTCCATGCTCACAGGTGGCGTGGGTGGCACCGACCTCAGCGGCGGGGGCGCAGGCGGAGCCGGCGGTCCCGGCGCGGGTGGGTTCACTTCGCAGCTCTGGATCGAAGGTGGCGTGACGCAGGGTGGCAGAGGCGGCGACGACTGCCCCACGCCCGCCGACGGTTGCGCCGGCGGCGAGGGCGTCGTGCTCCTCTTCGATGAACTGCTCGAGCTGCGCGACGCGCAGGTCAGCGGCGGCACGGGCGGTGAACTCTCGCCGCCCGGTGGCTCCGGCGCCAGCCAGGGAGCCTTCGGTCAGGCCTATGCTGTTCATCCCAAGGCCGTGGTGTTCCATCCCGGTGCTGCAAGTCTCACTGCGGAACCAGGGCCTGTGCGCGAAGGGGAGGCGGCGACCACGAGCTTCTTCGGAGCTCCGGGTGCCAGCGTCGGCTACGTGCTCAGCTTGGGCTTCGACGCTCAGCCGCTCGGTGGCAGCAAAGGTCTGTTGCTCGTGGACACGCCGCTTCTCGGCCCGTACTTCGTGGGCACGATGCCTGCGTCGGGCGAGCTCCCTTTCCACTTCGTGGTGCCGCACCTGGGTGCCGGTCTCGAAGGCCTCGACATCGCGAAGCAAGGCCTCGTGGCCGACAGCGACGGCTTGCGCCTGGCGAGTCCCAGCGCCCTGGTGCTCGTGGCAGCCTCACGCTGAGGTGAGGCGTGAGTTCGTGCAGCGCGCGGCGTGCCTGACATCAGGCGGGCGCGCGCTGCACGGGCGCCGTGCCCCGCTCAGCTGGCCGCTTCGGCGGCGCGGCCGTGCCAGCAATCGCTGGTGCTGATGTCGGCGTTGCCGGCGAGCTTGGCGCACAGGAAGAGCTGCATGCGGTAGCCGACCATCCACTTGAGCGGCATCTCGAGCAGGCCGCGCTTGAAGCTCAGCGTGTGGCCTGCGGGGTGCTTGATCTCGCGTTCCAGGTCGGCGTCGGTGATGCGCGCGAAGGCTTCGCGCAGGGCGTCTTTCTGTGCGTCCATGGCGGCGGGGAACTGCTCCACGGTCACGTCGGCGTGCTTGTCGTGCCAGGCCTTGTAGCCCTCGAAGTCACCGTCGAGCATGTAGAGCACGCCGCCGATGGCGCAGAAGCTGAGGTAGCGCATCACTTCGATGTGACTGCGCTGGCCGGGCGTCATGCGTTCATTGACCTTGTCGGCGGGGAGGCAGGTGGCGAGGTGCTTCGACACGTCGCACTCGTGCAGGATGGAGTCGAGGAGGTCGGCCTTGGTCAGCATCGTGGGGTCTCGGAAGCGGGGGAGCGCGCTGGGTCACGCGCCGTGGAGTTGATCGAGACGCCGCGCGAGCCGCGCGACTTCGGCCTCGAGAGCGGTGACGCGGTCACGGAGCGCGCGGTCCGTGGTGTCGGCTTGCGATGTCGCGGGGCCGGACGCGCCCGCTCCTGAGGCGTGGCCCGCTGCGGAGTGCGGGTCGGCGTGAGCGGGCGTGGCGGGGGCCTGGCCGCTGCCCGCCTGCGGCGGCGCGCTCGTGACCTGTTCCTCGCCGTGCAGGCCGGGCGCGAGCCGTTGCATGAGTCGTCCGGCGCGGCTGCCTTCGGCGGGCGCCACGTGCGCGACGAAGCCGCGCGTGACCAAGCCCGCCACGATCGGCGTGAGCTCGCTCATCGAGGCGATCGGGGCCATGCGGTTGGCGCGTCCGCGCAGCTCACCCGCGGTTTGTGGTCCCCGCATCAGCAGCTCCGCAATGACAGCAAGCTGGACCGGTTCGAGCTCCAGCCGCTCACCGGCTCGATGCCCGAACTTTGGGACACGCGCCCCAGTGCTGCCGAACTCCTGCACCAGTCGGTTCATGCGCAGATCACGTACGGCGGCGGCCACCGTGGTCTCGTCGAAGGCCGTCATCGGATGACGATTGCTCTTCTGATTGCAGCCCGAAACCAGGGCGTTGAGCGAGAGCGGGTAGCCGTCGGGAGTTGTCAGCGACTTCTCGATGAGCACTCCCAGCACGCGGGCTTCAGCTGCTTGAAGAGGTTCGATCTGGCTCATGGGCGCCGAGCATACCGAGGTCGTCAGCTCGGACGCGATCTCTGTGGCGCGCTTCCGACACGAGCCGAGCCGATGTTTTGCGGATTTTCCTGGCAGGGTCCCCGCGCGGATCTCGCGTGTTGATTTGAAGTCCCTGCTTTTGCCCGCCGCCAACGATCGTTCGAGGATCCCACCTCCACTCCACCAAGTTCCTGGGTCACGGAATTCTGGACAGCAGGTATTCTCCTCCCCCAGGAATAGCGACTGCCGTAGGGGAGCCCAGCAGTCGCGCAATGCCGCCGGGAGACGGCGAAGGAGTGTGTGGGAGCTTCATGGAGGGACGATCCGAGGCGGCGGGTGAAGGCGCTCTTGAGGCCGTGTTGGCTCGCGTGCGCGCGGGCGACACGCAGGCCTCCGACGAGCTCTTCGTCTTGCTCTACGACGAGTTGCGCCGCACGGCCAGCGCGCTGCTGGCGAGCGAGAGCCCCGGGCAGACGCTGCAGCCCACGGCGCTGCTGAACGAAGCCTTCTTGAAGCTGTTCCGCGGCAAGGGCACCGAGGTGCGCGACCGCGCCCACGTGTTCTCCCTCACGGCGAAGGCCATGCGACAGGTGCTCATCGATCGCGCGCGCGCCAAGCTCACGCTCAAGCGCACGCGCCCCGAGACCCTGCCCCAAGTCGACATCGCCGTCGCTGAGTTCCAGCACAAGGCCGTGGACCTCTTCGCGCTCGACGAAGCCCTGCAAGCGCTCGCCGAACGTTCGGAGCAGCACGTGCAGATCGTGGAGCTGCGGTTCTTCGCGGGGCTCACGGTGGAGCAAGTGGCGGAGGTCGTGGGCATCTCAGCGCGGCAAGTCTCGCGCGAGTGGACGCTGGCGCGCGCCTTCCTGCGTGGTCAGCTCTCGTGAACGACACCACCTGGCAACTCGTGAAGCGCGTGTTCTGGGAGGTGCAGGAGCTCCCTGTCGAGGAGCGCGAGGCCTACGCGCGCGAAGCCTGTGCGAGCGACAGCGAAGCCTTGCGCGACGTGCTCGGCATGCTCGCCGGCGAGGCGGCGGCGGAGAGTTCCTTCCTGGAGTCGCCGCTCCCGAAGTCGACCTCCGAGATCGAACTCCCGTCCTTGCCGCGCAGGCTCGACGACTTCGAGTTGCTCGAAGAACTCGGTCGCGGCGGCATGGGCGTGGTGTACCGCGCGCGCCAGCTCTCGCTCGATCGCGAGGTCGCCGTGAAGGTGCTCCCCGCCGACTTCACCCTCGACGAACGCCTCGTGGAGCGTTTCCAACGCGAAGCGCGCGCGGTGGGCAAGCTGCGCCACGCGGGCATCGTGCCCGTCTACACCGAGGGGAAGGTGGGGCGCGAACACTACTTCGTGATGGAGCTCGTGAAGGGTCACGACCTGTATCACGAGTTGCGGCGCTTGCTCGGCAAGGAGAACGGGGAGCACTACCTGCCCGGGGCCGATTCGCACGAGTACCTCACGGCGGTCGTCGACCTGGTGAGCAAGGTGGCGAGCAGCCTGGCCTATGCGCACGCGCACGGCGTGGTGCACCGCGACGTGAAGCCGAGCAACCTGATCCTGGAGCGTCTCGAACCCGGCGCGTCACCCAACGCGCAGGTGCTCGACTTCGGCTTGGCGCGCGACACGGCACAGGGACTGCACTCGCTCAGTCACGAGGTCGCTGGCACACCGCACTACATGAGCCCCGAGCAGCTGCGGGCCAAGAGCGAACGCGTCGACGAGCGCACCGACCTCTACTCGCTCGGCATCGTGCTCTACGAGTTGCTCACGCTCACGCACCCCTTCCACGGCACGACCAACCTGGAAGTGATGCAGCAGATCAGTCACGTGGAGCCGCGCTCGCCGCGCAGCTTGAACCCGCGCATCTCGCGCGAGCTCGAGACGATCTGCAAGAAGGCCATCGAGAAGCGGCCCGAGGATCGTTACGCGAGCATGCAGGCCTTCGCCGACGACCTGCGCCGCTTCCTCAACCACGAAGCCATCGAGGCGGTGCGCCCCACGCTGCGCGCGCGCGTGCTGCGGCATGTGCGACGGCACCGGCGTTCCTACGCGGCGGCGTGCGTCGGCGCCTTCCTGATCGCGGCCGCGGCGCTGGGCGCGTGGAGCCTCGGTCGAGTGGCCGAGGTCGAAGCACGACGCGCGAGCCTGCGTGCCCTCGCGTTGCGTCCGCTCGACGAGCTGTCCACCATCGAGGCGCAGTCGCTGCAGCGCGAGGCCAGGCAGCTGGCCGCGCTCGTGGACGAGGACAGCGAGGCCGGGCTCGAGGCCGCCGCAGCCATGGAGGCGCTCGCCGAGCACCTCGCGCGACTCATCGCCGAAGGCCGCGCCGTCATCCACGACGAGCTGCACCCCGAAGGCGACATCCACACCGCCGTCATCGATGAAGGACGCTTCCACGCCGCGCTCGGCATGCTGCAGCGCGCTCACGCACTCGCTCCCGAAGACCAGCGACTCGAACGCGAAGCCAACGCCTCGCACTACGACCCGCGCGTGCTCTTCACGCTCGACGCCGAGCAGCGCGCCGCCGCCGACGCGGGGCGCTTGAAGGTCTACTACGCCTCGCACAGCTGGGCCGGGGTCGGCGAGATGCGTGAGCTGCAAGGCTGGCAACGTGGCCCCGTGCTGTTGCCCGCGTCCGACTATCGCTTCCGCGTCGAGCTCGAGGGTGCGGGCGCTGCCATCGCCGAATACACACGCTGGCTCGGCGATCGCGGACGCACCTACGAGATCGCGCCGAAGCTCGTGCCGCACGACGAGGCCGTCGTCGACATGGTGTTGATCCCGGGGAGCGTGGCGCGCGTGGGGAGCACCGGCGATCCCGAGTTCCCGTGGGAGTCGATGCACGACGTCCTCATCCCCGACTTCTGGATCGATCGCACCGAAGTCACCAACGCCGAGTACCGCGACTTCCTGCGCGCCACCGGTCGCCCGGCGCACTGGATGTGGGCCTCGACGCGCGGCGAGCCGCCCACCTTTGATTACCCCGAGAGCTGGGGCGACAAGGCCGTCTCCGGAGTGTACTGGTTCGACGCGCGCGACTACGCCGAGTGGTGTGGCAAGCGTCTGCCGACCGCCTTCGAGTGGCAGAAGGCCGCCGCAGGTGAGGACGCGTGGCTCGTGCCCTGGGCGCCCGAGCCGGGCGAGGGCGTGAGGTTCGGGGAACACGCCGTGGTCGAACGCGACAGGATCGACCCGCTGCGCTTGATCGAGTCCTACGCGCAGCATGTCGTGGCCGTCGGCGCTCCCACCGACGACGTCACGCCGCTCGGGTTGAAGCACATGCTCGGCAACGTTTCGGAGTGGACCGAGAACGTGAAGACCTTCGGGAATCCCGGCCGCCCGGTCGTCGCGCGCCACTCGCGCATGGTCTTGGGGCTCGACTGGGTGTCCCCCGAGTACACGGGCGTGGTCTTGCATCGACCCTCCACGCGCTCCTACCACAACGATCGCACGGGGATTCGTTGCGTGCGTGGAGCGCCTTAGCGCTTCCGTCGCCGAGTCCCACGGCGCGCACGGGGTGGGGCCCGATCGCGACCGTCACCTTCGCAACAGCTTTGTTTCATCACACCAGGGAGATGCACCATGACGATTGAAGTCCAAGGCCTGTCGCTAGGCGTCGGATACCGCGGGGACTGGCACGCCGCGGTTCCGGATCCCACACCGCTTCGCATGCGGCTGCTCAAGGAAGCGAGCCGCCTCGCGATGCGCCAGCAGTACGCGTGGCTCAACGGCCCACCGTGCGACGTGCTCAGCTACCACCAGGTCGTCGCGAACCTGCAAGCCGCGTTCAACTCCGGCTCCGGCCAGATCAGCGACGACGCGGTGAGGGAGAGTTGTTGCACCTTGATCCGTTGCAAGCAGCCGTCACTCGTCGAAGGCGCGTACGACGTGCAGATCGACCCGGCCGATCTCTACGGAGACTGCGTGCCCGCTCCCGCGCCACCACCTTTCTCGTGGTGGGACCGGCATGTGTTCAACCTGATCAAGCCGAACGGGAAGCGCGCCAGCGTGACGGTCACCGCCGACGGCGTGGAGGTGAAAGTGAAGTTGATCGTGGCGATGAACTGGGAGGTCCCCGAGATCCCCGCGGTCTGAGTCCTTCCGCTTGCGAGGGTGGCGCTTCAAGTCGCCACCCTCGCGGGCCGATGGCAAGCGGGCGAGGTGAACGAGTATCCTCGCGATGCCCGAGTGTCGCGGAGATCAGGTGTGTCGAGTTCACCCCGCAGGGAGTTGCCCTGCGTCGCAGCCGTGTGGCGCGCGCGCTGGATGCGTCGTGCTGCCTTGCTGCTCTTGTTCGCGCCGGTCGCGTGTTCGGACGGCGAACAGCCTGTGCACGCGATCACGGCCACGCGCGTGCTTGCCGAGGGCGACCCCGCGCCGCGCTTCGACGCCAGCGAGGCCGAACGCTTCGGTTTCACCCGCTCCGGTGGCGCGCCCACGTCTGCGAGCAGCGGTGCTTCGGGGGCGCAGGCTGCGTCGAGCCCGGGGCGCCCGCCGGTGGACTTCGAGTTGCCGGAGGGCTGGCGCGAGCTGGCGCCCACGTCGATGCGCATCCTCAACTTCGCGCCTCCCGGTGACTCCGGCGCCGACTGTTACCTCTCGAGCTTGCCCGGCACGGCAGGCGGCTTGCTCGCCAACGTGAATCGCTGGCGCGGGCAGATGGCACAGCCGCCGATCACGCAGCAGCAGGCCGAGAGCTTGCCGCGCGCGAGCTTGTTCGGCATGCAAGCTTCCGTTGTCGACGTGCGCGGCGCGTTCACCGGCATGAGCGGCGAGCGCAGCGAGGGTGAGCAGCGCTTGCTCGGCTTGTTGCACGTGTCGCCGGAGGGCTCGTTGTTCTTGAAAGCCGTCGGGCCGGTGGAGGTCTGGGAGCACGAGGCCGACGCCTTCTTCGCGCTCGCCGCCTCGATGCGTCCCGCTGCGGCGCCTGCGCACGATCACGCCAGTCACGCCGGACAGCCGCACCCGACGGACGAGCCCCACGATCACGCGAGTCATGTCGGACAGCCGCACCCCGGCGACGACGCGCCGGGCGACGCAGTCTCCGGCGCGCCGCTCGCGTGGCAGGTGCCCGCGGCGTGGACGCTCGCGAGCGGCTCTTCGATGAGCCTCGCCGCCTTCGAACTGCGCGACGAGCCGCAGCTGCGCGTCACGCTCTCGCTGCTCCCCGGCAGCGCCGGCGGTGTGCGTGCGAATCTCGATCGTTGGTCCGAGCAAGTCGGTCACAGCGCGTTGAGCGACGCCGACTTCGCCGCGCTCCCGAAGGTGTCTGTGCTCGGTCGCGACGCGTTCCTGCTCGAGCGCGCCGGCCCCTTCGCCGGCATGGGCGCCAGCGCGCAAGGCGACGCGCTGTTGCTCGGCGTGGTGCAGCCGCTCGGCGCGCAGACCGTGTTCGTGAAGCTCGTCGGCCCGCGCAAGATCGCGCAGACGCAACGCGCGGCCTTCCTCGAGTTCTGTGCCTCGCTGAAGGCCCCGCGCAATGGCTGAACGCGCTCCCGACCAGCACGGCGTGCGGCGCCCTCGCAGTGTCGGGCAGCGTTTCGTCGCGCTCTTCGGCTCACTCGAATTGAGCTGCACGCTCTTGCTGCTGCTCGGCTTGCTCACTTGGTTGGGCACCTTGGCGCAGGTGGAGCACGGCCTCTTCGAAGTGCAGAAGAAATACTTCGAGTCGTACCTGCTCGTGCACTGGTTGGGTCCGGTGCCGATCCCGCTGCCGGGCGCGAACCTCGTGATGAGCGTGCTCTTCGTGAACCTCGTGGTGGGCGGCATGCTGCGCTTGCGCGCCAGCTTCGATCGCAACCTCGGCGTGCTCGCCACGCACTTGGGGATCGCGCTGCTGTTCCTCTCGGGCTTCGTGAAGTTGCACCACTCCGAAGAAGGGCACGTCACGCTCTTCGAAGGGCAGTCCTCGGCCACGTATCAGAGTTACCACCGCTGGGAGTTGGCGATCAGCGAGGCCTTGCCCGACGGCAGCGTGCGCGAGCACCTCGTGCCGCAGGAGGCCTTTCTGCAAGCGACCAACGCGCAGGGCGTGCGACTGCAAGGCAGCGACTTGCCCTTCGATGTCGAGCTGCGCTACTTCATGCCGAACTGCAGCGTGGGGGCCGACGGCGCCGGCGGCGTGATGCTGCGCGCCTTGCCGCTCGACGCACAGTCCGAGCGCAACATCGCCGGCGCCCAGGTGCTCTTGCGCGGACACGACGGCAGCGAGCACGCGGGCCTCGTCTGGGGGCGCGACCTGCATCCCTTCGGCGCGCGCGTGGCCGAGCGCCGCTTCGCCGTCGACCTGCGGCACGAGCGTTACCCGATGCCCTTCCGCATCACGCTTGACGACTTCCAGAAAGAAGACCACCCCGGCACCGGCATGCCCAAGTCGTTCCTGAGTGACGTGCGCGTACAGGCCGGGCCGACCGAACGCGCTGTGCGCATCTCGATGAACGAGCCGCTCCGCGACGAAGGCCTCGTGCTCTACCAAGCGTCGTGGGGGCCGGCCAACGCCGCGCCCGGTGCGCCGCTCTTCTCCACGCTCGCCGTCGTGCGCAACCCCGCCGACCAGTGGCCGCTCATCGGTTGCATCGTCATCGCGCTCGGCATGGCCGGTCACTTCGGGCGCATGTTGTGGCGCAACCTGCGTCGCCAAGGAGCCCGGTCATGACGCGACGCACGCTCGCGTTCTCCACGGTGCTGCTCGCAGCCGTGCTGACGGTGCTCACCGCGCCCGCACGCGTACTCGCCGCCGTGCCCGCACCCGCCGCCGCGCCCGCCGCCGCGCCCGCCGCCGCGCCCGCAGCAACGCCCGCGCCGCAGTCGGCACCCGCGTCCGAGGCCGATCACGTGCCGTCGGTGATGCCCGCGGCCACAGTTGAGCTCTTCGAAGCGCTGCCCGTGCAAGACGGCGGTCGCGTCAAGCCGCTGCGCAGTCTGGCCGACGTGACGCTGCTGCGCCTGAGCGGCAAACGCAGTCTGAGCCTCGCCGACGGCAGCAAGCTGAGCGCACCCGAGTGGCTGCTGCGCGTGTTGCTGCACCCGGAGCTCGCCGTCGAAGACCCGCTCTTCCTGGTTCAAGACGACGCCGTGATCCGCGCCGTCGAGATCATGGTCGGCGAGCACAGAAAGCGCGATCGCTACAGCTTCCGCGAACTCGAACCCGGCCTCTCGCGACTCTTCGAACTCGCGCACGAAGCCGCGCAACTCGAGGAACGCGAGCGCAGCAACCTGCAAGCGCAGACGGTCGTGCTCGCCAGCAACGTGAACAGTTTCCTCGGGCTGCTCGACCCGCTCGAAGCCACACGCGCGCTGGCCCTGTTGCCACCGGGCGTGGGCGTGGACACCACGGCGGAGTGGCTCACCCCAGCCGACATGGAACAGCGCGGACGCCAGGCCTTGTCCGTCGACCCGGAGCACGCGCGCTTGATGGGCCTGTGGCAACAACTCAAGCGTCAGCGCCACGACGCCACGGCCTTCACCGCCACGCTCGACGAGTTCCAACGCGGCACGCGCGCGCTGATGGCGGCGCGCGGCGAAGGCGGGCAGGTCGACCTCGAGCTGCGTTACCACCGCCTCGGTCTACTGAGTCACGCGCTCGCCTGCTTCTTGCTCTCCTTCGTGCTCGTGGCGATCTCGTGGTTGCGACCGGCCTCGCGTTGGGTGCCGCGTCTCGGTCTCTGCGCCGCCGCGCTCGGCACGCTGCTGCTCTGCGCCGTGATCGTGTTGCGTTGCGTGATCCGCGGTCGTCCGCCGGTGAGCACGCTCTACGAAACCGTTCTCTTCGTGGCCGCCACGGGCTGTCTGCTCGCGCTCATCATGGAGTGGATGACGAAGCGCCGCGTGGGGCTCGCGGCCGCAGCGATCCTCGGCAGCGTGGGCCTGTTCCTGGCCAATGGTTACGAGCTGCTCGACAAGCAAGACACGATGCCCAGCTTGATCGCCGTGCTCGACACGAACTTCTGGCTGGCCACGCACGTGACGGCGATCACGCTGGGTTACTCCGCGGGCATGCTCGCCGCGCTCCTCGGCAACGGCTTGCTGCTCGCGCGCCTGTTGCGCCTGCGTCGCGCCGACGCCGCCTGGGAGCGCGAACTCGCGCGCATGATCTACGGCATCGTGGCCTTCGCCGCCTTCTTCGCCACCGTCGGCACGATCCTCGGCGGCATCTGGGCCAACGAGAGTTGGGGCCGCTTCTGGGGCTGGGACCCGAAGGAAAACGGCGCGCTGCTCATCGTGATCACGCAGGTCGCGATCCTGCACGCTCGCAAGGCCGGGCGCTTACGCGCCTTCGGCACGGCCTGGGCCGCGGCCTTCTCCGGCACCGTGATCGCCTTCTCGTGGTGGGGCGTGAACTTGCTCGGTGTCGGCTTGCACAGCTACGGCTTCACCAGCGGCATCCACAACGCGTTGTGGAGTTACTACCTGCTGCAGTGGGGCGTGTGCGCGGTCGCGCTGTGGCCCCGCGGTCCCGCCGAAGCCACGCCGGCGAACTGACTCGGTCACTCGCGCGACCTGTTCGTGGTCGCGCGCAGGTCGCCTCGAGCGTGCACGCGACTCAAGTCGTCTCGCTGTGTGCCGAAGGGAGAGAACGGTCGCACGCTCGGGGGAAGTCTGCGCCGAGCTCTCTCTGAAAGGTGGCAGTCATGGCGTCGCGTTCGCTCTCTCGTTTCGCCGCGGCTGGCTTGCTCGCTGCGGCGCTCACCGGCTGCGCCAGCATGTCGGGCTTGTTCATCCAGCAGAGCGACAGCTCGCTCTCGCAAGTGGATGGTCTGCTCGAAGACGTGGAGCACGTGCACGTGGAAGCGGTGCTCTGCCGCGACCGGATGCGCGAGGCGCTGCTGGCCCTGAACGTGCTCGTGGGTCCCGACTTCGGTGGCGACGCGCTGGAGTCCTACGCGCGCTTCGAGGACGCTGTCGATCGGGTGGAAGCGCAACAAGAGAGCTTGCGCGCGCGCGCCGAACCGATGCAACGCACGGCGAACCAAGTCTTCGCCGCCTGGACGCTCGACCTCAAGGAGTACAGCAGCGAGGCGCTCGCGCAGCACAGCCGAGATCGTCTGGAAGAAACGCGCGAGCGCTACGACGCGATCCTCGCCGAACTCGAGCCCGCGCGCGAAGGCTATGCGCAGCTCGCTGGCGTGCTGCGCGACATGGCGCTGTTCCTGAAGCACGACTTCAATGCGGCCGCGGTCCACGAGATCCAGCGTGAGGTCACGGGCCTCGCGCACCAAGTGGTGAAACTCGACCGGCGCTTCCTGAACTGTCAGCAGGCGGCGCAGGTCTACGTGCAGTCCGGCGCCTTGCGCGGGCAGATGGTGCTCTCACGTCGCGGCGCACCCGTGGTGAGTTCGGTGAATGAGATGTCGGGCGGGCTCGGGCCCGAGCTGCCGCCCGTCGCCCCCGGCAACGAGCGCTGACTTCTTGGAGCTCTCGCACCGCGTGCTGTCCCGCGGCGCGTCGCTCGCGAGTCGGCCGGGCTCAGCCGAGGCGCGCGCACGATGAGTTGGACGCTGCTCATCGCTGTGGTGCTCGTGCTCGGGCTCGCCTTGGCCACGCTGCTCTGGCGGCGCGCGGAGCTGGCGCGTCTCGAGGCCGGCTTGGCGGAGCGACGCGAGGCCGTGCAACTCGGCACGCACAAGGCGCGCTTGCAACATCCCGTCATCGACCTGAGTCGTTGCCTGGGCTGCAGCACCTGCCTGGATGTCTGCCCCGAAGACGACGTGTTGCAGATGCTGCACGGCCAAGCCGCCGTGGTGAACGGCGCGCGTTGTGCCGGCGTGGGAGCTTGCGCACGCGAGTGTCCCGTGGGCGCCATCTCGCTCACGCTCGCCGACCTCGACGAACGTCGTGACATCCCGGTGCTCGACCCGGCGCTCGAGTCACCGCAGCGCCCGGGCCTGTTCCTGGCCGGTGAAGTCACGGCGCACGCGCTGATCAAGACGGCCGTGGAGCACGGCACGCGCGTGGCCGCCGAGGTCGCTCGCCGCGTGCGCGGATCCGGCAGCATCGCCCGCGCGCCCGAGCCTGGGCACGACGAGCAACTCGACCTCTGCATCGTGGGCGCCGGCCCCGCAGGTCTGGCCTGCGCGCTCGAAGCCTCGCGTCACGGTTTGCGCTTCGCCTTCATCGACCAGGAAGACGACGCCGGCGGCACCGTGGCGCGCTACCCGCGTCGCAAGTTGGTGCTCACGCAACCGGTCGAGCTGCCTCTGCACGGCAAGTTGGGCAACGGCTCGTACCTGAAGGAAGAGCTCGTGGACTTGTGGCAAGGGCTCGTGCGGCAGCACGAGTTGCCGCTGCGCGGAGGACGCCGTCTGGAGGGCTTGGAACTCCACGAGCGCGGCGGCTACCGGGTGCGCACGCAGCACGAAACGATCGCTGCAGCCAACGTGTGCCTCGCGCTGGGTCGTCGCGGAACGCCTGTGAAACTAGGGGTTCCCGGCGAGGACTTGCCCAAAGTCGCTTACGCCCTGCTCGACGCTCAGAGCTATCGCGACCGGCAAGTGCTGGTGGTCGGTGGCGGCGACAGCGCCGTGGAAGCCGCGCTCGCGTTGGCTGAGCAGCCGGGCAACGACGTCACGTTGTCCTACCGACGCGAGACCTTCACGCGCATCCGCTCGCGCAACGCCGCGCGCTTGCAGAACGCCGAGGCCGCCGGGGCCTTGCGCGTGGTGCGCTGCAGCGAGGTGACGCAGATCACGGACCGCGAAGTGCGTCTCGCCGTGGAGCAGGGCGACGCGCGGCGTGAGCTGCAGGTGCCCAACACCGAGGTCTTCGTGATGGCGGGCGGCGTGCCGCCCTTCGCGCTGCTCGAGCGCGCCGGTGTCTCCTTCGATCCGGCCGACCGCGACGTCGTGCAGCCCGTGGGTGAACAAGGCACGGGCCTCGTACGCGCGCTGAGCGTGGCCTTCGCGCTCTCGCTCGTGGCGCTGGGCTGGGCCGTCTGGCACAGCGACTACTACTTGCTGCCGGCCGCCGAGCGTCCCGCGCACTTCAAGCATCAGTTGTTGCGACCCGGTCGTGCGTTGGGGCTCGACCTCGGCTTGGTCGCCGTGGGACTCGTGGCGCTCAACCTGGCGTACTTGTTGCGTCGCGCGCTCGTGCGTGGCTTCCGTTTCGCGTCGCTCCGAACCTGGATGACGGGGCACGTGGCCACCGGCATCCTCGCGCTGCTCTGCGCCTTGCTGCACGCCGGCATGGCGCCGCGCGACACGGTGGGTGGGCATGCGTTCTGGGTGCTCGCCGCGCTCCTGCTCACCGGCGCCGTCGGACGCTACGTGTACTCATGGGTGCCGCGCGCCGCGAACGGCCGTGAGCTCGAGCTCGACGAGCTGCGCGGCGAGCTCGGCCGCGTGGAAGAGATCTTTCCCGCGGAGCACGCCGACTTCGCACGTGACGCGCGTCGCGAGGTGCTCGAGCTGATGCACGCGCGGCAGTGGCGCGGCAATCTGTTCGGTCGCGTCGTGGCGTTCTTCGGCGTGCAGTGGGATCTCTGGCGCGTGCAAGCTCGGATCACGGAGCGGGCGCGCGCCGAAGGCGTTCCTGATGGCGAGTTGCGCAGCGTGTTGCACCTTGCGCGTCGCAGTCATCGCGCCGCGCTGCTCACGGCGCACGTGGAAGACCTGCGCGGGCTGCTCGCCGCGTGGCGCTACCTGCACCGTTGGGGCGCCGCGCTGCTCGTGCTGCTCATCGCGCTGCACGTGCTCTACGCGCTGACCTACGGCGAGCACGTGTTCCAGTCACGGGATCCGCTGCTTTGACGCCACGTCGCCCGAAACTCTGGATCGCGTTGGCCAGCTTGGGGCTCGTGCTGGTGGTGGGCGTCACCGAGTTCGAACGCACGGCGCCGGGCGCGTTGAGTCGTGTGCACGAGAGCGATCCCGCGCTCGCCGGCATGAACGATTGCTCGGCCTGTCACGGCGGTTGGTTCGAGACGATGGCCGACGCCTGTCTCGAGTGTCACCAGCAAGTGGCCGCGCACCTCGACGAAGACCGCGGCTTGCACGGCATGCTGCTCCCCGACGACGGCGCCACGCGCTGCGCGCTCTGCCACAGCGAACACCACGGCGAAGGCTTCGCGGTGGTGAACCGATCGAGTTTCGCGTTGGCCGGCGTGCCCGATCCGCAGGCTTTCGACCACGCGTCGATCGGCTTCGACCTGGCGGGCGCGCATCTGGAGCTCGACTGCACCGAGTGTCACGAGCACGCCGAGGCCGAGCTGCCGCCGCCTGGCGAGTTCCGCTACCTCGGTCTGCAACAAGACTGCGCGAGCTGTCACGACGACCCTCACGAAGGCGCCATGCAGCTCGACTGCACCGCCTGTCACGGGCAAGCGGCCTTCGACATCTTCGAGCCGCGCGATCACGGCGCGCAGTTGCCGCTCGTGGGTGGACACGGCGGGCTCGACTGCGCCACGTGTCATGAGGTCGACTCGCCGTTCGCGCTCGAGGCCCTCGGCGCGCGCGGTGGAGCGTCGGGCGCACGCAGTTGCACCGACTGTCACGACTCGCCACACCATCCCGGCTTCGTGGCCGGCACGGCTTGGCTCGCCGAAGCCTCGCGCGACATGATCTGCGCGCACTGTCACCGTGCCGATCACGAGAGCTTCCGCGAGCCCGGCTTGAGCGTGGACGCCGAGCAGCACGCGCAGTCGGGCTTCCCGCTCACGCTCCCGCACGACGAGCTCGACTGCGCGCAGTGTCACGCCGGCGGACCCGAGAGCAGCTTCGACGAGCGCTACCCGGGCCGCACGGCCGAGTCCTGCGCCGCCTGCCACGACGATCCGCACGCGGGCCAGTTCACGCTGCCCGTGGCGCAGGCCGCCGACTGCCTCGACTGCCACGACCGTCATCGTTTCGAGCCGCACACCTTCGACAGCGTGGCGCACGACCTGCTCGCCATGCCGCTCACGGACAGCCACGCCGCGCTCGACTGTGAAGCTTGTCACGCAGCCGACGGTCCCGAAGGCACGCGCGTGTTCCGCGGCACCGCAGAGCGCTGCGAGCAGTGTCACACCGATGCGCACGAAGGTTTCTTCGACGCCTTCTTCGCGCCGGTGAGCGCGCAGGCCGTGCCGAGCACACCCGCCGCCGGTGACTGCGCGAGCTGCCACGCCACCACACACTTCGACGACGTCGATCGCGAAGCCTTCGACCACGCGGCCTTCACCGACTTCGCCATCCGCGACGCGCACGCGCAGAGTGAGTGCGAGAGCTGTCACCCGCGCGCTGCCGAACCCGACTTCACCGGGCGCAGCTTCGGGCGCGTGGCCGAGCACTTCGGCGACTTCATGGGCTGCGTCACCTGCCACGCGGATCCGCACGCGGGCGCCTTCGATCAGCCCTCGCTGCCGGCCTTCGTGGACGGCCGCGCCGACTGCGCGCGCTGCCACGCCGAGAGTTCCTTCCGCGTGCTGCCGCGCGGCTTCGACCACTCGCTGTGGACCGGCTACCCGCTCGAAGGCCATCACGCCGAGCTCGACTGCAGCGCTTGCCACGCGCCGCTCGCGACACCGTCGCCCGAGGGACGCAGCTGGGACCACGCGCTGGGCACGAGTTGCGCCGACTGTCACAGCGATCCGCACGCGGGGCAGTTCCTGGAGCGCGGCGAGACCGACTGCGCGGCTTGCCATCGCAACACGCGCAGCTTCCTCGACATGCGCTTCGACCACGATCGCGACGCGCGCTTCCCGCTCGGCGACGCACACCGAAACGTGAGCTGTGCCGAGTGTCACGAGTCGGTGCCGTGGGGACCGCTCGAGATCGTGCGCTACAAGCCGCTCGACACGCAGTGCGTCGACTGTCACGGGCTCGACGAGGCGCTGCTGCTGCGGCGCTTGGAGGAGTCACGATGAGCGTCGCCCGACGCTGGCTCCTGGCTGCGCTGCTGCTGACCTCCTTCGGCACGCGTGCCGCCGCACAGGACGCGGCCTTCCGTGAGTTGCCTTTGCGCGTGATCGCGCACCGCGGGCGCTTCGTGGTGGTGGACCGCGGCGAGCGCGACCACGTGGAAGTCGGCGACAGCGTGTGGCTCTACCCGCGCGGCGCCGACAGCGTGGCTGCCCTCGTGCGACGTGTCGCCGCGCGCAACACCGAACTCGAACTCATCGGCCCGGGCGTGCTGCCGCCCGTCGGCACGCGCGGTGTCGTGTTGCTGCCCTTGGAGCGTCTCGCCAAAGTGCCGCAAGCGCCGGCGCCTGCGCTGCCCGAGCTCCCGCCCTGGGCCAACGAAGACAGCGAGTTCACGCCCGACCAACCCTTGCTCGCCGGCGTAGACGTGCTGCACCCCGCCGAACGCCCGATGCGCATGGGGGGGCGCCTCTACTTCTCGCAAGACAGCACCTGGTACAGCGAGAGTGATCGCTCGGACTCCTACTCGCGCGCGGGCTTCGACGTGTTCTGGGAGAACCCCTTCGGCGAAGGCGGCGTGCTCGAGTTCGACGGCGAGTTGAGTCAGCGCCGCGCCGACCTGCCCGACTTCGATGGTGAAGACCGCGGCAAGGGTCGTCTCGATCGCTTGTCTTACACCTGGGGCGGCACGCGCTTCGAGGATCAACGCCATCAGGTCGGGCGCTTCCTGCAACACGGCCTGCCCGAGTTCGGCGTGCTCGACGGTTACGAAGCTGGCCGTCGCCTCGACGCGAACCACAGCGTGGGCGCGAGCATCGGTTACATGCCCGAACCCGATCGCGATCAACACACGGGCGAAGACTTCCAAGTGGCCGGTTGGTATCGCTGGTCGCAGGATGTGTCGGAGCGCTTCACCGTCACCACGGGTTACCAGAAGACGTGGCACGACGGCGACGCCGACCGCGACCTGATCGTGGCCAAGGTGCAAGTGTTGCCCGCCGAAGGTTGGACCGTGTTCAGCACAGCCTGGATCGACGTGTACCGCGGCGACGACGTGAACAAAGGCAGCGGCCCCGAGCTCACACGTCTGCGCACCAGTGCCGTGCGGCGCGACGACCAGGGCGGCGGCCAAGCGCTCAGCTTCACGCACAGCGAGTACCCCGAGTTGCTGCGCGACGAGTTCCCGCCCGTGACCGCCGCGCAACTCGCCGACGACCGTCGCGAGCGCGTGTCCTGGGACAACTGGTGGCAGAGTTCGCCGCGCACACGCACGTTCATCAACACCGGCGTGTGGACCGACGAGGACGACTCCGGCGGCGATCTCGAAGCCGGCGTGGACGTGGATCGCTTCCTCGGCGACGACGGCCACGCGCACGCCAGCGCCTTCCTGACCCGCGGCGCCTTCAGCGAAGCCCTCGGCGCGCGGCTCGGCTACGGCTGGGACGTGGACGACGGCGCCTGGAACCTCAACTACGACGTCGCGCGCCACGAGAACCTCGACTTCGACGACACCGACTTCGCCGAAACCATCCAGCACGCGCTGCGCTTGAGCCGCGACCTGATCCTGGCCGATGAGTGGGATCTGCGCGCCTCGCTGGAAGCCCGTCGCTGGGACGAAGAGACGTCCTGGGCCGCCAGCATGTACCTGCAGAAGCGCTTCTGAGGATGACGATGTCCGCACCCAAGCCCGCCAAACTCGCGATGTTCGCCGTGGTGGCCGCGCTCGGCGCTTGCCTCGCCATCGACGTGGGGCGCGGCGGGCCGCGTCACGGTTGGTGGGCGCAACTGGGGCCCGTGATCCCGCACGAGAGCTTCCCCGCCGACTGTCGCTCCTGCCATGTGCCCGAGAACTGGCACACCTTGGTGAGCGACTTCGAGTTCGACCACGAAGCGCTCACGGGCGTGGCGCTCAACGGCGCGCACAACCAAGCGCTGTGTCTGCGCTGTCACAACGACCGCGGCCCGGTGACGACCTTCGCCGAGCGCGGCTGCATGGGCTGTCACGAAGACCTGCACAAGGGCACGCTCGGTTCACGCTGCGACGAGTGCCACACCGAGAGCACCTGGCAACCCGTGGGACAGATCGCGTTGCACGACCGCACGCGCTTCCCGCTCGTGGGCGTGCACGCCTCGGTGTCGTGTCGACGTTGCCATCCGGGCGCGGAGGTGGGCGTCTTCCTGCCGCAGGACAACGAGTGCATCAGCTGCCACGCGAGCGACCTCGCGCGTGCGAACAACCCGGATCACCTCGCGTTGGGTTTCGTGAACCGTTGCGACTCGTGTCACAAGCCCACGTTCTGGAACGACGCGGAGCTCGATCTGAACTTCCAGGCTTCGGCGGCCTCGGAGACTGCTGCGCCGAGCTTCGCTGCGCATGACCCGCATGCCGGCTTCGGGCTGGCCATCCCCGCAAGGCGTGGTGCGCTCTCGAGCGTGCGCGATGTCGTCGACACCACGCTCGGCGCTCCCGGCCTCTCGGTGGTTCAAGTCCTCACCCTCGGCCGACGATGAACCGGTCACGCGAGATGGCGTGAGGAGGAGAGAGCGCGCGCGAGGCTCGGGGCTTCGTGGGCGACTTCACTCGCCACCGGGATGCACTGCATGCTCAGCACCGTTCGTTCGGGGATCCTCGCCGTCGCGGGCTTCGTGATGATGGTCGCCTGTTCGGGAGGTGGTGGCAGCAGTGGCGGCGACGGGGCGGTGGCGCAGGCCAAGGTCGAGTCGTGCATGTTGTGTCACAACGCATCGACCTCGAATGACTACGCCGGCCCGGGCATGGAGAATCCGCACCCCTTCGCCGGCGCCGCCAACATCAAGTGCAGCACCTGTCACGGCGGTAATCCCAAGGGCGCGGACAAAGAGTCGAGCCACGTACCGCCGCCCCCCGAGATCGGCGACGACGAACAGCTGCAGAACAATGCCGAGTCGTACTTCAATCGCCTCACTCTCACCGGCCTCGACAAGTACGACGACTACGAAGTCGACGGCAAGACCTACACCGCGCTCGACTACCTGCAGTGGGTGAACCCCGGTGACCTGCGCGTGGTGGGCGACGGCCGCGCCTGCGGTCAGTGTCACCAGCCGCACGTGACCGACGTGACGGCGAGCTTGCTGGCCACGTCGGCGGGCGTGCTCTCGGGCGCGCTCTACGCCATCGGCGCCGACAACGCCGTGCCCGAGAACCAAGGGCTGCACGAAGACACCGCCGCCGACCTCGCCTTCCGCGCGATCAACGACGGCACCTACAACCCGAACAACGCCGACCTCGGCCAGATAGGCGAGCTCATCGAGCACCCGGTGTTCAGCGTGCGCGATGCCGACGGTCCGCTCCAGATCTTCGACAACGATCTCTACGACGCGGCGCTGCTCGGCCAAGACGTCAACGCCGACAACTCGGTCGTGACCGGCTCACCGCTCGCGAACCTGTACCACGAGCAAGTCGCGTTCACTTGCGGCGACTGTCACCTCGGCAGCGCGGGCGCGAACAACCGCTACGGCGACTTCCGCAGCAGCGGCTGCACGGCCTGTCACATGCCCTACTCGCAGAGCGGGCGCTACGGCGGCAACGATCCCAACGTGGACAAGCTCGAGCCCGCCAACGTGGACAACATCCAGGCACCCGAACGCAGTCACGTGCGCAGTCACCGCATCTTGAGCACGGCGCAGACCATCAAGGGTGAGTTCCAGCCCGGCATCGACGACTACAGTTGCGCGGGCTGTCACCAGGGCAGCAACCGCACCGTGATGCAGTACTGGGGCATTCGCTTGGATCAGAACGAGGACCTGCGTCGCGGAGTGCAGTACCCGGCGCAACCCGACAGCTTCGTCACCACCAAGAACGACGAGCGGCTGTTCGATCCCGTGATCAACAACAAGACCTTCAACGGGCGCGACGACGACCAGTACATCCTGTTCGAGGATTACGACGGCGACGGCCGCGACGACACGCCCGCCGACGTGCACTACGACGCCGGCATGGGCTGCATCGACTGTCACGGCAGCTTCGACCTGCACGGCGGCGACGTGACCAAGGCCGGCGCCGACGTGTTCAGTCGCATGGAGCACGCCACGGCCGCGGCTTGCACGAGCTGCCACGGCACCGCCAGCGAGTACGCCCAGTTCGTGAACGGCAAGACGCTCGACGGCGAGAACGGCCAGGTCGCGCTCGACAGCGCCGGCAACAAGATGGGCCACGTCACGCTCAACGAGAGCGGCGAAGTCTGGCTCAAGAGCAAGCTCACCGGCGCGCTGCACTACGTGCCGCAAACGCGCGACACCGTGGTGGACAGCGGCGCGCTGCACCCCGAAACCGACGAGCCGCTCTACAGCGTGAAGGCCTCGTTCGCGATGGGCCGAGCCGATGGCGACGACAGCACCGGCCTCGGCCCGCTGCAGTCCGCTGGCCACTCAGGCTTCAGTCACGCCGACAACATGGACTGCGCGAGTTGCCACAGCAGCTGGACCAACACCTGCATGGGTTGCCACCTGGTCGGTGAGTACGACAACGGCCAGAACTTCAGCAACATCACCGGCGAGCGCATCGTGTTCAACGAGCAGAACGCCGACTTCGTGTACCAGAGCCCGATCCCGTTCCAACTCGGCGTGGGACCGAACGGCAAGATCACGCAGATGAGCGCGAACACGAAGATGTTCTTCTCCTGGCAAGACAAGGAAGGCGATCTCAGCGACGTCTTCGCCTTCACCGATCGCAACGGCGGCGGCAACAACCCGAACAACCCGCGCCCGAGCCTGAGTCACAACGCGATGATGGCGCACAGCATCCGCGGCAAGGTGAGCGACGACAACGAGGGCCCGCGCTACTGCGTGGCCTGCCATCTCACCGACGACGGCCTCGACGACTTCGGCAGCGCCAACTACGACGCCTTCGCCCAAGCCATCGCCAGCGGCGACTTCGCCTCGCTCGACTACGACATGCTGCAAGAGCACATCGGCAGCAACCCCGGCAACCAACTGAACTCACCCGTGTGGGTGCACGCGGCCGCCGGCCTCGGCAGCGGCCTCTTCCTGTTCGACGAGCACGGCTGCCCGATCAACCCGCTCGACGAGGACGACGACCGCGCCGGCTGCGGCGGCGTCGCGCCGGCCGACATCGCCTTCGATCCCGACAACGCCGCCTACGACCTCGACCGCATCGTGAATGAGGACGGCACGTCGAACGGCAGCAACAACCACCCGTTGTTCAACCCGGCCGAGGGCGGCGCGTTGCGCGACGGCGCGAGCGACCCGAACCTCTCGGGCCCGCTCGGCGCCACGCTGCTGCAGAAACTCGCCGACCGTCAGAACGGTGTCGTGCTCGATGCTTGGCTCGACGCGGACGGCGAGTTGCGCGGCGCGGCCGACAGCGTGCTGGAGCCGTAGTCGCGCACGATTCGACTGCGGCGCTCACTCACCGCGCACGGTTGCGCACGCCCTAAGGCGTGCGCCCGCGCACCGCGTTGCTGGCCGCGTACCCGCTCGGTCCGTTGACGTCTTCGAACCACACCTGCGTGAAGAACTCGAAGTCACTCGGCAGGCCCATCGGCCAGGGCGCTTGCAGCGTGAGGGACCCCGTTCCGTCGGTGTCGGTCGTGACGAGCACGCTCGGGGGGCCCGGGTTCGGCACGAGCACGCCTTGCTTGAACGGGGCGTTCAGCGCCGCGAAGCCCATGAGCATGTAGGCAGGTGCGTGGAAGGGGCCACCGTTGAGGTCGAAGCCCGCGAGCTCGCCGCCGACCAAGCTGCCGAAGCCGCGCAGTCGCGCCGGCAGCGTGCTGCCCGCGAGTCCGCCGCCGAGTTGCGCCCAAGGGCCTTTGGGTCCGTCGTAGGAGAACACGCGCACGCGACCGCCCTCGGTCACGCTCGTGTCGGCGTAGGGTGAGCCGACGGCGAACTCGGGGTGGCCGTCGCCATCGAGGTCGGCGAGGCGCGCCACGCGCAGGCCGAACTGCTCGCCCGGCGCGTCGCCTTCGAGGACCAGCAGCGGCGCGCCGGTCTTGCCGGAGTAGAGGATCGCGCCGCCGGTGGGGCCGTCGCCGGGGTCGAAGTGCGGCGCACCGACGAGCACGTCGTCGTGGCCGTCACCGTCTTGGTCGCCCACGCCGGTCACGCCCAGGCCGAACCAGTCGCCGCCCGCCGCGCCGGTCCACTTGTGCAACAGGCTGCCGTCGGCGCCCGAGCGCACTTCCGCCGTGCCCACGCCGTTCACGCCCCCGACGTCGGCGAAGTACGCGCCCACGATGAGGTCGTCGTGACCATCGGCGTTCACGTCGCCCGCGCTGCTCACGGCGGCGCCGTACTCGTCTTCCGCTGTGAGGCCGAGCCAGGTGTGGAGCACGCTGCCGTCTCGGCCCGAGTACACGCGCGCCATGCCCGAGTTGATGCCGTTGGCGCTGGCGCCGTACGCGCCTGCGATCACGTCGGGGTAGCCGTCGTCGTTCACGTCGCCGGCGGCGCGCACCTGGTTGCCGAGGTTGTCGCCGCCCGCGTCGCCGAACCAGGCGTGCAGCAGGCTCTGGTCGGCGCCGGAGTACACGCGCGCGGCGCCGGCGAACCAGATCGTCTCCTTGTCCCAGATCGCGCCGACGCCGAAGTCGGGCACGCCGTCGCGATCGATGTCGCCGAGATTGGCGACCGAGGTGCCGAAGGTGTCGTCGAAGGTCGGGCCCGGCACGGTCCACAGCAAGCTGGTGTCGCTGCCGGAGAACAGGTGCACCTCTCCCGAGCCGCGCGCGAAGGACTGACCCACGAGCAGGTCGGCGCGGCCGTCGCCGTTGCGGTCACCGAGGTTTGCCACGTCGGCACCGAAGATCGTGAAGGCCACGGAGGTGGGGTGCGCGTGGATCAAGCTGCCGTCGGCGCCCGAGTGCACGTAGAAGGCGCCGCCCTTGAAGCTGCCGGTGCTGTCCGTGGCCGCGCCGACGATCACGTCGGGCACGCCGTCGCCGTCCACGTCGCCGGCGTCGCTCACTGCAGCGCCGAAGCGCGACTCGGCGCCGAGACCTTCGAGCTCGAGGAGCACGGACTGCGCGGCGAGCGGTGTCACGAGAGCGAGTGAGGCGAGCAGCGCGAGGCGAACGAGACGCGAAGTGCGCGCGAGAGGCGTGGGGGGCAGCAGCATGGTCGAGATCTCCGGTGAGTGCGACGCGCCTCACGGCGTTCCGTCCGGGGAACCCGGTGGAGGCGTGGCTGCTTCAGGCAGCGCGAGGCGCGCCGCTCGACCGCAGCTCCCTTGCGATCTCGCGTTGTCGAGACAGTGACGCCTTCAGCGCAGACCGTCGCGACGTGCGCTCAGTCGCCATCGCTTGCGGTCGGGTGCCGCGGTTTGCGCTCGGCGTGCTCGTTGGGCTCGAGAACACGTCCCGACTCGGCCAACCACGCTTGCGTGAGTTCCGCGCCGACGAGCACCAGGATCGCGCTGAAGTACACCCACACGAGCAGCACGATCGCGGAACCCGCCACACCATATTGGCCGCCCAAGCCGCGGTGCGAGAGGTACGCCCCGATGCACCACTTACCTATTCCGAACAGGCAGGCCGTGAGCAGCGCGCCGCCCCACACGTCGCTCCAGCGCATGTCGACGTCGGGCAGCAAGCGGTACACGGCCGCGAAGAGCAAGGTGAACACGACCACGGTGAAGAGTGTGTTGAGGCTCGCGGCGAGCAGGCCGGCGCCGGTGGACACGTCGAGCATCCCGAGGAAGGTGCTCGCTGCGAGTGACACCAACATCAGGAAAGACACCACGCCGAGCAGGCCCAGCGAGAGCATGCGTTTGCGCAGCCAGACCCAGATGCCGACGCCGCCTTTCGGGCGCACCTCCCAGATCTCGTTGAGCGCGGCTTGCAAGCGCGAGAACACGCCGGTGGCAGCGAAGATCAGCGCGAGTGTGCTGATCAATCCCGAGAGGCCGCTGAGGTCCACGCGGTTCTCGGCGTTGTCGAGGATCGAGTCGATCGCGGCGGCGCCGTCGCCACCCATGAGCAGCTCGGCTTCGGAGCGCAGGTGCTCCGAAGCGTCGTCGCTGATGCCACCGAGCACCCAGAGCAGGATCACGAGCAAGGGCGGCAGCGAGAGCGCGGTGTAGAAGGCCAGCGCCGCGGCGTAGGTGAGCACCTTGTCGCCGACGGTCTGTCGCGCGGCCGTCTCGAGCACGATGAGCAGCTTGGACTTCACTTGGTCGCGACCTCGCTGAGAGAGTTGGTCAGCCCGCGTTCGACGCAGGGCGGAAGCTGACGGCCAGCGCTTCCGCCGCGCGCAACCCGTCGACCGCGGCTGACACGATGCCGCCGGCCCAGCCTGCGCCTTCGCCCACAGGATAGAGGCCAGCGTGCGAGATCGAGGCGTGATCGTCGCCGCGCTCGATGCGCAGCGGCGCGCTGCTACGACTCTCGGGCCCGACGAGCATGGCTTCGTCGCAAACGTAGCCGGGGAGCTTGCGGTCGAAGTCGCGCAGTGCGGCTTGCAGCGCGGGGACGGCGTTGTCGGGCAAGACCTCGGCGAGCGGCGCGCTGCGCACGGCGAACGGGTAACTCGTCGGGCCGAGCGACGTGCTCACGCGGTTCGCGAGGAAGTCGACCACGCGTTGACCGGGCGCGCCGAAGTCGTTGCCGCCGAGCTGGAAGGCACGCGCTTCGAGTCGCTCCTGCAGCGCGAGACCGCCACGCGGCGTGTCACCGAACTCGCCCGGTTGCACGGTGATGACGACGCCGCTGTTCGCGAAGCGCCCGTCGCGCGCGCGCGGCGAGGCCCCGTTCACGCACAGCAAGCCGGCGCGTTGCGTGGCCGGCAAGATCTCGCCGCCGGGGCACATGCAGAAGGAATACACGTCGCCCGCGCCGGCGGGCTTGCGCGACACGAGGCTGTATTCGGCCACGGGCAGGTTCGGGTGTCCACACGCCGCGCCGTACTGCGCCCGGTCGACGAACTCTTGCGGGTGCTCCACGCGCAGGCCGAGCTGGAAGGGCTTCGCGGTCATGGCCACGCCCTTGTCGATCAGCATGTCGTAGGTGTCGCGCGCGGAGTGACCGATGGCGAGCACGACGGCGTCGGCATCGATGCGTTCGTCGCCGCAACGCAGCCCGACGACGGCGTCGCGCTCCACGAGCAGCTCGTCGACCCGCACGCCGAAGCGCACCTCCGCGCCCGCCGCGACCAAGGCGCGACGCATCGCGCGCACCATGCCGGGCAGCGCGTTGCTCCCGAGGTGCGGCTTGGCCAACCAGCGTGTGCTCTCCGGCGCGCCGTGTTGCACGAACACGTTGAGCACGCTGGCCACGCGCGGGTCCTTGATGCGCGTGGTGAGTTTGCCGTCGGAGAAGGTGCCCGCGCCGCCCTCGCCGAAGAGCAGGTTGCTCTCGGGGTCGAAGGCGCCGCCGCCCAGGAAGTCGAACCACTGGCGCGCGCGCGTGGTCGCGTCTTGGCCGCGCTCGAGCAGCAGCGGGCGGAAGCCGTCGCGCAGCAGCTGCCACGCGGCGAACAGGCCGGCCGGACCGGCGCCCACGATCACCGGGCGATGACGCAGTGGCGCGCGCTCGGGCGGGGTGCGGGTCGGCGCGTTCAGCTCGCGCGCCGCACTCGTCGCCTCATCGACGAGTGCGACACCGCGCGGCCTGCGACGCTTCGCGAGCCGGCGCGCGGCCGCGGGTGTCAGGTCGAGGCGCAAGGTGTAGATGAACACGGGCTCGCGGCCGGCGCGCGCGTCGAGCGACTTGCGCAGGATGCTCGCGCTGTCCACCGTCACGCCCAACTTGCGCGCGGCGAGTTCGGCCGGCGGCAAGCCTTCGAGTTCGAGTGGGACGCGCAGATCGCGGAGCAACAAGGACACGGCGACTCACCGAGAGGCGGGGGAGCGCGGCGATCCTCGCAGCGAGACGCGCGCGCGGTGTTAGCATCGCCGCCGATGACGCCGCGCGCACCCTTCTTCATGAGATCCGCCGCCCGGGCCGCGCGTCGGCTCGCCTTGATGCTGCTCGCTGGCGCGTGGTTGGTGGCTTGCGGCGACTCGTCCGAGCAAGCGACAGAGCCCCGCGCTTCGGAGTCCGCCGGGCCTGCTGACTCGGGGCGTGTGAGTTCGGAGACCGCGAACTCCGCGGCGGCGGGAGTCCCGACCACATCGAGTTCAGCAAACGAGGTACCGCAGGTCGCCGCAGCGCGCGGCGCCAACCTGCTCTTCGTCACGGTCGACACGCTGCGCGGCGACCGTCTCGGTTGCTACGGCTGGGAGCCCGCGCGCACGCCCGTGCTCGACGCGCTCGCGGCGCGCGGTGCACGTGCCCTGCGAGCGCTCTCGGCCACGCCCGTCACGCTGCCTTCGCACACCTCGCTGCTCACGGGCTTGCATCCCTTCCGGCACGGCGTGCGCGACAACGGCGTGTTCCGCGCCGGGCCCGAGCTGCTCACGCTCGCCGAGCGGCTCAGCGCGCAACGCTATCGCACGGCGGCCTTCGTGTCGGCGCACGTGTTGGCAGCGCACTACGGGTTGTCGCAAGGCTTCGCGCACTACGACGACCGCTTCGGCGTCAACCAGCGCGGTTCGCTGCTCGAGCGGCCCGGCGATCGCACCGTGGATCGCCTGCTCGAGTGGTGGACGACGACGCCGCCGCGCCCGGCGCAACCGTGGTTCGCCTGGCTGCACCTCTTCGATCCGCACGCGCCCTACTCCCCGCCCGCGCACCTGCAGAGCGGCTTCGAGACGAGCACCTCGGAGCGCTACGACGCCGAGATCGCCTTCGTCGACGAGCAACTCGGGCGCGTGTTCGAAGCCTTGCGCGCGCGCGGCGAACTCGAGCGCACGCTGGTGGTCGTCACCTCAGATCACGGCGAGAGCCTGGGCGAGCACCACGAGTTGACCCACGGCCTGTTCGTGTACGACGCCACGCAGCATGTGCCCTTGATCGTGGCCGGACCCGGCGTGCGCGCGCAGCAGACGATCAGCACCCAACTCGCCGCGGTCGACGTGTTGCCCACGCTGCTCGAGCTGCTCGGCTGCCCCGAAGCCGCCGCGCTCGACGGCACGTCCTTCGCGCAGGCACTCACGTCGGCAGGTGTCGCGCCTGGCGAGGACACCAGCACCAGCGCTCGGTCGGCCCTGGCCTACCTCGAGTGCCAGTCGGCCTACTACTCCTTGGGCGCTGCGCCGCTGGCCGCGCTCAGCAGCGCCACGCACAAGTACGTGGAAGCGCCGCGCCCCGAGCTCTACGACTTGCGCGTCGATCCCGACGAGTTGAACAACCTGTTCAGCAACACGCACCCCGAAGCGCGCGCCTTGGCTGCTGCGCTCGACGCCCTGCGTCGCGCGGCGCCGTCGGATGCGAGCGCCACGCCCGCCACGAGCGCCACGCCCGCCGCCGACGAACTCGCGCGCTTGGCCGAGCTCGGCTACCTCTTCGCGGAGCTCGACGCCGGCGCCGAGCTCGTCGACCCGAAAGACATCGCGCAACGCTCGAACGAGTTGCGCGGCCGGGTGGCCTACCTGCTCGCGCGCCGCGACTACCTGAACGTGAAGCCGGTGCTCGAAGAGTTGCTCGAGCTCTTGCCCGGCGACGTCACGGCGCAAGCCGCCATGGGCAAGACGCTGCGCTTCCTCGGCGAACACGAGCGCGCCGAAGAGGTGTTGCGCGCGTTGTTGCGTCAGCGCGACGACCAACCCGACGCCGCCATCGACCTCGCCCACGTGATGCGACTCAGCGCGCGCCCGCAGGAAGCCCTCGACGCCTACGAACTCGCGCTCGCCGCGGCGCCGCGTCACCCCGTGGCGCTGCTCGAGGCGGCGCAGATCGCCTTCGAGATCGGGCGCGCCGACCTGGCCGTGAGCTACGGCGAGCGCGCGCTGGCGAGCGGCGGGCTGAGGCCCGAGCAGGAGGCCCAGACGCGCGCCACCGTGGCCGCACTCAGGGCTGCGCAACGCTGAGCCAAATGGCAAGCTATGCGGTTGCCATGACCACCCAAAACGCAGACTCCACCGACGCCACGGGCTCGCCGCCCACGCTCTCCTGGCTCTCGTTCTCCGCGGCGCTCGTCGCGGTGCTCGCCATCTTCTTCTTCATGAATCCGATCTGGGAAGCGCGCACGACCGACGAGGTCGACCAGAACATCTGGTTCAGTTATGTGCCGATCCCGCTGCTCGTGTGGGGCTTGCTGGCGTGGGAACGCAAGTTGAGCTGGCCCGCGTGGTTCCTCGAGACCACCAAGCTCACGCTGGTGAAGTTCGGCATCACCTACGTGGTGGCCGGTTCGCTGTGGAGCTTCGGTGGGGCGCCCACGAAACCGATCGAGCCGCGCACCGAAGCGCCCGTGGGCGTGACCGAAGACCTCTTCGTGCTGCAGCCGCCGCCCGCCGCGAGCGAGCTCGATCCCGACACACTCGGCAGCCTGGAGTTGCGCGTGTTGCGCGCCGACGGCGGCCCGGTGGAGGGTGCGCTCGTGTATGTGTCGGAGGGTTTGGAGCGCTTGCGTTTCGACGTCTCACCCGAGGCTTATGAGTTGCGCCACGAGGGCGAGAGTTTCGCGCCGGGCCCGCATCTCGTGTCGGCGTTTCGCGAGCTCGCTCTGATCGGCGACGCGCGCGACCTGCACACGGCCGAGTTCCGCGACGCCAGCGGCAAGGCCTTGCTGAACCGTTCCCTCATCGCGGGTGGTGAACGTCGCTTGATGTTCCCGCACGAGTACGGCGTGCTGAGCTTGCACTGCCGCGTCCACGACGCCACAGAACCCAGCGTGGCGCTGGCCGTGTTCGCGCACCCCTTCGTGGGTCTCACCGATGCCGACGGGCGCGTGCAGTTCGACGGCGTGCCGAGCGGGCCACTCAAGCTCATGACGCAGGACCTCGAGGCTGACGAGGCGAGCGTCGCGCCCTTGCCCGAGCCGCGCGCGATCGAGTTGAGTGCTGGCGACGTGCTCGCAGTGGACCTCACGCTGCCCTGAGGCCGACGGCGTGCAGCAGGACTCCTGCGCGCGCTGCTCGCGGACGCCGAGAAGCGTGCTGAGGTCGGCGTCGCCTTCGCTAAGCTGCGCGGCGATCGCTTTCCTCCTCCTCGCCTCCCCGGATGCCCGCCATGAAGTTGCTCGTCGCCGTGTGTTTGTCGCTGACCCTCACTGCCTGCGTCTCTGACCACGCCCTGAATTCGGAGCTCGCCGAGCGCGAAGCGGCGCACAGCGAGGACAGCGCTGCGCACGGCTTCTCACCGTGGGAACGTGTGCGCACCGCGCCCCTCGCCAGCCCGGGCGCCGTGGTGAGCCAAGTGGTCGGTGCCGACAGCTGGGTACGGATCGCTTACCACCGTCCCGCAGCGAACGGGCGCGACGTGTGGACCGCCGTCGGCCGCTACGGTCCGATCGTGCCGCGCAACGGTGAGCCCAGCCCGTGGCGCGCCGGCGCCAACGAACCCACCACGCTCGAGCTCTCGCAAGACCTGCTGCTCGAAGGCGAACCGCTCGCCGCCGGCAAGTACGTGCTGATGATGATCCCGCGCGACAACACGTGGTCGATCGTGGTGCAGAGCTACGCAGGCAACGCTGGCACGGGACAGTTCAACCCCGACCTCACGGTGCTCAGCGTGCCGGTGAAGCCGATGGCCGCGCCGCACCTGGAGCGTCTCACCTATGGCTTCGACGGCGAGCTGCCCGACGCCACCACGGCCTGGATGCACTGGGCCGAACTCAAGGTGCCCTTCACCTTCAGTCAGGCGAACTGAGTGCGACGGCGGGGCGCGCGCTCAGCGTGCGTTCCCACACCGGCAGCACTTCCGCGGCGCGAGTCGTTGGGCGCGAGCTCAGCGGGTCGCGCCGCGGCGCATCAGCTCTGCAGGCCGAGCTTCGCGAGCTTGGGGCTGATCACGACCTGGCAGTACCCGGCGTTCTTGTTGCGACGGTAGTAGTCGTCGTGCTTCTCGTCGGCGGGGGTGAACGCCGAAGCGTTCACGATCTCGGTGACGATCGGGTTCGCGAAGGCGCCTGAAGCGTCGGCCGCCGCGCGCGAGGCCTCGGCCGCGGCCTTCTGCTCCGGCGTGTGCGCGAAGATCGCCGAGCGGTACTGCGTGCCCACGTCGGCACCTTGGCGGTTGCGCGTGGTGGGGTCGTGCAGCTTCCAGAACCAGTCGAGCAGCTGCTCGTAGCTCACGCGCGCGGGGTCGAAGTGCAGCTGCACCACTTCGGCGTGACCCGACGTGCCCTCGCAGATCTGTTCGTAGGTGGGGTTCTCGGTGTGGCCGCCCATGAAGCCGGACTGCGCGCTGAGCACGCCGTCGATCTGCACGTACACGGCCTCCACGCACCAGAAGCAGCCGGCGGCGAGCGTGGCGAGGGTTTCGGGTGCGGGCGAGTCGCTCATCGGTGGGCTCCGGCTCAGGCGTCGCGCAGGCGCACGACCTCGGTGACGCTGGCTTGCGCCACGCTGGCGCTGCGCTCGTCGACCGGGATGCCGAACTTCTTGATGCGCGCGACCCAGTCATCGGCGCTCTCTTCGGCGGCGGACGCGTCGTGCTTGGCCACGTCCATCATGAGCACCTGGCCTTCGCGGACTTCGTGCCAGCGACCGATCAGGGTGTGGGGGCCGGAAGTACGAACCACCACGGTCTGGCCGTGGAGCTCGTCGTGATTCGGGTGGAAAACGCCGTCGTGTGACATGGCCGCCAGCGTAGCCACGCCCGCGCGCGCGCGCCAGCGGGCACGTGGCCGGCCGAGCGGACGCCGAGCGCCGAGCTGGTGGGCGTGTCGTCCGGCGACTAGGCTGGCCGCATGTCCCACGGGAACTCGAACTCGCGTCGCAAGACGCCGCCCAAGCCACCCGCCTGGCGCGACGACAGTCTCGCGCGCATCGACTTCCACGGTGCCGCGGGGAAAGTCACCGGCTCCTGCTACCTGCTGAGCACGCACGACACACGCGTCCTCATCGACTGCGGCATGCACCAGGGCGGCAAACAGGATCGCGCGCTGAACAGCGCCAAGTGGCCTTTCGATCCCCAGCACCTCGACGCCGTGGTGCTCACCCACGCCCACCTCGACCATTGCGGTCTGCTCCCGCGGCTCGTGGCCGAGGGCTTCCGCGGCAAGGTGCACGCCACCTGCGGCACCTGCGACCTCGCCGAGATCATCTTGCGCGACGCCGCTCACATCCAAGAGTCGGACGCCAAGCACAAGTCGCGGCGCTTGCAACGCGCCGGTCGTCCGCCCGCCGTGCCGCTCTACGTGATGCGCGACGCCGAGCTCGCCCTCGAACAACTCGAGCCACACGAGTTCGGTGAGTTCATCACGCTGGCCGAGGACCTGCGCGTGCGCTTCCATCCTGCCGCGCACATCCTCGGCGCGTCGCACGTGGAGTTCCGTATCCGCGACGTGAAGGCCGAACGCAGCGTGGTCTTCTCGGGCGATATCGGGCGCGTGGGGCAGCCCGTGGTGCCGGATCCGCAGCCGCCGCAGGGCGCGGACCTCGTGATCATGGAGTCGACCTACGGCGACCGCGATCACCGCGACGGCGCCGCCACGCTCGACGAACTCGCCGACTCACTCAGCCGCGCCGAACGCAGCGGCGGCAACGTGATCGTGCCGGTGTTCGCCGTGGGGCGCGCGCAGGAACTGCTGCACGCCATCGCCATGCTCGAACAGGAAGGCCGCGTGCCGCGTCGTGAAACCGTGCTCGACAGCCCGATGGCGATCAACGTCACCGATCTCTACACGCGCAACCCGTCATGTCTGGGCGAGACGACGCGCGCGCGCTTGCAAGGTGAAGTCCCCGCGCTGATGCCCGCGCGCTTGCGTTCCACGCGACACTGGACCGAATCCGCCGAACTCAACGAGCGTCAAGGTCTCACGATCCTCTCGGCCAGCGGGATGTGCGACGCCGGTCGCATCCAGCATCACCTCAAGCACAACCTGTGGCGCACCGACGCGCAGATCCTGATCGTGGGGTATCAGGCGGAGGGCAGCCTCGGGCGCGCGCTGGTGAACGGCGCGAAGTCGGTGCGCGTGATGGGCGAAGAGGTGCGCGTCAAGGCCAGCATCCGCACGCTCGGTGGTTTCTCCGCGCACGCCGGCCGCAGCGAGTTGTTGGCTTGGATCGAAGGCACGGGCGAGCCGCGCGCGCGCGTGGTGCTCACGCACGGTGAGCCGAGTCAGACGGCAGCCTTCGCGGAGGAACTCGAGCGCGTGCGCGGTGAAGCGCCGATCGTGCCCGAGCTCGGGGATCGCCTGTTCATCCCGCGTTCGGGGCGCGCTTTCGAGTTGGAATCGCGGCGCCGCTGACGCCTGCCGGATGCGGCCCCCGTGTCGAGCGCAGGCTTACCGACTTTCCAATTCCGGTCTATGCTTCCTGGTCGAGTTCGTGCGGCCCGATCGAGAGAGCGTCGGGGCTCCCCGCCGAAGCTGAACCACCAAGAAGGGGTACTTCGTATGCGATTCACCGTGTCCGCCGCGCTGTCCGCGGCACTGCTGCTCGGAGCGCTCAGCGCTTCCGCCAGCGCGCAGTCTTGCCCGGGCGACAACTTCTGGAAGAACGACATCCTGGCGGATGTCCCCGGTGGGGCCGTCCCCACAGCTGTGATCCAAGGCATGTGCGAAGGCGAAGCCGCTGCGCAGGTCTTCTACCTGGACCCGGGCCAGCAACGGCAGAAGCTGAACAAGGTGTCGGTGGGCTTCGGTCACGTGACCGGCGCCGGCGGTTTCAACGCCACGGTGAACGTGGAGATCTACGACGGCATCACGTGGAGCGGGAACACGCCCATCCTCGGCCCGAAGGTCTTCGACCTGAACGACGACGCTGCGGCGTCGATGCAAGTGATCTCGCACGGCCTCAACGAACTCGACGTGTCGAACTTCGACATCATCGTGGGCGACGGCACGAACGCCTTCGTGGTGGCCTTCCGCATGAACATCAACCCGAACGGCACCTGCGGCGGCGGTCACCCGGCCAACTTCCTCACCGACGCGTCGGGCACGGGCAGCTGCACCACCGCGCCCCAGACCTCGCTCATGTTCATCACCGGCGAAGGTTGGGTCGAGCCGCGCACCTTCCTGTTCGGCGGCTTCATCGCGCTGTGCCCGAACTTCTACAACGGCAACTTCCTGATCCGCGCCTGCACGGAAGACGCCGGCGGCACGGGTGAGTTCATCGACCTCGGCAACCAGCTCACGGGCTTCTTCGCGCCCACGCTGTCGGGTTCGGGTTCGCTCGCAGGCGGTGAGTCCTTCACGCTCACCTTCGCGGGGATGCCGTTGAGCACTACGGCCTACGCCTTCTTCGACATCGCCGCGATCAACGCGCCCTTCAAGGGTGGGATCCTGGTGCCGGCGCCGACCAACCTCGTGACCTTCCCCACGCCGGCCTTCGCCTTCCAAACGGTCGACCTCAACAGCAGCATCCCCTTGGGTCTACCGGGCGGTCTGAGCCTCTACCTGCAGGCTTGGTTCCCAGACGTGGGCGGTGTGTCGGGCGCGAGTGCGACCAACGCGCTGGAGGCCGCACTGCCCTGATGGACGGCGCGTCGAGCTGTTCCGCATCGTGCGGCACGGCCTGAACGCGACCCCGGAAGGCATGGCCCGCGCCGATCCTCACGCAGCCTCGTGCTGGGTGAGGGTCGGCGCGCGGTCGTTGAGGAGGGAGCGCCGGCTCGACGGCGTGCCTCGGGCACGCGGAGCCCGAGCTGCGCGCGTCGGTGAGCGGACGACGTTTGGCCGACGATCGGCCGACGATCGGCCGATGATCGAGCGGCGCGCCGACGAGCCGTCGCGCTGAACGCCGCGATGCTTCAGAATGCTGCGCTCGCGGCCGCCTGCTGCGCCGCCTCGGCTCGCCGATCTCGGAGACCCTCATGCTGGCTCGTTGGACCCTCTCGCTTGGTTTGTGCGCTGCGCTGGCTTGCGCGACACCTCATGCTCCCGACGCCGCGCCCGCGGCCCCCGGCGCACCCTCCAGCCTCAACGCGAACTTCCTCGACCCGCAGCTCGACGTGGCCGAGTACGTGCAACGCTTCGAAGGTGAATCGCGCGAAGTGGCGCTGGCCCGCGACGCGATCCTGGCCGCGCTCGACGTCCGCGCGGGGCAGCGCGTCGCCGACATCGGCGCTGGCACGGGCTTGTTCCTCGCGCCGCTCAGCGAAGCGCTCGGCCCGCGCGGGCTGCTCTACGCCGTCGACCTCTCGCCGCGCTTCCTCGAGCACTTGCGCGAGCGCGTGCGCCGCGAAGAACTCGGCAACGTGCGCGTGGTGGAATGCACCGAGCGCAGCAGCTCCCTGCCGCCCGACTCGATCGACGTCGCCTTCATCTGCGACACCTATCACCACTTCGAGCACCCGCAGGAAACGCTCGCCAGTTTGCATCGCGCCTTGCGCCCCGGCGGTCGCTTGCTGCTGCTCGACTTCGAACGCGTGCCCGGCGTTTCGCGCGATTGGATGCTCGAACACGTGCGCGCGGGCAAGCTGGAGTTCGCCGGAGAGGTCGAGGCGGCCGGCTTCAGCGCGGCCACGGAACTGAACGTGCCCGGTCTCGAAGAGAACTACCTCCTCAGCTTCACGAAGCTCGCGCCATGAGCAGCTCGATCACGCGCTACGACGCCTTGCCGCCGATGTCGGCCGACGACCTGCCCAGCGCCGCCAGCATCCTCAAGCGTCTCGTCGACGGCTTGGCCTTCCGCTACCGCTGGGCGAGCGACGGCCTCAGCCGCGACGACCTGGCCTTCACCCCCTGCGACGGCTCGATGTCGCTCGGCGAGCTGCTCGACCACCTGCGCTACCTGGCGCGCTGGCTGCAGGTGAACGTGAGCGCGGGCCTGCGTGGCGACGCGCCCGTGACCTACCCCGAATGCTGCGCCGAGCTCCCCGACCCCGCGGGCGATCCCGAGCTGCTGCGCGAGCAGAGTCTCAGTGCGTGGGGAGCACTCAGCGACGAGTTGTCGGGGGCCAGCGCCGAAGACCTGCAACGCGTGGTGCTCGTGGGCGGCAAGGAGCCCACGTCCTTCCCGTTCTGGAACGCGCTCAACGGTCCGCTCGCCGACGCGCTCACGCACGTGGGCCAGCTCAACTCCTGGCGTCGGCAGCTGGGGCGACCGGCCCCGAAACCCGATGTCTTCCGGGGGCGTCCGCCGCGCTGAAGGGGGGCGTGGCGCTCGGTGGCTCCGTCGCGCGTCCGCCGCGCTGAAGGGGGGCGTGGCGCTCGGTGGCTCCGTCGCGCGAGCGCCGCGCTCGGCCGGTCGCGATCGCGTTGCGTCCGTGGGTGAGCGCTTGCGCCAGAGTAGGGAGGAGTCCCTACCGTGTTCCACGATCCCAATCGATTCCCGGTGTTGCGGGCGCTCACGCAAGCGACCCCCATCTTCCAGAGCGAACTCGAAGATCTTTGCCGGGACGACTTCTTGCCGTGGCCGGATCGCGGCGCCTACGTCGGCGGATGGTTGCTCTTCCCGCTCTTCGCGGCCAAAGCGCCGACGGGATTCGCCGTGGACTACGCCGCGCATCGTCGTCGCTGCCCACGCAGCATGGACGTGCTGCGGGACCACCCGCGCGTGTTCTCGGCCGCCTTCTCCTGGCTCGATCCCGGCGGCCACGTGACCTCGCATCTCGACGAACCACGCGCCTATAACCTGCGCGCGCAACTCGGCCTGCGCATCAACGGTGACGTGCCGCTCCGCAGCAACGGTGAGACGCGTCGTCAGCGCGCCGGTGAGATGCTGCTCTTCGACACGCGTTATCAGCACGAGATCGCCAACGCCAGCAGCAGCGAGCGCATCGCGCTCGTGCTCGACTTCGAGTACTCCCTCGACGAAGAAGCCGGGCTCATCGCGGAAGCCGAGATGCAGGCCGGCGGTCAGCGCATCGAGAGCGCGGGCGGCTTCATCTGGCGCCGCGGCTGGTGACTCGCGCCCGGCCGGCCTCGGTTTCAGTCCGCGGGCGGCGGGGGGCGCAGTTCTTCGCCGGCCTCGTCGGCCTCGCGCTGTTGCGACTCCGCGTAGGCCTGTGCCTCTTCGGGTGAGCAGCGCGCCGCCCATTCCGCCAGCGACACCGGGTGCGGCTGCCACTCGGCGTGGACCTGGCTCACCACGGGCGTGATGAAGATCGTGAGGCCGGGGATGCCGTACCAGTAGTTCTCACTGGTGCCCTGCACGATGCGCAGGTTGTCGCCACCACGCGCCTCGATCTCGTGCGTGAGCTCATTGATCATGCCGGGCACGCTGGCGTCGCCGATGAACGGGATCACGATGAACAGGTTGAACGTGACCTTGGTCGTGGCGGTGTACCAGATCGCTTGACCCTCGGTGCCCAGCCTGCCGTTCCAGTCGCGTGCGGTGCTGTGGAAGGCGCAGCCGGAGGTGAGCAGCGCGAGGAACAACACGAGCAGCGAGCGGCGGACGAGGGCGTTCATCGGCTTCCGTGGATCGGGGAGAGTGTTCGGGGGCTGTGGGAGCAGACGGCTCAGCATCCACATCGCCGCGGCCGAGCGCGAGCGCTTCAGCGGTTATGCTCGCCGCCCGTGAAGGTCCTGAGTTGACCGCGGGTTTCGGCTTCAACTGGCTCTGGCCCGACACGGTGTCGGCTCTCGTCGTCGGTTGAACGGCCGCGCCAACGCTTTCTTTGACGGGGCCTCGCGCGGTGTTCGAGCGCGCGTCGACCGCCACTCTCTTCCACTTTCGCAACGCACCGTCACGAGCGCCTGATGCCCAACCGCAAGCTGCGCAAATCTCTTCAGAAACTCGCCCGCGGCGCCGTGCGCTTCAGCGGCCTGGGCGATCGCGCCACCGACACGTGGAAGCGCATCGAGCGCGTGGGCGCCCTCGATCGGCAGAACCAGTTGCTGCTGCGGCTCAACTACGAGCGCTTGTTGCGTGAGGGCGCGCCCTTGCCCGAGCTGCGCGACACCGAGTTTTCGTCCTTCTCGCAGAACGGTGAGGACGGCGCGCTGCTCTACCTGCTCTCGCTGATCGGTTTCGGCTCGCGTCGCAGCGTGGAGATCTGCGCGGCAGACGGCGTGGAGTGCAACACCGCGAACCTGATCATCAACCACGACTTCCGCGCGCTGCTGGTCGACGGCCGCGAGCGCAAGATCCAAGAAGGGCGCGCGTTCTACGAACACTGTCGCGAGGTCGCCGGACGTCCGCCCAGCTTCGCGCACGCTTGGGTCACGCGCGACGGCATCAACGACCTCGTGCGCGAGCACGGCTTCGACGGTGAGCTCGACGTGCTGAGCCTCGATCTCGACGGCGTCGACTACTGGATCTGGGAAGCGCTCACTTGCGTGACGCCGCGCGTGGTCGTAGTGGAGTACCACGCCGGTTGGTGGCCCGAGGACGCCGTCACCGTGGCCTACGCCGACGACTTCCAGCGCGACGGTCGTTACCGCGGCGCCTCGCTGGCCGCCTTCACCGCGCTGGCCGCGCGCAAGGGTTACCGCCTCGTGGGCAGCGAGCGGCGTCAGTTGAACGCGTTCTTCCTGCCCGAAGGCGTCGGCGAAGACTGCCTGCCCACGCTGAAACCCGCCGACTGTCTCGGCCGCCGCTTGTTCAGCGAAGCCGAGCGCGCGCGCCGCCTCGCCGAAGAGAACTGGGTGGACGTGAGCTGAGGCCGAGCGCCGCGCGGCGCCGCGCTCAACCCTGCATGCTCGCGGCGGCGAGCAGCGGACCTTCGGACACGACCACGCCGCCCGGCTGCTCGAGCGTGATCGCGAACACCTCGGGCGTGCGCACGGCGAGCTTGGCGTCGATGGGGATCAGCACCTCGCCGCTCTCGAGCACGTCGAAGACACCGCCGTCCACGGGTTCGGCGTCGCGGTCTTGGTCCACGATCCAGAGTTGGTACTGCTCGCGCGCGGGGTCGTTCCGCGGCACACCGCTCAGGCGCATGAAGCCCGCTTGCAGGCTGTCGCTCCACAACACTTCACCTTGGATCGCCGCGAGGCGCGGGTCCTCGAGGGCGGACCAGTTGGCGCGTTGCAGGTCGGGGGCGTCGCGCTCCAACAAGGCGACTTGCTCGACGAGACTCAGCTCTCCTTCGATGTCGCCCGTGGGCCACCAGCTCAGCAACGCCATGATCAGCGCCGCCGCTGCGACCCACCAGCCGAGGTCGGCGTTGCGGCGCAGTGGCGTGACGCGCGCGAGTTCTCGTTCACCCTCCTCGACTGCGTCGGCGTCTGCGCCGTGACTCGCGCGCAGCAGTGCGTGTCCGCGCGCTTCGAGTCGCGCGCGCAGCGCAGGCGACAGGGCTGCGTCACGTGGGGTGGGTTGCACCGCGAGGTCGCACAGCGTGGCCGCGTGCTCCCAGGCGAAGAGCTCTGCGTCGCTCCGGGCGCCGAGCAAGCTGTCGAGCTCTCGGCGTTCGGTCGACGAGAGACCGTCCACCACGTGCTGCGCGAGCAGCTCATCGACGCGTTCGTGATCGGAGGTCGTCATGCGTTCACCTCTGCCACATCGCGGCGCGGTCCGCGCCCCAGCTCTTCACGGATGCGCGCCAGCCCGCGACGCACGCGCGACTTCACCGTGCCCAGCGGCAGCGCGAGGTGTTCGGCCGCCTGCGAGTGACTCAGGCCTTCGCACACTGTGAGTTCGAGCAGGTGTTGGTGTTCGCGATCGAGGTTGCCGACCACCGCGCGCACGCGGTCGAGTTCGTCGGCGAGCTCGGCGGGATCGTTCACTGTGGGCGCTGTCGGTTCGGGGGCCGACTCGAGCGCCTCGGTGTCGACGCGTGGGCCGGTGCGGCGCAGGCGGTCGATCAGTCGGCGGCGCGCGATCATGGCCACGAAGGTGGTTTCCTTTGCGCGCGCCGGGTCGAAGCGGGCGGCGTCGCGCCAGACGGAGATGAACACGTCTTGCACCGCGTCGTCGACGTCGGCGTTCGGGCAGTAACGCCGCGCCAAGTTCGACACCAAGCCGCCGTAGCGGTCGAGGGTTTCACCCACGGCCGCGTCGTCACCGGCGGCGATGCGTTCGAGGAGCGAGGCAGTCACTGGATCGGTCTTCGCCAAGCGAGGGCAGGTGGGTGCCGCGTGTGGTTCATTCTGCGCTTTCGTCGCGGAGACGACAGCAAGGTCCCCGCCGACGTGCCAGGGTCGGGGCACGTCGGCGGGGCGCAACGGAGCGCGACGCGGGAGAACCTCGCGCACCGGGAGGAGTTCAGCGGGAGGCGGCGGGCTTCTCGGACGGGAGCATCACCGCGTCGATCACGTGGATCACACCGTTCGAGGTCTCGAGGTCGGCGCTCAGGACCTTGGCGCCGGCCACGCTGAGCTTGCCGCGGGAGTTCGCGATGGGAGCGTCGATGCCAGCCAGCGTGGGCGCTGCGGTCAGGTGTGCGGCTTGGTCGGCGTACACGCGCCCGGAGACGACGTGGTAGAGCAGGATCGTCTTGAGGCGTTCCTTGTTCTCGGGCTTCAGCAGCGACTCCACGGTGCCCTCGGGGAGCTTGGCGAAGGCCTCGTCGGTGGGCGCGAACACGGTCAGCGGGCCGTCACCCTTGAGGGCGTCCACCAGACCGGCAGCGCGCGCGGCGGCGAGCAGCGTGCCGAAACTACCGGCCTCGGCCGCGGTGTCCACGATGTCCTTGTCGGCGGGCAGGAGCACGGTGTCGATCACGTGGATCACGCCGTTCGACGCGCGCACGTCGGTGGCGACCACGCCGGCGCCCGAGATGCTCACGGCACCACCGCGCGCGGCCACGGCGGGCACCAAGCGCTGGCCGTTGAGCGTGTCGAGCGACGTGGCGCCCGCGACCTTGGCGGCGGGGAAGGCGCCCGGCACCACGTGGTAGAGCAACACGGCCTGCAGGCGCGCCTTGTTCTCGGGTTGCAGCAGCCGTTCGACGGTGCCTGCGGGGAGCTTGGCGAAGGCGTCGTCGCTGGGGGCGAACACGGTGAACGGCCCCTCGCCTTGGAGCGCGTCCACGAGATCGGCGGCGCCCAGCGCGGCGGCGAGGGTCTCGAAGGTTCCCGCTGCCACGGCGGTCTCGACGAGGTTCTTGGTGTCGCCGGCGGGCGCGGGAGCGGGGTCCACGGGGCCGGTGAGTCCGGCCAGGGTGGCAGTGAGCAGGAAGAAGTTCATCGGAGGTCTCCTCGGTGTTGGCAGGAGCGCACTCGCTCCCTGAGGCCCTGTCTTCGCAGCTCCGCTCTGATCGGATTCCAGATTTTTTCTTAGACGAAAGCGATGCGCCGCCACGGAGTTCCCACGTGGTCGATCACTGCTTTGAGCCCGGAATTCACCGCAAATGGGCCTTATGTGGGGACGCGACCCGGCAAGAAGCTCCCGGGCTGCCCCAGTTCGTGAGCGCGAACCCCACCTCAGCTGGGGCAGCGCGCGGCACCACTCAGTCGGGGTTGAGCAGGCCTTCGCGGATCGCGAGCCGCGCCAGCTCGGCAGGCGAGTGGCAATCGAGCTTGCGCTGCAGGTTCTCGCGATGCTTCTTCGCGGTGCCCACGCTCATCTCGAGGTCGCGCGCGACTTCCTTGTTGCTGTGACCGACCGCGAGCAACTGGAAGACCTCGCGTTCGCGCGGGGTGAGCGCGGAGAGGCCGTCGTGCGTGCTGGCGCTCTGGCCTGCGCGGCAGCGATCGAGCACCGCGCGCGTGACCTTCGGCGAGATGTAGGTGTTGCCGGCCAGGGTCGAGCGGATCGCGAGCGCCAGCTCCTCGGGTTCCGAATCCTTCGAGAGGTAGCCGTCGGCACCTTGCTCCAGCGACTGTTCCACGAAGCTGTCGCCTTCGTGATGACTCAGCATCACGATGCGCACCTCGGGGTGGACGGCGCGGATCTTGGAGATCGCGTCGATACCGGAGAGCGCCGGCATCGTGATGTCGAGCAACACGAGGTCGGGTTTGAGTTGGCCGATGAGGTCGATGGCTTCGCGCGCCTTGCCGTGATCGCCGACCACGCGCAGCCCGGGCATGTCGTTGATCAGCGTGCGCATGCCGGCGCGCGTCATGCTGTGGTCGTCGACGAGGAACAGGTGGGCGTCGCGGGTGGGGTCGGTCATGGCTGCTGCGCCTCCGGTGACGATGTCGACAGGTGCGCGGCGCCGGTCGGGAGCTCGATGCGGAAGCTCGCGCCGCCGAGTTCGCCGTTGCGCATCAGCTGCAACGTGCCGCCGTGGGCCTCGATGATGCGCCGTGAGATCGACAGGCCGAGGCCTGTGCCGCGCTGCTTGTCGCTCACGAAGGGGTCGAAGATCGACTCGCTGAGTGCGGGCGGCACGCCGGGCCCGTCGTCGTCGACTTGCAACACGATGTCGTCGCCGTCGGCGCAGGCGCTGAGGCGCGCGCGGCCGCCGTCGACGAGCGCTTCGGCGGCGTTGTGCACGAGGTTCGTGAGCACCTCCTCCAGGCGCAGCGCGTCGCCTCGGAGCGTGAGGTCGCGCGGCTCCACGCGCAACTCGAGCTCCACGCCATCGCGTTGCAGCATCGGCTGAAGCTCCACGTCCACGTCGGAGAACAGATCACTCACCCGGCAACGCGCGAGCGCCAACTCGAGCGGCTTGGCGAAAGAGAGCGACTCGCGCAGCTGTTTCTCGAGGCGCTGCATGCGTTCCACGAGATCCGTGAGGACTTCCTCGTGATCCGCACCGAGCTGGTCCGCCACGGCGCGCAACGCCAAGTTCACCGACGTGATGGGGTTCTTGATCTCGTGCGCGAGCACCGCGGCCGAACGCCCCAAGCTCGCCAACGCGCGCAGCATGGAGGTCTCCGCTCGCTGCAGACGCTTGCGCTCAGTGATGTCCCGGAAGCTGCCCACGAAGAGCGGCTCGGCATCGTCGGGGAGATCGACGCGTGCCACCGAGAGCTCGATCTCCGCCACGCTGCCGTCCTTGCGCACGATCTCGAAGTCGCGCGTGCGATTGAGGATGTGCGTCTCGCCGGTGCGCTGGTAGTTCTGCAGGTAACCGTCGTGCGCGCTGTGATGCGGCTCGGGCATGAGCACGCGCACGTTCTGACCGACGAGCTCTTCGGGCGCGTAGCCGAAGACCTTGGTGACCGAGCGGCTGGCCATGAGGATCTTGCCGTACTCGTCGATGGCGACCACCGGGTCGAGCATGCCGTCGAGCAAGGAGTGCGCCACGAGCAGAGGGGGCCGCTCGATGGGCGGCGGCGGCGGACTCATCGGGAGCTCCTCGCTCACAACTCGGTGCGGGGAATGCCAGCCTAGCATTCGATTCTCTCGCGGGGTCGAGGGCAGTGTCCGCGTCCCCCGGCCGCGCCGACATACGCACTGGGGCGCAGACGACGCTTCGAAGGATGACGCCGGTTTTCACAGAGCTTCCGGCCCTCCCGCCCGTGAGCGACGGCGTGCGTGCGCAGATCGCACTACGCCACTCGGCGCATGGAGACCTACGCCCTCGCCCGCGTAGTTTGCGACGCCATGGCGCGGCGCCCTGAGAGCGCAGCGTCCCGACGTTCCCGCCGTGCGAGTCGACTCCATGCAGCATCCGCGAATCGCTTGGGCCGCCGCAGCGACCCTGGGCCTGCTCGCCGCGAGCTTCGCGCTCCCGAACGCCGACACCACGCGTGCGTTCCCGCGCGCCAGTGGCGCCGACGGCGAGCGCTTCTCGCTCGAGCACTGGACGCTCGACGCCTCGGAGACTCGCGGCCGCAAGGTCTACGAGACCTGGTGCATCGGCTGTCACGGCGAGCAAGGTCTGGGCGACGGCCCTTCCGCCGAGTGGCTCGACCCGCGACCGCGCAACTTCCAGTCGGGGCGCTTCAAGTTCCGCAGCTCGCCGTCGGGCGAGTTCCCGCTGCTCGACGACGTGGTGCACGTGATCAGTTGCGGCCTGAACGGCTCGGCCATGCGCTCCTTCCCGCTGATGCCCGAGAAAGAGAAGCACGACGTGGCGCGCTACGTGCTGGCGCTCGCCGAGTTCGGAATGATGGAAGGCGAAGTCAACGAGCTCATCGACGACGACGGCATGTCGCTCCAAGAAGTGCTCGATGAAGAGTACGAAGACATCTTCCTCGACAACATGGAGCTCGCCTGGGAAGACGTCTGGCCCGTGGGCATGGAGCAACGCCCCGAGATGGACGAAGACTCCGTGGAGCGCGGCAAGGCGCTCTACGAAGCGCAGTGCGTGGCCTGCCACGGCGCCACCGGCGTGGGCGACGGCGACTCCTCGTTCCACTTGCGCGACTGGAAAGACGCCGTTGTTGTTCCGCGCGACTTCACCACCGGCGTGTTCCGCGCAGGCAGCAGCGCGCAAGACGTGTTCCTGCGCTTGCGCACCGGCCTCAACGGCACGCCGATGCCCGCGGTCTCCGGCAGCGACGACGACCTCTGGGACCTCACGCACTACATCCTGAGCTTGGCGCCGAGTGAGAGCGACAAGAGCGTGCACCCCATGAGCTGCGACGCGCACGGAGCCGCCCGATGAGCACCGTCGACATGCCTTTCGACGACGCGCCGCGAGCCGCCGACTCCGCCGAGACCCGCGCCGACGAGCTCGTCCACAAGCAGCTGATCAAGTGGCACTTCAGCTTCGGCGTGGCCTTCCTGCTCACCTCGATGACGGCCGGCTTCCTGGTCTCGCTCAACTTCTTGAACCTGTACCCGTTCGAGAACATCGAGTGGCTCAACGCCGGCCGCATGCGCTTCCTGCACACGAACGAAGTCGCCTACGGCTTCCTCGTGAACTGTTTCGTGGGCGCTCTCTACTACGCGATCCCGCGCATGACAGGCAAGCCGGTGTTCAGCAAGAAGCTCGGCTACCTGATCTTCTTCGTGTGGCAGTTCCTGGTGCTCGCCACCTCGCTCGGCCAGCTCTTCGGGTTCGCCCAAGCGCTCGAGTGGGGCGAGACGCCCACCGGCTTCCGTCCCGGCTCCTGGGACCTCGAGTACATCCCGGTCGACTTCCTGATCGAGCTCGGCGCGGTGCTCGTGGCGCTGCAGTTCCTCACGCCGCTGGCGCGCTCGATCCACAAGAAGATGTACGTGTCGCAGTGGTACCTCACGGCCGGGATCATCTGGTTGATCCTCACCTACGTGATGGGCAACACGCTGCCTGAGTGGAGCATGCCCGGCGCGTCGGGGGCGGCCACGGTGGGCCTGTTCATCCACGACCTCGTGGGCTTGTTCGTCACGCCCATGGGCTGGGGCCTGATGTACTTCTTCGTGCCGATCATCTTGCGCACGCCGGTGTGGAGCCACGCGCTGTCGGTGATCGGCTTCTGGGCGCTGGCCTTCTTCTATCCGTTGAACGGCGTGCACCACTTCTTGCTCTCGTCGATCCCGATGTCGGTGCAGTACGGCGCGGTGATCTCGACCATGGCCGTGGAGATCGTGGTCACGACCGTGATCGTGAACTTCTTCGGCACGATGTGGGGCAAGGGCTACGCGCTGCGCACCAACCTGCCGATCCGCTGGTTCTACACCGGCATGATCTTCTACTTCCTCACGTGCTTGCAGTGCGCGTTCCACACGTCGTTGGCGATGCAGAAAGTGATCCACTTCACCGACTGGGTGCCCGGTCACGCGCACCTCGTGATGCTGGGCGTGTTCGCGTTCTGGATCTTCGGGATGATCACGTGGCTGTGGCCGCGCATCACGGGCAACGAGTGGCACAACCGTCGCCTGAACCAGTGGCAGTACTGGCTCACGCTGATCGGGCTGCTGATCATGTTCATCGACCTCACGGCGGCCGGCCTCGTGCACGGCGCCATGCTCGACAACTTGTCGCCCTGGATGAGCATGGTCGAAGCGCTCAAGCCCTACTGGGGTGTGCGCACCTTCGCCGGCGGCCTGATCCTCACCGGGCAAGTGCTGTGGTCTTACAACCTGTGGAAGACGGCGCGCACGCCGAAGCCCTACGACTACCGCGTGGATCTCGTGCAACCGGAGGCCAGCTGAGATGGATCGTTTCGGCAGCATCATCACGGCGGCGGGCCTCGGTTGTTTCGCCTTCGCCTTCGTGCTCTCGAGCTTGTATCCCTGGATGATCACCGGCGGGAGCAAGCCCGAGACGAACATCGCCGTGCTCGCGCAGGACGTCTCGCCCGAGTTCCGTGACCTCAAGGCGCGTTGGCCCGTGGCCTTCGACGCCGCCTATCCGCAAGGTGTCGACGCGCTCACCATGCAGCAACTCGTGGGAGTCTCCCCCGACGACGCGCGTCGCGGGCGCAGCGAAGCTGCGTGGGAAGCGTCCTACGCACAGGCCTTGCGCGACGGCCGCGACAGCTACATCAGCGAAGGCTGCTGGCACTGTCACAGCCAGTACGTGCGCCCGGTGTCGAACGAGGACCAACGTTGGGGACCGGTGTCGGTGTGGGAGCAGGACAACAACTCGCTGCAACGCCCGATGCTCTGGGGCACGCGTCGCGTGGGGCCCGACCTCACCTACGAAGGCGGCTTGCGCAGCAACGACTGGCACGCCGCGCACTTCTGGCGTCCCTCCGAGGTGTCGCCGGGTTCGGTGATGCCGCGCTACCCGTGGTTCTTCCGCGAGGGCTGGCAGGTGCGCCGACGCATCGATCCCGAGATCGCCGAGCGCACCGGCTTGTCAGGCGACACGTCCTACGCGTTGCCGGGCGTCTACGATTCGCAGGCCGAGGCTGAGGCCGCGTTGCAGTCCACGCGCGACTCGCTGCCGAACTCGTTGGCCGCCGAGAGCGAGCGTCTGTTCGTGGAGCAGGGCAAGGGGCTCAACCATCGCGGCCTCTCGATGTTGGCTTACATCCAGTGGCTCGGAACGTGGATGCCCGAGCCCGAACCGGAGGCTGAGTCGTGAACGATCCCGAACGTCGTCGCTCCCCGCTGCACCGCGTGTGGCTGTGGATCTTCCTTGCGGGCACGCTCGTGGCCGGTTTGGGCTTCGGCTTCAAGCTCTACGAGTTCTTCTGGGCGCTCGCCGGAACCGAGGGCTTCGAGTTCGCGGGGGTGCACCTGATCACCTACGGCCTCGTGGCCAGCGGCTTCCTGTTGCTGCTCGTGCAAGGCGTGTTGAGCGGGCACTTCGCGTCGATCGAAGAACCCAAGTTCGAACTGCTCGAGAGAGAGGAGCGCTATGACCGCGAAGAGTTCGAACGCTGAGGCGCGCGAGCAAGCCGCTGGCGACGACCAAGTGCCGTACGAGTACGAGTACGGACACGGCCGCATGCCCTTCTTCATGAAGCTCGTGTGGTTGGCCTTCCTGGCTTTCGGCGCTTGGTACGTGGTGTCCTTCCTGCTGGCGGCGCTGGGTGAGGATCTCGGCGTCGACGTTTGAGCGGCGGGGCCGCGACGTGAGTGAGCACCAAGCCTGCGCGCACTGTGGGTTGCCCGTCCGGCTCGCAGCTCGCGCGCAGCCAGAGGTCACGGCCGAGGTGTTCTGTTGCGTGGGCTGTCGCATTGCGCATGCCGTGAGTGGCTCCGGTCAACGCACAGGTCTGCTCGACGCGCGCTTGTTGTGCGCCGGCATCCTCGCCATGGGCGTGATGACCTTCAGCCTCGTGCTGCACTCGATCGACCTGCACGCCGACGGCAACGAACACGGCCTCGTGCAGCTCGTGAGCTTGGGGCGCGTGGCGCTCGCACTCTTGGCCTTGCCGGTGCTGGCGCTGCTCGTGCCGCCGCTCGCCGGCGGCGCCTGGCTCGACCTGCGCTCCGGTCGCGTGCGCATGGACGGCCTGATCGTGTTGGCCGTGAGCGCCGCCTATCTGCTTTCGTCGGTGAACGCCTGGCGCGGTGCGGGCGAGGTGTACTTCGACACCGCCACGATGGTGCTCGTGCTCGTCACGCTGGGACGTCGGCTCGAGGCGCACTCGCGGGCGCACGCGCGCAGCACCGCGGAAGCCCTGGCCGACGTGCTGCCCGCGCGCGCAACACGCCTGCCCGCTTCCGGCGCCCACCAAGAAGTCGACCCGAGTGCGTTGCGCGCAGGCGATCGCGTGCGCGTGGCCCCCGGCGAGTCGGTGCCCGCCGACGCGCGCGTGTTGCACGGACACAGCGCGCTCGTGACGGCGCTCGTGAGCGGCGAGGAAGCGCCGCGCGAAGTGCGCCCCGGCGACAGCGCACCAGCTGGCGCGCTCAACACCGACGGCGCGCTCGAGTTGCGCGTCGAAGCCGCGGGTGGAGAGGGCAGTCTCGCGCGCCTGCGTCAGTTGCTCGACGCGCCCCTGCAAGTGGCGCCCGCTCTGCGCACGGCGGATCGTCTGGCCGGGGTGCTCAGCGTGGTGGCGGCTGCGCTCGCGCTCGCGGGCGGCCTGCACAGCGGCATGCAGTCGGGTCTCGCCGACGGCCTGCGCACGGCGCTCTCGGTGTTGCTCGTGGCCTGCCCTTGCGCTCTCGGCCTGGCCACGCCGCTGGCTTACCGCGCCCTGCGTTCGGCCTTGGCGCGACGCGGCGTGCTCGTGAACGACGCCGCTGCCTTGGAGCGCGCCGCGCGCGTGGACCACGTGGTCTTCGACAAGACCGGCACGCTCACCGAGCCGCTCGGGCGCTTCGAGTTGTTGCCCGGCGCCGATGCCGAGGTGTGGCAACGCGGCGCTGCCCTGATCGCGGCCTCGGGTCATCCCTTGGCGCGCGGCACCTGCAGCGCGGACGACAGCTCCGCAGTGAGCGCCTTGCGCGTGACGCGCGGCGCCGGCGTGCAAGGGCGCGTGGGCGCGCACGAGTTGCTCGTCGGGCGCGCCGACTGGTTGGCCGCGCGCGGCGTGCGTCTCGATCCTGACCTGAGCGCCGCGCTCGACACAGCGCGCGCTGCGGGCGACACGCTGGTGAGCGTGGCCGAGAACGGCGTGCAGCGCGCGGCGGCGCGTCTCGCCCAGCGCGTGCGGCCCGGGGTCCACGAGTGTGTCGACAGCCTGCGCGCGCGCGGGCTCGAGCTCGAGATCCTCTCGGGCGACGCGAGCGCCGCGGCGCGCGCACTCGGTCGTGAGCTCGCGCTGCCCGCGCGCGGCGACGCGAGCCCGTCGGACAAGCACGCACGCTTGGCCGAGCTCCGCGGCGCGCGACATTCAGTGCTCATGCTCGGCGACGGCATGAACGACGCGCCCGCCCTGCGCCTCGCCGACGTGGGCGTGGCGCTCGCCTCGGGCACCTCGCTGGCACGCTCGCAAGCGCACATCGAGCTCGTGCACGACGACCCGCGCGCCCTGCTCGTGCTGCTCGACGCCGCCCGCGCCCTGCGCCGCACCGTGCGCGGCAACCTCTTCTGGACGCTCAGCTACAACGCCGTCGCGCTCGCGCTCGCCGCGTCCGGGCGCCTGCCGCCGCTGGCCGCGGTGGTCGCGATGATCGCGTCGAGCCTGGCCGTGAGTTGGCGCAGCCAGAAGCTGTTGAGCTGGCGACCCACGCTCGCGCCTGCGCTCAGCGCGCCACGCGCCGCCACCGCGCCCACGCCGCGCGCCATGCACGCTGAAGGAGCGCGCGCATGACACCGCCCGCGTGGATGGCCGCCGGCCTCGCGCTCGGTTTGCTGCACGCCGCGCACTGCGCTGGCATGTGCGGGGTGTTCGCGTTGCGCGCCGCCGGGCGCCCCGGTGGCTTCGTGGCCTTCGGACTCGGCAAGACCACCACCTATCTCTTCCTCGGTGCACTCGCTGCCAGTGCGGGAGCGGGGGTGGGCCCCGAACTCAGCGGCTGGCGTCACGCACTCGCGCTGCTCGTGGCGCTCTCCTTGATCCTGGCAGGCGCGGGACGTCTCGGTTGGCATCCCTTCGCCCGCGGCGGCCGACTCGCCACGCGTGCATGGCGCGTGCTCTTCGGCGACTTGCTACGCCGCGACCTCCCAGGCGGCAGCTTCACGCTCGGCGCACTCACGGGCTTGTTGCCCTGTGGCGTCACGCTCGTGGCCGTGCTCCAGGCCGCAGCCTTCGGCGACGTGCTCCACGGCGTGGCCTTCATGGCCAGCTTCGGGCTCGGCACCTTGCCGGTGCTCCTCGCGACACTGTTCGCCGCGCAACGCGTCCGCCTGCGCTTGGGGAGCGAGACCTGGACGCGTCTCAGCGCAGGCCTGTTGATCAGCGCGGGCGTGCTCACCCTGTGGCGCGCGGCCGCTCCCTTGTTGCAACCCGACTCCGCTTGCGGACTGTGCTCATGAACTGGCCCGGCTCCAAACTCCTCGACCCCAAAGCCAACTCCGAAGTGGGCTTGCGCATCGACGACAACGATCGCGTGCGCATCCTCACCGCCGTGGCCACGCGCGGCGCGCGCTTCCAAGTCTGGCGCGTGCTCGTGATCACGCTCTCGTTACTGATCCTTCTCGCCGTGCCGCTCACCGACACGGTGCGTCTGGACTTGTGGTCCGGGAACCATCACCTGCTCGGTGAACAGGTCGGCGCCATCGAGGCGCTCAAGGGTTTCGTGATCGCGATGGCCTTGTTGTGGGGTTTCACCTTCGCCACGAACGTGATCGTGGGGCGCTTCTTCTGCGGTTGGGGATGTCCGGTCGGCTACGTGAGTCGTCTCGGCGAAGACACGCAACTCAAGCAGCGCAAACGCGGCTTGCGCTGGGCGCTCTCGCATCTCGCAGGCGCGGCCTTCGTGGCCACCTTCGTGGCCTCGGTGATGCTCTGGTGGGTCGACTGGCGCGTGCTCGTGGAGGGCTCGTGGACAGCGCGCGCCGTGGTCGTCGGCATCTGGTTGCTGCTGTGCCTGGGAGGCTTGTTGCACGCCGTGGTCTGGCGTTTCGGCTTCTGCAAGACAGCCTGCCCGATCGGTCTCTACTACCGCTTCGTGACCTCGAGCACGCCGATCGGGATCGTGTTCAGCAACACGCCCGACCCGTGCATCGAGTGTGGCGCCTGCGAGAAGGTGTGTCCCGTGGACATCGACCCCAAGCGTCTCGGCGAAACACTCGTGCGCGACGACGACGGCCCCGACGGCGAGGAGTACTACGGCGACGCCGAGTGCATCCGTTGCGGCGACTGCGTCGAAGCCTGCGAGATGATCTTCAAGGGGCGCCCGGGCGAGACGCCGCCGCTGCGCTTCGGCCGTGTGCATTCCGAGAGCCACGACTGAGGCGCGCACGCAGCGTCCTACGCGAGGGTGCGCAGAGACTCCCCGCGACAAGCGTATCGGCGAGCGCGCGGTCGTTCCCTAGGTTCTGTGCCCGAGTTGCAAGCACACCAACCCTTGGAAACGCCGCATGCGCATCTGCTCGCTGTTCGTGATCTTGGCTTTCGCCACCGCCTGTTCCGTGTCCACGACGTCCCGGCGGCCCGCGTCGGTCGCACGCGCGGACGCGAACTGGAGCGAACGTCTCATCGATCCCGTGACGGCGCCCTTCTTGTGGGAGAGCCCGGTCGTGCACTCTTCGGTGCAGCCCGTGTTCTTGCGGCATGAGTTCCCCGGCACGTCGATCCTGGGCGGTGGCAACCTGCGCGGCTACGCCCTGCAGTTGCGCTACGCGATCAACGAGCGGCTCGCCTTCATCGCGACCAAAGACGGGTACATCGACTTCAATCCCGGCGGGCCCGACTCCTCGGGTTGGGGCGACGTCGCCGGCGGCCTGAAGTACGTGGTGCACGAGGACGAAGACGCCGGCGAGCTCGTGAGCGTGGGCTTCACCTACGAAGGTGCCTCCGGTTCCCGCGACGTCTTCCAAGGCAACGGTGAAGGCGTGTGGCATCCCTTCGTGAGCGCTGGCTGGGACAACGGCGACTCGAACGCGCTCGCAGGTGTGGGCGCGTACCTCCCCGTCGACGGCGACGCCGAAGCCAGCTTCATCGACTACCACCTCCAGTTCTCCTGGGAGCTCGACGACGGGCTCGTGCCGCTCGTGGAAGTCAACGGCATCCACTACACGAACAACGCCCGTGCCTTGCCCGTGAACCAAGACGGTGTCGACTACGGCAGCGTGGGCGCCGCCAACGTCGCCGGCAACGACATCATCACGGGCGCGCTCGGCCTGCGCTGGCGCTGGTCGCAGAGCACCGACTTCGGCGTGGCCTTCGAGGACACGCTCACCGCGCGCGAGGACATCTTCGGTGCTCGGCTCACGATGGACATGATCCACCGCTTCTGAGCGGGCCGTCGAGCGGCTGATACCATGCCTCGCATGTCAGCCGACGACGTCCACACGACCCTGGCCGCGCTCGAAGCAGCCGGCACCGCCCAGAACCGCAAGGTCTACCAGCGGCACGGCGTGACGCCGCCGCTGTTCGGCGTGAGCTACGCGATCCTCGGGAAGCTCTCCAAGAAGATCGGCGTGGACCACGCACTCGCGCTCGGCCTGTGGGAGAGCGGTGTGCACGACGCGCGCGTGTTGGCGTGCATGATCGCCGACTCGTCGAAGGCCACCATGAAGCTGCTCGAGTCGTGGGTGAAGCCGATCGACAACTACGTGCTCTCCGACGCGCTCTCGAGCTTCGCGGCGCGCGCGCCGCAGGCCGGCAAGTTGGGCGGCAAGTGGCGCAAGTCGAAGAAAGAGTTCGTGGCCGCCACCGGTTGGAACGTGTTGGCGGGCGCCGCACTGCACGCCGAGGACTTCGACGAAGCGGCCGCCGAAGAACTCATCGCGACCATCGAGGCCACGATCCACAGCGCGCCGAATCGCACGCGTCACTCCATGAACCAGGCGCTGATCGCCGTGGGCGTGCGCAACGCGCGCCTGCACGAACTCGCCGTGGCCGCCGCCAAGCGCATCGGCGAGGTGCAGGTGGATCACGGTCAGACGAGCTGCAAGACCCCCGACGCCGTGGACTACATGGCCAAGACCCTCGCGCACCGCAAGGCGCACCCGCCCAAGGCGAAGGCGCGCGCCAAGAGCAAGTCCGCACGCAAGACCTGAACGCGGCGCTCACGGAGTCTCGCGGAGTGCGCGCTGTGCTCGCGTGTGTCGGGAGAGTGCGCGCCGCCTTCGCCTGGCTGGTCTCGCGCGCGTCGTGCGAGCGCCATGTCGGGAAGTCTGCGCGAGAGCACGCGCGTGACTTATGCTCGCGGCTCGCGTCGCGTGGATCGACGCGCTTCGAGTTCCTGTGAGGCCGCAGATCATGGTCGAGTTGACGATCAACGGGCGCGAGGTCGTGTTGGACCGCGTCGCGCCGGAAACGCCTTTATTGTGGGTGCTTCGCGACCACCTGGAGTTGCGCGGCACGAAGTTCGGTTGCGGCATGGCGCAGTGCGGCGCGTGCACGGTTCACCTCGACGGTCGCGCCACGCGCTCGTGCATGTTGCCGGTGGGATCCTTGGCTGGCCGGTCCGTCACGACCATCGAAGGCCTCTCCAGCAAGGGGGACCACCCGCTCCAGAAGGCTTGGGTCGAACACGACGTACCGCAGTGCGGTTACTGCCAAGTGGGCCAGCTGATGTCGGCCGCCGCGCTGCTCGCGGAGAACACGTCGCCCACGGACTCCGAAGTGCGCACCGCCATGGCCGGCAACATCTGTCGTTGCGGCACCTATCCGCGCATCTTGGCCGCCGTGCAGAGCGCCGCGGAGGAGCTGCGATGAGCACCACGTCTTCGGTGTCCCGCCGCGCCTTCCTCAGCGGGTTGATCGGCGCCGGCGGCTTGCTGCTTGCCGCGCCTGCGTCGGGCGGCACCTTGCGCAAGCTGTTGCGTCCCGCCGACGGTGAGAGTTTCGAGCCGAGCTTGTGGCTCGCGATCCAGCCCGACGGCCTGGTGCGCATCGTCACGCACCGCTCCGAGATGGGCACCGGGATCCGCACCACGCTGCCGATGGTCTTGGCCGACGAACTCGGCGCCGACTGGGAGCGCGTGGAACTCAGCCAAGCCCTCGGTGACGCGCGCTTCGGCGACCAGAACACCGATGGCTCGCGCTCCATCCGCCAGTTCTACGAACCCATGCGACGCGCAGGCGCCGCCGCGCGCCTGATGCTCGAGCAAGCCGCCGCCGCGCAGTGGGGCGTGCCCACGCGCGACTGCACCGCGCGCGACCACGCCGTGCATCACAGCGACGGCCGCGACGCGCTGCCCTTCGGCGAGCTCGTGGCCGCGGCCGCCGCGCTCTCTGTGCCCGCGGACGACGCATTGCGCTTCCGCAGCCCGAGCGAACGTCGCTACGTGGGCAAGGGCGTGCCCAGCTACGACACCGCTGACATCGTGCGCGGGACGGCGCGCTTCGGTCTCGACGTGCCGGCCAAGGGCGCCCTCACCGCCGTGATCGCGCGCCCGCCCGTGGTCGGTGCGAGCGTCGCCGCACTCAACGACGACGACGCGCGCGATGTCGAAGGTGTGATCGACGTGATCCAGCTCGACACACCGCGCGGCGCTCCAGGCTTCGCACCGCTCGGCGGCGTGGCCGTCGTCGCCGGCGACACCTGGTCCGCGATGCAGGGCCGCGCCGCGCTCGAGATCGAATGGGGCGCCTCGCCGCACGACGCCTTCGACAGCGCCGCCGACCGCGACGCGCGCCTCGAGTCGGTGCGTCAGCCCGGGGTCGTCGTGCGACAGAAGGGCGATGTGAACGTGGCCTTCGCCGAGGCCGCGCGCCGCGTCAGCGCCGAGTACAGCGTGCCCTACCTCGCGCACGCCTCGATGGAGCCGCCCTGCGCGCTCGCCATCGTGAAGGACGGCGCCGCCGAGATCTGGGCGCCCACGCAGAACCCGCAAGCCGCGCAAGGCATGGTGGCCGGCGCGCTGCGCATCGCGCCCGACCGGGTGTCGATCCACGTCACGCTCTTGGGCGGCGGCTTCGGTCGCAAGAGCAAGCCCGACTTCGTGGTGGAAGCCGCGCTGTTGAGTCAGCGCATGGGCGGCCGCCCGGTGCGCCTGGTGTGGAGTCGCGAAGACGACATCCGCCACGACTACTACCACGCCGCCGCCGCCGTGGCCTTCGAAGCCGGTCTCGACGCGCAAGGCGAGTTGCTCGCGCTGCGCGGCCGCACAGCCTTCCCGTCGATCAGCTCCACCTTCAGTGCCGGTGTCGACCAAGGTTCGAGTGGCGAACTCGCCCAGAGTTTCAGCGACCTGCCCTACAACGTGCCCGCGCTGCAGCTCGAGGTCTGCAAAGCCGAAGCTCACCTGCGCATCGGCTGGTTGCGCTCGGTCTGCAACATCTTCCACGCCTTCGCCGCCGGGTGTTTCGTGGACGAGTTGGCGCACGCGCGCAGCCAAGACCCCGTGCAGCACTTGCTCGCGCTGCTGGGTCCCGACCGTCACGTGGACCTGCTCGCCGAGGGCGTGCAGTACGGCAACTACGGCGAGTCGCTCGACACGCATCCCTTCGACGTGGGGCGCATCAAGAACGTGGTGCGGCTCGTGGCGCAGCGCAGCGGCTGGGGCGGCGAGCTGCCGCGCGGTCGCGGGCGCGGTGTGGCCGTGGCGCGCAGTTTCGTGGCCGACGCCGCCGTGGTGGTGGAAGTCGACATCGCGAAGGACGGCAAGCTGCGCATCCCGCGCGTCGACATCGCCATCGACTGCGGCACGGTCGTGAACCCCGACCGCGTGCGCGCGCAACTGGAAGGCGCGGTGATCTTCGGGCTGAGCCTCGCGCTGCACGGCGAGATCACCGCCGAGAACGGCGCCGTGGTGCAGAGCAACGTTCACGAGTTCAAGCTGCTGCGCATGAGCGAGGCGCCGCTGCAGATCCACACGCACCTCGTGGAGAGCAGTGCGCCACCCTCGGGCGTGGGTGAACCGGGCGTGCCGCCTGTGGCGCCGGCCTTGCTGAACGCCGTCTTCGCGGCGGTGGGCCAGCGCGTGCGTGACTTGCCGCTCGCGCGTCACGACCTCTCCTGGACCTGATGCGTCAGCGCGCGGCTTCATCGCTGGGAGCGAACGCGGTGGACGGCGCGAGCAGCGGCTCCGCGTCACGCCACACGGCCGACTGGCCCGTGTTCCTCGCCTTGGTGGCGGCCCTCGGCACGCTCGAGGGTGCACTCGACGTGCACGACATCGGCGGGGAAGCCGTGTTCGCTCGCGCGCCGGGTCTGTTGCTCTACGCCACGCTGAGTTGGTTGTTGCCAGCCGTGATCGCGTTGGGCGCTGCCGCGCCTTTGAGTGCGCTGTTGCGCGCCGCTACGCGTGCGCGCGCGCTGCGCAACTCGAGCGTGGCCTGGGCGCTCTTCGTGGCTCTGGTGCTGGTGGCCGACGCGGGTTGGGGCACGCTCGGCTGGTGGGGCGCGCTGTTGTTCGGGCTCGTGGGCGCTGCGTCGTGGCAGCGCTTCACGCCGCGTGTGCTCGCCATGCTGCCGCGCGTGGCGCCCGTGCTCTTGCTCGTGCTCGCGCTGCTCACGCCGTGGGTGCTCGGCAGTGCGTGGCATCCCGGAGAGGTCCGCGCACCCCGCGGCACACGCGCCCTCGGTGAGCACGCGCCCAATGTCTTGCTGATCGTGGCCGACGCGCTGCGCGCCGACGCGCTCGGTTGCTACCGACGCGCCGAATCCGACTCCACGTCGCGTACTTCCGGCGACCGCGTGCCCGAGGAGGGAGGCTCCGAGGATCCCGCGCCCGGCGCGCGCAGCGTCGACAGCGACACCCCCGTGCTCGACGCGCTCGCCGCCGAGTCCTGGCGCGTGCCCGACGTGCTCGCGACCTCCTCCTGGACCTTGCCGTCGGTGGCCTCGCTGCTCACCGGCAGTTCCCCGCGCGTGCACGGCGTGCGCGACTTCGACGGCCGGCTCCCCGCGCAGCTGCCCACCCTCACGAGCGTGTTGCGTCGTGCGGGCTACGCCACGGGCGCCGTGCTCGGGAACCCCATCCTGGATCGCCAACGCGGTTTCGAGCGCGACATGCGCCACGTGCGCGGCGACACGCACCGCCCCGAAGCGAGCTTCTACTGGATCGTCCGGCTGAACCGTTGGGCGGTGCGACTCGGCTTGCTGCGCGGCCCGCACGCGGGCAGCAAACTCGTGATCCCGATCCTCGACGCCCAAGGCCTGCGCGCGCGCCGCACGGGCGTGATGATGGCCGATGAAGTCGTCGACGCGGGCCTCGAGCTGCTCGATGGTTTCGGCGACGCACCCTTCTTCCTCTACTTGCACGCCTTCGACCCGCACGACCCCTACCTCCCGCACCCCAGTGGCGTGCTGCGCGACGAACCCGACTTCGCACCCGAGAACGTGCAAGCCTTACGCGCGCTCTACGCCGGCGAAGTGCGCTTCCTCGACGCGCAGATCGGGCGCCTGTTCGACGAGCTGCGCCGCCGCGAGCAATGGCGCGACACGCTCGTGGTGTTCACCGCCGATCACGGCGAAGAGTTCCTCGACCACGGCGGTTACCTGCACCGCGCCTCCTTGCACGACGAGCTCGTGCGCCTCCCGTTGATCGTGCGCTTCCCGGCGGGCGTGCAAGCGGGCCACGCGCCTGCGCAGGCGAGCCTCGTGGACGTCGCGCCCACGATCCTCGGCGCGCTCGGCCTCGGCCACCTCGAGCACGCGCAAGGCCTCGACCTGCGCGCCCAGCCGCCCGCCGAGCTGCGCGTCGCGGAGCGGATCCAATCGGGACACTGGTTGGCCGCGCTGCGTACCGAGCGCGAGCATTGGATCTTCGACCACCCCGGCGCTTCGGGCGGTCCTCCGCCCACGCTCGACGAGCTGCTCGCGGGCGACGGCACACGCGCGGGAGAACAGGCCGAAGCGCTCGGCGCGCTGCGTCTGCGTGTCTTCGATGTCCTCGAGGATCCCGCGCAACGCCGCGATCTCGCCGCCGAACGCAGCGGTCAACGTGCTGCGATGCTGGCCGCCCTGCGCGCCTACTTCGCCGACAGTGAAGGCGCCTCGGCCGGCGAACTGAGCGAGGAAGCGCTCCAGACCCTCCGCAGTCTCGGCTACCTCAAGTGAGCGCCGCGCAATCGCTGCTCAGCCTGTAGACTCGGCCGCGAGAGAGAGGCTGCGCGGAATCCCCGCGCCCGCATTGCGAGGAGAGTCCCATGCTGTCGGTTTCGTCGAAGAGTTTCGGCACGCGTTATCGCGCGCTCACCATCACGCTCGCGCTTTTCGTCCAGCCCTGCTTGGGGCCCTGCGAGGAATGGTACGCCCACGACATCAACTCGAAGGGCGAGATCAACCGCACGCCGGTCACGCTCAACTCGAACCAACTCAAGTGGGCGGTGTCCCGCTACAAGCCGCGCGACCTGGTCACCGGTGAGAAGCTCGAAGCCGTCAAGGGTGACAAGCGCTTGGTGTTCCGCGGTGCGGGTTCGGGCCTCGACAACTTCGCGGAGTTCGGTGGGATCAGTGGCAGCGAACGCTTCTCCTTCGGCGCCACGATCGGCATCGACGAAGTGAAGGGACTGCGCAGCGGTGTCTCCAGCAGCTGGATCTACGCCAACTACTACGGCCTCGAAGACTCGGTGAACTACCAGGTGAATGTGCGCTACGACGAGGCGCTCGAGAGCGGAGAGGAGACGCTGCCGGGCCTGGTCGCGCGCGCGTATCAAGACGACATGGTGCTCGGTCAGGTCTCCTTCCCGATGTATGCGTCGCTCGACCTGCGCTTGGTCCAATACGACGACCGGCTGGACTTCCTGGCGCGCGCCACGCCTGCGCTGGAGTACGGCGAGTCCGCCGGTGAGGAGTTCTCGGTGCTGCACTCACTCATGATGGGTCCCGCAGCCGATCGCTTCGAGCTCGGCTACGGTGCCTTCGGTCTCGACAAGGGCGGCGAGTTCTACCTCGACAACGTGTGGCTCATCGGCACGGATCTCACCTCGGAACTCACCGACGACGAGACCTTCGTGTTCGACTCGTTCAGTCTCATCGGTGCCTGCCTCGGTGACGCCAAGGACGCACTCACCACGAACGTGCTCGACCCCACCGTGGATCTGCTCGACATCGCCGACGCTCGCGATCAAGTGGCCGACGCGCTCAGCCAGGCGATCTCCGCCATGTTCGCCATCAAGGATGACCTCAAGGCGGGCAACTTCGAGCACAAGGCCGCCGCCAAGATCGCAGGCAAGATCGGCAAGCAGACCTACAAGAAGCTGCACAGCATCCAGAACAAGTTGGACGCCATGCTCGACAAGCGCGTGGTGAAGGAGAAACAGCTGCCGGGACTGTGCAAGAGTTTGGAGTCCCTGATCGACCGTTCCTTCGTGGGGCGCGCCAACGCCTTGGGCGTGAAGGCCAAGAGTTACAAGCAGCTCTTCGCTCCGGCGGTGCCGATCTCTCCGAGTGACATCCCGGAGATCTTCGACAGCTGAGCGGGCCCGCGCGCTCCGCAGGCGATCCGAGAACTCGAAGACTGAGCGTTGCGAGCGCTGGTCACGCCGCGCAGAATCGCAACACCTGGTGGGGATCAGCCCGCTGGCACAGGGAGCTGCTCGTGCCTTCATCGCTTGTCGTGTCCTTCGTGTTGTTCGCCGCCGCGCTGTCGGCGGAGTCCGTCGCTGCGCAGACCTGGGAGGTGGAGCTCGACTCGCGCCAGCTCTGGCAAGTGAGTGATGCTGAGGCCGCCGAACACGGGGGCGTGGTGCGACGTCGTTGCAGCGTGCTCGCCGACGCGGCCGGCACGCTCAGCTTCGACCTGCGCTCCGTGCATCTGGATCCGGTGTTGCGAGTGCTCGCCGCCGACGGTTCCGACCGCGCGCTCGACGACGACGGCGGCCTGGAGTGGAACGCGCACCTCGAGCTGCAAGTGGAAGCCGGCGAGCGCGTGGAGTTCGAGGCCATCAGTCAGGGCCCGCACCGCGGCGAGCTGGAGCTGGAAGTGAGTCGCGGCGCACCGCGCCCGCTCGAGGGCGACGAGTTGCGCGAGGCGCTCGCGCGCTTCCGTCTCGGGCGTGGCGGCTTCCAGGCCGAGATCGGCTTCGCGCTGCGCGGCGCCCAGGAACTCAATTCCGCGGGCGAGCTCTTCCACTCGCTCGACCTGCGCACCGAGCGTCGGGAGGCCTACACCGGCATGCTCGACGCCGCGCTCAGTTTGCCCGAGAGCGCCCCTGAGCGCGCGCTCTTCGAGCTCGTGGCGCGCACGCAACTCGTGAGCGTGATGGCCAACGCCGGCGAGCGCGATCTGGCGGCCGAGCACTTGGCGATCTCCGAGGCGCTCGCGGCGCGCGTGGAGCATCCGGCGGTGGAGCTGTTGCTCGCGCGTGGACGCGCGATCATCGTGCTGCTCTCCGATGACTTCGACATCGAGACCGTGTTGCGCGCCTCCGACGAATACGTAGCCGTGTTGGCCGCGAACGATCAGCGCTCGGCGGAGGCCGTCGAGCGCCTCTCGCTCATCGAGCGCTTGTTCAACCGCGGCGAGCTCGAGGCGGCCGAGGAGCGTCTGCCCGCGGTGCGTGCGCTGGTGGGTGAGCTCGACGACCCCAAGGTCGCTGCGCACATGGTGAGCGTGGAGAGTCGCGCGGCCCGCGCCCGAGGCGCGCACGAAGACGCCGGCGCGCTCGCTCGACGCGCCGTCGACCTGGCGGTCACGAAACTCCAACGCGCCAAGGCACTGCTGCAAGTCGCGAGCTCCCACGAGCACGCCGGGCGCTACGGCGCGGCCTTCGCCGCCTACGACGAAGTGATGCACTTCGCCTCCGAGCTCGACTACGGCGAGCTGCGCGCGGTGGCGCTGCAAGGCGCCGCGATCGTGGCCGTGTTCCTCGAAGACGAAACGCGCGCGGTCGCGCTGCTGCGCGAGTCGCTCAAACACACCGAGGCGAGTCACGCGCGGCTCAACGTGATCGATCGCAGCCTGCAGCTGTGCGACGCGTTGCTGAGCCTCGGCCGGGTCGCCGAAGCCGAGAGTTTGATGGAGACCGTCGCCGGGGAAGCCTCGCTCTCCGTGAACCCCGCGATCGAGTTCCGGCTCGCCATGCTCAACGTGGAGTTGGCCGAGCGGCGCGCTGACCTCGCCGAAGCGCAGCGCCACAGCCGTGTGGCGTTGGAGTTGGCGCGCGCTTCCGGTGTGGAGCGCTTGATCTCCTACGGCTTGGCCGAGGAGGCGCGCTGGTTGCTCGAGGTCGAGGGCGCGGACGCCGCGTCGCCGGTTGCGCTCGAGAGTTTGCAGAGCGCGCGTCGTGCCGGCGATGCCGACGTGCTCTCCGACGCGCTGATCTTCCTGTCGCGCGTGCAGTTCGCCGCGGGCGCGCTGTCCGAGTCGCTGGCCAGTTTCGCCGAAGCGGAGTCGGTGCTGCTCGACGGCTGGGCGGCGCAGCTCGACGAACGTTGGGCCGAGCGCCTGCGCGCCGTGAAGCGCTCCGAGCGTCTCTCGCGTCTGGGCCAAGATCTCAGCGCCGCGCAGCTCGCGGCCGCCGCCCCCGCCTCCGAGGAGTGGCACGCGCTCTTCGCGCAGGGCTTGCGCCGTGCAGACCGGTGGAAGGGGCGCGACCTGTTGAGCCGACTCAGCGCCGGGCGCGAGGAGGCGGCGACGGAACGCACCGAGCTCTTGCACGCGCTCGAGTCGCGCCTCGCCAGCGACGACTGCCAGCTCGTGCACTTCGCCGAGGGCGAGTCGCAGCTCTACGCCTATGTGCTCGACGGTGGCGAGCGACGTCACGTGGCGCTCGGCAAGTTGGCCAGCGTGAGCGCCGAAGTCGACGGTTACCTCGAACACATCGCGCGCCCCGCGTCACTCGGCAGCGTGGAGCAAGTCGCGCGCGACGGCGCGCTGTTGCACGACCGACTCGTCTTGCCGCTCGAGCTGAGCCCCAGCGAGGGCGAGCTGCTCGTGATCGATTCGGGAGCGCTCGCGGGCTTGCCGCTCGAGGCGCTGGTGGTCGCCGCCGTCGACACGCCGTCCTCCTTCGAGGACCTGCGCTTCTTGCTCGACGACCGCCGTGTGACCTACTCGCCCTCGGCCTCGGCGCTGGCGCTCAGCCCGCGCGTGCTGCGCCAACCGCGCACCAGCGACCTCGTGGTGTTGGCCGACCCGCAGTTCGACGCCGCGGGTGCGGGCAGCTCCGGCAGCGCCACGCTGCGCGCCGACAGCGGCTTCGATCGTCTGCCCGGCACGCGCAGCGAAGCGCTGGCGATCGCGCGCAGTTACCTCTCGCAAGCGCGCTCGCCCGGTGAGGTCGACGCGCTGCTCGGCGATTCACAGTCCGGCGGATTGCGCCTCGATTCCGACGGCCTGCGTCTGCGGCTCGGCAAGGAAGCCACGCGCTCTGCGCTGCTCGAGTTCGTAGAGGGCGCCGCCATCGTGCACCTCGCCACGCACGGTGTTCAGGACTCCCACGAGCCGCGCCGCAGCGCGCTGGCGCTGTCACCTTCGGGCGATGACGCCGGCCGTTTGTTCCTCGGTGAGATCCTCGATTGGAAGCTCTCCGCGGAACTCGCCGTGCTGTCCGCCTGCGAGACCGCCAGCGGCGCGAACCGCCACGGGGAAGGCACGCGCTCGCTGGCTTGGAGCTTCTTGCGCGCGGGGGCCGAGGCCGTCGTCGCATCGCACTGGCAGGTCGACGATCGCGAGAGCGAGGTGCTCATGCGCGCGTTCTACGAAGACTATCTCCACTCGCGCGACGCTTCCCGTGCGCTGCACAGCGCGCGTCTCGGCTTGCGTCACGCGAGCGCCGAGCGCGGCGCCTTCCTCGGCGTGGGGCGCGGCAAGCGCCTGGGCCCGCGACCGGTGGCGAACCCGGATCGGAACCTCGCGGGTCACCCGTTCTTCTGGGCCAGCTTCGTGCACGTACGTGCGCGTGAAGACGGCGCCTTCCTCGAAGCGCCCACGCAACGCTGAGAGGCCGCGCGCGCGGTTGCGCGTCACGACCTCTCGTGGTGTTGCGAACCGTGTGGGGGACGCGGCCCTCAGGTGAGCGTGAGGTACACCTGTGAATGCGGCACGGCGTCGTGTGCGGGCACCTGGCCGGTCAGCACCACGGGTTGGTTGTTCGCGTCGTAGTACGTGACTTGCACGGTGTAGCTCACGTCGGGCGAGTACTGACCGTCGCCGATGAGCCGACCGCTGGGCGGACGGATGGGCTCGATGTCGAGCGGGTCCGTGTTCGAGCGCGGGTCGGGATTGGCCGAGGCGGCGAAGAGTTTGTAGCCGCGGTACTCCGTGTCACCGAGGTCGACAGCGATCTCGGTGTTGGTTGCCGTGGGGAAGGCCACCGTGGTGAGGAAGCCGTTGCGGCGCGCGGTCGAGGTCGGTTGCGTGGTGCGAGGTAGAGGGCTCATGACAGAGTCTCCGTGGAGCGAGGAGGTAGCTGGCCAGAGGCGGGCACCTCGGGCTCATTTCGCTCCTTCGGTCGTTGGGGGCCTCTCGCTTGGGTGGATGTGGAACACTGAGTCCTGTCGAGGCGGCTCGATGGGGAGCTCCGAATCGGGGCTCAGGAACAGCTCAGCGGGCAAGATGGGCCGGTCGGCCCGCGATCACGCGCGGTATCAGGATTCCTGTGAACTCCAAGCACTCTGAATCTTCCGAGGGACTGCGCGCGGCCGCCACGTCGGCGGTGGGGGCGGGCTCCGAGGCCGACTCCGGCGGCCCCTTCGATCGCGACCCGGTTCTGAACGGTCCCGTCGAGCACCTCACCGCCGAGTACTTGGCCGCGCTCTACAAGGGTGATGAACCCGACGCCACGCTGATGGCCGAGCGCTTGCCCGAGGAAGCGCAGCGAGCTGAGTTCCTCGAACTGCTCAACGACACGCTGCGCTTGCAGGGCTTGCTCCCGGTGCAGGTCGTGCCCGGCACCTTGCTCAACGAGCGCTACCGCATCCTCGGCGAACTCGGCTCGGGCGGCATGGGCAAGGTCTTCGAGGCCCGCGACGAACAGCTCGACCGCAAGGTGGCCGTGAAGGTGCTCGCCGTCTTCGGGCAGGGCGCCTTCGATCCCGAGCAGCAGTTCCACAACGAGGCGCGTCAGCTCGCGGGTTTGCAGCATCCGAACATCGTCACCGTGCACGAGATCGGCAGCGCGGGCGACGTGCACTACCTGGTGATGGACCGCGTGCGCGGCGTCGCGCTCTCCGAAGTGTTGGAGCGTGTGCAAGAAGCGCTGGTCAACGATCCCGACCCGCATCCGCGTAGCGCTCAGCTGTTGGTCGACGCCCTCGGTGACGCGGCCGACCTGTCACGCAGCGGGGCGCTCACGGAGAGCTCGTGGTTCCGTGCGGTGGCGCGCTTGTCGGTGGAACTCGCGCGCACGCTCGAGGCCGCACACAACGAAGGCCTCGTGCACCGCGACGTGAAGCCGCAGAACATCATGTTGCGCGGTGACGCGAGCCCCGTGTTGCTCGACTTCGGCCTGGCCGGCCTGCGCAACACCGAAGGCGGAGAGATCACGCGCGGGCTGTTCGGCAGCGTGGCCTACATCGCGCCCGAGCAGGCCAACAGCGGCATGATCGGCAGCGACCCGCGCAGCGACGTCTACCAACTCGGCACCGTGCTCTACGAGATGCTCACGCTGCTGCGCGCCTACCCCGGCCGCTCGATCACCGATCTGTTGCGGCACATCTCGCAGGGCGATTTCGTCGCGCCGCGGCTGCTTGATCGCGGCATCCCTGCCGAGCTCGAAGCGATCTGCCTGCGCGCCATGGCCGCAGAGCCCGACGATCGCTACGCCAGCGCGCGGGAGCTGCGCGAAGACCTCGAACGTTGGATCGAAGGGCGCGAACTCCCCCTCGCAGCGCGCCGCGATCCCATGCAGGACCTCAAGGCGCGATGGGTGCTGTTCGCGCGCCGTCGTCGTGCGGCACTGCTTTCCGCGGCAGTGTTGGCCGTCATCGTTGCAGTGGGGATGTGGAAGCAACCCTGGTTGAACGCCGAGGTCGTGTTGAGTCCGTTCCGCTACACCGCCGCTTCGAACGACGGTGTGGGTGGTGTCGAGGCTCTGCGCGGCCGCAGCGGTCAGGCCCTGGTTGGAAGTGACGTGAAGGAAGTGCGTGAACGCGACCTGCTCGGCGTGGTCTTGGAATCCGAGACTCCACGTTTCGTGTACGCGCTTTCAGTTTTCGGGGCCCGCAGTCCTCCGAGCTGGGTGGCCCCCATGACGGTCCAAGACTTGGACCAGCTCCGTGCAGTGCCCCGGCCCGAGGATTCACCGACCCCCTCGGGTTCGGGGCACTGGTTTACCGAAGTGCCCGCCGGTCTCAGTCAGCTGGTCTGCACTGAGGTCGGCGCCTACGACGCTGCCGTGCCCTACGAAGGCTTGTGGGTCTTCACCAGCACCCAGCGCCTGGCCGGGCTCGAGGCCTGGCTGGAGTCGTTGCAGCAGCGCCTCGACGCCAGCGGTGCGGCCGGTGTGCCGCTCTCCGAAGCCCGCCGCGCCTTCCTGAGTTCACCGCGCTCGGCGGACATCACGGCGCTGCGCGGTTCGCGGGTCGAGGAACTCGGCGTGGCGGATCGTCGCGCGCTCGAAGAGCAGCTCACGGCCGCTCTGATCCTCGGCGAAGACGACTGGCCCTTCACGGACCCGAGTCGCTTTGAGATCGTGTTGCCCGTGGCGCCCTAGATGACGCAGCTCGCCGCCCGGCCCGATCCCCTCCAGACTCGGCCGATGGATTCTTCCCCCGAGCCCGACCAGACGCTCCAGCTGGTGCACCGCGCGCAAGCGGGTGACCGCGAGGCGCTCGATGCGCTCTTCGCGCGCTACGAGGATCGTGTGCGCGCCATCGTGCGCATGCGACTCGGGCGACGTCTGCGGCAGCGCGTGGAGAGCGGCGACATCCTGCAGAACACGTTCATGGCCGCGCTCGAGGGGCTCGACCGCTTCGAGGTGCGCAACGAAGCCAGCTTCATCGCGTGGCTCTCGCGCATCGCCGAATACCAGATCCGCGACGCCGCCGACTTCCATCGTGCGGCAAAGCGCGATCTCGATCGCGAACAGATGTTGCCGCCCGGCCCCGAAGAACTCGGTCGCCTCTCCGAACAGGGCGAGCACGCGCCGGCCGCCGAAGCGCTCGCCGACGACGCCGAGCAGCGCAGCCTCGTGGAAGACTGCGTGGCGGGCCTGCCCGAGCCGCAGCGCGAGTTGATCATCCTGCGCGACTACGTGGGCGCGGCCTGGAAGCAGATCGCCGAGGAGACCGGCTGCCCCAGCGCCGACGCCGCGCGCATGCGGCACGCCACGGCGATGGTGGCCCTGGCCAAGAGTCTGCGCACCGCGCAACGCCCCTGAAGCGTGCGTGACGCGCAGCCGAGGCCTCGCGCCCGTCGGCCTGCAGGATTTCCGGGGGCTGGTAGACTCGCCGGTCGCCATGCCCGCACCGCTCCTCGACACGCAGCTTGCGTTCCCCTCCGTGGAGAGCGCCACCCCCGACGGCCTCGTGGCTGTGGGCGGTGACTTGTCCACCGAGCGGCTCATGGCGGCCTACGAGCAAGGCATCTTTCCCTGGCCGCACGAGGGCTTGCCGCTGATGTGGTTCAGCCCGGACCCGCGCATGCTGTTGCGTCCGGCCGAGCTGCGTGTGTCGCGCAGTTTGCGTGCGCGCTTGCGTCGCGGTGACTTCGAGATCCGTTTCGACACCGCCTTCGAGCGCGTGTTGCGCGGCTGCGCGAGCACGCCACGCCACGGTCAACGCGGCACCTGGATCACGCCCGCCGTGATGCAGGCCTATCACGACCTCCATCGGCGTGGCCTCGCGCACTCGGTGGAAGCCTGGCGCGGCGGGCAACTCGTGGGGGGCCTGTACGGCGTGTCGCTCGGGCGCGCCTTCTTCGGCGAATCGATGTTCAGCCGCGTCACCGACGCCAGCAAGTGCGCCTTCGCCACGCTGGTCCCCTGGCTGCAAGCGCGCGACTTCCACTTCGTGGACTGCCAGATGGAGACGCCGCACTTGGCGAGTCTCGGCGCGCGTGCCCTCCCGCGCGTGGAGTTCCTGCGCCAGCTGCGGGCCGCGCTGCGCGAGCCCACTCTGCGCGGTCGCTGGCTCGCCGACGGCCAAGCACGCACCCCGCTGCGCACGAGCCTGCACCCGCTGGGCAACGAGGGCCTCGCCGCCGTCGGCTGAGCGCTGCGTCGCGGCCACGGTTGACCTCGGCGCCGCACGGCGGCTGTCCACAACCGCGGTCCGCCGCTCGCGTTCGCTGAGTCTGCTGCTGGGATTCGCCCATTGGCGCACCTAGACTGAGCGCCTGACGCCTGGCGGCGGGAGGTTGGATGCTGAGTCGAGGTCCCGAGGAGCAGTCGGCGCAACCGCGCCTGCGCATGGGGTGGGCTTTGTCCTGCGCCGCGCTGCTGTTGCTCGCGGTGGCGATCGGTCCGGCGTTGCGCGAGCGCGCCGAACGCGAGCGTCTGGCCGAATCCGACGCTCGCGCCGTGGCCTTGCAGCTCGAAGGCTTGCGCCAACGACTCTCGCGTTCACGCGGCGAACTGCGCAGCTGGGGCGGCGATCTCCTGCTCGGGCGCGTGAGCGCACCCGCGTCGCGCCGCGCGGCGGAACGCTTGCTCGCCGAACGCGCCGAGTTGCGCGCGCTGGAACGCGTCGACACCGAGCTCGTGTTGCAGGAGGCTTGGCCGGTCACACGGCGGCGGGTGGATCCGGGTGTGGCTTTGCCGGACGACCTCGCGAGACGCGCGGCCGCGCACGCCCTGGGCAGCGGCTTCCCCGCGACCACTCCCGTGTACGACGTGCCGGGCGACGGACCCAGCGTGACCACCTTCGTGCCCGTGCTCGACGGCACGCGCGTGCTCGGCTTGGTCGGCGGCAGCTTCTCGCTCAACCGATTGCTGCAAGGCGTGCACGCCGGCGGCGACCCGAACACGCGCCTGGAGTTGCTCGGCGCCGACGGCGCCACGCTGGCCGCGGTCGGTCGCGTGGACGAAAGCAGCAACACCGCCGCCACGAGTCTGGCCCTGCAGCCCTTCGGCTTGCCGCTGAGCCTGACCCTGCGTCGTGAGCGCGTGGCGCCGCCGCTGTTGCCGGCGGTGAGCACGGGGCTGGCCTTGTTCGTGGCGCTCGCGCTCGTGGCCTACGTGTTGCGTCAGCGCCTGCTCGCTTTGTCGACGGCGCCCGGCGCCCTGCTCGGCGAAGCCTCACCCGACGCGCTGCAGTTCGTGCGCGAGAGCCCCGCGGCCGTGGCCGTGTTCGGGCGCGACCGGCGTTGCATGGCCGTCAGCAAACGCTGGTGCGCGTGGTTGGCGCTGCAAGAAGACGCCTGCGCAGGGCGACCGTTCCACGCGCTCGTCCCCGGTGAGGCCTCGCATTGGCATGGCGTCTTCGAGCGCGGCTTGCGTGGCGCGAGCGAGCGCCGCGAGGCCGAACTTCTCAGTGTGGTGGACGGGCGCCGTCTGTGCGTGACGTGGTGCCTCGAGCCCTGGACCGACGCGCGCGGTCGACTCGGCGGCGTCACCTTGTTGCTGGAGACGATCGCGCCCGCCGTGGCCGCGAAGGCGGCGCCTCGCAGTTCGCCCTTGCCAGCCGACGCCGTCACCGATGAGCTGCACGCCGACGCGCGCGCCGCGCTGAGGGCCTTGCGTCGCGCGCAGGCTGAAGCCGCTTTGGGCGAACACGATGCGAGTGAGCAGCACGCGCCTCTCGCTCAGGTCGCGCGCGAGGTCAGCGCGGCGCACGCAGTGATCACGCCCGAAGCCGCCTTGCGAGCCGACGTCGCTTACTTGCAACGCGAGCGCGCCGCGCAGAACGGGCGCGCGGATCCTGACGCGCCGGCGGACGCTGTGGGCGCGTCGAGCGCAGCGAAGGTCGGCAGCGCGATCGACACGCACGCCGACCACGCGACCGCTGCCGACCGCGTGACCCCCGACCTCGTGCTGCTCGCCGAGGGCGACGACGCCGCGCGCGACGCCGGTGCGAGACTGCTGCGCGAACAGGGCCTCGAAGTGCTCGTCGCCAGCAACTCGTTGGAGACGCTCGAGCTGTTTCGTCAGCGCCCCGCCGAGACGCTGTGCGTGTTGCTCGCGCTCGACCTTCCCGGCCGCGACGCGCTCAGCACCCTCCAGGACCTGCGCCGTCTGCGCGCCGACCTCCCCGTGCTGCTCGTTCAACCGCCTGGCATGGCCAGCCCACCGCGCCCCGAAGAGCGCGACGGATGCGCCATCGTGCGTCGTCCCTTCCGCGCGGCACAAGTGCTGCGGGCGTGCCGACTCGCGGTTGCCGCACGGCGTTGCGCTGCGAACAGTTACCTCCCCACGGGCGGCGCGAGTTGAGCCGCGCCGCGAGCGAGAGGCACGTGCGCGCGTGGAAGCTCGAGCTGGGCTGCAGCACTGCGCCGCGCAGCGAGCGGTCGCGACGCGTCACCGACTGAAGCGTATCCTCGGCCGCGACCATGCCTCTCGCCAGCGGACAGACCCTCGCGCATTACCAGATCTTGAGCCCGCTCGGCTCGGGCGCCATGGGCGAGGTCTGGCGCGCGCGCGACACGCAGCTCGAGCGCGACGTGGCGATCAAGGCGCTGCCCGAACACTTCGCCGCCGACGACGAACGCCTGCAGCGCTTCGAGCGCGAAGCCAAGGCCATCGCCAGCCTGAACCATCCAGCGGTGGCGCAGATCTACGGCGTCGATCAGATCGAAGACACCTGCTTCCTGGTGCTCGAACTCGTGCCCGGTGAGACGCTCGGCGAACGCTTGTCGCGCGGCGCGCTGCCGTTGCGCGAGGCGCTCGATGTCTGCGCCCAGATCGCCGACGGCCTCGAAGCCGCGCACGAGTCGGGCGTGATTCATCGCGATCTCAAACCCGCGAACGTGCTGATCACCCCCGAAGGCCACGTGAAGCTGCTCGACTTCGGCTTGGCGAAGCCCGTGCGCTCCGGCGAGAACGGCGACAGCACCAGCGACAGCGTGCTCAGCACCGAAGCCGGCCGCATGCTCGGCACGCCCACCTACATGGCGCCCGAGCAAGCGCGCGGCAAGCCCATCGATCGGCGTGTCGACGTGTGGGCTTTCGGCTGCGTGTTGTTCGAGTGCCTGAGTGGACAGCGTGCCTTCGCGGGCGAGAGTCTCTCCGACGTGCTCGTCGCCGTGCTGGAGAACGAACCCGACTGGAGCGTGTTGCCGCCGCTGCCCCCGCGCGTCGAGGAACTGCTGCGTCGCTGCCTGGAGAAAGACGCGCGCACGCGCCTGCGCGACCTCGGCGAAGCGCGCATCTTGCTCGGCTCACCCGATGCGCTGCAGGCCGCGCCCACGAGCGCCGCGTCGGGCGCGGCGGCGAAACGCGCGGGCGCAGCGCCACTCATGCTCGTGCTGCTCGGCCTGTTGCTCGCGCTGCCGCTCACGCTCTGGTGGTTCGACGGCGCGGCGCTCGAAGGTCCCGTCTACCTGAGCGTGCCCGCGCCACCGGACACGCGCATCCTGTTCTCGGGCGACATCTCGGGCCCGCCGGTGATCTCCCCCGACGGCACGATGCTGGCGTTCTGCGCCGCCGAAGAAGGCGGCACGCGTCGACTCTGGGTGCGCCGTCTCGATCAACCCGATGCGCGCGAACTGCCACGTAGCGACAACGCGCTGTTCCCTTTCTGGAGCGCCGACAGCCAACAGATCGGTTACTTCGCCGACCGGATGCTGCGTCGCTACCACCTCGCCACCGACACCTTGCACGATGTCGCTGAGGTGCTCGCAGCACGGGGCGGCGCCTGGGCCGCCGACGGCCGCATCGTCTACACGGCGAACTTCCGCGAAGGCTTGATGATCGTGGATCCCGAAGGCGGCGCACCGCAACCGCTCACCGAGGTCGACCGCAGCCAACACACGAGTCACCGCTGGCCGGTCATGATCCCTGGCACGCGGCAGTACTTGTTTGCCGCCGTCACCTCGGTGGTGGGCGAGGCGCAGAACAACGCGATCTACCTCGGCACGCTCGACGACCCCGCGCCGCCACGCCGCCTCATGGCCTCGAACTACAGCGCGGCGAGCGTGGACGGTTGGTTGCTCTACGTGCGTGACGACACGCTCTTCGCCACGCGCCTCGACAGCGCCGGCGACTCGTCGAGCGCGCAACAGATCGTGCTCGCGCGCGGTCTCGCTCCCGACCTCTCCACCTGGCACGGACAGTTCTCCGTGAGCGACAACGGCGTGCTCGCGCTGCACCGACCGGGCGTCGGCACGCCAGGGAGCCGCTCGGGTCGCGGCTACGCGTGGTCGGCCACGGGCGACCGCGTCGCTGCCTTCGACGCCGAAGGCCGCCGGGTCACGACCTACGCGTCGGGCATGCCGCTCTACTCGCTCGCGCTGCGACCCGACGGACGCATGTTGGCCATGGACGTGCTCGCGCCCGACGGCTTCACCGACATCTGGCTGCACCCCACGGCCTGGGTGCCGAATCCCGGCGTGAGCCCGAATCCCGCGAGCCAAGCCGCCGCCGCCAACTCGGTGGTCGAGCCCACGCCGCAACGTCTCACCTTCTTGCCGGGCCCCGAGTTCCTGCCCACCTGGTCGCCCGACGGCAGCGAGCTCGCCTTCCGCTGGGATGGCGACGACACGCGTCCGCGCGGGATCTACAGCAAGCGTGTCGGCGGCGGTTCCGAACAGTTGCTGCGCGACAGCCAAGGCGGCGACGACCACCCGAGCGACTGGACCCGCGACGGCCGCTACCTGATCGTCACGACCGACACGATGTTGCCTTCGGAGCTCAACGACATCGTGGCCGTGCCGCTCGACGGTGGGCCCGATGTGCCGCTCGTCACCGCGACTGGCGCGCAGTTCGACGGGCGCGTCTCACCCGACGGTCGTTGGTTGGCGTACTGCGACCTCAGCGCCGAAGCCGCGATCTATGTCGTGCCCTTCGCGCCGAATCACCCGGGCGGCGCGGCGGGTCGCAAGTGGCTCCTCTCGGAGGGCCGCGGCTACGATCCGCGCTGGAGTCACGACGGCGATGAGCTCTACTACGTGAACCTGTCGAGCGTGCTCCACGCCGTGGATGTCGACACGGCGAGCGAGGAGTTCCATCACTCGCCGCCGCGCTCGCTCTTCGTGTCGCCGTGGACCATCGACGGCACCTACGACGTCACGCCCGAGTCCGTGGACGGCAGCAGCGCCTTCATGTTCACCGACCGCGAGGCAGCGACAGGCGGCGCCATCTCGCTGATCCTCAACTGGCCGGCCTTGCTCGAGGAGCGTTGAGCCGCGCCGCGCGTGTCGCATGGCGCTCGCGGGTCTCCCTGACATCGCGGCGGTCCGCCGCGCGCTGCGTCGAACCGCGAGACGCCGCGCGCCCGCTTGCAACGCGCCGACTCGCGGAGCGTGGTCCCGAGTCGCGCGACGCCACGCGCCCGCGCCTGCTAAAGTGCGCGGCTCGAATCTTCAGCGCAGAGGAGCGTGAGCGATGACGCAGGTCGTGGTGTTGGGCGCAGGCATGGTCGGTTCGGTGATCGCCACCGACCTCGCGAAGCAGAGCGGCTACAGCGTGCTCGTCGCGGATCGTAGTGACGTGAATCTCGCGGCGGCCAGCGCGCGCGCTGCGGCTGCGGGTGCACGCATCGAGACCGTCGTCGCCGATCTCTCGCAGCGCGGTGAACTCGAACGTCTCGCCGGCTCGGCCGATGTCGTGGTCGGCGCGCTGGCGTCGCACCTCGGTTTCCAAGCGCTCAACGTGATGGCCGACCTCGGCAAGAAGTACGCCGACATCTCGTTCATGGCCGAGGACATGCTGCCCGTGAACGAGCGCGCCAAGCAAACCGGCGCGGTGTGCGTGGTCGACTGCGGCGTGGCGCCCGGCATGAGCAACTTGCTCTGCGGCTACGGCGTGTCGCTGCTCGACGAAGCCGAAGAACTCGAGATCTATGTGGGCGGCTTGCCCGTCGAGCGCACCTGGCCCTGGGACTACAAGGCCGGCTTCGCGCCCGCCGACGTGCTCGAGGAATACACGCGTCCGAGCCGCATCGTGGAGCGCGGCGAAGTCGTGATCAAAGAAGCGCTCAGCGAACCCGAGCTGATGCACTTCGAAGGCGTCGGCACGCTCGAAGCCTTCCACACCGACGGCCTGCGCTCACTCGCCGACACGCTCTCGGTGCCGATGATGAAAGAGCGCACGCTGCGCTACTCGGGCCACATCGAACTCATGCGTGTGCTGCGGCACCTGGGATTGTTCAGCAAGCAAGCCATCGAGGTCGACGGCCAGATGGTCGTGCCGCTCTCACTCACCAGCAAGTTGCTCTTCCCGCAGTGGACTTACGAAGAGGGCGAAGCCGACCTCACCGTGATGCGCATCCTGGTGCGCGGTAAGAAGCGCGGCCTGCGCGTGGAGCACCGCTGGGACTTGCTCGACCACTACCACCCCGGCGAGAAGGCCACGAGCATGAGCCGCACCACGGGACTCCCGTGCGCGATCGTCGCGCGCATGCTCGCGGAAGATCGCTACACCGAAGCGGGCGTGCATCCGCCCGAGGATCTCGGCCCGGTGCCGGGCGTGCTCGAGCATGTGCTGAGCGAGTTGTCGTCGCGCGGTGTGGAGTACCGCTACGCGGAGACGGTGGGTTAGTCGCGCTTGCTGCCGAAACGCACGTCGGCCCACCAGTCGTGTTCTTCGGGATCGCGTTCGCGGATGGGTGCGCGCCAAGTCGTGAACACGGCGAAGCTGGCGAGCAGCAAGGCCGCCGCGAACACGCGCCAGCGCCAGAGTTCCACGAGGAGCGGCGGGACCAACGCTTCCGATTCGGCTGCTGCCTGAGCGACGCGCCACTCCGGGAGGCTGCGCAGCTCCGCGAGCGCCGCGATCGCAGTCAGGTTCCAAAGGTTGATCTCGGCGCGACGGTACTGCTGCGTCTCGCCGTTGAGCCAACGCTCCAGCGCGAGCAGGTCCACGTTGTCGGGCACGCCCCAGCGCGCCATCGCACGCACGCCGTCGCTGGTCTCGCTGTTGAACACTGAGGTGAGGATCGGTGGGTCGCTGCGTTCCCTCCCGATGCGCGCGAGGGCGGCGGGCGACATGCTGAAGCAGCCCATGTCGACGTCGGCGGAGTAGGTCCAGGTCGCGGCGAGGGTCGTGAGCGCGCGTTCGCGCAACTCGTCCACGCGTTGCGGGCGGTCGAGCGCTTCGAGCGTGCGGGCGGCGGTGAGCAACTCGTCGAGCGCTTGGTGCGCGTCGGGCTCGGGAAGGCTCTGCACGACGGCCTCCGCGGCGTCGTCCTTGTCGAGCTCGTCGTAGACATCGAAGTGTGCGGCGAGACGCAGGCTCAGCGTGTCGCGCCAACTCCAAGAACCGCCGCGCTTCTGGAGAACTTCGCGTTCGCGTTCGAGGTCGCGCCACGTGGCGGCTTGCGCGTCGTCGACGAAGCCGAGTTCCAGCATCGGGAGCGCGAAGTACGCGGCGTCGGGCGGCTCGCCGCCGGGTTCGCGGTTCGCGAGCCGCGCGCGTGCGACCGGCGCGATGCCGGTCAGGGCGAGCGGTTCCAGTCCCGCGGCGTTCCAGTGTTTCACGATCTGCGCGAGTTGCGACCAGACCGTGCCGAAGTTCTCGTCGGTGAGCGGGCGTTGCGTCCAGGCGCGCAGGTCGTCGGGGCCTTGCGGGCGCTTGCCGATTCCTACGCTGCTCCAGGTCGTGAGCGCACTGAGCAGCGCCACGTAGGCAGCGGTGCCTACGACGCCGAGCCAGAGTCGGCGCCGCGTCTCGGCGCGCGCGAGCGTGAGGCAGACCGCGCCGCCGAGCCCGAGCAGGGGCACGATCCAGGTTGTGCCGGCGAGGTCAGCGCGACCGAGAGTCGTCGGGCTGAGGATCCCGTAGCCCCACAGGAGCATCATCATCAGGAAGCCGCCGGCTCGCTGGCCCACCTCGCGACGACTCGCGGCGCCCGAGGCTGCGAGGCGCGCGAAGACGCCGCACAGCGCGAGCAACGACACGACCAGCAGCAGCGTGAGCGCGTCGGCGGGGGCGACGAAAGCGAGCACGAGGAGGCCGGCGATCACGAGCAGCGCCACGATCAAGTTCTGTCGCCACCACGCGACGACTTCTTGGCGCGCCCACTCGCGGTCGTCGTGTTGCTCGCGCGACGCTGGTTCCCGCAGCAGTGAGCGCAGTGCGGTCCAGGCGCCGATCACGAGCATCGCGAGCGTGATCGCGGGCACCGCGGCCACGCCGAGCACGCCGCCCTTGCCGGCCAGGCTGCCGCTCTTGCCGAGCAGCGCGCCGCCGGAAGTCACGCCGAGTTTGGCCAGGCCCTTCGGCAGCAACACCGGTGGCAGCAACGAAGCCGCGCGACGCCAGCCCATCGAGAGCGTCGCAACTTCGTGGCGTTGCGCGCGTCGTTGCGCGGCGAGCTCGTCGATCCGTGTGCGCACACCTTCGGTGAAGTCGTCGCTGTCGGTGTCGAGTTCGCGCAGCGCGTCGCGGAGTCGCGCGCCGAGTTCGGGAAGCTCGCGTTCGACGTCGATCGGATCGACCGGCTTGAAATCCCTGGTGCTCATGAGCGGGGCTCCTTCGCGGGAAGCCGAGGGCCGACGCCGCGTTGTTCGAGCAGGCGTTGCAGCTCTTGGCGCGCGCGGCGCAGCCGGCCTTCCACGGCGCGCGTGCCGAGGCCGAGCAGCGCGCCGATGTCGGCCAAGCTCGCGCCGTCGACGTAGCGCATGGTGAGCACGGCGTGCCACGGTCCGCGCAGCGAAGCCATCGCGTCGCGCAGCGCGTGCAGGTCGTCGCGCTCGCCGAGGCTCGTCACGCTCAACGACTCCGGCGGCAGCGCGTCGAGCGACTCGAGTCGCGTCAGTTTCGCGGGCCCCTGTCGACGCCGACGTTGCGCGTGGTTCAGGTTGCTGGCGATGCCCACGAGCCACGGCCCGACGTCGCCGTCGCGCTCCCAGTTGCCGCGGAAACGTTCCCGCGAGAGGTAGGCCTCGGCGAAGGTGTCCTGCGCCAACTCGATCGCGTCGCGCGGCCCGTTCCCCCACGAGGCGATGAGCCCCACGAGCGGTCCGCGAAAGCGATGCATGAGCGCGTCGAGATCCATGGCTGCCCACTCTTGTCGCGAAGGGCGCGAAACCCACGGAATTTTTTCGCGGGCGCGGGAGACGCATGACCGGGCGTCGCGTCACCCCGCGCAAACCGCTTGATAGAGTCGCCCAGCCGTCACGCGCTGCGGCGTCTGCAAGAGGGAGGTGTGATGGGGCGCTGGGGACTCACGATCGTTGGTGCGCTGCTGGTGTGTGGCGCGATCCTGTGGGTGTTGACCACAGACGGTGAGAGCGCTGGCGACAGCCTCGCTGCGCAGCACCTGGGGCTGCGGGGTGACGTGTTGTCGCAGCGAGCCGAGGTGGGCGCGGTGCCGACGCGGGAACCCGAGTCGCTGCGATCGAGCACGACAGCAGCGGCGAGCGTGTCGGGCGAGTCTGACGTGGCGAGCTGGCCTGCCAACGTGGAAGTCATGCGTGTGCGTGGCCGCGTGCTCGACGGCTCAGGCATGCCACTCGTCGGTGCTTCCGTTCGATTGCATCAGGACTCGCCCACGGCAGATGCCTTTCGGCTTGCGGCCGCGAGCACGCGTCCCGCGCGCCATCGCGGATCCGACACTCCGGCCGATCCCCCGCAAGCGCTCACCGACGCTGCGGGACGCTTCGAGCTCTCGGGGCCGTGGGCGCGACTCGACGGGAATCGCTCGCCGTGGGGCAAGCCGTATCCCGTCGTGTGGGTGCATGCCGAAGGCTTGGTCTCGCTGCCCTTCGAGTGCTCGGGCTTCGAGGGCGGCGATCACGATCTCGGAGATCTCGTGCTTTCTGAACCCGCAGCGGGCGTGCGCTTGCTCGTGTTGGATGCGAGCGGTCGGCCGTTGGACGGTGCGTACGTGAGGCAGGGCAGTTCGAGCGCAGCCCGCCAGCTTGTCGATCGGGGATACGACAGGGACGCGGGAGTCACCAGCTTCAACGTCGTCACCGGGGCCGACGGCGTGGCGGAGCAGCACGACCTCTGGGCGCTCACCATGGAAGTGCGCGTCGAGCATCCCGACGCTCTGCCAACCACGCTCGAGCGCACACAGCTTGTTGCGGGTGAGACGGTGGACCTTGGCAGTGTTTCATTGGTGCCCGCGCCACGCTTCACCGGCGTGGTGCGCGATGTCGGCGGCAAGCCGATCGCGCAGGCGCGCGTCGTTCTTTGCTGGCGCTCCGGCGATTGGAAGCGTGCTGCTGGCGAGGAGCATGCCGACCTCGCGCACTTGCTCAGCGCGTCGGATCGCAGGTCCGCCCGCAGCACGGAAACCGATTCGCGCGGAGAGTTCGACCTCGCGCTCGCGCCCGTGGGCGAGCACCTCGTTCAGCTGGTCGTGAACGCCGAGGGCTACGAGCCCGCGATGATCGAAGGCCTGGATTCAAGTGGGGCGTCGGTCGAAGTCAGCTTGCTCCACGAGGCGCGCCTCGTCGTGAGAGCTCTCGATGTGAACGACGGTCACGAGCTGGAGATCGAGACTCTGCGGGCCACACGGCGGACCGGGCGCTGGGAACAGGGGCGTGAAGTCACCTCTGAGCTTTCGGTGGAATCGGGCGTCGTGCGGCAGGCCGGGCCGCTCGGGACCACGCTCTACTTGGAGTCGCGCGGCTACGCGTCTGTTCTTCACGAAGTCGATGGAGTCGAGCCGGGCGAAGAGCGCGAGGTGGTCGTGGAGTTGTCGACTGCACGGAACTTCGAACTCCGCGTCCGTGACGACTTGGGCGAAGCGATCGCAGCCGCGCAAGTGACTCTGACCGCGAAGGGCGACTGGCCGCTGCCCTTGCTGGCGTACCGCACGGGGGTCGCAGCCGAGGGGCGCACAGATGCCGACGGACGCCTCGTGCTCTCGGGCCTCGCAGCTGGGAAGTGGCGCGTCAACGTGTTCACGACTACTCACGTCGGTCACTCGAAAGTGATCGAGATCCTCGACACCGAGGATCAGGTTCATGAAGTCGTGCTCACTCGCGGTGCGCAAGTGAGCGGTGTGTTGCTCGAGCCGGATGGGAGTCCCGCTGTCGCAGTGGAGGTGCTGGTCGCAACAGAGGAGGGCGCCGCGCATGGGCTCACGGATGTCGGTGGGCGCTTCGAGCTTGGGCAACTTCACGCGGGACGCTGGGCGCTTCGTGCAGCACGCCTGCGCGAGCACACTCTCGATCTCGTGGCTGGTGAAACGGTGGAACTCGAACTGAAACGTGACGTCGCCGCGACTCTCTCAGTGTTGGTCCTTGCGGATGGCGCGCCGGACCCGGAAGCCTGGCTGACCTACCACGGGCCGTCAGACGACGACTCTCTGTATGAGAACGGGCAAACCAACGCCGATGCCTCTGGGCGTGCCTTCATCGAGCTGGAGCATGTCGGCGACTACGTCCTCGAGATCAACCACGCGGGTCTCGTGAGTGAGCGACGAGATGTTTCCGTGGGCGTCGGTGAGGCGCAGGAGCTGCTGATCGAACTCCGTTCCGGTGGTGCAGCACTCGCTGGTGTGCTGCGTTGTGATTTGCCTAGCTTTGACTTCACGACCGCCCTGCTGAGCCTTCGCGAAGGTGAGCATCACGTGGCTTGGGGGCGCCCCGACGCGGAGGGACGTTTCGCCTGGGAGAAGCTTCGCGCCGGTAGGTACACGATTCATACGCGGCACGAGAGCATGGTCCAAAGGGAGTGGGGCCCCTTTGATTTGCAGACCGACAGCGTGCGCGATGACCTCGAACTCGATGTCGTTGCTGCCGCGGTCTTGCAGGGGCGGGTCGCGTATCCCACCGGTCAGCCCTTCGAAGGCTTGGTCTTGCTCCACGATCTGGGCGGCGCCGCTCGCTACCGCTACGGCTGGCTGCACTCGGGCAACTTGCGCATCGACGGCCTGGCTCCCGGCACTTGGGAACTCTCGCTGACCGACCGGAGTGTCAATGCTCACGAAGCGGGTGAAGCGCGCGTGGCGTTTCCGCTCTACGCGCGCGAACTCGTCACGCTCGAAGCTGGTGAAGTTCGTGAACTCAACATCACGATCCCCGGAGCGCCGCCGAACTGAGCGCTGTCGAACTGAGCGCTGTCGAGCTGGGCGCCGAGCTGTTGCTCAGTCACCGACTCAAACCTCCTTGATACACTCGCGCAGCCGTCGCGCTTCGGCGGTTCACTCGCGCGGGAGAGGTCATGGGACGTTGGGGGAAGCTGCTCATCGTGACGGGGTTCGCTGCCGTCGGGTGCATGCTGTGGTGGCTCAGCGCCGACGCGTCGCGTGACGCGGGCGCGCCGACGCGTGTCGTGGCCGGGAGCGACGCGCCGTCGCGTGCTACGCCCGCGGTGCCGCTGGCCTCGTCGGAAGCCACCGCGCTCGACACGTCCGCCGCGCTTCCGCCCGCCGAAGCTGCTGCCGCCGACAGCGCCGACCCGGCCGCCGACTGGCCCGAGGGCCTCGTGTCCATGAGCGCGCACGGCCGCGTGATCGACAGCACCGGCGCGCCCGTCGCCGACGCAGTGGTCCTGCTGCTGCCCGACCTCAAAACAGGCTGCAAACTCGGCATGTGCAGCGGCTACCCGCCCACGACACTGGATCCCGAGCTCTGCAGCACCACGCGCACGAACGACCGCGGCGAGTTCCGCTTGGAAGGTCCGTGGCTCCCCGACAACGGTGTCCGCGTATCGCACCAGGCGCCCTTTCCCACGCTGGTCGTCGCGGCGCCGGGGCAAGCCATTCAGCACTTCCGCTGCGAAGGTTTCGCGGGCGGCGAACACGCGGCGGGCGATCTCGTGCTCGATCAACTCGGCAGCGAACTGCGCGCGCGACTCGTCGATCCGAGCGGGCAACCGCACGTGGGGATGCGCGCGAGTTTCGTCCACATTGATTGGAAACCGTTCTACGAGATGCGGTCGCGCACGGTGCCGATGAACGGCGGCCTGATGTTCCCGGCGCTGAGCGATGCGAACGGCGAGTTGCGCATCCCGAACCTCTGGCCGACGACGCACGAACTCTGGCTCGAGCTCGAAGCCGGGCGCTGGGAAGCCATTGACGAGTTCGCGCTCACGCCCGGCGTGGTGGATCTCGGCGAGCTGCTCGTGGACCCGCACGCCGGGCCCAGCATCTCGGGCCTCGTGCGCGACGCGAACGGCGCGCCGCTCGAAGGCGCCAGCGTCTACGCGCAGGGTTACCACTCCTACAACCCGCGCTTGCCCGATCCGCCCGGCGCCGACCCTGCCGCAGCCTACTTGCGGCGCGCGGAAGAACGCGGCGTGCTCACTGACGCCGAGGGGCGCTACGTGCTGCGTCAACTCGAGAGCAACTGGGTGCAACACGAAGTCGCGATCAGCGCGTCGGGTCACGAACCTGCGTTGCTGCGCGACGTGCCTTTCGACAGCGAGGCGCCAGCCGTCAAGCTCGCGCCCCAAGGCGTGCTCGACGTGCAAGTGCGCGCCGCCACCGACGGTCGCGTGCTGCCCGACGCCGTGCTGCAAGCCTTCCGACCGACGGGGTTGTGGCGAAAGCGAACGGGCAACACGTCGATCCCCTTGGCCGTGGAGTTGCGCGTGGAAGCTGCGCGCGTGTTGCAGGCCGGCGCCTTGGGCACGCGCTTGTACGTGGCCGCGCACGGCTTCGCCGCCAAGTCGATCGAAGCACCCGGCGTTGCACCCGGTGAGACGCGCGCCGTGATCGTGGAACTCGAACCGGCCGCCACTCTCACTGTGCGCGTGCTCGACGACCGCGGTGAGCCCGTGCCCGGTGTCAGCGTGAGCCTCGACCCGCCGCTCGCGTGGGGCACCGGCGCGCAGTACGGCGACCTCGGTTCCGAACTCCAGGCCATGACCGACGAGCACGGCCGCAGCACGCACACCGGCCTCGCCGCCGGCGCGTGGACACTGAACGCTTCGTCGCCGGAGCACTTCGGTGTGCGCGACGTGCCCTGCGAACTCAGCGGAAGCAACGCCGAGATCGAGCTGCGCTTGAAGCGTCGCGCGGCGGTCGTCGGGCAGCTGCTCTCAGTGACGGGCGAGCCGGTGTCGGGCGCGAACGTGTACGTGACTTCACAAGTCTCCAGCGGTGGCTTCGACACGAACAGCGTCGTCACCGACCTCGAAGGGCGCTTCGCCTACCGCTTGTTGCGCGAGGGGGAGTTCCGCCTGCAAGCAGCGCGCGTGCCGCTCGAACGCCTCGGGATCACGCCGGGGCAAGAGGTCGACGTGACCTTGCAGCAGCTGCCAGCCTTCGTGCTCGAAGGCCGCGTGACCTCGGGCGGCGCGCCGGTGAGCGAGGCCCAGGTCATGACGCACGGCCCGGTGATCGAAGGCGAACAGGGCGACGGCGGTTGGAGCAATCACGCACGCACCGACGCCAACGGCGACTACTCCATGGAGGTCGGCGCCTTCGGCCTGTTGAACGTCACCGTCGATGCGCCGGGCGGCGCGCGTTCGGTCGCGCAACTCGAGAGCCGTCCGGGCGAACGAGCGCGACACGATGTCGAACTCGGCAGCGCCGCGCTGGGTGGCGTGGTGCACTTCCCCGACATCGAGCTCGACGTGCGTTACCAGCGCATCACGCTCATGCAAGACAACTCGCGCGTGGCCTTCGAGTCGTTGCCGCTCGACGGGCGCTTCCTCTTCGAACCCTTGTCCGCAGGCAGCTACAGCATTCAGGTCGACGTCCCCGGCGCGCGCACACTCAAGGCGGGCCCGTTCGAACTCGGCGCCGGCGAACGCCGCGTCGATCTGGAACTCACGCTCGAACTCGCGTGCTCGGTGCGTGTCGCGCTGCGCTGGCAGTCGGGCGAGGCGTTCAACGGCCTGGCCTTCCTGAAGCGCCTCGACGCCGAAGCGCCGCTGCGCTTGGCTCAGGTACAAGACGGCCACGTGGTGCTCGGCGGACTCGCCCCCGGTCGCTGGGAGTTGGACTTCCAGATCGGCGGTTTCGGTTCCGACGACTTCCCCGGCCTCGACGCCCCACGCTTGCCGCTGCGCGAGAGCTTCACTCTCACCCTCGGCGACGAACTCGAGCTCGACCTCGTGATGCCGGGCGCGCCGCCGCCGTAGGCGGGTGCACAGAATGTGCGGACAGAGTCCTGGTGGGTGCTGCGTGGTGCGTGCTGCGTGCTGCGTGCGATGCGCGATGCGCGGAGGCGCGGAGGCGCGGAGGCGCGGAGGCACGCAACGGTGATACGCTGGCGGCGCAACACGCCGGTCGCCTTCGGGACATCGAGTCGAGACGCGGGAGAGTGCCGTGGGGAAGTGGGGTCTTGCTGCGACTGTCGCGCTGATCGTGGTCGCGTGCTGGTGGTTGCTGAGGCCTGACGACACGCCGGTCGACGACAGCGTCGGCGCGCTCGCACAACGTGACGACGCAGCGCTTCACCACGACGCGCAGGCGGCGCTCCCCGTCACCGTGAACGAACCGGCGGCCCTCGCGGGTGCGACGAGCGATGCGTCCGACGTCGTAGCGGCTTCGGCTGCGTCGAACGCGGCCGACACACTCGATGTCGTCAGCGCCTCCGGCCGCGTGGTCGATGCCTTCGGCGTTCCGCTCGCTGGTGCCGAGGTGCTGTTGTTCCCGGACTGGCGCACGCAGCGCGCCTTAGATTTCACGGGTGCGCTGCACCTCGGCTTCTATGAAGTCGTCGCCTACGAGCCCGACGCCTTCGAGCGCGTGCTCACCGATTCGCAGGGGCGCTTCCAGCTCGAGGGCCCCTGGAAGCGCAGCGACGGCCCAAGCTCGAGCGATTCGAGTTTCCCCACTCTGCTCGTGCGCGCTGATGGCTTCGCGCTGACCGCCTTCCCACTCTTCGCGTTCGCGGGCGGCGCCGTCGATGTCGGGGACCTTTCGCTCGCAGAGTTTGGCGCGAGCTTGCGCGCGCGCTTCGTCGATGAACAGGGCGCGCCGATCGAGGGCGTGCAAGTCGTCGTCGAGCACCGGTGGCTCGGACCCGCGCGACCCGCGTCGCACCCGCCGCAGGACGCACCGTTCTTCCACGCGCAGAGTGATGCCGACGGCGAGTGGCGCATCACGCATCAGTGGCGCGGTGCTTTCACACTGCGCTTCCTCGCGACGGATCGCGAAGAGTTGGAGCACGAAGTCGAGGTCGCCGCCGGTGAGTCCGTCGATCTCGGCACGTTCACGCTGCCGCGAGCCGCGCAGGTTTCAGGCCGCGTGACCGATCTCAACGGCGCACCCGTGGTCGGTGCGCGCGTCACCGCTGCTGACTCCGACTACGGTGCTTGGTTGCCTGAACCCGGTGAGCACGATTCCGACTTCTTACTCGCCAACTTCCCCTTCATGATCCGCGAAGGCGGCGTGACGGGCGAGCAGGGTCACTACAAGCTCACCGGCCTCCCGCGTGCAAAGTCACCCTTCCGCGTGATCGCCACTGCCGACGGTCACGAAGTCAGCTGGATCGCCGACGTGCCGCCCGACAGCGCAGGCAACGATCTCGTGCTGCGTCCCGAGGCGCGCTTGCTCGTGGAGGTCGTGTCGGAAGCGAGTGGCGCGTCGATCCCCGACTTCGAGCTGCGCGCTTTCCGCGACATCAACCGTTGGCTCGCGATGACCTCACCGAACATGAAGGACTACCTGCCGCTGCCGGTGAGCGACAACGTGGTGCACCAGGCCGGGCCGATCGGGACGCGACTGTTCGTGAGCGCTCCGGGCTACACGCAGCAACTGCACGACGCACCCGGCTTGACGCCCGGCGAGCAACTCAGCGTGCGCGTCGCGTTGCGCCCGGCGCACAGCTTGCGCGTCCGCGTCGCGAACGAAGTCGGCGATCCGATTCCCGGCGCGAAGCTGCAACTCACGCCGCCGGCCGAGTGGGGTTCGGGCTTCCGGTCTCACGGCCCGCGGCCTTTCGCGAAGGACCGCACCGACGCGCAGGGTCTCGTCGAGCTCCACGGTTTCGCGGCCGGCGACTGGGAACTCACGATCAGCGCCGAAGCGCACAAGGGCGTGCACCTGTCGCGCTTCGAGATCATCGAGGGCGACGCCGAGCACACGTTCACGCTGCAGCGTCTCGCGAGCATCCTCGGGCGTGTCTTCGCGATCGACGGCAGCCCGGCCGTGGCGCAGCGCGTGATCTGGAGCCCCGGCCGTTACGGCACCTACGACGTGCTCACCGACACGGAGGGGCGCTTCCAGCTGGACAACGTGGCAGGCGGGGGCTCGCTGCACGTGGCGCGCGTCGCGGCGCTCGAGCTCGAGATCGCGGCGGGCGAGACCCGCGAACTCGAGTTCCATCAACGAGCGCTGAGCGTGGTCGAGGGCCGCGTGCTCGACACGGCCGGCGTCCCGATTCCAGGCGTGCTCGTGCAGTTCGTCGGTCCCTCGCAGCTGGGACCAGTGTTCGCGTTCGACAACTTCGAAACCGGTGTCGACGGCCGCTTCCACTTCGAGTCGGAGCTCCCAGGCGACTACGAGCTGCACGCTTTCCGCGACGGCGTGGGGCGCGCTCAGCCGCTCACGCTGCGCGCCGGTGATCAGCTCGAACGCGAGTTCGTGTTGGGCGACGCCTCGGTGTCGGGCACGGTGATCGTCGACGGGACCGACCTCGACGTCGGCCAACTCTACGTGCGGCTCGTTCAGGGCGACGAAACCATCGGCAGTCTGCAGCCCGACGCCAAGGGCCGTTTCCACTTCGCCGGCTTGAGCGCAGGCAGCTACGCACTCCGAACACACGGCGGCATGAGCATCGCCGAGAGCTGGGGCGTGTTCGAACTCGCCGAGGCGGAGTCACGGCGCGGCGTGGAGCTGCGACCGCAGCACGGCGCCTCGATCTACGGCCACGTCGTGCACGAAGACGGCGGGCCGTTCCAGGGCTACGTGCATCTGCGCAGCGCCGACGGCGAACACTACGAGTTGGCGTGGCCGCGATTCGGCAGCGGCATGTTCGATGTCCGCGGTCTGCATCCCGGCGCATGGCAACTCGACCTCGCCAAGCAACACACCAAGTCACTGGGTGCTGGCGCCGACGGCGTGGCGGGTGTGGGCGAGCCTGGCGTGGAGTTGCCGTTCTTCGCGCGCGAGCAACTCAACTTGGCGTCAGGCGAGCGCCGCACGATCCGACTCGTGGTGCCCGACAGCGCTGGCCGTTGAGTGAGAATTCCTCAGGCCACGTCGAGCAATTCGTGGTCCGGGTTGTTCTTGGCGGCGGTCTGTTTGTCCCACTCGCTGCGGAAGAGCACCACATTGCGGTCGCGCAGGTCGGTGGCCATGAGCGCGGTGGTGGGCGGCTGGAACTTGTCGGGGTCGCCGATCAACCAGGAGCTGCACGTGTACGGCATGTTGTCCATGCGCGTGGTCACGCCGTACTCGTCTTCGAGACGGTACTGCAGCACTTCGAACTGCAGGCGACCCACGGCGCCCACGAGTTGGTCGCTGCCGCCGCGCGGGAACACGAGTTGCACGGCGCCCTCGGCGATCAGGTTCTTCATGCCCTTGTCGAAGCGCTTACGCAGGCTCGTGGCGGTGGGCTCGATACGCGCGAAGAGTTCCGGTTGGAACTGCGGCAACGGTTTGTGTTCGAAGCCGCCGTCGAGTGAGAGCGTGTCGCCGATGCGGAAGGTGTCGCGGCTGATCAAACCGATCACGTCGCCGGGGTAGGCCTCGTCGAGCGTGTTGCGTTCTTGCGCGACGATGCTGTGCGGACGCGCCAAGCGGATCGATTTGCCGAGCCGGTGGTGCTTCACCATCGACTCGGGTTCGTAGCGTCCCGAGCAGATGCGCATGAAGGCGATGCAGTCGCGATGCCGGCGATCCATGTTGGCTTGGATCTTGAACACGAAGGCGCTGAAGGGCTCGGTGGGGGCGCGCTTGCCTTCGCTGCCGTCGGCGAGATCCACCGGGCGCGCGGAGGGTGACGGCGCGAGCTCCACGAAGGCGTCGAAGAAAGGTTCGAGACCGAAGTTCGTGAGCGCGCTGCCGAAGAAGGTCGGCGTGACCTGGCCCGCGAGGAAGGCTTCGTCGGAGTATTCGTTGCCGGCGATCTCGAGCAGCTCGAGTTCACCGCGCACGCGTTCGGCCACGTCGGCGCCGAGGGCTTCGTCGGCCGCGCTGTCGTCGAGGGCGTAGCGCGTGAGTTCGGCCTTCTGTGAACCGGCGGCGGCCGCGCGCGTGAACAACTGGAACTCCTGCGCGCGACGGTCGATCACGCCCGCGAACTCCTTGCCCGAACCGATCGGCCAGTTGAAGGCGCAGGCCTGGATGCCCAGCGCGTTCTCGACTTCGGTGAGCAGCTCGAGCGGGTCGCGCCCGGGCATGTCGAGCTTGTTGATGAAGGTGAGCACCGGGATGCCGCGCAGCTTGCAGACCTCGAACAGCTTGCGCGTCTGCGTCTCCACACCTTTACCGGCGTCGAGCACCATGATCGCGCTGTCGGCGGCGGTGAGCGTGCGGTAGGTGTCTTCGCTGAAGTCTTCGTGCCCGGGCGTGTCGAGCACGTTGATGATCGTGCCCTTGTACGGGAACTGCATCGCGCTCGACGTGACCGAGATGCCGCGCTCGCGCTCCATGCCCATCCAGTCGCTGGTGGCGGCGCGCCCCTTGCGGTTCTTCACCATGCCGGCGGTGCGGATCAGCCCGGAGTACAGCAGCAACTTCTCCGTGAGCGTGGTCTTACCCGCGTCAGGGTGCGAGATGATCGCGAAGGTGCGACGACGCGCGATCTCTTCGGGCAGCGTGAGGGTGGTGGCGGGCATGAGAGTGGTGTTAGGGCAGCGGAGGCGAAGCCGTCGAGGATAGCAACCGGGCTTGAAGGGAGCGATTCCGACCGTGGCTGAGCGGTCCACTCGCAGGGCGCCGGGGAGCTGGCCGGATGGGGGAGCCGCGCCAGCGATGACTTCGATCCAGGAGAAACACGTCATGCACCGTTCTGCGACTCATGCCTTGCTACTGCTCGCGTTGCTTGCGATCGCCCCCTTCGCGTCGCCGCAAGCGGCCGGCCCCGCAGGCGAGGAGCTGAACGACCTGATCGGGCTGCTCGAGACCCGCGCGCTCACCCTGGTGCTGTTGCCCGAGCCAAGCAAGGAGCAAACGAAGCTGCTCAAGTTCGTGAAGAAGCAGCTCGTGAAGCTGGAGAAGCCCTCGACCACGCTCAGCAAGGACGCCAAGAACTTCCGCAAGGTCGTGAAGCCGCTGCAAAAGAAGCTGGCCGACGACGTGCCCGTGCAGCAAGAACTGGTGATCGCGACCGCGAGGCTCCTGGAGTCGTGTGAGTTGCGCTTGGCCGAGCTGGCCACAGAGTTCTTGAGCGCCGACGAGGGGCCGCCGCTGAACAAGGCCAAGGCTCTCAAAGCGAAAGGGGAAAGCCTGCTCGCCAAGGCTGCCAGCCAAGAGCTGATGCGCCGGCGCGTGGGTCTCATCGCGAAGGCGGCGAAGCGTGCCGAGCAAGCGAGCATGAAGGTGGCGCTCGCGCAGCCGCAGCTTCCCAATGGCTGCTCGGGCACGCTGGTCGGCAGCGACGACTTCGTGAGCGCGCTGCTCGGCGGCGAAGCGTGGAGCCCCACGACCGCGACCGTGTGGCTGACCTACGCCCCCGACGGCGTGACGCTGCGTTACTTCTCGGTGTCCTTCGGTGAGTGCCCGGATCCTTATCACCAGATCCGTTTCTCACTCAACGAGCCCCCGCAGCTCGGCTTCAACTACTACACCAGCATCCACGAACCCACAGCACTCAGCGTGACCGCCACGAGCGACAACAGTGGAACCTCGTTCACTCTCTACTTCGGCGGCGTGGGACTCAGCCTGAGTCACTTCGACCCGGTGAACGAGTCGGCCGTGGGCACGTTCTACGGTTCCATCCCGCTGGCGCCGCCCGCGCAGGGTTCACTCCCCCTCACCAACGGGAACTTCAGCATCCAGGGCTTCAACACCTACGTGCAGCCTGAGTGATGCCAGCAGGCCGCTGCGGCGGGCGAGTGAGTTCGGCGAGGATCTGTTCCTATCAGCCGCGATTGCGCTCCATGCAGCCACTCGCTGCTAGCGAAGCAACCCTTACGGGTTATCCTCCTGTCGGCTGCGTGCACGATGCCGTGATGGCAGCAGGCGCGTCTCAGCCTAGCGGTGCTGGATGCCTGGGTTTGAGGTTGGCGTTCCGTCGAGTCGCCGCGAGCTTGTGGTGGAGCGGAAAGGGTGAATTTGACTTTTGAGGAGTCGCACCAGCGCGGCTGCTCGCGCCTTCAGCGATTCCAGTCGCCGCCGCAATGCTTTCAGCTTGAGCGCAAGGGCGTGCGCAGACGGTGACTACGAACTGATCGGCAGCCCCACCGTCCAGCCGAGACAGCCGCACGCAACTGATCGTCAGGTCTTGCGCTACAGCGTTTGAGGCTGGTAGCGGACGCGATGCTGTGGAATCCTTTTTCGACTGCCTAAGTCGGGTGGTGTGTCCGTTGCGACGCTCTCTCTCAGGTAGTGCCCCCTCCCGGAGATGAGTTCGAGTGAAGCCTCTCGCGGTCGTGATGACCCTACTAGTGCAGTTGATCTTCTTGACTCTCTGCGCAGCGCAAGTCGCTCCAGAACCTGTGAACTCGCCTGAGGCATCGGTCTCAAGCTCCATGGCGCCAGAAGGGGAATCTGTCCAAGCTCCATCGGCCTCGGGGGCTGTTGCTTCAGGTTGGGTTGTGGCGGTCTTTACGATCGTGCTCGCAGTCGTGGGGTGGTTTCAGGTCAAGCTGACACGACAGCTGAAGGCGTTGCAGGTCCAGGAATTTCATGCGACTCACCGACCAAAGGTTCGATTGTTCCAGATGGGATGCTCTGAGCTTTCTGGAGATCAGGGCTTCCAACTCAACTATCTCTTAGTGAACGTTGGGGACGCGCCGGGCATCGTGAGGGAGGTTTGCCATGGACTGTTCCTGAGCGAGCCTCTTGCTCACCCAACGTCACTGCCATTTCACGGTCCCGCTCCCTATGACGATGCGGCCTTGCTCAATTGTGAACTGGCACTGCAATCAGGGGAGCGGAAGTGGGTGCCCCGAGGCGCTCCGGCGCTGAAGCTGACGCAGGAAGAAGCGCACGACGTGCTCTTCCGCCAGAAGGCAGCGTTTGCTTACGGCTACGTCACGTACCGAGACTCGCAGTCAGTTGACCGCGCAACTTACTTCCTTCGCCAAATAGTTGCGGATGGACCTGGTAGATGGAAGCTCGCGCGCCTTGCGCAGTCGAGGCTCTACGATCGTGATTACGAGTGTGAGGAGTGAGTCTGTCCCTGATCGCAATGCTTGCTAGTTGCGGTCGAGCATCCCCTGCGCCTGCACCAATGCCTCGACCTCTTCGCGCAACACCGGCACGCCGCGTGTGAGGTTCTCGTGGCCGTCTTCCGTGATGACGACCACGTCTTCGATGCGGATGCCGATGTCGTGCTCCTCGTCGTAGATGCCGGGCTCCACGGTGAAGGCCATGCCGGGCGCGAGTGGCGTGGCGTAGTTGCCCACGTCATGCACTTCGAGGCCGATCCAGTGGCACACGCCGTGACGGATCATGTCGCCGTAGCCGCGGTCGATGAGCACTTGGTTCGCGGCGTTGCTGATCGACGTGATCGTCTCGCCCGGCTTGCTCAGCGCGAGGCCGGCTTCTTGGGCAGCGAGCACGGCGTCGTACATGTCGGCTTGGCGTTCGCTGAAGGTGCCTGACACGGGCCAGCTGCGCGTGATGTCGGTGGTGTAGTGGTCGAGCTCGGGGCCGGCGTCGACACACAGCACTTCGCCGGCCTGCATCACGCGCGCGCTGGCTGAGTAGTGCAGCGTGGTCGAGTTCGGGCCGGCGCCCACGATGGCGTGGTAGGCCGGGCCGTCGCCGCCTTGGCGCACTTGCTCGAAGCCGATCAGCGCGTCGAGCTCCCATTCACCGAGGCCCGGGCGCGTGGAGCGCATTGCTTCGGCCATGGCGCGTGCGCCCGCGATCCCGGCGCGACGCATGGCGGCGATCTCTTCGGGTTGCTTCGTGAGACGCAGCACGTCGAGCGCGGGGCGCAGGTCTTTCGCCGTCACGCCGAAGTGCTTCTCGAGGTTGAAGGCGAGCTGCTTCTCGCGACTCGGACGACCATCGAGCGGATCATCGAGCTGGTGATCGTCGGCGGGTTGCGCGCGATCGAAGCCGCCCGACAGTCCGACCCACGGGTGCAGCGACACCCACACGTCGTCGCGCCCGTCGAGCAACTCGCCGAGCGTCTCCATCAGGTTCTCGTTGTACTTGCCGTTGGCGCGCACGTTGCGGAAGCCGCTGAGCTCCTTCACCCATGCGTCTTGCGGATCCCAGAGTTCGCCTTCCCAGAACTCCTTGCTCTTGTCGCGCGCGGGCAGGAAGAGCAGCTCGAGGCCGCTGGCCGCATCCATCACCAGCGTGGCGTCGGGGCTCTCGATGCCGGTGAGGTACCAGAAGGTCTTGTCCTGACGGAACTCGGTGTAGTCGCGGGTCTCGGGCATGCCGCGCACGATCACGATGCCTTCGCCGAGGGCTTGACGCAGCGCGGCGCGGCGGCCGGCGTGGAATGCTTTGCCCAGGCCGCACACGGCTTGGCCGTGCCCAGGACGCGAGAGCGCGCGTTGCGCTTCGTCGGCGGCGGGCGCGGGATCGCCTGCGGGCAAGTGCGCACTGGCCGGCGTCGGTTCGCCCGCGTTGAGTGGACTGAGAGGGCACGCGAGCAGCGCGATCAGGCACAGCGGAGTCGAGATGTTCATGCTCGACATCCTAGCGGGCTTGATCCGCTGGCGGGCATGAGGAGCATGGGGCGTCACCACTCGCTTGGGATCTTGCTCTCGTGCCCGTCGTCCGCACCGTCGTCCACGTGGATCCCGAGCGCGGTTTCTCGGGCGGTGAGAGTCAGGTGTTCCTGCTCATGGAGGGGCTGCGCGCGCGGCACGGTTTGCGCTCGATCCTGTATGGGCAACCCGGTTCGCGCCCCGTGGAAGAAGCCATCAAGCGCGGCTTCGTGGCGCGCGCCTTCCCGATGCGCAACGACGCCGACGTGATGGCCATCGTGCGCGGCACGAATCACCTGCGCGCCGACAAACCCGATCTCGTGCACCTGCACACCGGCCGCGCGAACTGGCTGGGAGGATGGGCCGCGCGGCGCGCCGGCATCCCCGCGCTGAGCACGCGTCGCATGGATCGCACGCTCAAGGTCGGTTGGGCCACGCGCACCACTTACTCGAAACTCGTGCGGCGCGTGGTCGCGATCTCGCCCGCCGTGCAGCGCGTGTTGCACGAGGCCGGCGTGCCGCCCGCGATGACCTCGGTGATCTGGAGTTCCGTCGACGTGAACGCCCTGCGCCCGGTGCGTTCACGCGACAAGATCCGCGCCGAACTCGGCATCCCCGACGGCGAGCTGCTGCTGCTCGGCGTGGCGCAACTCACGCATCGCAAAGGCTACGACCTCTTGCTCGACGCGCTCGCCGCGCTGCCCTCACATGAGCTGCCGCCGTGGCGCTTGTTGCTCGCCGGCGAAGGCCCCGCGCTGGCCGAACTCTCGCAACAGGCCACGCGCTTGGCGCTCGACGAACGCGTGCGTTTCCTCGGTGCCCGCGACGACGTGCCCGACCTGCACGCCGCCGCCGACGTGTTCTTGATGCCTTCGCGCAGCGAGGGCTTGGGCATCGCGTCGCTCGAAGCCATGGCCGCAGGCACGCCGGTGCTCGCCGCGCAAGTGGGTGGGCTCGCCGAGGCCGTGGTGCACGAAGAAACCGGTTTGCTCGTGCCTCCCGAAGACGTGCCCGCGCTCAGCGCCGCGCTGCAACGCCTCCTGCGCGACGACGACCTGCGCGCGCGCCTCGCCGCCGCCGGCCCGCGTCGCATCGCCGAGACCTTCAGCGCCGAGACCATGGTCGACTCCTACGTGGCCCTCTACGACGACATCTTGAAGGAGTCGCGCGCATGACGCCGTCGTTCCGAGAACTGTTCGCCACGCGCGAGCCCGAGGGCGAGCCGGAACCCGATCCGGTGCGCAACGCTTCGCTGTTGTGGATCGCGATCATCGCGCACTTGGTCGTGCTCTTCGCGCGCTCGCGTTGGGTCGAGCCCGACCCGGAGGTGTTCCGCAACTCGGTGATCTCCACGCTGGGTGTGTTCGTGCTCGGCCCGGCCGCGCTGGTGGCCTTGCTGCTCGGCGTGCCGTCCAACTGGAACCGCGCGCGTATGTGGAACGGGGTGGCCGTGGCCTGGCTCGTCACCGCGGCGCTGCACGGCGTGATCGTGTTGAGCGCGCTCAGCGCCACCGTCGCCGCAGACTGAGCTAGGCGCCCGCGGGTCTGCGGGTCTTCGGCGCCCGCGCTGAGTCGGCGCCCACGCCGATGCCGCGCCCGCGCTGACGCCGCGCTCGCGCTGAGGCGGCCACCGCGCTGAGGCGGCCACCGCGGCCGACTCCAGGGGCCCGCGCGAGCTGTGCTTGGCTGCCTCCAAGAGAAAGCTTCCGTGCTGGGTTGACAGCCCTCCGAGCTCCCAGCTACTGTCTCAATCGAAGTTGAGACGCAATCGCAACTATTCACAGCACTTCGGAGGTCGGGAGATGTCTCGGCGCAGGACACAGATCGGCGAGGCCTTGGCGCTTTCAGGCGTCTTGAGCCCGTTCGGCCGCGTCCGCACGCCCGCCGACCCCCGCCCGCGCTGCGCCCCTCTGCGCGCGCCGGCCCACCGCTCACCCCAATGTCGTCTGCAGCTCAACGCTCACCGCGGGCACGTGTTCCGCAGCGCTGAGTTCTTTCGAGGCAGACCAGCTCTTGTCTTCGGAGAACCCGAGAGATGATCTCTCTTCCGTTCCGTTCGGCGCTCGCCGGACTCTCACTTTTTGCCGTCCTTTCCGCTCCCGCTGCTGCAGACGACGCGCTCGCCAAGCGCGCCGTGCTCCAGTTCGGCCCCGTGATCGGTGGCGAAGACGTGCACATCCACTTGCGCACGCAAGCCCCCAACGCCTTCGCCGCGCTCTTCCTCAGCCTGAGCGGCACGCCCACGCCGCTGCCCGGTCCGTTCCTGCCGGCGCTCGGCCTCGATCTCACCGGTTCGGTGATGCACATCCGTCAGCTGGATGCCAGCGGTCGTGACCTGCTGAGCGCGCCCACCGTGGCCGGCACCTTCGGTCCCACGAGTCAGAGCCTGCCGCTCTTCGCGCAGTACCTGATCCAGCCCGCCGGTCAGCCGCGCTTGTTGTCGAACGTGGCGCCGGTGTTCATCGAGCCGGGCGCGTTGCTCAACAACTCGCTGGTCGACGACGCCGCCGCGCGCTTGCCCACCGGCTACGATCAGTTCGGCGGCACGCAGCTCGTGCACGCCGACGTGAACCGCGACGGTTACCAAGACCTCGTGCTCGGCAACGAGCTCGAAGTGGCCTTCTGGATCAACGACGGCACCGGACACTTCGTCGACGAGACCGCCGCGCGCTTCACGCAGAGCGGTGAGTCGGTGGGGCCGATCGCCGTGGCCGACGTGAACGGCGACACGCTGCTCGACCTGGTCGTGGCCGGTGGCTACGACGACTTCGGCCTGATCACCGACCGTCAGTACCTGAACGACGGCTTCGGCAACTTCACGCTCGACAGCGGTGCGCTCCCGAGTCCCGTGGGTCTCACCAACGCGCTCGAGTTCGGCGATGTCGATGGCGACGGTGACGTCGACTTGATGATCGCTTCGGGCGAGGCCACGCACCTCGGTGGCACCGGCGGCGTCTCGCGCTTGCTGATCAACGACGGCGCGGGCAACTGGTCCGAGCAAGCGGCCTTCTCGGCGCTCGGTTGGAACGACGGCTCACTCACCGTGAACGCCGTGCGCTTGGGCGACATCGACAACGATGGCGACCTCGACGCCTTCGTGGCGCGCACCGGAAGCGCCTTCAACGTGCTGCTCAAGAACGACGGCAGCGGCGTGTTCAGTGATGCCAGCGCGCAGCTCGGCGCCTTCTTCGTGGACAACTCGGGTGACGCGACCTTCGCCGACCTCGACCTCGACGGCTACCTCGACCTGATCGTCGCCAACAGTCACGCCTCCATCGACGGCGCGTCCTCCGGTGACTTGTTCTTCAACCAAGGTGCGAGCAACCCGGGCTTCTTCGTCGAAGACGACATGAGCATCCTCGAGACCTCCACGCCGGCCGACTTCATCCGCCTGGCCATCCGCACCGCCGATGTCGATGGCGACGGCGACCTGGACATGCTGGTCGGCGTGCACGATCTGTTCTTCGGCGCGGACCAGCTGCTGCTGGTGAACCGTGGCGGCATCCAGGGCGGGCAGCTCGGTCAGTTCCTGCGTGCGACCTGGTTCGACCCGGGCGACTACATCTGCTACGGCGTCGACGCCTTCGACATGGACAACGACGGCGACATCGACGTGATGCAGCTCGCCTCGGGAGTGATCACCGGAGACCCCGTGCAACAGTTCCGCGCGCGGCTCTTCGAGAACCTGCGCAACTGATGTTCCCTCACCTGCGACGCGTGAGCTTGCGGGAGCGCATGCGTCGCAGGGTTTCAGCATGGTGAAGCCGCGCTTTCGAGCGTGGCCGAACCAGGGGCCCGAGCGGACTCGAAGCCGCTCGGGCCCCACTTGCTTCTTGTTAGGATGCGCGCCGACCCCGCGCCGGCCGGGGCGTCTGCCACCTGCACCGAACGAAGCCCACCCGCATGAACCGCAACGAGCTCGCCCGCGCGATCTACGAGACCGCGCACCTCACTGGCACCTTCACCCTGCGCTCCGGCACGGTCAGCCACGAGTACTTCGACAAGTACTTGTTCGAGGCGAACCCCAAGCTGTTGAAGGCGATCGCTGAAGGCATGGCCGAGCAAGTGCCGAGCGGCATCGACGCGCTCGCCGGCCTCGAGATGGGCGGCATCCCGCTGGTCACGATGCTCAGCCAGATCACCGGGTTGCCCGCGCTCTTCGTGCGCAAGCAGGCCAAGCAGTACGGCACGGCCAAACTCGCCGAAGGTGGTGAGGTCGAGGGCCGCAAGTTGCTCGTGGTGGAAGACGTGATCACGTCCGGCGGGCAGGTCGTCATCTCCACCGGCGACATGCGCAAGCTCGGCGCCACGATCGAGCAGTGTGTGTGCGTCATCGATCGCCAAGCCGGGGGCCGCGAGGCGCTGGCCGAGGGCGGCATCGCACTCAGCTCTTTGTTCACGATGAGTGAACTCAAGGAAGCCGGAGCCAGCGCGCAGGCCTGAGGCTTCGCGCGGCGCCACGCTTCACCCCCAGGGAGGAAGCACGATGGAGATCCTGTACGCGCTGCTCGTCGGCGCCGTGATCGGTTGGTTGGCCGGCGTGATCATGAAGGGCGGCGGCTTCGGCGTCGTCGGCAACATCATCATCGGCATCTTGGGCTCGATGCTCGGCCACTTCATCTTCGGCGCGCTGGGTCTGGCCGCGAACAACACGCTCGGCCGCCTGCTCGTCTCGCTGGGCGGCGCGGTGTTGCTGATCATGATCCTGCGCACGTTCAAGAAGGCCTGAGTCGCAGTACGGCGACGGGCTCTGAATCCCGTGGCTCCAGCTGCGCACGTTCCCGATCTCAATCGCGATGGGGGGGCGTTCGGTCCTGGGAGAGCTTGTCGATGAGGCCCGTGCTGCTGTGGGTCTTCTCATCGCCGGCGATGAGGATGCGTCCGCCGTAGGCTTCCACGGCGGCGCGTTCGGGCACGGCGTCGGCGGTCCAGTCGGTGCCCTTCACGTGCACTTCGGGTTTGAGCGCTTCGATGAGCGCGTCGGCCGTGGGTTCGGGGAAGCTCGTCACGAAAGCCACGCCGGCGAGCGCGGCGATGACCTCCATGCGTTCGACGAGCGGCACGTGCGGGCGACCCTTGCCCTTGTTGCCGCGCACCGATTCATCCGTGTTGAGCGCGACGACGAGCAGGTCGGCGGCGCCCGCGGCTTCGCGCAGCAAGCGCACGTGCCCGACGTGCAACACGTCGAAGCAACCGTTCGCGAGCGCGACGCTCTTGCCGCGGCGCAGCGTGGCGAGCTGCGCGCCGAGTGCGCGGTAGTCGGCGACGATCTGTGCGCTCATGCGCTCGTTGCTCCAGCTGCATGTGAAGCCAGCGACAAGGCGCCGCGGCCAAGTGATAGTTACAGATCGAGCGTCGACCCCGAGGCCTGAGTCGCGGTGCCGACGCCCGTCCTCCCCGTTGACTCGCGGCGAGTACTCTCAGCCCGCCGAGACGCCCTCAAGGAACGCGTCTGGCTTGTCCCACGTGTGTGTTTCGCTGCAGTGGGGACACCGCACGCGATTGTTGGTGGCGGACGTGCTCTCCCAGGACTGCTGGCTCGTGGCGATGCCGGTGTCGACCGGTTGCTGAGTGCTGGGGCAAAGGATCTTAACTTTGAACATGCTTACTCCTGGTCTTTCGAAGTGCTGCGGGATGTCCAACAGCTGACATTCGAGTCAGCAAGTCATGTGCCAATGCTCGGTTCCTGCCTGGGCAGCCAATCGTGAGGGCTTCCACCGCCGACGGGGCTCGTTCGCGCCATTTTGGCGCGAACGAGCCGGATGGCTAACTGCCGAATCGGCGAGTAAACGCCAACTGGCGCGCGCTCGCCATCATGCCAGCAGCTCGAGTCCCGCATCCACCACGCGTTCGGGGGCGAGGCGCGTCATGCAGCGGTGGTCGATGGGGCAGTCCTTCAAGTGGCAAGGCGCGCAGTCGACCGGTTCGAGCAGCACGCGTTGATCGTCGAGCTGATAGTCAGTGTGGCGACGATCGGTGGGGCCCATGAGCGTGACCACCGGGCGACCCAGCGCGACGGCCATGTGCCGCGGCCCCGTGTCGTTGCTGATCACGAGCGCCGCGCGCGCCGTGAGCGCCACGAGTTCCGCGAGCGACGTGACCGGGTCTTGCAACACGAGCGCGTCGGGCAACTCCGCCGCGACTTGCTGCGCGATGCCTTCTTCGCCCGGGCCCGGCGCCATGACCACACGCAAGTCGGTGCGCGCGGCGAGCTGCGCGCAAGCCGCCGCCATCTGCGCCGGCGGGTAGAGTTTGCTCGCGCCGAAGCTCGCGCCCGGGTTCACGACCAGCAAGCGCGCGTCGGCGAGACCGTGCGCGGCGAGTCGCTTGAGCAACGCGGTGTCGGCGGCGGGGTCGACGTGCAGCTCGGCGGGGGCCGCGTCGCCCTCGATGCCCACGGCGTTCAGGATTGCCATGTAACGTTTGGGCATGGGGATCGCCAAGCGGGCGCGGCCCACCCTGGGTGGGGGTAGGGGGCGGCTCACGAGCAACTTGCGCGCGACATCTCGCGCATACCCCACGCGCACAGGAATCCCCGCCAACCAAGGCGCAAAGGCCACCCGCGCCGAGTCGGGCAACAACACCGCCATGTCGAAGCCGCGCGCCCGCAACAGCTTCGCGTGCGCGCGCGCCGCCGTGAACCCACGCTTCGGCTCCGCGAGGAAGTCGTCGAAGGAGTCGAGCCCGGCGAGCAGTCCGCGCAGGAAGCCGCGACCCTCGAGCACGATCTCGGCGTTCGGCGCGGCCTCGCGCAGGCGGCGCAACACGCCGGTGGCCATGACCACGTCGCCGACCCAGTTGGGCAGACGCACGAAGAGGCGCTCGGCGTCGCGTGCGTTCATCGAATCTGCTCGGCTCGCGAAGGAAGCTCGGCGCCGTTCGGGCGCGCCCTCTCGCTCCGCGGGCGCGCGCTCAGAGGAACGCGTCCAGCCGCTCGGGGCTGGCTTCGATGTCGCCTTCGCCGGCGATCTGCTCCTCGAGCCACCAGTTCACCTTGTTGTAGAGACAGGTGACCTCGCGGCATTCGTGGCTCGCGTCGAAGCGATCGAGCAGCCCGGAGAGACTCGCGGTCGTCGCGCAGGCCGTGGCTTCGTCTTTGAAAGCGCCGACGGGCGCGACCTGCGCCTTGTCGACACCGCGGTGCGCGGGGCAGTTGAACAAGCCGGTGGGCGTCATCACTTGGCGGAGCGCCTGCATGTGACAGGTCTTGGGCTGGTTCGTGTAGTCCTTCCAGTTGCCTTCTTCGAGCACGCGCAGGTTGGTGGACACGTAGACATCGAAGGCGTCGTCGGCGTGGGTGAGCGCCTTGTCGACTTCGCCGCGGATGCGCGTGAGCATCTCGTCGAGCTGCTGCTTCGCGCCGCTCGGGTCCATGACCTCGGCGCCCTCGGGCGTGCGCTCGAGGAAGGGCTTCACCGAGATGTAGTCGAAGCCGGACTTCTTGGCGCGCTCGGTCGCCAGCACGATCTCTTGCACGTTCTCGTGCACGTCGACACCGTCGCGCTCGGCGCCCGCCCACGTGATCACGTAGGAGAAGCCGAGCCGCGGCTTGTCGTTCGCCGCTTTGATCTTGGGGATCCAGGAACAGATCTCGTCGAGCGTGAGGTCTTTGTTCACCGGCTTGTGCATCGCGCGGAAGAGTTCGTTGCTGCCGGAGTCGAGCGAGAGTCGGATCCAGTCGCGCTCGTCGAGCAGCGGGGCGATCTCGAGCAGCTTGCTGCCGTTGCTGCCGTTGCTCACGACCGCGACCTGCATGTCGAGACTCTTGATGTGCTTCACGAAGTGACTGAAGCGCGGGTGCACCGTGGGCTCGCCGCCGCCGATCAGGATCACCGAGCGCATGCCGCGCTCCGCCATGCGCGTGAGCGAGTCTTCGAGGTCTTGCTCTTTGTGCTTGTCGGCCGAGTTGAGGATGTCCCAGTCGATGCAGTGATCGCAGCGGTAGTTGCACGCCGTCGTGAGGTCGAGGTTGATCGACAGCGGCGCTTGCTCGGCCGGCGGCTCGGGCGCGGCTTCGCCGGCCTCGCGCGCCTTGCGCACGGCGCGTCGCCAGTTCACGTAGGCCTGCACCGTGCCGAGCATCGAGGGCTGGCGCAGCTTGCCAGTGAAGTCGTGGATCGCGTGACTCATGGTGCCTCCAAGTAGGCTCGACGCAGTTCGTGCAGGGCCTTCAACCGTCGCGTCATCCTACCGGTCGCGACGCTGTCGGGCACGGGTGGATCGGCGCGCAGTCGTGCCGCGAAGTCGCCCACCAGCGTGTCGAGTGGATCGGGGACGTCGACTACGCGGGCGCCGGAAGCGAAGAACTGAGCGTAGTCGCGGGTGCGGATCAGGCGATGCGCCCAGCGATCATCCACGGCGTAGGACGCGCGACGCGGCTGCTCGGGGCCTTGGCGCAGCGAGACCATGCAGGCCACGGCGTGCCCGTCGGCATGCCAGGTGAAACCGAGGTCGAGCTCTTCGAGCTGCTCACCGCGCGCCGAGAAGCGCGCGTCGCTGAGCTGCTCGCGGGTGGCGGGCGCCAGTGCTTGCAGCAGGCTCAGCGCGTGCGGCAGCGCGTCGCCGATCATCTGCACGCCTTGCGACGCGGGCGACATCTCCATCGCGAAACGCTGCGGCGCTGCGGCGCGCGCGCCCGGATGCAGCGCGTCGAAGCAGGGCACGGTCATCGGCCACTGACAGTTCTCGAGCACGAGCAGGCCGCGCTCGTGGAAGCGCGTCAGCAACTCGGCGCCGTGCTGCGCGTCGTCCTCGCCACCCCAGAGCAACGGTTTCTCGACGAACACGTGCAGGCCTGCCTCCAGCGCGAACTGCAACCACTCGCGGTGTGTCTCGGCGGGCGACAAGATCGCGAGCGCGTCGAGCGCTTCGTGCTCGAGCATCTCGGCGCCGCGGGTGTAGCCGCGCGCGTGGATGTCGAAGGCGTCGGCGAGACCTGCGGCAGCGGACGTCACGCTCGCTTCGCTGGTGCCCACGAAGGCTGGCACGACGGCGCCGTGCGCCACGAGCGAACGCGCCACGTACGGACCCAGACCCTGCCGCGCACGACGCGCTCCGACCAGCGCCACGCGCGGTGCACTCGAACTCGCGTCGCCTGCACCCGCGTGCTCCGAGCGCGCTGCACTCAAGGCGCGCGCTCCAAGCCCAGCGCGCGGAAGGCGCCCGCCAGCTCGCTCGGCAACTCGTCGACGAAGCGATCGAGCTGTGGCAAGTAACCGAGGTGATCCGCGAGACGAAGCAGGCCGACCTCGGTCTTCATGTCGGGGATGCGCCCGTCGCGGCAGGCGGCCACGGCCTCGGCCAGGCTCATGAACACGATCTCGGCGCCTTCCTCCATCACCGAGCCGTCGCCAGCGCCTTGTCGGGCCTCGTCGAGCGGGGCGGCGGCGGCGGTGAAGTAGAGCTTCTCGTCGCCGATGCCGGGCGTGGCGAAGGTCTCGCCGCCGAGCAGCTCGAAGTGCTCCTCGGGCAGGTCGAGCCCGGCTTCCTCGAGCGCTTCCACCTGGGCGCGGTGACGCAGGCCCGCCGGGCCGCTGGCGTCGTCGGGCTCCACGATGCCGGCCACCAACTCGTCGATCGAGGTGTAGTCGCGCGGATCGGGATGCACGAAGGTCTTCTCGTGGCGCAGGTAGATCGGCGCCCGGATCGCCCGACGCAGCAGCACGCGCAGGCGCTGGGGGCCGGCGGCGCGCTCGTCGCGCTCGTAGAGCACGGCCACCACGGCGTCGATCCCTCGGCGGCTGATCAGATCGCAGGGATACGGATCGGAACTCGAGCCGTCGGAATAGTGATTGCGCAGCTGCAGGCGGCGCAGGCGCAGGAAACCCTGGTCGGGCGGGCTGGCGGCGGTGCGGTCCTCGAGGACCTCGATGCGCTGGAGCAGGCTCATGGCGTCGGAGTCTACCGATCCATCCACCGATCCTACCGACCCAGCCGATCCTCCCATCGATCCCAGGGACAGCGCTCCGTGCCCCTGCTCGCCAGCAACGAGAAAGGGCCGCACCCCCTGAACGTCTTCAAGAGGTGCGGCCAAGGCTTCGCGCAAACCGGAGCCCAGCAGAGCAGCCCGCCTGGGAGAGCGCAGCGAACCGCTCATTGATGAGGCGATTCCGCTCTCAGGCGACGTGGCCCCACCCCCGGGTCGGACCACGCGCGATGGGACGTGAATCGGGCACGTCCACGGGCTCGCTCAGCAAGACATGCGCGAAGCGGCTCGCGACTGGCTCATAGAATTTAGGTGGTCGGTCGCTGCTCGCCGATTCACCGCCGAATCTCGGGTAGAATCGCGCCTCGTCAGAATCAGGACCCCACCCCGAGGAGGTCCGGCCGCATGAGCTGCGCGCCCACCGATGTCACGGTCTTGATCCACCGTCTGCACGACGGGGATGAAGCTGCGCGCGCTGATCTCTGGAGCCGGGTCTACGCCGAGCTGCACGGCTTGGCCGCCGGCCAGATGGCGCGCGAGCGCTCGGAGCACACGCTGCAGCCCACGGCCCTGGTGCACGAAGCCTGGCTGCGTCTGGCCCAGGTGGGCGACGAGTTCAGCGGCTTCGAGGGGCGCGCGCACTTCTTCGGCGCCGCGGGTGAGGCCATGCGCCGCATCCTCGTGGAGCACGCGCGACGTCGGGCGGCGCTGCGGCGCGGAGGAGATCGCGAGCGTGTGCCGCTCTCCGACCTGGTCCCCGGCGCCAGCAACTCAGAGCTCGCCTCAGATGTCGGGGCGCTCGACGAAGCCTTGGCGCGGCTGGAAGCCTCCGGGCGTCACGCGCGCAAGTGTGAGGTGGTCAAGCTGCGCTTCTTCGTGGGGCTCACCATCGCGCAGACGGCGCAAGTGCTCGAGACCTCGCCGGCCTCGGTGAAGCGCGACTGGGAATTCGCCAAGGCCTGGCTGAGCCGAGAGATGGCACGCGACAACGGGAGTCCCGCATGAACCCACGCGACACACCGAGCGACCCCCACATGTCACACGACCCGGGAGTCCCCGATCTCGAGACGCTCTTCCACGCGGCGCTCGAGCTCGCCCCCGCCGAGCGCGAGAGCTACCTCCGCGCGCGCTGCGCGGCCGACCCCGAGTTGCTCGAAGAGCTGCTGTCCTTGCTCGCCGCTCACGACGACGCGCCCTCCGCGCTCGACGCCCCGGCCTGGGGCCTCGCCGATCGTTTCGAAGAACTCTTCGAGCGCGCCGACGGCGACCCGCTCGAAGCCGCGCGCCCCGGTTCGCGCATCGGCCATTACGAAGTGCGCAAGCGTCTCGGCCAGGGCGGCATGGGCGCGGTGTACCTCGCGTTGCAGCGCAAACCTTTCCGTCGCTTGGTCGCGCTCAAGCTGATCAAGCCGGGGATGGACACGCGCGAAGTCGTGCGTCGTTTCGCCAGCGAGCGCCAAGCCTTGGCGCGTCTCAACCACCCCGGCATCGCGGCCGTGCACGACGCAGGCGTCACCGAACAAGGGCGACCCTTCTTCGTGATGGAGTACGTGCCCGGCGCGCGCATCACCGATTGGTGCGACGCGCGCAAGCTGGACCTCACGCAGCGCCTCGAACTCTTCGTGCGCGTGTGCCGCGCCGTGCAACATGCGCACGCGCAAGGCATCGTTCACCGCGACCTGAAACCCGGCAACGTGCTCGTGCGCGAACTCGACGGCGAAGCGCTGCCCAAGATCATCGACTTCGGCGTGGCCAAGGCGATGATCGGCCGACGCGGCGCGTCCACGCTTTCCACGCGGCAGGGGCAAGTGCTCGGCACACCCGGCTACATGAGCCCCGAGCAAGCCGGCGCGGTCGACGAGGCCGTGGATGCGCGCAGCGATGTCTACTCGCTCGGCGCCCTGCTCCACGAGTTGCTCACCGGTGTGTTGCCGCACGAACGCAGGCGTCTGCGCGGCGCTTCTCTGGCCACACGTTTGAAAGAGACGCCGCCGCCGGCCAGCGCGCGCGTGGCGGGTCTGGGCCGACGCGCGCGTCGGCACGCGCAACGTCGCGGGCTGAGTGCTCGTCAACTGATGCGCACGCTGCACGGCGACCTCGACGCGATCTTGGCGCACGCCTTGGCCCCGCAGCCTGCCGACCGCTACCCGTCGGTGGCGGCCCTGTGTGCCGACCTCAACAGTCGCCTCGGCGGGCGCTCGGTGCGCGCGCCGCGCATCCCGCGCGTCCTGTCGTTGCGCCGTGCGCGCCTGCGGCCGCTGGTGCGCGTGGCGGCGCTGACCCTGTTGGGTGTCGGCGCGGCCGCGTGGTACTGGCCCGCCCCCGCGTCCGAGCTGCAGGTTGCTGCGGGCGTGGCGAGTCGGCCCCCGCGCGCGGAGAGTGCGTCGCTCGAAGTGGCACAGCCTGAGCGCGTGCGTGTCGAGGAGCTGTGCGAGCAAGGTGTCTTCGATGGGCTCGACGCAGGTCAGGCGGCGCGTCGCCAGCTCGTGCTCAACACCGACGACGTGGCCCTGCTGCCCGGCACTGCGCTCCAGCTCGTCGGTCACGGCAACTGGTTCGGCCGGCACGTGATCGAGGTGCGCGCTGCCTTGCGGGACGACCGCGCGCCCATCGCAGGTGTCTTGGCGACGGCGGCGCAACCCGTCGAGCACGCACAGGAGCAGCACGTGCACGCGTTGCAAGGCGCGCTCGAACCCGGCGCACTGGGCGTGCTCAGCGGCGCGGGCAGCCTCAGTGAAGTGTGGGTCGACGTGCCGGCCGGCGGCTTGAACCCCGGCGACGCGCTCGGCCCGGCCCTCTGGCCAGGGCACCTCACGGCGCACGCGCCCGGGCAAGCCGTTTCGGGATTCGCGGCCGAGGCGCACGCGGCGGGCTTGGCGCGCTTGAAGGTCTGGGTGCAGCCGCAACTCGCGCTCGCCGTGCCGCCGTCGTTCACGCGGGTGGCTTATGTCGGCGAGTCGTCCGCTGACTCGCAGTCGAAGCACGCCGCACCGAGCGCTGCGTCTGCCGAGAGCCCCGCACTGTGGCAGCGCGCGCAACCCGTGCCGCTCGTGGCGCAGGCCGCAGCGTCGCCACAGGAAGCGCTCGTGCTCAGCAGCCTCGGCACCGTGGGGGTCTCGATCGGCGACCTGACTGGCGCGCACGAGGCCTACGACCACACGTCGACCGTGCCGCAGCCAGCAGACGAGAACTCGAACACGCCCGCCATGCCCCAGGGCAACGACACCGCCGACGACTCACTCCCGGATCCCGAGAGCCCGTCCGGCCCGCTCGACAGCGCGCATGAAGGTGAGCTGGAGATGCTCGGCACGCAGGGTGGTGTGCCGCCGGCGGACAAACAGCTGCCCAAGCCGCTCAAGAGTGCCTTCACGCAGCAGCTCTGGTTCGACATCGAGGGCGACGAGTTGCTCGACTTCGTCTGGCAACCCGCTGGTGAGCCGCCGCAACTCTTCGTGCAGGTCGACCCCGGGGTGTTCGAGGAACGCAGCGGCTTGGGGAACTTCGCCGAGGTGTGGAGCACCTCGCACGGGCGCTTGCTCGAAGCGAACAAGGATGCGATCGCCGACGTGATCGGTGTCGATGCCGACGGGCGCCTGATCTACTGGGAAGGCGTGGGCGACGGAAGCTTCGTCGACGCCACGCTGCTCAGCGGCCTCGGCGACATCGACGTGGTGCGCTTCCTCGTGGCCGACGTCGATGCCGACGGCTCGCCCGACCTGCAAGTGGAGACGCCCGGCCGCGGCGTGCTCGTGCTGCGCAATCGCAAGGGCACCTTCGAGCGACTCGTGTTGCGGGAGCCCGACGCTCCGTTCCTCGGTGGAACGGCGCCGCGCCCCGACGCCGAGCTGCAACCGAGCGAGTCCGCGTGGAGCAAGTCCCACGGCGATCTCTGACTGGCCCAGCAGCTCGAGCTCGTCGGACGACGGCGAGGGCGACGACCACCCCGCGTTCCGGAACAAGGAAGCGGTGCGTGCCTTTGCAGATTTCCTGCGTCGGCATCCTCAAGCGGGCTCGGAAGCCTTCGAGCTGTACCGCGCGGATCGCCCCGCGCTCGAGCCCGACCTGTCGAGCCTGTTCACGCTGTACCGCCAGGCCCAGGGCTTGTTCCACTCGATGGTCAGCGACAGCACGATGGCCGACCTGGGCCGCATGCTCGAGAGCGTCCCCGAAGCGCTGCCCGAACACGAGGATGAGTCCGACGGGCCGCCCCCCGAATCACCGGCCGACTCGCTGAACTCCACCCTCGATGCGCTCGACGCCTTGTGCTCGCCGCGCGATCGCTGGGTCTTCGAGCAGCGCATCGGTGAAGGCGGCATGGGCGTGGTGGATCGCGTGTGGGACCGCAACTTGGGGCGCGAAGGCGCGCGCAAGACCGTGATGCTGCCGATCGGGCGCGACCCCAAAGCGCGCCTCGCGCTGTTCCTGGAAGAGATCCGCGTGATCTCCAAACTCGAGCACCCGTCGATCGTGCCGATCTACGAGGCCGGCCTCGATGCGAAGCGCAGGCTCTTCTTCGTGATGAAGTTGGTGCGCGGTCGCGACCTGCGCAGCGTGCTCGACGAGTTGCACGGCGAAGCGCCCGCCGATCCAGCCGAACGCTGGACCCTCAACCGCGTGCTCGGTCACCTCGTGAGCGTGTCGCAGGCGCTGGCTTACGCGCACAGCAAAGGCGTGCTGCATCGCGACGTGAAGCCCGCCAACATCATGGTCGGCCGCTACGGCGAGAGCTACTTGCTCGACTGGGGCCTGGCGCGTCTGATCGACACCGGCGACGCCAGCCCCGAGACCACGCACGAGGCCGCGAGCGCTGCCTCCCGCGACGCCGCAAGCGACGACGCCGCAAACGCTGCAGCCCGCGACGCCGCGAGCGATGCGATCCGCGACGCGACGAACACCGACACCGACACCGACACCGACACCGACACGCCAGCCGATTCCGCCACAGTCGCCACGCATCGCTGGGCGGGCACGCCCTCGTACATCGCTCCCGAGCGCGTGTCGGGCCCCGAGCAACCCGAGGACCCGCGCGAGGACGTCTACTCGCTGGGCGCCGTGCTCTACCACGCGCTCACCGGCTTCCCGCCCTTCCTCGACCAACTCAAGCGCGGCAACCTCAGCGACCTGCGCGCACTCGTGGTGGACGGCACGCCCACGCCGCTCGAGAAGCTCGTTCCCGAGGCTCCCGACGATCTCGTCGCGCTCTGCGAGGCGTCGATGGCGCGCGACCGCGTGCATCGCCCGGCTTCGTCGGAGGAGTTCGCGCGCGCGCTGCAGAAGTACCTCGCCGATGTGAGCGAAGACCGCATCGAAGCGCGTCGCCAAGCCGCACGCGCGCAACGCACCTTCGACTTCTTGCTCGACATGTTGCGTCAGGCCGATCCCTACGTGGCGCAGGGCCGCGACACCACGGTGCTCGAGGTGCTGGAGCGGGCCTCGCAAGAAGCGGGCGAGCGCCTCGAGGATGAACCGGAAGACGCGGCCTCGATGCTCACGATCTTGGCGGAGATGCTGCTCACGATGGGGCGGCCGCACGTCGCCGGACCCCTGCTGGAGCAGGCCGAGGAGATCTTGGAGCAGGTCGGCGATCGCGGGCTCAAGGCGCGTCTCGACACGCGCTACCAACGCGCACGCTGCGCTCGCAAGCTCGGGCACATCCAAGAGTCGGAGCGGCTGTATCGGGATCTCCTCCGCGATGCCACCGAGCACTTCGGTGCCGACGCAGAGATCGCCCTCAGAGCGCTCTACGGCGTGGTGAGCCTCGTGCGACGCGACCACGCGCGCTTCGCCGAAGCCGTGCGACTCTCCACGGAACTGCTCGACCGTCGTCGGCGCGTGAACGGGCCCGAGCACGCCGAGAGCTTGGCGGCGGCCGTGCAGCTCGCCGGCATGCGACGCAAGAGCGGCGACATCGCGGATGGTGAGCGCGTGCTCGCGCAGAACGTCGACGTGTTGTTGGCGCGCTTCGGCGACATGCACCTGCACACCTTGCTCGGCATGGCAGAGCTGGCCGGCTACCTGGAAGAAGCCGGCAGCCTGGAGCGCGCGCGCGAGCTCTACCGTGACTGCGCGCGGCGCTTCGAGCAGGTCGTGGGTGTGCACAGCATCGGGCATTGCGTGACGCTGGCCAACGGCGCCTGGCTGGATCACCGCCTGGGCAGGAGCGACGAGGCCGAGCGAGAACTCACGCGCGCCCTCGCTCACATGCACGCCAGCGGTGAAGTCGATCGCCTCGCTGTGCTCGCGGCCGAGCAGAACCTGGGCCTCGTGCAGCTCGCGCAGAACAAGCACGAACAGGCCTGCGAGCAGCTGGAGAAAGTGGTGCTGGCCGCGGAGACCGGTCCGCCGAACCTGAAAGCCGCGCTGGGGCGCTTTCGGTCGAACTGGGCCCGAGCGCTGCTCAGCGATGGGCGAGCCGGCGAAGCGCGGGAGCAACTCGAGCGCTCGCTGAACGAGCTGCGCGGCGCGGTCGCTCCCGACCACGAGTGGATCCGCGACGCCGAGGCCTGGTTGGAACAGGCCTCGGCGTCGACAGATCGCCCGGACTAAGCGCGCGCGGGGGCCGCGCGCGCCGCCGGCATCAAGGCGTGGTGCCGCCGATCACCGTGGAGCTGCTCTCACCGCCCGACACGCTCTCGTCGTCGAGGATCACCTGGAACCAGGTGGTCACGCCGGAGGGCATGCCGCTCGGCCAGGTGATGCGGTGGGTCAGCTCGCCGTTGGCATCGGTGCTGAGGCCGCTGACGATCACGTCCGAGCTGGGCAGCGGCTTGCCGTCCGTGTCGGTGAGGAGCGTGCTGCCGTACACGATGCGGGCGTCGGCGAAGGCCGGTGCGCCGCTCAGCACGAGCTGGATGTCGTGCCCGCCGAGCACGCCGCCGCGCCCGCTGAGTTGCGCCACGCCGGTGCTGCCGGGCACGCCGCCGCCGACCTTGCTCCAGGGCGTGAGCGTGAACACACGCAGCTCGCCGCGTTGGCCGTCGTGTTGCGGAGCCGCGGCGGCGAACTCGGCGAGCCCGTCGCCGTTGAGGTCACCCACGGCGCTGACGAGCGAACCGAACTGTTCACCGCTCTGCTCGCCGAGCACTTGCGCGAGTTCGCTGTGGTCGGCGCCCGAGTGCAACACGATGCGACCGGCGTCGGTGCCGGCGGTGTCGTCGCGCGACTCACCCACGAGGTAGTCGGGGATGCCGTCGCCGTCCACGTCACCCGTGCCGACCACCGCGACGCCGTAGTTGTTGCCGATCTCCGTGCCTTCGCGCTCGTTCTTGAGCACGCCGCTGCCCGTGAGCAAGCGCGTGTAGCCCTCGCCCGTGGCGTGGTTCGCGCTGTTGCGCGGATCGCTCCCGACGAAGAGTTCGGGGATGCCGTCGCCGTCGAGGTCGCCGACACTCACACTCGAGCTGCCGAAGCGGTCGAAGGCGTCCTTGCCGGTTTCGGTCGCGTGGATCTCTGCGGTGAGCGGGTCGACCAGCATCACGTAGCCGTTGCCGCCGCTGGCTTCCTGCGGCGCGCCGAGGCTGAGTGAGGAACCCGGGGTGCAGCCGATGGTCGGGATCGGGTCGTCGTGGAACATCACCTGCATGTTGGCCACGAGCGAACCCGAGCCGCTGACCGAGGTGCCCAGGCCGTCGCCGCTCTCGACGCCACTGAAGGAGTTGAAGATCACGCCCGAGATCGGGTCGATCACGTAGGCGCTGCCGGTGTTGAGGTCGCCGGTGTCTTCGCCGGGGGCGCCGATCACGATCTCGGCGTGTCCGTCGCTGTCGAGGTCGTGCAGCGCGGCGAGGCTCGCGCCGAAGCGTCCGCCTGCCTGGGTTCCGGTGAGGACCTTGAGCACGCTGCCGTCGACGCCTGAGAGGATCAGGACGCGGCCGGTCTGTCCGCTGCCGTCTGCGCCGGGGGCGCCGGCGGCCAGGTCGGGAACACCGTCACCGTCGGCATCGTGGAGCCCGGCGAGACTCGTGCCGAGCTGCGCGTGGGGAGTGTCGTCGAGCACGCTCCAGAGCACGCTGAAGGTGGCGCCGTCGATGAGCTGGACGCGCCCGGTGTTGAGCTTGGAGCTGTGGTCGCGGTGCGCGGCGGCGACGGCGAACTCCGGCACGCCGTCTCCGTTGACATCACCCACGTAGGCCGTGGTGCCGAGTTGTCCGCCAGCGATGTCGCCAGCGAAGCGTGTGAGCTCCTGCGGCGTGGCTTGGGCGGAAAGGGAGGGCGCGCTCAGCAGCAGCGCGATGCCGAAACTCAACCAGTGAGAAGTCTTAGGGTGGTACGTCATCAAGGTGTCTCGCGTCTCGCCTCATCGGGAGGCGAGCAGGTGGGGGTGACCCGAGTTCCGTCGATCTCGGGGTCCACCGAGCAGCGCGCTGGTGCGTCGCAAGACAACAAGAGGATGTCGCGTGCGGGGCTGCTCGCGAGCTGACACAGCTCGTGCCGTGACGCTGAGCGACCCCTGCGATGGCCGCCGCGCCTTCATGCGTGCGACCATCAACGGGTACCGACCCTGTGCAACATCCCCCGTGCGACCACCCGCGATGCCTCAGGCATCACGCTCCGCTGGTGGTGACGGGAAGGCGGGAGCCTCCCAGTCTGAACGGGCCCGCTCCTCGGGCCCGGCCGGGATCAAGCCGCCGCTGGTGCGACGCTGGCTAGATTGGCAGCCAGTTCACGCGTTCGGGCGAGCACTCGGTGCAGGCGCGCGCGCGCGGTGGGGAGGTCGAGCTTGGCGCGGCGGGCGATGCAGGCAAGGCTCTCGCCACGGAAGTGCAGGTCGATCAGTTCGCGCTCGGGTTGTCCGAGCCGAAGCAGCGCGATCATCAGGTGCTCACGCCCGATGATCGGCCGGATGTCCGGTTGCGTGGTGGTGCTGCTGGTCAGGGTGGCGTCCATGTTGGGTCTCCGAGGTTCTGACTGACCGCGCGGCGCAGCGCCGCTCGGCTGGGAATCCCCGGGGAGACACGGCCCCTCCGTGCAGGAGAACGCACACTCCCCGGGGAGACCGCTCTTCGAGTCTACCCACGATTCCACACTCCGCTGGAACCAGGGTGCGCCCGATCACGCTCTCGCAGTCCCAAGCGGACTGTCGGGTCCGAGCGGGACAGCACGCTTTGAGAAAAAAGCGCAGAGCGTCTGTCCGATTGCGCGCTCACTCCCGCTGAGGGAGGTAGCGAGACTGGTTTCCTGCGCGGGCACGCGAGGAACGAGGCTCGATGAGTTGACGCCCCCGGGCGTGCACCTCAAAGGTGGGCGACAGGGACTTTGAACCCACGGCTCGCCGCGAACTGGGAGGTTTTGCGGCGAGCCGTGCTTTTTTCAGGGCTCAGCGGAGGGTTCAGCCGAGCGCTTGGCTGAGCACCTCGAAGAGGTTGGTCGAGAGCTTGGGGCCGTCGAGCAGGGCGCGCAGCTCTCCTCGCACGAGGTCTTGGCGCGCGCTGTCGAGGCGTCGCCAACCGAGGAAGAGCGTGCCGAGACGCCCCGCGAGAACCGGGTTGCGCGCGTCGACCTGGAGCAGCACCCGAGCCAGCAGCGCGTAGCCGCTGCCCGAGCGATGGTGGAAGCGCAGCAAGTTGCGGCCGAGATTGCGGTACAGCGCGCGCAGGTGGTTGGGGTTGCCCGTGTCGAATGCCGGGTGTTCGGCGAGCGCCTCCACGCGTTCCAGCGTGTCGCCGCGCAACGACTTGGCCTGCGCGGCGAACCACTTGTTGAGCACCAGCTTGTCGTTGCGCCAGCGCTTCAGGAAGTGCGCCAGGGCCGCGTCGCGTTGCGGTGTGTCGAGGTGACACAGCTCTTCGAGCGCGGCCTGCGCGTCGGTCATCTGTTCGGCGGCGTGGTACTGCTCGGCGCAGGCTTCGATCGCTGCGCGGTCGCCGCTCGACATCCACCACGAGAGGCAGATGTTCGCCAGTGCGCGACGTCCCGCGGCTTCGGCGCCCGCTCCCGGATGCGCGCGCAACTCGGCTCGACGCGCGGCCAAGCGCTCGCCTGCATGCTGCGCGTAGCCGCGCGAGACAGCGGTGTAGGCGGCTTCGAGCAGCTCGGGCTCGAAGGGCTGCATGCGTTCGGCGAGCTCCACGACTTCGGGGAGTTGCAGCGCCACGGCGGCGAAGGCCGGGTCGAGCGCGCGGTCGTCGAGCAAGGTGTCGAGCGTGTCGCGAAGCAGCGTGGGGAGTTGCAGTGTTTCGCCGGCGCGCGCGTCGTCGACCAGGGCGAGCAGGCTGTTCGTGGCCAGGCGCTGCACGGCTTCCCAACGGTTGAAGAGGTCGTCGTCGTGGCGCGCGAGGAAGGCGAGTTGCTCGTCGCTCAACGGCTGCTCGAGATGCACCGGCGCGCTGAAGTCGCGCAGCAGGGACGGCAGCGGCTCGGACGGCAGCCCCACGAAGCGCCAGCTCTGCGTGGCCGACGCGAGTTCGAGCACGCGTTCGCTGTCGCCGGCCGTGGACTCGTCGGCGAGCTGGAGCGGGAGCGCGCGACCGTCGCGACCGAAGAGCGCCATGCGCACCGGAATCGTGACCGGCTGCTTGTCGGGTTGGCCCGGCGTGGGCGGCGTGCGTTGGTTGAGCGTGAGCTCCAAACTGTTCGTGGCGGCGTCCCAACGCGTGAGGGCGGTGAGCACCGGCGTGCCGGCCTGCTCGTACCAACCGCGCAGGCCGGTGAGGTCCTTGCCGGTGGCGTCGGTGAGCGCGCGCGCGAAGTCTTCGGTGGTGGCGGCCTGGCCGTCGTGACGCTCGAAGTAGAGGTCGCAGCCTTTGCGGAAGCCGTCGCGCCCGAGCAGCGTGGCCATCATGCGGATCAGCTCGGCGCCCTTTTCATAGATCGTGGTCGTGTAGAAGTTGTCGATGGCGAGGTACTGCGTGGGACGCACCGGGTGCGCCATGGGGCCCGCATCTTCGGGGAACTGCATCGAGCGCAACTGGCGCACGTCGATGATGCGCGCCACGGCGCGGCTGTGCAGGTCGGCCGTGAACTCCTGGTCGCGGTAGACCGTGAAGCCTTCCTTGAGCGAGAGCTGGAACCAGTCGCGGCAGGTGACGCGGTTGCCCGACCAGTTGTGGAAGTACTCGTGGCCCACGATGGCTTCGATGCGCGTGAAGTCGTCGTCGGTGGAGGAGGCGTCGTCGCAGAGCACGGCGGCGGCGTTGAAGATGTTGAGGCCCTTGTTCTCCATCGCGCCCATGTTGAAGTCAGACACGGCCACGATCATGAAGATGTCGAGGTCGTACTCGCGGCCGAAGCGTTGCTCGTCCCAGCGCATGGCGCGCTTGAGCGACTCCATGGCGTGCGGCGCGCGGCCGGTGTTGCCCGGGTCCACGAAGAGCTTGAGCGTGACCTCACGACCCGAGCGCGTGACGAACTCGTCGTCCACGACTTCGAGATCACCCGCGACCAAGGCGAACAGGTAGCAAGGCTTCGGATGCGGGTCGTGCCACACCGCTTCGTGACGGTTGTCGGCGAGCGCGCGCGCCTGCACGAGGTTGCCGTTGGCGAGCAGCACCGGGTAGCGCGTGCGGTCGGCGCGCACGGTGGTCGTGTAGGTGGCGAGCACGTCGGGACGGTCTTGGAAGTACGTCACGCGGCGGAAACCCTCGGCCTCCATCTGCGTGCAGTACACGGAGCCCGAGCGGTACAGGCCGGAGAGCGCGGTGTTGTTCGCCGGGTCGATGCGCGTGCGGATGGCCAGTGTGAAGCGCTCGCTGGTCGGTTGCAGCACGAGACGCTCGCCTTCGAAGCGCGGTGCGTGCTCGGGTTCGGCGCCGTCGATGAGCACGCTCAGGAGCTGCAGCTCTTCGCCGTCGAGCACCAGTTCGGGGAACTCGGCGCCGCGCTCTTGGGCCAGCTCGTAGACCACCGTGGCGTCGACGTCGGTGTGGGCGTCGTGCAGGTCGAAGCACAGCTCCACCGTGCTGGCGCGCCACGCCGGCGGACGGTAATCAGCGAGGCGGATGGCGGCGGGCGCCGCTGCGGTGGTGGTGCTCATGTCGGACTCCGGGGACGGAGGCCCAGTCTAGCGATCCTCGGGCTCGGGCGGAGTCAGCAGCGTGAGGCCGAAGCGCGAGCTCGTCGGCGAGAGGATCTGTGGCTCCCACGTGCCCAGCTCGAGCGCGCTGTCGAGCTTGCGCGGCTCGTCGTCGTCGAGCAGCAGCAGGGCGGCCGGTAGGTCACGCTCCAGGTGGCGGTGCGCACTCGTGGGGCCCAGCAGGCCTTGGCCGTCGCGCTGAGTCTCGTCGAGCAGAGGCTCCACGCGCCAACCGAAGGGACCTCCAGCGAGTGCAGCATCGATGCGCGCGCCGCCTTCGAGCGGGAGGATCGGCGCGCGCGTGAGCACGCGGCCCGAGCCGATCAGCGCGGCCAGCTCTTCGCCGGCGGCGTGCACGGCGAGCGCACCCTGGCCGTGGCGCGTGGGAGGGACGAGTTGGGTGTGCCAGTCGTGCGCACCGCTCACCAGCGCGACGGCCGCAGCGAGCGGGAGCCACCAGCGCGTCGCGAGGCCGTGGCCGGTTTGCAACGAGGCCCAGGCTGCGAGCGGCACGAGCCAGATCATCGACGCGAAGAAGTACTGCGGCCACGCGGGAGTGGCCGCGAGTGCGCCGAGCCACAAGCCCGGTAGGAACACGAGCGCGAGCAGCAGCTCGGGTTGTTCGCGTCGCGCGGCACGCCAACCACTCGGCCCGACGCGCCACAGCGACCACAGGGCGAACAGTTCGAGCGCCACGGCCGCAGGGTGCGTGAGCACTGCTTGCTTCAGCCAGCTGAGTTTCTGCGTGAGCGTCATCGCGAGTTCGAAGCCTTGTTGCTCGCGGAAGAGCGTGTTGAGCGACGCGTACTCGATGTTGCCGAACCAGGCTGCGCTGGGCGCCAGCGCCACGAGCACGAGGAAGGGCAGGCTGCCCAGCAAGCCGCCGAGCACCGTGAGCAACACCGCACGCGTGCGACGCTCGGGCGTCGCGCACAGCGCCACGCCGATCACGAGGCACAGGCCGAGCGGCGCCATCGACAGGCGCAGCCCCGCGGACACGGCGAGCAGCAGGCCTGCGAGCAGGAGTCGGCGTCCACAACCGCCGCGCCGCAGCGCCGCCGCTGCCACGAGCAGGCCCGCGAAGGCCGTGAGCAAGGCGTTGTCGTGGTTCCAGGCGAGAGCTGTGGTGTAGGCGAAGAGCGGTTGCGCGACGGCCAGTACGACCGCGGCGTCGGCGAGCCAGAGTCCGTGCGTGAGGCCGCGTCGCCGGGCCGCGCTGTGCAGCGCGCGGTGCAACAACAACAGGAAGCCGAACGCGCACAGGGCCGAGAGCACGCGCACGCCGAGCAGCAGGTGATCGCTCAGTGCCATCGGCAGCGCGTTCAAGAACACGCTGTAGGGCGCGTGGAAGTGCGGGTAGTCGAGGTAGGGCAGCAGGCCCTCGCGCCACCACAGCGCGGCCGGCGCCACGAACTGGTGTTCGTCGTGGCTGAGCGGACGCAGCACGGCCTTGGAGATCAGGAGTCCGAGCAAGGCGAGCGCGCCGAGTGCGTGCAGCAGCCCGCAGAGTTTGTTGCGCGCTGCGCTCACGACTGCGGCCTCACAGGCCGGCGAAGCGTGAGCGAAGACGGCGCGGGTTCCATGCCCGCGGTCTAGCAAACTGACACGCCGATCCCCAGCGGGCGTGGTGCGCGAGTCGCGCGACACGTCCCGCCACGCTGCTTTGCTAGAGTCGAGCGCTCGTTCCTTCCCCCGACTCACGGACCGGATCGCATGTCACTGCCGCGCTTTGCAGCCCTCGCCCTTGTTGTCGCCGCCGCCTTCGTGTGGGCTTGCAGCAGTCCCGAACCGCGCTTCGAGGCGCCCTGGTTCGAGCTGCCCGCCGACCCCGCCGAATACGACCCGATCGCGTCGTACGACTACATGCCGATCCCCGAGCAGAACCCGCTCACCTGGGAGAAGGCGAGCCTCGGTTGGCAGCTCTACTACGACCCGCGTCTGTCCGGCGACGGCGTGCGCAGTTGCTACAGCTGCCACACCTGCGAGAACGGGTTGACGGACGGTCGCGCGCTCGCCATCGGCGCCTTCGACAAGCAACTCACGCGCTCGGCGCCGACCATGTGGAACGTCGGCTACATCGAGAACCTCTACTGGGACGGCCGCGCCGGCTCGCTCGAAGCGCAGGCCAAGGGCGCGTGGACCGGCGGCAACATGGGCGCCAGCGATCCCGAGGCGATCGTGGTCAAGCTCAACCAGATCGAGGGCTACCGCGAGCAGTTCGTCAACGTGTTCAACGAGCCGGCCACGGTGGAGAACATCCCGATGGCGCTGGCCGCTTACATGCGCACGCTGATCGCGAAGAACTCGCGCTTCGATCGCTGGCAGGCCGGTGAGAACGACGCCACCGGCGCCGCCGCCAAGCGCGGCTGGAAGTTGTTCAACGACTTCGGCTGCGTGGAGTGCCACGCCGGCGTGTTGTTCACCGATCAGCAGTTCCACAACGTGGGCATCGGGATGGCCGACGAGAACCCCGACCTGGGCCGCGGCAAGCGCACCGAGCTCGAGCAAGACACCGGCGCCTTCAAGACGCCCACCTTGCGCGACGTCAGCAAGAGCGCGCCGTACTTCCACAACGGTTCGGTGCGCACGCTCGAGGAAGCCGTGCGCCTGATGGCTGAGGGCGGCCTCGAGAACCCGTGGCTCTCGCCGAAGCTCGAGAAGCAGAAGATCAGCGACCAGCAGGTCAGCGACATCGTGTCCTTCCTCTACAGCCTCGACGAGCCGTGCACGCTCACGGCGCCTCCGCTGCCGCCCAAGTGAACTGATCCGCGGCGCGCGCTTTGTGCGCGTTCCGCTTCAAGGCCGGGCCGCAGCGCGGACGAAACAGGGAGCCGGAGGCTTCCTGCCGATGCGCCCGATCTTGCTCGCTCTCACCGCCCTGTTGTGGTTCGTTGCACCCGCGTCGCGTGCGGGTGATCGCGTGACCGTGCGCGTGTACCCGCTGGTGGGGAACCGGCCGGTCGAGCCCTTGGCTTTCGGTGTGAACGGCAAGGGCTTCCCCGGCGCCACGCTCGTGCGGCACGGGGGCAACCGTCTCACGGGGCTCAACTGGGAAACCGGCGCGAGTCATGCCGGCGAAGACTGGCGCAACCAGCACGATTGGTACATGGCCGAAGATCCCTCGCTGCGCGGTCCCGGCAAGCTCATCGAGAGTTGGGTGCTCTCGGATCGCGAGCGCGGCGCGGCCACGCTGATCTCACTGCCGCTCGCCGGTTACGTGGCCGCCGATGCGCGCGGCCCCGTGCTGCCGGCCGACGCCGCACCGAGCCCGCGCTGGGAGCGTGTGGAAGCGCGGCGCGCTGGCACGCCGTTGCTGGCACCCGACACGAACGACGGCGTGGTCTACCTCGACGAACAAGTCCGTCATCTGCTGCGGCGTTTCGGTCGCGCGCAGAACGGCGGCGTGCACGCCTACGCGCTCGGCAACGAACCCGCGCTGTGGCCGCACACGCACCCGCGCTTGCACCCCAAGGCCACGCGTTGGAACGAGCTCCTGTTGCGCTCGGCCGAGGTCGCGGAGGTCGTGACCGAGCTGGATCCCACGGCGCTCGTGTTCGGGCCGGCGCTCTACGGGTGGGCCGCGCACAAGGATCTCCAAGGCGCGTCCGACGCCGAGAGCTCGCGCAGCTTCAGCGAGGCCTATCTCGACGCCATGTCGCAAGCCTCCGAGCGCGCCGGTCGTCGCTTGCTGCACGCCTTCGACATGCACTGGTATCCCGAAGTGACGGTCGACGGCGAGCGCATCACCGGCGCCAACACCTCGCGCGCCAGCAGCCGCGCGCGCACGCAAGCCCCGCGCTCGCTCTGGGACCCCAGCTACGAAGAAGACAGCTGGGTGGCCCACGACGCCGGCGGCCCGATCACCCTGATCCCGCGGCTGCAGCACCTGGTCGACACCGAGTTCCCCGGCACGCGTCTCGCGATCAGCGAATACCACTTCGGCGGCGCGCAGCATGCTTCGGGCGGCGTGGCCCAGGTGGAAGCGCTGGGCAGCTTCGCGCGCCTCGGCGTGATCGCCAACTACTGGCCGATGGGCGACGATCAGTCCTATGTTCAAGCCGCCTTCCGCATGTTCTTGAACGACGACGACAGCGGCGCGCACTTCGGTGACACCGTGGTGCACGCCACGACCAGCGAGCGCGAACTCACCGTGGCCTTCGGCGCCAAAGACGCGCAAGACCCCGGTCGCCTCACGCTGATCCTGCTCAACCGTTCCCCCGACGCCGCGCTCGATGCCAGCGTGTTGCTCTCCCCCGGCAGCGGCACGATCACGCAACTCGACGCTTGGCGCTTCGACGAGAACGGCAGCGACCTGCGCAAGCTGCGCGCGGGCCCCGTGGTGCAAGGCGAGGGCTTCGACGACACGTTGCCGCGACTGTCGGCCACCTTGTACGTGTTGCGCTTGGAGTAGCGCGCGGCGCGCGTCAGCCGTCGTGCTGTTCTGCAGGCGGCGGCTCGCCGGGCGGCGGTGGCGCGCCGTCGAGTTCCTCGAGCAGCGGACGTGCGCGCGGGCGCAAGTGCCGCAGAGCCTCGGCGGCGCGTGGGTCACGCGGCGGGAAGAGTCGGTCGCGCGGATCTCGTGGAGGGCGACGCAGCGCGCCGCGCAGCGCGTTCGGTCCGGGCGGCGGCGGACGCTGCGCCTCGATCGCCGGCGCGTCGTCGCGGGGAGAGGTGGTGCGCGCTTCGGGCGGGGAACTGAACCACCAGACGCCGAGCAAGTTGAGCAGCACGATCAGCGCCGCGCCGGCGAGCCACGCGACGCGCGAGGGGCTGCGTTCGCGGCGAACGCGTCCGAGTTTCAGTCGCTCCAGGCGTTCGAGGGCCGCGGCGCCATCGGCGGGGCGATGTGCGGGATCCAGCGCGGTGAAGCTGGCCACGAGTCGGTGCAACGCGCCGGGCACGTCGGGGCGTCCGCCGATCATGCTGCCGAGCAACACACCCAGCGCGTAGACGTCGGCGGGTGGGCCCACGACTTCGCCCGCGCGTTGTTCGGGTGCCATCGCGTCCCAGGTGCCGAGCTCGCGCGACTCGGTGAGGTCGAAGGCGCGACCGGCGATGCCGAAGTCCACGAGTCGCACGCGTGCCGGCGAACCCGTGGCGCGGCCCACGAGCACGTTGCTCGGTTTGAGGTCGCGATGCACCACGCCGGCGGCGTGCGCAGCGGCCAGCGCGTCGGCGATGCCGCGCGCGATGCTGACTGCGGCCACGGGCGAGAGACCCTCGGGGCGACGTTCGAGCCACTCGCGCAGCGTGCGTCCGCGCACTTGTTCCATCACGAGGTAACGACGGCCGGCCACGCTGCCTGCGTCGAGCACGCGCACGATGCCGGGATGTTCGAGCGACGCGAGCGTGCGTGCTTCGCGCGCGAGCAGGGCATCGACATCCACCGTGTCGCAGCTGGGGGCCAGGCGCAGCTTCACGGCCACGTCGCGATCGAGTGAGACCTGGCGCGCGAGATAGACCTCGCCCATGCCGCCGCGTCCGATGCGTCGCTTGAGTTCGAGACCGTCGAAGCTCTGCGGGATCTCGCCGCGTTCCAGCAGCGACGCGTTCGCGTCCACGGTGTCGCTGTCGGCGTGCAGCGCGGCCTCGATGAGCGAGAGACCTTCGAGTGCTTCGGGGTCGAAGGGGTCGTCGTCGTGCGTCATGACACCAGACCGGTGGGGGCGGAGCCGCGGTACAGGTCGCGCAACTTGCGCAGCGCGCGGTTGAGCAGCACGGACACGGCGCCCTCGCTGCGGTCGAGCAGTTGCGCCGTCTCACGAACGCTACGCTCTTCGAGCAAGCGATGCACGATCACGCCGCGCTGGTCGGCGGGCATGCGTTCGAGCGCAGCCACGAGGTCGCGGCTGCGTTCGGCTCGACGCGCCGCGAGCGTGGGCGTGGTGTGAGCGGAGGCGGCGCGCGCGTGCAGTGCGTCGAGCGGGCCTTCGCGATCGAGTGAGCGTTTCGCCGCGCCGACATGTCGGCGATGCAGGTCCACGAGCAGGTGATCGAGCGCGGTGCGCAGCCAAGCCATGAGGTGTTCGCCGCTCGGGCCGGGGTCGAGTTGGCGCCCGACGAGTTGCAGCAGCAGCTCCTGCACGAGGTCTTCCGGGTCGACGCGCGTGGAGAGGCGCCTGTCGAGTCGCAGGCGCGCGAGCAGCTCGAGCCGCGGCCTCAACTCGGTGCAGAGTCGCTCCCACTCGGGGCGTTCACCGCGCTGCAGCGCGCTGCGTTCCTCTTGGAGAAAGGGGCGCATGACGGGTGGTTTCGGGGTCAACTCGGCGACGCGGGGAGTCGCGGGCCGGCGCGGTCGGGGGCCGCGTCTGTCTTCATCGGCACCGTCGACGATTTAGATCGTAAGGATCTTTCGTGGAGTGCGCATGGGTGGGTGGCGGCCGGTGGTCGCCTTCCCATGGAGCTCTCTCATGTCTCGTTTCTTCGTGCTCGCACTCGAGGTGATGTCCTTGGTCGCTGCGCTCTCAATGAGCAGCAGGGCCCTCGAAGTCCCGCTCTCGGACGACGAACGGGTGCTGCAGACCCGCTCGCACGGGGACCCGAGCTCACGCCCGCCGCGTCCGGCTCCTCCGGCACGCGAAGGTGTGGGGCCGCGCCCCGACCGCGACGCTCGAAGTCCTCTGGGAAGGCGCCCGCCGCCGCCCTTCGCGCGTTTTGGCGCGGCGCCGTTCGAGGCGCGCGGGGTGCCGCTCCCGCCCTTCGGGCGTCGCGCAGGTGAAGCTGGGTTCGAAGGTCGCGATCGCGAACGCGGTCCAGAAGGGGCGCGGCGCCGCGGCCTCGAGGCGCGTCGCGGAGGTGCGGTGAGTCGTGAACGCGTAGCGGGTCGTGAACGCGTAGCGGGCCGTGAACGCGCAGCCGGTCGTGGACGCGGCCGTGAAGTGCTTGGCAGTCGCGATCTCCCTCGCGCGAGTTGCAGCTGTGGTGAGTCGGACGCGCGTCCCACGACTGGGGCCTCACGTCGCGCTCGACCCGACGGCGCACAGCGGGGACGCGCTCGGCCCGATCGCCCAGGCCCAAGCCCAGACTCAGGCCGTGCTGGGGCGAGTCGCGCACAGCGTGACGGCGCGCAACGTGAACGCGCAGGCCGCGGACGTCCGCGCAGCGAGCGCGCGCCCTCCGCACCACCTCGCGGGGCGCATCCGCCACACGACGACGCACCGCGCGCAACTGACGCACCGCGCGCAACGGAAGCACCGCGTGCAACCGAGGCACCGCGCGAGGCCGTGTGAGCCTCGCGTCGCGCCGTGCATGAAGCCCTGACACTCTCCCCCTCGACCTGGAGTTCCCGATGCTCCGCTCTGCTCGCGACGGGTTGCTCGTCGCCCTCTCGCTCGGATGGATGTCTGGCGCCCTCGCCGCGCAAGGCGTGCCGCCTGGAACCTTGCCGCCCGTGCCCGTGCCGATGGCCAACCCGATCACGCCCGAGAAGGCGCTGCTCGGGAAGGCGCTCTTCTGGGACGAGCAACTCAGCAGCACGAACAGCGTGGCGTGCGGCAGCTGTCACATTCCCTCAGCGGGGGGCGCGGATCCGCGCAGCCTGCTTGCCGACGACTCCTTACACCCCGGCGCCGACGGTCTGTTCGACACCCCCGACGACGTGGTCGGCACGCGCGGCGTGATCCGTTCCTTCGCGAGCGGCGCCTACGAGAGCGCCGAGCCCTTCCCCATGCGCGAGCAGGTCACGGATCGCCAGGCGCCGTCGATGATCAACGCGGCTTTCAGTCCCACGCTCTTCTGGGACGGCCGCGCCACAGCCAGCTTCGTGGATCCGGTCGCGGGCGAGGTCGTGCTCCTCGCGGGGGCCGCGCTCGAGAGCCAAGCCGTCGGTCCGCCGGTGAGCGACGTGGAGATGGGGCACGTGGGACGCGACTGGGACCAGATCGTCGCGAAGCTCAGCGCCGTGCAGCCGCTCGCGCTGGCCAGCGATCTGCCCGACGCGCTCGCCGACTTCGTCTCCGGGCGCGACTACCCCAGCTTGTTCGCCGAGGCCTTCCCCGGCAACGCCGAGGTCAGCGCGACGAACATCGCCATGGCCATCGCCACCTATGAGCGCACGCTGCTCTCCGTCGGCACACCCTTCGACAACTTCCTGCAAGGGATCCCCGGCTCGCTCACGCCGCTGCAGAACCAAGGGCGGCAGGTGTTCGTGGGGCAAGGTCGTTGCGTGGCTTGCCACGGCGGCCCGTTGATGAGTGACAACCAGTTTCATGCGCTCGGCGTGCGTCCGCCGAACGAAGACCTCGGGCGTGGCGCGATCACCGGTCTGCCGGTCGACAACGGTCGCTTCCGCACGCCGGGTCTGCGTAACGTGCAACTGCGCGCGCCCTACTTTCACAACGGCAGCATGCCCACGCTCGCCGACGTGGTGGACTTCTACGATCGCGGTGGTGATTTCCCGCAGAACCAGGATCCGCTGATCAACCCGTTAGGACTCACTCAACAACAGAAGGATGCGCTCGTCGCTTTCCTGGAGACGGCGCTCGATGATCCGCGCGTGCCCGCCGAGTTGCCGCCTTTTGATCGCCCGACTCTGTCGAGTGAGTCAGGGCGCCGACCTGAGTTGTTCGCCAGCGGTGGTGTGGGCAGCGGTGGCTTCGTCCCGCGCGCGGTGGCGGTCGAGCCGCCGCTGATCGGTAGTCCCGCGATGACCCTCGGCCTCGCCGACGGCCTGGCCGGCGCACCGGTGTTGCTCGGCGTCGATCTGCAGGCGGGGGCACCCAACATCTTCCTGCGTCACACGCCCTTCCTGTTGGGCGCAACACCTGCGATGCACTTCTATCCCGCAGGGACGCTCGTCGGTAACGGCCCAGGCGAAGGCGCGACGTCTCTCACGGTCGCCATCCCGGAGGATCCCGAACTGGCAGGCGTGGAGATCGTGCTCCAGTGGTTCGTGATCGACCCCGGAGCCGCAGGCGGCGTGGCTGGTAGTGATGGCACGCGCCTCGAGTTCTTCGCTGCGAACTGAACGGGCGCTCGTCGACTGCAGGGTGCGGTGACGGGTCATCGCGCCTCGTGGTCCACAACCTTCTCACAAGCATCCGACGACAACACTCACAGTGTGAAACGACCGAGTCTCGCACCCCTCACTCCGCGCTTCGCGGGGTGCGGGGTGCTGCGCATTCACTCAGCGTCCCTTGGATGGATCGCCTTCTCATAAGTCTTCACAACATGTTTGTGAATGTGCTGGAAGGCGGATGTCGGTGACGGCGTCTGATGGCCCCGATGTCGCCGCGACTGGCGACGCCCATCACTCACGTCTCATCTTCCAAGAGGTGCATCATGTTCTTCACGCGGGCAGCCGTCAGGCTCACCCCACTCCTGATCGGTCTCACTCTCACGGGTGACCTCGTCGCGCAGCAGAGCGACAGGTCACGTTCGCCAGCTCACCGCGCCCGACTCACCGACTCTGGTGACGCTCCCACTCATGAACAGGCCGACGGCGCGGCTCGCGCTCAACGGCTGGGTGCCAGGTTCCCCTTCGAGTTCCGCTCGATCGACGGGCACGGGAACAACTCGACCCATCCCGAGTGGGGCGCTGCGGGGCAACCCTTCCTGCGGCTCATGGAGGCCGCCTACGCCGACAGTGTCTCCGAACCGAGCGGCGCGGCGCGGCCGTCGGCGCGCAGCGTGAGCAACGCGCTGGCTGCCCAGCCCGCGCCCGTGCACAACCGCAGCCGCTCGTCGGACTACCTCTGGCAGTGGGGGCAGTTCCTCGATCACGACATCAACGAGACGCCCGTGGCCGCTCCTGCAGAGGCCTTCGACATCCACGTGCCGCTCGGTGACCCGTGGTTCGACCCCTTCGCAACCGGCGCGGTCTCGATCCCGCTCGATCGCTCGGCCTGGGTCAGTGAGGGTGGCGTGCGCCAGCAGGTCAACGAGATCACCGCCTTCATCGACGCCTCGAACGTGTACGGCTCCGAGCACGAGCGAGCCCTCGCACTGCGCACGCTCGACGGCACCGGTCGTCTCGCGAGCAGCGCCGGCGACATGCTGCCCTACAACGAGGCGGGCTTGCCGAACACGCCCACGAACGGCGCCGAGTACTTCCTCGCCGGTGATGTGCGCGCGAACGAGCAGGTCGGCCTGACCGCCATGCACACCTTGTTCCTGCGCGAACACAACTACTGGGCCACGCTCATCGCGAGTCACTACGCACTGGATGGCGACACGATCTACGAGTGGGCCCGCGCGATCGTCGCCGCCGAGATGCAGGCGATCACCTATCGCGAGTTCCTGCCGCTGCTCCTCGGCGAGGGCGCCTTGGCTCCCTACTCGGGTTATCAGCGCGACGTCGATCCGCGCATCGCGAACAGCTTTGCCACGGCCGCCTATCGCATGGGACACACGCTGCTCTCTCCGCAACTGCTCCGGCTCGACGCGAACGGCGCCCATCCCAGCGGCCCTCTCAGCTTGGCGGCCGCCTTCAACAGCCCCGCCACGTTCCTGGAGACGGGACCCGAGCCGCTGCTGCGCGGTCTCGCCGCACAGGTCTGCCAAGAGCTCGACCCTTGGGTCATCGACGAGGTGCGTAACTTCTTGTTCGGCCCGCCCGGTGCCGGTGGCTTCGATCTGGCCTCACTCAACATCCAACGCGGGCGCGATCACGGTCTGCCCAGCTACGCCGAGTTGCACGCGGCCTTCGGGCGCGGTGAACTCGCAGGCTTCGCGGAGGTCACGTCGAACACCGCGCGCGCCCGGGCGCTCGCCGACACCTACGGGTCAGTGCAAGACATCGATGCCTGGATCGGCTTGCTCTGCGAGGACCACGTCGAAGGCGCTCTCGTCGGCCCCACGCTCCGCGCGATCCTGGCGGACCAGTTCGAACGCCTGCGCGACGGCGACCGCTTCTGGTACGAGGCCTACCTGCCGCCAGCCATCACGCGCTTCGTGCACGAGCAGTCCCTCGCCACGATCATCCGGCGCAACACCAGCATCGGTGACGAGCTCTCCGACAACGTGTTCGTGGTCACGGGTCACTAGTGCTGCAGGCTTGCTGAAGGTTGCGAAACCCTGGCCGCCGTCGCCCCTCAGCGACGGCGGCCGGCTGCGTTGCGCGGCGCTCGCGAAGTCGTGAGCTGCGCGCAGGTCGTGGCGGTCATTCGTTGCGGGAAGGCTCTGGCTTGAATCCAAACGCCCGCAGGGGCTCGCTTCGCGCGGAGAGCGTCAGCAACTCAGCCGCCGTCCCGTCAGCTCACGCCGCCACCGACGAGGTCGGCCTCAGCAGCGAGCCCCGAAGCTCGCCCGCGGAGTCCCGGGCAGCTGGTCGCGGCGATCGCTGCGGGCTCACTCCCGCGAGACCTTGGAGGAAGCGGGATGCGTCGATTCGGGCTGATGATGTGGGTTGTGGGCGTGCTGGCAGGCAACGCGTGGGCGGGCGACGCCTACGAAGTCACGACCCCCGGGAGTCCCGGCACCGCCGGTCTCGTCCCCGCGCTCACAGGTGAAGGTGCAGCAAGCCCCGGCTCCGCGAACACGTTGCGCCTCACCGACGCGCTCCCGCACAGCCCCGCGCTGCTCGTGTACAGCCTGAGCGAACTCGCGGCACCGTTCGCGGGCGGGATCCTCGGGCCCGCGCCGGACTTCATCGTGTCGATCGGGTTGAGCGACGCGAACGGCACGCTCGACAAGCGCTTCCGCATGCCGGAGAGCGCGCCGGTCGGTCTCGAGATCTGGATGCAAGCGTGGGTGCGCGACGCGGGTGCGGTCGCGGGGATGTCGGCGAGCAACACGTTGCGCGCGGAGGTTCAGTCGGGGCAGCCGCCACAGTTGATGTTTCCTGGCGCGTCGTATCGCGCGGGCTTTAGAAACTCGTCGGTCGCGGCCGGCGACTTCAACGGCGATGGGCATATCGACCTCGCTGCTTCCAGTCGCCTCATCTTCGACCCGACCGAAGAGGGCGGCCTCAACCTGCTCTTCGGCAACGAAGACGGCACGCTCGCGGCGCCGGTTCACTACCAGACTGAGTCTGAATCAGGGCACGTCGCAGTAGGCGATCTCGATGGCGACGGTGAGCTGGACATCGTGGTCGCGAACCGCGGCTCCGACAACCTCTCGATGTTCTTCGGTGATGGTGACGGCTCGTTCACGGACGCAACCTTGCTGCCCGTGGGCGAGCTCCCGTTCCACGTCACGATGCGCGATCTGAACGCCGATGGTTTCACCGACTTGCTCGTGGCAAACCTTGATTCGCGCGACCTCTGGCTGTTCCACGGTGAAGGCGGCGGGAACTTCGCGGACCCCGAGGTGATCCCCACGTTGCAGCCACCGCGCTGCGTCGTCGTCGCTCACTTGAACGGCGACGACGTGCTCGACATCGCCGTGGCGGGCCAGCAACAGGGACCCGATGGCGTGACGATCCACGTCGGCAAAGCGGCGGGCGGGTTCAAGATCCCCGTCGCGATCGCCACCGGCGGCAGCGGCGCGAGCTGGATCGACGTCGATGATCTCAACGACGATGGGCTTCTGGATCTGGTCGTCGCGAACCGCCTCTCGGACGACGTCACGATCCTGATCAAAACGCTCGGTGGAACCTACGCTCCGCCGGTCCAGCTCCCGGTCGGTGAAGGTCCGATCTTCGTCGAGATCGAGGATCTCGATGACGATGGCGCGGTCGACCTGCTCGTAGCGAACGCGTTCTCCGATGAGGTCACGCACTTCTGGGGGCTGGGCGACGGCACCTTCGACTTGGCTGCGACCTACCCCGTGTGCGACGGACCCTGGTCGCTGCTCGTCGCTGACTTGACGGGCTCGGGAACGCGCGAGCTCGTGACATCTCACTCCGCGCTGCAGGGGGCGAGCTGCGGCGTCACCGTGTTGCAAGTCGAGCCCCGCGTGGGGTTCCAGGCTCACGAGCGGGTCGTGCTGACTGATGACCCCTATCGTGTTCGAGTCGCCGATGTGAATCACGATGGAGTCGTCGATGTGATCACGCAGAGTCTTGCAACTGATGAACTGCTCGTGCTGCCCGGCACGGGTGACGGACGCCTGGAATCCCCGATTGCCACTGCTCTACAAGGCGCCGTCGGTGAGTTCGAGCTTGGCGACCTGAACGGCGATGGCGTCCTGGATGCTGCTGTCCTCGATCCAGGTGCAGACTCGCTGCGCATCCTCTTTGGTGACGGATCAGGCACCTTCACGCCAGCCCCGTCTCTTGCTTTGGCGAGCCTCCCGCTCGAGTTTGAGCTTGGTGACCTCGACCGCGACGGGCACCTCGACGTTGTTGTTGCGTGGACCTACTCGAACGAACTCGGTGTGTTCCGAGGCGTGGGTGACGGTAGCTTCCATTCCGGCGCGATCCTCGCTCTCGACGGGTCACCGACACTACTCATGCTCAAGGACATGGATGTCGACGGCAAGCTGGATGTCGTCGTCAAGCAGTACCACGAACCCACAGAGACAGATCAGGTGTCGGTGCGCCTCGGCGATGGTGATGGAGGACTCGGCGCGCCTGTCTCCTATCTCGTTGGCGGAACGCTCATCGACTTCACCGTCGGGGATCTCGACCTCGACAGGATTCCCGACCTTGCGTTCACTTCCTATCACTTCGGCGGAAAGCCGCATGGGCTCGTGAGTGTGTTGATTGGTGTGGGCGATGGAAGTTTCACAGCTCAGGCGCTCGAATCGTCCGCTTTCGGTTTCCCCTCGGATGTCGTAATCGCGGACTTCAACCTCGACTCGTTCCCAGACCTAGCGACGGGCTCGACACTCGTCTCGATCCTGCTGGGTCAGGGAGACGGGACCTTCGAGACGGAGGTGCCCTTTGGAATCGCTGGTCTTCCGTGGGGGCTCCAGGCCGACGATCTAGATGGCGACGGCGTGCCCGACCTCGTTGCGGGAAATGCAGACTTGCCGCTCCTCACGCTGCTGATCAACCAGCTCGACGGCTGAGCAGCCGCCGCCGCCTCGCCCCGCGCTCACTCCCCGCGCACGGGCTTCCCCTTCAACACGAACACCCGCCCCGTGCTCGCGCCGCCCACGCCGCTGTTCGCGCTGGTGACGAGGAAGTCGGGCACGCCGTCGCCGTCGACGTCGCCGAGGCCGTCGGTGTCGTAGCCGAACTGATCGAGCGTGGCCGTGTTCGTGAACTGTTGCAGCACGGCGCCGTCGCTGCCGGAGTAGAGCGTGGCGCGGCCGCCTTGGTTGGCGGCGTCGCTGCAGAGCCAGGAGCCGATCAGCAGGTCGGGCGTGCCGTCTTGGTCGACGTCTCCGACCTTGGCCACGCCGATGCCGAGGCCTTCGCCGGGCTTGCCCGTGAACGTGCGCAACACGCTGCCGTCGGCGCCCGAGTGCAAGTAGGCGCGACCGTGCGCCGAACCGTTCGCGCCGTTCGAGAAGTCGACGCTGTAGAGATCGGGCGTGCCGTCTTTGTCGAAGTCTCCGGGGAACGAGGTGAAGTACTGACCGTAGGCGGCGCCGGTGGCGTCGGCTTCGAGCGTGTAAGCGGCTTCGAGCGGCCAGCCGGTCCACACGCGCATCTGGCCGTTGCCGGTGGGGCCGGCGCCCGAGGCGCCCGCGGCGAGCATCGGACGCGGGCCGTCGGTGCTGGCGGCGAGGCAGATGCCGAGCGCGTCGCCGGCGCTGCCGGTGAAGCGTGCAAGCTCGCGGCCGTCGTCGGTGGAGTGGACCGTGATCGCACCGGCGCCGCCGTCGCGATGGGTCGCGCCCACGACCAGGTCGAGCACGCCGTCGCCATTCAGGTCGACCTCGCCGGCGAAGAGCGAACCGAAACGTTCACCGGGTTGCGTGCCGACGATCTCGTGGATCAGGCTGCCGTCTGCTCCGGAACACAGCAGCACGCGGCCGGGCGACTGGGGGTTGCGATTGTTCGGCGCGCCGAGGGCCACATCAGGTGTGCCGTCGGCATTCACGTCGCCGATCGCCACGACACCGAAGCCCAGCACTTCGCCCGGCTTGCCGACCACCGACCACAACAGCTCGCCGCTCTTGGCGCTGTAGGCGTAGGCCTTGCCCGCGCCGCCCTTGTGCATGTGCGCCGAGACGATTGCGTCGACGACGCCGTCGCCGTCGAGATCGCCTGCTTGACGCGCGACCCAACCGAAGAAGTCACCGGGCGTTTCGCCGCGCCACTCGTGCAGGATCTCCACGCCGCTCTCGCTGAAGGTCGACGCGCTGCGCAGCGGTGCGATCTTCGGCGTGAGCGCGGCCCAGCGCGGGTCGCTGCGCAAGGACACGAGGTCGGTGTCGGTGTTGAGTTGCGCGAGGTTGGCGAGCCCCGCGGCGATCGAAGCGTTGAGCGACGCGAAGGCCTCGTCGGTCTTGCCTTGCCGCGCGTAGGCGCAGCCAGCGTTGTAGAGCGCGCCGCTCTTGACGGCCGGATTGCTGGCGAGTTCCGCCGCCTTCAGGTGCGCGACGAGCGCTTGTTCCATGTCGCCCTTGGCGTGCCGCGCGAAGCCGAGCAGGTACCAGGCGCCCGGCGCTTGCGGGTTGCTCGCGATCACGCTCTCGAACTGCGCGATGGCGCCGGCGACGTCGCCTTGGTTGAGCAGCGTCTGCCCTTGCGCCATCGCTGCGGCAGCAGCTGACGCCCCGCCGCCCGCTGACGTGGGCGTGCCAGCGCCCGCTTGCATCGGAACCGAGAGCAACGCGGCGAGCAGCGTGATGAGCAACATGGCAACCTCGAGTTGGAGTGCGGCGTGGCGTGCAGCGTGTTGAGCGTTGCGTTCGAAGCGCACGCGCTGAGTCGCGGCGCGCGACAGGCTCGCCGTGACGTCGGTTGCATTCTGTCAGTCGCGCCGCGCAACGCCAGCGACGAGCGCCGCTCCGGGCCACTCGCTGCGCATCAAGCGGTGCCACTCGCGGTGCGGGGCTGAGCTGGCAGCCGCGCTGGCGGCACGTGCACGCCCCGTGGTCACGTCGCTCGCGCGCAGGCACAGCCTCGCGTTCACGCCGGCCGCCAGCGATCTCCCAGCGCGCGCATCGCCTCGCGCAGTCGTTCGTCGAGCGCGGCCACGGCCTTCGCGCGGCGATCGACGAGGTTGTTCATCTCATAGGGATCGCTCTGCACTTCGTACAGGAAGCGCGGCCCCTTCTCATCGCGTGCATACAGATGACGCTCGGTGCGCAGGGCGCGCCAACCGGGGAAGGGCAGCAGCTCGGTGTCGGCGCCGATGAGCAGCGCTTCTTCGCGCACGGTTGCGCCCGCTTCGCCACGCAGCGCGGCGGCGAGGTTCATGCCGTCGGCACCTTCGGGTTGCGGCAGGCCGGCGAGTCCGCACAAGGTCGGGAACAAGTCGGGCGTGCCGACCAGTGAGTCGAGCGTGCTGCCGGCCGGCAACTGTCCCGGCCAGCGCAACATCAGCGGCACGCGACTGCTGTCGGAGTAGGCGTACTCCTTGCCGGTGCGATCTTGCGCGCCGAGTTGGTTGCCGTGATCCGAGGTGTAGACCACGATCGTGTCGCGCTCCATGTCGAGCGCGGCGAGGCCCGCCATGAGCTTGGCCCAACTCGCGTCCATGGCTTCCACGAGGCCGTAGTAGTTGGGCAAGTCTTTGCGCGCGATGGCCTTGGCTTTTGCCGAAGTCACGTTGGGTGGCAGACGCGCGCTGTCGCGTTCGAAACCCGGCGGCGCGATGAGCGGCCCGTGCGGCGGGCCCCAGCTCATCGTGAGCAAGACCGGCCGCTCGGGCGACTCGGCCTTCGACGCGCGCAGGAACTCGAGCGCCACGTCGACCTCGTGATCGGTGCGGAAGTTCCCGCGCCCCGACACGAAGTCACCGCTCGTGCCCGTGACGTACTCCCACTCGCGGTAATCGTGCGCGGGTTTGCGCGCCACGTACCACAGGTCGTCGAAGCCGAAGCGCAGCGGGCCGGGTTCCACGGCGATACGCCCGAGGTGCCACTTGCCGATGTAGCCGCAGCGGTAGCCGGCGCGCTGGAAGTGCGTGCCGAGCGTGGGCAGCTCGGCGGGTGGCTGCCACTGGCCGGTGTCGTCGACCGCGAAGTTGTGCGACGACGCATTGCTGAGCATGCCGCTGCGGTGCGCGTGACTCCCGGTGAAGAAGCTGGCGCGGAAGGGGCGACACACGGGCGTGTTCGACACGCAGGTCGGCACGCGCACGCCTTGCGCGGCGAAGGCGTCGAGCGCGGGGGTGGCCACGTCGTCGTTGCCGTAGCAGCCGGTGCTCACAGCGCGGTGCGAGTCGGAGAACACGAAGAGCACGTTGGGCGGGCGCGCGGCGCTCGACGTGCCGGCGGGGGCTGCGTCGTCGGCAGGGGCGCTGCCGTGGGCATCCTGCGCAGCGCGCGCCGGACGCCGCGCCGCGAGCAAGGGCAGTCCGAGCGCGGCGGCGATCAACTCACGGCGGGTGGGGTGCAAGGGCGCGGACGACACAGCGAGCTCCGGACGGATCGTCGCCAAGTCTAGCTGGATCGCGGCCCCGCGACGAAAAGACGCCGGCCGCCCGGCGGGGCGACCGACGTCAGAGGGTGTCCGTCGGGAGTGTGACGGAGACTTCGGTTCAGTGAGCGCGCGCCGGGTGTCGCCGGCAAGCAAAGCGATTCCGTGGGCGAAGGTGGCGCGCAGTCGGCGAGCGTGGCAACTCAGCCCGCGAGCGCCGGACGCTCCCAACGCTGCGGCTCGAAGGCGGCGTCGAGCGGCTGTGCGGCGAGGTGGCTCGTGTAGTTGCTGAGCGTTTTCATCGTGACGCCGAGCACGACCTCGAGCACCTGGCCCGTGGTGTAGCCCGCGTCGAGGAAGCGATCGACTTCCTCCTGGCCCGCGAAGCCGCGCTGCTCCACGACCACGCGCGTGAAGTGCGCCAGTGCGGCCAGCTTCGGGTCGGCGGGGTCCTCGGCGTTGCGCAGCGCGTCGACCACGCTGGTGTCGAGTTTCTGCATGCCGGCGATGGTGGAGTGCGCCGCCACGCAGTAGGTGCAGTTGTTCTCGACCGACGCTGCGATCAACACGACCTGGCGCTCGAGCGGGCTCAGCGAGGTGCTGTCGAAGGACGTACTGATGTCGGTGTAGGTCTGCAGCGCGGCGGGGGCGTCGGCCATGGTGGCGTAGAGGTTGGGCACGAAGCCCAGCGCCTTCTCGGCGCCCTCCAGGATCGGGCGGCTGGCGCGCGGGGCGGTCTCGGCGGTGTGGAGCGGGTAGGTCGTCATGGCAGGGCTTTCGTGTGTTCAGAAGGTTGTGGACTGATCGGTTCAAAATCGAGCAAAAAAAGGCGCGGGCGGCCGCGTGTTCAGTCGAGCAGCGCCAGCGCGAGCTCAGAGATGTCGGTCAGTCGTTCGGGGTTACAGTCCACGCTGGCGGACACGCCGAGTCCGTGCAGCAGCGCCACGAGCACGCGCGCCAGCCGCTCTGGCGACTCCTTGCTGCCGAGCTCTCCCGCTTGGCGAGCTTCGTGGAGCACGGCGCAGAGTTCCTGCTCGAGCTTGGCCACGCTGGCGCGCGCGCACTCGGCCGTGTCCTCGCAATGCTCGCCTGTGGTGAGCAGCGCTTTCATCAAGAGGCAGGACGGCAGCTCGCCCGAGCTCTTGCGCTCGATCACGCCCGCGAAGAGCTTCGCGATGCGCTCGCGCGGGCTTCCGTCACCCCGGAGCGGCGCGAGCATGAGCTCCTGCATCCTGCGTCCGTAGAGCGAGAGCGCTTCGGCCCAGAGCTCGTGCTTGCTGCCGAAGGTGTCGTAGAGGCTCGAACGCCCAATGCCCATGTGCTTCACGAGCTCTTGCAGCGACGCGGCTTCGTAGCCTTTGGCCCAGAACAGATCCATGGCGCGCTCGAGCGCCTCTTCGCGGACGAAAGCCTTGTGTCTGGGCATTCCCACGAGCCTAAGTGCCGGGAGCCGAACACGCCAGCGGTGGGGTGCTCAGTGCCAGCGCAAGCCTGCGTCCGGAGCGCCAGGCAATCGTCGCGCGAGGGCCAGGCTGCGCAGGTAGCAAGGTGCGGGAGCGGGGCGGCCGTTCTCGAGGAGGTCGGCAGGATCGACCTGCGCCACGGCTTGCAGCTCGAATCCCGTGCCCGCGTGGAGCAGGCCGCGGAAGGCTTCGGCGCTCAGGCGGAAACCCGGTTCAGAGGTGGGGGCGGTGAAGGCGGCGTCGAGATAAAGGAGGCCGCCGGGGGGCAGCAGACGCGCCAGCTCCGGGATCAGGCTCCACGGACGCGGGTCGCGCTGGGCGAGGTCGAGCAGCGCGAGCTTCGCCACTGAGCCGGGCGCTTGCTCGGCGCACCAGGCGCGCAGGTCGACGTCGGCGGGCAGCTCACGCGTGTCGGGGGCGGCGAAATCAGGCAGCGGTCGACGAGGCTGCGGACCCACGAGCAGCGTCCACGGGCCGGGCGTGCGCGACACCTCGAGCGGGTCGGCGTCGCGCGGCATGCGACTGGCGAGCGCTTCCCGCGCGCGACGCGCGAGCCCCGCCACGCGACGCCGTCCCGGGGCGGGATAGAAGTGCGCGGCGGGCAACAACTCGGCGGGCGTGAGCGGCCAGTCGAGTGTGGCGACGGGCGCGCCGATCTTGCGCACCTGGATCTCGCAACCGCTGTGGCCGTCGAACTCGCGTGCTTGCCCGGGTGACGCCGCCCCGCCACGCGCACGCACACGCGAGGGATGCAGCCCGCGACTGTCGAGGATCTCGAAGCCCGTGCGCGCCTCGAACAGCGACGTCCAGCAACCCGTGCCGAAGCGCCAGAAGTCCCACGGGTGTTCGTGCCGCGGGAAGGCTTCGTGCGTCACGATCCAGGCCACGCCGCCCGGCACGAGCACGCGGTTCAACTCGAGTGCCACGACCCACGGCATGAGTAAGTGCTCGAAGACCGCGTGGCTGTACACCGCATCGAAGTGCGACGCCGGCAGCGCGCGGTGCAAGGCGTGCGCATCGGCCACGAGGTCCACGCCGGGTCCGTCGCGCACATCCACACCCGTGACGTCCCAGTGTTCGGGGCGCGGCCACGCGGCGGGCGTGACGCGTCGGCTGCCCAGCTCGAGCACGCGCGGGCGCGACACGTGCGTGAGCAGATCCGGGAGGTGCTCCAGGCTCAGGCCTTGGCGGCGCGCTTGGTGAAGAAGCGCTCCTTCAGGATCTGCATGAACGAGTCCATCTTCGACTCTTCACGTCCGCGCAGCAGGTTGCCGAGGATGCGGAAGCCGCGCGTGGGGTGCAGCAGGAAGGCGCGCCAGTAGAAGGCGTAGACCGTGCGGTAGCGCCAGTAGGTGAGCGTGCGCGACGAGAGCGTTTGGCTGTAGTTGTGTTCGTCGCGGAGCTTGCTGTCGTGCACGAAGATCGGCGCGAGCATGAGGTCTTCGGTGAGCTCGGCCTTGCCTTGTTCTTCGAGCTCGCGGAAGAAGGTCGTGCCAGGGATCGGGAAGTAGAAGCCCACGGCCACGTCGTCGATGCCGAGGCGCCCGAGGCGGCCAGCCCACTTCACGGTCTGCTTGAGGTCCTCCACGGTGTCGCCGGGGAAGCCCATCACGAAGAAGGCGGAGATGTTGAGCTTGTGCGCGAGAGCGGCGTCGACCGCCTTGAAGAGCGACTCTTCCTTCATCTGCTTGCGCACCTTCTTGCGCACGGCTTCGCTGCCGCTCTCGGGCGCGAAGTTGAGCGAGCGACCACCCGAGCGACGCAGCAGGCTCGACACTTCGTCGTCGACCACTTCGCAGCGCGTGCCCGAGGGGAGCTGCCAGGTGATCTTGAGGTCGCGCTCGATGAGCTCGGTGGCGAAGGCCACGATCCAGTCCTTGCGCACGATGGCGGTGAGGTCTTGGAAGGGGAAGTTGTTGGCGCCGTAGGTGCGCACGTAGTGCTCGATCTCGTCGACCACGAGTTTGGCGTCGCGTGCGACCCACTTGGTGGTCCACATGTTCGGCGAGCTGCAGTAGTTGCAGCGGTACGGACAGCCGCGCGTGGCGAGGATCGGCATGGTCACGCCGAACTTGATGCCGTTCACGAGGCGGTTGGCGTCGTAGACGGCGACCTCGAACAAGTCCCAGGCGGGGTTCGGGATCTCGTCGATGTCACGCACGCGATCGCGGCGCGCTTCGATCACCGGCTCGCCGGCCTTCATGTACGCCACGCCGGGGAGGCCGTCGGCCCATTCGTGCACGCGCTCGCGCAACTCGGTGGGCGGCGTGTTCTGTTTCGCCAACCAGCTCTCGTAGCGGCGCATGCATTCCACGGCGGTCTCTTCGCCTTCGCCCAGCGCGCAGATGTCGATCGGCGACTCACGCAGGCTGAACTCGGGCAGACCCGTGAAGTGTTCGCCGCCGCCGAGCACGAGCACGTCGGGGCGCGCGCGCTTCACGGCTTCGATCAGTTCGCGCACCACACGCCACGAGTAGGTGAACATCGAGGTGATGCCGACGACTTGCGTGTCGGGCGTGATGCGCTCCACGATCTGTTCGATCGTGAGCCCCAGGCGCGCCACCTTGCCATCGCGCACCGTGCGCTCGGGCGCCGCACCGACGGCGTCGATCACCGACACCTCGTGCCCGGCCTTGCGCAACGAGGCCGCCACGTAGGCCAGCCCCAAGGGCAAGCTGGGTCGCAGCGCCGTGAGCGCGGTGGGGTTCAGGAAGGCCGGCGGGTGAATGAGCTGGATGCGGAGCATGAAGTGTGCGGACTTCGCCGAGGAGAGCGACGACGCCCCGCGGGTGGGCGAGGAGGCCGGGAGCGGGCGGGCGCCGAAGGCGTGAGTCTAACCTATGTCGGCAGTTCGGCCGGCTCGACCGAAGCTGCTCGGAGGGCGGGGAGCGCCCGGCCCCTGGCGCCCACGAAGAGGCTGTGCCGGAGTCTGGGTCTCGAGCTCGAGGACCGGTAACCTGCGCGGGTCTTTCTCTCCCGTTTGGGGCCCGCCGTGCAACTCGGCTTCGTCATCGACCAGTCGCGCTGCATCGGTTGCCACGCTTGCACCGTGGCCTGCAAGTCGGAGAACGACGTCCCGCTGGGCGACTTCCGCACCTGGGTGAAGTACACGGAGCAGGGGACGTTCCCCGAGGTCGACCGCAGCTTCACCGTGCTGCGCTGCAACCAGTGCACCGACGCCCCGTGCGTTGAGATCTGCCCGGTGACGGCGCTCGACAAGCGCTCCGACGGCATCGTCGACATCGACCCCGACATCTGCATCGGCTGCAAAGGCTGCCTGCAAGCCTGCCCCTACGACGCGCTGTTCCTCAACGAAGAGAAGGGCACGGTTCAGAAGTGCCACTTCTGCGCGCACCGCACCGAGCAAGGTTTGGCGCCGGCCTGCACCGTGGTGTGCCCGACCGAGGCGCTCATCCCGGGCGACTTCCACGACCCCGAGAGCCGCGTGTCCCAGATGCGCGACGAGTTCGACCTGCAAGTGCGCAAGCCCGAGGCCGGCACGAACCCGAACGTGTTCTACCGCGACGTGGACTCGGCGGGCATCGACCCGTCGCTCACGAACGCGGCGGGCGGTTACCTGTGGAGCAACCAGCGCCCGGGTCCGCAGCTCGAGTCGCAGATCTACGAAGCGCTCGCGGCGAGCATGGAAGAGAAGGCGCTGCCCGAGTCGCGCACGACGTACAACGTCGATCGCAAGCCGGCCTGGGGCACGGCGATCTCTGGCTACCTTTGGTTGAAGTCGATCGCGGGTGGGGCGTTCATCGCGGGCGCACCGTTGCTCGCGCCCTTCGCGGACTTCTGGGGACACAAGCCGACCGCGGCCGCCACGTGGCTCGTGCCGGGGCTGGCCTTCCTCGCGCTGTCGGCCACGCTGGTGTGCTTGGTGGCCGACCTCAAGAAGCCGTCGCGCTTCCTCTCGATCATCTTGCGCCCGAACTGGAACAGCTGGCTCGCCAAGGGCTCCTACTTGCTGCTCGGCTTCCACGTGTTGCTCGCCTTGTGGCTCGGCATGGCGTATCTGGAGCGACCGCCCACGGGCTTCTTCGGCGTGTCGCTGATGGTGACCACGGGTGTGTTCGGCGCGCTGTCGGCGATGTACACGGGTTGGCTCTTCGCGCAGGCCAAGGGTCGTGTGCTCTGGATGCGCCGCGGGCTGGCGCTGCACCTGTTCGTGCAAGCGGTGTTGGCGGGTTCGGCCTCGCTGCTCTTGCTCGACACGCTCGTGCCGCTCGGTCGCGAGGCCGTGGAGATGCTCGGCTCGATGCTCACGGCCGGACTCACCGGGCACTTGTTGTTCACGCTCTGCGAAGGTCAACTCGCGCCGCTCGCGCGCGAGGCCGAGTACAAGCGCGCGAGCCGTCTGCTCACGCATGGGCCGTATGCGAAGAAGCACTGGGTGCTCGGCGTCGGGCTCGGCATCGCGCTGCCGCTCGTGATGTTGTTCTTCCCCGAGTCCACGTTGCTCTGGCCGCTGGCCGGGCTGTTGGCGCTCGTCGGCCTGGCCGTGGAGGAAGATCTGCTCGTGCGCGCGGGGCAGGCGCTGCCGATTAGCTGAGGCGCATCAAGCTCTGCACGCCCGGTCCGCAGGCCGGATCCGTGGTAGAACTCAACCTGCGAAGCGCTGTGGGCAGGGGTTCCGGGATCGCGCGAAGTGTTGCGCTTCGCGTTCGCGCCTCCCGGGGGAGAATCGCCGTGACTTCAGTGCGCCTCACGCTGGCCTTGTGTGTTCTCGCTCCGTTCGCCGCGGCCATGCTCGACGACGGGCCCGTCGGCGCCGAACCCGTGCTGGTCGGTGTGCCCGGCGCGCCGGGGCAGGTCGAGGCGGTCACCGGCGTGAAGCTCACTCCCGGCGGCCTGCACCAGTTGCTGCTGTCGAGTGCCGGCAGCAATCAAGTGCTCGCGATCAACGGCATGCCCACGCAGTGGTCCGGGCAGCCGATCCCGTCCGGCGGTTTCACGATCTACGCTGGCCTCTTCGGAGGCGACCAGAACGGCGCGGGCACGGTGAACGCGGCCGCTCAGCTCTGCACGGTCGTGCCGTACGCGGTGGCGTCGAACCAGGTGCAGACCGCGGTGCTCGTGGACAACGTGTTGCAGCTCGACTTCGACGACCTCGTCGCAGCCACGGGGCTGCCTGCCGACGCGCGTTGGCGCGGCATCGGCTCCGCGGAGTTCGACGGCCAGGGGCGCGTGATCGTGGGCGGCCACATCGAAGACTTCACGGTGAACCTCATCTTCGAGATGGCCTACGTGCGCTACGACGTGGCCCCCGACGGCAGCTTCTCGAACGGCGAACTGATCGTCGGCAGCGGGCAAACGCTGGCCAACGGTTGGGACGTGGACCTGCTCAGCACGTCGCAGCCCTTGCGCCACGCGCTGAGCGACGCGGGCGACTTGCTCGTCTACACCTCTTTGCGCACTGGCGATCTGCCGCCCTTCCGGCACGCCCTGCTGCGCAATCAAGAGGTGCTGATGATGACGGGCGAGCCCTCGCCGGTGCCCGGACGCAACTGGATCGTTTGGCCTGTGCTCGACTACGTGAACCAGGATGGCGCTGGCAACTGGGCTGCACTCACGCGCATCGACGCGCCCGTCGCCAGCGATCGCGTGCTCGTTCGCAACGGCGAGCTCTACGCGCGCAAAGGTGATCCCCTGCCCGGTCGGCCGGGCACCGAGCTGATCACCCTTGGTGTGCCGCAGCTCGCCGACAACGGCAACATGCTCTGGAGCGCGAGCTTCCTCGACGGCGCCCTCGAACGTGAGGCGCTGTTGCTCAACGACCAGATCCTCGTCGAGACGAATGTCACGACCGCCGACGGCGTGCGGGTCATCGGAATCGGCGCCGGTTCCGACGGCTACGACATCTCGGCGGACGGCACGTCGGTCGTGTTCCAAGGGCTCACCCTCGAAGACGGCTGGCGCGCCTATCTCGTGGAGGTCGGCCCTTGGGTCAGCCTCGGCCAGAGCTTGCCGGCCGGCGCGCTCGCGCCCAAGTTCGTCGGCACGGGAACGCTCGAGCCCGGCAGCAACGCGAGGGTCGAGCTGCGCGACGGCCTGCCGCTGGCGAACGCCTGGATGGTGCTCGGCCTGAGCGAACTCAACGCCGCGTTCAAGGGTGGCGTGATGTGCCCCGCGGTGGACGTGCTGCTCGGCCCGTTTTCGCTCGACGCCTCCGGTGAGTTCGGCGCGAACTTCAACTTCCCCGCAGGCGTGCCCTCGGGCACCGAACTGTTCCTGCAGGGTTGGGTCAGCGATCCGTCCGGGCCGCTCGGCTTCAGCGCCTCGAACTGCATGCTCGCGACAACTCCCTGAGCGGCGTCTTCGCGTTGGTCCCGGCCGAGCTGGAGCGTTAGCATCTGTGCGTCTCGGCGCGGGTCGAGGTGCACACGCTCTACGCGAAGGGTCGCCGTTGCCATGGGTCATCGAGATCATCGAACGCTGCTGACCCCGACCCGTTGCGCGAGCGTCCTTTCGTGAGCGACACCGCCGACACCCCGATGTCCGGCGTTGGCAACACGCCGAGCGCACGGCCGTCTCCCTGGGAACTCGAAGTCGGCCCGCCGCCCGAGCACTGGGACGACTGGGTCGAGCTCGACGCCGCCGCCTGGCCCAAGAAGGTCGAGACGCACTACCGCTGCGTGCCCACGATCTGCTTCAACTGCGAGTCGGCCTGCGGGCTGCTGGCCTTCGTCGACAAGAAAGACGGGGCGATCCGCAAGTTCGAGGGCAACCCGGTGCACCCCGGCAGCCGCGGACGCACCTGTGCCAAGGGACCGGCCACGATCAACCAGGTGCAAGACACCGAGCGCATCCTCACGCCGCTCAAGCGTGACGGCCCGCGCGGCAGCGGCAAGTTCCGCGAAGCCACGTGGGAAGAAGCGTTGGCGGATATTGGCGGACGCATCGGCAAGGCGCTGCGCGAAGAGCGTCGCAACGAGATCGTTTATCACGTGGGGCGGCCCGGCGAAGATCACTTCATCCCGCGCATGCTGCACGCCTGGGGTGTCGACGGACACAACAGTCACACGAACGTGTGCAGCGCCGCGGCGCGGCTCGGCTTCGCGCTGTCGATGGGGGCCGACCGACCGTCGCCCGACTTCGAGCACGCGCGCTTCATCCTGTTGTTGTCGGCGCACCTCGAGACGGGTCACTACTTCAACCCGCATGCGCAGCGCATCATGGATGCGAAGTCGTCGGGCACGCGCATCGCGGCGGTCGACGTGCGCTTGTCGAACACCGCGAGTCACGCCGACATGTGGATCTCGCCGTGGCCCGGCACCGAGTCGGCGATGCTGCTCGCCGTCGCGCGCACGCTGCTGCAGTCGGGACGCATCGATCGCGAGTTCGTGAAGCGCTGGGCGAACTGGGAAGAGTTCCTGGCCGCCCGCGATGCCGGTGGCGACGGCAGCTTCGACCGTTTCCTCGAAGTGCTTTCCGAGACTTACGCCAAGTACACGCCCGAGTACGTGGTCGAAGAGTGCCGCGTGCCGGCGGGCACCGTCGAGCAACTCGCCGACGAGATCGCTGCGGCCGGTTCGCGCTTTGCGAGTCACCTCTGGCGCAACACGGCGGCCGGCCATCATGGCGGCTGGCAAGTCGCGCGCTCGCTCATGCTGCTGCACTTGCTCAGCGGCTCGATCGGCACGCGCGGCGGCGTGAACCCCAACTCCTGGGACAAGTTCGCGCCCAAGCCCAGCGAGAACCCCGGCCCCGGCAGCGACTGGAACGAGCGCTCCTGGCCCGACGAGTACCCGCTCGCGCACTACGAGATGTCGTTCTTGCTGCCGCACCTGTTGCGCAAGCAGGGCAGCCGCATCGACACCTACTTCACGCGCGTCTACAACCCGGTGTGGACCAACCCCGACGGCGCCTCGTGGATCGAGATGCTTGAGAACGAGGAGACCATCGGCTGCCACGTGGCGCTCACGCCGATCTGGTCGGAGACCGCGCAGTGGGCCGACTGGGTGTTGCCGATGGGCCTCGGCCCGGAGCGTCACGACCTGATGAGCCAGGAGACGCACGCCGGCACGTGGATCGGTTTCCGTCAGCCGGTGCTGCGCGAGTACGCGCGCCTCGAAGGTCGCGAGGTCAACGACACGCGCGACGCGAACCCCGGCAAGGTCTGGGAGGAAGCCGAGTTCTGGATCGCGCTCACCTGGGCCATCGATCCCGACGGCAGCCTCGGCGCGCGCAAGTGGTATGAGAGCAAGACCAAGCCCGGCACGCCGATCACCATCGACGAGTACTTCGGTGACGTCTTCGAAGGTGTGCCCGGCCTGAAAGACGCCGCCGCCGCCGCGAAGACCACACCGCTCGGGTACATGAAGAAGTACGGCGCCTTCGCGGTGCCCTACGCCGGGCAGCAGCGCTACGAAGCCGAAGCGAGCGGCGACAGCGGCACGCTCACCGGCGACGGCGCGCGCAAAGCCGGCTTCAAGACGCCGTCGGGCCGCATCGAGATCTACAGCCCCACGCTCACCGACTGGGGCCACGACGACCAGTCGCTGCCCAACTACATCGAGAGCCAGGTGCATCCCGGCAAGCTCGACATGAGCACCGGCGAGCGCGTGCTGCTGCCGACCTTCCGCCTGCCCACGCTGATCCACACGCGCTCGGGCAACGCCAAGTGGCTGCAAGAGATCAGCCACACCAACCCGCTCTGGGTGCACCCGGAAGACGCCGAACTGCTGCGCCTCGAGAACGGCAAGCTCGTGCGGGTGAACACGCGCATCGGGCACTTCGTGATCCGCGCCTGGGTCACCGAGGGCATTCATCCCGGTGTGGTCGCGGCCAGCCATCACGTCGGGCGCTGGCGTCTGCACAAGGACGTCGGCGGCCAGAAGATCGCCAGCTCGCGCGTGAACGTGGATCGCGTGAAGGCCGCCGACGGCAGCGGCGAGCGCTTCCGCTTCCGGAACGTGGAGCCGCCGAGCGGCCTGTCGAGCGCCAACAAGGACACCCAGCGCGCGTGGTGGCGCGAGGCCGGCGTGAACCAGAACCTGACCTTCCCGGTGCAGCCCGACCCGATCTCCGGCATGCACTGCTGGCATCAGAATGTGCGCGTGGAGCCGGCCCACGCCGAGGATCTCTACGGCGACGTGGTGGTCGACACGGCCAAGTCGCGCGCGGTCTTCGAGGAGTGGCTGGCGCTCACGAAACCAGCACCGGGCCCTGACGGTTTGCGTCGCCCGCTGTGGCTCAATCGTCCGCTCAGACCGCGTGACGAGGCCTACAAGCTGGGCTAGAGAGCGCGCCCGGCGCCCAAGGTCGGGTCGCGTGTCACCGAGCTGCCGCAGAGAACTCTGCAAGCCGCCGGCCATGCTTCCCACCCAGGTGCCTCGCGGGCGGGCGTGGCTCCTCCGCCACACGTCCCCAGCTCACCCGAAACAGCTCTCAACTCAGAGCTGTCACCGTTCGAAGAAGGTCCTCGATGCCACTCGCCAGTTCAGAATCCGCTCCCGCCAACGGCCCCCTGGTCGATGCCGAGTGGTCCCGTGAATGGGGCTGCTGGGTCGTGAGTTCGTTGTATCGCGGCGACTGGACCTTGGTGGGTTTGTTCCGCGACAGCGGTCCTGCCTTCGCCGCCGCGAGCCGCGCTTCGGTGAAGCTGCGTGAGGTCCCGGGCGAACTCGAGGCTGCGGCCAACTGAGTCAGCACCGCGGCCGAAGCGCGTGGGCCGCGGCACCCGCACTACGGCCAGACCGTCTCGCCCTTGGGCAGCTTGCGGAGGTCGCGTTCGCTGGCCGGCGCCACCATCACGCTCCACGTGTGGTGGCGGACGCGCTCGTAGATCGCCGTGAGCCAGCCGCTCTCAAGGTCTGACTTCACGAACCAGAGGCAGCGGAAGTGGTCGCGCGGCGGCTCGGCGTGTTCGAGCGCGGAGCTTGCGAGGCGCAGGCCTTCGTCGACGAAAGCGGCGTGACGCGCGGCGCGTTGCAACTGCGACTCCATGCGCAGCGCGTCGTGGGTGGCGCGGTAAGCCGACATCCAGAAGGCCATCGAGAGCAGACCGATCACGCTCACGAGCACCACGAAGGATCCCTGCTCGCGCTGTTGGTGTCGCGGCGCACTCATGTCCTGCGCTCCCAGATCAGCTGCAGGGTGGTCGAGGCCTCGCCTTCGCCGAAGCTGAGATCGATCTGGGTTTCGAGGCCGGCGAGATCGTCGACCTGGAAGTCGCTGAGTCGGCGCGCCACGACGTGACGGCGATCGAGGGCGAGGTCTTCGCGCAGGAGCAGGCCGTCGCTCCAGGTGTAGAGCACGCCGGGGTCGTTCAAGGCGGGCACGATGCCGAGAGCTCGTGCGCGCGCCGGTTCACGCACGATGCGCAGGCTGTTGCGCTGGTGAAGACGCACGCTCTGCGCGCCGGCCATGTCGCGGCGCAGGCTCTCCACGATCAACTCGCGCTCGGCGATGTCGCGCGCGCGCGCTTCGAGTTTGCGCGAGCTGCTCTCGACTTCGGCCGCGCTGCTCATCCCGAGCGTGAGCAGCAGACCGCCCACGGCGAGCGCGACGACGAGCTCGAGCAACGTGTGCCCGGCGGATCGCGCGTGCGTCGGTGTGCGCGTGCTCATGGTGTCCCCGTGCGGCGGATCACGGCGGTGGACGTGCGCGCTTCGAGATCCCGCGAGACGCCGAGCACTTCGAGGTCGACGTCGCTGCTCAGCGCGGGCGCGGGCCTCACGGGTTCCTTGCTGAGCAGCAGCGCGGGCAGGCCCAGGGCGCGCGCGAGTTCGTCGTCGACAGGGCGCAGCCAGCGCTGTTCGCTCGCGCCGTCGGGACCCTCGAGCGTGCTCAGCAGGCGCTCGTGATCGCTCGTGGCGCGCAGCAGTCCGAAGATCACGAGACCCAGGACCACCAGCGCGACCTCGCATTCCAGCAGCGTGAAGCCGCGCGCCTCAGAGTTGCACCGGCGTGACATCCTGATCACCTCCGTCGCTGACCTTGCCCTGCAGTTCGCCGCTCATCGTGCAGCGCAGCTCGCCGCTCCAGCGCTTGCTCGCGCTGCGTTGCGCGCGCGCGACCCAGCGGCCGTCGGGTCGAGTGTCGAGGCTGAAGCGGAACGGTTCGCGTGCGGCGACGAGGCCGGCGTCGAGCAGCTCGGCCTCCGCGAGGGCGTCGAGCGAGACGGCGGGCCCGCCGTGCTCGAGCACGTGCAGACGTTGCGCGCCCCAGATCGAGATCAGCGCGGAGCTGGCCTGCTCCACGCGTGCGGTCTCGAAGGCGGTGCCGAGTCGCGGCAGCGCCGTGGCCGTGAGCACGCCCAGGATCGCGGTGACGACCATGAGCTCGAGCAGCGTGAAGCCGCGCTGGGGGGCGCGCGGGCTCATCAGGGTTCGGTGCTCTCGTCGCGTTCGTCGCCTGCGGCGAGTTGCTCGCGAGCGCGTTGAATCAGGTGACTGAGCACCACGACATCGCTGCCGCCCTTGAGTGCGCGACGGAACTCGGTGAGCGCGGCGCGCGCTTCGCCCGTGGCGAGCAGGGCGAGCCCGCGCAGCTCGCAGCTGGCGGTCTGGCGCTGCACGTTCCGCGGGAGCATGGCCAGGTGATCCAGGCAGCGCGACGCTTCGTCGAGCAGCAGCAGGGCGCGCGCGAGATCCAGGCGCGCCTCGTGGTCCTCGGGTTGGCGCTCGAGGAAGGCGTGCAGCAGACGTCGCGCGATCTGGCTCTCGCCCACGAGCAGCGCGGCGCGTCCGGCGAGCGGGTAGAGCTCGGGGTCGAGTTCGAGCAGCGGCACGGCGGAGAAGGCCGCGTGCGCTTCGGCGTCGCGGCCAGCGAGCAGCGCCGCGCTGCCGCGTGCTTCGAGCAAGCGCCACGCGAAGGAGCTGGCGTCCGAACTGGCCGGCGCGAGGTCCACGTGGGCCTCGTCGCCGCTGCGCACGTCCATCTCCGGCGCTTCGGATTCCACCGCCACGCAGGCAGCGAGCAGGCCCGCGAGCATCAGGTTGATCGTCTTCATGAGTCGTCTCCTTCACCCAGGCCGTGGGACAGCAACATGGCGCGCAGCTTGCGTTCCGCGCGCGGGTCATGACGTGCTTGCGGCAGGTCGCGGCGGATCTGGCGCAGCGCGCGTTCGTGTTCGGGCGAGCGCGCCGCGGTGCTCTCGCGCCCGAGTTGTTCCGTGTCGACGATGTGCGGCGTGAGCATCACGATGATCTCTTCGCGCACGCGTTCGTCGTGCGTGCTGCGGAACAACCAACCGAGCAGCGGGAGATCGCCGAGCCACGGCACTTTGGTCTTGGTGGTGCGCAGGCGTTCGCGGAACAGGCCGCCCACGATCACGGTCTGGCCCGAGCGCACCATCACGTTGGTCGTGACTTCGGTGGTCTCCTCGAAGGGCAGGCCGAGGTCGTTGAGCCCGCCTTCGGAGTCTTCGGGGTGGATCTCCATGCGCACCATGCCGCCCTCGCCCACGAAGGGCCGGAAGATCAGGCGCGTGCCGGTCTCGAGGAACTCGACTTCTTCGGTGGTGGAGGTCTGTGTGGTCGTGCTCGTGATGTAACCGTCGCGACGTCCGAGCAGCACTTCGCCGCGCTGCTTGTTGAGCGTGAGGATCTTGGGGTTGGCGAGCACGGTCGTGTCGGTGAGCGTTTGCACGGCGCGCAGGAAGGCGCCGACGCGTCCACTCAGGAAGGCCACGTTGAGGCCGCCGGTGGACAGGCCGTTGGCCACGTTCGTGTCCACGATGCCGAAGCCCTCGTTGATCGTGGCCGAGCTCTGCGTGGGCACGTTGAGGCTCGTGCCGTTGGGGGAGGTGGCGCCGGCCTCCAGGAAGTCGGCGTCGGCCAACTTGCTCAGGTTGACGCCGAACTGCAGGTCGTCCTCGAGCTTGGCCGAGAGGATCGTGGCTTCCACGAGCACTTGCTGCGGGCGCGCGTCGACGACGGCGATGAGTTCGCCCACGATGTCGAGCACCTCGGGCAGGTCGCGCACCATGATCACGTCGGACTGCGCGAAGGAATCACTGCCCGCGCTCTCGGAGTCGGGCGCGATGCCTTGCAGCGCTTCGGCCGTGCCCGACACGAAACCTTGTTCGCCGAGCAGCGGCTGGATCATGCTCACGAGCTCTTGCGCGCGGCTGTAGTGCAGCTTGTAGACGCGCGTCTCGACTTCAGGCGGTTCGAGGAAGAGCACGCTACCGCGACGCCGCAGCGCGAGCCCCACGCTCTCGGCGATGACCTCCACCGCTTCGTCGAAACCCATGTCGTAGAGGTCGCCGGTGAAGCGCAGGTCGATGCCCGGCGCGATGACCACGTTGCGACGCGTGATCTGGCGTAGCTGGATGAAGGCCTCCGACACGTCGATATTGCGCGCGTGGAACTCGAGACGCTTCGGCGCGCTCAGTTCGAAGCCGGTGTTCTCGCCTTGCCCGATGGACGTGGCGGGCGGCGGCGGCGCGGCCACCGCGGCGGCCGCAACCGGTTGCACCTCGGCCGGCGTGCTGCCCGTGTCCGGGTTGATCGACGCGTTGGACGCCGTCTCCAGCTGCTCGAGCAGATCGCCCAGCGTGCCTTGGGCGCTGGCCGTCGCGGCGCAGAGCAACACGATGCATGTGGTCAGGATCTTCATCACCCCACTCCCGAAGCCATGGAGAACATCGGCAGGTAGACCGAGCTCAGGATCACGGCGACGGCGCCGCCCATGAACAAGACCAGTGCCGTCTCCAAACTGCTCATCAAGCGCGACACGGTGGTCTCGACCTGGCGCTCGTAGAAGGTCTCGATCTCCTGCAGCACCTCGGGCAAGGTTCCCGAGCGTTCGCCCACGGCCACCATGCGCACCACGAAAGCCGGGAAGGTCCCCGAGCTCTGCAGCGCGTCGCCGAAGCGTTCACCTTGCGAGATCTGTTGCCCCACGCGCTGCACCGCCTGTTGGTAGACGAGGTTGTTGCCCATGGCGCCTTGCACACCGTCGAGCGCGTCGAGCAACGAGAGACCCGCGCGCAAGGACATCGACATGTTGCCGGCGAAGCGCTGCATCGCGACCTGCACGCCCATGTCACCGATCAACGGCAACGCGAGCAGCAGTGAGTCCATGATCGGACGACCCACGCGGCCGCGCGCCCAGTTGCTGATCACCGCGGCGGAGACGGCGATGCCGAGCAGCATCTGCAGCCCGTGCGCCTGCAAGAAGTCGGACAGGCCCACGATGAAGACCGTGATGCCCGGGAGCTCTTGGTCCATCTGTTCGAACATCTGCTGGAAGGTCGGCACGACCTTCACGAGCATCACAGCCACGGCACCGATCGACACGCAGGCCAGGATCGCGGGGTAGGTCAGCGCCGACACGATCTTGGCGCGCATCTGTTGCGACTTGTCGATGCGGTCGCAGAGTTGGCTGAGCACCTGGCCGAGCTGACCCGAGCTCTCGCCGCTGCGGATGACTTCCACCCAGGCGGGCTTGAAGAGTTTGCCGTGCGCGTTGAGCGCATCGCAGAGGGGGGTGCCGGCGGCCACCTGGTCGGCCACGCGTTGCACCACGTGTCGCAAGACCGTGCTCTGACACTGACTGGCGCTGATCGAGATCGCCTCGTGGATCGGCGTGCCCGCGTTGAACAGCGTGGCGAGCTGACGGAAGAACGCGAGCACGTCGGCGGGCTTGGCCGACTTGTGCACGCGACGGTTCACGCGCGGACGGAACGGGAAGCTGATCTGCATGAGCGGCTTCATGCTCAATCGACCTCCCGGATGTACTGGGCGACGGCGGCCAGTTCGATGTCGCCGGCGAGCAGCTTGGCGCGCGCGTCGTCGGCGAGCAGCGGCGTGCCGGCGGCGCGCGCGATCTTGGCGAGCTCATTCTCCGAGGCGCGCGCGATCACGGCGTCGCGCAGGGCTTCATCCACGGGCACGACTTCGTAGAGGCCCACGCGTCCCTTGCAGCCTTGGCCGCGGCAGGTCTCGCAACTGTTGTCGTCCCCCTTGCGCATCACGGTCGAGCCTGCCGGGAGCCCGTGGCGTTGCGCGGTCTCGTCGGGGAGCTCCACGGGCACCTTGCAGTCGGGGCACAGTCGGCGCGCGAGACGTTGCGCCTCCACGAGTCGTAGCGCCGGGCCGAGCAAGAAGGGTTCGATGCCCATGTCCGTGAGACGGTTGATCACCTGCAGTGCGCTGTTCGTGTGCAACGTGGACAGCACGAGGTGACCGGTGAGCGCGGCGCGCATGCAGATCTCGGCGGTCTCGCCGTCGCGCACCTCACCGACCATGATCTTGTCGGGGTCTTGACGCAGGAAGGCGCGCAGCGTGCTCGCGAAACTCAGGCCGACCTTGCTGTGCACCTGCACCTGGTTGAGTCCGTGGAAGCGGTACTCCACCGGGTCTTCCACGGTGAGGATGTTCTCCTCGGGCTCGTTGATCAGGTTGAGCGCGGTGTAGAGCGTGGTGCTCTTGCCCGAGCCCGTCGGCCCGGTGACGAACATCAAGCCGTGCGGCGAGCGCGCCGCGTCGAGGAAGGCTTCGGACTGACGCGCAGAGAAGCCCAGCTTGATGAGCGAGTCGGGGATGCCGCTCTTCTCCAGGATGCGGATGACGACCTTCTCGCCGTAGATCGTGGGCACGGTCGACACGCGCAGGTCGACGCGTTGCCCGCGGTGTTCGAGCGCGATGGCGCCGTCTTGCGGGATGCGTCGCTCGGAGATGTCCATCGAGGCCAGGATCTTGATGCGCGAGATCGCGGGCACGTAGAGCGAGCTGGTCGGGCCGCTGTGTTCGCGCAGTTTGCCGTCGACTCGGAAGCGCACGCGCACGTCGGTTTCGTAGGGCTCGAAGTGGATGTCGCTGGCGCCTTCGTCGATGGCGTTGGCGAAGACCGTGCTCACGATGCGCTGCACTTGGCTGTCGGGGTTGCTGTCGACCTTGGCTTGCAGGTCGAGCACCTCGGGGCCCTCGTCGCCCTCACGCAGGTCGTTGCCCTCGCCCTCGGAGGCGATCTCGCGCACGCGGTCGGGCTCGCCGAAGATCGCGGTGCACAGCTCGGCGAGCAGCTCGGGCGTGGCGCCGAAGAGCCGCACCACGCAGCCGGCGCGCATGCGCACTTCTTCCACGGCGGCGAAGTTGCTCGGGTTCAGGCAGGCCAGGTCGAGGCGGCCGTCTTGCACGGCCACGGGCATGACTTCTTCGCGACGGCAGAGCGCCTCGCTCATCAGGTCGGCCACGTCCCAAGTGTTCAGCGCCACCGAACCGATCTGGCCGCGCTCCACCGACGCTTGCTCGCCGCGGTGTTCGAGGATCAGCGCGTCTTGCGGGTCCTCCGTCGGCGAGCGGCCGAGCGAGAGCCACGGGATGCCGAGGTGTTCGGCGTGCGCCTGCGCCACGCTCTTCTCGTCGACGAAGCCCCCCGCGATGAGCGCGTATTCGGGATGACGCGCGCTGCCTGCGAGCGCCTCTTGCACGCGCGCTTCCGAGGACTGCGGCAGACGCCCCTGCTGGAAGAGCAGGCGCGCGATGAGCGGGAGCTCGGTGCTGGTGGGTGAGGGCGTCATGGTGTGTCGCCCTCGCTGATCGGCGCTTCTGCGCCAGAAGCAACGGACGGTCGCCCACCCTGCTGAGCAGTTCCGGGCCGCCGCATCAGGTGTGCGGACGACCGTCCGTTGAAGTTCAGGATGTGTGTCGTGTCTTGGAAGCGCAGCACGACGCTGGTGCCTTCGATGCTCGTCACGCGTGGCGCTTCGTTCGCGGGTTCCCAGCCGCGCACTTGGTCGCCCACGCGCACGAGCTGTCCGTTGATGCGCGCGCTGCTGCGGGCGTCGCCCGTGTCGACGAGCGATTCCAAGTTGAGTTCGAGACCGTCGGGCAGCGGGAGCGCTTCACTCACCGGCACGGGGGCGGAGCTGTTTTTGCCAGCAGAGTCCGCGTCGTCGAGCTCGTCGTCGCTCGCATCGGTCGCCGGGTCGGGATCGGGCGGCGGCGCTTGGAGGTTCACTTCGTTGCGGAAGGGATCCGTGAGTTGCTGCGCGGCGAGTTCGGGGTCGCGCATGAGCAGCAGCTCGTCCATGAACACGGGCAGGGCTGCTTCGCCGCGCGCTTCGACCGAGATCTCCTCGGCCACGAGCGAGTGCGCGCTCCACAACAGCAGCAGCGCGCAGATCAGCGGGGCGTGGCGCTTGAGCATCTCAAGCATCGTCGCTCTCCGCGCTGAACTCGGTGCTGACGAGCCCGAGCAGGGTGGCGGTCACGGTGATGTGACGATCGTTGGCGTCGATCTGCAGCGCCACGACGCGCAGCAGGCGATCGCCGTGCTCCAGGCGATCCACGAGGTCGACGGCCTGCTGGTAGTCGCGCGCCGTGGCCGACACGTCGAACTCGAGCAGCCGGAAGCCGCGCGTGTCATCGGTGCCACGCGGCTCGAAGCTCAGCAGTGTGAGGCCGGCGGCCTGCACGCGTTGCAGCACCCACGCTTGCCACTCGGACAGGTCGTCGCCCACAGCCACGCGCGGCCGGATGCGTTCCAACTCGTTCGTGTGATGACGCGCCGCCTCGGCCATCTTGAGTTGTTCGCCGGCCACCACGAGGTCGTCGCGTGCCTCGGCGAGCCGCTCGCCCAAGGGGTTCAACACGAGCATCAAACCCAGGACCAGCAGCGCGAGGCACACGGCGATGCGCAGCGCCTCGGGGTTGGCCCCGAGTTGATGCAGCGCGCGCGAGAGCGGCTGGCCGTTGTCGCCGGTGTCCGAACGTGCTTTCACGGCTGCGCACGCCGATCGAGACAGGCGACTTGGATGCGCGCGAGCGCACCGGCCGGGGTGTTGCTCAGTTGGATGTTCGCGCCGGTGACGCGCCCCAGGGATTCGGAGAGCACTTGGTCGTCGCGGAGCGCATTGGTGAGTGCGAGCGCGGCGGCGGGGGCGTGTTCGGCCAGACCGAGCGCCGCCTCACCGGTGAGCACCAACTGACGCTTGGCGCTGCTGAAGTCGGCCCCGTCGAGCGGATCGATCATCGGGTCGCGCGCTTCGATCAGCACGAGGCGCATCTCGTCGGGCACGAGATAGGGCAGCACGCGCAGGGAGCGTTCCCAGAACACGCGATCCACGAGGAAGGCCTGCGCCGAACCCATGGCGAGTTCGAGGTCCTCGAGTCGGTTGGGGATCTCGGGGAGCAGTGCGTCGAGTTCGGAGCTGATCGCTTCGGCTTCGCGGCGCAAGGCCTGCGCTTCGCCTTGCACCCAGTGCGTCTGCAGCATGAGCCAGGCCGCGCAACCGAGCACCACGCTGCCCAGGCCGGCGGTCACGGCGCGTGGGAAGTTCGCACGCAAGTCGGTGCGCGGAGCGAGCTCTGCGAAGAGGTCGAGCTTGGGGGCTTCGGGCGTCAGGCCGGCGGCGGCCAGGGCGAGCGCGAAGCTCTCTGCGTCGGCGAAGCAGCGTGGCGCGAGCTGCAGCGTGAGTTGCAGATCAGCGGCGAGCGACTCGGCCAGCTCGCGTTGCTCGTCGCCGACACAGGCCACGAGACTGCTGGGTGCGCTGAGCCCGAGATCTTCGCGGGCGTGGTCGAGCAAGCTCGTGATCGCCGTGACCACGGACTGCCGCGAGCCGTCTTCCGAGGTGTCGATCAGGCGCCAAGCCACGGTGGCGTTGCCGGCACGCAGCAGCGCCACGCCGTGCGGCGCGCCGGGCAGGTACACGGCGTGCAGTTGTTGACGACGCAGGCGCACGCCGCGCAAGGCGAACTCGCCGAGGGCGAGTGGCACCGGCGCGAGCCGGCGTTGCGACGTGGGGCGTCGCCCGAGGCCCTCGAGGAAGTCCTCGACGAAACCACGCGGGCAGGCCACGACCAAGGCGCGGTGACCGCCGCGAAGTTTGAGGGCTGCTGCGTCCACTGCGACACCGCCGCGCAAGGCGCCGAGTCGCGGAGGCAGCAAGCGACGCGCCACGCTCAAGCGCTCGCGCGTGGACACCGCTTTGGGCGTGCTGCGCGTGAGGCTGAACAGGTGGCGAGGGTCCACGCTGCAAGTGAGTTGACCGGGCAGCTCGCCGGCCGCCTGCAGTTCGGCGAGGCGGGCAGCGAGACCTTCGCCCTCAGCGCGCCCGAGGCTCACACGCTGTTGCGCGATGACCTTGGGGCTGCGCAAGCCCGGCGCCACACTGGTGACGAAGAGCTCGTCGTGTGTGGCGTAGATGCCGGTGGCGCAACGTCGTGGGTGTCGAGCTGCATGGGCCATGGACGGTGGGTCCGGCGGCCGGGCGCCCGGTGGGAGCTCTGTCGGGAACCACGTCGGTTCCCTGCGGAGTCGCTCGCGTCAGCGGTGGGCCCGGAATAGCCGCGCTGCGAGCCTCGATCGCCGACGCCG
>BQJR01000003.1 GCA_021604805.1 Planctomycetota bacterium | reverse complement strand
CCTGCGGAGTGAAGCGCCTGCGCGACGAGGCTTCAAAAACCCTCCCCGCAAGCCGGTCACCTCCTTCGCAAGATAGGAACTGCACGGCGGGCGAGCGCGGGCCCGGGTGACAACCCTCACCGTCCCCGCCGCAGTGCTTGTGCTTGTCGCAGGAGCAGGAGCAGGAGCAGCGCTGCTGCCCTAGCAGCAGCCGCTGTCAGTTCGCCGTCCCAGCCGTCCCGCCGTCTGTTCCCGCGGAGAAGCTGGACCGGGTCGCGCGCGAAACTCCGGGCAGCCCGTCGCGCAGGCGCTTCACTCCGCAGGAGTTTCCAAGCCAAGCGGCGGGCTGCCCGGAGTTTCGCACTCAGCCCGCAGCGAGCACTCCCCGTTTCGCACTCAGCCCGCAGCGAGCACTCCCCGTTTCGCACCCAGCCCCGCAGCGAGCGCTCAGCGGCGCACCACGAGCGTGCCTTCGGTGAACAAGTCGTCGGGGTCAGCGGTGGCGCCGATCTGCTTCTGCACGGTGCTGAAGAACGAGAGCGCGATGTGCGTGTCGGTGACCACGTTGAGGAACACGCTGTGCGCGTCGAGGGCGGCGAAGTCGTCGCTGAGGTAGATGGTGCTGGGCTGGCCGTCGGGTGTGCGCACCACGAGCGCGCTCGACTGCAGCGCGCTGAGCGTCACGGGTTCAGTGAAGCTTTCGAGGACGCTCTCGGGGATCTCCACGATCATGCGCAGGGTGGCGTCGTCGACGCGCGCCTTGCCGGTGATGCGCAAGCGTCCCAGTTGATCGGGGGCGGTGCTGAAACGGCTGCCGCGCGACCGTTCTGCGGGGCCGTCGGCGCTCCATTGCATGCGCTGCGGGCCCAGCTTCTTCACCGAGTTCTCGGGCACGACGAGCGCCTGGTGCAGCACGCTCTGCCCCACGCGGCTGCGGAAGTTCACGTCCCAGGGGGCTGCTGCGAGCTTCGGCAGGCGCACCACGATCTGGCTGCTGCCGCCGCTCGGTGGCCCGAAGCTGATCACCTTCGCGCGGCGCGTGCCGAAGTACACGCGCGCGCCGGCGGTCGTGGCGTTCTCGACCTCCAAGGTAAAGAGTCCGGGAGGGGCGGCGAGGAAGGGCTCGAGGCTCGTGATGTTCGGAGCGAGCACTTCGAACTCCACCTCGCTGATCACGGGCAGCTTGCCCTTCACTTGCAGGCCGAGCTGAAAGCTTCCCGTGATGGCGCGGTCGACGCGCACGCGCAGCTGCGGGTCTTCGTCGCCCTCGGGCTGTAGCAACTCGAGCGTGCGCAACTTGGTGCCGCCGAGCTTCTCGCCGTCGCGCGCGAAGAACAGCTTGGGCAGCGTGTTGCCGAAGCCGGTTCCGCTCACCAGGAACTCGGTGCCCTCGGTTCCGGTGGACGGCTCCACGGCCGTGATGTCGGGCGCCCCCTGAGCGAGCACGGGCGCGGCCAGCAGGCCCAAGCACAACACGCCGACACAACGACGCAGCAATCGGTGCAACAACATGTCAGGCCTCGCGCCTCGGAGGAAAGCCGACGAGTCTAGCGAGCGCCGCGACCCGTCTTCGACCACCCAGCACCCGAGCTGCGAGCTTCCCGGCCCGTCAACCGGCACCAAGCCCCTGAGCTCATCAAACCTTCACGCCGTCCTCGCCAACCCTCACCGGTTGCGCCGTCAGCGCGCCAGCGACGACTCGAGCATCGCCCGCAGCGCCGCAGTCTTCTCCGGTTGCGCGCCCGCCAGGTCGCGTTGCTGCCCCGGGTCGACGCGCAGGTCGAAGAGTCGCGGTTTGCCCGAGCTGCTCAGGTCGAGACGCCAACGGCCGTCGCGCAAGGCGAAGTCGTGGCGTGGCTGACCGTTGCTGTCCACGCGGCGACTCAAGTGCTCGAAGGCCAGCGGCGGGCGGTCGGGTGTGACGTCGTCGAAGAGCAGCGCGCTGAGGTCGACGCCGTCGAGTGAAGGCTCGGCAGGCCGACGCGCTCCGGCCACGGCGAGCAGCGTGGGGAACCAGTCGCTGCCACGTGCGGGCGCGATGCGTCGGGCGCCCGCGGGCACGTGCCCCGGCCAGCGCACCAGGCAAGGGACGCGGATGCCGCCTTCGTCGAGGCTGTCTTTCATGCCGATGAACGGAGCGTTGCTGCCCCAAGGTGGGAGCGCGCCGTTGTCGGAGAGGAACACCACCAGGGTGTCGCGTTCCAGGTCGGCGGCGGCGAGCGCGTCGAGCACCTTGCCGATGCCTTGATCGAGCGCGGCCACGGTCGCGAGGTAGGCGGCGCGTTCCGGGCTGAGGCCTTCCAGTGGGGCGCCGTCTGCTTGCGTGAAGCGCGCGAGCTGTTCCGCGGGCGCTGGCATCGAGCGACGGTCATCGGCGAGGTGCGGCGCGTTGTAGGACAGCGTGAGGAACCACGCGTCGTGCGCGTGCCGCTCGATGAAGCTCACGGCTTCGTCGCTGAACAACTCGGTGGAGTAACGTCCCTCGGCCGTGACCGCTTGTTCGCCGCGCCACAGGTCGGGCAGGCCGCGCCAGCTGTGCGAGGTGTAACCGGAGCTCGCGCGCAACATGCCGAAGAACTCTTGGAAGCCGCGACGCGTGGGGCGCTGCGCGCCGGCGTGCCCGAGATGCCACTTGCCGATGAGCCCGGTGGCGTAGCCGCGCTCGACGAGCAGTTCGGGCAGCAGGCGTTCGTCGAGCGAGAGGCCGTCGCCGTGCGCGGTCGTGATCGACGAGCCCAGGCCGTGATGACGCGGCGTGCGTCCGGTGAGCAAGCTCGCGCGCGAGGCGCTGCACATGGGCGAGTCGGCGTAGAAGTCGGTGAAGTGCAGGCCTTCGGCAGCCAGCGCATCGAGCCGCGGCGTGGACACGATGTCGGGATTGTGCAGGCCGAGATCGCCGTAGCCCAAGTCGTCCGCCACGATGAGCAGGATGTTGGGCGCTTCGCCGCGAGCGAGCGGCGCGTCACGCGACGAACCACGCTCGGAGGCCGCGGGGTCTGTCGGCCCGCAGGCCAGCACGAAACTCGCCACGACACACAGCGCGGCGCATCTCGAGGAGCACACGAGGCGAGCGACGGTTGGGCGATTCATCCGCGCAGGGTAACGAGTGAGCCGCGGCTCACGGCGCATCGAGTTCCTCGTGTGTCGCGAGCCGCGCGCTCGCGCCGTGCCCTTCATGACTGGGGTCGACCCAGACCGGCGTGCTCCAGAAGATCGTGTCCTGGGAGTCGCTGCTCTCGGCGTGGCTCACGCGCAACATGAACCACGAGCTCTCGGTCACGGCGGGGAGCCGTGCGCTGCCGGTCACGGGGCCTGTGTGCCCCGCGGGCACGAACTGTTGGTGCACGGGCGCGAGGTCGTCGCCATGGCGCGTGATGTTCACGTTGAAGGCCGTGTCGAGCGGTAACTCGCGCAACTCGTACTCGAGCAGCAGCGGGCCGCCATGCGCCAACTCGCTCCCCATGGGGGCGCCGTTCACGCGGAAGTCGACCCACAGGCCGTGATGGAACACGCCGAAGCTGCGGCGGCTGCGCAGCGCCTGCTTGATGGCGTCGCGACTGAGCGCTTGCCCGGCGAGCACCCAGGTTCCCGCGAGACCATCCATGCCGGGCGTGGCGCTGTGGTTGTCGCCTGCGGCGGTGACGCCGAAGCGTTTGTCGGAGGTGGCGTACTTCTCCACGAGCTCGTCTTCGTAGATGCCATGAACACTGCTGATCTCGGTGACGGGCTGCACGTAGGCGTCGAAGAGCGTGAAGGTCGCGCCGCCGAGCTTGCCCAGGTGGTGCGGCACGCCGATCGCGCCTTCGGCTGCCATGAGCGCGTAGAACTCTTCGAGTGCGTCGGCGCCGTCGTCGGTGTTGCGGTAGAGCGTGCTCGAGTCGAGGGTGGCGCGGTGTCCGATCACTTCGGCGTGCGGCTGCTCGGCGTCGTTGGTCCACTCGAAGCCGTGGAAGGCCGTGAAGTCGCTGCTGTCGAAGAGCGCCACGAAGCGTCGGCCCATCTGGAACTGCCAGTCGGTGAACTCGTTGCCGCCGCGTTCGTCGTGGTCGGTGCTGGCCCAGAAGTCGAGCCGCGCGAAGTCGCGCGCGAAGAACAGTGCGTGGTCGAGCTCGCCCATGCCGTCGGGGCTGCGTTCGGTGTGGCTGTGCAGGTCGCCGAACAGGAGCCGGAGTGCGCCGGCGGGGTCGTTGAGTGTGCGCTGCTGCGGCAGCTGTGGCAGCTGGTAACCCGTGTGCGTTGCGGGGGGCTGCGACGCGGCGGACACGCTCAGCGCGCGCGGCGTGACCTCGCTGCTCAGGAGCTTGCTGGCCACGTCCACGCTCCGACTGATCGCCGAGTTGGTCTGGAAGGTCGCGAAGAGATCGTCGCCCAGGACTTCGAGGTCGAGGCCGCGTTCATCGCGCGCGTTCGTGCTGAGCACCTCGGGCGTGCTCCAGGCCTGGCCGTCGTAGAGCGTGTAGCGGATCTCTTTGTTGTAGCTGCCGAAGGTGCCGCCTTGACGTTCGGCGGCGAACAGCCACACGCGCCCGCTCGCGTCGACCCGCAGGCTGGGTTCGAAGGTGCCGCGCTGCACCTCGATGGACACGCTGCCGTGCAGGCCGGGGCCGGCGTCGGCGGGGTAGGTCGCGGGGTATTCGACCTTCCCGTTGGGCCGACGTCGCAGCACGAGGTTGTGGGACGTGGCGTCACCGCGATCGCTTTGCCACGCGACCCACAGCGAACCGTCGGGCGCGTAGTCGGCGCTCGCGCACAGGTCGGCCGAGCCGGGCGCTCGCGAGAGGTTGCGTGCCGGGGACCAACCCGAGCCGGGCCGGAAGTCGCTCAGGAACACTTCGTAGTCGAGTGCGCCGCTGCTGCTGCCGAGGTACTCGTCCCAGAGCAGCGCCATGCTGCCGTTGAGCTTGTTGAAGGCGAAGGCCGGGCGGAACGCGTGACCTGCTCTGGAGATGGCCTGACTCGACACGCCGTCGTGCAAGAAGAGCGTGATGCGTCCGACGGCGTTGGGCGCAGACCAGGCGGTGAAGTTCTCGAGCACGCGCACCTCGCCGGCCCAAGCGAGGTCGGGCTCGAGCACGACCGTCGTCCAACTGCCCGCTTGCAAGCAGGCGCTCGAGAGGCTGAGACGATCGGTGATCGGATCGAGCCTGAGCCAGGCCACGCGCACTCGGGGCGCGCTGCAACCCTCGGGGCCGACGGCGTTCAAGCGTTGCACGCTGATGTCGGACGCGAAGCCCGGCCCGAGATCCCACTCCGCGCCGCTCGGGAGATGACGCACGAAGACCCGTCCGTAAGAGCCCACCGGCCCGACGTCTTTCGTCCAGGTGAGGTACTCGCCCGAGAGCCGTGGTGCCTTGTCGATCTCGAGCGGCGAGGTGAGCAGCAGGTCGGTGGGGTCGTGCTGCGCGGTGAGTGACGGCGCGAGCCACGCGATCGCAGCGCTGGCGCACAACAGGAGATTCCAAAGATGTTCCACGCAGCGACGCTCCTCACGCACGCGACTCGAGTGCCGCATCGCGGTGACGCGGCGTGGTGCCCTGCCCGTGGCACCGACCCCGAAGCTTACCCCTGATTTCTGGAGTCGACTACTGCATGGCGAGCACGCCGAGGAGCACGGCGCCGCCACCGAGCAGCACGGCCAGCGCGATCTTCACCCAGCTGTACGGTGCCTCGCCGACCACGTGACCGCTCTGTCCGTGCACGAGCACGCGGTAGTGCTTCTCACCGTGGCGGTAGTTGAGGCTCCACACCGGCAGCAGCACGTGTTTCCAGTGCGGTTCGCTGAAGCTGTTGTGCACGCGCAGCGCGCGTTGGGTGTCGCCGGGGACATCGCCCGAGCAACGTTCGCGCTGGATCTCGGCGAGTCGGAGCTGGGTCGCGCTCCAGGCGTCGGCCAAGTCGAGCGCGTACTCTTCGGCGCGCCAACCGGCGAGGTACTCGGCGCGGTAGGGCACGAGCGCGCGCATGTCGAAGTCGCCGAGTTCTTCGAGCAGCTTGTTCGACAGGCCACCGCTCGCGGGCATCAGGAAGTCGTCGAAGAGGTCTTCGCGATCGCCCCATGCCGGTTCCCAACGCGTGCGACGTTCCATGCTCGTGGTCGTGACGCGCTTGCCGTTCACCGTGCGCGTTCGCGTGACGGGCACATAGTAGTAGTACCCGGCGTCGGCGCTCCATTCGCTGTGTGCGCGTGTGTCGAAGGTGAAGAAGGGCACGTACACGCCGGCCACGTTCTGCGAGCGCGCCTTGCGCAAGGCGTTCGGACGGAACCAGAGCTTGCCGAGCCAGCGCGTGAACTCGGCTTCCACCGTGGCGCGCGCGACGTCGAGCGGGATCACCGACTCCGGGCGCAGCGCGTTGCGGTTGGCGGCGTGTTCGAGCACCGAAGCGCTGCCGCAGTACACGCAGCTGGTGCTCGTGGCGCTCTGGTCGAAGCTCACGCGCGCGCCGCAGCCGTCGCAGGCGCTCACGCGCAGCTCGAGGTCGAGACCGCGAGCTGCGTCGCCAGCTTCGGAGAGCGGGCGTTCCTCGATCAGGTCGTCGGCCCGCGGAACGAGACGCGTGTGCTCGCAGTGCTGACAGGCCAGCGCATCGGGCTCGGGATCCCAGCGCATGGCGGCGCCGCAGTTGTCGCAGCGGAAGCGCGTGGAGTCGCCGTCGGCGTCGGCGGGGGCCAGGCGCGGATCGTCGGTGCTCACTGTGTCTCGTCTCGTGACTTGGCGCGCGAGCGCTTATCCTGTCAGCCGCGTGACGGACGTGCCAGTGTCGGCCGAGCTCGTCGCGCTCCGACACGACACGGGAGTCGCCATGGGTCTCTTCGATTGGTTCAAGCGCGGCGTGGGCGAGATGATGGTCGCCCGGCCAGACGACGCCAAGTCGCACGTGGTGTGGAAGCACCCCGACCCCACGATCCCGATGGGCAGTCAGCTCACGGTGGAGGCCGACGAAGTCGCCGTGTTCTTCCGCGACGGCAAGGTCGTGGCCACGATGCAGCCCGGGCGCCACACGCTGAGCACGTCGAACCTTCCGTTCCTCTCGAACCTGGTCGACAGCTTCACCGGCGGCAACGTGTTCGTCGCGGAAGTGTTCTTCGTGAGCACGCGCGAACACACGGGCGTGAAGTTCGGCGGCCGCGTGGGCCACGTGGAAGATCCCAAGAGCGGCATCCCGGTGGAAACCATGGTGCACGGCGAGTTCTCCTTCCGCGTGTCGGAACCCGAGTCGCTCGTCACCGGCTTGGTGGGCATGGGCCGCGCCGAATCGCATCACGTGCGCAGCTGGCTCAAGGAACAAGTGCTCAAAGTGATCCGCGATCGCATCGGCGAGTTGTGCGTGAAGAACAAGTGGCCGCTGCTCGACGTGACCTCGGGCGCCTACACCGTGGAGATCGAGCAGTTCGTGCTCGGCGAACTCGGCAACCACGTGGGCAGCTACGGCTTGCGCATCGCGCGGCTCGGCAACTTCGTCATCGCGATCGATGAAGAGGACGGCGACAACCTCAAGAAGCTCTACACCGATGCGGCGTACTTGCGCACGGTCGGCGGAGTCGGCGCTTACAAAGACTTCGCCGCGGGCAAGGCGATGATGGGCGCAGGCGAAGGCATGGCCAAGGGCGGTGGCGGTGCAGGTGGCGGCGACGGCGGCGCGGCCTCGGCCGGCATGCTCGGCGGCGCCGGGCTCGGCGTCGGCCTCGGTCTCGCGCAGCTGCTCGTGAAAGACAACCGCGGCGGCGACGTGCTTGCGCCCGCAGCGGCTGGCGTGATCTGCGGCGGCTGTGGTGCGAGCGTCGCGCCGGGCAAGTTCTGCGGGCAGTGCGGCGTGTCGCTGGCGCCGCCGCCTGAAGCGGAACCGCAGGCGTCGGCTTACTGCACCGGGTGTGGTTCGGCGCTGGGTGCCGACGCGCGCTTCTGTGGGCAGTGCGGGGCGAGCGCGAAGACGTGACGGGATCGGCCCGCGCCTGGGGTCGCGCCTTCGCTATCGTGACCCCGCTCGCGGCCGTGCCCCGCCAGCGACGAGGCGGTCTCGTCGCGAGGCAGGCGCTCGCCCGCCCGCGCTCCGGAGGATCTCCCCGTGGTCGTCCTGACCTGGCTCGGCGTGGCCGCGTGTCTGCTGCACTCCGCGGTGTTCTCCGGTTTGAACCTCGCGCTCTTCGGTCCGAGTCGCTTGCAGCTCGAGGTCGAGGCCGAGGGCGGCAACCAAGCGGCGATGAAGGTGATCGCGCTGCGTCGCGACTCGAACTGGTTGCTGACCACGATCCTGTGGGGGAACGTGGCCGCGAACTGTCTGCTCACCTTGCTCACCGACTCGGTGCTCACGGGCCTCTACGGCTTCATGTTCAGCACCATCGGCATCACCTTCTTCGGTGAGATCATCCCGCAGGCGTGGTTCTCGCGGAACGCGCTGAAGATGGGCGCCGCGCTCGCGCCCGTGTTGAAGGTCTACCGCGCGCTCTTGTGGCCGGTGGCGAAACCCTCGGCGTGGTTGCTCGACCGCTGGCTCGGTAAAGAAGGCATCACGTACTTGCGCGAGCACGACCTGCGGCGCGTGATCGCGAAACACATGGAGGCCGACGAAGCCGACCTCGAAGTGCACGAAGGTCGCGGCGCGCTCAACTTCCTCGCGCTCGACGACCTGCCCGTGAGCCGCGAAGGCGAACCCGTCGACCCGGATTCCGTGATCGTGTTGCCGGCGAACGTCGACCTGCCGGTGTTGCCCGAGTGCGACCCGTCGCCCGAGGATCCCTTTGTGCAACAGGTCGCGCAGTCGGGTCACAAATGGGTGATCCTGTGCAACGAAGACGAAGAGCCGCTGCTCGTGCTCGACGCCGACGAGTTCCTGCGCAGCCTGTTCCTCGACCCGCAGAACTTTCATCCCTATCGCGCCTGTCACCGCCCGATCGTGGTGCGCAACTCGACCACGACCATCGGCCGCATCCTCAACAAGTTGAAGGTGCGTCAGCAGAACGCCGAGGACGACGTGATCGACGAAGACCTGATCCTGGTCTGGACCGACAAGCACCGTCGCGTGGTCACGGGCGCCGACCTGCTCGGCTTCTTGTTGCGCGGCATCGTGCCGGTGGCGGGCGGCGTCAAGAGCTGAGCGCGGGGCGACGCAGTGTGCGGTGAGTACTGAGCTCGAGTTGCTGAGCGAGCGCGGGAGGCGTGCTCGCGACCTCGAGCCAGCAGCGCCTCAGCCCTCCGGCGGCGGATCCGCGCCGCGCCAGTTGGCGAGCACGCCGGCGGTTCCCACGAGCACGTCGAGTTCGGCGGGGTCGTCGCCGTAGATGGCGCGCAGCCGGCCGTGCGTGTCGAGCAGCAGCATCTGGGCCGACGGCGCGCCGGCCTGGCGCACGAGCGCGCTGAACACGGCGCCGTCTTCGTCGACCAACCACACGTTCTGCGGCTTGCGCGCGGTGTTGATGTTCACGAAGCCGGTGAGTTGCTCGGCCGTGGCGCCGTGCGTCATGACCACGAAGACCACGGCGGAGCCGAGCCCGCGCAGACGCTTGCGCAGGTGACGCAGGCGCTCGAGCGGCTCGTCGTGCAGCGCAGCGTTGAGGTACGCGAGTTCCGTGATCACCAGCAGGTGGCCGCCGAGATCGGCGCGACGCACGAGCTTGCCGCTGTCGTCGGGCAACTCGAATTCGAGCGGCGCGCTGTCGATGCCGGGCGGCGGGTCGGGCAAGCGCGCGCCGAGACCCTTGATCAGCGGGAAGCTGAACAACACCCCGACGAAGAGCAGCCAGAACCACGGCCGCGCCACGATCGGCAGTGGGGCGCGGCGCGGGGCGGGGGTGCTCATCGCGCGCGCGGCGCGGGCTCGCTCGACTCGAGCGCCTGTTCCTGCTCGGCCAGCTCCCGTCGCTCAGCCGCCAACACGCGCTTCATCCAGATCCACACGCCCGTGACCACGAGGTAGGGGATCACCAGGAAGAACAGGATGAAGATGAGCGTGTCGGTGCCCTGGCTCAGCGCGCAGTACGGGCAGGCCGACGCCACCGGCGAGAAGGCCAGCAGCGCGGCGAGCGCCCACAGCGGAGTTCTCAGTGCGCGCGGCATCGCGTCAGCTCACGATGTTCGCGGGGCCGCGGTACAGCGACTCGAGCATCAGCAAGACCGCGGCGACGCCCATGTACACAGGCATCAGCGCGATGTACTTGAGCCACGGCTTCTCCCACTTCAGGTGCATGAAGTAGTAGGCCACCATCAACGCCTTGGCGACAGCCAGGATGACGAGCAGCAGCATCTTCATCGTGCTGTTGTATTCGCCCTCGTAGACCTGCGGCACGAAGACCTCCACGATGGTGAGGAAGCCGAGGATCAGGAAGACGGTGACAAGGGTCGCGCGCATCGACTGCGGTTGCTTGTCGTGGGCGCCGAGGCTGGGGTCGTGAGCCATGAGTCGCGTTCCGATCAGAGCAGGTAGATGAAGGTGAAGACCAGGATCCAGACCAGGTCGACGAAGTGCCAGAACAGGCCCACGAGTTCCACCGGGCTGTAGCTGATGCCGCCCTTGGTGTACGCGCCCGTGCCCGCCTTCTTCGCGATGCACAACAGGTAGATCACGCCCGACAACACGTGCAGGCCGTGGAAGCCCGTGACCGCGTAGAAGGTCGTGCCGAACAGGTTGTTCACGACTTCGCCGTCGAGCGTGTAGGTCGTCTCGGCGAGGCCGATGCCCTGATGCAACAGGTGGCTGTACTCGTAGTACTGGATGCCGAGGAAGGTCGCGCCGCCGGCGATCGTGACCCAGAGCCACTTCATGAGTCCGCTCTGGTTGCGCTCCTTGGCGGCTTCGACAGCCATCACCATCGAGAGCGACGAGCAGATCAGCACGAAGGTCGCGAAGGCGGTGAGCCCGATGCCCAAGATGCGGTCGGGCTGCGGCCAGTCGGGCGAGAAGATGCGCAGGATGCCGTAGGCCAGGAGCAGACCGCCGAAGGACATGCCGTCCTGGGCGATGAACATCCACATGGCGATCTTGCCGCCGGTGGCCTTGCCGAAGTGCTCGTCCTCGGGCACCCCGGTGTCGTGTTCGTCGTGCGCGTCGGCGGCAGCAGCGTGAGCCGTGCTCATGAGCGAGTTCCTAGAAGACGAAGAAAGCGAAGAACAGGACCACCCAGACCACGTCGACAAAGTGCCAGAAGATCGCGGCGTTCTGCACGGTGGAGATGAGGTGCGGTCCGTAGCGACCGCGGGCGATGCCCACGGCCATCCAGATCAGCGCGGCGAGGCCGCAGGCCACGTGGGCGGCGTGCACCCAGGTGAGTCCGTAGAACAGAGATTCGTAGAGGCCCGAGTCGGCCGAGCGCCCGCGGGCGGTCAGGTCGTACCAGAGCCAGGCTTGCAGCGCGGCGAAGGCGGTGCCCACTGCGAGGCCGGCCAGCCAGAGGCCCAGGAAGCCGGGGCGTCCGCGGCGGCCGCGCGCCACTGAGAGGTGCAGCAGCACGCTGCTCAGGAGCAACACGCCCGTGGCCACCGTGGCCATCGACGTGGACGGCAGCTCGATCCCGCGCGGCGGCCAGAAGCCGATCTTGTCGCGCAGCACCAGCATGGTGAGGAAGAGCGTGCCGAAGGCCATCGACCACGAACCCACGAAGAACACCATGCCCAGCGTGCGGTTGACGCGCTGATGCGCATCTTCGCGGGCCGGGGTCGGCGCGGCGTTCATGTCGAGTGCGTGCGTGGTCATGGGGTCGAGTCGGGCGTTGTGCGTTGGTCAGGCGTGGTGCGGGGGGAGTCGTGCGGCGGGGCGCCGCGATGTTCGTGCGCGGCGCGCGCCCGGTGACAGTCACCGAGCGCGCGCGCGTTGCGCGATCAGGCCGGCATCTCTTCGGTCTGCGAGATCCAGTCGCGGTCGGGGCCGAGGCGCGGGTTGCTGAACTCGTGCGGGCCCGTGTGAACCGTGGGGATCTCCTTGAAGTTGTAGTGCGGCACCGGCGTGGGCATCTGCCAGTCGAGCGTGCCCACTTCCCACGGGTTCGACGTGGCCTTCTCACCCCACCAGCGGCTGCGGATGAAGTTCCATGCGAACACGATTTGACCCGCGCCCAGCAGGAAGGCCCACAGCGTGGTGAACTCGTTGAGCCACTGGATGTCGCGCAGGTACTCGGCCGAAGTGTGGTCGTAGTAACGGCGCGGCATGCCGGCGTAGCCACTCACGAACATGGTGCAGAAGACCATGGTGATCGGGACGATCGACGCCCAGAAGTGAATCTTGCCGAGCAGCGGGTTCATCATCCGACCGAACATCTTCGGGAACCAGAAGTACACGCCGGCGAAGGCGCCGAAGAGCGCAGAGGCCGCCATCGTGAGATGGAAGTGCCCGACCACGAAGTACGTGTCGTGCAGGTAGATGTCCGTGCTGATCGTGGCCAGGTAGATGCCGGTGAGTCCGCCGAGCCCGAACACGAAGATCAGTCCGAGGCTGAACAGCATCGGCGGGTGCATGCGCAGGCTGCCCTTCCAGATCGTGTGCAGCCAGTTCAGGAACAGGATCTCGCCGGGCACCGAGATGATCATGGTGAGCAGCATGAAGCTCTCACCGAGCATCGCCGACAGGCCGGTGGTGAACATGTGGTGGCCGTACACGACCGCCGACAGCACCGTCACCGCACCCATGGCGCCCACGGTCACGCGGTAGGCGAAGGCCGGCTTGCGCGCGAAGAAGCTGAGCAGGTCGCTCACGATGCCCCACGCGGGCAGGATCAGGATGTACACCTCGGGGTGACCGAAGATCCAGAACAGGTGCTGGTACAGGATCGGGTCGCCGCCCGTGGCGCCGCTCATGATCGACGCGGGCACGTAGAAGTTCGTGCCGAACATGCGGTCGAGCACGAGCAGGATCATGGCCGAGCCGATCACCGGCAGGAACAGCACGTTCAGGATGGCGGTGAAGAAGATGCCCCAGATCGTGAGCGGCAGGTCGCTCCACTTCATGCCGGGTGCGCGCAGCCGGATGATCGTGGTGAGGTAGTTGATGCCGCCCATGATCGAGCTGGCGCCGATGAAGAACACGGCGATGGCCCAGAGCGTCTCACCCGAACCCTGCGTGCCCACGGTGGTGGACAGCGTGGGGTAGCCGGTCCAGCCGGCCTCACTCGCGCCGAGCGGCACGAGCAGCGAGTAGAAACCGATCGCGCCGCCGAGCATGACCGTCCAGAAGGACAGCATGTTGAGCAGCGGGAAGATCATATCCCGTGCGCCGATCATCAGCGGGATGCACCAGTTACCGAAGGCGCCGATCAACACGGGCGTGAGCCCGAGGAAGATCATGATCGTGCCGTGCATCGTGAACAGCGTGTTGTACGCCGCCGGGTCGATCACGCCGCCCGTGGACGGGAAGAACAGCTGTCCGAGCACCGGGAAGGGCGCGCCCGGGTTGGCCAGCTGCCAGCGGATCATCATGGCCATCATGCCGCCGATGAGCAGCCAGAAGAGGCCGAACCAGAGGAACTGCTTCGCGATGACCTTGTGGTCGACCGAGAAGACGTGCTTCTTCAGGAAGCTCGTCGGCTCGGGGTGGATGTGGTCGCCACTCATGGTCGCTTACTCCTGCCAAGCCCAGGCCCATTGGGCCTCGGCGTCGTTTTCGTCGTAGCCGAGGAGAGCGAGGCGTGAGGCCTCAGCTTCCCAGGCGTCGTAGTCGGCCTCAGACAGCACGTGCACTTCGCCGTGCATCTGGTAGTGGGCGAAGCCGCACAGCTCGGCGCACAAGATCGCGAAGCTGCCCGTGGCCATCGACTCGAACCACATCTCGTTGACCGCGCCCGGGTTCGCGTCGCGCTTCACGCGCATGTCGGGCAGGAAGAACGAGTGGATGACATCTTTGCTCGTGAGGTTCATGTCGATCGGACGGTCCACGGGGATCGTGAGCTCGTTGATCGTGATGATGTCGTCGGGCGTGCCGAACTCACCGTCGGTGCCGGCCAGGCGGAAGTTCCACGACCACTGCTGGCCGAGGACCTCCACGCGGACGACCTCGGGGTCGTTCGGCAGCGGGTCGTTCCAGAAGCCCTCGCGCAAATCGCGCATGGCGATCACGAGCACCAGGGCGTCGAGCACGATGAACACGATCACCGACACGATCGCGGTGAAGCGCTTGTCGTGCAGGCTGTTGCCGTGGTCGAAGCTGGCTCGCTTGCCGGGCTTCGCGCGGTCGCGGATCACCGGCACGAGCAGCAGGATGAGCACGATGAAGAAGCTCACGCTGATCAGCAGGGTGATCAAGTTGAAGAGGCTGTCGAAGCGGTGACCGTAGGTGGACACCGGCTCGGTGGGGCCCCAACGCTTGGTGACCTCTTGGGCAGAGACCGCCGCCGAGAACAGCAGCAAAGCCGCGGGCGTGGCCAGCCATCGAGCTCGGCAGGCAGCAACCGCGGACACAAATGGTGAGAACAAACGGCTCAAAGGACTCATCCCTCCATCAGTTCCGCAGCGTGGCCATGAAGGCCGCGCGCTTGGCCGGCTGGCCGTGGTAGTCGTCGATCAGCGAGCGCACGTAGTGACCCATGGCCCAGATCTCCTCGTCGGAGATCGAACCCTTCCATTGCGGCATGCCGGCGCCACCGATGCCGGCGGCCACGGTGTGCGCGATGTCGCTCGCGGTCTTGCCGCGACGAATCGTGTGCCAGGTGAAGTCGGGCGGGAGGATCGACACGGCGTAACCGAGCACCTCGTAGCCGCTGTCGGGCACGATCTTCGGGTAGGTGAAGTCGTCGCGTGGCGGGTTGCCGGCGATGCCCGCGATCTCGTCGGGGCTCAGGTAACCCGGGTGGCAGTTGTAGCAACCGCGCAGGTGGTAGACCTCGGCGCCGCGCTCGGCGCCCGCGGCGGGATCGTTCGCGAAGGGGTCTTCGCCGATGTCCACGACGTCGGCGATCTCGGCGTACACGTCGCGCCAACCGCGTTCGGGCGGCGAGAGCGTCTTGATGTACTGCACGATGTCGCGCACCTGGTTGTCTTGCAGCGCCCAGGGGTACATGGGCGTGCCGTCGAGACCATTGAGGATGAGTTCGGTGAGCGCGTCGTCACTCGGCAGGTTGCCGGCGATCACGTGCGTGAACTTGAAGTTGCTCTGGTGGAAGGAGCGCGGCGGCGGGCGCAGGTGTTGTGCCGAGCGGCCGTAGCCGTCGCCCGTGAAGCCGTGGCAGCTCGCGCAGTACTGCACGAAGAGCGTGCGGCCGCTGGTGAGACGCTTGGCGCTGATCTTCTGCCAGTACGCGAACTCGTCTTCCTCGATGTCGTAGCGGAAGACGTACTCGCCCTTGGCGTCGATCCAGCCGCCTTCGAAGTCGCCTTCGCCGACACCGTCTTCGTCGGTGTACTCGGCGGCTTCTTCGCTGTAGCTGAAGCGGTCGGGGAACTGCTCCGCCATGGTCTCGAACCAGTCTTCGCCGGGGGCGCGCACCCAGTCGTCGGCGGTGATCGAGACATCGATCTCGCCGGGGGCGCGCGTGTGCGGCGGATGTTCGACGGCAGCCGTGGCGTGCTCATCGTCGTCCTGATAGGCAGGCCAGGCCGTGGCTTGGGTCAAACCGGCCAGGCTGAGCAGCAGGCAGGTCGACAGGAGGGTCTGTCGCGTCATGGGCTCCTCGCGTTCCGAGCGGGCGGCCCAGTGCGAAACCGGCCCTGCCCGAGGACTGTCTGCGAGCCTCGAAAGACGATTTCCGGGGTCAGCTCGCAGTCGCGCGAAGGATACGGAACCGGCCCCCAGGCACACAAGATTTGCGACTCGACTGAGTGACGCTCAGCCGACGTTCAGCCGGAGTAGCGATGCCTCTGGCCGGAGAGATCCGTGAGCCACCACTCACCTTGCGCGCCGCGCTCGAGCCGCGGTGGCTCGAGCGGCAACTTGCCATGTCCGCCGGGGAGGTCGAGCAGCGAGCGCGGCAGGGCCCAGCCGGGAAGCGTGCCGCGCAGTTCGCGCTGCAGGTCGAGGTGCGCGTCGAGGCTGGTGCGCAGGTGCGCGGTGCCGGGCACGAGGTCGGCGTGGTGCAGCGCGTAAGGGCGATAACCCGCGCGGATCAGCGCCCAGGAGAGCTCGCGTTGCGCGTGGGCCGTGTCGTTGATGCCGGCCAGCAGCACCGCTTGGTTGAGCAGCGTCACGCCCTGCGCGCGCAAGCGCTGCGCCGCCTGTTCGGCTTCCGGCGCGACTTCCTGGGCGTGGTTGAAGTGCGCCACGAGCACCACCGGCGTGCGCAGTCGTCCGAGCCCCGTAGCCAGTTCCTCCGTGATGCGGAAGGGGTTCACCACTGGCAGGCGTGTGTGCAGCCGCAGCGACCACACGTGCTCGATGGCGTCGAGGCGCTGGAGCAGGTCGAGCAGGCGTTCGTCGCCGAGGGTGAGCGGGTCGCCGCCGGTGAGGATCACCTCGTGGATTTCCGGCTGCGACGCGATCCAGTCGAGGGCGCCGTCGAGCTCCCCGGACTGCGGCATCTCTTCGGGCCGACCGACGAGCCGTTTGCGGAAGCAGTGCCGGCAGTGCACCGAACAAAGAGAGGTAGGGAACAGGAGCACCCGGTCGCGGTAGCGGCGGGTGAGCGCCGGGTGCGGACGCAGGCCGGGGGCCTCGTCGCCAATGGGGTCGGCCAAATCGGCGGGGTTTTCGGCCAATTCAGCGGGGTCGGGCACGGCGAGCGCCCAGACCGGGTCGCTGCGGGAAGCCTGCTCGGCGAGGCTCAGGTAGTAGGGCGTGGCGCGCATGGCGTAGCGTTCCGCGGCCTCAGCGGTCTGCGCCCGATCGGCCTTTGAGAGCTCAAATCGTCCAGGAAACAGGTGTTCGACGTCGTTCAGCGAGGTGGCGGCGCTCACGTGCTGCCAGCGCCAATCGGCCCAGCGAGGATCGTCGAGGGCGCTCATCGGGAATCGGCCGGCAGCAGCGAGGCGGTCTCGTCGCCGACCTGAGGGGGCAGCAACCTGGGGCCCTCGATCGGCACCGCGGGCAGCAGCTCAGCGTCGCCGGCGTAGCGCACCCAGCCCAGGGCTCCGCGCTGCAGATGAATTCGCAGACGGTCGCGCCGCAGCTCCAGTGCCTCCGCGGTGGCCGGGTCGACGGTGACGTGGATCGAGCGTTCCGAATCCGAGCCTGCGGGTTGCCAGGTCAAGATGGCCTCGGCGCGCGGGTGGCCGTCGGCGGTCCAGGCCTTCATGCCGGTGACGAGCAGGTCGACGTGCTGCCTGGGGGCGTTCGAGAGCAGCCGATCAGCGCCGAGCAGCACGAGCGGTCCCGACAGCAGGCCCGCGATCACGAGCAGCAGCAACTGGGGCGTGAGCAGGCGCCAGGGGGCCGAGCGCGCGGCGACCAGTCGGCCGAGCAGTGGCGCTGCAACCAGCGGGAGCGCGAGACCGAAGGCGGGGAGCCACCACAGGTGCATGAAGTTCACGCGCAGGTAGCTGCCGCGCTCATACTCCATCGCGAACACGATCGATGCGGCTACCGACGCGAGGAACGTGGCGATCGTGAGTGCCCACGACGCGCGCTGTGCTTTGTCTTTGCGCGGAGCGGCCGGCGGCAGGTTGCGAAACTCTGGACCGTTGAGTGGGGCCACGAGCGCGCCGAGTTTCTCCACGCGCGCGTGCAGTTGCTCGACGCCGTCGTCCCCAGTGAATCGTGCGAACGGCAACTTGTGCTTCAGGCGCGGGCCGTCGAGGTTGAATCCCGGGGTGCGCTTGGCGAAGTCGAGCACGCCGCGTCGCACCTCTTCGTGATGCAACCAACGCTTGGCGAGCGCCGGGTCGCGCGTCTGCACCTGCACTTGTTCGTCGAAGGCGCGGTCGCCGGTGGTGAAGGGTGTGTGCGGGAAGAGGCGTGCGCCGAGCCGGTCGTTGCTCCGGCGAGGCGACAAGCGCACGCGGCCGAGTTCGGGGCAGACCACCGAGAGGACCGCTTCGCTTTGACCGACGCAACGCACGCGGTACGGCACGCCTGCGTGGGTGCCGTGCAGCGCGCCGCGCACGAGCTTTGCGTCGTCGGTGGTGCGCAGGCGTTCTTCGAGCGCGCGCAGTTTGCGCTTCGCGATCAGCGATCCGGCCAGCACGCCGAGTGCGCTGGCCACCGAGATCACGGCAGTGGCGTAGGTGTCATCCATGATCGCTCGATCCCTCGGTGTCGTCGCCGTCTTGCTCGCTGGATCCCTTGCGACGCTTGAGCGCTTGTCGCAGCAGGAACTCGATGTGCGCATTGAGGCTGCGCAGATCTTGGTTGGCCCAGCTGCGCAACTCGTCCATCAGGTCCGGCGAGACGCGCAGCAGGAAACCCTTGCGAGCAGGGCGTTTTCCGTTGTTGGGTTGGGGAGACTTGGCGCTCACGCGCGGCTCCGCAGGGTGGCAGGCGCGTCACCTGCGAACAGGCGACGCGCCTGGTGCTCGGAAGCTTCGATCAGTTGTACAGGCTGCCGGTGTTGAGCACGGGCGTGGGCGCTTGACCGCCGCACAACACCACGAGCAAGTTGCCGACCAAGGTCGCGCGACGTTCGGCGTCGAGCTCCACGACTTCACGCGCGGAGAGTTGTTCGAGCGCGTCTTCCACCATGGTCACGGCGCCTTCCACGATCAGCTTGCGCGCCGCGATGACCGCGCTCGCTTGCTGACGTTGCAGCATCGCGCTGGCGATCTCCGGTGCGTAGGCCAAGTGGCTGATGCGCGCTTCGATCACGGCGAGGCCTGCGCGCTCCAGACGTTCCTGCAACATGTTCTGCAACTTCTGCGTGACGCCTTCGGTGTCGCCGCGCAGGCTGGGCACGTCGCTGTCGTCGAAGCGGTCGTCGTAGGGATGTTCCTTGGCGAGCGTGCGCACGGCGGCTTCGATCTGCACGTCCACGTACTCGAAGTAGTTCTCCACGTCGAAGCTGGCTTGCGCCGTGTCGTTCACCTGCCACACGACCACTGCGCCGATCTCGATCGGGTTCGCCGAGAGATCGTTCACCTTGATCTTCTCGCTGGCGATGTTGTGCGCCTTGAGTGAGACCTTGTGCTTGATGGTGAACGGGTTGGTCCAGAAGAAGCCGTCGGTGCGCACGCTGCCGCGGTACTTACCGAAGAGCACGAGCACGCGCGACGTGTTCGGGTTCACCAGGAAGTAACCGAAGAGGCTGATCAAGGACACGAGGATCGAGAGTCCGAACACGACCCAGAACAGCGGGTGCCTCTCGGGCTCGTGCGACACCTGCACGATGAGGTAAGCGATGAGCGCGGCCCAGGCCGCGAAGGTGCCGAGCAGCGGCAGCCAGCCATTGATGGCGTTGAAGGTCCGCTCTTGGGACGGCGTGCGCGTGGTCATGAAGATGCTCCTGCAAATGGGGTGATGTCGAAGTGATATCACATTGATATGCAGGCGGCCTCGGCGATTCCTGTCGCGGGGCAAGCCGTGGGTGGGACATCGTGGATATGACCACGAAATCGCCGCCAGAACGGGCGATGAGGCGATGATCTGCGGCTCGTGACGCGAGCGTGGCAGGCCGCGCTGCGCCGCTCAGTTGAGCCCCAGGAAAGCCTCGAGCGCGCGCGCCAAGCTGTCCACCGTGCCGAGGCCCGCCGAGGTGCGCGTGACCAGGCCGTGGGTGTACTTCTCGGGCAGCTCGTACTGCAGCGCCACGGCCGGGTCGAGCCCGTACACGAAGCCGTACTCGCGCAGCAGGTCGCGCTCGCTCACGTCGAGGATGGTCGCGAAGCGCGCCAGGATCGCGGGGCGCTGCGCTTCACTGGCCACACGCCACGCCGTGGCCTGCGCCTCGAGCGAACTCTTGGGCGGGCCGCCGAAGATGTCGCCCACGTCGCCTTGCCATTCATCCAGCGGACGTTCGCGGCAGTCGCCTTGGTACGTGCCCGAGAAGCAGATGCAGACCATCTCCCAGTTCTTGAAGAACGATTCAGTGAACTGCCCGTTCGTGAGCTGACGACCTTTGAAGTCGTTCGCCGCGAGCTCGAGGATCGCGGCGCGGTAGAAATCGGCGCGCTCGTGTTGCGGCGCGAAGTCGATCAGCTTGCGCAGGCCCTTGAAGGCGCGCGGGCTGTCGCCGGCGCAAGCCGTGCCGAGTCGGATGGCTTGGATCCACAAGCTGTCCCCGATGTCGGACAAGCCCGATTCGAGGCGATGCTCGGTCGCGCCACGCACGAGCTGTTCGGCGCGCGCGCGCAAGCGGTCGAGTTCAGGTGAGTCGGGCAGCGCGCGCGTGTCGTTCAGGATGCGCATGCCGTCTTCCATCAGGTAGCCGTAGTGGTCGTCGGTGTCGTTCTCGAGGTCGTAGCGGGCGGCGTCCCACGGACGTTCGTACTGCTCGAGCGCGCGCGTCACCACGCTGATGTCGTCGGGGCCGGGTCGCAGCGCATGCACGCGCATCACGGCGGCCGGTGTCTTGAGCAGGTGGTACCAGAAGCTGCGCCCGCTCACGATCGCCCACGCCGTGTTGTAGCGACGCGGCGGGTCGAGCTGTCCGCGCGTGGTGATCTTGTTCGGCATGTGGCCGAACCAGTTGGGTTGCTCGCCTTTGATCAGGCCCGTGGAGCGTTCGAGTTTGGTCTCGTTGGGGAACTTCACGGGGTCGAGGTCGTGCCGTTGCGCCAGACGCACGAGCGTGTCCGCGGTGCGTCGAGCCTGTGAAACAAGGTCTTCGCGCAATTCTTCGTCGTCGAGCACGGCGTGCGCATCGAGCAGCACGTCGATCCAGGAACCTACGCTGATGGCCTGGTCGTAGGACGCCTTGCCGCTGCTCGCGTCGCGGTTGAAGGGCAGGTGATTGTGCGCGTTGAAGTGTTCGCTGAGGAGTCGACGCATGCTGCGCTCGAGCAGCGGCGTCCAACGCGCGACCTCGTCGGCCCAACCTTCGTGACGTGCGATGCGCAGCCAGGCGATGAGCACGTTGTGGATCGTGTGGAAGCCCACTTGCTTGCGCGCCGCGCCGCGCTTCCCCGTGACGACGTCGTAGGACTCGGCGAGCACGCGCCCGCTTTCGAAGTCGACCAGGCCGAGCCCACCTTCACCGCGCGGCAAGCACCACAGTTCGAGCGCACGACGCATGTGCTCAGCCGTGCGCTCGACGAGTTCTTCGCGCGTGGCGGCGGGCAAGAACACGCGCGCGCTGACGAAGTTGACCTCGACGGGGCCTGCCTTCGCGTGCAGCTTGAGCTCGAGGCGCGGCGTGGGCGCGACGCCGTGCGCCTCGCGGAACAGCGCGCCGAGCTCGAGGGTGCCGCCGTGTCGCGGGACGTCGGCGCTCACCGTGCGACCCGGGCCGTCGCGCAGCGTCATCACCAGTGTGCCGCCGGGGGTGTCCTGGAGTCGCGAGCCGGGGTGCGGGCCGCTGGAGTCGACGTGCACGCTGAGCAGGTCGCTCCAGCGCTCGTCCGCCACGATCTTCTGCACCACGGGGGGCTGGCCGGGTTCGAGCACCAGACGTTGCGGGTTGAGCGACGTGCCGGAGTGGTGGCACGTCGCGTGCGACACGAGCTCCACCCGATCGTCCGCCACGCCTTGCTCCGGCGCGAAGGCGCCGCGCCAGTAGCCGCCCAACTTCGGTGTGGCGGTGGTCGCGTCGGTGAGCATCCCGAAGTCGCGGTTGAGCAGACCTTCGCAGGCCAAGGCGCCCGGGGGGACGTCGCCGACGTCGCCGTTCCGGTGCACGCCGAGCGGAGTGACGCGCTGGCCCCGCGGCGCGAGCTCCACTTTCGAGGCTGGGGCTTCCTCTGCTGTCGCCGACGACTCGGGGGCCGCTCCGTCTTGCTCTGCGTCCTGCATCGACGCGGATGCCGCGATCGGCGCCGGCACCGGCTCGCGCGCGCCGTCGTCGCCGCAGCTTGCGCCGGACACGAAACCCAGCCAAGCGACGACGAGCAGGGCGACACGGGCTGGCTGCGACAACTGGACCGCCTTTCGGGAGTCGGGAGCGTGATCGCGGCGCGCGATCCTCCGAATCCTCGCCCGCCATCGGGCCGCGGGCAAGGACAGCTCGCTGCAACCCGTTGCGGCCTCCCAAGTGGCGCGGGGGCTGCTCCGCTCGCTCGCCTGCGAACGAGCGCTCGGCTCACTCCCCGGACCGCGCTCCCAACGGCCGCCGTCCCGGCTTGGACCGCGGCCGCCGCACACACTAGGATCGGCGCGATCGACCCCCGAGACGGATGCGCACCTTGAAGGAGTACCTCGAACTCGTCGCCAACGTGCTGGAACACGGCGAGCGCAAGCCCAGCCGCACCGGCGTGGACACGATCTCGCTCTTCGGCGCGCACTACTCGGTGGACCTCGCGGCCGGCTTCCCGCTGCTGACCACCAAGAAGATGCAGTGGACCTCGCTGCTGCACGAGCTGCTCTGGTACCTGAGCGGCGACAACCACGTGCGCAACCTGAGTAAGCACACCAAGATCTGGGACGCTTGGGCCGACGAGAACGGCGAGCTCGAGACCGCCTACGGTCACTACTGGCGTCACTTCCCGAGCGCCACGAAGACCGCCGACGGCACGTGGCAAGTCACCGAGATCGACCAGATCGGCAACGTGCTCAACTGCCTGCGCAACGAGCCCACGAGCCGGCGCATGGTCGTGACCGCCTGGGAGCCTGGCAACGCGTGGGGCAGTCGACTTCCGCCGTGTCACTACACCTACGCCTTCCACGTGTCGGGCGGCAAACTCAACTGTCACCTCACGCAGCGCAGTGGCGACGTGGCGCTCGGCATCCCGTTCAACCTCGCCGCCTACGCGGCGCTCACACAGATGCTCGCGCAAGAAGTCGGCCTCACGCCCGGACGCTTCGCACACTCCATCGTGGACGCGCACATCTACTGCGCCAAGCCCGACGGCTCCGGCGCCGAGTTCGGCCACATCGACGGCCTGCGCGAACAACTCACGCGCGAACCGAAGCCGCTCCCGCAACTCATCATCGCCGACAAGCCCTTCGAGCAACTCAGCTTCCACGACTTCGAGCTGCGCGGCTACGCGCACCACCCGCCGATCAAGTTCAAGGTCGCGGTGTGAATCCGCTCGACGCTCGCGCCCGCGCACTCAGTCCGCGCGAACGCGCTGCGAGCCCGCGTCGCGCACGCCCCGGAGCCGCACGATGAAGCCCGCCCTGATCGTGGCCATGACGCGCGCGCGCCTGATCGGTCGCGACGGCGATCTGCCCTGGCATCACAGCGAAGACCTCAAGCACTTCAAGGCGATGACGCGCGGCCACACCGTGGTCATGGGCCGCGGCTGCATGGACTCGCTCGGCAAGCCGCTGCCCAAGCGCACGAACCTCGTCGTGTCGCGCACGCTGGGCGCTGATGCCGGCGCCGACGGCGTCGACCACGAAGGCTTCCGCGTGTTCGGCGACCTGCCCGCCGCCTGCGCCTGGGCCGAACGCAACACGCCCGACGATCCCGAAACCCTCTGGGTGCTCGGCGGTTCCACCGTCTACGAAGCCTTCCTCGCGCCGCTCGAAGACGGCGCGCGAGCCTTCGAGCGAGCCGGTTTGCCGCGCACCGATCGACTCGTCATCACCTGGGTCCCGGAGCAGCCGCTGCAACCCGGCGACGTGCTCTTCCCCTACGACGAGGCCTGGATCATGAAGCACTTCGAACTCAGCGAGAGTTGGGCCGGCGAGACCGCGGGCCTGCAGTTCTGCGACTACCGCGTGCGCGCGCCCGGCGGGGCTTGAAGCGCGTGCGACGTTTCGCCCTCGCGGGTGTCGTGGCGTGGGTCTTGTTGTCGATGGCTGCCGGCGAGGTGCTCATGCATCCGCGTCGCTGGAGCCCACCCGACGAGATCCCGCTCGAAGGCGCGCACACCGAAACCCTCGCCCTGAGCATCGACGGGCTCGACATCGTGGGTTGGTCACTCACGCCGCCGGAGAACCTCGGCCCGCCGCGCGGCACGCTGCTCTTGCTGCACGGCCTCGGCGGCGCGCGTCGCGTGAGTGATCACGTGTTCGCCTTGCTGAACGGCTGGCGCGTGCTCTCCGTGGACACACGCGGTCACGGTATGAGCGGCGGCTGGGCTGCCGGCTTCGGTTGGCCCGAGCGCGCCGAAGCTCGTGCGCTGATGGAGCTTGCCGCCGAGCGTTGGCCCGACGAAGCCTGCGTGGCTTGGGGACAGAGTCAGGGTGCCGCCGCCTTCGTGTACGCCTTGCACGCAGCGCGAGAACGCGGCACCCCCTTCGATCTCGACGGCCTGATCCTGGAGTCCTGCTACGCCGACATCGACACGGCCTACGCGAACCGCGTGGGTCAGGCCCTCGGCAGCAACGGGTGGCAGCCGCTGCTGATGGTCACGCGGGCTTGGGTCACGTGGCGCGCCGGGCTCGACAACGAGCGCATGCGCCCGGCCGACATGTTGCCGCCTGAGATCCCGCTGCTGATCGGGCGCGGCGCCGAGGATCCGCTGGTGAGCGAAGCCGAGTGGGAGCGTTTCCTGAGCGCCGCCCCGCAGGCCGAAGCGTTGCTCGTCGCGCGCTTCGGGCACCGCCCGCTCGGCGACTCGGTGTCCTTTCTCGCGAGGGTGACCAAGTTCTTGGAGCGTGCGGCGGGGCGGTAAGCGCGGGCTGCAGGTCGGGTCCGTGTGGGGTGCTGAAAGTGGCGAGTTCGCCTCAAGCAGCTTGTGCGTTCGTCGGCCGTCCTTGCGTGGACGCCCGAAGCTCCGCGCACTCGAGGCGTCTCCGGCGCCCGGCCTTCACCCCACATCACAGGAGCGTCCATGTCGTCACGAGCTCTGCGCCGGAAGGGCGCACACGTCGCTTTCGTTCCCCTTCCGTTGCTCCTCGTGGCCGTGTTCGCCGCGTCGCCCCGCGCGCAGAGTCTGCCTGCGCTGCTGGCTCCCGAACCCGCCGCAGAGAGCGGTGCGGGCGGCAGCTGGGCCGGTTGGCTGGGCCCGATCGAGGCGCCCGCCGACGAGTCGCCGCCCTCGCCCTGGCGCATGGACAAGGCCATCGGCACCCCCGCTTGGCTCACGGTCAGTGGCGCGATACGGGCTCGTTATGAGCACATTGACGGCCAGTTCCGCAGCAACCCCAAGTTCGCGGAAGACGACCAGCTGATCCTGTTGCGCACCAACGTGAAGGCCGAGGCGCGCTTCGAGGGCGGCAACGGGGTGGTCGAGCTGATGGACTCGCGCCAGGGACTGGCCACCGAGAGCACCCCGCTGGGAACCGCCGAGGTCAACACGCTCGATGTGCTCCAGGCCTACGTGGAGTTCGACCTGGGCGCGCTCGGCGACGGTGAGCACAAGCTGCGCGTGGGTCGCGAGACCATCGATCTCGGCAGCCGCCGCTTCGTGGCGCGCAACGGGTACCGCAACACGATCCAGGCCTTCACCGGCGTCGACTGGATGTACACCGGCGAGGACGGCAGCACCGCGCGCGCCTTCTGGACCATGCCCGTCATGCGTCGCCCGGGCGACCTGGACGCGCTGCTCGACAACGATCAAGACTGGGACACGCAGAGCCGCGACATGCAGTTCCTCGGCCTGCACGGCAGCACCCCGCTCGACGAGCGCACCCACGCCGAGGCCTTCGTGTTCTACCTGCACGAGAGCGATCGCGACACGCGCCGCCGTCGGCTCACCACGCCTGGCTTCCGCGTGCAGCGCAAGCCCGAGGCCGGTGAGTTCGACTACGAGGTCGAGGCCGCGTACCAGTTCGGTCGTTCGGCCTCGTCGTCGGGCGGACCCTCGCTCGACCACAGCGCGCACTTCGAGCACGTCTCGGCTGGCTACACCTTTCAAGACGAGTGGACGTCGCGCCTCGGCGTCGCGCTCGACCACGCCACCGGCGATCGCAAACCCACCGACGGCGACAACCAGCGCTACGACAGCCTCTTCGGCCCGCCGCGCCCCGAGTTCGGACCCACGAACCTGTGGCGCGCGTTCGTGCGCAGCAACGTGCTCTCGCCCGAGTTGCGCTGGAGCTTCAAACCTTGCGACGACGTGAGCGCCTTCGTGGCGCACCGCGGCTTCTGGCTCGCCTCCGACCGCGACGCGTGGGTGGGCGCCAGCGTGCGGGATCCCAGCGGCGACTCGGGCGACTACATCGGTCAGCAGCTCGAAGTGCGCGCGCGCATCGACGTGATCCCGAAGAGCTTCCGGCTCGAGTTCGGCGCGGCGCACTTGTTCACGGGCAGCTTCCCGTCGCGCGCGGCCGGCGGCAGCGCCGGCGACAGCAACTACGTGTACAGCGCGGCGACCTGGTTCTTCTGAGCCGCAGCGCTTGGCGTTGCGCCCGAGTGGTCGGAGCCGACCGCGGCGCGTACCGCAGTGTTCAGCGCGGCGGTTCCATCAGCTGCATCATGGAGCCCACGTCGAAGCTGACGTCGAGCGTGTAGCGCGGGCCGCTGTTCCCGAGGAACATGATGATCAGCGCTTGCGCGTCGTCGTCGGGCATGGGGATGCCGGCGAGTTCGGCCACGCCGCGGATCATCTCGGCGAAGTCGAGGCGCATGTAGGCGCCGGCTCCGACCGCATCGAAGGCGGCGAGCGCGGCGTCGTTCTGGGTGTTCCCCGGTTCGCGCGCGTCGATGGTGTCGATGGCTGAGCGCACCTGCGCAGGGATGTCGGCGCCTTGCACCGTGACGACCAAGCCGTCGTGCACGAAGTAGCCGGCCGTTTGTTCCGCGAGCGACGGGAAGAACGGGTCGTCGGCTGTCATGGATGCGATCGGGCTGGCTTCGTCGATGCGCATCACCACGACCTCGTGTCCGTCGACCTCGATGGATTCGGGGTCCTCGTAGATCACGCTGCCGATCGTTTCGCCGAAAGCGGGGAGCATGCGCACCATGTCGTCGCGCGAGGCCTCGGGGTCGTCTGACTTCAGGTAGCTGCGCACCTGCATCGCTCCGCTCGTGCGCATCTGCATCGCCATGGTGCCGGCGAAGGCGTCCATGCTCGCGAGGTATTGTCCGAACAGCTCGGCCAGCGCTTCGTCTTCCAAGGCCAAGGTGGTGAGCAACGGGACACTGCGCGCCCGCAAGTCGGAGAACTCCACGCGCAGGATGCTGCGCGCTGCAGCGTCGGCGTCGAGCAAGCCGTAGAGCTCACCCAAGTCGGCGTCGGTGGGGGCAGGGATGTCGGCGAGCGGGCTGTCGGCGAACACGTGCAGCTCGCCGTGCAGTTGGAGCACGCCGTCTTGGGCGCGCAGGCCGACATCGAGTTGTGCGAGCTCGCTGAACGACTCGCGCAGGGCGATGGTGGTGAGGTCGATCATGTCGCGCATGCCTTCCATGTCGGGCATGCCGGGCTGCGGCGTGTTCATGGTCATCTTGCCGAGCGCGACCATGCCGTCGTAGCTGGCGAGCACGCGCGGGTTGCTGAGCGTGGTTTGCAGGTCGACCCAGGCGGAGAGTTCGCCCGCGGCCAGGCGCGAGCCGACCTGCGACTCGCCGGACCTCGGCGCCAGGCTCGATTCGTCGGTGCTCGTGCGCAGCAGCATGCGTGTGGCGCGACCCTCACGCGCGAACACGAACTGCTCGTCGAGCCGCGCCTCGATGTCGGAGAACTCGGTGCGGTGGAAGAGCGTCATGAGCAGCGGTTCGTCGACGCCTTCGGGCCAAGCGAGCGCGAAGCCCACGGGCTTCTCGAGGTCCACGTCCGAGGCGAGCAGGCCGCCGTTGGGCGAGAACATCGCGAGCACGGCGCCCGCATCCGGCGCGCCCAAGGGGCTGGGCATGGTCGTGCCGCCCATGAGCGCGACCAAGGCGTGTGCCAAGGCCGACGGTGAGCGGGCCTGCATGTAGAACAGCGTGTCGTCGGGCAGCAGCGCGCTGAAGGCCTCGGGGATCTCCTGAGGTGCCGACGACGCGAAGTCCCGCGCGAGCTGGTCGTAGTCGCCCCCGACTTGCTCTCCGCAAGCGGGCAGCGCGGCGAGCAGCAGCGTGAAGGCGAGCGAGCAGCGATGGATCAACGACATGGGACTCCCCAGATGCAGGTGCGACAAGGCGCGGCGAAGCACGCGATCCTAGCAGTCGCAGGCCGTTTGACGCCGCCGCGCGGTTAGGATTCGCGACTCATGATGCGTGTCTGTCGACTCCTCGGATGCTTGGTCGCGCTGGGCGCTTGCGGGAGCGAACCGCCGCCCGCCGTCACGGGTCGACTCTCACCGCAGGCACACGAGTCGCTGCTCGCCTACCTCGATCACTGGCGCGTGAGCGCGTGGCCCAGCACCGACCTGCCGCTCGACGTGGCGGTGTCCGACGGCCCCGTGGCCGAAGGCGCGCGCTTCCTCATCCGTGCGGACGACTGGGCCGAGACCTCGCTGCTGCCCGCGCTCTTCCGCGACAGCTTGGCGCTCGGTGCGGGCTCGCGCGTGTGGCGCGCCGCGCCGCGACTCGGTGCGCTGCCCGCCGAAGCCGAGCCGTTGCTCGAGCACGAAGGCCGCGCCCTCGAAGCAGCACGATTGCGCGGCGGCGCGCGGCTCTGGCGCGACCCCGAGAGTGAATCGCTCTTCTGGTGGGACAACGCGCACGGTGGTTTGGTGGCCTTCGCAGCTTGGCCGCCCGGCGAACTCTGGGTGCAAGAAGACGCCGACGCCGCGCGCGGCGGCTTGCTCGGCTCCGACACGAACGCGCTCGCAGAGATCACCGGCAGCGACACGCGCGCGCCGCGCGACACCTCCGACCGCGGAGCGCGCGACGTCGCCGGCACCACGCCGCGGGATGCGTCGGGCGGCGACGCCACAACCCCCGACGCCCGCCCCGCGCCGCGCGCGCTGCGTCAACAGCTCGTGCTCGATCGCCAGGCGCGCGACGGTGTGCTCGTTCCCGTTCCCTCGGAGCTCGCGCTCGACATCACGGCGCTGCCCGCCACGAAGCTGCAAGTGGTGACCGGCGTGGCCGCGCGCACCTACGCCCGCGACGACGCCGGCCAAGTGCTGCAGTCGGTGGAGCAAGAGCTGCCGATCCGCTTCGCGCTCGAGGTGCAGAGCTTCGACGGCACGCGCGAGCGTCTGTGGGAGCACACGGCCACGGCCGCGGCCGGCTTCGAAGAACACTTGCTGAGCGTGGCTGCCTTCCGCGATCAGGGCGTGCGCTTGCGACTGCTCACCGAGATCGTGGGTGACGCGCAGGGCCGTCGTCCCTACGCCTTCTGGTCGGGCCTCGAGCTGCAGGGCGGCGAAGTGCGCAGCACCGGCGCGCCCACGCAGAACTCGGTCGTGATCGTGCAGGTCGACGGGCTGCGCGCCGACCGTCTCTCCGTGCTCGGTGCGCCGCGCGCCACCACGCCAGGCCTCGAAGCCTGGGCCGCCGAACGCGCCACGGTCTACGAGCACGCCGTGTCGCCTGCCAACTGGACGCTGCCCGCCACGGCCTCACTGCTCAGCGGTCTCGCGCCGCACCAACACGGCGCGCTGCGCTTCCCGCAAGGCGTGGGCGAGAGCACGCCCACCCTCGCGAGTCGTTTGCGCGGCGCCGGCTTCGAGAGCTTCGCGTTGAGCGAAGGCGGTTACGTGTCGGGAACCTTCGGCTTGTTGCGCGACTTCGATGTGTTCGTGCAGCAACCCTTCCAACAGACCGACTGGCAGTCCGCTCTGGATTGGCTCGACGCGCGCAGCGGCGAACGCCCGGTGTTCCTCTACTTGCACACCTATCTCGTGCACGCGCCGTGGACCGCCGACCTGCGCTACGAAGATCCGCTGCAACCCTATGACGGCCCTTTCGCCGGTCGCGACATCAGCCACGACTGGATCATCCGTCCCTTCGAAGCCGGGCAACTCGAGCTCACGCCCAGCGACCAGCGCTACGTGCGTGATCTCTACGACGCCTCGGTGGCGCGCTTCGACGAGTTCTTCGAGGACTTCCGCGCGCAGCTCGACGCGCGTCTCGACCCCGCACAACGCGTGCTCGTGCTCAGCTCCGACCACGGCATGGAGCTCTTCGATCACGGCAAGGTGGAGTACGGCCGCTCACTGCACCGCGAGTTGCTCGACGTGCCGCTGCTCATCGAGTCGCCCGGAAGCAGCAGCGGCGCGCGCGTGCAGCGCCCTGTGAGCCTGCTCGACGTGGTGCCCACCGTGCTCGACTGGACCGGCCTGCCCGTGCCTCCCGAGTTGCCCGGCGAGTCGTTGCGCACGTTGCCCAGCGAGCGCCGATTGCGGGTGAGTCAGCACGGAGCGACGGCCTTCGCAGTGCACTTCGACGGCTGGAAGTTGCTCGTCGACACGAGTGAGCAGCCTGCGGCGGCGCAGCTCTTCGACCTCTCGAGCGACCCCGGCGAGACGCGTGACTTGGCGACCTCGAATCCCGAGTGGGTGCGCCGTCTGCGCGACATGCTCGACGACTACCTCGCGCACTATCGCCCGGTGGGGCGTGCCGCGCAGGGCCGCGAAGTCGACGCGCTCCTGCTCGACGAGCTGCGCGACCTGGGGTACTTGGGCGGCCGCTGAACGCTCACCGGAGAATTCAGGGCGCGCCGTGTCGCAGCACGCGCCCCTCGAAGGCTGCGACCACGCGTTCGTGCGCGCGCAAGCCGTACTCGTCGTTTCGGTGGGGGTACTCGCGCACCCAGGCGATGAGCGTGTCGAGCACGGCGTCTTGCGCTTCGCGCGTGGCGAACTTGTCGGGTTCCCACGGTCGCGCGCGGCAGTGCGCCACGCAGACCTCCACGCCCGGGTCGACGAAGTGCAGCTCGTGGGCGTGCGGCGCGAGGGCTTCGGCGAGGTCGGCGTAGCAGCCTTCGATCACCCAGCCGGCGTGCGCGGCGCGGAAGTCGTCGAGCAGCGCCAGGCTCTCGGCGAGTGGGCGACGTTCGGTGCTGCCGTCGAAGGCGATGGCGTCGAGGCACAGGATCGCGAGCGGGCGGCCGTCGGGCTGCGCATGCTGCTGCGCGAGTTCGCGCGCGAGGGTGCTCTTGCCGGCACCGGCGTTGCCGAGCACGAGCAGGCGCGGAGTGGGTGCGGTGTCGGACACGGGCTCAGGGACTACCAGTCGTCCGCGTCGTCGTCATCCTCGTCGTCGCGGTGTTCCTTGTAGGGGTCGTCGAGTTCGTAGACGCCGTCGAACTCCTTGGAAGCTTGCGTGGCCGCGCGGGTGAGCGCGTCGAGGTTGAGTTCCTGTTTCTCGGTGAGGGCGTCGCTCGCGAGGCTGAACAACATCGCCACGCCTTGCTGCAACACGGCTTCGGCCAGCACGCTCTGTTGCTGATGCGTGGCGAGGGCGTTCTGCCAGGCCATGCTCACGGCCTGCACGGCCTCTTGCGCGAGTTCTTGCGAGGGGGTCTCGTGCTCGGCCTGCGAGCCCGCGATGCGCTGCGCCAGCTCGTCGAGTTCATCGGGGCGCTCGGGTTCGCTTTGCAGCGCGCTGAAGCTGGCGCGCACCACGGTGCTCAGCTTCTCGAAGACTTCGTTGTCGACGGCGGGTTGCTCGTCGCTCGGCCATTCCTTGAGGTTGCGCGCGGCCTGCACGGCCACGGTGCTCGCACGCACGAGCTCTTCGGCCACGCTCACGACTTCGCGGCGCTGCTTGGCGAGCGTCTTCTCCAGGCGACGCTGCGCCTTGGCCACCGACTTGCCGAGCGCGGCGATCTGTTCGTCGATCGGGCGCATGTCGGGCTCAGCGGACTTCGAGGCGGCGAACGGGTTGGACTTGCGCGACTTGGACACGGCAGTTTTCCCTCAGGAGCGAGGACCGACCGTACCAGCGCGGCCCGAGTTGCGAAATGGGGCGCAGCGCCGATCGCGGGGAGCGCGGCGGGGCGCGCGGGCGGCCACGCTCAGGCGGGCAAGTGTTCGCGCACCACGCGCACGAAGCGTTCCAACTCTTGCGGCGTGTTCGAGATGCTGGGCGAGATGCGCAGGCCGAGCACGTCGTCGCGGTTGATCGGCGAGGTCACGATGCGGTGCCTGCGCCAGAGCGTGTTGTAGAGCCCGAGCATGTCCATGCCCTCGACGCGCAGCGTGGCGATGCCGCAGGAGAGTTGCTCATCGCGGCTCGTGTACAGGCTCACGCGCGGGTCGTCGAGCAGCGGCTCGGCCCACAGGTCGCGCAGGTGACGCAAGCGTGCTTCCTTGTTCGCGCCGCCGATGCCTTCGTGGAAGCTGAGCGCCTCCGCGATGCCGAGATAGGGCGCGGGTGAGGCCGTGCCGATCTCCTCGAACTTGCGGATGTCGTTTTCCTGCTCTTCGCGCGCGGCCATCAGCGGCCACAACTCGCGGATCTTCTCGCGACGCACGTAGAGCAGGCCGGTGCCGTGCGGCGCGTGCAACCACTTGTGCAGGCTGGTGGCGAAGTAGTCGCAGTCGAGCTCGGCGAGGTTGAAGTCGAGGTGCGCGAAGGAGTGTGCGCCGTCGATCAAAGTGGGCACGCCGTGCTCGCGCGCCATGGCCACGATCTCTTTCACCGGCAGGACCTGACCGGTGAAGGGCGTGATGTGACACACGAGCAGCAGCTTCGTGGCCGGCGTGATCGCCGCGCGGTAGAGCTCCACGAGCGCAGCCTGGTCGGTCATCGGCACCGGCATCTCGATCTGCTTGAGCACGATGCCGTCGCGGCGTTCGCGTTGCTGGAAGGCCGTGATCATGCGCGGGTAGTCGTGCGTGCTCGTGAGCACTTCGTCGCCCGGCTGCAGGTCGAGACCGAGTTGCACGGTCTGCAGCGCTTCCGACGCGTTACGCATCAGCGCGATCTCGCCGCTGTCCACGCCCCAGGCGGCTGCCATGCGTTCGCGCACCGCTTCGGCTTGCGGCCACAACACGCGGTTCATGTTGTGCACCGGCAACTGGTGACTGAAGTCGAGGTGGCGCTTGACGGCGTCTTGCACCAGCCGCGGCGCCGGGCTCACGCCGCCGTTGTTCAGGTTGAGCGCCGAGCGGTCCACGCTGAAGGACTGCTGCACCTGCACCCACAGCGATTCGTCGCGCGCGATGTCTTCGGGGCTGCGCGTGTCACCCGAGAAGGCCGCGACCGCGCGGCACGCCGTCGCCGGGAGCAGGAGTGCACCCGCGGCGGCGGCGTTCCAGCGCAGGAAGTCGCGACGGCCGAGCATGCGCGCTTACTTGATCTCGAGCAGGCGCATCTCGAACACGAGCGCGGCCTTCGGCGGGATCATCGGGGCGCGACCGGCCGCGCCGTAGGCCAGGTTCCACGGGATGACGACCCAGCGCGTGGTGCCGACCGGCATCGAGAGCAGCGCCTCGGTCCAGCCTGCGATCACGCCGCTCACGGGGAAGGTGGCCGGCGTGCCGCGCTCGATCGACGAGTCGAACTGCGTGCCGTCGGTGAGGAAGCCGGCGTAGTGCGTGGTCACGCGGTCGGTGCGCAGCGGCAACTGACCGTCGCCCACGACTTCGTCGACATAGAACAGGCCCGACGCGGTCGTCTGCCCGGAGCTGATCGCCACGCCCTTCTCCACGAGCAGCGCCTTGCCCGCGTTCATGTCGGAGTAGTCCTTCGCCTTCTCGAAGGCGAGCAGCTCCACGTCGAAGATCAGCGTGGAGTTCGGCGGGATCACGCCGCTGGCGCCGCGCGGGCCGTAGGCCAGGTTGGGTGGCGCGATGAGGATGCGGCGCTCGCCGACCTTCATCTCGGACACGCCTTCGGTCCAGGCGGGGATCACGCGGTTGAGCGGGAAGTCCATCGCTTCGCCGCGCGCGCGGCTCGAGTCGAAGGGTTTGCCGTTGAGCAACCAGCCGGTGTAGTGGGCGGTCACCGTGTCGGCGCGGGTGGGTTGGCCACCGCTGCCTTCGCGCACCACGATCGAGCCGAGGCCGGTGCCTGAGTAGGTGATCGCTTCGGGGTCGTGGCCGAGCACCGTGAGCAGCGCGGCGACTTCGTCGGACTGGTCGGCGGCGGCGGCGCGCACTTCGTCTTGGAAGTCTTCGTCGAGCGGGGGCGTGGCTTCCACGCGACGCGCTTCGCTGATGGCGGCGCGGCAGGTCTCGGGCCCGACTTGCGTGGCGCTCTGGATCACGATCGGCGTGAGCGGTGAGGCCGGTTGGGTGCGGTCGGCGCGCGGGTCGAGTTCCACGCGCGCTTGCTTGATCGCGAGCACGGTGTCGAAGCCGTCGATCACCTTGCCGAACACGGCGTAGCCCCAGTTCTCGCCACCCGGATGATCCAGGTTGGGGTTGCTCACGAGGTTAATGAAGAACTGGCTCGTGGCCGAGTGGGGGTTGCCGGTGCGCGCCATCGCGAGCGTGCCCGCCTCGTTGCTGAGGCCGTTGTCCGACTCGTTGCGGATGGGGCTGCGCGTGGGCGGCTTGACTTCGATGCCCGGCAGGTAGCCGCCGCCCTGAGCCATGAACTCACTGATCACGCGGTGGAAGATCGTGCCGTCGTAGAAACCCTCGTTCACGTAGGCGAGGAAGTTCTCGCTGGTGATCGGCGCCTGCTCCTGGTCGAGCTCGAGGACCAAGTCACCGAGTGACGTGACCATGCGCACGTAGGCGTAGCGCTCGGCTTCAGCGGCGCCGTCTTGAGCGCTGAGGGAGCCGCCGAGGAGCAGCGCGAGGGACAGGCGAGCGAACAGGTGGGGGGCCGACATGACAACTCTCGGTGGGAAGATCGAGGCGTCTAGGATAAGCGATCGAGCGAGATGGCGCTGCACTTCGGGCACGCCGTTCCCGTGCAGGTGGGGAGCTCTGGACATGGCGGTTCGCGCTGTGCCCTGTGTCATGATGGGAACCCGGAGACCCGACCATGATGCGTACCCTCGGTGGCTTCCTGCGCGGCAGCCACGCACCTATCCAAGTGTTCCTCGCGGCGCTGCTCGGCAGCTTGCTCGGCTTTGCGCCGGGCTTCAGTGCGGCGCCCGGCTTGATCGCGCTGCTGCTCGTGCTGCTGATCGTGCTCAACGCGAACATCGGCATCGCGCTGCTCGTGTTCGGCCTCGCGAAGTTGCTGTCACTGGTCGCGATGCCGGTGTCCTTCGCGATCGGCGAGTTCCTGCTCGACGGCCCCCTGCGCGGCCTGATGGAAACCGTGGTCAACGCGCCGGTGCTCGCGCTGGGCGCGCTGGATCACTACGCGGTGAGCGGCGGACAGGTGCTCGGCTTGCTCTTCGGGGTGTTCGCGGGCTGGTTCCTCGTCACCACGCTGAACGGTTTCCGCGCCAAGATGCACGGGCTCGAAGAAGGCAGCGAGCGCTACAAGAAGCTCACGTCCAAGCCGGGCATGGGCGTGTTGTTGTGGATCCTGATCGGCTCGGGCCACGGCAAGAAGTCCTACGGCGAGCTGCTCTCGAAGCGCAAGCGCTTCCCGATCCGCATCATGGGCGCGGTGCTCGCGCTGATCGTGATCCTCGGCGTGGTCTTCGTGCCGGGGCTGCTCGGCGGCGTGATCACGAACGTGAGCCGCGACAACCTCGCGCAGTGGAACGGCGCCACGGTGGATCTCGAGGGCGTGGAGCTCGACCTCGCGAGCAACCGCTTGGTGGTGCACGGCTTGGCCATGGCCGACCCCAACGCGCTGGGCACGAACCTGTTCGAAGCGGCGCGCATGGAAGCGAACCTGAGCTCGTCCGACTTGTTGCGCGGGCATCTCGCCATCGATCGTCTGTCGATCATCGACGGCGCGCAGGGCTTGGCGCGTGCCAACGTGGGCTCGCACGTGGGGCCGCCGCCGAAGCCGTCCGAGACACCTGATGCCGAAGGTGGCGACGGCGACTCGCGCAGCCTCGAAGACTGGCTCGCTGACGCACAGGTCTGGCGCGAACGCCTGGCCACCGTGCGCGAATGGGTCGAACGTTTCGCGCCCGCCGAAGAAGGTGAGAGCGAAGAGACGCTCGAAGAGCGCCTCGAGCGCGAGGTCGCCGAGAAGGGTTGGCTCGGTGTCGTGTCGCGTGGCTTGCGTCGCGACGATCCGGCGCTGCTGATCCGCGAGCTCGTGGCCGACGGCGTGCGCAGCGCGTCGCTCACGGGCGAGACACTCAACGTGCGCTTCGACAACTTGTCGACCGCGCCCGAGTTGGTGCTCGACCCCGCGCGTCTGCGCATCACGAGCAGCGCCGGCAGCCTCGATGTCGACGTGGCCATGGGCGGCCTGACCGCCGACAAGACCGACAACCGCCTGCTCTTCGCGCTCAGCGGTGTGACCGCAGAGGCCCTCGCCGACAGCCTCAAGATCGACGGCAAACCGCTGCTCAGCAAGGGCACGCTCGACGTGGCGCTCGACGGCGCCTGGGCCGGCGGCAAGGTCGGCTGGCTCGACCTGCCGCTCAACGTGACCTTCCACGACATGCTCGTGAACATCGGCGGCAGTCAGGCTCCGCTCGACGGTCTCACGTTGCCGCTCGGCATCCGCGGCCCGCTCGATTCACCGCGCGTCACGCTCGACGACGACGCCGTCACCGACCTGCTCAAGGGCACGGCGCTCGCCGAGTTCAACAAGCGCAAGGACGAGCTCGAGCAGAAGGGCCAAGAGAAGCTCGACGAGAAGACCGACGAACTCAAAGAGAAGCTCGGCGACAAGGTCGGCGATGAACTCGGTGACAAGCTGGGTGACAAGCTCGGCGGTCTCTTCGGCAGCAAGAAGAAGGACAAGAAGTCCGACGAGGACGGCTGACCATGGGGCTGCTCAAGCTGCTTCGCGTGCTGCTGCTGCTCGCCATCGGCGGCTTGGCCTATCTCGGCTACGAGCGCTTCGAGGGGATCCTCGGCGACAAGAGCGCCGAACTCCGAGAGGTGCGCGCTGAGTTGGAAGGCACGAGCGCCGAGTTGCAGACCGTGAGCGCCGAACTCGCGGTGCGTGAACGCGAACTCGACGAGACCCGCGTGGCGCTTCAGTACCTCAAGGTCGACCAGCGTCGCGCGCGCATCCGCGTGCTCGAACAATGGCACGATCCGAACGACGCCGAGCGCATCATCACGCGCTTGCGCTTCCAGGAGCTCGACCCCGGCGGTCACCCGATCGGCCCGCCGGTGGAAGGCGAGATCGAAGGTCGCTTCGTCTACGTGGAATCGCTGGTGATCAAGTTCGCCGACGACTACGTGGAGCGCGGCGACGCCTGGCGCGGCACGAGCCTGTGCCTCTTCCGCCGCGTGTTCGGTGACCGCCAGCCGCCCGAAGACGGCATGGTCGTGGACCCCGTGGGCCTCGACCCCGAGGTCTACCGCGACGACGCCAGCCCCGACCTCACCCGCGAACTCTGGCAGAACTTCTGGGACTACGCCCACGATCCCGACGCGGCCGCCGCCGCCGGCGTGCGCGCCATCCACGGCGAGGCGCCCTTCATGGAAGCGCGCCCGGGGAGCCAGTACATCGTGGAGCTGCGCGCGTCGGGTGGGTTGAGCATCCGCAGCGAGCAGCCTTGAAGCCGAAGTGAAACCTAGTAGTGAAACCGAACAAAAGGTGGAGCGAGAATCGCGATGAGCAACGACCGCAAACACACCACGAACGACGCTGGCAACCCCGTCCCGAGTGATGAGCATTCGCTCACGGTCGGCCCCGACGGACCCATCCTGCTCCACGACCACTACCTCATCGAGCAGATGGCGAACTTCAACCGGGAGCGCATCCCCGAGCGTCAGCCCCACGCGAAGGGCTCCGGTGCTTTCGGACACTTCCAGGTGACTCACGACCTGAGCGCCTACACCAAGGCCGCGGTCTTCCATCCGAGCGCCAAGACCGACACGCTCATCCGCTTCTCCACGGTGGCCGGCGAACGCGGCAGCCCCGACACCTGGCGCGACCCGCGCGGTTTCGCGCTGAAGTTCTACACGAGTGAAGGCAACTACGACCTCGTGGGCAACAACACGCCGGTGTTCTTCCTTCGCGACCCCCTGAAGTTCCAGCACTTCATCCGGTCGCAGAAGCGCAGAGCCGACAACGGCCTGCGCGACCACGACATGCAGTGGGACTTCTGGACGCTCTCGCCCGAGTCCGCGCACCAAGTGACTTGGTTGATGGGGGACCGCGGCATCCCGAAGACTTGGCGCCACATGAATGGCTACTCGAGTCACACCTACATGTGGATCAACGCGTCCGGCGAGCGCTTCTGGGTCAAGTATCACTTCAAGACGAATCAAGGCGTGGACTTCCTCGCGCAAGACGAGGCCGACCGCCTGGCCGGTGCCGACGCCGACTATCATCGCCGCGACTTGTTCGACAGCATCAAGAAGGGGGATCACCCCAGCTGGACGCTGAAGGTCCAGCTGATGCCTTTCGAAGAGGCCAAGACCTACCGCTTCAATCCCTTCGATCTCACCAAGGTCTGGCCGCACGGCGACTATCCCTTGCACGAAGTCGGCCAGCTCACGCTGGACCGCAACCCCACCGACTTCCACACCGAGATCGAGCAGGCGGCCTTCGAACCGAACAACCTGGTGCCCGGCATCGGCGTGAGCCCCGACAAGATGTTGCTGGGGCGGCTGTTCGCCTACGCGGATGCGCACCGTCACCGGCTCGGAGTCAACTACAAGCAGATCCCGGTGAACCGTCCCCAGTCGGCGGTGCACAGTTACAGCAAGGACGGCCCGATGCGGGTCGACAACGTGACCGACCCGGTCTACGCGCCGAACTCCAAGGGTGGCCCGGCGGCGCCAGGTCACGCGAGTGACGACGCCGGTTGGGAAGCCAACGGCGAGTTCGTGCGCGCGGCCTACACCTTGCGCAAGGACGACGACGACTTCGGTCAGGCCGGAATCCTGGTGCGCGAGGTGATGGACGACGCGCAGCGCGACCGCTTGGTCGCCAACATCGTCGGGCACCTCAGCGCAGGCGTGTCGAAGCCGGTGCTGGAGCGAGCCTTCGAGTACTGGCGCAACGTCGATGCCGAGATCGGAGCGCGCGTGGCCAAGGGAGTGGGCTAGGGGCTGGCGGGGCGCGCCACGGGGCGACTCAACAAGACGGTGGCGTCCTCACGAGTGCACCCGGGGGGGGCGGGGCTGTCGGAGGGATGGCGATTCGCTGATCCCCAGGCTCTCTTGGCTGCGGCTTGCTAGGCTGTCCCGCCCCGCTGTTTCCCAGGAGTCCCGCGATGCTCGCCGGTTTGTTGCTCACCGTGTCCGCCTGCTTGGCGCTCGTCCCCGCCGCTCCCTCTGACTCGGCGCTCGCCAAGCTGAACGCCACGTCGCTCGACCGCAGCGCGTATCAGCTCGCGGTCGACACGCACGCAAACCTCGCGAACGTTCAGCGCCTGCGCGAAGCGGTGCTCGCCGTGGAAGGCGCGCGCACCGTGGAGAACACCTACACGCTCATCGATCGCATGACCGGTGTGCTCGGCACGGCCGCCAACGAGTGCGGGTTGTTCAGCGAGGTGCACCCAGACCAGGCCGTGAAAGAAGTCGCGCGGCAAGCCGAGCGTGAGATCTCCGCGCTCGCCACCGAGTTGAGTCTCGACGCCGACCTCTACGCCGCGCTCGCCGCCATCCCGCTCGACGGCCTCGACGAGGCCACGCGCTACGCCATCGAGAAAGACCTGCGTGATTACCGTCGCAGCGGCGTGGACCAGAGCGAAGAAGTGCGCGCCAAGGTGTCCGAACTCAACAAGCAACTCACGCTCATCGGTCAGGAGTTCTCGCGCAACATCTCCGACGACGTGCGCGAGTTGCACTTCTCGGGCGATGACGTGCTCACGGGCCTGCCCGACAGCTACATCGCCGGCCACCCCGCCAACGACGACGGCACGATCACGATCAACACGACCTACCCCGACTACGTGCCCTTCATGACCTACGCCGTGCGCGAAGACCTGCGCCGCGCGATGCACGCCGAGTACGCCAACCGCGCCTACCCGCAGAACCTCGAAGTGCTCGACCGACTCATCGCCACGCGGCACGAACTCGCCACGCTGCTCGGCTACCCCAACTGGGCCGCCTACGTCACCGAAGACAAGATGATCGGCTCGGCCGAAGCCGCGCAGACCTTCCTCGACAAGATCGCCGTGGCCGGACGCGCCGCCGCCGAGCGCGACCTGGGCATGTTGCTCGCCGCCAAGCGCGCGGTGCATCCCGAGGCCACGACCATCGAAGAGTGGGAGAAGAGTTACTGGAACAACAAGGTGCTCGAGACGGTCTACGCCTTCGACGCCCGCGACGCGCTGCCCTACTTCGCCTACGAACGCGTGCGCGAAGGCTTGTTCGATCTCTGCACGCAACTCTTCGGTGTGAGCTTCGAGCAGGTCGAAGGCCTCGAGCTCTGGCACGAAGACGTGTCAGCTTGGGACATGAGCGACGAGAACGGTCTCGTCGGGCGCTTCTACCTCGACATGCACCCGCGCCCCGAGAGCGGCAAGTACGGTCACGCCGCCTGCTTCCCGTACCGCGAAGGCCTGGCCGACGTGCAGTACCCGCAAGCCACGCTCGTGTGCAACTTCCCGAACCCCGCCGCCGACGGCCTGGGGCTGATGGAGTTCGGGCAGGTCAACACGTTCTTCCACGAGTTCGGTCACCTGATCCACCACCTGTTCGCCGGCACTGGTCGCTGGTCGCGCAACGCGGGCATCAGCAACGAGTGGGACTTCGTGGAGGCGCCCTCGCAGATCCTCGAAGAGTGGCTCGTCGATCCGCGCGTGTTGCAGTCCTTCGCGCTGCATCACGAGACGAACGAACCGATCCCCACCGCGATGGTCGACAAGATCCGCGCGAGCTCCGAGTTCGGCAAGGGCTCGGGTACGGCGCAGCAACTCTTCTACGCCGCGCTCTCACTCAACTGCTACGACCAGGATCCCGACGCGCTCGACACCACCGCGCTCGTGAAGGAGATGCAGGCCAAGTACAGCCCGCATCCCTACGTGGACGGCACGCACTTCCAGTGCAACTTCGGCCACCTCAACGGCTACTCCGCGATCTACTACACCTACAAGTGGTCCGAGGTCATCGCGAAAGACATGTTCAGTCGTTTCGAAGTCGAGGGCGTGCTGAACCCCGACACCGCGCGCGACTTCCGCGCCAAGGTGCTCGGTCCCGGCGGCTCCAAGCCGGCGGCGCAGCTGGTGGAGGAGTTCCTCGGGCGACCGTCGTCCTTCGAGGCCTTCCAGCGCTGGCTCGAGGGTGAAGGCACCGACGCATAAAGCCTGCTCGGCTCCTGTTATCCTGCGCGGCATGTCGCCTGAGACTGAGCAAGAACCCGACCAAGTGGCCTTGCTTGCACGCCTGCGTGCGGGGGAGGAACGCGCCTACGCCGACCTGATGCAGCTCGCGGGCCCGCGCATGTTGGCCGTGGCGCGGCGCTTCCTGCGCGCGGATCAGGATGCCGAGGATGCGGTGCAAGACGCCTTCCTGCAGGCGTTCAAGAACCTCGATCGCTTCGAGGGCAACGCCAAGCTCACCACTTGGTTGCACCGCATCACGGTGAACGCGTCGCTCATGAAGCTGCGCAAGCAGAAGCGCACGCACGAGGTGAACTTGGAAGACCTCCTGCCGCGCTACGGCGATGACGGCCACCGCGATCGGCTCGTGCCGGAATGGACCGAGAGCGGCGCCGACGTGGTGTCGGTGGGCGAAACCCGCGCCGCCGTGCGCGCCGCCATCGACCGCCTGCCCGACAGTTACCGTAACGTGCTCTTGCTCCGCGACATCGAGCAGCTCGACACGGCCGAGACCGCCGAGCTCATGGGCTTGTCGATCAACGCCACCAAAACTCGGCTGCACCGCGCCCGACAAGCGTTGCGCGAGATCCTCGAGCCGCACTTCAGCAAGGAGGTGAGCGCATGACCACCTGCCGCGAGATCCACGACTTCCTGATGACTTGGCTCGACGGTGAACTCGAGCCCGCCGTGAACGAGCGTTTCGAGCACCACATCGCGGCCTGTTCCTGCTGCAACAACTACGTGGACTCGTATCGCAAGACCGTCGAACTGGGGCGCACGGCTTTCGATCCTTGCGGCGACGCTGCGTCCGAGTCGACCGACGCCGCCGAAGTGCATCCGCCGCTGCCCGACGAGTTGGTGCAGGCCGTGCTCGCCGCGCGTCGTAAGGCCTCGCCTCCGGGCGACGGCGCATGAACGCCCTCCTCCTCGGACTGTGCCTGATGACGATCGCCCCGCTCGGCGCTGCCGCCGATGAGTCCACCGCGATGCAGACCTGGCACGCGCACGTGGTGTCACCCGGCGGCAAGCTCCCGTTCCTGATCGAGATCGAAGCGCCGGACAACACGGGCGCGTCGAGCGGCGCAGAGGTCGAGGCCTTCATCGTGAACGGTGGCGAACGTGTCGCCGTGCCGCGCGCGCTGTGGAACGGTCGACGCCTGGAACTGCACATCACGCACTACGCGTCGACCTTGATCCTCGAGCGCCGCGACCGGAACGGCGACGAGCTGCACGGCGAGTGGCGACGTCTCAGCGCAGGCGACACCGAAACCGTGATGCCTGTCATGGCCACGCAGATCAGGCCGCCGCGCCAGCTCTCGCGCGCCAACGGCAACCCACTCGACGGCCGCTGGCGCGTGGACTTCGAGACCGACGACCAACCCGCCGTGGGCGTGTTCGGCACGGTGAAGGGGCGCTTGCTCGGCACCTTCATCACGACCACGGGTGACTACCGCTACTTGGCGGGGCGTCAACTCGGCGGGCACTTCGAGCTCTCCGTGTTCGACGGCTCGCACGCCTTCTTGTTCACCGGCAGCGTGCAGGCAGACGGCAGCTTGAAGGGCGACTTCTGGTCGCGCGACTCGCACCACGAGACCTTCACCGCCGTGCGCGATCCCGACATGGAACTCCCTGACGGCTTCGGCCTCACGCGCTGGGACAAGTCGGCCAACGTGAACGCGCTCAGCTTCCCCGACCTCAGCGGCACGCTGCGCACCCTCGGCGACGCGGACTTCGCCGGCAAGGCGCGTATCGTGCAAGTGTTCGGCAGCTGGTGCCCCAACTGTCACGACGCGTCGGACTTCCTGGCCGAGCTGCACGCGCGCTACGCCGACCGCGGCTTGTCGATCGTGGGGCTGGCCTTCGAGTTCACCAGTGATCCGGCGCGCGCCGCCGAGCAAGTGCAACGCTACGCCGACCTGCACGGCGCCGAGTGGCCGCTGCTCCTGGCTGGCATCTCGCGCAAGTCGGAGGCCGTGAAGGCGTTGCCCTTCCTGGAAGCGCTGAACAGTTACCCGACCACGCTCTTCGTGCGCGCCGACGGCAGCGTGCGCGCGGTCTACCAGGGCTTCTCGGGGCCCGCCACGGGTGAGTCGTACACGCAACTCAAGGCGAGCTTCGAAGCGCTCGTCGAAGAGTTGCTCGACGAAGGCGCCTGAGTTGCGCGCGGTGGCCGGCAGCGGCGAGCCCCTTCGCAGGCTGAGCGTTCCGCGGTGTGCCGTGTCACGCGCGGCGCTCGGCGGATGGGGCGCGGCCCTCGTGCTGTGCACGTCGCTCGTGGCTTGCGGGCCGACGCAGGAGCGAGCCGCGCGTCGCCCGCCCAACGTGATCGTGTGGTTGGTCGACACGCTGCGCGCCGATCACCTCTCGTGTTACGGCTACGAGCGTGACACCTCGCCGCAGCTCGACGCGCTCGCCGCGCAAGGTGTGCTGTTCGAGAACGCCCACGTGAACAGCAACTGGACCCAGCCTTCGGTGGTGTCGCTGCTCAGCGGGCGCGCGCCGCCGATCTTCGAGAGCGATTACAGCTCCACGATCCCCGAGGGCCTCACGCTGCTGCCCGAATGGTTGCGCTTCCACGGTTGGCGCACGGCGGGCTTCACGATCACGGCCGCCACCGCGTCGCACTTCGGCTTCGACAAAGGCTTCGGCGAGTACGTGGAGCTCGACGCCGACCTCGACTTCACGGTGCGCACGCGTCGCTCGGGGCCGGAGTTCGACGCCGACCGCGTGGTGGCTGCCGCGCTCGACTGGATCGACACGCGCGCGGCGGCGCCCTTCTTCCTGTCGCTGCACTCGGTGGACCCGCACGCGCCCTACGAAGCGCACGTCGGCGAAGTCGCCTACACGGATCCGACCTATGCGGGCCCTCAAGACGGGTCTCTCACTCAACTCGACGCAGCCTTCGAGGAGCGCCGCGGCTTCAGCGCCGCCGATCGTCGTCAACTGATCGATCTCTACGACGGCGAGATCCGCTACAGCGACACGCAACTCGGCGCGCTCGTCGCCGGGCTGCGCGCGCGCGATCTGTTCGACAACACGCTGCTCGTGGTGGTCAGCGATCACGGTGAGGAGTTCTGGGATCACCGCACGCACGGTCACGGCCATCGCAACCTGCACGCCGAACTCACGCACGTCCCGCTCGTGATGAGTTGGCCCGACGGCCTGCCCGCCGGCCTGCGTGTGCCGGGCTTGATGCGCGGCATCGACCTCACGCCCACGCTCGTGCACGCGCTCGGTTTGCCGGCGCTGCCCGACGCCGAGGGCGAGTCGGTGTTGTTGCGTGCGCGCGCGGGCCAGGGCCTCGCGTCGCGGCGCGCTCTGCTCTTTGCCGACCGTGCCAAGCGCGAGCACGGTCTGCTCGCCGTGCGCAGCGACGACTTGTTGCTGCACGCGGATCCCGAGCGCGCCACGGAGCTCTTCGACCTCGAGGCGGATCCGGCCGCGCAACACGATCTCGGTGCCGAGCGCCCTGCGGAACTCGAACGTTTCAGCGACACCCTGCACACGTGGCGCGATGGCCGCGACGCGCGCCGCGCCGCTCTCGAGCTCGGCCGCGCCTCGGTGGAACTCGACGAAGCCCAGGCCGCGAGCCTGCGCGCCATGGGTTACCTCGGCGAGGACGACGGCTGAGCGCTGGGGGGCGCGCGTCACGGGTGCCTTTCGCAAGCGTGCTGCGCGCGCGGTCGCCGCCCCGCGCTAGCCCGGGAGCATGCGTCCGGCGAAACCGTCTTGCCCCACGCCCACGCGCCCGGGCAAGAGCGCGCGCGCCTGCGCCACGATCGCGTTGCGCCAGGCCAACGTGGAGCTGCCCGGCTCGAGCGCTTCCATGGCGGCGGGCAGCGCCGTGCGCAGGGTACGTTCGCCGCCGGGGCTGCCGTCGCCACCGATGAAGTGATCGAAAACGATCGCGTCGGCGACTTCACTGCAGCGGGTGAGGAAGCGTGTCGCGTCGTGCAGCGGCAGCATCGGCGACACGGTGATCACCGTGCGCAGGCCGGCGTTGCGCAAGGCGGCGGCTGCGTCCAAGCGCGAGGCCACGCTCGACGCCGGCGCGGGCAGACCCGGCAGGCGCTCGCGGTCGGTCTCGATCGAGAGGTGCACGCGCAGCTCGCAGCAGCGTGCGAGAGCAAGGAGTTCATCCAGCGCGCCGAGCACGCGCGGGCTGTGCGTCTGCACGATCAGCGTGTCGGGCGGTTCGCTCTGCATGGCACGCAGCACGCTCGCGGTGATCCCGAGCGCAGCCTCCTGCGGCACGAAGGGATCCGTGGACGAGCTCATGAAGATCACGAAGCCGTCGCGTCGCTCGCGTGCCCACTTGCGCTCGCGCGTCACTTGCTCCAGGTAGACCGCGGCGGCGTTGTCGCGTGCTTCGAGGAAGCTGCCCCAGGCTTCGCCGCGCGTCAGCCAACGATTGTGTTGCACGTAGCAGGCCACGCCGCACAGCGAGTTGCCGTAGCTGCAGCCGCGATAGGGTTGCAGCGAGTGACTGCACACCGAGCGCAAGTAGCCGGAGCTGCGCGTGAGGATCGAGCGGACTTCGGTGCGCTCAGTCACGGTGCGCTTCGTCGAGCAACTCGAGCGGGTGTGTGCTGCCGAGGCCGAGGCCCGCTGCGGCCAGGCCGGCCTCGATCTGCAACTGGCAGCCGGGGTTGGCGGCGGCGACCAACTCGGCGCCCGACTCGCGACAAGCTTGCACCTTCTGTTCGCGCAGCGTGGTCGCGAGCTCCGGCTGCAGCAGGTTGTAGACGCCGGCGCTGCCGCAGCAGCGGTCGGCGTCGGCGAGCGCTTGCAACTGCAGGCCGGGGATCGACGCGAGCAACCGTTCGGGCGCGTCCCGCACGCCTTGCGCGTGCACGAGATGGCAGGCGTGATGCAGCGCCACGCGACGCGGCACGGCGCGGCGCGCGGGCGGCAAGCCGAGTTCGTCGAGCAGCTCGAGCGCATCGACGCTGCGTTCGCCGAGCGAGAGCGCTTCAGCGTGACGCGGATGGTCCGCGGGCCACAAGGCCGCCGCTTCCCGCAGCGACGCACCGCAACCCGCCGCGTTCACGACCAAGTGATCGAGGCGCCCGACCGCCGCGAGGTCGTCCATCAGCGCGGCCACGCGAGCGCGCGCGTTGTCGAGCTCCCCGAGATGTCGCGCGAGTGCGCCGCAGCAACCCTGGCGTGGCGGCACGATCACCTCGCAGCCGGCGCGCAGCAGCAAGCGTTGCGTGGCTTCGTGCAGCGACGCCGAGAGCGGACGATGCAAGCACCCGAGCAGCAGCGCCACGCGACGCTTCGGCGTGTGATCCGGCTTGGCGTGGCTCGGCAGGCGCGCGCGCCGCGGACGCCGTCGCGCGAGCAACTCGAGCCCGGCTTCGGCGCCGGGGCCCATGCGTTTCGCGATGCCGCGCGTGAGGCCCGGGAGCCAACGTTGCGCCGCCGCCGTGACCACCACGCCCGCGTGCACGACCCACGCCGGGGCCGACGCGCCGAAGAGCAACGCGCGCCGCAACCACGGCGAGGTCGTGCCCTCCGCGCGCGGCGCGTGCACCGTGAGCGCGCGCGTGGTCTCGAGTCGCTCGCCGTAAGCCACCCCCGACGGACACGCGCTTTCGCAGGCGCGGCAACCGAGGCAGCTGTCGAGGTGGCCGAGCAGCGTGGGAGTCGGTTGCGCGCGCCCGGATTCCAGCGCGTCCATCAAGTGCAAGCGACCGCGCGGGCTGTCCATCTCGGTGCCGAGCAAATCGTAGGTCGGGCAAGCGGGCAAGCAGAACCCGCAGTGCACGCAGGGCGACGACCTTGCTTCCTCCGACGGCGCGGCCTGTGTGTCGTGTGCGCCCACAGAGTTCGGTGCGCTGGCGGGTGCGGGCTTGTCGGGAGCGACGCTCATGTTCAGAGACCTCCCACGAAACGACCGGCTGCGAACACGCCGCTGGGATCGAGCGCTTGCTTCACGGTTTGCAACAGCGCGAAGTCGGCGGGCGGTGCACCCCAGACTTGCTCGGGTGTCGCGCGCAACGCGAGCGGTGCGTTGTGCACGGTCACGTGCGCGCGCCGTCTGAGCGCGGTGAGCAAGGCGGGCAACTCGTCGCGCAGGCTGAGTGAGTTGTCGGCGTGGATGCCGAGCCAGGCGCTGCCGAGAGCGGGGCGCGCGTCGAGATGAACGGGCAGCGGGAGTGCGCGGAGGGCGGGCGGCAGCAGGTCGGCGAGCACGGCGGCGGGCGCGCGCAGGTGCAGCAGAGCGTGGCTCTCGGCGGCGCGCGGCGCGGCGGCGTGCGCGCGTCCGAGCGTGCCGACCGGGTCGTCGAGCGTGGCGCGCAGGCTGTGGTCGGAGGTGTCTTCGAGCACTTCGATGCTGCCGGTGGCGTGCGGCACGAGCAGCGGGCGCGCCGCTTTGAGTTGCCCCTTCACGCGCGCTTTGAGGCCGTCGAAACCGAGCACGAGTTCCACGAGATCGGGTTCGGCGAGCACGTTCAGGAACACGGGTTCGAGTTGCGTCGCGCGCAGGTGACGCGCCACCGTGAAGGCCGTGGCGAGGTCTGCCAACTCCACGCGCAGCGACGCGGATCGTTGAGGACGCGGGAACACGCGCAGCGCCACCTCGGCGTAGGCGCCGAGCGTTCCGTGGCTGCCGACGAGCAAGCGCGCCACGTCGTAGCCCGCGACGTTCTTCACGACGTCGCCGCGGCTGCGTGCCACCTCGCCGCTGCCGTGCACGCAACTCGCGCCGAGCAAGTGCTCGCGCGCGCGACCGTAGCCGAGCTGCAGCGCGCCCTCGGCGTTGCTGGCGAGCAGTCCGCCGAGGCTGCCCGCGCCGCGATACGCCGCCGACGGGAACCACTGATCGTGCTCGGCGAGCAACGCGTCGAGGTCGGCGAGCCGCAAGCCTGCGAAGACGCGCAAGCTCAGGTCGCCCGGTGAATGACGCAGCACGCCGTCGAGGCCGTCGAGCGCGAGTCGTGCGGGATTGCCTTGCGCGAGCGCGGCGGGGCCGGGACGTGTGCCGCGCCCGGCGATCACGACCGGCTGCGCGTTCGCGGCGGCGTCGCGCACACAAGCGGCGAGCTCGTCGACGGACTCAGGGCGCCAAGTGGGGGGCGTGTGCGCGTTCACGACGACACCTGCTTGCCCGCCGCGAGCACCTCGCCGCAACCGCGACCGAGCGGGAGCACTTTGCCGGGATTGCAGAGGCCGGTGGGGTCGAAGGCGGCGCGCAAGTTCGTGAAGACTTCGAGCGCGGTGGCGTCGAAGAGTTGCGCCATGGCTTCGCGCTTCTCGATGCCCACGCCGTGTTCGCCCGAGAGCGTGCCGCCGAGTTCGAGACAGCGCGCCAAGATCTCTTGTCCCGCAGCGACCACGCGCGCGGTGGTGTCGGCGCTCTCGTCGTCGTAGAGCAGGCAGGGGTGCAGGTTGCCGTCGCCGGCGTGGAACACGTTGGCCACGCGTAGCTCGTGGCGCGCCGCGATCTCGCGCACGTGGCGCAACATCTCGGGCAGGCGCGTGCGCGGGATCACGCCGTCTTGCGTGGAGTAGTGACGCGCGATGCGGCCCAGCGCGCCGAAGGCTTGCTTGCGCGCTTTCCAGAGTTGCGCGCGCTCGGCGTCGTCGGCGGCGAGACGCACCGAGAGCGCGCCGTGTTCCTTGCACACGGCCTCGATGCGCTTGGCTTCCGTCTTCATGCCGGCGAGCGGGCCGTCGGTTTCGATGAGCAGCAAGGCGCCGGCGCCGTCGGGGAACTCCAGGCCGAAGGCGGCGGTGAGCGCGTCGACCACTTCGACATCGAGCAGCTCGAGCGCGCAGGGCAACAAGCCCGAGCCGATGATCGCCGACACCGCTTCGCAGGCGTGCTCCACGCTCGGATACGCGACCAAGAGCGTGCGCACCGACTCGCGCGTGCGCAGCAGTTTCAGTTCGGCGGCGGTCACGAGCCCGAGCGTGCCTTCGCTGCCGGCGAGCAGCGCGAGTAGGTCGTAGCCGGGGCGTTCGTCGCCGCCGACCTCCACGATCTCGCCTTGCGGCGTGACGACTTGCACGCCGAGCAGGTGGTTCACGGTCACGCCGTCTTTCAGCGTGTGCGGCCCGCCGGAGTTGTGCGCCACGTTGCCGCCGATCGTGCACGCGGCCTGGCTGCTCGGGTCGGGCGCGTAGTAGAGACCGTGCGGCGCCACGTGCCGCGTGACGTCGAGGTTGCGCACGCCGGGTTCCACGCGAATGCGTCGCTCGGCGGCGTCGAAGCGCAGCACCTTGTTCATGCGATTCAGCGCGACGACCACGCCGCCGTCGTGCGCCATGGCGCCGCCGGAGAGGCCCGTGCCGGCACCGCGTCCCACGTAGGGCACGCCGTGACGCACGCAAGCGCGGACCACTTGCGCGACCTGCGCGGCGCTGCGCGGGAAGACCACGGCCTCGGGCACGGCGTCGTGCAAGCGCGACCCGTCGGACTCGTAGACCAGGATGCTGTCGGCATCGTCGTGCACAGCGGCGGCGCCGAGCTGCGTGCGCAGCGCGTCGAGGCAAGCGGTCAGGGCGGGAGAGGGTGCGCGCGGCATCGCGGGCATTCTACGCGGGCGCTGGTCGGGATTCGCGCGGCGGGTGCGCTGGCCGCGAGCGCGCGGAGTTTGCGAGGGTCACGAAGCGCGCCGCCGGCCTAGTCGCGCTGCGCACGGCGTGTACCCTGGTCGCGAGCGCTCGGAGTGGCGCGGCGGCTGCGCGAGTCCCCGCCGACGTTCGAGCTGAGGGGAGGTCCGTCTGAAGTCTCGCAGCGCACTCTTCACCGTGGCGATCGCGCTGATCTTCGCGGCCTGCGTGTGGTTCATGACCGAGCGCAGCGTGAGCGACGGCGAGATCGTTCCGTTGGAGGATGCAGACGTGGCCGCTGACGTCGGCGGGGCGGTTCCCGCGCCAAGCGGCGCGTCGCCGATGCCGCTGGAGCGCGCTGTCGAGCTCGCCGAGGTCGCCGCGAACGCAGCAGCGAACGACGCGCCGCCCACGGGCCCGCTCGCGATCCGCGTTGAGCATGCGCATGGCGTCCCGGCGACCGGCGCGCGCGTCGGGCTCTACACGCCGGAGCCGCTGCGCTATGTCGCCGAAGGTGTGCTCGACGAGCGTGGCGCTTGGTCGCACGCAGGTTTCGATGGTACGGGAGTGCTGTTTGTTGTCGGCGTGACACCGCGGGCCGTGCGTTTCGATCTCGACATCGCGCGCGGCGAGCACGTGTTCACCTTGCCGGAAGGCGCGGTGATCAGCGGGCGCGTGCTCGTCGACGGCGCCGCGCCCACCGCGCCCTTCCCGCTCGCCTTCTCACAGGGAAGCGACCAACGCTGGGGTGACTCCCTGCGATTCTCCGAGTTCTTCGGCGCGGATCGCGCGCTCGAACCTGTAGCGATGCGCGGTGCGCTGACGAGCGTTGCGGGTGACTCGAACACGCGCGGCTTCTACACCGACGCGTCCGGCGCCTTCGTGATCTCCGCGCTCACGCCTGGCACGGACACATGGTTGTGGGGCCCTTGGGGCTGGCAACTCAATCGTTCCTCGAGCTCGCCCATGCCGACCTCCGCCCCGGCAACCGACCTGTTGTTGGAGTTCACTGGACCCGAGTCGCTGATCTGCGGACGCGTCATCGACGCATCAGGTGTGCCGCAAGCCGACCTGCCGGTGCGCGTGACAGAGATCTACGAGAGCCGTAGGTGGGTCCGTGACGACGCCGCCGCTCCGTGGCGCGTGGTGAGCGAGGCTAACCCCGACCCGCGCTACGAAGTCCGCACCGATGCGTCGGGTCGCTTCTGCCTGCTCATGCACAACTATGGCGACACGGGATTTGCGCCCTCACCCGAACTCGACCCGGCCGCAGCCACGGATCGCTTCGGCCTCGAAGTCGTCGCTGCACGCAGCGACGGCCTGCGCGCGCGCGAACACTTCGAAGGCCTCGAACTCAGCCGCAGCCACGACCTCGGCGACCTCGTGCTGCGCGAATCCGAGCAGTACCTCGTGCGCGTGATCGACGAGCTGGACCAACCCGTCGCCGGCGCCCTCGTGAGCATCGATCACCACAACGACGGGGACCTCTCGTTGATCGAGCGTACCGACGCCAACGGCCTCGCGCGCGTCGACAACTTCGACGTGGACTTCGGCACGCTGACCATCGTGGCGCGCGACTACGACACGGCCCGCGTGTTCCTCGCCGACGAGCAGCCCGGCGTGCCGATCGTGGTGCGCGTGCAGCCGGCCGTCGTGCTCACGATGAAAGTCACGTGGCCCGAAGGGTTCCAGAACACGCGCGGCTGGACCTGGCGCTTCGAGGTGTGGGGCGCCAAGCCGTTGTTCCAGGACGCGCTGTTGCCCGAAGGCGCGGGGCACGGTTACGAGAGGTACGGCGCCATGAGTCACCTGCGCTTCGGCTGGGCAGGCAAGGACGGGCTGGACATGAACTCCGGCAACCCTGAAGACTTCATGATGGGGTACTCCTCGCACACCGACTCGATGATCATCGAGGGCCTGCGCCCGGGCAACGCGCTGCGCCCGGAGTTCTTTCTGCACGAGGCGCCGGAGTCCTTCGGCGAACTCGCCGAGTTCGTGAGGTGGGTCGGCGAGCCGATGACCCTGCAACCCGGCGAGCACCGCACGATTCACGTGGACATGAGCGCCTTGGAGCCGAAGCAGTGAGCCGCGCGGGGCGGCGCGCGGCGCTCGTTGCGCTCGCACTTGTCGTGCTCATCGTCGGCACGGTGTGGTGGCTCGCCGGAGATCGCGGCGGCGCTGGAACTGCACCAGGTCTCGAGAGATCGCGTGGTGACGACGTGGTCGATGTCCTGCCCGAACCGTCGGCAGCGATAGCCGCGCACGCGTCGTTCCTCGCGGATCCGCAAGCGCTCGAGCTCCCGGCAGGCGCCAGCGTCACGCCGCCCACGGGCCCGCTCGCGATCCGCGTGGAGCATGCGCACGGTGTCCCGGCGACGGGCGCGCGCGTCGGGCTCTACACGCCGGAGCCGCTGCGCTACGTCGCCGAAGGGGTGCTCGACGAACGTGGCGCCTGGTCGCACCCCGGCCTCGACGCACCGGCGGCGTTCTTCGTGGTCGGCGTCACGCCGCGGGCCGAGCGTTTCGATCTCGACGTCGCGCGCGGCGAGCACACGCTCACGCTGCCCGAAGGCGCAGTGATCAGCGGCCGTGTGCTCGTGGACGGCGCGGTGCCTCGTCTGCTTCAACCGCTCGCGCTCGGCTTCAAGGGCTACGAGTACTGGGACGAACCGCCGGCCGGTATGCCGCTCGCAGGCGCCGACCGCTTGCTCGAGCTCGCGTGGCTGGAAGGACATGTGTACAGCGAAGTCGGGGACGCGTACGTGCGTGGTTGCTACGCAGACGCCGCCGGCCGCTTCACCTTTTCGGGTTTGGAGGCTGGCGCGACGTACCGCATCGGCACGGCCTGGGGCGCCTTTCGCCACTCGCCGCGCTCAACACCGCAACCGATCACGGCGCCCGCCGCAGACGTGCTGCTCGAATGGGAGTCGCCACCTTTCTTAGTCGGCCGAGTCGTGGACGCAGCCGGAGTGCCGGTGCCCGGCGCAGACATCGAGCTGCAAACTGTGGAACGTCAGCTGCGTTGGTGGTCGCGCATCAACGAGTCGAACGAACTCGAGCCGGTTCCCAAGCGCGTCTCGAGCGTGTGGGAACTCTACGCAGCGACCTGCGACGAGCAAGGTCGCTTCCGCATCCCGTTCCACGCATCTAGCTACTCGCGCGAACCGCCCGAGCCCCACCTCGAAGTCCTCGACCCCGACCCGCGCATCGACGTGGACCTCATCGCCAGCGCTGGTGACGAGCGGCGCGCGGTGTTGCGCGTGCGCGAACTCGCCGCCGACATGAGTCACGACGTCGGCGACCTCGTGCTGAAGCTGCAACCGCGCTTCATCGTGCGCGTCGTCGACGAACTCGGTGCGCCGCTGGAAGACGCACGTCTGCGCACGGACCACAGCGAGTCCGGCTTGGCGCGTACCTACCGCACGGATGAGCGCGGCTTCGTTGCCTTCGACTTCTTCGACACGGATGTCGCCCTGCTGACGGTCGTCGCGCGTGGCTACGAGACCGCGCGCATCGCGCTGCCCGAGCAAGCACCCAGCGCGCCGATCGTGGTCGAGCTCTCGCCCGCAGTTGTGCTCGAAGTGATCGTGACCTGGCCCGCCGGCTTCGAAGACACGCCGGGTTGGTACTGGAGGCTCGACCTCTGGGGACCGCCGCCGCTGTTCACCGACGCGAGCTTGCCGCCCGCCCGCAGCGGATATGCCGGCGAGAATCTCGGCGCACTGAACTCCCTACGACTCGACTGGGCGGGCGACGACTCAATCAGCACGAACACCACGAACCCCGACTACCAGATGCTCGGCTACGAGTCCGAGACCAACTCGATGCTGCTCGAGGGCCTACGCGCCAACCACCCGATCACGCTCGAGCTGACGCTCTTCGAAGCGCCCGAAACCTTCGGCCCGATCGAAACCGGCGTCCGCTGGCGCGGCGGACGCTTCTGGTTCGAACCAGGTGAACACCGCACGGTGCACGTGGACATGAGTGGGTTGGAGCCGAAGCAGTAAGTCGGCTCGATCGCGACCGGTGTCGCACACCCACAACTCACCCGCGCCACCCGCTACAATCTGCGCATGCTCCTCTCCCGCAACACGCTCCCAATGTTCTCGCTCGCGCTGACCCTCGCGCTCGCCACGTCCCCGCTCGCGGCCTGCACGCCCGACGACTGGGTCGCGCCCGACGATGCGACCGCCGCGATCACCGTCACTCGCGCCTTCCCCGTGCTCGACTTCCGGCGCCCCGTGTTCCTCACCGGCGCGGGCGACGGCACCGACCGCCTCTTCGTGCTCGAACAACACGGCGTGATCCACGTGTTCCCGAATCGCGACGACGTCACCGAAGACGACGTCTCCGTGTTCCTCGACATCAGCAGCCGCACCGATCGCACCTTCAACGAAGAGGGTTTGCTCGGACTCACCTTCCCCGACGACTACGCCGAGAGCGGCGCCTTCTACGTGCACTACTCGAGCACCGAGCGCGATCGTCACGGCGTGGTGTCGCGCTTCTTCGTGGATGCCAGCGATCGGAACAAGGCCGACCCCGACAGCGAAGAAGTCGTGCTCGTCCAGAAGCAGCCGTACCGCAATCACAATGGCGGCATGATCGACTTCGGGCCCGACGGCTACCTCTACATCGCGTTCGGCGACGGCGGCGCGGCCAACGATCCGCTCGAAGCCGGGCAAGACCTCAGCACCTGGCTCGGCAAGATCCTGCGCGTGCGCGTGTCACCCGAGATCGACGGCTACGAAGTGCCCGACGACAATCCCTTCGTGAGCGAAGACGGCGCGCGCGGCGAAATCTGGGCCTACGGCTTGCGCAACGTCTGGCGCTTCGCCTTCGACCGCGCCAACGGCGACCTCTGGGCCGGCGACGTCGGCCAGAACAAGTACGAGGAGATCGACGTCATCGTGCGCGGCGGCAACTACGGCTGGAACACCTTCGAAGCCGCGCACACTTTCAAAGGTGGCGTCGAGCTGCGCGAAGGTGCGACACACATCCCGCCCGTCGCCGAGTACCCGCGCAGCGAAGGCATCTCGGTCACCGGCGGTTACGTGTACCGCGGCCCGTCGCACCCGTCGCTCCAAGGCACCTACTTCTTCGCCGACTACGCCTTCGGCACGCTCTGGACCCTGCGCCCCGACGGCGAAGGCGGCTACGTCGAAGAGAACCTCGGCAAGACCATGAAAGAGATCAGCAGCTTCGGCGAAGACGACGCCGGCGAACTCTACGTCGTGAGCTTCGACGACGGGATCGATCGGGTGGGGGTGGGCGTCGAGACGCCGTAGTCGCGCTGACGGTCGGTCGCCCGAGTGAGACAACTCTGAGAGAGCGCTGACATGCCGGGAGGGAGTCCGTGAGTCGTCGCTCGCTCGCAGCTTGCGGTGTCGGCATAGCGGCGACTCTGCTCGCGCTCTGGTTTTGGAGCGACGCGCAGCCGCGACCGGCTCCCGCGCTGAGAGCGCCTGCGATTCTCGACTCAAAAGTTGACGCAGGCCTGCCCAAGCATGAGTTACCCGCTGAGTTGCCCGTTACCGATGCGGACGCCACGCTCCCGGCGACCGAGTTCGCTTCAGCCGAAGCGCTGACTCCAGCAGCTCCGCTGCCACTCGCGTTGCGCGTGCTGCGCAGCGACGGAACTCCAGCGCTGCGCGCGCGTCTCGCCGTCTACGACGACGAACAAGCCTTGTTCGCTGAAGGCGACGTCGATGCGCAAGGCACGTGGCAGCACGATGGCCACGACGGCGCACTCGAGGTGTTCGTGCGCGGTGTCTCGCCGGAGATCGAACGCTTCGTCGTCGAGCCAGCGCGCGGCTTGCACGACTTGGTGCTCCCGGAAGGCGTGCGCATCAAAGGCCGCGTGCTCATCGACGGCGCGCCGCCCACGCGCTCCTTCTTGCTCGCAGTGCGCTCACCGACCGACGCGGACTACCCGTGGGATGGTTACGCTGAGCGGCCGAGCGTGTTCCGACGCCGTGGTGAACCCGTCGCGCGCTTCATGCGCGGCGTCGTGACCGACGCAGCGGGCAACTTCGAGCTCGCTGGCATCGCGCCCGGCACGAGCGTCGAGATCCTCCCGTCCTACCTCTATGAGATCGACGAGGAGAACTCCACGTCACTGCCCGTGCAGGCTCCGCACGATGACGTCGTGCTCGCGTTGCGTTCGCCGCCGATGCTACGTGGTCGGATCGTCGATGCCGACGGTCGGCCGCGGCCGGATGCGGTGATCGAGGTGGGCTTGGAGATGCGGATGGGGAAGCCCCGGATTCCCGGCGAGGAGGTGCCCGGCGGCAGCATGTTGTCGAACACAGAGGATCTCGCACTCGACGAAGCGGCTCGCTTCGCGCATGCCCTCGGCGATCCGATCGCGAGCAAGCGACAGTTCGGAGGGCTGAGCTTGGAAGCGTTCCACATCGTAGCGACGGATCCCACGGGAGCGTGGGCTGAAGCGCGTGTCGAGATCGACGACTTCACGCGGGATCACGACCTCGGCGACTTGGTGCTGCAGCCGGGTCATCGCTGGGTGATCGTGGTGCGCGACCAAGCGGGCAACCCCGTACAGGACGCCACGGTGACAACGGCAACGATGCCGATCCACGGCTTCGTCAGTAGGCGGTTCCTGAGCGATGCCGACGGTCGCGTCGAGCTTCCGGAGTGGGTTGTCCGCGCTGGTCGCGCCAACGTCAGCGCGTGGAGGTACAAGTCCGCGAGCGTGGATCTCCCCGGTCTGCCTCCACCTGAACCGATCGAGGTCGTGCTCGCGCGCGAGACGATGGTGACTCTGACAGTCATCGGCCCGTGGGGAAGCTCGAACTCGGACGACGGCTTCGCCTTCGGTTTCGCGCTGGCGGGACGGGCGCCGCTGTACATGACGCAGGGGGTGTTCCAAATGCGGGCGCTCGGCTACTTTGCCGGCAGCTCCTTCGGTGCCGATGGTGAGGACGAACTCCCTGAAGGCTGGGCAGAGAATCCCAGCCTGCTGGAAGGCACGAGAGTGAAGTTCACGAGTGCCTCCTGGACCAACCAGCACACCTTCAACGACCTGCGCGCGCATCACCCGTTGACCCTGCGCGCAACGCTCACACGCGTCCCCGAAACGGAAGGCGCGACCCCCGAGGGTTGGCTCTGGGAGCAGGACGTCTGGCTCGAACCCGGCGAGCAGCGCGTCATCAAGGCCGACTTGAGCGCGTGGCGAACGCTGCGTTGAGCGTCGCTTCGCGCCGAGCCGCGCGCGGCATGAACGCCGAGCAGCGCGCGGGGACGAGCACAGATCGCGAGCGACTTCGCGCTGGCCGGCGAGCCCACACTCCCGCCGCGTGCTCGTTAAAGGCTGGGGCTGGGCGCGTCACCGAAGCGCGCCGAAGCCGCCGACGCGTCGCGAGGCTGAGCGCGTCGTCCAGCGGGCATCGGGTTGGCTCGTAGCGACGGGAGTGCACGAATGCATCGATCCAGGAGCAGAACCGTCGCGCTCACCGCCTTGGGTTTCGCGCTGTTCGCCGCGTGGTGGTTGTGGTCGGGCGCACACTTCTCGGGCGACAAGTCCACTCCGCCCGTGGCCCTGCGCGCGGCCGATCTGTCCGCTGAGCACAGCGAATCCGGTGACGTGACGCTCGAGTTGTTTGACGTCGGCAACGAACCTGAAGCGCTCGCGCTGCCGGATGCGACCGCAGCGTTCGACGCGGCCACGCCCAGCGGCCAGCTCAACGTGCGCGTGCTGCGCCCCGACGGTCGGCCCGCGCGTCGCGCGCGCATCGTGCTCGTGGATGACCAAGACATCCTGATCTCCGAGGGCGACGTGGATCCCGACGGCGTGTGGCGTCACCGCGGGTTCGATCGCGCAGCCACGGTCTTCGTGCGCGGCGTGACCTCGGCGATCGAGAGCTTTGCGCTCGAACGTGCGCGCGGCGCGCACGACTTGCGCTTGCCCGACGGTGAAACGCTCCGCGGAATGGTGCTCATCGACGGCGCGCCGCCGGACCGCGAGTTCGTGATCGAGCTGCTCAGCGAGGGCTTCGACCGTCCACCGTGGAACTCGCCGTGGCAGCGGCTGCGAGCGTTCACGCTGCCGAACGAGGCGCGGCTCGAAGTGAACTCCGGCATCCCGACCGATCCCGACGGTCGCTTCGAGTTGTCGAGCGTGCCGACCGGCGCCGAGCTCGAGTTCCGTGCGCCGGGCGCTTACTGGATCGACCGCGCGCGCAGCACGTCGCAACCGGTGCGCGTTGCGGCCGACACCGTCGACGTCGTGCTCGCGCTGCACTCGCCGCCGCGCTTGCACGGTCGCGTCGTGGATCTCGACGGGCGTCCTGTCGCCGAAGCCAGCGTCGACCTCAGCGCAACACCCACGCTCGGTTGGATCGATGACAACGGCGACGTCTCGCGTGGCGAGAGCCGATTCCCCGAGCCCTCTCGCGTCACGCTCGACAGCGATGCCCGCTTCAGCATTCCGATCGCTGATCACGCGGCGGAGCGTCGCCCGCGCTGGCGCATGGTGGCGCAACAGTTCGACTTGGTCGTGCGCTCCCGGGACGGTCGTTGGGTGGAAGCGAGCGCGAAACTCACGGACCTCACGCGCGATCACGATCTCGGCGACCTCGTGTTGCAGCACGATCGTGTGTGGCTGCTGCGCGTGCTCGACGAGCGCGGCGCGCCGATTCCAGGTGCACATGTGACAACGATTCAGCAGACAGCTCGCAACCTCGGCGGGCGCGTGCCGAGCGCCGACGAGTCCGGCTCGATCACGGTGGTGCAATCCAAGTTGGGTGCGGGGCGGGTGCGTGTCTCCGCCGACGGTTTCCTGTCGTGCGGTGTGGAGTTGCCGCCCGAACCGTCGACTGAAGCGATCGAAGTGCGCCTCGAGTCGGACACGCGCCTGACCGTGATCGCGCACGGGCCCTGGGATGCGCGCGAGGTGCAGGCCGGCTGGCAGCTCAAGTTCGAACTCACCGGCGAGGATCCGATCGCGCTGGATCCGCAGTATCGCGATCGCGTGAACTGGGACGAGTACTTCGGTTACGAACGCGCGATCGCGGACGCTCAGCGCTCGAAGTCGGAGAGTGCCTTCCCTCAACGCGACGCTGCCGACCGGCGCGAAGGCAGCGTGTCCGAGATCTCGGCGCGCCCTCGCTGGTCGCTGGAGTTGTTGCGCCCAGATCACGCACTCACCCTGCGCGTCGGCCTCGCGGGCGTGCCCGACGGTCGCGGCCCCTGCCCCGAAGCCTGGCTCTCCGAACAGGAGTTGTGGCTCGAGCCCGGCGAGGAACGCATCATCCACGTGGACTTGAGCGGCTGGACGCTTGCGCGTTGACACTCACCGCTCCACCGACACCCGCGTCGTCAACCCGCCGCTGAACACGACCACCACTTGCGTGATGTCGGTGGGGTTGCCGGTGGCGGGCAACTCGTATTGCCACCACCAAGTGTCGCCGTTGTGATCCCAGGAGGTGGGCGTGCCGTAGCGGTTGAGCCAGTCGTGCGGGCGCCAGAGGAAATGTTCGCGGCCGCCGATCTCTTCTTCGAAGTTGAGGCGTTGCGCGAGGTCGAAGAGCGCGGCCGTGTCCATCGGCACTTCTTCGTCGAGCTGCAGCGGGGTCAGGAAGCTGGTCTCGAGTTGCGCGAGCACGTCGTCGAGCGTGGCTTGCAGCGACATGAGTTGTTGCTCGATGGTGTCGATGCGTTCGCTGAGCGCGAGATCCACGCCGTCGGTGGTCGTGAGCGGCGCGGGTTTGTTGGGATCGCCAGCGACTTCCGGTCGACGCGCCACGCTGCGCAGCTCGTCGAGCAAGGTGCGCAGGCGGTCGACCTCGCCGCGCAACGCGCTGTCGGTGCGCGCGGGCGACGCGTCGATCGTGGCGCGTTCCGTGTTCATGAACAGTGAGAACAACCCGAGTCCCGCGGCGAGCAGCGCGGCGATGAGCGTGAGGCGCAAGAGGTGCGTGTCGTTCATGGCGGAACTCGTGGGACGGGCGGCGGTCTCGCGGGCGTCGGATCGAGCGCGCCGCAACACCTTTCGGCACGCTTGCGCTAGACTCGCACGTCCACGATCGAATGGGGATCACGAAGATGAACGCGTTCCGGTGGGGGCTGGTGCTGCTGCTCGTCGGCGTCGCGCTCGGCGTGTGGTGGTTGCAAGCGAGCGACGCGCGTTCAGAAGGCGCGCCGCAGGTCGTGCGCGCGCCCGCTGAGGTGCCGGAGCTCGACGTGCCGGTGGTTGCTGTGTCGGTGTCTCCTGATTCGGAAACGCTAGCGCTGCAGGCCGAACCGCTCGCGGGCAACACAACGCCGAGCGCACCGAGCAATGCTTCTGCCGACACGCTCGCGTTGCTCGTGCAGCATGCGCACGGCGCACCCGCTCGCGGCGCGCGCGTCGGTTTGCAGCGCGACGTCGACTCGCCCTGGCTCGCCGCCGGTTGGCTCGACGACGCCGGTCGCTTCGCGTCGCGCGCTTTCGACGACCCGATCGACGTCGTGATCGTCGGTGCCACGCGCGCGCCCGAACGCTTCCGTCTCGACGTCGCGCGCGGCGAGCACACGCTCACGCTGCCCGAAGGCGCCGTGATCGCAGGCCGCGTGTTGATCGACGGCGCGCCGCCCGGCGAGCCCTTCCCGATCGGCCTGAGCGGCTACCGTCATCCCTCCCTGAAGTTGGATGGCGAGGTGCGCTTCCCACGTTTCGCGCGGCCCGGCTTCGTGGAGACGGTCTACGGCAGCGGCGTGTTCACCGAGGCCGACGGCTCGTTCCTCATCTCCGGCTTGCCCGCCGACGAAGAGCTGAACTTCAAGTGGCCGCGACTGCACCGCTTGGTGGAGCGCGACTCCACGCCGCTGCCCGTGCGCGCGCCGCACGATGATGTCGTGATCTCACTGCAGGCGCCGAAGTACTTGTTCGGGCGTGTGATTCACAGCGACGGCACGGCCGCAACCGAAGCGAGCTTGCGCGCGGTCACGAAGGTGGCGTCGCAACCGGGTTGGCAGCACGGTAATCCGCGCCCGTCGAGCGGGGGCCCAAAGAGTGTCGGGCCGAGCAGCGCGAGCGGCACCTACTCCGACCTCGCACTCGACAGCGAAGCGCGCTTCTTCGTCGCGCTCGGTGACCTGCTCACGGCTCAGGGTTCGCTGCCGAGCGTGGAGCGCGGCGAACTCGACGTGGAACGCCTGTCCTTCTCGGTCCTGCTCGACTTCGAGTCCCAGCACGGTGTGGCCTCGCTCGAGTTCGACGAGCTGGATCTCACGCGCGATCACAACGTGGGCGACGTCGAGCTGCACGCGCCAGCGCTCGCACGCCTGCACATCGTCGACACGGAAGATCGCGCGATCGTCGGCGCGCGCGTGCGAGCTGAAGTGCGCGAAGGCTTCGCGCCCGTGTTCGACGCCGACGCCGACGCCGAAGGCCGCGTCGAGTTCCGCCTGCCCAGCGGCGCCCTCGGCGTGGTGACCGTGGTGGCGCCCGGCTTCGAGAGCGTGCGCTTCGCACCCTTGCTCGTGAGCGACGCGAGCGAGGAACGCGTCGTGTTGCGCGCCGCCAACTCGCTCACGCTGAACTTCCTGGGCCCCTGGGCAGACGGCGAGCCGCGAGACGAGTGGTTGATCTCGGGAGCTGTGTTCTCCAGTGGCTCACCGTTCCAAGATGCGTCGCATCCGCCGGTGGACGGTCTGGAGCAGCGCGAGGACTCCGATCCGCTCCGCGCGCGCGACGGAGAGGCCAACGGTGGGACCACCATGTCCTGGGAGAACGGCGACATCCTCGTCGGCCGGGCCACGCGCGCTGACAGCCTGCGCTTCGAAGCGCTGCGCACGCACCACCCGATCACCGCCTACGCGCGTCTGTTGCGCGCGCCCGAGTCGGCCGGTCTGGAGCAAGGCGCCTGGGTCTGGGAACAAGAAGTCTGGCTCGAAGTCGGCGAACAGCGCGAACTGACCGTCGACCTGCGCGACATCGCGAGCTTGGCGCCGGCGGTGAAGTGATCCACTCAGGCGGAGCTGGGGTCACAGCACGCTAGACTCGCGCACTCAGACCAGAGGGGACGAAGATGCACGCGCGCCAACGAAGGGTCTTGCTCTGGATCGTCTTCGGCGTCGCGCTCATCGCTGTGGGCCAGTGGTTCCTGTGGAGCAACCAGCGCGCCAGTGATCGGCCGCGCGCGATGCTTCCGATCGGCGCGGGGCTCGCCACTTCCCGCGACGCGCAGCCCGCACAGATCCCCGCAGCCCAGCTTTCCGGTCACAGCACGCCGCTCGAAGGTCGCGCGCTTGCTGCCCAACCCGCAACCGACGGCTCGCCCGCGCGACTCGTGCTGCACGTGCGCCACGCTGGCGGCGAGCCCGCACGCGGCGCGCGCGTAGCGCTGCGTTTCGACAACAACTCCGCGTGGTTCGCCACCGGCACGCTCGATGATCTCGGCACTTTCGACGCACCTGGCTCGGACGCGCCCGCAAAACTCGTGGTTGTCGGCGCCACGGCCTTGCCCGCGCACTTCGAACTCGCGTCAGCAAGCGGCGCGCACGAACTGACTCTGCCAGAGGGAGCGGTGATCGCAGGACGCGTGCTCATCGACGGCGCGCCGCCGGGCGCCCCCTTTCCCGTTGCCTTGTCGCTCGGGCTAGACGAGCACCTGCGTTTGCACGCGCAAGGTTTCCCGGAAGCGCAGAGCGCGGGACTCGTGCTGCCAGCGCTTGCCGGGAGTCAGCTCACGGATTCTGCGGGTGCGTTCCACTTCTCAGGTGTGCCGCTCGATGAGCACGTTTGGGTGCACGTGCCGCGACCGTTCCTGCGCGTTGCTGAGCGCTCGTCGGAGCAACCGATGCGCGCGCCGCAACACGAGGTGCTGCTGAACATCGCGCGGCCTGCGAGTTTGTTCGGGCGCGTCGTGCATCGAGACGGCACGCCGGCCGCACAGGCCGCGCTGCACGTGACGATGCTGTCGAATCGCACCCAGGAGCCCGAACCTGATTCGCCCGAGTGGGGGGCGTTCGGGATGGCCGGCCTGCACCAGGCTGCAGTCGGCCACGAGATCCACGCGACCTCTGTGCAGCACGACGGCAGCTTCGAGCTCCCGATCGGCAACTTGCTCGGCATGATCCGCACCGCCGAAGAACGCCGCGAGCAGCCTGCCGGGCATCACGAAGTCACGGTGCGTGCGAGCTGCCCGCACGGCGGCGTTTCGCGCGCGCTCGAGGATGTCGACATCGAGCACGACACCACGCTCGCCGACTTCGTGATCGACGACGCCGATCGCGTCACCCTGCGCGTGGTCGACGTCACGGGAGCAGCGGTGGGCGGCGCCGTCGTGACACTCGAAGCGCCGGGTTTCGGTGACAGTCGGCACGAGGTCGACGAGCAAGGCGAAGTCACTGTGGAACGCAGCGTCGAACACTTCGGTCCGGTGACCATCTTGGCGCTGGGTTTCGAGAGCGTGCGCGTGACGCCCTGGGGCGCTGCGGAGCAACCTGTTGTCGTGGAGTTGCCACGCGCCGCCGGACTCGAGATCGCCTTGCGCGGCCCCTGGGACGACGAACTCGACGGCGACTCGGGTTGGTTGTTCCGCTCCAGCATCGTGGCCGACGACACGCCCTTCCAAGATGCGCTGCACCCCGCGTTCGCAGACGGCGTGACACGAGTGGGACCAGCACGCGGACGTCCGCGACCCTCAGGCTCGCAGAGCATCGGCTCGAGTGCCGACGAGCAGCAGCGCCGCGTGCATCACGACACCTTCACGCACGGCGAGCTGCTCTACGACGCACTGCGCGCGCACCACCCGATCCACGTCGAGATCGAGCTGCTCGCCTGTCCCGAGAACTTCGAGTTGCGCGACGACGTGCCCGCCTTCGCCGCCGATGCCTGGCTCGAACCCGGCGAGCGCCGCGTGATCGATGTGGACGTTACCTCGCAAGTGCATCCGCGCTAGCCAGGGCTCGCACTCCGGGCCACGCGGTAGACTCGCCGCTCTGCAATCGTTGGGGAAGTGATGAGCAGGAAGCAAAGGTCGCGCTCAGGCGCGGGCTGGACGGTGGTGTTGCTCGCGGCGGTCGCCGTCGCTGGCGCGCTGTGGTGGGTGAGCGACGACGCCGCGCGCGTCGAACCAGCGGCGCTCGACACGCCGGCCGTCGAGCTCGACGTCGCGCCTGAGTTGCCGGCCGCGATCGAGCGCGCCGTCGCTGCGTTGCCCGAGCCGGTCACACGCGACGCGCCGGCCGCGCTCGCGGAACCGATCGTCGCGCTCGGCGCCGAGTCGCTCGTGCTCACGGTGCGACACGCGCAAGGCGCGCCGGCTGCTCGCGCGATCGCGGTCGTCTACGACACGCTCGACCGCCAACTCGCGCACGGTGAACTCGATGGCGACGGGCGTTGGGTCCACCCGGGCCTCGACCGCGCCGTCGAGATCTACATCGTGGGCGCCTCGGCTGACTTCGGGCGCCTCTCGCTCGACATCGGTCGCGGCACGCACGAACTCGTGTTGCCCGACGGCGCCAGCTTGTCCGGCTACGTCACGGTGGACGGCGCGCCGCCGGGCAAGCGCTTCGCAGTGAGCGTGCGCGATGTCGTACGCCTCTCCGACTTACCCGACAACGGCGTCGGCCTGCGGCGGATCACTCCCGACGGCGAAGCTTTCGTGAGCGGCGGAACGACGTACGCCGAGGCGGACGGCAGCTTTCGCGTCTCGGGTTTCTCGGCAGAAGGCGAAGTGCGCGTCGGCGGACCGGGCGAACCCTATCTGCGCGTCGAGGAGGCGAGTTCCCCCAAGTCGGTGCCCGTGCCCTACGACGGCTACGTGTTGGCGCTGCGCCGCATGCCCGTGGTGCGCGGCCGCGTGTTGCGCTCGGACGGCAGCCCCGCCTCCGACGCCGTGCTCAAACTCAGCAAGCACTTCACTCGCGCCGTGCCTCCCGGAAGCTCCCTCTCGGTCATGGCGACGATCAACAGCAGCGCGGGCCAGTTGATCAACGAGCGCGGTGAGTTCGAGCTGCCACTCGGCGAGTTCGAAGGCCGCACCCGCTGTTACGACAGCGCAACCGAGTCCATTCTCGACGACGACGAAGCCTGCGGCCCGCTCGAGTTGGTCGTGAGCGTGCTCGCCACGCACCCGAGCGGCGAGTCGGTGGAGGACGAGCGCCGCATCCGTCGCTTCGATCAAGACGTCGACTTCGGCGACCTCTGGATGGTGCGCAACCTCGCGCACCGGCTGCGCGTGCTGGATGCGCAGCGCGTTCCGATCGAGGGTGCGAGCTTCGAACTGGAGGCCCAGGACGCGCCTCGCGCCTGGATGGCGAGTGCTACCTTGCGCAGCGACGCCGAGGGCATGGCGAGCTTCCTCGCCGAAGACGCCGACCTGGGCTTCGTGACGGTCAGCGCCGAGCGCCACGAATCGCAGCGCGTGGAGTTGCCCGCTGTCCCGCAGAGCGCGCCGATCGACGTGACGCTCACTCCCGCCACGATGCTCACGCTCAACGTGGCCTGGCCGTCGTCGTGGGGCGACGAAGATATCGGAGTGTGGTACGTGGAACTAAGCGGCACGGCACCGGTGTTGCGCGACCGCGGGCGTCGCACACCTGTCGTGAAGAAGGGGAACACGGCGAAGTCGGGTGCCGGTAGCTTCCAGCGTGCAGTCAGCGCCGACGGCCCAACGCACGGCGAACCCGTCGCCTACGAGATCAAGTCAGCGGCGGACTCCGTGCTGCTCGACGGCCTGCAACCCAACGCCGCGCTGCACCTGCGCCTGCACTCGCGCCACCCCAACGCGAAGAGCGAAGGCGAGCCGCCGCCCGACATCAGCTTCTGGGAGAGCGAGGAACTCTGGCTCGAGCGCGGCGAGCATCGTGTGATCGATGTCGATCTCCGCATGTATGAAGGCGATCCACCTGGAGATGACGGATGAGTGCTCCGCGGACTCGCTCCACGGCAGGCCGCGCCGCGCTCGTCGGCCTGTTCGCTGTCCTGCTGATCGGCGCAGCAACTTGGTTCGTGCTGCGCGACGAGGCTCCCACGGGCGACGTCACCGCGCTGAGCGTCGACGGCGCACCGCAGGAGGTCGCGAGCACGCTGCCTCCACGCGGCGACGCGAGCGCGAGCAGCGCGACGTCACCCGAGCTGAGCGCCGCGACCACCGACAGCGCGCAACCCGCAGCGCTGTCCACGCCAGACCCGCTCGTGTTGCGCGTGCGTCACGCCCACGGCCCCGCTGCGGGTGGCGGACGCGTGGTCGTGCTCAGCCGCGGCGATCAACTGCTCGCCCAAGGCGCGCTCGATGTCGACGGGCGTTGGGAACAACCTGGCGTCGACCAAGCGCTCGAGCTCTACGTGCTCGGTTTGAGTCCCGCGCCCGGTCGACTCTCGCTCGACGTCGGGCGCGGCGAACACGAGATCGTGTTGCCCGCCGGCGCCGTGCTCGCGGGGCGCGTGCTCGTGAACGGCGCGCCGCCCGGCCGACGTTTTCCGATCCGACTCAGCAAGGTGTCGCGCTCGAACGACCTGCCCGCGGGCGTGGACGGCGTGCGCGCGCTGAGCGGGCACGGCGGCTTGCCACGCGAGTCCGGCGCTTTGCTCACCGACGAATACGGTTACTTCCTCGTGTCGGGCTTCGCGCCGGATGTCGCGCTGTCTCTCGACGGACCGAGCGACGACTACGCGCTCGACGTGGAGATGTCCACGCCGCAACCCGTGCGCCCGCCGCACGACGACGTGCTGCTCGCTCTGCGTCGCTTGCCGGTGGTGCACGGTCGCATCGTGCGCGCCGACGGTTCCCCCGCAAGCGACGTGCAGCTCGACTACGACTTCAAATGGCAGCGACCCGGCCCCTATGGCGATCCGACCTTGCGCATGTTCGCGGCCGTGGGGAGTCCCGGTCGCCAAGTCGACGAGCAGGGTTTCTTCAGCGAGGTCATCGAGGATCACGGCGAAGGCCGCTGTCTCGACCCGGCAACCGGCGACGAACTCGACAGTGAACTCTGCGCGCCCGCGCAGTTCAGTGTCGAGCTGTTCGCCACGCACCCGACCGCGGGCAGCGCGCGCTTCTCAAGCAGCGGTCACGATCCGCGCCACGACGTCGACGCGGGCGTGCTCGTGCTCGCACCGGCGGAGTTCGTGCGTCTGCGCGTGCTGAATGCGCGCGGTGAACGCGTCGAGAGCGTGCGCGTAGAACTCGGGAACGAAGACTTCATGCGGCGCTTGGTGGTGGGCGCGAACCTGCATGCCGACGCCGACGGCGTGATCGAGTTCGCGCTCGAGGACGCCCCGCTGGGCTTCGCCTTCGTGGGCGCGAGCCACTACGAGACCGCCTACGTGGAGCTGCCCGCGGTGCCGCCGCGTGAAGTCATCGACGTGCAACTCGTCGACGCCAGCAGCGTGACCTTGAACGTGACGTGGCCTGCCAACTCCGACGATCTCGGCGACACATCGTCCGCAGCACCCGCGAAGTGGATCGTGGACGTGAGCGGCGTGCCTCCGTTGTTCACCGACGCCGACTTGCCGCACACCGAGCCGGGCATGCAACGCTGGGGTCCGCGCAGCTTCAACGCGACGCCCAGCACGCCGCGCCCGTATCGCGTGGCGCACGGCAACACCATCAGCTTGGAGATCCCGAAGCGCGGAGCGAGCGCGCGCATCGACGCGCTGCAGCCGCACACCTCGTTTCGCTTGCGCCTGCATTCACGCAGCGCGCGCCCCGGCGACCCGCAAGACGAAACCTCCGGTGCCGACATCACCTACTGGTCCAGCGAGAGCCTCTGGCTCGAACCGGGCGAACAACGCGTGATCGAGGTCGACCTGTCGGCGGGGATTCCATCGCGATGAAGCGCCGCGTCAGCCGTCGTCGTCCTCGTCGCCGTCGGGTTCTTCACCACTGAGGCGTTCCCAGTTCTCGTCCGACGGCGGGGCGAGTTCGTCGGCGCCGCCGGCGTCGAGCCACATCTCGCGGGTGTCGGCGAGGAAGCTGTCGTAGAAGAGGTAGAGCTTGCCGTCTTCGATGGTGAACGACTTGGGGTTGATGCGCACCTTGTCGCCCTTGCCGTCGGCCATGGCCCAAGCGCACCAGCCGCCGTAGCGTGGCTCGAAGGCGGCCGGGTTCTCGAGGAAGGTCTGCTTGTGACTCTCGCTGACGAAGCGGTACGTCACGCCGCGGTGGGTGGCGCTGAACTCGGCCGAGCCCTTGCGCGCTTCGCCGCCGAAGTCGGGGAAGTAGGACACGGGGTCGTAGCCTTTGATCGCGAGACCGTCGCTGTCGAGGTTGTAGTCGGAGAGCGTGGGGCGGGCGTCGGGCGCGTCGGCCACGGAACTGTGCACGCCGCCGCTCGAACAGGCCGCGAGCGACAGCAGGCAGGCGAGCGCGGCGCTGCGCAAAGTGATCGACATGACGGGTCTCCTCGGAAGGGGGGGGCGCTTGGCGGATCCGGGCCGAGCTGGGTCGGGAACGCCAGCCTATCAGTCCGGGCGAACGGGCTGCGCGACTGGGCTGCGCGACCGAGCTGCGCGACCGAGCCGCGCGACCAGGTCACGCAAACGGCCCGCGCGAGTTGTGGACCTCGCCCGCCAACCTCAGGCGGCACTCACCCTCGTTCCGCGCGCTCGCTACACTCGCCGGCATGACCGAGCTGCGCCGCACCGCCTGCAATCGCGACTGTCCCGACGCCTGCTCGTTGTTGGTCGAGGTGAGCGACGGTCGCGCGGTGCGCTTGCGCGGCGATCCCGCCGATCCGATCACGCAAGGCTTCCTGTGCGAACGCACGAGTCGCTTCCTGGATCGGCAGAACGATCCGGCGCGACTCACCACGCCGCTGCTGCGCGAGGGCGGCGTGTTGCGGCCGGTGAGTTGGGAGCGCGCGCTCGACGTCGCCGCGCAGAAGTTGCTCGCGATCCGCGCGGAGTCGGGGCCGGCGTCGATCCTGCATTACCGCTCGGGCGGTTCGCTCGGCATCTTGAAGGTGCTCGCCGATCACCTCTTCGAACAGTTCGGCCCGGTGACGATCAAGCGCGGTGACATCTGCTCCGGCGCGGGCGACTGGGCGCAGCTGCACGACTTCGGCGAGCTCGGCCTGAACGACGTCTTCGATCTCGAGCACAGCGCCACGATCCTGATCTGGGGCAAGAACCCGCACGTGAGCGCGGTGCACCTGTTGCCCGTGTTGCGCGCGGCGCGTGCGCGGGGCGCGCGCCTGCTCGGCATCGATCCGGTGCGCACGCGCGCGAGCGAACTCTGCGAACGCTTCGTGCAACCGCGTCCGGGCGGCGACTTCGCGCTGGCGCTCGGCATGGCGCGCGTGATCTTCGAGCGCGATTGGGTGCACGCGCAGGCTGCCGAGCGCTGCGAAGGGCTGAGCGAGTTCCGCGCGCTCGCGCACACGTGCACGCTCGAGGAGTGGGCGCGCGAAGCCGACCTGCCCGCGACCGAGATCGAAACGCTCGCCGAGCTCTACGCCACGAAGGGCCCCGCGAACATCCAAGTCGGTTGGGGCATGGGCCGACGCGCCAACGGAGCCGAAGTCGTGCGCGCGCTCAACGCCTTGTGCGCGATCACGGGCAACCTCGGCGTGCGCGGCGGCGGCGTGTCCTTCGACGCGGCGCGCAGTCGCTCCTTCGATCTCGACTTCGTGCGCGGGCTGGAGGTCGCGCCGCGTTCCTTCCGCGAAGCCTGCCTCGGCCGCGACATCCTCGACGCGCGCGCCCCCCCGATCCGTGCCGCGTGGATCACCGCGGGCAACCCCGTCGCGATGTTGCCCGACAGCTTGGTCGTGAAGGACGCGCTCGAGCGCACCGAGTTCGTGGTCGTCGTCGACACGCATCCCACCGACACCACCGATGTGGCCGACCTCGTGCTGCCCACGCTCACGCTGCTCGAAGACAGCGATTTGCTCGGTAGTTACGGGCATCACTGGATCCGCAGCAGTGAACCCGCGCTCGAACCGCCGGGCGAAGCGCGTCACGAGTTGCACATCTTGCAGGCGTTCGCCGCGCGCTTGGGGATCCCGGACGTGCTCGCCGGTAGCGTCGACGATTGGAAGCGACGGCTGCTGCGCAAGCTCGAAGCGTCGGGCGTGTCGTTGGAGCGACTGCGCGCGGGCGAGCTGCGTGATCCGTCACGGCCCGAAGTGCTCTTCGAAGGCGGCGTCGTGCCGCGCGGACGTGTGGCCTTGCTGAGTGCGCCCGCCGCCGCGCCGCCCGTCACTGACAGCGAGTGGCCGCTCACGTTGCTCGCGGTGTCCACGCCCAAAGCGCAGGCGAGTCAATGGTCGGTGCCGTTGTCGCCGGGGCCGCCGATGTGTCGCGTGCATCCGAGCGCTGCGCCCGGAGCCGATGGTGAGGAGCGTGAACTGCAGAGTGCGCGGGGGAGTTTGCGCGTGCGTGTCGTGCACGATGAGCGCGTGCGGAGTGACGTGGCGCTCATGGAGAAGGGGGGGCAGTTGCGGGATGGGCGCGGGGTGAATGCGTTGGTGGGGGCGCGGGAGACGGATCATGGGGGGGGGGCTTGTTACTACGATGAACGAGTTCGGCTCGTGGGTACTGCCTGACGCCGCGTGACGGGCTTCGGCCGGTGCTGCCTGGGAAGCGCTGCGAGAGGAATAGCTCGCCTTCGGCTCGAACATTCCTTCGCAGCGCTTCCCGGCGCGCACCGTATCAACGGCGGTGACGCCGTTGGGCAAACCGCGAACGGCGGGGACAGACTGCGAGGGCAACTGCGACGGCGACGGCAACTGCAACGGCAACGGCAACGGCAACGGCCAGCGCCGACTGCGACTGCAACTGGCGGCTGTACTGCGACGGCGACTGCGACTGCAACCGCGACTGCAACTGCAACCGCGACTGCAACCGCGACTGCAACCGCGACTGCAACCGCGGTATCTCTAACATCTGCGGCGGGGGGCGGTTGAGGGGGTTAGGGGGTGGTGGGGCGGAGGACTAGGGCGACGTCTTCGCCTTGGCCGAAGCGGGCGACTTCGATCAGGTTCTTTTTGGTGGGCCAGTCGGGGTGGTGTTCGAGGAGGCGGCGTTCGTCGAACACGAAGGTTTGGACGTTGTGTTCGGTGATGAGGGCTTGGAAGTCGGCGTCGTTGACCGGCATTTGGGTCACGAGGATGGGGCGTTGGGCGTACCAGGCGTCGCGGCGGCGGTGGGTGGCGAAGCGGGCGCCTTCGGGGGTGTGTTCGGCGACCCAGGCGAGAGCCTCGAGGCGTCCCCAGTGATCTTGGCGTTGTTCTTCAGTGCCGGCGCGCAGGCCTTCGAGCAGGAGCAGCGCGAGCAGCACGCGCAACAGCGTGCCGCCGCGTGCGAGGTGCAACAGACCCACTCCGGAGATCGGCAGCAGCACCACGATCGCTGGCAGGAGGTGACGGTTCGTGGCGTAACCCACGAGTGCGAGTTGCGCGACGACCACCGACATCCAGCAGCACCACGCGAAGCATGTCGGGCCGAGCAACGCGTTGCGACGTCGTCGAAGCGCGGCCACACCGACGATCGCGAGCAGCAGCAACTCGAGGCGCGCGGCGTGCACGAAGTCGTCGAGCGCCGCGGCGGCCGCACGCGCGACGGGTTCACCGCGCACCGCGAGCAGGCTCATGCCGGCGTCGCGCGTTGCGGGCGGGTTGTGTTCCATCGCTTCGGTGGCTTCTGCGTCACGTCGCGCGGCTCCGGTGAGCGGGCGTTCGGGCGCGCGCGAACGATCGCGCCAGGCCACCGGCGAACCGAGCGGGCTGTCCGGTGGCGCTTGGTGCACGAAGGGTGCGCTCGACAAACCCGAGAGTTGCAGCGACGGCTTGAGCGAGAGGCCCCAGGTGTTCGTCTCGGTGTGCATCGCGAACACGTAGGGCAGCAGCAACACGAGCAGCGGCACGCCGTAGGCGACGGCAGCTCGCACGCGCCCGGCGACTCCGCGGCAGGCGAGCACGACCGCCAGCGCAGGCAGTCCCAGCGCGAGCACTTCGGGGCGCGTCAGGTAACCCAGTCCGGTGAACACGCCCGCGAGCAGCAGCGCGCCGACGTGCACGCGCGGCGCGCTGCTGCTCGCGGCCTGCGGCGAGGCGGCGAGTTCGGAGTCGCTGACCCTCGTCGAGCGTTCTCGCGATGCGGTGTTCGTCGGCCGGGCGGCTTGCCACGCGGCGAGGAGCGCAGCGAGTCCGAGCAACCAGAGCGCCGTGGCGAGACCGTCGCTCTGGATGTCAGCGCCGTACTGCGTGGCGCGCGCGCTGATCGCGGCGAGCAAGCCGGCGGCGACGGGCAACCAACGCTCCGCCGGAAGCAAGCGACGCGCCAACCACCAACTCGTGCCGACCAGCGCCACGCCCGAAGCGACCGACACGCACAGCGCGCCGCTGAGCACGCTGCCGGTGAGCAGTGCGAAGGCCGCGGCGAGCGCGCCGTACAACGGGTGGTAGGGGTGCGCGAGCATCGCGCGGACGTCGCCCGCGAGCAGCTGCTCGGCTTGCCACAGGAAGTCGGGCCCGTCGTTCATCATCATCGCGGCGCGCGACCACGCGAAGAGCCGCACCGCGACGGCGAGCAGCAACAGGCTCGGCAGGATCCAGCGAGGCGGGGCGCGGTCGTTCATGCGCCGCAGTGTGGGCCGACGTGCAGCGGGATCCAAGCGCGCAGAGGCTGAAGCTCAGCGAGCCCTGCTCAGTGAATCACCGGCACCTTGAGCCCCGGGTTCTTGCGCTTGCGACGCTCGAGCATGCGCGCCGCGGCGCCCTTGCCGTACTGCTTGCCGAGCAGGCCCCAGAAGCGCTTCTTCCAGCGCAGCAGACGGTTCATGCGCAGCGCGTGGGCGCGCAGCTTGTCGATGGTGGGCTTGTCGAAGTCGGTGCCGACGAGGCCGGCGCCTTCCACGACTTCGTCCCAGTTCGTGCCGCTGATGTCGCCGCGCTCGATGGCCTCGCCGTGGTAGCGGGTTTGCGGGTACGTGATGTTCACGTTGGGCACGATCGCGAAACCGAGCTCGTGATAGAACTGCGCCGACTGCTTGGCGGTGCTGAGCGTTTCGCCCGGCAAGCCGAAGATGAAGTTGGGGGAGATCGGCAGACCGATCTGCTCGCCGTAGTCGCGGTACTCGAGGAACTCCTCGAGAGTGAGCTTGCTGATCTCGCCCTGCATCTCGTCGCTGCCGGTTTCGAGGCCGGTGTAGATCTCGGCGCAGCCCGCGTCCTTCATCAACTTGAGCAGCGACTTCTTCATGCCGTTCAGGCGAGTTTGGCAACGCCACTCGATCTTGGGCGCGAGGCCGCGCTCGATCAGCCCTTCGCACACGGCCTGCGTGTGCTTGCGGTCGAGCGTGAAGATCTGGTCCTGGAACATGATCCTGCGCACGCCGTACTTCTCGACGACCTCCTGCACTTCGTCGAGCACTTGTTCCGGATCGCGCTTCGACTGACGGTCGCCGAACATCTGCTTGTAGCAGTAGCCGCAAGGCATCGGACAACCGCGAGAGGTCTCGAGCATCGCGAAGGGCGTGTCGGGCGCGGCGTTGTCGTAGTAACGATCCATCGGCAGCAAGTGCCACGCGGGCGACGGGAAGTCGGCGTAAGCGAGCGGCTTCGGTTCGTCGGGGTTGTGGTGGTGCTTGCCGTCGGCGTCGCGCCAACTCACCGAGTTGACTTCGCGCGGGTCGGCGTCGCTGCCGATCGCTTCGAGCACCTTGATCGACACCGGTTCGGTTTCGCCGCGCAGCAAGCAGTGCGCGCGCGGCAGCTTGTTGAGGATGTCGTCGGGGAAGATCGAGCCGTGCGGACCTTCGACGAGCACCCACTTGGGGTCGAAGCCGCCGTCGCCGAAGAGCTCGGCGAAGAAGTTCGTGATGTAGCTCGTGTCCGGGATCGGTAGTTCCCAGGCGTCGGTGCGCTCGGAGCTGTAGAACAGCACGTCGGGATCGAACTCGCGGATCTTGGCCGCGGTCTCGGCGTCGCTCCAGCCCATCACGTGCGCGTCGAGGAACTGGATGTCCCAGCCACCCTGCTGCTCGAGCCAGCCGGCCACGATGGCCAGGGAAAGCGGCTGCCAGTTGCGGGTCTTGCGGAACGCGTAGTTCCGCTGGAACACCGGAATCGTCGGGTTGATCAGGCTGATTTTCATGGGGTGGGACAGTCTACCTCGGCTCGCCGGGGCCTGCGACCGGCAGCACGGCGGGGAGTGGATGAGCTTCTGAGGTGCTGCGCGGTGGATCACGGGGCGAGTGGGCCCGCGAGTCGGTGACGCCCGGAGCGGCCGTCCTGGGTCACATACCCTTGGTCGACGGTGTGGCGGATGCGCCTTAGACTCTCTGGGGTCTCCGCCCAGTGGGCGGCCCCGAAGCGCTGCGTCCTCCCCAGCCGCGCACCCTTTTTGATCCCCGAGAACGGACTTGCCCATGCTTCGCAAGATGCTCTCAGTGTCCGCCGGCTTCGGCCTGCTCGCGCTGCTCTCTTCCCCTGTTCAGGCTCAGGATGTCCAGCCGATGCGCGTGTACGAAGGCAAGCTCGTGGTGAGCTTCCACGTGGCCGCGCTCGAGCAGGCTGGCCTGCAACTCGTGAACGTCGAGCAGACCGACGACCTCGAGTCGTACCCCGACCTGGTCGTCGATGGCGAGCCGATGCTCTTCCGCGTGGACGGCGAGCGCACCGACCTGACCGTGCTCCAGAATCGCGAGGGCAACTTCCAGCCCTACGGCGTGCTCGGCGGCGAGATCAACACCTTCGGCGGCTTCACGCTGCAAGACATCGCGAGCGGCGCCTCGGTGGACTTCAACCAGTTCGTCGTGGCCCCGCGCGAAGTGCGCAACGACGGCCCCGGCGGCCAGTTCGACCCCGACTACTTCTACATGATGACCGCCGACGACGACGTCGGTGACTTCCAGATGTGCTACGTGAAGGTGCTCTTCGCCGAGGACGGCGGCTACGGCCCCTCGCCCGGCGGCCCCACGGGGCACAGCAACGTGCGCCTGCGCATCAAAGCCTTCGACCTCGTGGTCACCGAGAACCTGGCGGCCAAACTCGGACGCCCCGATCTCACGGATCGTCACCTCGGTGGCGGCCAGATCGACGCCGACTTCGAGCCCTTCGGCGGGCGTTGGGAGCATCCGGAAGGTCAGAACATGTTCACCCCGTACAACGGCGTGGGCGCTCCGGACTCCAGCTTCCAAGGCGGCTTCAAAGACGTGAGCCTCGGCATCCTGAACTCGATCACGCAGCTCGGTCACACGGGCACCTTCCCGAACGGTCGTGCCGGCCTCTCCATGGCCACGACCTCGTGCAACCTCGGCACCGTGAACGTGCCGTGGCTGCAGGCGAACAACGTGCTCCAGGAAGACCACCCCGGCATCGGCATGAACCTCTTCCGTGAGGCCGACTACACGGTGAGCGGTCAGAGCATCTCGCGCTTCGAGCAGGTCGGCGTGTCCTGGGTGAAGCACGGCTTCTTCGCGCTCTCGAACAGCCAGTGCATCCCCTGCCAGAACCCCAGCAACGGCACCTTCCTCGGTGTGGGCTGCTCCGACACCTACGGCACTGGCAACAACGGTGACCGCTACTGGCTCGGGCCGCGCAGCGAGTGGAACCCCCACCTCGGCACCTGGGACGCCGACAACAGTTTCTTCGACGGCACGCCCGCCGGCGATGGCTTCCGCAATGAGAACGGCTCGGGCAACGGCTCGGTCGATCACCGCCTGGAAGCCTTCGACAGCGACCTCGGCGACACGAGCGCCAACTACTACTACGAAGCGATCTACTTGGTTCGCGGCGACGAGGACATCTCGAACAACATCGGTTCCCGCGAGTGCTTCATGAACTGGAACGGCTTCTCGTGGCAGTTCACCACGCCGAGCAGCGGCAACCCGCTCATCGAAGGCCCCGCGCTGAGCAAGCACTGGGGCGACACGCGGGTCACGCAGGCGCTGCAAGACGACCCGAACGCGGTCCCCGGTGATCCCTCCGACGACGGCAACGTGGTGCTCGCGGTCGATGTCACCGACCTCGGCAACGGCACGTGGCGCTACGAGTACGCGCTCTACAACTGGACGCTCGATCGTGGCGTCGACTCGTTCAGCGTTCCGGCCTTCGGCCCGGTGAGCGACTTCTACTTCCACGACACCGACCAGGAAGCGGCCAACGATTGGGTGCCGGTCGTGAACGGCAAGAACATCACGTGGACCTTCCCGGGCGTGAACTTGCCCGGTCACAAGGTGGCCGGCCCGCTCGAGTGGGGCACGGTCTACAACTTCGGCTTCACGTCGATCTACCCGCCGGCCACGCACGACGCTGCGCTCGGTATCCACGAAGCCGGCAACGGCGGTGACCTGCTCGCTGTCGAGACGCGCGCGCCCACGGGCCTGAGCATCTCGGCCGACGTGATCGCTCCGGAAACGGGCGGCAGCGTGGAGCTGATCGTGCGCGGTGGCAACCACGGCGCGATGATCGGCGCGCTGTCGGTGAACGGCATCCTGGTCAACCCGCTGATCCTCACCGCGATGCCGGTTCCTTTCGTGGGTGGTGAGGCGACGTTGTCCTTGGCCGTGCCGCCGGCGGTGTCGGGTCTCGACATCGGTTTCATCGCGGCAGACTTCGACACGAGTGTCGTGCAACTCAGCAACCTGATGACGCTCGCGATCCAGTGATCGCAGCGTGAGTCCTGCGCGGCGCCGAGTGCGCTGAGCACGATCACGGTGGCTCCCGGAGGCGCGCCCCGCGAGATGCGGAGCGCGCCTCCGTTCAATTCTCGGGAGCGTCGGCTTTCAGGCCAGCGGTGGGTTCCGCGGGGTGGAGCGCTAGACTGATCGGTTTCCCCCGAGCGCGGAGCGAGTCTGGTGAGTCCTTGGCAGCGCAACGTCGGCGCCGTCTGGCTCAACAACTTCATCACCTCGGCGGGGATGATGTGCTTCCTGCCGCTGTTCCCGTTCTACCTGCGCGACCTCGGCATCCACGACGAAGCCTCGGTGCGCATCTGGAACGGCGTGCTCGTGGCGGCCGCGCCGCTCACCGCAGCGTTCATGGGCCCGGTTTGGGGCGCGCTCGGCGACCGGCTCGGTCGCAAGCCGATGATGCTGCGCGCGAACCTCGCGATCGTGGTCTTCGTCGGGTTGATGGGCAGCGTGAACTCGGTGTGGTGGTTGCTCGCGCTGCGACTCTGTCAGGGCGTCTTCTCGGGATTCATCGCGCCGGCGATGACGCTGGTCTCGGTGGCCACGCCCGAGAACCGACAAGCGCGCGTGACCTCGTGGTTGCAGACCGCCACCATGGCGGGCGGCGCGATGGGGCCCTGGCTCGGTGGGCGCCTGGCGTCGGCTCAGGGGATGCGAAGCGTGTTCTGGGCCTGCGCGGGCGCGAGCTTGCTGGCCGCGTTGCTCACGAGTGTGCTCGTGCGCGAACCGCAGGCCTTCGGCGGGGGCGAGGCGCGTCAACGCGGTTCGGTGTCGCCGGGCGAGATGTTGCGCGGCGTGGTGCGCGACATCGCCGGCTTCCTGCGCTCGCCCGCCTTGCGCGGGATCCTGTTCGCGGTTTTCGCCGTGCGCTTCGGCGGCGCGCTCGTGGAACCCAACGTCGGGCTCTGGGTGGAGACGCTCCCCGGCATCGATCCCAGCGCCGTGAAGTCCGCCACCGGCGACGCTTTCGCCGTGTTCACCTTGGCGCTGCTCGTGGGCGCGCCCGTGTGGGGCAGCGTGGGCGACCGTCTCGGGCATCGGAAGTTGTTCACGCTGTGCGCGGTCGGCGCAGCAGCCTTCCAACTCCTGCCGCTCTTCGTCGACGACTACTCGGCTTTCCTGGCCTTGCGCTTCGGCGCGGGCTTCTTCGTGGCGGCGCACGTGCCGGCGGCTTTCGCTGCGGCCGCCAAGCACAGCAGCGTCACCCAGCGCGGCGGTGCCTATGGGGTGACGTTCTCGTCGGTGATCCTGGCGCGCGCGCTGGCGCCGCTGTGCGCGGGCGTGTTGGCGGCGGGCTTGGGCCTCGAGATCCTGTTCGTGCTCTCGGCTGTGTTGATGCTCGGCGCTGGCCTCGTCGTCGGGCGACGACGCCGCGGCGTGCCGGTGGAAACGGCGAGCGCGGGTTAGCTCGACCCGCCTCGCGCGGCGCCGTATCCTCGGAACTCATCGCTCACGACGAGGGGACGTCCCATGCCCGACTGGCTGTTGCCCGCACTGCTCGCCGCGCTCTTCGGAGCGCTCGCTGGCGCGTTGTGGATGCGCGCGCAGGCGCGTCGCCGAGAGGAACAGCTGCAGGTCGGCCTTCGCGAAGCCGAGGCCAACGCCGAGCAGTTCCGTGGCGCCGCCGAAGCTGCGCAGCGCGAGTTGGTCGCGGAGACTGCGCGGCGGACGGCACGCGAGGAGGCGTCCGCGGAAGCACAGAACAGTTTCGACGCGCTGGCCGGCAAGGCGCTCGACACGGCCAGCGAACGCTTCCTCAAGCTGGCCCAAGAACGGCTCGGCAAGAGCGAACAGCAAGGCTCAGCCGAACTCGAGAAGCGCAAGGAGGCCATCCAAGCGCTGCTCAAACCGCTGGGTGATTCGCTCGGCAAGTTGCAGACCTTCCAACAAGAGCTCGAGAGCAAACGCGAGCGAGCCTACGGATCCCTCGAAACGCACCTGAGCGAACTCAAACTCACGGCGACCATGCTCGGCGATCGAAGCCAAGCGCTCGAGCAGGCGCTGCGCGGTTCGAGTCAGGTGCGTGGGCGTTGGGGCGAGATCGTGCTGCGCAGGCTGGTCGAGATGGCTGGCATGGTCGAGCACTGCAACTTCACCGAGCAGACGCAAGACTCGCAGGGCCTGCGCCCCGACATGATCGTGATGTTGCCCGAGAACGGTCGCATCCCGATCGACTCCAAGGTCCCGCTCGACGCCTACGCCTCGGCAATGGAAGCCAGCGATCCCGCCGATCGTGAACGCTTCCTCAAGAACCACGCCACGGCGCTGCGCGGCTTCGTCAACGATCTCGGTCGCAAGGACTACGCCGCGGCCATCGAGGGGCGCATCGACTTCACGGTGCTCTTCGTGCCCGCCGAGCCGATGCTCGCCGCTGCCTTCGAGTCGAACCCGAACCTGCTCGAGGAGGCGCTCGACAAGGGCATCCTGCTGGCCACGCCGGTCACGCTCATGGCGCTGCTCAAGACCGTGAGCCTCTACTGGAGTCAGGTGCGACTCTCGGAGAACGCGCAGCTCATCGGCGACGCCGCCGCCGAGTACTCCAAGCGCGTGCGGGCCTTCTCCGACCATCTGGTGAAGATCGGCAAGGGCATCGACTCGTCGCTCAAGGCTTACAACCAGGCGGTCGGCAGCTTCGAGCGCAAGGTGCGGCCGCAGGCGCGCAAGCTCGTGGAGCTCGGCGGTGGGACGACCAACTCGCAAGAGCCGTCCGCACTCGACGAGATCGACAACTCCCCGCGCGAACTCTCCGCCGGCGACTGAGCCGCGCTCAGCTCTCGACGACCATCACCTCGCTGAGTGGCTTGCGCTGCAACGCGATCTCCGGCACTTCACACGCGTCGGCGGGGTAGCCCACGGGGATCAGCAGGAAGGCGCGCTCGTGTTCGGGGCGCTCGAGCACCTTGCCCAGGAAGTTCATCGGGCTCGGGGTGTGCGTCAAGGTGACGAGCCCTGCGTGGTGCGCCGCCGCCAACAGCAAGCCCGAGGCCAAGCCGACCGACTCGGTGGGGTAGTACACCTGACCGCCGCCGTCTTGCCGGATCAGCTTGAACACCACGATCAACCAGGGCGCGACCTCGAGGAAGGATTTGTCGGGATCGGTGCCGAGCGGCGCGAGATCCGCGAGCCACTCTTCGTTGGCGCGCTCGGCGTAGAAGGCGCGTTCTTCTTCTTCGGCCGCCACACGGATGGCGCGCTTGGTGGCGGGGTTGCTCACACACACGAAGCGCCACGGCTGTTTGTTCGCGCCGCTGGGTGCGGTGCCCGCCGCGCGCACGATCCACTCGATGGTCTCCAGGCTCACGGGCTTGTCGGAGAACTCGCGCACGGAACGGCGGCGCTTCATCAGGTCGTGGAAGTCGCGCGCGGCGTCGGCGGCGGGTTGGCCCGGATCGTGCCAGTCGGTCCAGGGGACGAAGCGGTGCGTGGTCATGGTGTGGTGCGCGGTGGGGGACGTGTCAGGGCGAAGTCGGCGTGTGCTCGATGAAGTCGACGATGAACTGTTCGTCGAGCGTCTGTCGCATGACGGGCAGCAGCTCGCGCAGCAGCACGCGGCGTGCACCTTCCACGCTGGCGTTCGTGTGGGCACCTTTCACGGTGGGCGTGGCGAGCGGGAACACCGAGGCGTCGTCGAGGCCGATGGCTTCGAACTCGCCGAGGGCGGTGAACCAGTGCAAGCCGCCTGAATCGCTCGAAGGCGTGATGTGCCCCGAGGCGCGCAGCACGTAGTCGATGTCGCGGCCGACCATGCTCGCCAGTTCGGTGGCGGGAGCGCGCATCAGTTGCGCGTTGCGGGTGTCGCCGGGCGAGTAGGTCTGCACGTCGAAGCCGGCGGCGCCGAGGTGTCCGGCGAGCGAGCTGAGCAAGTCGTCTCCTGGCACGGCGGCGCTGTCGAGGGTTGCCTCCGCGACGAGCAAGATGCGCGTGTCGGCGGCGTTGGGCAGCGTGTAGCGGAAGGTGACTTCGGGCAAGCCGACGAGCGCGGAGTCAGCGCCGAAGTCGGGCGCGACGCGCACCGCGGAGCGAGCGCCGGGAACGCGTCGCAGCGCACTCGCCAGCACGCGCAGGCGGCCGTCGGGGCCGGTCGTGCCTCCGGCGGGTTGGACCTCGAGTTGCCCCGGGGCCGCGTGGAAGGCCAGCGGGAGCCCCGCCAGCGGCCGCCATTCGCCCTCGGCGTTGCGCAGTGTGGCTTCCACGAGCAGCGGCGCGGGCAGGTGACCGCGGATGCGACCGCGCTGACCGTCGCCCGACACGATCGTGAGTCGCATCGAGCTCGCGTGGCGTGTGATCTCACTGGCGAGACTGCCGACGAGAGACGAGGTGCGGTTGAACGGCCCCGCGATGCGCCCCGACGCCGAGGTTCGGTTCGCCACGACGCGCAGCTTGTTGGCGAGCACCCATACGGAGTTCACGGTGCGCTGCGCTTCGGTGAGCATCGTGAGTGCTTGGATGGGGTCGGTGTCGCCTGCGGCCGTGGCTTGACGCACGAGCTCGTCGGCCTGCCCGACCGCGCTCTCCAGTTCGGGCAACCACTTGTCCACCAAGGCGAGCCGCGGCACGCCGACCAGCACTGCCGTGTCGCCGTTCACCGGGTTCTCGTAGGTCTCGATCACGCGCGCGGCGGGCAGCTCGGAGTCGCTGCGCAGTGTGATGTTCTCGGCGAGGTCCTCGGTCCACTGGGCCTCGCCGTTCTCGAGCACGCTGCGCGTGGCTGCCACGATCTCGGATTGCACGTCCACCAGGATGGAGGCGGAGATCTGCTGCAGGCCACCGCGGCGTGCTTGCTCGATGGCGGCTGTCCCGCGGAGCTGACTGGTGCCGACTCCGCAGAGCAGCGCGTCGTCGCAGGCGGGGTGTTGTGCGGGTTGAGCGAGCCAGGCGGGTGGGGCGGCCGGGGCGGCGTCGCCACCGAGGAGGCCGCAGCCTGCGGGCAGCGTGGCAGCGGCGACAATCAAAAGGTGGGCGACGTGTCTCACGGTCATCCTGAGCTCCCGGGGAGGTCCGATCCTGGCAAGTCGACGGCCGAGGGGAAAGGGCGGGGGAAGCGCTTGGGGGCGCCTCGACATCGATTCTGGCGCCGGATCGCGCTGCGGCCGCAGTCCGCGTGGAGCTCTCGGACAGAAAGTGCCCACGGCCGCGTGCGCCCTCCAACGACTGCCCCCTTGGGCGCGACTTGCGGGTCGGTCACACTCAGTGGCCGGCCCGTTGCACAACAGGCCGCTGTTGAGCGAAGCCCCGAACCTTCCGAGACTCTTCCCCGAAGTCTCACCCTGGAGAACGCCATGATCACCATCCCCAGCACCCTCCGCATGGTGGCCGGAGCCTTCGCCGCCGCCGTCCTCGCCGTCGGTTGCAGCAGCGCGCCGGCCTCGAGCGAGCCCGAGTCCCCGAACTCCCCGATCTGGATCGACCAGCCGCAGAGCCTCGTCGACGAAGGCAACAACGTGGTGATCTACGCCGTGGGCAGCGCGGCTGACAACCCGAACCGCAGCGCTCGCCGCAGCATGGCCATGGCTCGCGCGCGTCAGGAGTTGGCCGCCACGATGGGCGTGCTCGTGCAGAGCATGGTCGTCAGCTACATGGACACGAACCGCGACTTCTATGACATGGACAGCGCGTCGTCGACCGAGTACTACCAAGACATCTCGCGCCAGGTCACGCAGGAGATGTTGGTCGGCTCCAGGCAGGAGCAGGCTTACCGCGACCCGATCTCCAACGAGTACTACGTGCTCATGCGCGTGGATCTCGACGACGTGATCAACTCCTACAAGGCCAAGATGTCGGGCACCTTCGATCGCGAAGCCACGCGCCGTCGCATCAAGGCCAACATGGAAGAGTTCCAGGGCGAGATGGACGCACAGCTCGACAAGCTGCGCAACATGGATGCCGCTGATCTCGAGGCTGCGCTGCTCAACGGCGAAGGTTGATCGCGGAGCCCCTCGAAGCCTGAGGCGCGCGCGCCTCCGGTAGACTTCGAAGCCCGGTCGGGGAGTTCTCTCCGGCCGGGCTTCTCGCGTGTCTCGGAGCACTGCATGTTGGTGATCGCCAATCCGCACGGTGGACGCGGCGCGGCGCGAGCTCGTGTGCAGGAGTTCTTGCGCAGCTGGCCCGTTGCGGGTGACGCGCCCGTGCCCGACGTGCGCTGGACCCTGGCGCCGGGCGACGCCACGCGCTGGGCAGCGCAATCTGACGAGTCCCTCGTCGTCGCTGCCGGTGGCGACGGCACGATCCACGAAGTCGTGCAAGGGCTCATGCAACGGCCCGCAGAGCGTCGCCCCACCTTGGGACTCTTGCCTGCCGGCTCAGGCAACTCGCTGGCGCGCGACCTCGACCTGCTCGCGCCGCAGCGCGCCGCGGAGGTCTTGCGCGGCGGCACGGCCCGTCTGCTCGACGTGACACAGATCGATCACGCAGGCGAGTGTCGCTACAGCTTCAACATCGTGGGTTGGGCGCTCACGGCCGAAGTGGGCATGCTCGCTGAGTCGATGCGTTGGGTGGGCGCGCGGCGTTACGACCTCGCTGCGGCGCTGGCGATCACGCGTCATCGCCCGCGCCCCGCGGTGATTCATGTCGACGGGGTGCGGCACGAAGGGCACTGGTCCTTTGTGTACCTCGCCAACACGCAGCACACGGGCGCAGGTCTGCGACTGATCCCGGAGGCACGTCTCGACGACGGCCTGCTCGATGTCTTGCTCGTCCCCGCGCGCTCACGTTGGCATTTGCTGCGCGACCTCGCGCGTGTCCGGCGTGGCCGAGGATTCCAGGCCGACGGCGTCGTGCGCTGCCAGGCTCGGCGCGTGGAGCTCGAAACCACCGATCGTCTCCCCACGAATGTCGACGGCGAGATCGCCGCGTCGCCGCCCTGGACACTGAACGTGCTGCCCGGAGCGCTGCGCGTGCTGAGCTGAGCGCGCCGAGTCGCTTCGCGCCATCGTGTCGCGCGGAGGTGGTCGTTAAAGTGGCGGGCCCGCTCCGGAGGCCCTCGCCATGAACGACCTCGCGCCCGACGCCGCAACGCCCCGCTCGCCCGGAGGCGCCGGACTCGGCATCGCCGTGGGCCTGATCATGTCGCTGGTGCTCTCGGCGGCACTCGTCTACTCGGCGGCCAAGGCTGGCATCGCGCCCGGCGTGAGCCCGCTCGTGGTGCTCTTCGGCTGGGTGGCCTTCGGTTCGCTGCTCGGTCCCAAGTTGAAGCGCTTCCTGGCGATCGGTCAGGTCACGGGCAGCGCTGGGGCGGCGGTCACTGCGGGTGTGGTCTTCACGGCGCCGATCCTGCAGATCGTTTCGCGCGAGCAAGGTCTCGATGTCCCCCCGGTGGACGTGCCGCTGCTGATCCTCGCGTCGATCGCGGGCTCGCTCATGGGCTTCGGGTTCGTCGGGCTGGCCACGAAGCGCTTCCTCAGTGATCCGCGCTTGCCCGCGCCGGAGGCTGTCGCCGCCGACCGGCTGATCCAAACCGCCGTGTCGCGCCCCGACGAACGCCCGCGCGTCTCGACCTCGCTGATCCCGGGCCTGCTGGTCGGTGTCTTCGTGAACCTCGGCGAGCAGTTGCGCTGGTTGCGTCACGATGTGGAGACGCTCTCGCTGCCGATGTTCGGCGGTGCCGAGCGCGCCGAAGGCGGTGCTGTAGGTGACGTCGACCTGCCTGTGCCGCTCTCGCCGCTCTACATCGGCATCGGCGCCCTGCTCACCCTGCCTACGGCGCTGCTGATCTTCGGCGGCGGCTTGGTGAACGCGATCACCAAAGGCTACGCGCGCGCCGAGAACATGCCCGACACCACCTTCCGCTGGGTGGGCGGTGCCGCGATGACGGTGGCCGTGGTCTACAGCCTGGTCTCCTACGTGCTCGAGGGGCGCAAGAGCGCGTCGAAGAACGCCGACGCAACGAACACAGAACTCGACGAGTCGCTGCTCGAACAGACGCGCGGCACGCAACGCATGCTGTTCCTGTCGATCGGTTTGGGCATGGCGCTGCTGGTCTTGATGATGCTGCAGGTCGGTGCGCCGCCGATGGCGATGATCGTGCTGGGCGTCGTCACGCTCGTGCTCGTGTCGCTGCTGTCGGGGCTCGGTGGATTGCTCTCGCTGCAGGTCGGCTCGTCGGCCTCACCGGTTTCAGGCACCGTGTTCATGGGCATGCTCGTGCTGAGCCTCACGGCCTTGCAGCTGAGCATGTCGGGCATGTCGGGGATCGTGTTCCTCGTGCCACTCGTGGTCGCGGCCTGCGTGGCGATCTGCGCGGCCAACGACAGCAGTCAGGACTACAAGACGCTGCAGCTCAACGGCTATCGCGTGAGCGATGGCTTCAAGGGACAGATCGTGGGGCTGCTGGGCGGCTCGATCGTGGTGCCGCTCACGCTGTGGTTGGCGCACGAGAGCAACCTCAGCGCCGGCGGCATCGGCTTGGGCGACGCCGCGCTGCCCGCGCCGCAAGCGAGCTTCTTCGGCACGGTGCTGCAGACGCTCTTCCTCGAGGCCGAACTGCCGTGGGGTCCGGTGCTCGCGGGCGTGGCGCTCGGCGTCGTCGCGGTGGCGATCGAGGCCTGGGGCAAGCGTCGCGGCATGATCCTGAGCTCGCTCGCTTTCGCCGTCGGCATCTACCTCTCACCCGAGATGGGCATCGGCATGGGCATGGGCGCCTTCGCGCGCTTCGCCGCCACGCGCAGCCTGGGCAAGACCACGCACGCCGGCATCCTCGTGGCCGCTGGTCTGATCACCGGATACGCTCTGCTCGACCTGCTCTACGGCGTGGTGCTCGTGATGCAGACACCGGGTGAAGTCGGCCTCACCGAGCAGCTCAGTGTGGGTTCTGCCGACGCGTTCAGCTGGGTGCCCGCGGGCTCCGCGTCCACCGGGATCGCCGCGACGATCCTGATCGCCACGCTCACCTTCATCTTCTTCAACTACCGCACGCGCTCACGCTGAGCGTCGCACCCAAGTCTCGCGAAAGGATCTTCATGAAGACGCTCGTCCTGCTGCGCCACGGTCAATCCGAATGGAACAAGGAGAACCGTTTCACCGGTTGGCACGACGTCGACTTGAGTGAGCAAGGCGTGGGCGAGGCGCGTCGCGCGGGGCAGCTGATCCGCGACGAAGGTCTCGACTTCGACATCGTCTACACCTCGGTGCTCAAGCGCGCGATCAAGACGCTCTGGCTGGCGCTCGAAGAGATGGACCGCATGTGGCTGCCGATCGAGCGGCGCTGGCGTCTCAACGAGCGGCACTACGGCGCGCTGCAAGGTCTCAACAAGGCCGAGACGGCCGCCGAGCATGGCGACGAGCAAGTGAAGATCTGGCGCCGCAGCTACGACGTCCCGCCGCCGCCACTCACCCGCGACGACGAACGTTGGCCCGGCCACGATCTGCGCTACCGCGATCTCACGCCCGAGCAGCTGCCGCTCTCCGAGTGCCTCAAGGACACCGTCGAGCGCTTCATGCCGCTGTGGAACGAAGAGATCGCGCCGGCGCTGAAGTCAGGCAAGCGCGTGCTCATCGCCGCGCACGGCAACAGCCTGCGCGCCCTCGTGAAGTTGCTCGACGGCATCTCCGACGAGGACATCCTCAACCTCAACATCCCCACGGGCATCCCGTTGCTCTACGAGCTCAACGACGACCTCACGCCGCACGCGCACCGCTACCTCGGCGATCCCGAAGCCGCCGCGCGCGCCGCCGCTGCCGTGGCGAACCAAGCCAAGGGCTGAGCGCGCTGCGGTGGGGCGACGCTTCGCTGCATGCGCCCGCGGGCGATGAGTCACGCCGCGACGTGCCGTGGCGCACCGCCACGACACGTCGCGAGCCTCAGAAGATCTCGGTCTCGACGATCTCGCTGGCGCCGATCAACTCGGCGTCGAGGAACACGCCCTGCGCGTAGAAGAAGTACGAGATCTGCAATCCCGGTGCGCCCGGGATGAGCGCGGCCGGCACCTCGATCTTGCCCACACCCGCGGGGTTCAGCGCGAACAGGAGCGGCGGGTTCGGCGAGGTGAGCAGCGAGTAGCCCTTGATCACGGCGGTCTGCAGGTCGAAGCCGTAGAGCAAGTACATCTGGTCCCCGGGTTGCGACGCGAACTCCCACACGGCGGGCGGGAGGTTCTGGCCGATGCCGAAGGTGAGCACGTAGTCCGGACCGCGGAACACGGGCGCACTCACCGGCACGATGTCGAGGCTCGCTGCGGCGCTCGGCCCGGTGATGTTCTCCACGACCAAGGCGTTGGCACCGATGACGCTGGCGAGCGGGGCGTCGAAACGCAACTCCTGCTGAGTGACCACGGTGACGTCGTCGATCTCGACACCGTTGAGCGTGACCGCTTGCACCTTCTTGAACGACTCTCCGGTGACGACCACCTCGCCGCCATCGAGCGCTGCCACGCTGCCGGGTGACACGTTGGAGATGGTGGGCAGCGGCGGCGGGACCAGGTCTTCGAGACAGCCCTTGTTCTGCTTGTGCGCGATGATCTGACTGCGCGGCGTGGCGCCGAAGGTGGTGAGCACACCGGTGCAGCCGCCGAGTCCTGAGCACATGATCCCGCAGTCGCTCTGACCGTTGCAGTGCGGCGCGCTCCAGTTGTGACCGAGCTCGTGCGCCGTGAGGCCCGTGCGCGACACGAGGTTGCTCGTGAAGCGCGACTGCGAAAGACCGTAGCCCGAGGCCAGGTTGCAGATCACACCCAGCGACGCGATGCCGATCACCGAGCCGTCGACATTCTTGCCGGTGAAGAAGTGCGCGATGTCGCGCTGGATGCCGGCGTGGTTGAACTGCCAGTGCGAGCGGAACTGACCGAGCAGGCCGCCGGGGTTCGTGGTGTTGTACGGGTCGGGCTCGGACGTGCGCACCACGATCGCCGTGACCTCGTACACGAGGCCCACGTCGGGTTCATAGATCTCTTCGACTCGGTTGATGATGTTGAGGATGTCGGCTTCGGTGTTCGCCACCGAGGACCCGTTGAGCTGGTAGTACTCGAAGTCGGCGTCGCAGGCGATCTCGGTGATCAGCACGTCGCTCGCGCCGAGGTAGCCGGGGGCGGCGGGGGGCAGGTCGTGCGTGAAGGCGTCGGTTTCGACGAGCGGCTCGGCGCAGGTCCAGTCGCCGGCGCGCACGTCGAGCGAGCTGTGCACCACGTAGTCGTCGGCGCGTGCGCTGGGCAGGTGCGGGCGCGCGGCCTGGATGCCGTAGACCGGAAGGCCTTCACCGATCGAGACGATCGCGTCGAGCTCACCGTTCACCATGCTGCCGGCGGCGCGGCTGCCGGGCCACTCGAGCACGCTGCCGCGGAAGGTCTGCAGCGGGCCCGACTCTGCGGGGACCAAGCTGCCGTCGGCGTCCGTCATGAACAGCTGGTACTCGGACGAGCGCACGTCGTGCGGACGCAGCTGCAAGGTGACCGCTTCGCCCTCGATGACCACGCCGATCTCGGTGACCAGGCCCGGGCGCGCCGGGACACTCAGGCGCTGCAGCGTGAAGCGCTCCAGGTCGAGCGCTTGCAGCACGCGTTCGTGCCCGTCGACGAGTTCGTGCGAGCGCACGAGTTGCGGCGCGGTCGCCTGGGCACTGAGCCCGGCTGTGAACACACAAAGGGCTGCAGCAGCCCGGAGTACGGTGGGGAGCATCGCGGAGTCCTGGATCGGGAGCGGACGAGCAGCGGCTGCCGGATTCGGGCCAGCGCCGCCTGAGGAGAAGTCCGTCCGATCTTACAGCGCTCTCGCGAGCCTGCGTGATCCACGCGTTGGGGTATGCGACCCAGCGTTGCTCTCGGGGAGCAGCGCGCTGCGTTCAGCTGCCGCCCTTGAGCACGCTCGAGCGCCAGTCGCGATTCATCTCGGCGATGAAGTCGATCGGGATCTCCTTCGGGCACACCGCCTCGCACTCGTAGTAGTTGCGGCAGTTGCCGAAGCCCTCGGCGTCCATGGTGGAGACGAGGTTCAGCGCGCGACGGGCCCGCTCGGGCTGACCCTGCGGCAAGTGCGCGAGGTGACCGATCTTGGCCGACACGAAGAGCATCGCCGAGGCGTTCGGGCAGGCCGCCACGCACGCTCCGCAGCCGATGCAGGCCGCCGCGTCCATGGCCTTGTCGGCCTCGACCTTGCCGATGGGGAGCGCGTTCGCGTCGGGAGCGCCGCCGGTGTTCACCGAGACGAAGCCGCCCGCCTCGTTGATGCGGTCGAAGGAGCTGCGGTCCACGGTGAGGTCCTTCACCACCGGGAAGGCCTTCGCGCGGAAGGGCTCGATGTCCACGGTGTCGCCGTCCTTGAAGCTGCGCATGTGCAGCTGACAAGTGGTCGTGGCTTTCATCGGGCCGTGGGCGGTGCCGTTGATCACGAGCGAGCACATGCCGCAGATGCCTTCACGGCAGTCGTGGTCGAAGGCCACCGGGTCTTTGCCCTCGACTTGCAGGTGCTCGTTGAGCACGTCGAGCATCTCGAGGAAGGACATGTCGGGGCTCACGTCGGAGAGCTCGTGGCGCTCCATGTGGCCGGCGTCGCTCGGGGTCTTCTGGCGCCAGATGTTCAGCGTGAGCTTCATGATTACTTGTAGCTCCGAGTCGCGAGCTGGACGTTTTCGAAGTCGAGCTGCTCGCGGTGTTCCTTGGGGGCTTCACCTTCGCCGCGGTGTTCCCACACGGTGGCGTGGCAGAAGTCGTCGTCGTTGCGCTTGGCTTCGCCGTCGGGGCTCTGGTGTTCCTCGCGGAAGTGACCGCCGCAGGATTCGTCGCGGGTGAGCGCGTCGTGCGCCATCGTCTCGGCGAACTCGAGGAAGTCGGCCACGCGGCCGGCTTGCTCGAGCGCCATGTTCATCTCGCTGTGCCCGCCGACGACCTTCACGTCGCGCCAGAACTCTTCGCGGATCTGCGGGATCTTCTCGAGCGCTTCCTTACAGCTCGCCTCGGTGCGCGCCATCCCGACGTTGTTCCACATCAGTCGGCCCAGCTCGCGATGGAAGGAGTCGGGCGTGCGCTTGCCGCTGGCGCTGGTGAGACGCTTGATGCGCTCGTGCACCTCGGCTTCCACGCGCTTGAACTCGGGGTGGTCGGTGCTGACCGGCTCCGGCTTGTGCGTGGCGAAGTAGTGCCCGATCGTGTACGGCAGCACGAAGTAGCCGTCGGCCAGACCTTGCATGAGTGCGCTGGCGCCCAGGCGGTTGGCGCCGTGGTCGGAGAAGTTGGCTTCACCGATCACGTGCAGGCCGGGCACGGTGCTCATCAGGTTGTAGTCCACCCACAAGCCGCCCATCGAGTAGTGCGGCGCGGGGTAGATGCGCATCGGAACCTTGTAAGGGTTCTCGTCGGTGATGCGCTGGTACATGTCGAAGAGGTTGCCGTAGCGCTGGCTGATCGCTTCGTCACCCACACGCTGGATGGCATCGCGGAAGTCGAGGAAGACGCCGCGTCCGCCGGGGCCCACACCGAGGCCGTTGTCACAGGCTTCCTTGGCCGAGCGCGAGGCGATGTCGCGCGGCGCGAGGTTGCCGAAGCTCGGGTACTTGCGCTCCAGGTAGTAGTCGCGATCGCTCTCGGGGATGTCGTGCGGTGCGCGCTTGTCGCCCGATTCCTTGGGCACCCACACGCGGCCGTCGTTGCGCAGAGACTCGCTCATCAAGGTGAGCTTGCTCTGGTGATCGCCAGCCACCGGGATGCAGGTGGGGTGGATCTGCGTGTAGCAGGGGTTGGCGAAACCGGCGCCGCGCTTGTGCGCGCGCCAAGCCGCCGTGACGTTGCAGCCCTTGGCGTTGGTCGACAGGTAGAACACGTTGCTGTAGCCGCCGGTGCCGAGCACCACGGCGTCGGCCACGTGACGCTCGATCTTCCCGCTCACGAGGTCGCGCGTGATGATGCCACGCGCCTTGCCGTCCACCACGACCACGTCGAGCATCTCGGAGCGCGTGTGCATCTTGACGTTGCCGAGCCCAATCTGACGTGACAGGGCGTTGTAGCAGCCGAGCAAGAGTTGCTGGCCCGTCTGGCCGCGCGCGTAGAAGGTGCGCGAGACCTGCGCGCCGCCGAAGGAGCGGTTGGCCAGCTGGCCGCCGTACTCGCGCGCGAAGGGCACGCCTTGCGCAGCGCACTGGTCGATGATGTTCGTGGACACCTGCGCGAGCCGGTACACGTTGGCTTCACGCGAGCGGAAGTCGCCGCCCTTCACGGTGTCGTAGAACAGGCGGTGCACGCTGTCGCCGTCGTTCTGGTAGTTCTTCGCGGAGTTGATGCCGCCTTGCGCGGCGATGCTGTGAGCGCGACGCGGGCTGTCCTGGAAGCAGAAACAGTGCACGTCGTAGCCCAGCTCGGCGAGCGTGGCGGCGGCCGAACCACCGGCCAAACCGCTGCCCACCATGATCACGCTGAACTTGCGCTTGTTGGCGGGGTTCACCAGCTTCATCTCGAAGCGGTGCTTGTCCCATTTGTCGGCGAGCGGGCCGCCGGGGATCCCAGAGTTCAGTTCCATGTTCTCAGGCTCCCGTGGAGAAGGGCCCGAGGCCCATGAGGATGGCGAGCGGCATGGAGACGTTGCCCACGAACACGATCACCGCAATCGCGCAGCCCGTGCGCTTGATGATCGGTTCGTAGCGCGGCCCGTTGAGCCCCAAGGTCTGGAAGACGCTCTGCACACCGTGACTCAGGTGCAACGCGAGCATGGCGATGGCGGCCACATAGAGCCCGACCACCAGCGGTTCACTGAAGCCGGCCACGACCATGCCGTACACGTCGTGACGACCGAGTGCGTCGCTGCCCACGGCGTAGTGCGACGCGTGCGCGGCGCCGAAGGTGAAGTGCGCGAGGTGGTACGCGACGAACAACAAGATCATCACGCCGGTGAACACCATCGAACGCGACCCCGGCGACGCTTGCTGCACGCCGCCGTGCACGTAGCGCGTGGGGCGCGCCGCGCGGTTCTCGCGAGCGAGCTGCAACGCGAGCGCGACGTGCGTCACGAACATCGCGATCAGTCCGAGGCGCGCCACCCAGAGCAACGCGCCGAGATCTTTGAGGCCTTGCGCGTACGCGTTGAGCGCCTCGCGTCCCAGGAAGACCTGCAGGTTCCCGGCCAAGTGGGCGAACACAAAGCCCAGCAGTCCGAGCCCCGTGAGGGCCACCACCATCTTTCGTCCCAGCGATGAGCGCAGGGCAGCCAGCAACCAATTCATGCTTCGGGGACTCCAGTGGACCGAGCTGGGGCTCGCAGCGTCAGAAAGGCAAGCACTGGCGCGAAAGCGGCTCATTTTAGCGACCTGACGCCGCTGCCAACAGGGCGCGTTGTGCAGCTCGTTGGGTCGGGCGGTGCGCCATTATGGCGCGACCCGCTGTCGGGGGGACGGCGGCGCTGGCAGTCCGTCGCTGCGGCTGCGGCCGCGCGGCCCCAGGAACGGGCGCGCCACGCTTCGGCACGCGGCTTGCGAGATCCACGGTTCACGCGCCGCGCCCGTCCGCCGGCCGACCACCACTGAGTGAGCTTCCGCATGAACCGCACCTTGGGCCCACGTCCGCGCCTCGACCTCATCGAATCCGAGTCTGCCTACGAGTTGTTCGCGGCGGTCCCTGGAGCGGAGTCGGAGCTGGTCGAGGTCGATTTCAAGGCCGGCATCCTGAGCGTGGACGTGCAGATCGGCTCCGACGCCGACGCGCTCACTCCCAACCGGCTCGCGCCCGAACCCGCCGCCAAGCACTGGAAGCTGTGCGTGGGCTTCGGCGACCTCGTGAAAGGTGACGAGATCCGAGCGGTGCACTCGCAGGGCGTGCTCCACGTGCACCTGCCCAAGTCTGAGCTGTCCGATCCGGGAGTGGGACCGCTGCCGCGCCTCGAGTCCCACTCGTCCGACACGCCGATCCATCGCTTCGATCGCCCCGCCGACGACTAGCGCCTCGCGTCGACCCCCGCGGTGATTCATCATCACGGGCATGTCCCGCCTGTTCGTCGCGCTCGCGCTGCCCGACTCGATCCAGGAGCAGCTCGCGTCGCTCGCACTGGGTCTGCCCGGCGCGCGCTGGACCGAGAGCAGCCCCTTCCATCTCACGCTGGCTTTTCTGGGGGAGCTCGACGGCCCGCAAGCCCAGCTCGTGGAGGACGGTCTCTACGGAGTCCGTGCCGATCCCTTCGAGTTGCGTCTCTCGGGAGTGGGGCACTTTCCCCCGCGCGGCGAACCCAAAGTGCTCTGGGCCGGAGTCGCCCCCGACGACCCGGTGATCGCACTTCAGCGCGCCGTGCGCCGCCGACTGGCCCGCCTGGGCGTCACGATCGAAGCGCGCCGCTACGTGCCGCACATCACACTCGCGCGCTTGCGGCACACGCCGCTCGCCGAGCTGCTGCGCTGGATGGAGGCCCAGATCGAGCTCAGTAGCGAGCAATTCCCGATCACGCACTTCGAGTTGGTCTCGAGTGTCCTGGGCCGCGAAGGGGCCCGTCACCGGGTGCGAGCCGCCTATCCGCTCTTCGCGCGCGGCCCACGCTGAGTTGCTCGAACACGCTCGGAAACGGGACTGATCAGGGCGCCCGAGACCGGCGTTGTGTTGCCTCGAAGCGCGCGCTCTCTAATGGGGGGCGTTCAATGCTGCTTCGGCGGTCTTGTGCGCCCGTGAAGGCGCCGTTAGACTCCGCCCCACTACCCCGGGGTCGCAGGTCGATTGTTCGGCCATCACGCGCCCACGCACCAGGACACCCCCTTCGGGAGACGCCCGTCTTGTTCGGTTCCTCTGCTCGCAAGTGCTGCGCCTGGCTGCTCGTCGGAGTGCTGATGTTCAGCAGCTCCAGCTGTGCCTACAACCACCACACCAACTTCGGCACGACCGAAAAGTGGGTGGCCTCCGAAGTGAACATCGTGCCGAAGGTTCTCGGTTCGCTGCTCACCTCCGTCGTCGACTCGGTGTTCTCGCCCTTCACGGCGAGCTTCGACGCGCTCTACTACGATGAGGCCTACCACCCCGACCACGAATACCTGAGCTACTCCGGCTCGCGCGCCATCGGCCGCAGCGAAATGTCCGGTGGCTATCAGGCGATCGCGAGCATCTTCGCGATCCCGATCGAAACGGTCTGGTTGCCGCTCACCGGCTTGGTCGACCTGATCTACGTGCTGTGGATCGAGGACAACGGTTCCGGCGAAGGCTGAGGTCCGCTGCGGGAACGGTCGCTGCGCAGCCCGTCTTCGCGCGCCCGCTCCGCATCGAGCTCGCGCTCCACGGCGCCCGCTTCGCGTCGTCGCTCGGCCCGCTCGCAGCATCCTGTTCCACGCGCCCGTTTCCTGAGGTCGTGATCCGTGGTCGCTGAGCGTCCGGCTTGCTTGCTGTCTTGGTCGTCCGGCAAAGACAGCGCGTGGACGCTCCACCAGCTGCGCGAGCGCGGCGAGGTCGAGGTCGTGGGCTTGCTCACGACGCTCAACGAGAGCGCTGACCGCGTGGCCATGCATGCCGTGCGGCGCGAGTTGCTCGAAGCTCAGGCCGCGGCCGCCGACTTGCCGTTGGTGGCCGTCGACTTGCCCTGGCCGTGCAGCAACGAGCAGTACGAAGCGCGCATGGCGGCGGCCTGCGAGCGCGCGGTCGCCCAAGGCGTGAGCCAGATGGCCTTCGGCGACTTGTTCCTCGAGGACATCCGCGCCTACCGCGAAGAGAAGTTGGCAGGCTCGGGGCTCACGCCGATCTTCCCGCTGTGGGGGCGTCCCACCGAAGCGCTCGCGCGGCGCATGCTCGCCGACGGCCTGCGCTCGCGCATCACCTGCGTGAACCCCGAGCTCGCGCCCGCCGAGTGGGTCGGTCGCGAGTGGGATGCCGCGCTGCTCGACGAACTCCCCGAGGGCGTGGACCCCTGCGGCGAGAACGGCGAGTTCCACACCTTCGTGCACGCGGGACCGATGTTCTCCGCGCCGGTCGAGATCGAGCTCGGCGAGGTCGTCGAGCGCGACGGCTTCCGCTTCGCGGACTTGCTGCCGCGAGCCTGAGTCATCCGGTATCGTGGCCGCGATCGCGCTTCGAGCGCCCCCCTTGTGAGCACGCGCCATGACTGTCACCCGAGTGAAGGTGCCCCTTCTCGATCTCAAGGCGCAGTACGCGCCCATCCGCGACGACGTGCACAAAGCCGTCGCCGAAGTGCTCGACTCGATGGCCTTCATCGGCGGGCCCTACGTGCAGACGCTCGAGTCCGAGCTGTCCAGCTACGTGGGCGCGAAGCACGGCATCGGCGTCTCCTCGGGCACCGACGCGCTGCTCGTGGCGATGATGGCGCTGGGCATCGGCCCCGGCGACGAGGTCATCACGTCGCCCTACACCTTCTTCGCCACGGCGGGCTGCGTGGACCGACTCGGCGCCACGCTCAAGTTCGTGGACATCGACCCGGCCACCTACAACATCGACCCCGCGCTCATCGAGGCCGCGATCACGCCCAAGACCAAAGCCATCGTGCCCGTGCACCTCTTCGGCCAGTGCGCCGACATGGCCGCGATCAACGAGATCGCCTGCAAACACGAGATCTCGGTGATCGAAGACGCCGCCCAAGCCATCGGCGCGCGCGATGCCGACGGTCGCTTCGCCGGCAACCTCGGTCGCATCGCCTGCTTCTCGTTCTACCCGAGTAAGAACCTCGGCGCGGCGGGCGACGGCGGCATGGTCACCACCAACGACGACGAGCTCGCGCACACCATGTCGATCATGCGCAACCACGGCATGGAGCCCGCGTACCACCACGAGATCATGGGCGGCAACTTCCGCCTCGACGGCATCCAGGGCGCGGTCTTGAGCGTGAAGCTCCCGCACCTCGATGCTTGGGCCGAAGGTCGTCGCAAGAACGCAGAGCTGTATCGCGAGATGTTCGAAGCGCGCGGCTTGCTCGAACACCTCGAGCTGCCCTTCGTGCGCCCGGGCGTGCACCACATCTACAACCAGTACGTGGTACGCGTGGCCACCGAGAAGCGCGATCCGCTGCTCGCTCACCTGCGCGCGAACGATGTCGGTTGTGCCGTGTACTACCCGAGCGGTTGCCACACGCAGCCCTGCCTCGCGCACCAGGGATACAAGGCCGGCGACTTCCCGATCAGCGAGGCCGCCGCGCTGAGCACGCTCTCGCTGCCGATCTTCGGTGAGCTGAGCGACGAGCAACGCGACACCGTGGTGGATGTCGTCGCCGAGTTCTTCGAGGCATGAGCGCGGCTCGCTCGGCGGAGCACTGATCGCGGGTGTGTGGTCTCGCCGGCAAGCTCTGGTTCCAAGCGGAACGTCCGGCTGACGCTGAACTCGTCGCGGCGATGACCGCCGCGCTGGTGCATCGTGGACCCGACGGCCACGGCCTCGCGATCGACGGTCCCTGCGCGCTGGGTCACCGGCGTCTCGCGATCGTGGATCTCAGCGACGCCGGCGCGCAGCCGATGTCGCAGTCGAGCGGCAGCCTGCTGCTCGTGATGAACGGCGAGATCTACAACCACGCGGCGCTGCGCAAGGATCTCGCGGCGCGCGGTCACAGCGTCCGCTCGCGCTCCGACAGCGAAGTCGTGTTGCCGCTCTACCGCGAGTTCTACGAGCGCGAAGGCGTGGGCTTCCTGAATCGCCTGCACGGCATGTTCGCGTTCGCGCTCTGGGACTCGCGTGCGCAACGCCTGTTGCTCGCGCGCGATCGCGTGGGGCAGAAGCCGCTCGTGTACGCGGCCACCGAGCGCGGCATCAGCTTCGCCAGCGAGCTCGGCGCCCTCGCGCGCGACCCCGACCTGGATCGACGCCCCGACCACGCCGCGCTCGGTCGCTACCTCGCCACGCGCGCGGTGCCGCATCCCGCGACTGCGTGGCGCGGCGCGCGCAGGCTCTCACCGGGTTCGGCGATCGTGGTCGAGGGCGGTCGCGTGCGGCATGAACGGTGGTGGCGATTGGCGGTGCCAGGAGCGCGCGTGTCGCCGCCCACGCTCGACGAAGCCGCCGAAGAGCTCGACAGCTTGCTCGCGCGCGCGGTGCAGCGTCGCCGCATGGCTGATGTTCCGGTGGGGGCGTTCTTGTCGGGCGGACTCGATTCGGCGGCAGTCGTGGCGCAGCTCCGCGCCGACGGCACACCCGTGCAGACCTTCACGATCGGTTTCGACGACCCGGCCTACGACGAACGCGCCGACGCGCGTCGCCTCGCCCGCGCGCTCGGCACGCAACACACCGAAGAGCGTCTGCAGCCCGACGCACTCGCGCTGCTCGACACGCTGCTCGCCCACACCGCCGAACCCTTCGCCGACGCGTCGTGCTTGCCGACCTTGCTCGTCTCGGAGCTCGCTGCGAAGCACGTGAAGGTCGTGCTCACCGGCGATGGGGGCGACGAAGCCCTCGCCGGCTACGACCGTCACCGCGCGTTGCTGCTGCACGCGGCGTTGCGACGTCCGCTCGGCGCGCCGATCCGCGGGGCGCTCAACGCCGGCGCGGCCCTCGCCCGCGCGCTGCCCGCCGGCGGACACCGTTCGCTCGGCACGCGGCTGCAACGATTCGCGGCCGCGCTGCGCAGTCCGCCGTCGGTCGCCGACTCGCTTTGGCGTCGCAGCGCGCCGCCCGAACTGCTCGTCGGCCTGCTCAGCACCGAAGGACGCGCACAACTCGGCGGAGGTCTGCAACCCGCCGAGCACTGGCCCGAGAGCGAGCCCTTCGATCTCGATCAGAGTCGCCGCTTCGATGTGGACCACGCGCTCCCCGACGACATGCTGCACAAGCTCGACATCTGCTCGATGGCGCACGGCCTGGAAGCGCGCTCGCCTTTCCTCGATCACGAGCTGCTCGAGTGGGCCTTCACGCTGCCGCCCAACTTGCTTTGCGGCCGACCGCGCGCGAACGGGGAACCGCGCGCGGCGGGCCTGCGCGGCGGGCGTTCCAAACTCGTGTTGCGCCGCGCGCTCGAGCGTCACTTACCCGCAGGTTTCTTCGACGGACCCAAGCGCGGCTTCGGCGTGCCGCTCGACGCATGGCTGCGCGGACCGCTGCGCGATCACGCCGCCGAGGTGCTGCTTTCGCGCGCTGCACGCGAACGCGGGCTCTTCGATCCGCTGGCCGTGGAAGCCTTGTTGCGCGCCCACGCCCAGCGCGAGCTTGCAGCCCACGAACTCGTCTTTACCCTGCTTGTTCTCGAACGCTGGTTCTTATCGGAGGACGCTGCACCTTGACCACGCCGCGCGATGACCTGCTCTGCTGGATCGATCTGGAGATGACGGGCCTCGACCCGATCCAGAACGTCATCGTGGAGATCGCCACTTTGATCACCGATCGCGACCTCAACATCGTGGCCGAGGGCCCCGAGATCGTGGCGCACGCCAGCGAGGAACACCTCGGGCGCATGGTCAACATCGTCAAGAAGATGCACGAGAAGTCGGGGCTCACCGAGCGCATCCGTGCCTCGACCGTGAACCTCGCCGACGCCGAGATGGAAACGCTCGTGTTCCTCAAGGAGCACGTGAAGGAGCGCAGCGCGCCGGTGTGCGGCAACTCGATCTGGTGCGACCGCATGTTCATGAAGTTGCAGATGCCCAAGGTCGACGAGTGGCTGCACTACCGCACGATCGACGTGAGCTCGTTCAAGGAGGTCGCCACGCGCTGGGGCGTGCAAGGCATCGCCGGCGCGCCGCGCAAAGGCGACCAACACCGCGCGCTCGACGACATCCGCGAGTCGATCGCCGAACTCAAGCACTACCGCGACAACTGGCTCGCGCCGCATCGCGCACCCGACGCCGCCGAGAAGGCCGCCGAAGCCAAGCGCGCCGTCGCCAAGGCTGCGAGGGCCGCCAAGTCGCCCAAGTCGCCCGAGTCCAACGGGGGCAACGCCTGATGGCTGCGCGCGCGAAGCGACACTGGCTGGTGAAGACCGAGCCCGACGTCTACTCGATCGATGACCTGCAGCGCGACGGCTCCACCATGTGGGACGGCGTGCGCAACTACCAAGCGCGCAACCTCATGCGCGACGACATGAAGGTCGGCGACCCCGTGCTCGTGTACCACTCGAACGCCAAGCCGATGTGCATCGCGGGCGTGGCCAAGGTGTCGAGCAAGCCGTACGCGGATCCCACGGCCTTCGACAAGAAGGACAAGCACTTCGATCCCAAGTCGAAGAAGGATGACCCGACTTGGATCCTGATCGACATCGCGCACGTGCAGACTTTCGAGGTGCCGCTCGAGCGTCCCGACCTGATGAACGAGTCGAAGCTCGACAAGATGATGTTGCTGCAGCGCGGCAGTCGTCTCTCGGTGCAGCCGGTCACGAAGGCGGAGTTCGACCACGTGTTGAAGCTCGCCAAGGCAGCCGCGAAGACCCGCGCGAAGGAGGCCAAGAGCTGAGCCTCGCCAAGAAGAAGGCTGCGTCGGGAGCGGGCGCGCGCAAGCGCCGCGCACCCAAGTCGCGCGCGCAGAAGGCGGGGGCGGCGAAGGCGGGCCCACTCAACATCGGCCTACTGGGCCAGGGTTTTATGGGACGCGCGCACAGCAACGCGTGGCGTCAGGCGGGGCGCTTCTTCGCGTCGCCGCTCACGCCGGTGCTGCACACCGTCGCCGCGCGCGACGCCGACAGTCTCGCCAAGTTCGCGGCGCAATGGGGCTGGGCGCAACACAGCACGCGCTGGCAGACGCTCGTCGAGGATCCCGACGTGGGCTTGCTCGACATCGGCACGCCCAACGATGTGCACGAAGCGCCCGCGGTCGACGCGCTCGCCGCCGGCAAACACGTCGCCTGCGAGAAGCCGCTCGCGCACACGCTCGACGCCGCGCGCTCCATGCGCGACGCCGCCAAGCGCGCCGCGCGCAAAGGCGTGCACAGCTTCGTGTGGTTCAACTACCGCCGCTGCCCCGCGGTCGGGCTGGCTTATCAGCTCTTGCGCGAAGGCAAACTCGGCACGGTTCACGAAGTGCGCGCGCGTTACTTGCAGGCGTGGGGCGGCGCCGACACGCCGCGCGTCTGGCGCTTCCAGAAGTCACGCGCGGGCTCGGGAGCGCACGGCGACCTGAACGCGCACATGATCGACATGGCGCGCTTTCTGCTCGGCGACGAGATCGCCGAAGTGCACGGCGCCGTCGCGCGCACGGTGCACCCGCAACGTCCCGACCCGAGCAACCCGCGCAAGACCCTGCGCAGCGATGTCGACGACATCTGCTCGTTCCTGGCGAGCTTCGCGGGCGGCGCCACGGCCAGCTTCGAAGCCAGCCGCGTGGCCACCGGCGAGCTCAACGACAACGGCCTCGCCGTCTACGGCAGCGACGGCGCGCTGCGCTTCGACTTCGAAGACATGAACGTGCTCTGGTTCCACGAAGGCGCCAGCGGCGGACGCACCTCGGGCTGGAAGCGCATCCTGGCCACGTCGCCCGATCATCACCCCTGGGTCGACGCCTGGTGGCCCGACGCCCACGTGCTCGGCTACGAACACGGCTTCGCCAACATGGCCGCCGACATCCTGCGCGTGCTCAGCGGCCGCGACCCGATCGTGCCGCTGCCCGACTTCGCCGACGCCTGGGAGACCCAGCGCGTGCTCGAGGCGGCGTTGCGCGCGGCGAAGGATCGCAAGGCGGTGCGCCTGAGCGCGGTGCGGTAGGAAGAACGCCGAACCGCGCCACCCGTCCCATGGCAGCGCGCGCACCGATCGCCCATACTGCGCGACCTCGCCTCCGGGAGTTTCGCGCATGCCTCGCCCCGTGTGTTTGTTCACTGGCCAGTGGGCGGATCTGCCGCTCGACGTGCTCGCCGAACGCGCCGCCAACTTCGGCTACGACGGCCTCGAGCTGGCCTGCTGGGGCGACCATTTCGAGGTGCAGCGCGCGCTCGCCGAAGACGATTACTGCGCGAACTTATGGGAGCGCCTCGGCCGTCACGGGATGCAGGCCTTCGCGATCAGCAGTCACCTCGTCGGCCAAGCGGTGTGTGATCCGATCGACGAGCGGCACGAAGCGATCTTGCCGCCGCACATCTGGGGCGACGGCGACCCCGAAGGCGTGCGTCAACGCGCCGCCGCCGAGATGATCGCCACCGGTCAGGCCGCCAAGCGCTTCTTCGACGCCGCGCCGACTTCCGTGCGCGAACGTCTCGCGCTCACCGGACGCAGCGTGGTCGTGGGCTTCACGGGCAGCTCGTTGTGGGCCAAGGCCTACGCCTTCCCGCCGCTCACTCCGGGCGCGCTCGAGGCCGGCTTCCGCGACTTCGCTGATCGTTGGCGTCCGATCCTCGACGCCTACCACGAACTCGGCGTGGCCTTCGCGCTCGAGGTGCACCCGACCGAGATCGCCTTCGACATCGCGTCCACGCGGCGCGCGCTCGAGGCCATCGATCATCACCCCGCCTTCGGCTTCAACTTCGATCCGAGTCACCTCGGTTATCAGCGCGTCGACTACCTGCGCTTCCTCGAGGAGTTCGCGCCGCGCCTGTTCAACGTGCACGTGAAGGATGCTTGGTGGTGCGAGGCGGGCGACGCCGGCGTGTTCGGCGGCCACACCGACTTCGGCGAACCCGGCCGCGCCTGGGACTTCCGCTCGCCGGGCCGCGGCAACATCGACTTCGAGGGCATCGTGCGCGCGCTCAACCACGCCGGTTACCAAGGCCCGCTCACCGTCGAGTGGGAAGACCCGATGATGGACCGCGAACACGGCGCCACCGAAGCCGCCGCCTTCGTGCGCAAGCTCGACTTCCCGCCGTCGGATCGTGCCTTTGATGCGGCCTTCGCCGAGGGCCAAGAGAATGACTGAGGCCACGGCCAGCGTGCAGCAGGGCGCGGGAGCAGACGGCGGTGGCGCTGCACCGAGCGGTGGCGCGGCGAGCGCGGGCCGCGGCCCCGTGCTGCGTCTCTCGATCATGATGTTCTTGCAGTACGCCGTGTGGGGCGCCTGGTTGCCGGTGCTCTCGCGCTACCTCAGCGCGCCGACCGCCGACGGCGGTCTCGGTTTCGACGGCGGCCAGATCGGCTGGATCATCGGCACGGCCATGGCCGTGGGCGCCGTCGTGTCACCGTTCCTCGCGGGACAGATCGCCGACCGCTGGTTCCCGACCGAACGCTTCCTCGCCGTGTCGATGGTGTTGGGTGGCGCGCTCACCTGGTGGCTGTCCTACCAGACGACCTACGGCATGTGGCTCGCGCTCTCGATCCTGAACGCCGTGGTGTTCATGCCCACGCTCGCGCTCAGCAACTCGATGGCCTTCGCGCACCTGCGCAACGAGGAACGCGACTTCCCCAAGGTGCGCGTGTGGGGCACGATCGGCTGGATCGCGGCGCTGTGGGCCTTTCCGATGCTCTGGCTGCAACGCGATCTCGGCTGGCAACTCATGCCGCCCTTCTTCGCCGGCCCCGAGGTCGCAGGTGTCACCGGATTGCTCGGCGCGTCGCTGCGCTTCTCGGCGATGCTCGCCTGGGTCTACGCGTTGTTCTGTCTCACGCTGCCGCACACGCCGCCCAAGCGCGACGGCGTGGAGTCGCTGGCGTTCGCCAAGGCCTTCCGCCTGTTCCGCATGCGTTCCTTCGGCGTGCTCGTGCTCGGCAGCCTCGTCATCGCGGCGATCCACCAGATCTACTTCATCCAGACGGCCACGTATCTCTCGGCGCTGGGTGTGGCCGACAGCAGCATCGGGCCCGCCACCTCGATCGGCCAGTTCAGCGAGATCGCGGTGATGGCACTGCTCGGCTGGGGGCTCTCGCGCTTCGGCTTCCGCAGCGTGCTGACCTTCGGCGCGCTGGCGTACTTCGCGCGGTACCTGATCTGGAGCGTCACCGATCTGCCCGTCGAGCTGCTCGTGGGCAGTCAGTTCCTGCACGGCGTGTGTTACGCCTGTTTCTTCGCCACCGCGTTCATCTACGTGGACAAGCTCGCGCCGGCCGACGTGCGTCACTCCGCACAGACCGTGTTCGGCGTGATCATCCTGGGCCTCGGTCCGGTGCTCGGTGGCTTGCTCGCGCAACACCTCAGCCAGCGTTACGCACTCACCGACGGTCTCGACTACGCCGGCTACTGGCAGGTCCCCGCCTTCCTCGGCCTCGCCGCGGCGACGCTGATGTTGCTCGCCTTCCGCGACGAGACCGCGCGCGACGCCGCCTCGACCTCATCCTGATCTCACGCTGACTCCCCGGAGGCCGCCGCATGACCGCGCGCGTTGCTCTGCTCTCTTGTGATGACTCGCCCGTTCTCTCGAAGCGCGCGCGCCGCGGCGTGGGCCTCGTGCTCGCACTGTTGCTCGCCTGCGCCGCGCTGGCCTGCTCCAGCCCGCCCACGTGCCCGCCGAACAAGCTCACCGAAGCCGAGGCCGAACTCGGCTGGCAGTTGCTCTTCGACGGCGAAACACTCGCGGGTTGGGAACTCTTCGGCAAGCCCGGTCAGCACACCGGTTGGCAAGTGGTCGACGGCACCCTCGCGCGCACCGGCTCCGGCGGCGACCTGATCACCGATCGCGCCTTCGCCGACTTCGAACTGCAACTCGAGTGGCGCATCTCCGAGGGCGGCAACAGCGGCATCTTCTACCGCGTGGCCACCGACACCGACGCCGTGTGGCGCACCGGTCCCGAGATGCAGGTGCTCGACAACACCCAGCACCCCGACGGTCGCAGCCCCTACACCTCGGCCGGCGCGAACTACGCGCTGTATGCGCCCTTGCGCGACGCCACGCGTCCGGTGGGCGAGTGGAACCGCGTGCACATCGTGGTCAAGGGCAACCACGTGGAGCACTGGCTCAACGGCGAGCGGCAGTGCGAGTACGAGATCGGCAGCGAGGAATGGGAACAGCGCGTGGCGTCGAGCAAGTTCGCCTCGATGCCGCGCTACGGCCGCGAGCCCAAGGGCCATATCGCGCTCCAAGACCACGGCGATCTCGTGTGGTACCGCGGCATCAAGGTGCGCGCGCTGAACTGAAGCCTCGGCGCGACGCTCGCGAAGGGCGGCGCGCGTCATGGGCGTGTGTGCTGCGCGACGCTCGTGCGTGTCGGCGCGCGTGGCGCGTGTGCGCGGCCTGACCTAGGGCGTGTCGTCGCTGGCGGGGACGTTGGTGTTCGGCGGCGCGTTCTCGCCCGAGCTGGACGGCGTCTCGCCGCGCTTCACGGCGTCGGCTTCGCGCGTGGCGCTCTCGAGCTTGGCCTGCGCCTTGAGGGCGCGACGGCGCTTGTCTTCGGCGTCCGCATCGGCATCGGCGAGCTCGGCGGCCAGCGCGTCGCTCTGCTCGGCGGGGCCGTCGGCGGCTTGCGCGGCGAGCAACTTCTCGCGCAGCGTGGACGCGGCCTCGAGCGCTTGCTCCGCGGCGGTGTCGGCTTGGCGCAGCTTGGTCTCGGCGTCCTGCACGGTGTCGAGCGCGTTGGCGATCACGCCCATGCTGCCGGACTCCGGAGCGGCCTCGAGGTCGATGTCCTCGGCGGCGGCCACGAAGCCCGTGATCGGCAGGTCTTCCACGAGCTCGTCGAGTGAACAGTCGAAGGAGGTCGTGGGGCACTCGTCGCGCAGCACGAAGGGCATCAGTACCACCGTGGCGTCGGCGGAGTGACGCACCACGAGGTCGTGGTCGAGCTTGGCCACGACCTGCGGCTTGGCGCGGATGCGCACGTCGTCGAGCTTGCGCTGCAGACCCTCGAGCGCCTCGGCGTCGGATTCGCGTTCGCCGCGTTCGATGAGCACGCGCAAGGTGGCTTCTTCCCAGTCGTCGGTGCGCGTCATGAGATAGGCGAGCATCAGCAGCAAGTGGCCGCTGGCGTCGTCGCTGTACCAGACATCGATGCGACGTTTGTTCGGCTTGGTGCGGAAGAAGTGCGCCATCTCTTCGGTGGTGGCTTCGAGCACGACCACGTGGCAACCGTGACGCAGCGCGGTGCGCAAGGGGCGTCCGTAGCGACGCATGCCGAAGGAGCCTTCGGGCAGCGGCGTGCCGTCGAACCAGTTGAGCAACACCATGTTGGGCTCGATGCCGCCGATGCCGTGCGACTGCAGCAGCACCGGCAAGCCGTGCTCGACATCTTCCACGGCGATCACGCGCCCGAAGGCTTCCACACCGTTGGACACGAGCTCTCGGTTCAGTTCGGCCTGCAGTTCGCGCGCCTTCTTGCGCGTGGCGATGCCCTTGCCTTCCACGAGACGCACGGCGGTGGTGAAGCCGCTGTTGCCCTCGATCCACGACGCGAAGCGCAGCAGTCGGCGACGGCGCTTGGGGTCGTCGGAGAAGGCCAACAACACCGGGCGCCAGTCGCGCGCGTGTTGCGTGTTGTTCGTGACGGCGTGCAAGTTCTCGCGGATGCGTTGGAAGCGGAAGCTGCGGCTGCCGTCGGCCCAGCGCGGGATGTCGGTGTTGCGCGCCACGAGCTGGTGCAGCGCCACGAGCACCACCAGCGACACGGCGCCCCACGTGGGGTCGACCGCGATCATCGCGCCCAAGCAACCCAGCGCGCCGAGCAGCGAGAGGCGTTCGTCGAACCAGCGGAAGCGTGGACGGAAGCTCGGGCTGCGACCGCGCGACTCGTACCAGGTGGCGAAGTTGAGCAGGCCGTAGCTGATCAGGAAGAACATCGAGACCAGCGGCGCGATGGCGTTCAGGTCGCCGACGAGGATCGTGGCGTAGGCGATGGCTGCCGCGAGCAGCACGCCGCGACGCGGGTTGCCTGAGGCGGGGTCGACCTTGGCGAAAGGCGTGAGCCACGAGAACACGCGGTCGGACGCGAGCGACTGCAAGATGCGCGGCGCGCCCAGGAACGACGCCAGCGCCGAACTGAGCGTGGCCGCGATCACGCCCGCGTCGACCAGCCATCCCACCGACGACACCTTGCGCATGGCGTTGTAGTCGGCCACGAGTTCCGCGCCCGGCATCGAGCCCGCGAACAAGATCGCCGTGACCAAGTAGATCGCCATCGACACGAACACGGCCAGGAAGGTGCCGCGCGGCAAGCTCTTGCCCGGCTCGGCCAGGTCGCCCGACATGCTCACGCCCTGCGTGAAGCCGGTGACGGCGGGGAAGAAGATCGCGAAGAGCACCCAGAAGCTCACACCGCCCGTGCCGCCCCAGTTGCTCGAGAGCAGCTCGCCGTCGAAGGCGGAGAAGCCGCCCACGAAGAAGGCCGTGATCGCGGAGAAGAGCGTGACCATCACCACGTATTGGAAGCGCGTGGCGACGTCGGCACCCAACCAAGCCAACACGAACAAGCCGGTGACGGCGCCGCCCGCGAACAGCTGGCCCACCCACGGTTCGAAGTTCCCCAGCGCCGCGATCGCCTCGCCGAAACCGATGGCATAGAACGCCACCGACACCGACTGCGCCAAGAACAACACGAGGCCCAACGCGCCACCGAACTCCACGCCGAGTGTGCGCGAGATCAGGTAGTAGTCGCCGCCGCCGCGCACGCGCAGGTTGGTGGCGATGGCCGAGAGCGACGTGCTCGTGAGCAACGAGATCACGTTCGCGATCAAGATGATCAGGAGCGCGCTGGCCAGGCCCGCAGCGCCGATCACGTAGCCCGTGCGCAGGAACAGGATCAGGCCGAGGATCGTGAGCACGCTCGGCGTGAACACCCCCGCGAAGGTGCCGAGCGTGCCGCTCTGCGCTTCGGCGGGCGAGCCGTTGGCGGGAGCGGACTTGGTGGCGGCGGGAGCGGAATCGCTCATGAAGGGCCTCGAGTGCGGGGGCGCTCATTGTGAACCGCTGACGTCGTGGCACAAGCACCGACGCGGGCTTGGTCAGTCGCAACGTGATGCGGATAATGGAGGTGTCAGCGGCCGACCCGAATCCTGCCGCGCGGCGCCCACTTGCCGCTGACCTCTCTGTCTCGGACTCCTGGAGGCTTCCCGAATGTGTTTCTCAGCCTTGGCGCTCAGCGCTCTCGTGTTGCTGCCCGCCGCTCCGCTGGCCGACGACGACGCCGTCACGATCGCCTTGCTCGACGCCGTGAACCCCGTGCGCGAGATGCCGAACGAGGTGCTCGGCCACGACGTGCCGATCTCCTTCCTGAAGACCGCGCCCGACCCCGAGAAGGCGCGTCTCGGTCGCTGGCTCTTCTTCGACGGACGACTCTCCGGCGACAGCAGCGTGTCCTGCGCGACCTGCCACATCCCCGAGTTCGGCTTCTCGGAACCCACGCCGGTGTCCACCGGCATCCGCGGGCAACGCGGCGCACGCAAAGCGCCGAGCTTCATCAACGCCGTGTGGGCTTTCTATCCCGAGACCTTCTGGGACGGCCGCGCCGCGGACCTCGAAGAGCAAGCCATCGGTCCGATCGCGAACCCGATCGAGATGGGCAGCACGCACGACGTCGCCGTGAAGTCGATCGCCGAACTGCCGAACTACCGCCCCTTCTTCGAGCGCGCCTTCGGTGATCGCGAGGTCACGCTCGACCGCGTGGCCGAAGCCATCGCGCACTACGAACGCACGCGCGTGTCGGGCAACTCGCGCTACGACCAATGGCGCGAGCTCGACGACGAAGACGACGCCGAACTCTGGGCCACGCTGCTCAGCGAAGAGGAACGCCTGGGCGAAGAGCTCTTCTTCGGCAAGGCGCTGTGCGCCACGTGTCACACCGGCACGTCGTTCACCGACAGCCGCTACCACAACCTCGGCGTGGGTTGGGACGCCGAGACCGAGACCTTCGCCGACATCGGCCGCTTCGAAGTCACGGGCGAAGAGGTCGACAAGGGCGCCTTCAAGACACCCGGCCTGCGCGAAGTCACGCTGCGCGCGCCCTACATGCACGACGGCAGCGAAGCCACCCTGCGCGACGTGATGGAGCTCTACAACAAGGGCGGCAACGCGAATCCCTGGCTCTCACCCAAGATGAAGCCGCTGAACCTCAGCGAGCCCGAGATCGACGCCATCATCGCGTTCATGCACGCCATCGAAGGCGAAGGCTACATGGACTCGGCGCCGGCGCGCTTCCCCTGAGCGAGCGTCGCACGGGCTAGCGAGTGTTGCGCGGCTCGCGGCGTTGCGCGGCTAGCAGCGTTCCGCGGTGAGCGGGCGTTACGCGGTGAGCGGTTGCCGCGCCGTCAACGGTTGCGCGTGTCGAAGTTCGGCGGGTCTTGTGCGACGGCCACCAACGCGTTGCTGAGCTGCACGCCGCCGGCTTCGGCCACCACGGCTTGCAGGTAGAGCTGCGGGGCGAAGAAGTAGGGGCCGCCGAAGTCCGCGGGCCAGCGCGTGCGCAACGGCGTGCCGGCCATGAGCAGGAACTGCGGCGTGGCGTCGGGGATCAGGACCCCGCTCGCGAAGTTCGAGACTGAGCCCGATGTCGACAGCGCGAGCAGCGCGGGCGTGTCCTGCGGCACTCCGGAGAGCGTGAGGGTCATCTCGGCACCCGCTTCGGTGAGGCCGCTCAAACTCAAGCGAGCTGCGCCGCTCGCGTACCCCAGATCCACGATCGAGGTCGGGGATCCGAGCACCACGCCGATCTGGTCATTGGAAGGCACGGGCGCCGTGACCATGTCGGCGTAGCCATCGCCGTTGAGGTCGTTCATGTGGAGCGTGTTCTCGAAGGCGCCCGGGTCGAGGAACGAGTCTTCCAGGCGCAGCTTGCCGCCGCCGACGCCGAGCAGGATTCGTCGGCCGAAGCTCGCGGTGTTCACCACGATGTCGAGGAACCCGTCGCCGTCGATGTCACCTTGCGCGTGGGGGATCACGGGGACGCCGGGCTGGAAGATCACCTGGATGCGCTGCGAGAAGTGCAGCGCGCCAGTGCCGTCTCCCAGGTAGGTCTCGACGCTCTGCAGCGGCGCGCTGGCGTTCACGAAGTCTGCAAAGCCGTCGTTGTTCAGGTCGACGATCCGGGGCGTGTTGCTGCTGGCTTCGAGGCGCGTGCTGGGTTGCCCGGCCGCGAAGTCACCGTCGCCCAGGTTGCGGCAGAAGACGAGATGAAGGCTCGGCTCGAAAGCGTAGGAGAGTGAGTCGTCGAGCCCGTCGCCATCGAAGTCACCGAGCCAACCTGTGGACGCGGCGTCGTCGAGTGCGAGCAGCTCCGGGTCGGGCGGCAACGCTTCGAAGCTGCCGTCGCCCTGAGCGAGGAAGACCAGGCGTCCCGGGCCGCCGGGGAGCTTGGGAGTGCCCGCGAGCAGCAGGTCGCTGAAGTTGTCGGCGTTCAGGTGACCGACTCCAGAACTGCCGGTGAGCGCGCTGAAGTGGTCCTGCCATGGCACGGGCGTGGCCGCATCGAAGGAGCCGTCGCCGTGGCCGAGCATCACGCCTTGTGGGCCGAGGAAGATGTCGAGTTCGCCGTCGCCGTTGGCGTCCTCGAGGTGAACATCGTTGCCTTGTGCCGCCAGCGGAGTCGGGGCGGGGAGCGTTTCGGGCGCGGAGTAGCTGCCGTCGCCGAGCGCGCGGATGAGCGTGACGGTGGTGCCCGAATCGTGCGAGACCAGCACGAGATCCACGTGGCCATCGTGGTCGACATCGCCGCTGTCGATGCTGGAGACAATGCCGGGGCCCGGGATGAACACGCCCGCCAGAGTGGGTGTGGGAGCTTGTGCTTGGGCGCCGCCCGCGAGTGCCAACATCATGAGGGCCTGCTTCAACGTGACCATTCGCGCTGCTCCTGAAGGGTGAAAAGGTTACCCCGGAACGCGATTCGGTGCTCGATCGAGCGTGGGCGTTCGAGCTGACCTTCCTACCGCGCGCCGTGAGCGCTTCGCCGTCGGCACGCCGGTTCCCCGATTCGGGATGCTGTGACACACTCGGCGGCGACGCGTTCGAGCGGACGCGCCCTCACCGTGGGAGCGGGGCGTGTCGCTCGCGGGCACCGAGCCCGCGTCGCCAACGGCTCACCGATCAAGAGGGGTACGACCATGAAGATTCACCGGAGGGCGTTCGTGCCTGGGCTCTCGCTGTGCCTGCTCGTGTTGCTCGCGTTCGGCGACGCGCGCGCGCAGACGATCACGTCGCTCGAAGACACCGAGGTCGGAGCGCCGGACTCTCTGCGGCTGAACGGCACAGGCTTTCTCGACGGCGCCGGCACCTTCAAGGGCTTCAAGCTCAAGGTGCGACTGGTTTCCCTCGCCGACGGCAAGTCCTACAAGACCAAGTTCGTCGGCGCCAGTGACACCACGATCAATACGCGCGTGTCGAAGGCGCCACCCGGCGAGTACATCGTGCGTGTGAGCCGCAAAGGTGTTCCCGACTTCGACGCGCCGCAGACGCTCACCGTGTTCGCGCCGGAGCCACTCGTCGTGAGCAGCAGCGCGGGCTTCGGTTGCGGGCGCACCAAACTCTTCGGTCGCTTCCTCGGCATCCTCCCTGGCAAGGTGCGCGTGGGCGGCAAGCGCGCCAAGGTGATCGGCTGGCAAGCCGTGACCGAAGTCGACGGCGAACCGAGCAACGACCACCACAACATCATCTTTGTGATGCCGCGTGGCCTCGGCCCCGGCCCGCACGACGTGGAGCTGCGGAGCCTCGCCGGCAGCACAACGCTCGAGGCGGCGGTCAGCATCCAAGACACCGACCTCAAGTGTCGCTTGGGCGGTAAGTCGCAGATGGCCGCGCGCCTCGACGCCGCTGGCCTGCCTAAAAAGATGCGTTCGAAGGGGGAGCTCCTGGTGGGTTGGACCGAGCAGTCACTCGACGACGAGGTGGCGGCCCCGCTCGCCCACGCACTCGCCACCGTGTCTCCCGATCTGTTCCACCACGGCGCGTTCGCCAGCATCGCTGGTGCGCAGGACGCCACCACGCTGCTCGGCACTGCGCGCAAGGGCAAGGCCGTGCGCGTGATCGCGTGCGTGATTCCCGGCTGGGAGCCCGACGTCGGCGCGCAGCTCCAGGGCGAGGCCGCGCTTGCTCTCGATCCCGTCGTCGTGCTGCTCGATCTTCGGATCCAGGGTCAGCAACTCGTGCTCGAGGGATCTTGGGGCGGTTTCGCCAGCGAGGTGGACGTCGTGGCGCACTTCCTCCCGCCGAGCCTCTCCAACGATCGCGTGCACGTCCGCTTCAGCGCGGAGAGCCTCGACCTCGTGGAGGGTTCGGGCGCGGCCACGGTCAGCGTGACGGAAGCGCTGATCCTGAACGCGCGACACGTGAACCTCTAGGGCGCGCCCTCACCGACGCCTGTCAGGCTTCCGCTTGCGGCGGCGAGTTGTAGATCACCGGCATTTGCCCACGCCAGGCCTGCCACAAGCTTTCATCGCTGATGAGAGCCGCCATGAAGTGAGCCACGTTCACTCGGCTGGTCGAGCCGGCGTTGAAGATCGCGCTGCGGGTCGGCGACGGATGCAGCTCGTAGGCCGTGACCTGCTCCTCGTTCGTCAAGCCATCGGGGCGCACGGCCGCCCACTCGATGGCCGCGTGATTCTGGCCGACCTCGAGGCGCAGGAAGTCTGCAGCCTGTTCATTGTCGACATGCGGAGGCAAGAGCCAGCGAAGCAGACCGATCACGATCCGCTGAGCGAAGGACACGCGCTCCTCGAGGTCGCGATTGCTGTTGCCCGCCGTGTTCATGAGCACGAACTTGACGGGCTGCGCTTCGCCGCTCGCTTTGACGGCCCCGCACACGCGGCGCGTGGCCTCGGTGACGAGTCGACGCGGCCGCCCGAACAGGCCCTTCAGAGTGAGGTTGTGCCCCAAGCACGACGCCACCGCGCTGCATTCGTTCACGTGCTCGGCGAGCTCGGCGTCGCTGAGATCGAGGACACTCGCCGTGATCACGGAGACCTTCGCGTGACTCGTGAGGCTCTCCGGAAGGCTGGCCGCGGATCGAACGATCACCCTCACGGAGTGGTTGCGGTCGAGCAACTGCTGAACGAGCAGACGGCCGGTTGCGCCGGTTGCTCCAAGTACGAGGACGGTCATGGCGTTGAGTTCCTGCGCTGAGCTGAGGGAGGATCAGGACTTCGATCCACCGCGTCAACTCTTACGAAGCTGCTTGATGCGCAGGTGATTCGCTGAGTCGTCGATGAGTGTTGCCAGCCGCCGCTCTCGGGTCTCTTGGCGCTTCGCGCTCGTGACCCAACGTGCCGATTGCTTGCGATAGCCGGGCGGTTGCGCCTGGTAGAACTCCCAGGCGCTCGCGCTGTGCTTGAACCGGGCCACCATCTCGTCCGGCAAGGCGTCGTCGAGCTGAGCGACTGCGTAGCCGCTGTCGGGGTGTGCGTTTTTGAGGGCGAAGGCGGCGAGACCCGCGGCTTGCATGCGGCCTTCCGCAGTGAGTCGCTCGACGAGCTCGATGTTCCGCTGGCTCCAAACGCTCGCCGGTTTCCGCGGCGTGAAGCGAATCATGTAGCGCGCTTCGTCGAGCGACTTGCGGATCCCGTCGATCCAGCCGTAGCAGAGCGCTTCTTCCACCGACTCTTCCCAGGTGAGGGACGGCTTCTCCGTGCCCTTCTTGTAGTACCCGACCCAGAGCTGGTCGGTCGCCGCGTGCTGCGCTTCGAGCCACGCTCGGAAGTCGGCCGGTGTCGGGAAGAAGATTGGTTGGGGCGCGGACATGTTCGACAGCTCACCGTAAGCCGCCTTCGTGGCTTGAAGCAATGGCCGGGTCGTCGGTGGTGAGTTGGTCTCGCCGACCTCGATGCGCAAGCGCGCGACGTTGCGCGGGCCGTAGCGCGCGTCCCAAGCCGCGCGCTGCGCTGGGATCATGCGCGCTTCCATGTCGGCGGCCCGCTCGCGCGCCCCGCGTCGGCGTCTAAGAGCGTGTCGGGTTCGGGCAAGTCGTCGCCCTCGTAGAGCCCGAGCTCGCTCTGCACCGGCCGCTCGAAGTCGGGCGGGTAGTACTGACCTTGGCCGGAGGGCACTTCCCAGTGGTCAAAATCGGTGGGGGTGCTCTTGGGGTGTTACTTGCCGAACATTGCGGTTTGATAACTGCGCTCGCGGATCGGCTTGGGGATTGTGACCTGCGAGCCGTCGAACACGTAGCCGAGGTCGCGCAGCCCGTTCAGGTGACTGTGCTTGCCCATGAGCACGACTGCGCGCGCGGGGGCGTAGATGAAGTTGGTGCAGTAGACGCAATCGAAGCGGAGGCTGGCGGCGGCGAGGGCGTCGATGTACGGGGTGGGCGAGTGCAGCGCGACGGCGGAGTTGGCGTAGGGGCCGATGGCGGCGGTGGCGTGGTCGTCGGAGTAGATGAAGAGGATGTTGGGTGGGGGTGGGGTGCTCGATGCAGTGTTTGGTCGCCTGAAAGACTCACTGCAGGTCGTGAGCATGAGTGCCACACCGAGGCCGAGAGGCAAGGCGCTCTGGCGTAGAGCATCTGAAGCGAGCGGCATAAATCTGGTGCCAACAGCACTCCAGATCTTCGACGAGATGGGGCGGGCATGCTCGGGGAACTTTACTGCCACGTGGTGCTGAGGCTGAATCGCTCGATCTCATCACAGTACTACGTCGGCCAAAGCGCATTACCAAGCCCCAAAGTTTTCACTGCATCTAGACTCACAGCTCCAAAATAATCTCGTTCTCGGAAAACCAGCCTTGCTCGGAAACGAACTGCTTCACCGCAGTGGGCGAATTCGCGTATGCAACAAGAGCGAGGCTTTGCATCGCTCGACTGCAAGTAACATAAAATAAGCGCCTAGTCGCTTCAGCGGTCTTGCTGGCAGCATCGGTCTCACCAAACAGCTTCTCGTACTTAAATAGAAAGCCCCTAGCCTCTTCGTCGTCCATAACGACCATGACACGGTCAAACTCGAGACCCTTGACACCCTGATGAGTGTCAAAGCAAGACTCTCCCTTGATATATCGAGCAAAGGGCTCAAGCTGAGAATAGGGGGCGCGCAAGAACCCTGCAATCGCTGCGTCTTTCTCGCTCTCTTCATCGCCTTTGTTCTGCGTGATTGGCGAGGCGGTGTCTTCGCTGAACCTATCACCTTGAATGGCGTGGTCTAGGAGGCTGCGAGGAATCGGAAGGAGGTCTTGCTCATACACGCATTGCAACACTTCGAAGAGTGTGGGGTTCGATTCATTCGCCCAAAGCGCCATCAACCTTTTGACCGCCTCACGAGCCGCGAGCAGTTGGGCGCCTTTATCCTCCGCAGAAAAAATTGCCTGAGGCGTCAAGAGTGGCGAATCGGATTTCATTATTCGAGCGACTGCAAAGCGATCATTGGACTGAGCGGCTTTGACGAGTGGAAGAATCTGGTCAGTGAAAAATCGCGTGGCCGGTAGTACACCTCCAAGAAAGCTGGTGCGCCACGATTGGACCTCATATAGGGGTGAGAATAGATCTGAGAACCCCATTCGCGTGGCCGCCATTCGGTGCTCGAGGGTGAGTGTTTTTACTGCGTGCGGATCTGCCCATTTGTCGTCGCCAGTGATTCTTGCCATTTGAACTGAGATTGCCCGCTCCGTCGCGGGCTTATCTGCGGTCTTAGTGGGCAGGAGAAACAGGCGGACGACACCTTCGTCTGCGCCCTCACGCGGTATTTGCACATGAGAGTCCGTCGTGGCTCTTACTCGGTTGATCAAAGTGACTACGCGATTCGGGCTTCTGTAGTTTACGCTCTTGCTGGGCGTTGCCCATGAATCTGGAAGGTCTTTGCCGAGGCCCTCTTGCCCATCATTGTAGATGCGCTGCATCATGTCCCCAAACAGGCCAAGTAAGAAGTGGTTGGGGTGAGAAGCTTGCAGTTTGAATAAGGCCGTGATGATATGTTTGTTAGTGTCTTGGCTTTCGTCGACGAGGAGGATTGGGTAGCGGCCTGTTAAGATGGCCTGCATCGCCGGCTTCTTTGTAATGAAGTTTGAGGCGATGCCGAGGACCTCAGCGTGGTTGAGCGAGTCTCGACGTAGATTGTCGCCTTGAGGGCTGTACGTAAACCGGCGGACCTGCTTGAGAGCTTTGATTCGTCTCAGGTTTGACTCAATTTTTCGAGCGCGTACCTCTGATGCCTTCGTTCCGGCTCGACCCGACTCTTCCTTATGGAGCAGTTCCTTTGTCTTCTCGAGAAGGTTTGTTTGCAGCCATTTTCTGATGTCATTGTCTAGGCCATTAATCAGTGACCATGCAAAGCTGTGAATCGTTCTCACATCGATTATTGGGTCGAACTGAAGGCGGCGTTTGATCTCATCGCGAGCTGCATTCGTATAAGTGATCACGGAAATGCGCTGGCCCTTAAGCCTAAGCGCCTCACTGAAGTTCCGCTGAGCGTGTCTAAGCACGTTGACTAGCGATCGAGTCTTGCCAGATCCGGCGCCCGCAAACAGGAAGAAGCTGCGGGGTTGTGTCAAGTTCAAGCATGCAGCCAGCTCGGAGTCGATGTCGTCAGCGTCCGAGATACACGCTTCGTTTGCGTCGTTAGTTGTCATGCAGATGCCCCAGGCGTGGCTAGGGGCATCTCTTCCGCGCTAGTTTTCAATTGATCGGTGAGCCAGTGGAGGCCCTCCGCGATATACTTTGGGACATGAATGATAGAGTCGCCATCGCCGCAGAGAACATCCAGTGCAAACTCGGCTTTCCTTCCAGTCCTAACGGCCTCGGATAGCTTTTCCACGAGTGTCGAGATGTCGTTGGATTCTTCGATGCAAGCGCGGAACTTCGCGACGAGCCCACCCCCCTCCATTGCTTTGAAGAAGTTCACGTTCTCAAGGACAAGTGCGACCTCAAAAGTATCGGAAAGGGCTTCGGCTTCACCTTTCGCATTAAGGTCTACCGTGATTGGACGCTGATAAGCTACGCGTATCGCATAGCTTTCTTGCTCTGGAGCAAGAAGGTCGTTGCCGCTCATGCCTATCAGCTTGTCGAATGATTCTTCGTTGGGTATCCAGTGCTTGAGCGTTGGGTTTCCAGTCGATAGTGCTTTCTCCCGTTGAGGTGTTGCTGCTCTTCCATCACTCTGTGAATCGAGATCTGTGATTATGAGGGTGTTCAAGCCAAGGTGCATGAGCAGGGGCCTCAGGCGGTGTGCGTGGCTCCCGCCGATTTCGAGCCATGTGATGTAGCAGCGCCTTAGGAATGCGAACTCCTCGTGCGTTCGCACGAAATGAGGAAGCAGAATTCGTTCTGCTCTGCCTTCAACTAATACTGCGGCGTCAGCAAAGAATAGATCGCAGTGAGTCGCCTTTAAGTATCGTTTCGCAAACCTGCCGGATTCATCGTTATTCCCAAATGATTGAGATAGGTTCACTACTGATGTGGTGGGGACTGCTCCTGGAGTGCCTGGTGCTGGCATTCTCCGAAAGTATCGCAGGGCGCTGAAATCTGCTTCGTGCGCAATATGGCTTGAATGCGTGCTTACCACGAGCTGTGTCCTGAGCTTAGATGGGTCATCAAGGCTGTCGTGCTTTCGTAGCACCGCATAAGCTTGATTAATGAACACCTGCTGAACTTGCGCGTGCAGGTGCGCCTCCGGCTCCTCAATGAGGACAAGGTGCAGGGGTTCAATCAGCTGGCCCTCTTCATGGCTAGCTTTTCCTGCTTTGCCAGTCTTCATCCTCTCATCCCGAAAGCTCATCAAGGCGAAGACGATCGAGACTAGGTTCTGGTAACCTAATCCATTCGACTCTTCCGGTAGCCGGTGAACACCTTGTGCGTCGTCTGAGTGAGTGGGTACTTCGTATTGAATCGCTGATGGGTGGTTCAGGCCATCGATGGGCTTCAAGTCCGTGGAGATGGTTAGCTTCGGGTCAGTGACACCTGGATACCCAAGGCTCTCAAGCTCCTTTAGGGCCTCAGCAAATCCCTCTGAGAGGCGCTTGTTGAACGCCGACTGTGCCGCATGGAGCGCCCGAAGGGCCTCTAGGTCCTCAGCTTCAGGCGTTAGCAGCGGGTCGAGATGTCGCTCATAGTAGGATCGAAGTTGAACCGACAGTTTGGACGACGGCTGATGCCTGCGTTGTTCGGCCGATGCTTCATCGCGCGAGCCAGCTCGTGCGCCAAGACCACGCTGCGCACTGATTTCGTCGATACGGATGAGCCTGTTGAATGGGTCCCCATCGATTGGCTCACTTTCTACTGACAGGACTTGTGGATTCGCGAGGCCAGCATTTGGTGCTTTGAGTTTTGATGGATCGAGAATATATGCCTTGACTTCAAAGCACTGACGGAGCTTGCGCGATAGGAAGTGCATCATCGTCCGCGGCCAGAGTTCGAACCGATCGCTGCCTTCATCTGTGTCATCGTCGATCGGCACACTCATCACTGATTTGGTTGCAGTCCTCTGGGCCAGGTAATCATTGCGAAGTGCTTCCTCATCTTTTGGTTCAAACCGTAGGCGTACCCCCAGGCTCGAGCCATCCCAGTCGAGCGTCGGCAATAGTTGCTGCACGTGATGCAGTTCTTCACTGGGCACTTCAAGCCAGACGTCTAGGAAGGGTAGTAGGCTCTCGTGATCCAGCGACGCTGCCTCTCCGTCTGATGCCTGCTTCTCCCACTCCACGGCTAGAGCGTTGAGTTGACTCCAGTGCGCAAGCGAGAAGTCGTTGACAGACCAGTCCTTTCGTTCGACGAGGAACTTGCGGAGCGCTGTGATCGCTGAGGTCTTTCCGCTGTTGTTTGCTCCAACGAAGATGGTTGTTTGTTCCGAGAAGTCAACTCGTACTGCCTGGAGCTTTCTGAAGTTGCAGATTTCAACGAATCGGATGCGCATCTATTGTGTCCCCGTGTTTTGCTAGTTGTGGGTGGGTTGTCCGCAGTTGAGGCGCAGGAGGAGTTTGGCGCCCCGGTCATATTAGACTTTTTGTTTGACGCGGCTAATTGTCTTGCCCACGCATTAAGCAAGGCTGCCCCCGCCCCCAACTCCCCCTGCACCACGCCGTCTAGCACGAACTCATCAACCGCTTCCGAGGCAGGCCTGCTGAGCATCATCGGGGGCGCGCTCAACTCGATTGATTGTGCATGTGCTCGCCGCGCTGCGCTCCGCCCTCACAGCAGGCGGTCAATCCACACAGCGCGCCGCATCAGCCGCGATGCGCGGCGCTGCCGAGGGTCTTCACGGGGTCAGTGTCCGCCAGTGAGCGCAGCCCACTGCGCCGCTGCGTCGACTCGGCCTGCGGCGCTGCAGGCTTCGGCGAGGAAGCTCGCGCAGGCTTGTTGAGTTGGCGTGAGCTCGGCGTCGGGCGTGGGCGTGCCTTCGGCGTGGAAGGCCGTTTCGGCGAGCTCGACGGCGTCGTCGAAACGCTCTTGGTACATGCGGCACACGGCGAGTTCGAAGCGCGCGCGCTGCAACACGGGGTGCGCGCCGCCAAGTGGTGTGGCGCTGGCGAGTGCCGCCTCGAACCGGGGCGCCGCGAGTTCGGTGGAGCCGGAGCGCAGCTCGAGCGCGCCGAGGCTGAGCGCGGCCACGGCGGTGGTGGGGTGCTCCGCGCCTTGCGTGCCGAGGCTGCGTGTGTGGGCTTCCTCGAGCAAGCCGATTGCCCGCGCTGAGTCGCTCCCGCTCTGTTCCAGTGCGACAGCCAGGTCGATCAGTCGACGGATGGTGCGGGGGTCGTCGGCACCGTGCAGGCTGCGGCTGTCGGCGTGCGTGCGTTCGAAGATCTGAACGATCGAGGCGTCGACGGGGCCGCCGTCGGCGTGGGCTTCGTCGAGCGCGAGGAAGGCTTGGCTGTGCAGCGCGCGCACGGCGAGTTCCGACTGCTCACCGGGCGTGGCGAGCACCGCTGCGCGGACTGCGTCGAAGGCTTGCCGCGCTTCGTCGAAGCGTTGTTGTTCCGCGAGGCTCACGCCCAGGAAGTGCAGCGTGTCGAGGCAGAGGTCGCCCGTGTTGTGGAGTGTGCCTGGGCAGGCCTCCCACGCGGCGCGCAAGATCGTCTCGGCCTCGGCGTTGCGGTTCTCTTGGAGACGCAGACGCCCGAGTTCCAGCGCGATGCGGGCGCGGTCTGCGGCGCTGCTCTCGCGCTGCCCGCCGGTGGCGGTCTGGATGCCCGGCATGTCGGAGTCGCTCGCGAGTTCCCCGGCAGGGGGCAAGGTCGCGAGCGCGGCAGCGAGTTGCACATCGGCATGGTCGTGCTGGGCGAGCGCGCGGTAGGTGCGACCCAGCGTGAGGCGGATGGCGCGTTCGGTGCGTGGGCGATCGGTGAAGCGGCCGTCGACCTGACTCGCCGCGACATCCAGCACGCGGCGCATGCTCACGTCGTGCCCGAGCGATTCGGGTGAGACCGCGCCGAGCAGGTCCTCGTTGAGGAAGTCGCTGATCGCGCGGGCGTGCCGGCTCTCATCGCGCGCGACTTCGAGCGCGCGCTCGGAGCGTAACCAACCGATCGTGCTGCCGATGATGCCCCCGACGAGCAGCACGAGCATCACGCTCGCCGCTGCGAGCACAGCGCGGTTCCGGCGCACGAACTTCGAGAGCTGATAGGAACGACTCGGCGGGCAGGCTGACACGGGTTCGTCGGCGAGCGCGCGTTGCACGTCGAGCGCGAGGTCGCTGGCTGTCGGGTAGCGACGCTCGCGATCCTTCTCCAGCGCGCGCATCACGATCCAGTCGAGGTCGGTCGCGAGTTCGCGCACGAGGGCGCGTGCGCTCAAGCCGCGCAAGCTGGCGACGCGTTCGGCGGTGGCTGCGTGACCTTGCACGCGCAAGGACGGGCGCGGTGGGTCGACCTGGAGGATGCGCCGGCGCAGCTCGTGGAGGTCGGTGGTGTCGCCTTCGTCGGTGAAGGGCGGCGCGCCGCAGAGCAACTCGTAGGCGAGGCCGCCGAGCGCGTAGACATCGGCGCGCGTGTCGACCTCCACGTCGCCGCGAGCTTGCTCGGGGCTCATCGCCACGGGCGTGCCCACGAGTTGTCCCGCGCGCGTGAGTTCCACGGAGCGCTCGCCGTCGCCCGACACGGCCTTGGCGATGCCGAAGTCGATCACCTTGGGCACGGGCTTGCCGTCCACCAGTGTCACGAGCACGTTGGCGGGCTTCACGTCGCGGTGCACGATGCCCTTGTAGTGCGCGTACTGGATCGTCTGGCACACGAGCACGAAGAGCTCGAGACGTTCGCGCAGGCTGCTGCGGCGTGCGTCGCAGAACTCGGTGATCGGTGGGCCGTCCACGTACTCCATCGCGAAGTACGGGCGGCCGCGCGTGTCGACACCGGCGGCGTACACGCGCGCGATGCCGGGGTGGTCCATGAGCGCCAGCGTGCGGCGTTCGATGTCGAAGCGCTCGAGCACTTGGCGCGAGTCCATGCCCGGCTTGAGCACTTTGATCGCCACTTGGCGCGGGATGGGTTCTTCCTCGAGCGCGAGGTACACGCTGCCGAAGCCGCCTTCGCCGAGCAGGCGCTGGATCTCGTAGCGCGCGGGGGCGGTGGCTTCGGCGTCGACGAGGGGCGTGCCTTGTTGATCCCAGAGTGCCTCGAGGTCGCTGCGCAGGAGTGCGCCGGGAGCGAGCGGGTCGGCGGTGGCGTCGTCGCCGGCATCGAAACGCAGCAGCTCTTCCACGCGCGAGCGCAGGGCGGCATCCCCCGCGCAGAGTTCGGTGAGGCGCTGCGCGCGCGCCGGGCCGTCGGGCAGCTCCGAGACCTCGCCGAACACTGCGGAGAGTCGGCGGTGCTCGACCTCGCTCACGAGGCGTCGTCCCGGGCCATCTCGGCGCGCACCCAGGCGCGTGCCATGCGCCACTCGCGCTCCACAGTGGAGGCCGAGACGTCGAGGCACTCTGCGATCTCGGGGATCGTCATGTCGGCGAAGAAGCGCATCTCGATCACGCGCGCCTGACGCTCGTCGAGCTGAGCGAGTTTCTCGAGGGCGGTGTCGAGCGCCAAGGTCGACGCGTCGTCTTCGTGGGCTTGCATGTCTTCCACGAAGCTCACGCGCGCGAAGGCGCCGCCCCGCTTGAGCGCGCGCCGATCCTGTGCGTGACGCGCCAGCACTTGCCGCATGGCGCGCGCCGCGATGCCGAGGAAATGCGCGCGACTGTTCGCCGACAACTGCGCGCTCGCCGCGAGGCGTAAGTACATCTCGTTCACGAGCGCCGTGGCCTGCAAGGTGTGCCCCGCAGGCTGGCGACGCATCATGCTCGCCGCGAGCCCGTGCAACTCGTCGCGCAACAGCTCCACCAGTTGCCCCGATGTCGCGGGGTCCATGCGCGGGGACGCTTGCAGCAGTCCCGTGATGTCTTCGAGGCGCGCGGGCGTCATCGCCGGAGCTTACTCGATGGTGCCTGGGACGGCGCGGGAGTCGGCGCGAGCAGGGAGCGGCAGCGCGTGCGGCTCCCTGCTCGCTACGTGCTCCTGCGGCTCAGAAGTCACCTTCGGTCACATAGGGTTGGCTCCACAGGATCGTCTGCAGCAGCACGGACTTGATCCAGGCTTGGTGCATGGCTTCCACCTGCTCGGGGCTGTGCTCGCCCGCCTCGAGGAAGGGTTTCAGCGTAGCCGTCACCGGGTAGACCAGCGCAGGCAGGTAGCGGAAGTGGATGTGCTCCACGGCCTCGGCCTCATCGGTGCGGTTCTTCTTGCTGCGGTGGTGGCGCAGGCCGATCTCGTATTGGTAGTCGAGCCAGTCTTGGTCGTAGTCGGCGCTGGCGGTGTCGAGCACCCATTGGCTGAAGCGTTCGCGCACGCGGGCGAGGTAGTCGGCGTCGGGTTGGCCGGTGCTCGACGAGAAGTACGCGAGGAGTTGCGGCTGCGAGGCGACGAAGCCGTACCAGACGTCGAGGATCGCGTCGACCTGGGGCTCGAGCAGCGGACGTGACAGGCGCAAGGCGGCCACGTCCGCTTCATCGAAGAGCAGCGTGGCTTGCAGGGCGGCGAGGTCATCGGGGTCGAGTGGGGAGCGTGCGAGTTCGGGAGTCTGGTGGGCGCCGTGGTACTGCGGCGCGAGGTAGGGGTTGGCCATCGAGGTGTCTCTCGGGCTGACGCAGGCCACGCAAGCGGCTGCGAGGAGGGGGATCAGGGAGTGGGGGATGGAGCGCATGGCGGGGTCCTCGGGTTGCACCGATCGTCGATCGGCTGGTTAGTATCGACTCGATACAACATGCGCAGGGCCCCGGATTCGCGCAAGGCCCTTCCCAAAAAGTTTCGATGCGATACTATTTGGCGACGCGCTGGGCGAGCCCGCCAGCGGCGCGCGAGTGTTCGTCTCCCGCCAGGACTTCCACGTGGATCCCCATCGCAGCTACGAGCTCCTCGAGCGTCTGGGCAACCTGCTGCGTGCCGAAGAGCGTCGCGCCGGACAGGCCCACGGCTTGCAGCCCGTGCACCTGCACGCCTTGAGCTACCTCGCGCGCTGCAATCGTTACAGCGACTCACCCGCCGGCGTGACCGCGTACCTGGGCGTCACGAAGGGCACGGCCTCCCAAACCCTGCGCCGGCTCCAAGACAAGCAGCTCGTGCGCACGCGGCCCGATCGCGAGGACGGCCGTCGCCAACACCTGACGCTGACGGCCAAGGGCAAGCGCGTGCTCGCAGCGGCCGTGCCTCCGCCTGCTATTCGCAGCGCGCTCGCAGGGCTCACCTCAGCGAAGGGCGAGTCCGTGCTGGAGGAACTCCTGCGCCGATTGCAGCGCGAGAACGATTCGCGTTCCTTCGGCGTGTGTCACAGCTGCCGTCATCACCTGCGCAGAGGGGCGCGATCCGAATGCGGCCTGACGGGCGAGGCGCTGTCGCCGGCCGATGCGGAGTTGATCTGCCGGGAGCATGAGTAGGGGCGGTTGAGACTCGGGCAGCGCCCTTCCCGCCGACTACTCCCGCCGCACCACCAAGTGATCGGGCAGCTCGTTGCGGTCGCCGTCTGTCCAAGGGAAGTGTTCTTCGAGCAGCGTGCCGGCCTCGGTGATGGCCTGACACAAGCCCGCAGCGAGTTCGCCTTTCACCACGCCGTCGAGCACGTGTTCGTCGAGCGCTTCCCAGGCAGACGCGTCGACCTTCGCGGCGATGCCCTTGTCGGCGAGCACGACCACGCGACGCTCGAAGAGGCTCACGAAGATCAGCACACCCGTGGCAGCCTCGGTGCTCTGCAGCCCTTGGCGGGCGAACTCTTGCAGCGCTTGCTCTTCGGCCGTCGCGGTCGCGCGCGTCTCGAGCACGAAGAGACGTTTCAAGTCGGGCAGCGCTCTGGCGAGCACGTAACCCAGCGCGCCGAAGCCGAGCTGGCAGGCGAGCAGTGCGAAGGGTGATTCCCAAGGCAGCCACGTGGCGAGCAAAGCGGAACCCAGCAGCAGCGCGGTGAGCGCGCACTTCCAGTCGGCGGCCGGATGGGGGTCGGAGCGTTCCACGACCACAGGCACGATCTCGCCCGTGGTGCGCAGCTCGGCCGCAGCGATGGCGGCGCGGACGCGTTCGCGGTCGGCGTCGCTGAGAACTGTCACGGCGCGGTAGCGGTCGCGACGCAGGACGGCCTTGGTGATCAGCAGCAGCGTCAAGGCGCCGAGCAACCAGGCGCCGAGCTCGCCGAAAGCGGTGACGTGGCGCTGCGGGCTGAGTTCCCAGGCGGACTCAGCGGCCACGCCTTCTTGGGTGGCCGCTGCGAGCGGCGCGGCGAACGCGACCCAAGCCGTGAGCGAGCGAGCGACGATCCCTCTTGCGACGACGCGGTCGAACGAAACCGGCACGGTGTGCACGCGTGCGGCTAAGCAGCGCGCAACTGAGTGGACGATTGTCTTCCGCATCTCACCAACCTCCCGAGGCACCGCCGCCGCCGAAGCTGCCGCCGCCGCCGAAACCACCGAAGCCGCCGCCGCCTCCACCGAAACCTCCTCCACTGCCGCCGCCGAAGCCGCCGCCGTGGTGGTGACGATTGTTGCCGCCCATCAGGAACAGCAACGGCCACATGCCGCCCATGCCGCCGCGCCGCGAGTTGCGACTGGAGAACATGATGAACATGAAGAAGGCCAGCGTGAGCAGGCTCGACAGGATGCTGCGTCCGCCGCGACGCTTCGCCGAGCGCGCGCCCTGATCGATGGCGCTGTAGTCACCGCCCGCGGCGGCGTTGATCGCCACGATGCTCGCGGTGAGTCCTTCGGCGAAGCGACCGGCTTTGAAGTGCGGGCTCAGCACGTCGTCGAGGATGCGACGACTCACGGCGTCGGTGAGCTTGCCTTCGAGGTAGCGGCCCACCTCGATGCGCGTCTTGCGTTCGGCGCGCGACACGATCAGCAGCGCGGCTTCGCCGGCGTCGGCCTTACCCAGGCCCCAGTCGCGCGCCACGGCCACACCGACCTCTTCGATCGAGCGGCCGCCGAGGTCTTGCAGCGTGAGCAGTGCGATCTCGTGGCCCGAGCCGCTCATGTAACTCTGCATGAGCGCTTCGAGCTGCGCTTCCTCGCCCGAACTCAGGAAGTCGCCGAGGTCGGTGACGAGCCCGTCGTTCTGAGGCACTTGCACCTGCGCGGCGGCCGCCGGCAACAGCGGTTCACTCACGCAGAGCAAGATGGCTGCGAGCACGAACGGCCAGCGTTGCGCCGAGCGCTCAGGTGTCTTGCGAGACGTTGCCATCGCTGCGCACCTTGCCGGCCGAGCGGGGTTGAGCCTGAGCGAACTCAATCGTCGGTCATGTCGATGACGGGCGTCTCGCGCACGGCCGCGCTGTCTTGCTCCTGCAGTTGCGGACGACGCTCGAAGTCGTACATGCCTGCGATGAAGTTGGCGGGGAACTTGCGGATCGCGGTGTTGTAGGCGGCCACGGCGTTGATGTAATCGCCACGCGCCACGGCGATGCGGTTCTCACTCCCCTCGACCTGACTCTGCAAGTCGCGGAAGGCGTCGGTGGCTTTGAGCGCCGGGTAGGCCTCCATGGTCACGAGCAGTCGACCGAGCGAGGCGCCCAAGTTGCTCTGCGCCGCCATGTAAGCCTCGAGCTCGGCGGGGTCGGTGGGCGCTTCACCGAGCGACGGAGCCTGATTCACCTTGGCGCGCGCTTCCGTGACCGCGAGGTAGGTGTCCGACTCGAAGTCGGCGGCGCCTTCCACCACGCCCACGAGCTGCGGGATCACGTCGAGCCGGCGCTTGTAGGCGGCGTCGAGCCCGGCCCACTGCTTCTCCACGACTTCATCCGCAGCGACGAGCTTGTTGTACGTGCCGCCGGTGAGCTTCCACGCGAAGATGCCGACCACCAGGCCGACCACGAGCGCGATCAAGCAACCCTTGTTCACGGCACCGAGCTGGCCGCGCTGAAGTTTCGAAGACGTGGACATGAAGGCAACTCCCGCCAAGTGGCGTGGTGTGGGGGGGTGCGCGCCGCAGAGGCTTGGCGCGCTGAGGTGCTGCGTGGGGTGGTGCGCCGAGACTTTGAAGAAGCTCGCGGTGCGCGGCGTTCCGGGACAGTCCGGGGGCGGTGCAGCAAGCCGCAAGCGTCGGGGCGGCGCGAGCGAGGCACTAGTTTACGGATTGAGGCGGCTCGGTTTCAGAAACAAGCCGCGCGTCGCAGCTGTGACACGCGGAGCCAGCCAGCTCGCCGCTACAGATCACACCCCGCCACATTCGCGCGGTCGCCGGCCAGCGGCTCGCCTTCCAGCATCGAGGCGCTCCAGAGTTGGCCGTCCACGTGGCCTTGCGCGGGCGCGCCTTCCACGAGGAAGCTGCCGCTGTGCTGGCTCGTGCCGCGCGGCAACTCGTCGGCGTGGTGGAGGAGTTCGTGTTCGTGGAACAGCCCGTCGCCGGTGATCACGAGCCAGAGGCTTGCGGGGAAGGGGTCGTCGTCGGCTTGCGGAGCGGACACGGGATCCGCGCCGGGCAGTGCCGGGCGCAACACGTCGAGCACCCAGTCCACGCGCAGGGCGTCGCCTTCGGCTCGGGCGGACAGGTGCGCGTCGAGATGCCAGCGGTCGGCTTGATCGGCGTCGTCGGTTGCGTGGTGATGGTGTGGCTCGGTCTCGATCGGCTCGAGTTGCAGGCCGCCGAACAAGAGCGCGCCGGCGAGCGCCACGCCGATCAGCGGGTGACGTGCCCAGCCCGCGCACACCGGGATCAACAAGAACAAGCACAGCGTGATCGACGACTCCAAGTGCAAGTCGGCGTGGAAGGCCAGCGCGAGTCCGGCGGCTGTGCCGAGCAGACCCAGCACGCTCGCGCCCACGAAGCTCGCACGCAGACCGAGCTGCAAGCGCAGCGCGGCCAATGGCGGCAGCACGAGCATCGCGAAGCTGAGCAGCGAACCCGTGGTGCGCATGGAGAGCGCGAGCACCACAGCGAGCACGCCGAAGAGCAGGGCCATCCAGCCGCGCGCGCGCAGGCCCAGGGCCGACGCCGTCTCGAGGTCGAAGCTCGCCAGCAACAGTTGCTTGAAGAAGGCGACGAGCAGCAACACAGCCACGACCAGCGCGGCGCCGAGGAAGGCAGCGTCGCTCTCACTGGCGAAGATCAGGTTGCCGTGCAGCACGTGTTGCACTTCGTCGAGCTCGGCGGGCGAACGCGAGATGAACAGCAAGGACAGCGCCGACGCCGCGCAGAACAGAGCGCCCAGCGAGCTGTCGGTCCAGCGGCCGCCGCGATCGCCGCCGACGAACCCGCTCGCCACCACCGCCAGCGTGAGACCGATGCCCAGCGGCAACACCGGCCAGCCGAGCACGAGCCCCAACGCGACACCCGCCGCCGCGACCTGCGCGAGGGTGACGCCCAAGAACACCACGCGCTGCAGCACGACCCACATGCCGAGCAGCGGCAGCAGCGCGCCGGCGATCAAACCGGTCTCGACCGCGCCGGGCAGCGAGCCGAAGAGCATGTCGATCACGGCGGTCAGCATTTGGGACGCCCCGGCAGCACCACGCGCTGGCCTTCGACTTCGCGCACCATCACCGGCGCGTCGTGGTGCTCGCTGAGCACGGCGTCGGTGAACATCTCGCGCGCGGGCCCGAACGCGCAGCGACCTTCCCGGAAGAGCGCGACGCTGTCGGCGTGGTTTGCCACGAGGTCGAGCGTGTGCGTGGCCACGAGCACGGCCACGTTGCGCTCACGCGCCTCGCGCACGAGCAGCTGTACGAGACTTGCCGCGCTGGGCAGGTCGAGGCCGCGCACGGGCTCGTCGAGCGCGAGCAGTTCGGGTTCGTGCACGAGTGCGCGCGCCAGCAACACGCGCTGACGCTGTCCACCCGAGAGCGCACTGAAACGTTGCGACGCGAGGTCGGCCACGTGCAGGCGATCGAGCGAGGCCAGCGCCGCCGCGTGCCCACTCGCCCCCGCGCGAGCCAGCGCGCCGAGCCCCGGCGTGAGCCCCATGAGCACGACTTCGAGCGCGCTCACGGGAAAGCGCATCTCGCTGCGATCCGCCTGCGGGACGTAGCCCACGCGCGGCCGCGCGCCACCCGCGAACTCCATGCGTCCGCGTCGCGCGGGCAGCAAGCCGAGCACGGCGCGCATCAGCGTCGTCTTGCCCGAGCCGTTGCGCCCGACGAGCGCCGTGAGTTCGCCGCGACGCACGACCAGCGACACCTCGCTGAGCACATCGACCCCGCGGCGGTAACCCACCGCGAGGTCGTTCACGCGCAGCAAGGCCATGTCGCGCGCCTCGCTCACTCGCCGGGATCACTCACGGGGAGGTCCAGCGCGCGCGCGATCTCGGCCAGGTTGTGCTCGAAGTGCTCGATGATGCCGGTGCCTTCGGGCCAGCCGGGATGCGTGGAGAGCGCGAGCACCGTGACGTCGACACGCTCAGCCACGAACTCCGAGGCCTGCGGGTGCTGCCACGGCTCGCGGATCACGAGCTTCACGTCGCGAGCCTGCATGGTCTCCACGAGCTTCGTGAGGTGTCCGCTCGTGGGCATCACGCGCGGCTTGGGTTCGAGCGTGCCCACGCGCACGAGGCGGAAGCGGTCCAGGAAGTAGCGCCACGACTGGTGGTAAGTGACGAGCGGTGTGTTCGCCAGCGACGCGTAGTCGGTGAGCCAACGCACGAGCGCCTTGGTGAGCCGTAAGCGGAAGGCTTCCTCGCGGTCGCGGATCACCTCGGCGTGTTCGGGCAGCAGGCGCACGAGCGCGTCGCCCACGCGGGTGGCCATGTCGCGCACCACGAGCGGGTCGGTCCACATGTGCGGGTTGCCGAAGGCGTGCACGTCGCCCTGACTGCGATCCAGGATCGCGGGCACTTCCTTCAGCGGCACGCCTGTGCTCATCACGATGGCGTTCGGGTTACCCGGCAACAGGTTCACGGCGCCCGCGCCGCGCAACATGCCGTCGAGCCAGAGCTCCGCATCGAGCCCGGTGTAGAACAACAGGTCGGAGCTGCGCACGCGCGCCATGAAGGCCGGCGTGGCCATCACGCCGTGCAGGTCTTGTCCGGGGCGACACACGGTGATGACCTCGACGAGGTCTTGCCCCAGTTCTTCGGCCAGCAGCCCGTAAGTCGGGATCGTGGCGATGACGCGCAGCTTCGCGCTGTCGCCCGTGGACTCACTCGAGTCTTGAGCGTGGGTGGTGGGTGAAAGCGCTCCGAGCAGGAGCACGCAGGTCATGAAGAGTTGCATGGTTCGGCTCCGGGTCAGAGGTTGGTCCAGTAAGGGTGCGGCATGTGCGCGCCGAAGTTCCAGGTGAACTGGAACAGCAGGCGCGTGATGCTGTCGTCGGCGGTGGCGTCGTCGCGCATGCTGAGATACTGCGCTTGCGTGCGCACGCGGAAGAACTCGGTGGGGTACCACGAGAAGTACGGCGACACGCCTTCCACTTCGCCTGCGCTGGCGAGCATGTCGGTGCGATCGAGGCGCACGCCGAGGTAGGTGTTCATCGACATCTGGCGTTGCGCTGTGAGCGCGAAGCCGTGGTTCGTCTCGTCGGTGTTCGGGAAGCTCGGGTTCGCGGGGCCGGTGGCTTGGAAGTCCGTCTGCAGGTATTCGCCCTGCAGCAACCAGGAGCCCACCAGCGTTTCGTCGCCGCGTTGACGCCAAGTGATGTCGGCGCCGTAGGCACGCGGCGTGATCTCGTTGCCGGCGTCGGTGGTGATCGTGTCGCTGCCCATGTTGGTGATGAAGCTCGCGCCGAACTCGAGGTCGGAACGCGCGTCGAGTTCGCGGTAGTGCGTGACGCGGCCCACGATCAGCGGGGCGTCGGAGTCGATCTCGAGGCCGTCGTCTTCAGCGCGTTCACCGAGGATGCCTTCCTCGCCGGTGAACAGCTCGCCGTTCACGAAGGCGAGGCTCGCGCTCGTGGTGGCGCCGAGCCCGTCGGCGGAATCGCTGTGGGCGAGCGGCATGGAGAACTCGATGCCGTCGCCGATCACACCTTCGCCGCCGAGCTGGTACTGGGTGGCGAGGTTGCGATCAGCCTGCGGGAGGTCGTGCAGGTGCAGGCGGTTGTCCTTGCCGAAGCCCACGCGGAAGCGGCCGAGGCGCGAGCGCAGCGCGGTGTCGTTGTGGAACAGGCCCGACCAGGAGATGTCGGCATAGCCTTCTTCCACGAGCGACTCGAACTCGTTGTTGCCGGCGTCTTCGTGCACGGCCACGAGCACGCCCTCGGCGAAGGGCGAGATCGGCATGCGGAAGTCGATCTCGGTTTCGCGCAGCGAGAAACGGTCGCCGTCGCCGAGCTCTTCCTCGCCGTTGCCGGCTTCGGCCAGGGCGTCCATGAACACGCCGATGCGTGGGTTGCTTGCTGACGGGAAGATCGTGCGCTGCGGCTGTGTTGCCGGGTCGTCCACGATCAAGGCGCGCAGTTGTGCCTCGAGTTGGTCGGCCTCGGAATCCGAGGTGGGTGCTGCGCCTTCTTCGAGAGCGGCGATGCGCGCTTCGAGTCTCTCGATCGTGGCGAGCGCTTCACGCAACGCGCTCGCCAAGGCTTCGACGGGGTCTTCTTGTGCACGGGTGGTGCCGGCAAGGAACAAGCTCAGTAAGCCGACGAGGCTCACGAGCGGTCGGCGCGAACGCCGTGGGGTGGGCGCACAGGCGCCCGGATCAACAGGATGCAACATGGATGGGAACTCCAAGTCAGGGTCGCCGCCAAGCGCGGCGTGAATCGTGACGAGCGCCGACCGGAGCCGGCGAGAACAGTCACGTGCCCTGTGGAGGAGCCCTGGCGCCGAGGGGCGCGCAACCTGTGCGCTCGCTCGGCAGGTCGGTGTCGCGTTGCGTGTGCCACCCGATCGGCGCGGCACTCGCGAGACCCGGCAGGCAGTGCGCCGGCAAGTCGACCCGCTTGGCGCCCGGGTTGCTGCAATAGAGACAGTGCGCGTCGTGCGGGGTGCTCTCCACGTCGACACCGTGTTCGCAGTCGTCGCCATGAACTTGCGCGTCGACTTCGCTGGGCCGCAGCTCGCCGTCGTGCGCGAAACTGTGCAGCACGTCGCCACCCAGGAGGGCGGCGAGGGCGAGGCTCAGGGCCAGGACGCGGCGGAGTGTGTCGGCGGGCAACATCTCGTAACAGGAGACACTCCGCGCCACGAAACGGTCAAGGGGCAGCCCCGAGACATTCCCGGAGCTACCCCTCGTTACCAGCGCTCGATCCTTGCTCAGCGGCGCCGTGTCCGACAGTGAGCTGACCCGCGCCTTGAACTCGGAAAGCCTGCGCTCAATGGGCTTCGGCACTCACCGAGCTGAGCTTGATGATCACCAGCAAGGGTTGGGCTCCCGAGGCGCCGATCACCGTGTACTCGTTGAGCGGGATCTGCGTGCGCGTCTGGATGCCTCGGCGATCGCTGCCCTTGAAGTGCACCTCGGCCGTGAGCGTGCCGGTCTTGGCGTCGAAGGCCTCGGGGAGCAGGTCGAGTTCATAGTTCACGTCGTCTTCGCCGGGCATCGACACGCGCACGACCTGCACGCGCGTGGACGTGCGCACGAGCCCCAGGCTGAGCACCTCATAGAACTGGAAGGGCAGCAGCTGCTTGAGGTGCAGATCGAGCTCGGCGGGAAGCATCGGATCGCTCGCGCTCGAACCGCTGTTGCTGCCTTGCACCACGATGGCCGTGACGTTCAGTTCGGGCGCGGGTGTGTCGAGTTCGGCGAGCACTTTGGTCATGCCTGCGAGGTTGCTCGGTTCGTCGCGCAGGATGAGTGAGTTGCGTTCGTCGACCTCAGTGATGTTCTGCATGTTGGCGGCGTGCGGGAGTGGGCGACGGTAGCTGCTCAGCGCGACCGACGCATCGCGCAAGGACACGTAGCTGGGTGACCAGTTGATCGTTTCGTAGGGCGCGATCTCGCTGGCTTTCAGGTGGGGGTCGAGCTCGCTGATGGCGTCGAGCGCTGAGAGGCGACGCACGAGTTGCTCCACGCGCTGCGCTTCGTCGAAGATCAGGATCGTGTCGCCGAGCAGCTGGATGTTCTGCACGGATTCGCTGGTCACGTCGTCGCGCTGCACCTTGATCTTCCGACCGAAGAGGCGCTCGGCCACCTTGGCGAGTTCGCGCGCGCTCGTGTTCTCGGACCGGTAGTGCGCCAGCTCGAGCAGGTCCGCAGAGATGCTCTCGCTGGCGGGCTGCGTGCGCGGTGTGTCGGCATCCTGCGCGTGGATCGGCAAGCTGAAGAGCACGAGGTTGAGCAGCGCGGCGAAGGCGATCGAGCGCAGCGGTGTGAAGTTCGTCATCGGAGATCACTCCCAAAGGAGGGGTTGGTGTCGTGGGGCGGGGATTCGGTGGCGGTGACCAGCAGCAGGCGCACGGGCCCGGAGCGCAGCTCGATGTGGTCGGCGTGGGCGGCCACGAGGCGCGGGCGATCGCTGTCGTGCGCGACGTCCTGCGAGGGCCCGAGATCGCGCCCGCGATCCACGAGCGCGCGCGGCGGGAGCCAGCCCGCGCCGAAGCGCAAGGCGAGGCCGACGCTCAGCAACAGGGCGGCGGCCGCCGCGTGACGCCGCCAAGCGAGCACGGGCGCGCGCCCTCGTTGGACACGTTGCCGCAGCGCCGCGGGCACCTCGACCGGTGGCGCTTGCAGCTGAGCCCAGCTGTCTTGCATCCAGCGCACGCTGTCGCGCGTGGCGGCGTCGCTCGCGGCGAGGGTGGGGGTGGCGTCGGGTGCGCGCTGTTCGCGCCAGGCGGCACCGAGCACGTCGACGATGTCGCTCGTGAGCCCCTCGGGATCGGTGACGCGCTCCTCGTGCTCGCGTGCCGAACCGGCTTCCTGTTGCGAGCGCTCAGCGTGCGCGCCCGGCAGCTTGTTGTCTTCGCGACGCTCGCTCATCGTGCTTGCATCTCCGGCAGGCGCGGCGCGAGCAGCGTGCGCAAGCGCCGACGCGCGAGCGTGAGCAGCGAACGCACCGAGCTCTCGCTGATGCCGAGCGTGGTCGCGACTTCGCGCGTGTCACGTTGCTCGAGGTCGCGCAGCACGAAGGCCTCACGTTCGCGCTCGCTCAGCGCGCTCAATGCCGCGTGCAAGATCGCGGCGCGTTCCTTGGAGGTGGCCGCGTCTTCCGGTGACGGCAAGGCGTGCGGCAAGCTGCTCTCGGCGCCGTGCTGCTCGTGCCGGTCGCGCGTCTGCCCCCGCCGCCGACGATCGCGACAGTGGTTGAGCACCACCGTGTTGCGCCACGCGGTGTAGGCGCGTTGCGGGTCGTAGCGTTCGAGGCGGTCGAGCAAGTGGAGCATGGCGTCCTGAGCGGCGTCGTCGGCTTCGTGGGCGTGAGCCAGGAAACCGAGGCAGAGGCGGTGGACCACCGGGTGCTCGCTCCGGTACCAGCGATCGAGAGCGTCGGCGTGGCCGGCCAGCAGGGCGCTGACCAACAGTGCGTCGACCGGATCGGAGGAAGGGGGCGAGCTCATGGTCCGGCTGGTGTACGCCTGGGGACGCGCGGGCGCTGAAGACTTTCAGTGCCAAGACGCCTCGATCGAGGCGCAGCGTCCTGCGGGCCGGATCCCAGGTCGCGCGGCGCAGCCCGAACGGGCCGCGGCCGTGCTCAGCCGACCTGCGGCCGGGGCGACTCTTCGCCGTCGTGCTGCTGCATCGGGCGCGGCGGGCCCACGCTCAGCGAGGTCTGGTCGTGCAGGGCCTGCTGCGGGGTGAACGGCAGCTCGGCGCCGCTCGGCTTGGCCGGCTCGTGCTGCGGCTCGCGATGCGGTTGGCCGGCTTGGCCCAGCTCGCGACCGTTCACGCTGTGCGTCACGCCCCAGCGGTAGAGCCAGTTGGTGAACTCAGCGGCGGGCATGCCGCGACTGATGAAGAAGCCTTGGGCGACGTCGCACTTGAGCGTCTGCACGAACTCCCAAGCTTCGCGGCTGGCCACGCCCTCGGCCACGACCAACATGCCGAGCTGGTGACCGAGTTCGGAGATCGCGCGCACGATGACCTCGCAGTTGGGGTCACTCTCGGCGTCGATCACGAAGGACTTGTCGATCTTGAGTTCGGTGAAGGGCAGCTGATGCAGACGGCCGAGCGAGGAGTAGCCGGTGCCGAAGTCGTCGATGGCGAGCTCGATGCCGGTGAGGCGCAGACGGGTGAGCGTCTCGAGCACCTCGACTTCCTCGGTGATCGTCTGGCTTTCGGTGACTTCGAGGATCACGCGATCGGGGGACACGCCGGTCTCGTGCACGATCGCCACGATGCGGTCGGCGAACATCGCGTCGCGCAAGCCGTCGGCCTCCACGTTGATCGCGATCCGGAAGTTCCAGCCTTGGCGCGACCACTGCGTGTACTGCTCGAGCGCGTTGCGCACGATCCACTCGGTGAGCGGGCCGATGAGTTTGTGTTGCTCAGCGAAGGGGATCACCTTCTCGGGGCTGATCGGGCCGAACACGGGGTGGTCCCAGCGCAGCAGCACTTCGCAGCCGTGCACGCTCTCGGTGCTGAGGTCCACGAGCGGTTGGTAGTTCAGCTCGAACTGGTTCTCGTCGAGCGCGCGCTGCAGGTCTTCGGCGGTGATCTCGTGGTCGTTCACCGAGAGCGCGTCGAGCATGCAGCGGCCGATGGAGCGCGCGTTGTTGCGTTCGTAGAGCGGCTTGGCCATGCACAGACCGTGCTTGCTGCCCACGCGTTGCGCGGCGGCCATGGTGCGCACGTCGCAGGAGCCGCTGATCACGACCGGCACGTTGCAGTGACGCTCGGCGAGTGCGCGCAACAAGCGCACGCCGTCGCGGCCCGGGCCGTCGAGGTCCACCACGACCAACGAAGGGTGCATGCTGTCGTGCGCCTTGTGCACCTGCTCATCGCTCTCGGCGATGATGTACTCGTAGTCGCGCTCGCCGCACACGAGTTCGAAGTGTCGACGCAAGCCTGCGTCTGCGCTGGCGACGAGCACACGAGTGCGACTCATCGGGCCAACTCCGAGCTGTTCCGCGGTGCGTTCACCGGGTCTGCATCGGTCAGCGGTCGGGAGCTTCTTGTGCCCTTTCGAGCAGAACGGTGGTTCCGTTCGGGCGAATGGGGTGAAGTTCCCAGCACGCTGAGCGCCCGTCGGAGTCTCCTTCGACGGGCGCTCAGGCGCGCTGTTCGGCGCTTCGGCGGCGCGGGCTCAGCAGCTCGAGCGTGGCTGAGCCGACGACCTCAGCTCGCGGCGTAGAACTTGCCGAAGCGGTTCGCGAGGAAGGCGTCGAGGTCCACGTCTTCCTGGCGCACGAAGCCCTTGGCGGGCAGCTTGCCCTGCGCGTGCAGGTCGAGCACGGCGCACAGGCCCGCCGCGGTGGTGATCTGGATGCCACCCCACATGCGGCCGTCGAGCTCCTTGTGGAACACCTTGTTCACGTAGGACTCCTGCGAGTAGCGACCCTCGCGTGTGCCCGTGACCGTGACCACGACCAGCACCACATCCTGATAGGTGTGCGGCATGGCGTGCTCGAAGATCTCCTTCATGAGATCCGGGTTCTCGTGCAGGCGCAGGTCTTCCATGAGCACCTTGAGCATCTCGCGGTGGCCCGGGTAGCGCATCGACTTGTAGTCGAGGCTGCGCACCTGACCCTTGTAGGTCTCGGCCATCGAGCCCAGGCCGCCGCTCGTGTTGAAGGCTTCGTACTCGGCACCGTCGAGGGTGATGACCTCGAGGTCTTCGAGCGGGGGCAGGCTCACGAACTTGCCGTCGCGCACCGCTTCACAGGGGTGACGGTATTCGTTGATCAGCCCCTCGGTGCTCCACGTGAGGTTGTAGTTGAGCCGGTTGTGCGGGTACATCGGCAGCGCACCCACGCGCATCTTGATCGTGTCGAGCGTGTCGAACTTCTTGGCCACGCCGTGCGCCACGATGGTGATGAAGCCCGGCGCGAGTCCGCACTGCGGGATGAAGGCCAGGTCGCTGCCTTCGGCGAGCTTGGCGACTTCCTTCGTGGTGGCCACGTCTTCGGTGAGGTCGAGGTAGTTGACGCCCTTGCTCTTGGCGGCGCGCGCGATGCCCACGTTGCAATGAAAGGGGGCGCAGCTCATCACGTAGTCGGCGCCTTCGAGCACGGCGGCCACGGCGGCCTCGTCGCCCAGGTCGGCCACGGCGTGCGCGGTGTTCGCCATGGCGATCCCGCTCTTGTCGGCCACGGCGGCGCGCGCGTTGTCTTCGTTCAGGTCGACGGCGGTCACGTGGTAGTCGCCACAGTCGGCGAGGAACCAGCACACGAGGCGGCCGACTTTGCCGGCGCCGAGGACGACGATTTTCTTCTGGGACATGATGGGAGGCAGATCGAGGCAGGGAGGGGAAGGCGGAGGAGACGCGGCGCAGCGCTCCGCGAGCGCGTGCTTTCGAGGCCCGCGCGCAAAGGAGCCAAGCTTATCACTCGCCGCGACCCGCCGTCTGCGACCTGCCGGGCTTCAGGCGCGCCCGAAGTGCGTCGATGAAGGGGGGAGTCCCTCCCCCAGAGCCACCCATGTTCGACACCCCCGACGCCTCCTTCGATTCCAGCGTGCCGCGGATCAAGCAGCTCTCGGTCTTCCTCGAAAATCGCGTGGGGGCGCTGCTCTCCGTGACCCGCAGCCTGGAAGCCCTAGGCCTGCGCATCTCGGCCCTCTCGATCATCGACTCGGTGGACCACTCGGTGGCGCGCCTGGTCGTGGACCGCTCAGAACTGGCCTACGAGACCTTGCGCGCCGACGGCTACAGCGTGGTCGAGTCGGAGCTGCTGGGCGTGATCATCCCCGAGGACCACGCGCTCGGCATCCGCGGCCTGCTCTCCACGCTGCTGCTCGCCGAGCTCAACGTGCACTACCTCTACCCGCTGCTCACCACCAGCATGGGCCCGCCCGTGTTGGCCGTGCACGTGGAAGATGCCGACGCCGGCGAACGCGTGCTGCGCGAAAAGGGCTACGAACTCGTGGGCCAAGACGAACTCTGAGCGCGGCGGGCCGGCCGCGCGAGCCGCCGAGCCCACGCTGCCCAAGCCACCCGCGCGAGGCCTGCCGCTCTACGGCGCCTTGCTGAGCTTCAGGATCCACGAGTCGAACTGACTCGCCATCGACGACCCCACTCCGTGGTCGATCGCCGTGGCCGCCTTGTTCGCGAGCAAGGCCAGCCCGCAGCCGAGGCCGTTCCAGCGCTGCTCCGACACCGTCATCATCTCGGGGATCGGGAAGCTGAGCTGGTAGTACCAGCGGCCCTCGCAATGGTAGCCGCGCTCGCGCAAGCGCTGTTCGACGTCGTCGCGGCGGATGCCGTTGAGTTCGCGCGCCGGGAGCAGCGGGCGCTTGCGACGTCGCTTGAAGCCGCGCGCCAGCGGGTTCAGGTCGCCGATGACGAGCGTGCCGCCGGGCGCCACGAGCGCGTCGAGACTGTTGAGGTAGTCGTCGGCATCGGGCGCGAAGCTGATCACGCCGGAGTTGAGCACGAGGTCGAAGGGGTCCTTGAACGGGACGTCTTCCACGAAGCCCACGCGCGCGTCGAGCGGCACGCCTTCGCTGGCCGCGTTGTCCGACGCGATGCGCACCATCTCGGGGCTGGGGTCGAAGGCCGAGGCCTGCGCGCCGAGCTTGGCGGCTTCGATGCCGACCCAACCCGCGCCGCAGCCGGCGTCGAGGCAACGCAGGCCGGCGGTCGGCTTGGCGACCACGGCGAGCAGTCGTCGCATCCAGCGGTAGTGTCCGTAGGTCGGCGCGCCGGGCACGCCGTTCCAGCCCTCGGCGTTGGCGTCGAACTTGGCCACGGTGACGCTGCGACCGAGCGCGTCGGCCCGGCTGCGCACATACAGGAGCGTGCGCGCGGGACCGCTGACTTCGCCCGGCAGCGCGAGGTTCTTGGCCAGCGCCTGACGCTTCACGGCGCCCTGCTCGCTGATGCGATACACCGCCGTGACGTGCGCCTGCGGCCACAACCGGTCGCGCAGCGCGGCCAGCTCGAGGTCGCCCACCTCGCCGGGCAGGACCAACAGGCGCGTGCGCGATTCGCCGAGCGCGGCGCCGGTGAGGCTGGCGTGGTCGGCCACATCGGCCACCTCGATCTCGTGGGCCTGCAGCTCGAGATCGTCGAGCACGGGGCCAAGGTCGGCGGTGGTGGTCACTGGTGAGGCTCCCGGCGGGTACGGACGGCGGGGAGTGTACCCGCCGGAAGCCTCGCGCGCCGCCCGCTCAGGGCACGTGCAGAGCGTCGCCGCCAGTGAAGCCGAGGGAGTCGCGCACGGCGATCTTCATCTCGAGCGGATCGAAGCCTGCCGGCACCGGGCCGATGCGCAGCGTGACCTCGGTGGGCGTGGCCACGATGTTGAACAGCGGGAGGAAGCCGTAGAAGTCGAGCTCCACCCCGTTGAGCGCCAGCGCGATGCGCGACTTGATGTCCCACAGGCCGTCGCTGTCCTCGAGTGTGATCTCGATCACGTTGTCGGGGCGCAGCGTGATGTCCACGCTGGGGTAGCCGCTCTGCAATGTGGCCAGCGTGCTGATCCCGGCCACGGCGTCGATGTCACCTGCGGAGAAGGACGGGTTGCCACAGTCCCAGATCGGCGTGCCGTTGCTGTCCACGTCCACGCCGCCGGCGACATCCACGAGCCGCACGAAGTTGATCGAGTCGAGGACCACGTCGCCCGACTGCACCAGCGCGTGGTCGGCCAGCTCCTCGAGGTCGAAGGCGTCGCCGCCGCCTTCCACGATGTGGAACGGGTCGACGCCGGCGCCGGGGTTGGCCCACACGGGCGACACGCCGGCCAGCCCGCGGAACCAGGCGTACTCAGCGGTGTCGTCGAGCCCAGGGCTCACTTGGTGCGGACCCACGGGCCCGAGGTACTCGCTCGGGAAGCGCGCGAAGGTCGCGCCGTCGCTGGAGACCTCCACGTAGAAGGCCTCGACCCAGTTGCTCGAGAGCGTGCCGAGCCTGGTGAACGGGTTCTCGTAGATCACGAGGTCGGTGCCGACGCCGTCATAGATCGGCTGGCCGAGCTCGAGGATGACGCTGCCACCCTTGCCCGGCGAGTACACGTGCGACGACGACTGCGTGGCGCCGCTCCCCGTGGGCGGTCCGAGCATGTCGCCCGGCGCTCCGAAGGTGACCCCGTTCGGGAGGACCTGGGTCACGCTGCTGGCGTAGGGCAGGGTGCCGAAGGCGAAGGCCAGGCTGATGAGGGCGACGGTCGCGAGGAGCGCCGCACTGCGCCGACGCGACGTGCGCCGGGTGGAGCATTCTTGAATCGTGTTCATGCAGGGATCCTTTCCTGAGCGACGCGCCCGCTGCTGAGAGGGGCCTGGCGTCGCGAACTTCTGAGGTCAACCGCGCGGCAATCGCCTGCGGGTCGAACGGAGGAAAGCCTGCTGAGCAAGTGCGCTCGGAGGGAGGGTCCGAATGTGTGGGGGGACACGGGAGAGGGGAGTCTCGTGGACGCCATCCCTCCGAACGCACCGATCAGCAAACTACGCGTCGAAGGTGAAGTCAAGGCCGTTGCCGATGCCGAAGCGACCGTCTTCGAGCGTGAGACCTTGGATCACGAGCGCTTCACCGACCAGTCCGGGGAACTCGCGGAAGAGCAGTTGGAACTCGGCCTCGCCGTTCCGGTCGAGCGTGCGCAGCGGCGAGATCAGACTCATGCCCGCGAAGCCCAAGCACAGGTCTCCGATGCCTGCAATCGTGGTTCCATTCACGTCGAGAGACAGCACGTAAAGCGCTGTTGCGCCCGGTGTGCCGCTGACTGTCACGTTGATCTTGCTGTTCTGCGCGACGGCGCCCGCCACCGCGGTGGCGGCGTGCGGAGCGCTGCGGAAGGTGCGTGCGCCGGCGAAGCTGAAGTCGCCCACGAAGAGCGTGCCGTCACCGTTCGCGCCGGGCACGAAACCGTTCGGGCCTTCGACCAGGGTCAGCCCGCCTGAAAAGGCGAAACCGTCGAGGAAGCAGGTCTCGATCGCGTCGGCCGAACCGTCGTTGTCGAGGTCTGGGGAGAGCCTGCCGACGCAGCTGCCGAGGCCCGAGACGTACACCGAGCCGTCGGCGGCGCGCACGACACCACTGGCGCCGGGCAAGCCGGTGGCGTAGTCGCTGGGCGCGAGCGGGCCGCCGCTGGCGTCCATGCGCAGCACGCGGGCGGAGCTGAAGTCGGGGGCGATGTCGCCGAGGTAGAGCGTGTCGCCATCGAAAGCGATTCCGGCCGCGAAGCCGAGGTCGTCGAGCATGAGATCGTTGGCGCCGTCGACCGTGCGCGTGAGCACGCCTTGGAAGGGCTCGAAGCCGAAGGGCGTGGAGCCGCTCATCCAGAACTCGTCGGTGCCGGGGCGGAAGGCGATGTCGAAGGGCAGCGGGACGGCGCCGCTGGGCAGCATGGGCGGCTGAACCGGGTGCGCGATGTTCTCGCCCGCGTCGAGGCAATCGCCGTCGCGGTTGAGGTCTTCGAGCAGCCAGAGCGCGGCGGCGCCGGCCGAGTCGCCGACCACGATCTGACCCGTGACAGGCGACTGCGCGATCCCGGAAAGCGAACCGAAGCCCTCGGCGAAGAGCGTGAAGCTGCCGTCGAGGTTGCGCGTGGACAGCGCGTCGGCGCCGAAGCTACCGGTGCTGTAGAGCAGCGTGCCGTCGGTGAGCGCGGCGGTCACGCCTGCGCCGGGCACCGACTCGAGGTTCACGCCGCTGGGCATGCTGAAGTCGCCGGCGAAGGCGGTCGAGCTGAGAGCGGCGGCGAGCGCCAAAGTGTTGAAGCGGTGCATCGTGGTGATCTCCATCGTCGATCGTGAGTGGATCGTTGCCGTGCGCTGACCAAGCGCCGACGAGGGGATCACCACCAGCACGAAAAAAGCCGCCTCAGCTTCCGGGGGATCCGGAACTCGGGCGGCCTGTCGCGTCGACGATGTTCGAGAGCTTCCTCTACCCGGGAAGATTCGAATCGCTCGTCGGCTGGGTTTTCTGACTTGTGGACGTGACCTCCGGCTGCGCCTTCCAGGAGCACGAACTCCCGTGACTGAATCGCTCATGCGCACTGCATGCGCGATTCGTGCAGCCATCGTGTCCAGTTACAGCGGCGGGACCGTGACGGATTCAAACCGTCTTCCCCGAGGCCGAGAACACTGCTTCGATCTGTAAAGAGCAAGCTCGGCCCGCTGGCCGAACGGGGGGTATTGAGTCACGCGACGAGGCGATGGTCAAGCGCGCTGTCCAGGATTGCGTTGTCGCTCGCCATGCTGGGTTCCCGCGGCGAGCGGCAGCGCCCGCGCCGAGCCAGCACCCGCTGGCAGCGCGCGCGAGGCACCGAGTGCGCCGATCTGGGGCTCGTCTCGAAGGCCCTGAGTGTCGATGATGGGGCCATGTCTGAATCCATCGTGCGCGATCTCTTCCTGGGGGAACTCAGGGACGATCTGATCCTTCCTTATCCGTTCCTCGATGCCGACGCCGCCGAGATGCTCGGCATGGTCCGCGAGACCGTGTCGCGCTTCGCTGCCGACCACATCGATCCGGCCGCCATCGACCAGGCCCACAAGATCCCGGCCGAGGTCTTCGAGGGCCTCGCCGAGATCGGCTTCTACGGCCAGCGCATCCCCGAGGAGTTCGGCGGCCTCGACCTGAACACGAGCCAGTACGTGCGCGTGTCGGTGGAGCTCGCGCGCATCGACGGCGCCACCGCGATCATGTCGGGCGGTCACTCCACCATCGGCATCAAGGCGCTGCTGCTCTACGGCAGCGACGAACAGAAAGCGCGCTACTTGCCGCGCCTCGCCACGGGCGAACTCAAAGCCGCCTTCGCGCTCAGCGAACCCGACGCCGGCAGCGACGCGCAGTCGCTCAAGTGCACCGCCAAGTTGCGCGACGACGGCGCCTACGAACTCAGCGGCGAGAAGCTCTGGATCACGAACGGTGGCTTCGCCGACTTGGTCACCGTGTTCGTGCGCACGCCCGATCATCCGCGCGACGACGGCCGTCCGAGCATCAGCTGCTTCCTGGTCGAGAAGTCGATGGGCTACGTGCCCGGCAAGGAAGAAGACAAGCTCGGCATCCGCGGCAGCTCCACCGTGCCACTCTTGTTCGACAAGGTCGTGGTGCCCGCGGAGAACATGGTCGGCAAGCCCGGCGACGGCTTCCGCATGGCGCTCGAGATCCTGAACAGCGGACGCACGGGCCTCGCCGGCAACTGCCTCGGCGCGAGTCGCTTCCTGCTCGAGGAAGCCGCGCGCTACACCAACGAGCGCACGCAGTTCGGTCAACCCATCGCGCGCTTCCCGCTGATCCAGGAGAAGCTCGGCCGCATGGCGCAGGACATCCACGCGCTCGAGTGCATGGTGTTCCTCACCACGGGCCTGATCGACAAGGTCGGCATGGCGCCGGCGGTCGAGTCGGCGCTCTGCAAGATCTTCGGCACCGAAGTGTTGTGGGCCACGGTCAACGACGCCGTGCAGTGCGCGGGCGGCAACGGTTTCACCACCGACTACCCCTTCGAGCGCATGCTGCGCGACGCGCGCGTGAACATGATCTTCGAGGGCACCAACGAGATCTTGCGCGTGATGGTCGCCACCGCGGGTATGGCCGAGCCGCTCAAGCGCGTGGGCGAGGCCGACACGCTGAGCAGCGAGTACGGACGCAAGGCCACCGGCCGCGAAGCCCCCGATCCGCTGCCCGTGCCCGAGGCGCTGCAGGCCGAATCCCTGGCGCTCTCGATGGGCGTGGCCGATCTCGCGCAAGCCGCTGCGAAGCTGGCTGCCGAGCACGGAAAGGCGATTCGCGGCGAGCAGTTGGCCTGCGCCGCGCTGGCCGACATGACCCTCGCGACTTACGCCCAGGCAGCTGTGCTCAGTCGAGCGGCCGCTGTGGTCGATGCAGAAGGAGAGGAGGCGGCGGCGCAGGAGCTGCTGCTGGCCAAGGGCGCGTGTCGTCGCTTGGCGCGGCGCGGTCGAGAAGCGGCCGGTCGTCTCCGCGACCATGACAACGAACTGCTGTTCAAGACCGCCGAGGCCGTGAGTGAGCTCGGAGGCCTGCCCGGAGAACGTCCATGAGTGCCGAGAGCGACGACAACGACGACAGCCCGAAGCCCCCGCGCGATCCCAACCGCCCGCTCGGCCTGCGCCGCGAGGAGTTGGAGGACAAGCCTGCGAAGCCGGCGGCTCCAGCTGAGTCGAGCGAGGCCGCGGCGCCCGAGTCGAGCGACGCCGGCAAGGCCGCGCCGAGCGAACCCGCGTCGATGGCGCCTGGTCCGATCGAGCTGACGAGTTCGCCGCCCGTGAGTTCCTTCTCGCGCACCGACGACAACGAAGCCGACGGCGCACAAGACCGTCCCGCCGACTTCGAACGCCCCGGCGGACTGCTCTCCAAGATCGACGGTCACATGGTCATGTACCACGACCCGTCGTCGTTGCAGGCCGAGCAGTATCGCGCTTGCCGCACGCGCCTCACGGCGATGAACCGCGTGGGCGCGCCCTGGGCCTTGGTGGTCACGTCGAGTCGCGCGGGCGAAGGTCGTTCGGTCACCTCGGCGAACTTGGCGGCCTGTCTCGCCGAGCTGCCCGGCACGCGCGTGTGCCTGCTCGAGGTCGACGGTCGCAAACCCGAACAAGCCGAACTCTTCGGCGTGCGCGCCGAGCCCGGCACCGTGGACCTGCTCGAAGGTCGCGCCGCGCTCAAAGACGTGTTGCGCAGCACGCTGCTCCCCGGCGTGGATCTGATCCCCGCCGGTTGCGAGTCCGACAACCCGGCCGAGTTGCTCGGCGAAGAGAAGTTCCGCCGCTTGGTCGACGACCTCAAGCGTCGCTACACCTGGGTGCTCATCGACGCGCCGCCCGTGCATCCCTACACCGATGCCTGCGTGGTCACGCCGCTCACCGAGGGCGCTCTGCTCGTGGTGCGCCTCGGCGAGACGCCGCGCGAAATGGTCACGCGCAGCATCGAGAACATCGAGGCCGCTGGCGGCAAGGTGATCGGCAGCTTCGTGACCGGTCGTGTGCCGGGTGCCGAAGACGAAGAACGCCTCGGCGACTACGCCTACGAGCTCGACTTCGACGCCGAGGGCAGCGCCGATCCGCGCTTGCTGCGCGAGCGTAAGGACGCCGAGAAACGTCTGCGTAAACAGGAAATGGCGCACCTCAAGCGCATGCAGAAGGTGGATCGCCGCGACGACCAGAGCTCGGTGTGAGCGACGCGCCGGGTTCCTCGCCGGCGCCCCTGCGCGGGGAGCTGCGTCCGCCCGGAGACAAGTCGTCGAGCCATCGCGCGCTGCTCTTCGCGGGCTTCGCGGAAGGCACGTCCACCTTGCACGGTGTGCTGCGCGCGGGCGACACGCAGAGCACGATCCACGTGTTGCGCGCACTCGGCGCGGTGATCGAAGAGCGCGCTGCGCCGGATTCGGGCGACGCGCGCGATGGCGGCGTGTTGCTCGTCACCGGGCGCCCGCAACCGCTGAGTCCCGAGGCCGCGCTCGACTGCGGCAACGCCGGAACACTCACGCGCTTGCTGCTCGGTGTGCTCGCGGGTCGCGAAGGTGCGTGGGAGTTGCGCGGCGACGCGAGCTTGTCGTCGCGTCCGATGGGGCGCGTGGTGGAGCCGTTGCGCGCGCTGGGTGCGGAGATCCTCCGCGCGGGCGACACGGCGCGCGATGCTGACGCCGCGCGCGGCGCGAACGTTGCGCACGGCGCGGACGAACTCACGCCCGCGCGCGACGCGTTCACGCTTCCGTTGAGTGTTCGCGGCGCCGCGTTGCACGGCGGCACCGTGCGTGTCGAGATCCCGTCCGCGCAAGTGAAGTCGGCGCTGTTGCTCGCGGGTTTGCGCGCCGACGCGCCGCTGACGGTGCAGCAGTCCACGCCCACGCGCGACGAGACCGAACGCATGTTGCCGCGCTTCGGCGCGCGCGTGGAGCGTCGTGCGGGGGAGGCCACGGTGTTCCCCGGCGCGTTGCGCGCCGCCGAGGTGCACGTGCCCGCCGACGCGTCGGCCGCGATCTTCCCGTTGCTCGCGGCGCTGCTCGTGCCCGGCAGCGCGATCAGCTTGCGCGACGTGGATCTCTCGCCGCGGCGCACAGGTTTCCTGCGCGCGCTCGAACGCGCCGACGCGAACGTGTTGGTCGCGTCGCGCCGCAACTTGGCCGACGGCTTGCCGTTGCGCTCCGGCGGCACCGCGCGCACGCGCAGCGCCGAGCAAGTGGCAGCTGGTGAGTGCGGCGACCTGATCGTGGAAGCCGGCCCGCTGCGCGGCTTCGACATCGAGCCCGCCGATGTCCCCGATCTCATCGACGAGTTGCCCGCCCTCACCGTGGCCGCCTGCGCCGCCGAAGGGCCGAGCCACTTCGCCGGCCTCGCCGAGTTGCGTCACAAGGAGTCCGACCGTCTGCGCGAGATCGCCCTTCTCGCCGTGGAACTCGGCGCCGAAGTCGAAGCGTCCGGCGACGCACTCACGATTCACCCGCGCGGCCCGTTGCGCGCCCCGCACAGCGTGCAGCACGACGATCACCGCGTGGCGATGGCGCGCGCGGTGGCGCAGTACGCGGTGCGCGGCTGTGCGCCCGCGTCCCCCGACTCGGCCGCGATCAGCTACCCTCGTTTCGCCGACGACCTCGCCGCACTCGGCGCGGGGTGACGGAATCGGACGCGGCAGCGTCGCCTCTTAAGGAGGCGTCAATCGTCGTCGCGGGTGAGCTCGCCCCGTGAAGCTGCTGACTCATCAGTTCACGTCCGGCTCGTGCGAGTCCGACTCCTCGGTCTGTCACTAGGTTGCACCCTCTCGCTGAAGGTCAATCCAAGTCGCCCGCTCTGCTTGCCGAAGATGTTGCGGAGCGCAGCTCCAGAATGCGCGACCATGTTAGTCGAGGGTTACCACGAACGTGCGTGAGCCTAGACGCAACCGAGCGAAGCTATTGGCGCTCTGTGGGGTAGCCGATGATCGCAAGTCGTGGCAGGATCATCAGCCGCCCAAGGAATACTGAAGGTGGGCTGAACGACAAGTTCGACCGTGAGATAATCGCGGTACTCGAAGTAAACTCAGCATCGCTGAGGTCTCAGTGCGAAAGGACAAGCAGGACGCACTGAGGGCTGAGCACCGGGACCAAGGGACACACTCATTCAACTGGAAACCGCAGCGCGCTGGCTCTGCATGGATCCGTTGGGATGTTGCATCGCTGGAGGCTCTCGCGGCAGCGTAGCTTCGAGAGTTGATTCGCTGAAGCATCACAGTTTTGAGGAGGTTCAATGCTTAATCAATTCAACAAGATGAGGTTGGGACTTGGCCTGGCGGCTGCCCTGTTCTTGAGCACGCCGCTCATGGCGGAGACCTGGACATGCTCAGGGGCCTGCACGGCTCGTGTCATTCACGCGAACGGAATCATCACCGATATCAGTACAGAGTCGGGAACGGTGGTTGTCCGCCCCGCATCAGGGGCGACCTTCGTGACCGGCTCTGGCACATGGACGATGTCGTGAGCCTTGCGGGCTGGAAACATCTGAGCCGAAGGCTGCGGGCTTGTTGACCAAGCAGGTGCCGTTGCTTCGATGCTCTGGATGATCCCGAACCCAGCCCGCTCCGCGGACCTGACGCCTTAGCTATTGAGGCATGATTCAGTATTCACCAAAGGGGACAACTCAAGATGAGTCTTTCCAAATCACTGTTCGCAGCACTTGTTCTTGTCGCGGCGCTGTCTGCCGTGACGGGCCTTTTCGCGGCCGATGTCTTTGACTGCACAACTGGCGACGGCTGCACGGGGACGATCTACACCGCTGGCGGCGTTCCGGTTCCAGTTGAAGTCGATTACCACGGATCGGTTCGCGTTGGGTCGGGGCACACCTTCGTCGGGAGTGGCGGCACATGGGTGTTGCGTCAGCCACCCGAGTGAGCTTCGAGCCGAGTTCGCGATAGCGAGCGTCTTCCCGCAAGGCGGTGTCGGTGACACCGCCTTGCGGGAAGTATGAAGCACTCAATGACGTCGTGGGGAAAACCGCAATGTTCGAACCGAGGCTGCAATGAAATCTGTGTTCGCTGTTTCACTTGGAACCCTGGCGGCCGTTCTCGCTGCATGCGTGTGGCTGAGTTTGCGTGATGAAGCGGGCCCGCAAGAAGCGGGTGACGTGCTCCGCACTCCGGCGGCTGATGAGGTTGAACAAGTCAGCCCTGTCCTGGGAATCGGGGCATCGTCAGAGACGATTGAACTCGCGGTTCCCGCACCCGCACCCGCCGCCACCCAGGTGAGTGAGCCCCCGGCTGTACCGATCGCGCCCCTGCCGCTCAGTGCTCCGCTGCGGGTCGAAGTTGTCGACGCTTTGAGCGGCAACCCAGTCGAGGGCGTGAGGATCTCGGTCAGGACTCACGATCTCTCCCCCTCGCTAGCGTTCGGTGCGGTGACCGATTCGCTGGAGGCGGTTACTGATGCGGCGGGTGTCTGTCGCGTCGTTCCCGAGGTTGGTGGGCTCAAGATCTCCGCGCACTCGGCGAACGGTCACTACGGCAAGGCCTCCCTTGTGCACCTAGGACTCGATGAGTTCGCGAGCGTTCGCGTGGAGCTCAGCGAACTCACGACGGTGCGCGGGGTTGTGACGAGTTCGGCTGGTGGGCCGCTCGTCGGAGTGCGAGTCTTCAGCCAGCTGGCGAGTTCGTCGGGGTTTTGGAACATCCGCACCGATGAGGCCGGCTTCTTCGAGTTCCCCGCATGGGTCGTGGGGCCAGCGTCTGTGCTCTCGTTCGCGAAAGATGGTTATGGAACCGCGAACGTCACTCTTCTCATCGATGATGAAGGGCGATGGACCGTCTTCGAGGAGAGCGATGAGTTCGAGTGGTTCGAAACCGAACCCTTCATCGAGGTCGAGCTGGCGCCTGAGCGTGTTCTCCGTGGGTTCGTTGTCGACGATTCGGGACTGCCGGTCGAGGGCGTGTCGCTGCGTGCTCAGGGACTTGTCGACGGTACCTTCATGATCAGCATGGCCGATGAGGCCTTCGCCTCGAGCGAAGCAGATGGCTCCTTCGAGATCCGAGGGCTTCGATCAGATGCATCGCATCTCCTTGTGGTGGAGGCAGCCGAACTCGGGCTCGCCGTACGCACCATCCCGAGCGGCTCTGCGGAGCTCGATCTCGGCGTCATCACGCTCAAGGGCTATCGCTCGGTGACAGCGGAGCTCACGGACCATCTGGGTCGACCGATCGTGGGCGCAGTCATTACGTGCACAGTCCGCGATCTTGGTGTTCTCGCACCGTCGGCCGAGGCGCCCGCAGATGTACTCTCTGCGCACGTTGCGACAGCTCAGTCTGGGCACGACGGGCGCTTCAGTGTTCTGGCGCCCCCGGCGAACGAAGTCTCTCTCCAGGTGAAGCTGGGGGCGCGACAGCTGACGAATCGTCTCCTGAATCTCGCGGCAGGCGACGTGGATCTCGGGGAGATTCGGAGTGAAGTCGAACCCGAGACGCTCAGCGGCTCCGTGATCGACTCCTCCGGAACCGCCCTCGCGAACACGCGGGTGCAGGTGTTGACCGACAGCGGGCATCTCATCGCTCGCACGCTCAGCGATGAATCAGGAACGTTCCGCTTCTCGTTGGACGAGAACGTAGCGAAGCACGTCACGCTTGTACTCCGCAGCAACTCAGGTGCGGTCGCAGGGCGCTGGCGACGCGCGACGCTTGAGTTTCCTGTGCTCCTTGAGGTGAGCGATCGCGGAGCTGACCTTCTAAGCGATGACGCTCCCTAGGAGCGGCCCTTGGACGAAGTGAGCGAGTTCCGCCCTACTCCGCCTTCACGAACCCATCCCCGTCGCGCAGCCAGAAGCCGCTGAAGCTGTCGAGGATCAGGTTCTCGCCGTTGAGCCAGAGCACGCCGCTGCGCACGCGGTGGGCGCCGGGGTTCACCAGCGCGGCGAGACCTTCGAGCGCGGGGTTGCCAAGGAACTCGCGCACGTCGGGGACTTCGATCAGCTTCCAGGAGAACTCGCTGTCTTCGAGCCAGGCCTTGGCTTCCTCCTGCTCTGAGAAGAGCAGCACGTAGTTGAGGCCGTCTTCGGGGGCCATCACGCGGCCGGCTTCGGTTTCGCTCGGGCCCACCGACCAGAAGGAATCGTCGTCGGGCCAATCGAAGAGCGGCTCTTCGCCGAAGCTGGCCACCAAGCGTTCGTCGCAGGCTTCGCGGTTGTCGAGGAACTCGATCTCCTCGGCGCCCTCGTAGGGCGACCACTCGCCGGTGGGCTCCACGATGTCCATCTCGACCTTGCCCTGCCCGCCGCGACTCAGGCGCAGGAACTGCAAGTCGCCCGACTCGTCGGTGCAGAAGAAGATCGGCAGCTGCGCGTTCCACAAGCCGCCCGCGTAGCCGTTGCGCGCGAGATGCGTGAGGTAGAGCGGCACGTTCGTGAGCGCTTCCACGCTGGCGGCGTCGTCGTGTTCGTGGGCGGCCTCGGCGCTGTCGTAGATCGGCACCACGAGGCCCATCGGCACGACCTTCTCCAGGCTGCCGAGCGGCTCACCCTTCTCGGCCAGCGGCACCCAGGCGCACTCTTCAGGCTCGGGCTGCTCGCGCAGGTAGCGCTCGAGCAAGGTCTCCACGAGGTCGCGGTGCTGTTCGTCTTCGGAGATCGCGAACTGCGTGAGGCCGATGGCCTGACGCGCCACGGGATACCAGTGGCCTTGATCGCGCCACTCGATCGGCTTGAGTTCGGGGTCGCGCGGGAACAGCTCGCCGCCCGGGCGCACCAGGAAGCTCAACGAGCGCGTGCCGAGGCTGTAACCGCCCTCGACCACGAGGAACTCCTCGTTCTCGTGTTCGATGGAGATGCCGGGTTGCTTCACGGTGCAGCCTCGTTCAGAGCGCGTTGGAACACGGCCCGATGGTGACGACGGCGCAGCATGAACACAACAAGATGAAGCGGCGTGAGCGCGACCTCGAGCAACACGCGCGCGAAGAGCAGCGCGATCTCCAGGCGGCCGCCGCGCGGCTCGTCGAAGGGCACGGGAGGCTCGCTCAAAGGTCCTGCACGCAGCGGAAGCCGATCGGCCGCGCGTAGTCGGGGTGATCGAAGGCGCCCTGCGCGGCGGCCGTCCAGCGGGCGCGGGTGGTGAGTTCTTCGCGCGGGCTGTCCCACGCGCCGCCGCGGATGATCATGTTGAGCGCCTCGTCGCTGGGTTCGTCGAGCACACGTCCTGCCTCGCTGGTCGACGTCCACTCCCAAACGTTGCCGGCCATGTCGTGGCAACCCGTGGGCGAGGTGTGTTCGAAGAAGCTGGCCACGGGCAGCGTGTCGCTGGCGTAGCCGGCGCCGTTGGCGGCCTCGGGGATCCAGCTGTTGCCCCAGGGATAGGCCACGCCCTTGGTGCCGGCGGCCGCCGCTTCCCACTCGTCTTCGGTGGGCAGACGCTTGCCGGCCCACTTGGCGTAGGCCGCGGCTTGCTCCCAGTTCACGTGCACCACCGGGTGGTCGCGACGACTGCTCGGGTAACTCGCCAGGCCCGCCGCGTCGAGCGTCCAGCCGCGCGGCAGCAGTGCGCTGCGTGCTCCGATCGACTGCGTGTCGACGAAGATCGCGTAGAGCTGGTTCGTGACTTCGCGACGATCGATGGCGAAGGCCTCGAGCTTCACGCTCACCAAGCCGCGGCGCCAACCCGTGCCCGGACCGAGGCGATACGTTCCGCCCGGCACCACGACCATGCCCGCAGGTGCCGGCTTGCCCGACGGCCCGTAGCGCTCGGGGTAACGCACGCGATCGAGCGCCGCGCCGGCGGCTTCGTAGGCGCTCAGTGCGGCGGTGTAGACCTCGGCTTCGGGGAGTGTCTGGTGGAAGTCGCGGTTCCAGAAGGCGGCGAAGGTCTCGTCGGGGGGGAGCACTTGCAGCAGGGCGCGGTCCACGTCTTCGCGCCCTGTGTCGCTGAGTTCGGTGCGCACCGAGAGGTTGTCGGCCACGCGTCGGCGCACCCAGGATTGCAGGCGCTCCAGTTCGGGGTCGCTGCTGGTGGCGGAGCTGGCGAAGGCTTCGAGCAGCAGCTTGCGACGCAGGCCGCGCTGGAGCGGGCGGCCTTGGTCGAGCTCGTGTTGGTAGCGCAGGCGCGCCACGTCGAGCGCGTCGGTGAGGCCGAGCAGCAGGGCGTCGCGGGCGGGGCTGCCGGTGGCGAGCGCGTGGTGTTCGTCTTCGAGGCCGGTGACGAGCGCGGCGAGGGCGTCCTCGGCGGCTTCGAGGGCGAGGCGCGCGTTGCGCGAGGCGTCTTGTGCGGCCGCGAGTTGCTTGGCGGGCACGGCAGCTTGAAGCGTGGGCTTGGGCTCGGCGCTCTCGGTGTCGGCGTCTTGCGGCGAGGCCGTGGGGCTCAGCAGCAACGCGGCGCCCAGCCAGCCGAGCAGCGCGCTCGGGGTGGCGAGCGCGAGTGCGGAGAGCGCGCGGCTCAGGCCGCAGCCCAACAGGAATCCGAGCGAACGAGAAACGCGGCGCATGTTCATGGGAAGCTGGGGGAACTCGTTGAGCCTGATCGACGCAGCCATTGTGACGCTCCGCATGACCTCCGGGCCACCTCCCTCTCTCGACGACCCGCCTCTGGGCCTGCCTGGCATCGGTCCGGCCCGCGCGGACGCCTATGCCTCGGCCGGTCTGACGACCCGCCGCGCGCTGCTCTACCACCTGCCGAATCGCTTCCGCGTGCGCCCCGAGCCGCTGCCCGTGGCCGAGTTGGTGCCCGGCGAACGCGGCGCCGTGCAGGGCAAAGTCGTCAGCTCGAGCCTGCGTCGGCGGGGGCGCAACAGCACCGTGAGCCTGCGGATGGAGGATGCCGCGGGCGACGCGCTGCTCGTGCTCGTCTTCAACCGCGCCTACCTGGCGAAGGGCTTGCGCGGCAAATGGCTGTGGGTCGCCGGGCGCTGCGAGGGCTCCGAGAACGGGCCGCCGCGCCTGCTCGCCGCCGACTACGGCGTGGTGCCCGACGAGACCCCGGTGGGCGAACGTCTGCTGCCGCTCTACCGCCTGCCCGCGGGCGTGCCGCCGGCCACGCATCGCAAGGCGCTGGCCGCGCTGCTCGCCGAGCAAGAGTTCGACGACTGGCGCGATCCCGAGCCCGGTGAGCTCTCGCTCGACGCCGCCCTGCGCGCGCTGCACGGCCCCGAAACCGTGGAGCAGGCCCGCGAGGCGCGGCGCCGTCTCGCGCGCGACGAAGCCTTCGCGCTCTCGCTGCAAGTCGCCGCGCGTCGGCGTGGTGCGCGCGCGCCCACGTGCACGCCGCTCAAGGTCAGCGACGCCGCGCACCGCGCGATCCTGAAGCGCCTGCCGCACACGCCCACGGCGGCGCAGTCGCGTGTGCTCGATGAGTTGCGCGTCGACCTCGCAGCCGGTCGCCCGATGGCGCGCCTGCTGCAAGGCGATGTCGGTTCCGGCAAGACGCTCATCGCCGTGTGGTTGTTGCTCGCGTGTTTGCGCGCGAAGAAGCAGGCCGCGCTCATGGCGCCGACGGAAGTGCTCGCGCGGCAACACGCTGCCGAGTTGGAGCACTTGCTCGGTGTGCCGCCTGTGTTGTTGGTCGGCGGACAGAAACCGGCGGAGCGTCGCGCAGCGAAGGCACAACTCGCGACCGGCGAACCGTGCGTGGTCGTCGGCACGCACGCGCTGGCCAACGAGAAGCTCGAGATCCCGAACCTGGCCGCGGCCGTCGTCGACGAACAACACAAGTTCGGCGTGCGCCAACGCATGCGCTTCCGCGGCCAAGACGAACTCTCGCACCTGCTCGTGATGACGGCCACGCCGATCCCGCGCACGCTCGCGCTCACCGCCTACGGTGAACTCGACGTGAGCATCATCGACGAGTTACCGCCCGGCCGCAGCCCGCGTCGCACGCTCTACGTGCCGCCGGGCAAACAGCCCGCGCTGTGGGGCGAACTCGCGCGCCAGATCCGCGAGGAAAATGCGCGCGGCTTCGTCGTGTGTCCGTCGATCGCGAGCCAAGAAGAGGAGAGTCACAGTGTCGAGTCGACGCTCACCCGCGTGCGCGACGTGCTCGGCCCGAAGGTGCGCGTGGCCGGCGTGCACGGCAAACTCCCCGCCGACCAGCGCGACACCCTGCTCGACGCCTTCCGCGCCGGCGACCTCGACGTGTTGGTCGCCACCGTGATCATCGAGGTCGGTCTCGACGTGCCCGAAGCGAGCTTCGTCGTGCTGCCGGATCCGTCGCGCTTCGGCCTCGCCACGCTGCACCAGATCCGCGGACGCGTCGGCCGCGGTTCCGCCCCCGGAAGCTGCTACCTGCTCGGCCCGCTGGCCAAGTCCGGCAAGGCCCGCGAACGCGTCGAAGCCCTCGTGAACAGCGAAGACGGTTTCCGTCTCGCCGAAGACGACCTGCGCCTACGCGGCCCCGGCGAAGTGCTCGGCACCCGACAAAGCGGCATGCCCGGTTTCCTCGTGCTCGATCCCGTCAGCGATGTGGACCTGCTCGCGATCACCCGCGGCGAAGCGCTGTCCCAAGCCGAAGGCATGACCGGCGCCGCGTTGCGCAAGCTTGGCGAGCGTGCGTTCCCGCGCGTGGAACTGGCGCGCGAGAACTTGTTGGCGGGGGGGTAAGCTGTGAAGTGTTGAACGCGGGCTCCAGGGTGCAGTGGCCGAGCTTCGAGCGTCGCTCGGCAGAGCTGGCCATGCATGGGACTCGCTGTCCCTTTGAGACCAACTCACTGCTGGGGATCGCAAGTGAAGGACTTTGATACTCGTGCATACAGCATCGCTGATTTTTTGGAGTGGCATAGTAGTGAGCTGCTAACGCTGAGTTCCGACTTTCAGCGGCGAGCTGTCTGGTCACCAAAGGCGAAGTCATACCTGATCGATACGATCATTCGTGGGAGGCCGATTCCCAAGATCCTTATCAGCCAAGAGCTGCGCGGGTCCAGGAACATGCGAATCGTTGTTGATGGCCAGCAACGCCTCCGCGCGATTCTAGAATTCATCAACGGAGACTTTGCGATCTCCCGCGCTCACAATACTGAGTACGCCCGGGCGCGTTTCAGTTCGCTGAGCAATGAAGATAGGTCATCGTTCCTGCAGTATGAACTTGGCGTCGATGTGCTTTTCAATATGCAGTACAGCGACCTGCTTGATGTTTTCGCCCGCATTAATTCGTATACGGTTTCGTTGAATAAGCAGGAGAAGCTAAACGCGAAGTATCTTGGCTACTTCAAGCAGCGGGCGTTCTCGCTCGGATACCAGTATGTGGCGTACTTTCTGCGAAGCACTGTGCTCACTAAGCCAAAGGTGACGCGGATGGGGGAAGCTGAGTTGGCAAGCGACCTGCTGGTCGCGCTTGTTGATGGGGTGCAAACCAATAAGGCTGTCGAAAAATTCTACAAGAAGTATGACGACGAACCTGGCCCGTTGGATAAGTGCTGTGAAAAGTTTGAGCGAGTGATGAGTTACCTCGGTGAGGTGTATTCCCCAGAGGACCTTGCCGGAACCAACTGGTCGCGCATTCACCTGTTCTATAGCTTGTTTACTGCAATTGCGCATTGCTTGTACGGGTTGGGAGGTCTGGAAAAGGTGCCGCGAGTGCGCCTCAGGCCTTCGCTGGTGGGGCGGTTGCGTGTGCGGTTGGATGAAGTAAGCGACACCTATGATGAAGTGTCTACCCACCTAAATGACAAAGATGCTCCAGCCGACTACAAGGAATTCATTCAGTACTCGAGGAGGGGGACCACGGACACGGGTGCTCGAGTCAGTCGTGCAGCGTTCGTATGTGCCAAGTTGGCTGGCGCGGCGCAGTAGCAGTGAAGATGCGGAAGAGCCCATCATCGTGCCTCTCGGCGCTTAGGGCGGAGCTTAAGTCACTTCGGGCTCTAGATGCTCGAACTCAAGCTCAGATCTCAGGGGACCTTGCTGGGCCCCGTCTCTCAGCTGCGCAGGTTAGCTTCTTGACGGAGGGAGTGTTTTTCGCTGCGTTTCGTGCTTACGAGCAATTCGTCCGGAATGTTTTCTTGTTGTACTGCTGCGGGTCCCAGGCGAGTGGACGCCGAAAGGTGAAATCCTTTCTTGTCCCGCGATCAATTGAGCATGCGGAGAGCCTATTGAAGGCTTCTAGACCGTTCCTCGATTGGGCCAGCCCAGATGAGTTGATTCGGCGATCTGAGTCGTGCTTGAAGGATGGGTATCCGATTCGAGGTGTGCTGCAGGGTAATCTTGATGCGCTGAGGGCGATGAAAGTGATACGGAATCATATTGCTCACTTGTCGGGCGAGTCACTGCAACAGTTTCGGAAGCAACTCAGGGCACACTTTGGTTCAATTCCCTTGCGGGTTCCGCCCCCGGGAAGCTTCTTGTTGCTCTCCCCTCCTCATGATTCGTCTACTTACTATTTGAGCTACTACATCGACGTGATTGATAGTGTCGCAGGGGAGGTCGTGTGATCTCTTTCGATTCGTACGGTGCCGTTTGCCGCCGTCCGAGCCTCCTTCCCGTGTTTCGAGTTGTGACGCCATGACCCCGCGCCTGATCTCCGCCCGTCACGTTGGCGAATACCGAATCGAGCTCACCTACGACGACGGCGCGCGTGGCGTGATCGACCTCGAGAGCGAACTCTGGGGCGAGGTGTTCGAGCCGCTCAAGGATCTCGCGGTCTTCCCGACCTTCGAGCTCAGCGAAGAGCTCGGCACGCTCGTCTGGCCGAACGGCGCGGACCTCGCGCCGGAGTTTCTCTACGCGAAAGTCGCGGCAGCCTAGGCCGCGTCAGCTTGGGCCGACGTTTTCCGCGTCGCGCTTCAGGACGCCATCGGCGTGAGCGCGCAACTCGCGCCTTCCGGCCGTGTGCCCGACGGTGTCGAGGAAGACCTGAAGACCCTCGCGTCGCGCCAGCTTCATTGCGGGGACAAGATCCGCGTCACCGGTCACGACGACGATGGCCTCCACGATGCGCGTGAGCGCGAGTGAGGCGATGTCGAGGCCGATGCGCATGTCGACACCCTTCTGTTCGATGCGCGGAATGATGTCGCGAGCCTCGATGGTCGACTTCCGCCCGCGCTGCAACTCCGTGGTCGCCTTTCTTCCGATCTGCCATCCGTGATGGAGCAGCGTTCCTCGACGCACCGCGAACTGTGGGCTGAGCTCCAGCGCACTGATGAGTGCTTGGTTCGCTCGGAACACGTCGGTGTTCGAGAAGTCGAGCACGCTGCCGTCGAGTGGGTGGTGCTTCTGACCGGTGATCGGGTCAGCCGTGTAGTAGTACACGCGATACGTGGAGAAGGGTTCGCATTGCTGCGAGGACTTGATGCGCTCAACTTCGGCGAGGATGTCCGCGTGCGCGGGCTCGCGCCGCAGCACTCGCTTGAGGACTTTGCGCAGAGACTCCCCGTCGAGCAACACAGCCACGCGTCCGCCGTGGTGCATCGGTGCCTCCCCCTTCCCCGGCGAAACGTGACCTCTCCCCACGTGCGGGACGAATCCCAGCTTGGATCAGGGACGTGGGAGAGAGGTCGGTTCGAATCGCGAACCTAGCAGTGCCCCTTCTGTCGGGCAAGCGAGGGAGGCGTTACCCGCAGGCGTTGCGAGCTCAAGCGGGCAACGAGCCGTCTCAGAACCGCGACCCAACCACCGGCAGCTCCCGCCGGTGAATCCAGGTAACCACTGCGGCCGCAGTGGCAGTCACGAGCGCCAGCGCGAAGAGTGTGCCGCCGTCGCCCTCGACCTCGATGCCGAGAATCGTGAGGTGGCTCATGATCGCGCCGCCCATCAGGCCCAGCGCGAGGGCCGCGCCCACGGCTCGCGTGGCGGCCGGGAACAGCAGCAGCAGGGCCAGCGCCTCGAGCGCGCCGGTCCCGATCCGGCCCACGGGTTCGGCGCCCAGTTTCTCGAAGATCGCGACCGACTCGGGTGCGCCGCTGAACTTGAAGAACAGCGTCTGGCCGACGATCGCGAGGATCACCAAGCGGGCGATCAGGCTCAGGCGACGGGCGCCAGCGCTCAGCGCGGGGCTCGGCGCGGTGTCGGTCACGGGGACGGTGTGGGCGGTGGCGTTCATGCTCGGGCTCCTTGTGATGGGGGCGTGGCCATGGGCGGGGCCTGCGTTGATGCGCAAGCGCCGCTCCATGTCACAGGGAGCTGAGTTCGTTGCAGTCGCGTCGTGGCTGACGAGGGTGGGGGTGCATGGCGCGGGCTTCGCTGCGGTGGCGGGTGGGCCGGCCGGGCGTTGGAGCGCGTCACTCAAGCCCCAAACAATGAAGGGGGGCGGGTCGGTAGAATGCCCCGTCGTCGCGAGGAGGCGCAGCGCGTCTTCCGTTCGCGGCAGCACGCCCTCGCGGCGGGCCGTCGTCAGCAGATCCCCCGAAACCGGAGCAGCACGTGTCCGACATCCTCGAGCGCGGAGCGCGCATCAAGGAAGAGTCAGCCTTCCTCAACGACCTGATGGACGAAGTCAGCCGGGTGGTCGTCGGCCAACGGCACCTCGTGGAACGGCTCATCATCGCGCTGCTCGCCGACGGCCATGTGTTGCTCGAAGGCGTGCCCGGCCTGGCGAAAACGCTGCTCGTGCGCACGCTGGCCCAAGCGCTCGACCTCGAGTTCAGCCGCATCCAGTTCACGCCCGACCTGCTGCCCAGCGACGTGACCGGCACGCAGATCTACAACCCGAACGAAGGCACCTTCTCGGTGCGCAAGGGCCCGATCTTCGCCAACCTGCTGCTGGCCGACGAGATCAACCGCGCGCCCGCCAAGGTGCAGGCCGCGCTGCTCGAAGCCATGCAAGAGCGCCAAGTCACCATCGGCGACGACACCTTCGAGCTGCCCAACCCCTTCTTCGTGATGGCCACGCAGAACCCGCTCGAGCAGCAGGGCACCTACCCGCTGCCCGAAGCGCAGCTCGACCGCTTCCTGTTCAAGGTGATCGTGGATTACCCGAGCAAGGCCGACGAACAGACCATCGTGAACCAGATGGCGCGTCACGCGCCGCGCACCGAGGTCCGCAAGGTCACCACGCGCGAGCAGCTGCAGCGCGCCATGGCCATGCTCGACGAGGTCTACATCGACGAGCTCGTCACCGCGTACATCGTGGATGTCGTGCGCGCCACGCGCGACCCGGCCTCGGTGGGCCTGAACGATCTCGCGCCGCTCGTGGAAACCGGAGCCAGTCCGCGCGCGTCGATCAGCCTCGGCCTCGCCGGACGCGCGCACGCCTTCCTCGACGGCCGCGCCTACGTGAAGGGCCACGACATCAAGCAGGTCGCGCACGACGTGCTGCGTCATCGCATCCTGCTCAGCTACGAGGCCGAAGCCGAAGAGATCCCGGTGGAACAGGTGATCGACCAGGTGCTCGACAAGGTCCCGGTGCCCTGATCGCGAACCACTCGTGAACGCCGAGCACGAAGTCTCCACCGCTGAGATCCTGCGCGCCGTGAAGCGTGTGCAGTTGCGCACGCGCAAGGCCGTCACCGACATGGTGGCGGGCGGCTTCCGCAGCAGCTTCCGCGGCAGCGGCATGGAGTTCGAAGAGGTGCGCGAGTACGTGCCCGGCGACGAAGTGCGCTCCATCGACTGGAACGTGACCGCGCGCACCGGCCGCCCGTACGTGAAGAAGTTCGTCGAGGAGCGCGAGCAAACCGTTTACCTCGTGCAGGACTTGTCGGCGTCCACGCGGCTGGGTTCGGGTTCGCGCGCGGTGCGCAGCGCGGCCGCCGAGCTCGCCGCGATCCTCGCGTTCTCCGCGGTGGGCTCGGGGGATCGCGTCGGCTACCTCGGCATCACCGATCGCGTGGAGCTCGAGTTGCCGCCACGCAGCGGCACGCGTCAGGCCTTCCGCATCGTGCGCGAGGCGCTCTACGCCGACACGGCGGGAACCGGCACCGACCTCGCGCTCGCGGCCGACCACTTGCTGCGCGTGCTCAAGCGTCGCGCCTACGTGTTCGTGCTCTCCGACTTCCTGGCCGAGGGTTTCGCGCGCAAGCTCGCCATGCTCTCGCGACGCCACGACGTGGTCGCGCTGCGGCTCGTCGACAACTTGCATCAAGAGCTGCCGAACGTGGGGTTGCTGCGCTGGAACGATCCCGAGACCGGCGAAGAGTTCCTGGTCGACACGAGTTCGAAACGCGTGCGCGAACGTTTCGCCGCGCAAGCCGCGGAGCGCAGTCAGAACACGCTGCAGCTCATGCGCGGTCGCGGCATCGATCTGGTCGACGTGCCGGTGGGCACTTCAGTCGTGGATCCGCTCGTGGCCTACCTGCACCTGCGGGATCGGCGCCGATGAGAACGTTCACCTTCGCGTTCCTCGCGCTGTTGTGTCTGGCGGCGCGCGCTCCGGATTTGAACTACGAGCTGCGCGCGCCCACGGCGCCGGTGTTGCTCGGCGAGTGGTTCGAGATCGTGGTGGAAGGCGCGTTGCCCGACGACGTCGACTTGCTCCTGCCCGCTGCCGACGCCGAGTCGTCCCCCGACGTGATCTTCGGGCGTCCGCGCTCCGAACGCCTCGGTGCGCACCGCGTGTTGAGCGTGCCCGTGAGCGTGGTGCGCGCCGGCGAAACCAAAGTGAGCGGCCTGCGCTTGAGCGGCGACGACGTGACGGAAGCGCTCCCGCCTGTGAGTGTCGAGGTGCAGTTCGAGCGCCCGGCGGGGTTCGTGCCCGTCGTGGCCGAACGTGACGCGTCGCTCGCCATCCCGATGCCCAAGGCGCTCACTTGGCCCTTTCTCGCGGCCATCGTGACTGCGCTCGTGTTGCTGGGCGCCTTCGTGTGGAAGGCGGGGCGCGTGGTCGTGGTGAAGCGCGTGGTGCAGCCCGCACACTTGATCGCGTCGGCAGCGCTGGCGGGCTTGCGTGCGCGCGTGCCCGAAGACCCCGAAGCCGTGCGCGCCATGGTGGCCGACGTGTCCGGCGTGCTGCGTCGCTACATCGAGGCGCGCTTCAGCTTGCACGCGTCGGCACGCACGACCGAAGAGTTCCTGGCCGAAGCCGCCGGTCGTGAGGGCGCGCTCGGCGCGCACCGTGAACCGCTGGCCGAGTTCCTCACGAGCTGCGACCTCGCCACCTACGCCGGCGTGCATCCCGGCCGTCAAGGTCTGATCGAGCTGCTCGACGCGGCCGAGGGCTTCGTCGAGACCACGCGGCACACGGAGCAGGCCTCGTGATCTTCGCGCAGCCCGAACTGCTCTGGTTGTTGCTGCCGCTCTTCGCGCTGGCGTTCTGGCGCGCGCGACGCAGGCGCGCCAGTGTGGGCGGCGGCAGCGCGTGGTTGCTCGCCGACTTGCCGCGCAGTTGGCGCACGCGCTTCGCGTGGTTGCCGGGCGGCTTGGCGCTGCTCACGGGAGTGTTGTTGGTGCTCGCGGCGGCGCGTCCCCAACAGGGGCGGCAAGAGGTGATCCTGCTCACCGAGGGCGTGGACATCCAGTTGGTGATCGACATCTCTTCGTCGATGCTCGACACCGGGATGGACGACTCGGGTCAGCGCACCAACCTCGACATCGTGCGTGAGGTCGTGGCCGACTTCGCCGCCTCGCGCGAGAACGACCGTCTCGGCCTCGTGAGTTTCGCGGGCTTCCCGCGCACTGAGTGCCCGCTCACGCTCGACCAGGGCGCCATCCTCGACACGCTCGTGGGCCTGCGCAGCGTGCGCAAGAACAGCGCCGAAGACGGCACCGCCATCGGGAGCGCCTTGGGTTACGCCGCGCGCAAGCTCATGACCAGCGAAGCCAAGTCGCGCGTGGTCGTGCTGCTCACCGACGGCCAAGAGAATCGCTGGGACGTGCTCCCCGAAGACGCCGCCGCGCTCTGCGCCGACGAAGACATCCGCGTGTACACCATCGCCGCCGGCCGCGTGATGCGTCGCAACAGGTCCGGTGGGATCGACGAGGTCGAGCTCGACACGAGCCTGCTCCAGACCATCGCCTCGGTGACCGGCGGCCGCTACTTCCGCGCGCGCGATCGCAACGTGCTCGAGCAGGTCTACGAGGTCATCGACGAACTCGAGACCAGCGAACGCGAAGACATCCGATACACCGAGTTCATCGACCTCTATCAGTGGTTGTTGATCCCCGCACTGGCGCTGCTCGCGCTCGAGTTGTTGCTGGCGCGTGGTCCGCTGCTGGAGCTGAGCGCGTGAAGCTGTCACGACCGGAAATGCTCTTCGTGTTGTTCGCGCTGTTGCCGCTCGTGGGGCTCGTGATCTGGGCCGGCATGCGTGCCGCGCGTCGGCGCACGCGCTTGCTGGGCGGGATGGCGTCGAGCTTGTTGCCGCAGTTCTCGGTGGGCAAGCGCAGCGTGCGCGACGCGCTGGCGCTGCTGGCCTTCGCGTCGCTCACGGTGGGCTTGGCCGGGCCGCTGGTGGGTAAGGAGATGCGCGAAGTCGAGCGTCGCGGGGTCGACGTGATGGTCGTGCTCGACACGAGCCGCTCGATGCTCGCGCGCGACCTGCAACCGTCGCGCTTGGAACGCGCCAAGCGCGAGGTGCGCGGCCTGCTCGAGTTGCTCGCCGGGGATCGCATGGGCATCGTCACCTTCGCGGGCGACGCGCGCCGCGTGACGCCGCTCACCCACGACGCCAACACGCTGCGCCTGTTCCTCGACGACATCGACACCACCACGAACTCACTCGGCGGCACCGCCGTGGGCGAGGGCCTCGAACTCGCGCTCGAGACCTTCGACGAAAAGGGCACCGCCGAAGCCGTGATCGTGCTGCTCACCGACGGCGAAGACCACACCAGCGACCCGGCGCCCACCGAGATCGCCTTCAAGGCGCGTGCGCGCGGCGTGCCGGTTCACGTGGTGGCTTTCGGCACGCGCGAAGGCGGCCAGATCCCGGTGCTCGACGGCCGCCAAGTGCTGCGCGACGCCGAAGGCCAGGTCGTGATCAGTCGCCCTGATCACCGCTTGCTCGAGCAGATCGCCGGCACGTCGCAAGGCGCGTTCCTCTCCGCCGAGACGACCGCCTTTCCGCTCGACGAGATCTTCGCCAAGCGCATCGCCACCATGCCCGGCGTGGCGCGCGCGCAACGTCTGCGCGAACAAGGCGTGGACCGCTTCCAGTGGGCCGTGCTGTTGGCGCTCGGTTGCCTGGCCTTGCGCGCGGGCCTGCGCGATGGTCTTCGCGAAGGGAGCTCAACATGAGCCGTTATCTCGTGGCGTTGATCGTGCTGTTCGTCGCGCCCATCTTGCGTGCCGACCAAGACAGCGGCTTGAAGCTGTTGCACCAAGCGCGCGCCGCCGCGCGTGCTGGCGACGACGCCCGCGCGCTCGAGCTCATCGAAGCCGCGCGCATCGAGTGGCCCGGCTCGCCGCTCGTGGCGCACGAGTTCGCCGACCGTCTCCTCGACGACGGCGCCTTCGACGCAGCGCTCGTGGAGTACAGCAAGGGGTCTGGCGCGCCCTACGCGTTCCGCGCGGCCTTCAACAAAGGCGTCGCGCGGCACCGTGAGGCCGAGACCGCACTGACCGAGGCGGGCGTGCCGGCAGATCCGCAAGGCTTGAGCGACGACGCCGACCCCGCGCCGCTGATCGCCGCCATCGACGCCGCCACCCCGCAGCTGCAGTCTGCGCGTCGCGACTTCCTCGAAGCGCTCGCCGAACACAGCGACGAACGCGCGCGCGATTCCGTGGCCGCGCTCACGCAGCGCTTGGACGAGCTGGCCGAGATGCGCGAGCGCCTGGAAGAGCAGCAGCAAGAGAACGATCAAGAGCAGAACGAAGACAGCGACGACCAGCAGCAGGACAGCAACGACCAAGACGACCAAGACGACCAAGAGCAGCAAGACGACCAGCAAGACCCGAACGACCAACAGAACCCCGACGATCAGCAGCAGAACCAGGACCAGCAGAACCCGGAGGGCGACGATCCCGAGGACGACCAGCAGGACGAACCCGAAGGCCAGGAAGAGCCGCCGCCCGAAGAAGAGGAAGGCGGCGAGCAAGACGAGCAGCAACCGCCGCCCGAGCCGGAACCCGAGCAAGAGCAGCGCCGTCTCACGCCGCAGCAGTTGCAGGAGTTGCTCGCCACGCTCGACAAGTTGGAAGAAGAAGCGCAGCGCCTCGAGGCCCAGCGCCGCGCCGCCAACCGACGTTCGGTGGAGAAAGACTGGTGATCGCCGCGCTGCTTCTCGCCTGCCATCTGGCGTTCGCGCCCGCAGCCACGCTCGCGCCCGCGCCGGCACTCGCACCCGCGCCGACACTCGCACTCGCACTCGCGCGCCAAGTCGACGTGGGCATGAAGCTCACGCCCGGCGACGCTGAGGTCGGCTTGGTCATGCAGCTCGAGCTCAAGATCACCGGCGAGGAGGCCGCCGACAGCGTGATGCTCGAGATCCCCGAAACCGAGGGCGCGCGCCTGCGCCTCGTGTCCGGCCCCGAGCAACTCAGCCGCATGTTGCGCGTGAACGGGCGTCGCGAGAGTTCCATCGAAGTCACGTGGCGCGTGGAGGTGATCCCCGAACGCGCCGGGCAGATCCTGATCCCGCCGATCCGCTTCCGTTCGCGCGGCGCCGACGTGTTCTCCGACGCTTTCACCTTTGATGTCGTCTCGAGCAAGCTGCCGCCGAACTCGCTCAGCATCTCGGTCACGCCCAGCGCCGAAGAGGTCTACATCGGCCAGCAGATCGAGGTCGAACTCGAGGCCTCCGTGCCCGAGGACTACTTCAACCGGCGCCTCTCGCGCGGCGGCCTGCTGATCCAGATCCCCTGGCTCGACGAGCTGCGCGGCTTCCATCGCCAGCCTTCGCCCACGCAAGGCGCGAGCGACACGATCAGCATCTTGCCCTCGGGCATCAAGCTGCCCTTCCGCGTGAGCCGCGAGCGTCGTGCCGGCGCGGATCACATCGTGTTGCGCACACAGGTGCCACTGCTCGCCTCGAGCGCCGGGGAGTACCAGCTCGAGCCCAGCGCCTTCCGCATGCAGATCGCGGTGCAGGCCAAGGAAGACCGCGACATCTTCAGTCGCGTCACGCTCGTGCCCACGCGCGTGGTCGAGGTCACGGCGCACAGCAGCACACCCGAGTTGCGCGTGAAGCCCACGCCGATCGAGGGGCGTCCGGAGGCTTATGTCGACGCGGTCGGCAGCTTCACGCTCAACGGTGAGGTGTCGCCGCGGTCGCTGGCCGTGGGGGAGAGTTGTCGCCTGCAGCTCGTGCTGCACCGCGCGACGGGGCGTCCCGAGGGCAACCTCGAGTTGCTCGAGTGGCCCGACTTGGAAGAGCAGCTCGGTGACTTCCGCATCTTCGGCAAGGAAGAGTTCAAGCAGCAGGGGCGCCGCACCTTGGTGTTCGAGCTCTCGCCCCGCCGCGCCGACGTGACCGAAGTGCCGCAGCTCGCGCTGGATTACTTCGACCCCATCGAAGAGGTCTACAAGACCGCCGTTACCGGCCCGTTCTCGCTCAGCGTGGAAGCGGGCGTGGATCTGGAGCTGCCGAGTTTGGCCTCCGCCGACGACCGCCTGGCCGACCTCGACTCGATCCGCGTGGAGCTCTCGCCGCCGCGCAACAGTTTGCCGTGGTGGTGGCTCATGCCGGTCGCGGGCGCGCTGCTGTTGCTCGGTGTCGACGTGCACGCGCGCCGCCGCAACTGGCGCGACAGTCACGGCGGTGAGCTGCGCCGCCGCGGGGCGCGCCGGGCCCTCGACGCTGAGTTGGCCGCCGCGAACGACGCCGCCGGCGTGTCGAGCGCCTTCGCGCGCTACCTCTCGGCGCGCTGCGGCGGGCCCGAGGCCGGCTACACGCGCGAGGAAGCGCAGCGCGAACTCTCCGGGCGCGGACACGGCGAGCTCGCCCAGGAACTCGGTCGCGTGCTCGAGGCCTGGGAAGTGGCGTACCTCGGTGGCGGCCGCCTCGACGTGGCCGAGGCGCGCGACCAAGCGCGTGACCTCGCGCACCGAGTGGAGGCACTCACGTGATCACACGGCTCGTCTCACTCGCCGGTTGCCTCGCCTTCGCTGCGCCTGCTGCACTGCTCGGGTCGCCCGAGCTGCCGGCGCCCGCCGCTCCCCCCGCGGCGGCGCTCTCGCGGCCGGCGGAAACGCCCGCGACGAGCTTCACCGATGCCGTCGCGCTCTACGAAGCGGGCGATTACGCGCCGGCCTCCGCGGCCTTCGCGCAGCTCGCCAGTGAGGAAACCGACGCCGTGCGCCGCGCGCAGCTGCACGCCAACGCGGGCACGGCCGCCGCGCGCGCCGAACGCTTCGGGCTCGCGCTGTGGCATCTCGAGTCGGCGCGTGTGGGCACGCCGCGCGATGCGTCCGTGTCGCGCAACCTCGGCATGGTGCGCGCTTGGCTCGGCGAGGGCGACGTCTCACCCGACCGCCTGGCGAGCTCGTGGAGCGCGGGCGTGCTCATGCTCAGCGCCCGCGAGCGCGACTTGCTCGCGGCGGGGCTCGTCACACTCGGGCTGGCGCTCTTGTGTCTGCGCCGCACCGGACGCATGGGGCGCGGCCTCACGCTCACGGCGCTGAGTTGCTCCGCGCTCGGCGGGCTCGTGTTGCTCGCCGCGCAACACGCCGAGAGTGCGCGCGCCTCACGTGCGATCTTGCTCAGCGACGCCAGCGTGCGCGGCGAACCCGACCGCGAAGCCGACTCGCTCTTCCGTCTCGCTGAGGGCTCCGAGGTGCGGCTGCTCGAAGCGCGCGGCGAGTTCCGACTGATCGTCACCGCCGACGAGAACAAGGGTTGGGTGCGCGTGGATCTCGCGCGCGCCATCGACGACGGCGAGAGCTGACCCGCGCGCTGACCCGCGCGACGCCTACAGGTGCGCGTTCGTCATCAGGCTCAGCAAGAACTCGGCGTTGCTGCCGGTCTTGGCGAGACGCCGCAGCAGCTCGCTGATCGCTTCCACGGGTTGCAGGTCGGCGAGCGCGGTGCGCATCAGGCGCACGAGCTTGGCCTCGTCGGGATCGAAGAGCAGGTCTTCCATGCGTGTGCCCGACTTGTGCACGTCGATGGCCGGGTAGATGCGCTGCTCGGAGACCGCGCGGGAGAGCACGATCTCCATGTTGCCGGTGCCCTTGAACTCTTCGAAGATCACTTCGTCCATGCGCGAGTTCGTGTCGACCAGCGCGGTGGCCAGGATCGTGAGCGAGCCGGCGCCTTCGATGTTGCGCGCGGCGCCGAACAAGCGCTTGGGTTTCTGCAGCGCCTTGGCTTCGAGACCGCCCGACAGGATGCGCCCGCTGGTGCGTGCGGCGGCATTGAAGGCGCGCCCGAGACGCGTGATCGAGTCGATCAGCAGCACCACGTCGTAGCCGGATTCCACGAGCGAGCGCGCGCGTTCGTCCACGCGTTCGGCCACGGCCACGTGGCGCTGCGGCGGCTCGTCGAAGGTGGACGCGATGACTTCGCCGCGCACGCTGCGCTGCATGTCGGTGACTTCCTCGGGCCGCTCGTCGACCAGGAAGACCAGCAGGTGCACATCGGGATAGTTGGTCGTGATCGAGTTGGCCAGCGCCTTGAGCAGCATGGTCTTGCCCGAGCGCGGCGGCGACACGATCAGCCCGCGCTGACCGAAACCCAGCGGCGCCACGAGGTCGACCACGCGCGCGCTGAAGTCGCGTTCGTCGTCGGTCTCGAGCAGGATGCGCTTGTCGGGGAAGATCGGTGTGAGGTCGTCGAACGGTTTCACCTCGCGCGCGAGCTCGGGCGGCTTGCCGTTCACCTCGAGCAACTCGTCGAGCGCGAAGTACTTGTCTTTGCGACGACCCTTGCGCAGGCGGCCGCGCACGCGCGAACCGGCGCGCAGCTTGAAGCTCTCCATGAGCGCGGGGGCGACATAGAGATCGTCGGGCGAGGGCAGGAAGGTGTTGCGCGCCGAGCGCAGGAAGCCGTAGCCGTCGGGGAGCACTTCGAGTTGGCCGCCGCCCACCAGGTCGATGCCCAAGCGCGAGGCCGCGCGCATCAGACCCACGAGCAACTTCGGGCGCGGGATGCCGGCGTGCAGGTCGAGCCCGTAGGCGTTGAGCCGCTCCACGAGTTGCGGGATCGGGAGCGCGGCGAGCTCGTCGAGGTCGGCGGGCATGCCTGAGCCCTCTTGGCCCGGCAGCGGCGGCGCGCGCTTCACGAAGCGGGCTTCGTAGCTGGCGGTCTCGTCCGTGGCGTCGGTGGGGTCGTCGGGGGCATGGTCGCCGGCGTCGGGGTCCGGAGCGCCGGGGTCCGTGGCCTCGGCCTTCGGCGGGGCGTCGTCGCCCGTGGCCGTGTCGGCGGTCTTCGGAGGGCGGGCGCTCTTGCTGGAGCGCGAAGTGGTCGTGCGACGCGTGGCCATGAAGTGGGGCGCGGTCTCGGAGCTCGGGAGTCAGCCGTATCAGACGGACTGGACGCTGGTCTGCGAGAGGCCGCGGTGCGATGGGGGGAGCGTACCGAGCGCGGGAAAGGAGTGGTGGTGCTTAGCGCTCGGGGGGCGGGACGAGGAGGCCAAGGGCCGAAAGCAGGGTGTCCACGCTGCGAGCAAGATCCTCGATCGTCCCGCGGTTTTCCAGTACGTGATCGGCGCGCGCCCGCTTGGCCGCCAGGCTGGCCTGCAGATCTTCCCGACGAGCGCGCTCCCCGCTCTGCCAGCCGCGCTCAGCGGCGCGAGCCTCCCGCGCGGCCTCGGGGCTCTCCACAAAAACCCACGTGTCGACAAGTTCTTCGAGCGGCGAATCGAGCAGTAGCGGGATGTCGAGCACCACAGGGCGATCGCCGGCAGCTTCCATTTGTGCCCGCAATCGGCGCCTCACTTCCGGGTGGACGAGCGCGTTCAGATTGGCCGTGGCCGCCTCGCTCGAGAAGGCCAACGCGGCCAGGGCGGCGCGCTCGAGATCGCCGTTCTTGTCGAGAATCGTAGGGCCGAAGCGCTCCACGAGGCGCTCCAGCACAACCGGCTCGGCGACCACCTGGCGGGCCACTTCGTCGGCATCCAGGCGCAGCAGACCGCGGGCCTCCATGGCCCTCGCCACCGCCGACTTCCCGGCCGCCACGCCTCCCAAGATTCCGATTCGCTTGCTCATGGGTCGCTCTGTGGGGCAAGCTGCCCCGCTCCGCCGCGTTGCCGCTCGGTGAGGGGGTACCTATAATCCGCCGCCAACGCTGCCTCCGCTTCCTCTGAGATCGAGAGACCAAGGTCCGTGAGCAAAACCCGCCTCCCCGAGCATCGCTCCCAGGCCGGCGCCGTCAACGCGCTCTGGGTCATCGTCCTCATGATTCTGCTGGGTGCAGCCATCGCGCTGTTCTTCACCTCGCAGTCTCAGATCTCCGAGCTGCAAGCGGATGTCGCCGAAGCCAATGCGGCCCGGCGCGACGCCGACGCGCGCTTCGAAGAGAAGAACACGGCGCACCGCGACCTTTCGGCTGCCGTGGGCTTCCGCGATGAATCCGACTTCGCCTCCACGTCGGACGCCACTGCGATCCGTAACGAGGTCGACGAGACCATCAAGCTGCTCGGCCTGGTCGCCGGCGCCGAGGGCGACGAGCCCAGCCTGCAGAAGCTGATCGACAACCTTCAGGCCGCCGTGTCCAGCGCGCGCAACGCCGAGGCCGCCGCCAAGTCGCAAGCTGAGAGCGAGCTCGCCGCGCGCATCGCCGCGAACCAGCGCAGCACGGATCTCGAAGACACCTACAAGAGCCAGATCGACGCCAAGGACAGCGAGATCGCGGACCTCTCCGAGCAGATCGCCTCCGATGCCGACGACATGCAGCGTCGCCTCGACGACATCATCGCGCAGCAAGAGAGCGACGATCAGGCCCGCCGCGACGCCGAGCAGGCGCTCGAGGACCTGCAAGAGTCCACCGCCAAGGCCACGGCTCAGAACGCCGCGCAGCTCAAGGCCATCGCCATGCGTCGTCAACAGCCCGAGCCGGATCGCCCCGATGGCGAGATCCTGGCCGTGGCCGACACCGGCGGTCAGGCCTGGATCAACGTGGGCGGTATGCACGGCCTGCGGGTCGGCACGCGCTTCGAAGTCTTGCGCGCCAACGAGTCGGGCGCGCTGAGTCAGCGCGGCATCGTGGAAGTGCGCGAGGTCGACACCGACATGGCGCGCGTGGGGCTGGTCGGCACGCCCGATCCCTTCGACCCGATCATCGCCGGCGACCTGGTGAGCAACCCGCACTTCTCCAAGAACGAGAGCCTGCGCTTCCACCTGCTCGGTCAGTTCCCGCTCACGCTGAGCAAGGAGTTCGTCACGCAGCGCCTCGAAGACTTGGGCTCCGCGGTCGACGAGAAGATCAGCTCCGCCACCGACGTGCTCGTGCTCGGTGACAAGGACCTCAGCGAAGGCGAGTTCGCCACCGAGCTCACCGACACCGATGAGTACCACCTGGCCGACAAGCTGGGCATGCGCATCATCCGGCTCGACGAGCTGGCCAGCTTCCTGCGCTACTGAGTCGGGCGCGCCGGTTCGCCGGTCACGCCATGCTTCGGCAGGAGTTCACGACGCCGCGCGAATCGCGCGGCGTCGTGTCGTTTCGGGTGAGGCCGCGATGATCGTCGAGTGCGCGCTGTTGCCGTCGATGCTGCCCGAGGCGCTCTCGGCAGACGACCACGCCGTGGTGATCGACGTGGTGCGCGCCACGAGTTTCCTGGTCACGGCGCTGGAGCTCGGCGCGCGCGGCGTGGAACCCGTGGCCGAAGTCGCCGAAGCACGCGCGCGCGCCGCCGAGCGCGGCGCCTTGCTCGCGGGCGAACGCGGCGGCCTGCCGCCCGAGGGCTTCGACCTGGGCAACTCGCCGCGCGAACTCAACGCCGCTGTCGTGCGCGATCGCGACATCGTGTTGAGCACCACCAACGGCACCGCCGCCGTGGCGCGCTGCGCCGGCGCGGGCCGCGTGCTCGCGGGCGCCTTGCTCAACGCCGAAGCCACCGCGCGCGCGCTGGGGGTGTCGCGGGCTGAACGCGTGTGGCTCGTGTGCGCGGGCAGCGGCGGCGAGCTCGCCCTCGACGACGTGGCCGCCGCGGGCTGTCTCGCCGGCCAACTCGTGCTCAGCGCCGGCGCCGAGTTGCGCGAAGGCGCGCGCTTGGCCGCGGCACTCTTCGACCAGTGGAAGCACGACCTGCACGGTCTGCTCGCCAGCTCCACGTCCGGCCGCAAACTCATCGAGGTCGGTTTGGGCGAGGATCTGCGTCACTGCGCCAAGGTCGACGCGCTGCCCTTCGCCGTGGAGCTGGACTCGGACGGTCGCTTCGTGAAGTCTGGTGCGCGATGAGCGACACGTCTCCACCCTCCGACGACGGCCCCGCGCCTGACAGCGCCTCCGCGCACGCCGCGCCGTCGCCGCAAGCGAACCCGCACGACCCCGGCGCCCCCGTCGACGACGACCCCACGCGCATGACGCTGGGCGAACACCTCAACGAGCTGCGTGGTTGTCTGCTGCGCTCGGGCCTCGTGTTCCTGGCGCTGTTCATCCTCGCGATGGTCTTCCAGGACACGATCGGGCGCTTCATGCAGGTGCCGTGGGAGCGCACGCGCGCGTCGCTCATGGAATCGGGTTCACCCGACCCTGGGCGACTGGCCTTCATCTCGCCGGCCGAGGGCGTGCTCTTCTCGCTCAAGGCCGCCATGGCGGTGGCGCTGCTCGTGGGCGGGCCGTTCTTCCTGTGGGAGGTCTGGCGCTTCGTGGGGGCCGGGCTCACGGTTCCCGAGCGCTCGGCCGTGCGTCGCATCTTCCCTGCAGCCGTGGCGCTGTTCCTGGGTGGACTGGCCTTCGCCTGGGGCGTGATGGTGCCCTTCGGCCTGCCGTTCCTGTTGAGCTGGCTCGGCGACCTGGCCGTGGCGAACATCACGCTGGCCGAGTACTGGGGCTTCCTGACCACGCTCGGACTGGTGCTCGGGCTGATCTTCGAGTTGCCCGTGATCATGTGGTTGGTGGTGCGCGCCGGCTTCATCGACGCCGCCATCTTGTCGTCGTCGCGGCGTGTTGCGATCCTGGTGCTGCTCGTGCTCGCGGCCCTGCTCACGCCGCCTGACCCGCTCACGCAAGTGTTGGTGGCTGGTCCGGCGATCCTGCTCTACGAGATCGGCTTGCTGCTCGCGCGTCGGGCTGAAGCCGCGCGCGAACGAGCGTTGCTCTGATGAATCGCGTGGCCCGCTCCGGGCTGCGCGCTGCCTTGCTCCGTTTCGAACGCCCCGTCACCCGCTTGTAGTCATCCCGCCATGAGTCGCCTCGCATGCGGCATCGTCGGACTGCCCAACGTCGGTAAGTCCACGCTGTTCAACGCCATCACCGCCGCCGGCGCCGAGTGCGCCAACTATCCGTTCTGCACGATCGAACCGAACCAAGGCATGGTGCCCGTGCCCGACGATCGCTTGGCCGTGATCCGCGAACACATCGACAGCGAGCAAGTGCTGCCCGCCGTGCTCGAAGTGTGGGACATCGCCGGCTTGGTGAAGGGCGCGAGCACGGGCGAAGGCCTGGGCAACAAGTTCCTCGCCAACATCCGCGAGACCCAGGCGATCCTGCACGTGGTGCGCTGCTTCGAAGACGACGACATCATTCATGTCGACGGCAAGGTCGACCCGCTCAGCGACATCAGCGTGATCGAACTCGAACTCGTGATGGCCGACCTGGAAACCGTCGACCGGGCGCTCGAGAAGACGGCCAAGAAGGCGCGCGGCCAAGACGACCAAGCCAAGTTCGAAGTCACCGTGTTCGAGAAGGCCAAGGCGCTGCTCGAGTCGGGCAAGGGTTTGCGTCACGCCGAGTGGGGCGAGCGCGAAGCCACGGCGATCGCGCGCCTGTTCCCGCTCACGAGCAAGCCCGTGCTCTACGTGGCGAACGTGGCCGACGACGACGTGGCCGGCGACAACGCCCACGTGGCCAAGGTGCGCGAACACGCCGCCGCCCTCGGCGACGAAGTCGTGGTGCTCTGCGCACAGATCGAAAACGAACTCGCCGTGATGGAACCCGACGACCGCGCCGAGTTCCTCGCCGACCTCGGTCTCGAACGCTCCGGTCTCGAACGCCTCGTGCAAGGCGCCTTCAAACTCCTCGGTCTGCAGACCTACTTCACCGCCGGCCCCAAGGAGATCCGCGCCTGGACCATCCATGCTGGCGACAAAGCGCCGGTGGCGGCCGGCGTGATCCACACCGACTTCGAGAAGCAGTTCATCCGCGCCGAGGTCTACTCGGTGGGGGACCTCACCGAGCACGGCACCGAACAAGCGATCCGCGCCGCAGGACGTCTGCGCAGCGAAGGCCGCGACTACGTGATGCGCGACGGCGACGTCGCGCACTTCCTGCTGGGTAAGTGAGGCTGCGCGCTGGGGCGCGCCGTCTGCAACGTCCGGAAGCCTCGCGCCCCGCGACCTGTGAGCACGCGCTTGCCGACGCACTCGCGCCGCTTCAGTTGTCGTCGTCGCCCGGCTGAGTGAAGTCGAAACTGATGCAGTAACCGCTGCGCCACAGCGGGTACGGCACTTCGCAGCGGAAGCCCACGAACTCGTCGGGGTCGAGGCCGCTGCGCGCGAAGAGTTCCGCGCTGAGTTCGTGCAGCCGCGGGTAAGCCGGTGGCGACGTCTTGCGCAGGCCGTTGCCGAGCAGTTGCAGCGGCGGGCACTCCGTGAAGCGTGTCTGCCAACGGTCGCCCACGTGTTGCGCGAAGTCGGGGCCCCACAAGTGCGTGTCGAGCGAGGCCAGGCACTCGCGTGCGAGGTCACGGTGCACGTACACGTCGAAGAGCATGTGGCGGCAGGGGAAGTTCACCAGCGCCCAGACCTCTTCCACGGAGGGCGACGCGCTGCGCGGGTGCGGCACGCTGGTGCGCGTGGCGAGCATCAGGTCCACGGGCAGGCCGGCGCTGGCGGGGCGCTCGTCGATGGCTTGCACCAGGAACTCGTGCGGTTGGCGCGCGGTGACGAGCGGCGGCGGGTCGCTGGTGAAGTCCTCGAGCACGACCGTCGGGCTGCGCCCTTCCACCGGCGTGTTCTCCAAGTTCGAGAAACGCTCGTGCGCTTCGGCTTCGCGCTCTTCGTGACCGCGCGTGAAGTTGTGCACCACGAGCGGCACGGCGTCGTCGCTGGCGGTGTGACCGAGCAGGCCGTTGGCGCGGAACACGTCGAGCGTGTCGGGCGCGCTGCTCGACGGGCGGTACACGTACACGGCGACCCAGCACTCGGAGGCGCGGCCGGTGAGTTCCTGTGCGGCGTCGAACAAGCGCACGCGCGCGTCGAGCTTGGCATCCGGCGCCCCCGGCTGCGACGCGGCCAGCGCGCCGCCCGCGCCGAGCGCGATGCGTTGGGTGAGGCGCGTGAGGCTGCCGCCCAGCGCCACGATGAGTTCCTGGAACTGGTCGATGGCCGTGGTGAGCGCGTCGATCACGTCGTGGGAGGGGGCCGGGTCGCTGCGTTCGGCGGCGTCGGTGAGCAGGCGCAGGCCGCGCACGCCGGGCAGGCGCGCGAGCATCTCGGGCCCCGAGCAAGGCCGCGTGACCACGTAGACCGCGCGCTGGCAGGTGGTGCGATCGATGCCCAGATGACGCGCCAGGCCGCTGGCGTGCCGCGCCGGCGCCGGCAGCGAGGCGAAGAGCGCGGCCAGCTCGGAGTGCAGTCGTCGCGCCAGGCGATCCACGCGCGCCCATTCGGAGGGGTCGAGCGGGCGTGGGCTGCGTCCGGCGCCCGCCGCTGCCGCGACCTCGGCTCGCTGCTTCGCACCCGATTCGCCGCTTTCAGCGTCCGTGGAAGGCTCTCTTGACATGATCCGCAACCTGCTCCATGGTGTTCTCAGTGTTATTCAGAACACTCTAGCACACCCGTCGAACCCTCCTCAGCGCACCGCGCACTAGACTCCAGAGCCCGCTCGGCGATCCCGAGGGTCTGGCCCGTGGGCGCCTCATTCAAGGAATCACCATGCGAATCACGCTCACCTGTCTGTTGGCGCCCTGCTTGCTTCTGGGCCTCGCGAGCTCGAGCACGGCCCAGACCGCAGTCGACTTCGAGTCCGGCGCGCAGGGCTGGTCGATCAACGGGTTGAACACGATCACGGCCACCGGCGGCAACCCCGGCGCGCGCATCCGCTACCCGAACCCGGTGGACAACTTCGGCGTCTCGGCGCGCAACAGCACCAGCGCCGCCTTCCTGGGCGACTACACCGCCAAGGGCGAAGTGAAGTTGAGCATCGACTTCCTGGTCGACTTCATCCAGTTCTTCGGCACGCCCGTGCCGCGCGACCTCGTGGTGATCCTCTCCGACGACGACGGCTTCATGGGCAGCGACCCCGCTTACGTGTGGGCCAACCTCGGCACGCTCAACGGCAACGGCATGCCGTGGACGACCTTCTCCGCCGACGTGACCGACGTGTTCTCCGACACGCTGCCCGCAGGTTGGAACGGTGGCGGTGCCGAAGACCCGATGACCTTCGAGCCGATCCTGCCCGCCGGCCGCACCTGGACGAACGTGCTGCAAGGCGTGGACCGCATCGAGTTCACCACCTTCGTGCCCGGCTTCTTCTTCGGCTTCGCGAACTTCGACCTGAGCATCGACAACGTGGAGATCGAACCGCTCACGCCGCCCGCGTGGACCGACCAAGGCTCCGCGCTGGCCGGTGTGGCCGGCAACCCGCGCCTGGCCGGCACGGGCACGCTCGCGTCGGGTTCGCCCACGGGCATCAACCTCGCGCGCGCCGCGCCCTCGGCGCCCGTGGCAATGTTCGCCGGCTTCTCGAGCACGCCCCAGGCCTTCAAGGGCGGCACGCTCGTGCCCTTCCCGCAGGTGATCCAGTTCGGCATGACGAACGCGTCGGGCATGCGCAACCTGGCTTTCCCCACGCCGGCGGGCCTGCCCAGCGGCACCGAGATCTGGGTGCAGTACGCCATCAGCGACCTCGCCGCCGTGAGCGACGTGGCGCTGTCGAACGCGATCCGCGGCATCGCGCCCTGAGCGCACGTCGCAGCGATTGATCAGCACTCGAGGCTGAGTGGCATCGCGCCGCTCGTCGAGGCTCACGGAGCACTCGGCGGGCGGCGTGTCGAGTTGGTAGCGTCCTGCACTTCGCGAAGCCGAGTGCTGGAGCCGCAACATGTCGAGTGAGAGCGTGAGGTCCCCGTTGCGCGTGGTCGTGCTCTCCGTGGGCGACGAGATCCTCGGCGGCGACATCCTCGACACGAACGCGCGCGGCCTCGTGCAGCGCGTGAGCGCGCGCGGCATGCGCTGCGTGGCGATGGCCTGCGCGGGCGACACGTTGGCCTCGGTGGAACAAGCCGTGCGACGCGCGCTGAGCGACGGCGAACTCGTGCTGATCACCGGCGGCCTCGGCCCCACCCGCGACGACCTCACCCGCGAAGGCGTCGCCGCCGCGTTCGAGTTGGAACTCGAGGAGCACCCCGAGTTCCTCGAGTCGGCGCAAGGCGGCAACAAGAAGCTGAGCGCGGGCGGACGTCGCCAAGCCTGGTTCCCGATGGGCGCGCAGATCCTGCCGAACGCGCAGGGCACGGCGCCGGGCTTTGTGCTGCGGCGAGAGCGTGCCGATGAGGGCGAGAGTGCCGGGCGCGGCGAGAGTGTTGCGCGCGGCGCGAGCGCCGAGCACGGAGCGCGCGGCGGCGTGACGCAACGCGTCGCCTGCTTCCCCGGCCCGCCGAACGAACTCTGGCCCATGTGCGAGGCCTGGCTCGACGCTGAGTTCGGCGCCGTGCCCGCGGTCGGTGCCGGCGCGATGCAACCCGAGTTGCGCCTGCGCTGCTGCGGCGTCTCCGAGTCGGTGGTGGGCGAGTTGCTCGCCGACTTGATGGACACCAGCGATCCGGCCTGCCGCGTGGGCATCACGGTGAGTCGCGGATTGCTCACCGTGTCAGTGCGCGGCAGCGACGCCGACGCGATGGGGATCGCGCAACGCACCGCGCGCGAACGCCTGGGCGCCGCGGTCTACGGCGACGGGGACGCGCTGCTGCCCGAAGTCGTCGTGCAACTGCTCACGGAACGCGGCGAGCGCGTCGCCCTCGCCGAGTCGTGCACCGGCGGCTTGCTGGCCGGCGCGATCACCGACGTCGCCGGAAGCTCCGCCGTGTTCGAACAGGGCTTCGTGACGTACAGCAACGCCGCGAAGGTCGAGCACCTGGGCGTGCCGCAAGCGTTGCTCGACGCCCACGGCGCCGTGAGTGAAGAAGTCGCCGCCGCCATGGCCACCGGCGTGCGCGAACGCACCGGCGCCGACTACGGCTTGTCGGTCACCGGCATCGCCGGCCCGGGCGGCGGCAGCGCGGAGAAACCCGTCGGCACCGTGTGCTTCGGCATGGCGACGCGCGACAGCGTGCACACACGACGAGTGGCGTGGGGCGGTGATCGCGTGACCGTACGACTGCGCTCGGTGCAACTCGCGCTGGATCTGTTGCGGCGGGAGTTGCAGGGTGTGGGGGCGGGGTGAGTTGTGCGGGCTGAGTCGCGCGCCCCGAGCCCTGCGCGGTGAGGCCAAGGCGCGCTCACCCAGAGCTGTTCCCCATCGATTCGAGGTCCGCATGCGACGCTCTCTGTTTCCCGCGCGGGTTCTGAGCGCGATCACGCTGGTGTCCTGCGGGAGCACGTCGAAGTCGGCCGCCGCGTCGACCTCAGAAGTCGTGCTGGCCTCCGAAGTCGAGTGGAACCAACTCAACCCCGCGCGCGGCGACGCAAGCCCGAGAGCCGGCACGCTGTGGGGCGACCGGCAAGGCACCGGGCCCACAGGATTCCTCTTCAATCCGGTCGACGGCTTCTCGTCGCCGCCGCACATTCACAACGTGAGCTACCGCGGCGTGGTGATTGAAGGGCTCGTCCACAACGACGACCCCGAAGCCGCAGAGATGTGGATGCCCGCCGGTTCCTTCTGGACGCAACCCGCCGGCGAGCTGCACATCACCGCCGCCAAGGGTCCGCGAACGCTGGCCTACATTGAGATCGATGAAGGCCCGTACCTCGTGCTCCCCAAAGAGCAGGCCGCCGACAACGGCGAGCGCGCGATCAATGTGCACGCCTCGAACCTCGTGTGGTTGGACGTCGCAGATCCGACCGGCGCCGCGTCGCCTCCCGAATCCGCAACGGCCCCGCGCGCAAAGATCGCCTTCCTGTGGGGCAGCCCGGGCGCGGGACAACTCAGCGGCGCGCTCCTCAAGTTGCCGGCCGGTTTCACCGGCGAGCTCCGCAGCAATGACGCGACGCTTCGCGCCGTCGTGATCCAAGGTCGTCCGCGACACGCGACGGCCGGTGCGCGCGACCCGCAAGATCTCGAGCCCGGAAGCTACTTCGTTTCGACGGGCGATGCCGTGCACGAACTCGAGAGTGGGGAGGGCGGGGAGTGCATCTTGTATGTGCGCGCTGAAGGGGGCTTTGAGTTGGTGGGGTGGTGAGGTGTGGGGCGAGGGAGCGGCAGGCGTGCGCTTCTGTCGCACGCCTGCGTCGAACACCTCGTCACGGTCGCCCACCGAGTCTGCACAAGACTCGGCGTCAGCGTCCCTTGCGCGATTCGCACTGCCGCCCTAGCATGCAACCTCTTAAGCACGTGGGGACAGGGGCATGATGCAAACGCGGCGACTCTCAACTGTGAAGATGGGTGATCCGCAACCGTGCGACGACTTTGGGCGGTGCGCGAAGCTTGTTCTGTCGAATTGGCGTTAGGGAGGCCATCACGAAGAAGTCGAAGGCGAAGCCGGTTCTCGATCAAGCTCTGACAGGCTTCGGCTCCGAGCTCGCATCCCTAAAGTACGATGCGTTCGCGGCTTGGTCGCTCTACCAACACCAGTACCGAGCGGCCGAGTCAGCGACAAGAAAGGGAAAACACCGCGAGACCATGGTCGCGATTGTAGCTCGAGACTTAGGTGACCCTAAGTTCGGCAAGCTGGCCCTCAGTGCAGATCGCGCAGGCAAGGGAGCCTGGCTGCGCCGAAATCGTGAGAGCTTCAACCGACTCATCCTCGGTCTCTTTACGCTGTCGTTCGAGGCATTCGAGCGATTCACCAAGGACCTATATGCGTGCCTGGGCTATCTTGATCGCCGGTGTTGGCGCGCGCAGGACTTCGGATCTTTGTGCCTAGCTGACATCCCGGGCAAAAACCTCCCTTGGTTCAAGAGCACGGTAAGGAACAACAAGAGCTTGCGCAGCGCACACGATGTTCGAAAGCAGCTTGGCCGAGTGTTTCCGGAGCTCAGCTCGCCGAGTTGCTCAGAGTGGAATAGCTGGCTTACTGTAATCGAAATGCTGCGCCACTGGTGTGTCCACCAACAGGGCAGCGTGCATATCTCTGAGTATCGCCAAGTTCTCTGCAAGCGAACAGGACTCGATGCAAAGCACGAACTTCTACAGCGATCAGAGCGGCTCCTGCTGGGCCGAAGAGGGCAGTGCCAGGTCTGGCTCGTCTCCAAAGGCCGCATCGCCAAGTCATCGTTCGATGCGACTCGAGCATTCACTGAGCTCCAAGAGCATCTAGGTAACATGGCCGCCTACTATTACCGGCTCTCTATGGGGCGGTTTGGCCACAAGCCAAAGTGGGTTGGCTAGTGGCGATGTCAAGCGACTCCCTAACAAGCGCTTGCAGCGGACGCGCTCCGCGCGCCGCTGAACCGCAACAGCGTTAGATGGGCGACTTGCGCGAACAGGCCTACCGGGAGGCATGCGCCTTTGCTAGGCACTACTCGAATGCCAGCAGGTCCCTAAGGTTGCTTTGCATCGGCCAGGGGACTGCAGTCTTGGCTGGCGCTGGTTACCTAGTCCGGACAAACGAATTCGGTTTCGCGTCGGCCGCGGCAGCTTTCGGATTCATAATGAGCTTGGTTCTATTGCGAACGCACATTGGCTTTATCCGCTCGGCCGACACATTCTTCTCGGCGGCAGCTCGCATCGAACGCGCACTTTGCCGAAGAGTCGGTTCGGTAAGCATGTTCCAGAATGATCGTCAAACTCGTTTCCGTGGATGGCGCCGCTGGCTAATCACACATGGTCCGTTCCTTTTCATCTGCTTTTCTTGCAGCGCCCTGTCTCTCTGGGCGCTGTGGGTGACCATCTAACAAGCGCTTGCAGCGGACGCCGCTCCGCGGTACAGCTGAAGAACAATAGCGTCAGACATATGGAAGGGGGCACTGGTTGCTGATTGACTGCCCGATCTGCAAGTCACTCGTCGATGCGCAAGAGGCCTCGCGCCGAGAGCACCGAGCGTCGGTAGATGACCTCGGATACCGAGTGAGCCTTCTCGTGTGCCCTAGTTGCCAAGAGACTCTCGTGAGTCTTCAGGAAAACTACCCTGATCCAGATAGTCGAGAGCAAGGATGGTCCATCCCCACCCGGATCTGGCCCGATCCCGACAAGTACGTCCCTTGGGATGTTCCAGAAATCGTTCGAGCTTCATTAGAAGAAGCTCGAAAGTGCTTCCGCGCAGGTGCATTTGCTGCTTGCGCAGTAATGTGCGGACGTACTGTGGAAAGCATCTGTGTGCATTACAATGCGCCGGGAGATTCGCTCAATAAGCGATTGGCAGCTCTGCGTGAGCGGGAAGTCATCGATGCTCGCCTGTTTGATTGGTCGAAGGCGCTCTGGCAAGTGCGAAACACTGGAGCTCATCCTTCGGGCGAGATGGTTCAAGCAGAGGATGCTCAAGATCTGTTCAACTTTGCACACGCGATCACTGAGTATGTATTCATACTCCACAGCAAATATGAGTAGTTCGTTCAACGCAGGAATGAACGCAGTAGCAAGCCCGCAGCCAATAGCTAACACGCGCTTGCAGCTGACGCCGCTCCGCGGCGCCGCCGAACCACAATAGCGCTAGGCTCACGCGCATGTGCACCCTGAGAATCTGCGGCGACAACCTAGATGTCGAAGCACTCCTCCAGATGAAACTCTTCAAACCGAGTTCGATCTTTCGGCGTGGCGGGCCGCGCAGGTCATCGCAGGCGGATGGTGCGCGCTGCACCTACTCGGGAATCACCGTTGCGGTGTCCGCGGCGGAATGGTCGGACCTCCCAGGCAGGTGGAGGATGCGCTGCGGTTTCTCGGCGAGCATGAGTCTGCGCTGAAGCGGGTGGCGCGTTTGCCTGGACTCGACTGGTTCGTCCTCGATTTTCCGAGTGAGCTGAGGATCGGCACCGACGATGTCGTCGTCCAAACGGACGCCTTTCCTGCACCCCTCCTGCGAGCGGCCGGAGAGATCGGCCTCGGCATCGAACTCACCACGTATGGTTGAGCAGCGATGATGAACGTCGCGCCGAACACGCGCTTGCTGTGGGCGTCGCTCGGAGTTGTCCGGCGCGCTGCAACACGGTTGGTCGTCGACGCTGCCGCCAAGCTCGAAGGAAACTACTCCCATGCCCACCACAAGCGACGAACGAATCGCCGCCATGCCGTTCTTCTCCGTCTACCCGCACTACGTGACGAAGGTTGAGAAGAAGGGGCGCACCAAGGCCGAGCTGCATCAGGTGATCGAGTGGTTGACCGGCTTTGACAAGCGCGCGGTGCAGAAGCACATCAAGGGCAAGTCGACGTTTGCGGAGTTCTTTGAGCAGGCGCGGCTCAACCCGAACGCTCATCTCATCACGGGGGTGATCTGCGGGTATCGGGTGGAGGAGATCGAGAACCCGTTGACGCAGAAGGCCAGGTACCTCGACAAGTTGATCGACGAGCTGGCGCGGGGGCGCAAGATGGACAAGATCCTTCGGAGCGAGTGAACGAATGCTCGATCTGCGACCCAACTGCGAATGCTGTGACCGCGACCTTCCCTACGACTCGCTGGACGCGATGATCTGCACCTTCGAGTGCACCTTCTGTCGGGAGTGCGTGGAGGGCGTCTTGGAATCTCGCTGCCCGAACTGTGGGGGCAACTTCAGCGCGCGACCGATTCGTCCTGCGCGTCACCTCGGGAAGCACCCGGCGTCGCGCGAGCGCGTGCTCAAGGATGCGGGGTGCGCGCCTCGCCGGTGAAGAAAGGCAACTCGGCGGTTGCGCGTTGCCGGCGCGTCCCCTAGAGTCATGCGCAACCAGGAGGTTGCCAATGACTGCAGCGAACCAAGATCAGATCGAGAAGGTCGTCGAACTCAAAGCGCCGGTTGCGCGGGTGTGGAAGGCGCTCACCGACCACGAGGAGTTCGGCGCGTGGTTTCGAGTTCGGCTCGACGGGCCCTTTGAAGTCGGCGCGCTCAGCACGGGGCAGCTCACTTTCCCCGGGCACGAGCACGTGAAGTGGGAGTCGCTCACCGAGACGCTGGAACACGAGCGGGTGTTCGCGTTCTCTTGGCCGCCGAGCGCGGTCGATCCCGACGGCGAGTACGACGCCGACGCGAAGGTCACCGTGGAGTTCTGCTTGGAACCCACCGCCGACGGCACGCGCCTCACGATCACCGAGTCGGGCTTCCTCCAGTTCCCGGAAGCCAAGCGACTCGAAGTGCTGCGCTCCAACAAGCAAGGTTGGGACATCCAGGCCGGGCACGTGACCGCTCATGTCGCCGGTTAAGTCGCGCGCACGGTCGCGCCGCAAGAACCCCGCACCCGTGTTCGCGGCGCTGGGCGATGCCACGCGCTTGGAACTCGTCGCGCGACTCAGTGACGGCGAGCGTCACTCGATCACCGAACTCACCGACGGCCTCGCCCTCACACGCCAAGCCGTCACCAAGCACCTCCGAGTTCTGAGCGACGCCGGCCTCGTGAACCGCAAGCGCGCCGGCCGCGAGAGTCGCTTTGCGATCCGCCCCAAAGCGCTCACCGGCGCACGCGATTACCTCGCCAACATCTCCGCTCAATGGGACGACGCGATCGCGCGGCTGCGCGATGTTGTGGAGGAGTGATCGGCCTCGACCAGTGGATCACAGTCATGACTCCCGAGCGCCAAGCGCGCGAATCGTGGGCGATGCTCCACGAGCACAGCGGCTTCGCGCCGCCGGGGACGGGGCGTCGGTCCCGGTCCACATGGGCATGTCGCTCGGTCCGCCGCCCGTCGACTCGCAAGGTGGAGCGGCCCGCTGGCCCCGAACGCGGGCGCGAGTGGCGCAGCGGCACGCAGCGCGTTTTCGGTCCCTTCACTTTGGCGGACCTACCCGACACACTGTTCATGGATTGACTCGAGGCCCGCCGTGTTCGCCGAGCGCGTGAACCGTGCAGCCTCGGCGGAGCCCGTGACGACCATGCCCGACGAAGCACACTTCCGCGCCGCCGCGCCGTTTCAAGCCGATGTGCTCGCGCTTCCCGTCACCGACCTCGACGCCGCCTCGACCTGGTACGCGAAAGCCTTCGGCATGCACGAAGTCGAGCGCCGCGACTCACCCAACCCAACCGTCGTGCTCGAGCGCGATGGCGTGCAGATCGGCTTCGCGATCAACGGCGGCGACGCAGCGCAGGACGGCGCGGCCGTGGAAGTCGCGAACATCCACGACGTGCGCGACGAGCTGCAAGCCAACGGCGTCGAAACCGCCAACTGGCGCATCGACGAGCGCAACGGCGAACGCTTCCAGGTGTTCTTCGTCGTCGCGCCGGATGGGCTCTGTTACTACTTCTACGAGCGAGTGCCGCCGACGCCCTGATTTATGTGTCTTCGCGTCTGAGCCGTTACACTCTCAACTCATGACTCAACCCGACACCGACAGCCGCTCCCCCGAAGATCTCGTCGCCGAAGCGAGCGCGGGCCGGGAGTTGCGGTACGCAGACAAGCAGGACCTGAAGTCGAAGGAGTACCGCAAGGTCGTTCGCGGCTTCCGCACGCGCTCGCAACTCATGATGTACGGCCTGGGGGTCGTCACGCTCTACCACCTGTCGATGCTCGTGCTGCGACTGACCATGGGCGCTCCTGAATCGACTGCGAGCTGGATGGACAGCACGGTGTCTTGGGGCCGACTCCTGATGCTCGCGGTCTTCGGCTACGGCTTCGTGTTCTTCCAGCGCGACGTCCGGCGCTGCACTGACATCCTGCACAAGCTCGACGCGGCCGCATGAGCTTCGGACGCGCCTACCACCTGCGCGTTGCTCGAGCGCACGCCGTCGGTGCCTGGCGCGCCGATCTCCCGATCCTCGGCGGCTGAACGCAGGCGCGATACAACGCGCGCCTGATGTGTTACGACGCGTGCCGTCGCGTCAGGAACAAGCACCGCCGGGCCAGGAGAGCGCAATGGGCAAAGTCGTCGCGTGGTTCAAAGAAGAGCTGGTCAAGATCATCCCGATCACGATCTTCTTCTTCGTCGCCTTTCAGCTGCTCGCGCTCACGCAGGCGCTGATGTTGCGGGAGTACGGCATCGAGTTCGGCGCCTTCATGAACGCGACGATCGGGGCACTGATCGTCGCCAAGGTCGTGCTCCTCGTGGACATGCTGCCGCTCCTGAATCGCTTCCCTGAGCGCCCGCTGATCTACAACGTGGTCTGGAAGACGTTGATCTACTTCATCGCGGCCTTCGCGGTGCGCTACCTCGAGAAACTCATCGAGTTCTGGAATGAGCTCGGCGACCTCGGCGCCGCCAACACCCAACTGCTCGAGAAGGTCGTCTGGCCGCACTTCTGGGTCGTCCAGATCTGGCTCTTCGTGCTCTTCTTCCTGTTCTGCACGCTGCGCGAGTTGGTCCGCGTGCTCGGCAAGCAACGTGTGCGCGCGATGTTCCTCGGTCCGCTCGACGACGCGCGCGAGTAACCCGATCGTCGCGCTGACTCGACCGTCGCGCCCTGCGTGGGCAGGCTGCGCGGCCGGTGACTTCGCCGCCTGAAAGCTGTTCGACCTCCGCGCGCACCCCGAGGGCTTGTTGCTGCGGTCCGGGACGCCTCAGCCTTCACCCAAGCGCATCAGCACCTGTGTCACACCGAGTGTTGCCATCTGATGGATTCGACCTCTTTCGGCGCCCTCGGATGTGAGGATGTCGCGTGCTTCGAGCGCGTCGGCACGGCCCTTGTCGGGGCGACCTGATTGGCCGCGCAGCGCGGCGCGCGTCGCGAGGAGCAGAGCACGCGAAACATCGGGAGCGTTGTCGGGTGGATCACCAAGTGCTTCGAGTGCTGAGTCGACTTCTTCCATGCCGAGCTGAACTTGGCCCGCGCTGGCGAGCATGGTGGCGCGCATCGCCACGGGGCCCACCGCGAGTTGGTGCCGGGCGCCGAGCCGTTCACGCGCGAGCGACGCGACGCTCTCGAGTTCGTCCGCGACGGTGCCGGGTTGCCCGAGCCTGGTCAGGACCTCGATGCGGCTCATGCGCAGCGACAGTGTGGACGGATGCGCGGAACCGTAGCCGGCCTTCGCAATCGAGACGGCTTCCTCGATCACGGCGAGCGCGGCTTCGAAGTCGCCCTGCTCGGCAGCGATCGAACCGACGAGGCTGAGTGGCACCACCCGGTCGACATGGTCCGGACCGAGGTTGGAGGCAATCAGCGCATCGAGGCGCGTGGCGATCGGTTCGGCTTCTTCACTGCGCTCGTCGCCAACGTACAGATGCGCGAGCGCAAGCATGGGCGGCCCCAATGCCATGTGGTCGGGGCCGAGGCTGGACTCGAGACCTGTGAGTGCGTCACGCAGCACGACCTCGGCTTCGTTGGACTTGCCTTGTCGCGCCATCGCGGCGCCGCGTCGGGCGCGCACCTCGAGGAGGGTGTTGTTGCCTTCGGGGAGGTACGCAGCGAGCGCCTGCTCGGCGTCGAGCAGCACGCTCTCAGCATCGGCGAAACGGGCGAGCTCGATGAGCACTTGTCCGAGGTTCATGAGCGCGTGCGACTTCAACCGGCGTTCCTCCGGGCTCGCGGTTTCGTCTGCGGAGCTCGCGGCCAGCGCTGCGTCGAGCAGGTCGGCGGCTTCGAGCATGTCACCACTGAGACGGGCCACGCGCGCCCGTTGCAGAGTGATGCGCAGGCGCCCCAAACGGGGCGAAGCGAGTTCATGAGCCTCGAGCTCAGCGGCGTCGATCTGCTCGGTGGCAGCCTCGAGTTCGAGTCCTTCAGCGAGCGCGTGCGCCAACGTGAGTCGCGCCGAGTGCAAGGAAGCGGGCGAGCGCGGCTCCAGCGCCATCCACTGTTCGACGGCTGAGCGCGCGAGTTCCACCGCGACGCTGCGTCGACTCAGTTGCAGTTGGCTCGCAGCCATGGCTGCTGTGAGCCGTGCCTTGGCGCGCGGGTCGCCGGCAAAGTCTTGCTCCAGGCGACGGGTCGCCGCGTCGAGCACCTCGCCAGCCGTCACCGAGTCGACGGGGCGTTCGCTCGGGCCCGCCTCGGCGAACAGTTCGAGCAGGAATTCCACCGTGGCTTCCGCGGAGCGTGCGTCGCTGCGCGCGTTCGCTTCGGCGCTGCGCGCATTGGCCTCCGCGGTGCGTGCGTTCTCTTCCGAGCGTCGCGCCTCCTCGAGACCACGCCAGAGGCCGAGTAGCCCGAGCAACGTGCCGATCAGGAGCACGCCAACGGTCGCGAGCGCGAGGCGATGACGGCGCAGTGTGCGGCGGGCGCGTTCGCTCAGCGTGGCCGGCGAGAGCCCCACGGGCTCACCGCGCACGAGCCGCTCGAGGTCCGCTGCGAGACCCTCTGCCGAGGCGTAGCGCTCCTCACGATCGACAGCCAGAGCGCACTCCAGCACGAGCTGGAGTTCACGTTGCTGCGGCTTGTCGAGGCCTGTCGACGCGCTCGCGGCGAGGCGTGCACCGTCGCGCGGCAGCGCCCCGGTGAGGAGTTCGTGGATCACGACACCGAGCGCCCACACGTCGCTGCGCGTGTCGATGTCGGGGTCGCCTGCGAGCTGTTCCGGGCTGGCGTACTCGGGCGTACCGAGGAGTTGACCGTGGCGTGTGGTCGCACTGTCGTCGCCGTCGCCAGCCAGCGCTTTTGCCACACCGAAGTCGATGACCTTGGGTTGCGCCGAACCGTCGAGCACACTCACGAGGATGTTGTTCGGCTTGATGTCGCGGTGCAGCAGACCGCGGAGGTGAGAGTGATGAATCGCGCGGCAGACTTGCGCCGCGAGCTCGAGGCGCGCGACACCGCTGAGTGCGTGCTGCTCGCAGAAGTCGGTGATCGAGCTGCCGGGCACGTACTCCATCGCGAGGAAGGGCTGCCCGTCGTCGGTGCTGCCGGCATCGTAGACCTGCGCGATGCCGGGGTGGTTCAGTTGCGCGAGTGCTTGGCGTTCACTCGCGAAGCGCGCGAGCACCTGTGCGCTGGGCGCAGCGGAGCGCAGGATCTTGAGCGCCACGAGGCGGTGCAGCTGCGTGTGTTGTTCGGCGAGGTAAACCTGGCCCATTCCGCCGCGCCCGAGGATCTCTCGCAAGATGTAGGGGCCGATCGACTCGGGCATCTCCTGATCGGGTTCCGTGAGCTGGCTGGGCGTCGTGGGGATCGGAGTGATCTGATCCTCGGTGGACTCGGAGCGGGTGAGCGAGAGCCGCGGCGTGGACCCTTCCATGAAGGGCGTGTCGGCGTCGGCTTGATCGAGCAGCTCGAGCACCTCGTCGCGCAGGGCGTCGTCGTCACACTCGCGCTCGATGAACGCTGCGCGCTCCCTGCGTGGCAGCTCACGCGCGGCGATGAACAGCCGCTTGAGCTGGTCCCAGTCGTGGGAGGATGGCATGGCGTTCGAAGCTCCTGATGTGTGTTGAGCGAGGCGCGCAGGCATCGCCTGGGCTCAGGCGTGTCGGGTTCCGCGCTCGCGTGCGCCAACCGGGGACCGTCTCGACCAGCGCAGGATCGAGTGGCACTCCGCAGAAGTGCTCGCTGGCTGTGCCCGTGCGACCGCTCGACTGTCGTTCACCCGCTCGCGTCGCGCGTGAGTTCGCGCTTCAACCAGGCCTTCGCGAGCGCCCAGTCGCCCTCGACCGTGCGCTTCGAGAGCTCCATCACTCGCGCGATCTCCTCGACCGTGAGTCCGCCGAAGAAGCGCAGCTCTACGACTCTTGCTTGGCGCGCGTCGAGGCGCTCGAGCTGTTCCAGGGCCTCGTGTACGGCGAGTACATCGAGGTCGTCGGAGTGCGTGAGCACGAGTTGCGGAGTGAGGTTCACGCGCACCAGTCGACCGAAGCGCTTGGCGGCACGGTGCTTTCGCGCGTGATCGATGAGGATCCGGCGGATCAGGCACGAGGCGGCGGCGTAGGCGTACGCACGATCGTTGAGGGCGCTCTTGCGTTGCGTGATGAGGCGCATGTACGCCTCGTGCACGAGCGCGGTCGGCTGCAGCGTGTGCCCTGGGCGATCGTTGGCCAGCGCACGCTCGGCGAGCTTGCGCAGCTCGTCGTAGAGCTCGGGGAGGACTCCGTCGACGGCGTTCTTCGCGGACATGGGCAGGCGTGCGAGCTGAAGGAGGTGAAGTGTGGGGCGATGCGCGGGGCGCCGAGTGTATTCGGCGCTCGCCGTTTCGGGGCGCGACGATCTCACGCGACGTCGAGCGCGGCCGCCGTCTGCCTTCACTCTCATCTCCCGGACTCTGTGTTCCACGATACGCGATCGGGAACGCGCAAGACCTCCGTCCACCCGAAGGTGGACGGAGGCGAGTGTCCCACCTCATCGAAGTGCTGCGCTGCGGCTTACTGAAGCACCAGCGAGGTCGCGTGACTCGTGAGTTCCACCGGCGCGCCCAGCGTTGGGGAGACGGCGTAAGCGTGGTACAGCGTGATGCCCGCGAAGCTCGGGTCGGCGGGCACACTCAGCGCGGCACTGGCATCACCGTTCGGATCGAGTGTGCCGATGAAGTTCGTGAAGGCCCCCGAGTACGGTTGGTAGAGCGTCTTGTTGAAGTACACGTCTACGACCAAGGGCAGGTTGTTCCCGTTGAGGTTCAATCCGGGCGACGTGCCGCTCGCGCTGCCGAACATCCAGTAGGTCTCGCCGGCATGCTGCGCTCCCGCCGTGATGCTGAAGGTGTGAGTGCCACCTACGGAGGCCACGATCGAAGGCGGGCAGGCCTCCAGCGTCGTGCCGCGATACTCGACCACGCCCACATCATCGATGGGGCCGGGGAGCTTCTTGCCCGGTGAACCGATCAACGCGAGATCACCGGTGACGCTGCCGCCGGTGAGCGCGACCGTCACGCCGTACAAGTCTCTGTTGGTTGGGTTCGCGGAGCCGTGCTCGCGGATCAGATCCCAGTTCCCGCCCTGCTCGAGGTACACGAAGGCGCGACCGGGGATGCCCGGGCTCGGTGCCATCGGGCCAGGAGCGCCGAGCACGAGCAGCTCGCCCTCCAGGTCGACGTCGAAGCCGATCCGCGCGAGGTTTTGCAGCGGCGTGGGGCCGGTGAGCTTGGCGTTCAGAACCCAGCTGCCACCGGAGCGGTCGTAGGTGAAGCCTGCGCCGGGGATTTGCGCGAAACCTGACTGCGAGTTGGGAGCACCCACCACTGCGCGATCGCCCGAGAGATCCACCGAGGCCCCGAAGTCCTCGAAGTGGCTCTGAGTCCCGCTGAGCTTCTGAGTGAAGGTCCAGGTGCTGCCCGTTTGATCAAAGGCGTAGGCTGAACCGACGGTCTGCGAGAGCGGGCCCGTGATGATCATGTCGCGCGGCGCGCCGACGAGCAGCCGGCCGCTGTCGCTCGCGACCGACGCGCCGAAGCGCATGCCGGCCAGCGCGAAGGCGGCGGGCGGGTAGATCGTGTTCTGGTAGTCCCACGTGTCGTCGAGCGGACTGGGCGTGCCTTTGCGATCGCGCAGGAAGTGAAACACCGAACCCGTGCGCGCGCCGGGCAGCGGGCCCGCGGGATCACCCAGCGAGTTGGGTGCGCCGACGAGCAGCACGTCGCCATCGATGCGCAGCGAAGTGCCGAACTCACTCAGCAAGTCCAGCGAGGCGTCGAACACGAACGCCGTCGTCGTCCATGTGCCACTGTCGTCGACCAGCATGAACACGATAGGCGCGAAGGTCGGGCCAAGATCGGTGCCGCCGGTCGCGAGGACATCGTCGTCGAGCTCAAGCACGCTTCCGAAACCGCTGGTGCCGAGCCCGAAGGTCGAGGGGACTTGTTGCACGATGTCCCAGCGCATCGAGGCGTTGCGACGTGCGAAGGTGATCTCGCCCGTGCCGGCGATGGCGCCGAGTGAGCCGATCGCGGCGAGGTCGCCGTCGGTGCTGACCTCCGCGCCGAAGAGGTCACCTGCGGTCTGCATGGGTCGATCGATGGAGTCTTGCGGGCACTGCGCGTGCACGCTGGGGGTGAGCGCGAAGGCGGCTGTCAGCGCCACGCTGGCGGAATAGATGGAACGGAACATGCGAATCTCCTGTGGAGGAAGCGCGCGTCCCCAGTCACCGGGAGGCGGTGACCGGCGCGCACTCACAACCAGCGCAGGAGTTCTCAAGAACCCGCACGACTTCACTTAAAACGGGCATTCAGTCCGCGCCCCGCGCCTCAGTTCGTCGTCCCGCGCACCGCATTGCTCGCCGCGAAACCCGCAGGCCCCGTCACATCGTGCACCCACACTTGGAAGTACGCGTGCAGACCCGCGGGGATGCCTGCGGGCCACGGGCCGCCGACTTGCAGCGCGCCGGCGCCGTTGGTGCTGACCGAGTGCACCAGGATGTCGAGCGTCGGGACCATCACGCCGCCCTTGAAGGGCAGGCCGAGCTCGGCGGCGCCCCACACGATGGTGGTGGGGGTGAGCGGCGCGGCGCCCTTGAGCAGCAGGCCCGACGGCTTGCCCGCGCTGAGTGAGCCGCCGCCGATCAGCGTCGGTTCGCCGGTCGCGCCAGCCAGGCCGTTGCCGAGGTCGAGCCAGTTCGCGGGCTCCACGCGCAGCACGCGCGCTGTGGGCGTGAACTCGCGCTCGGTGACGACCAGCAACAACTCGCCGTCGGCGTCGGTGGTGATCGAGAGGATGCCTTCCTTGGGGGCGCCGTCGTTCTGGCCGTGGATCGTCTCGCCGAGCGGGTCGACGAGCAGGCGTTCGATCGCGCCGGTGTTCGTGTCCATGTGGAACACGCGACCGGAGATCCACTCGCCGAACACGTAGTCTCCCACGAGGTCGGGGAAGCGCGCGCCGCGGTAGATCACACCGCCGGTGAGCGAGCGGTCGCCTTGGCCGTGGTCGTACTCGCCGATGGGATCCACGAACGGTCCGGCTGGCAAGCCCGACAGATCATCGGTGACGCCGACACCGGGCAGGTACGCGAAGGAACCTTCCTTGGCGCTCCAACCGTAGTTGCCGCCGGCGGGCACGAGATTCACTTCTTCGATGTCGCCCTCGCCGATGTCGGCGACCCAAACATCGCTGCCATCGATCGACAGGCGCCACGGGTTGCGGAAACCGTAAGCCCAGATCTCGCCGAGTTCGCCCGACGTTCCCGACACGAAGGGGTTGTCGTGCGGGATCGCGTAGTTGCCGTTGGCGCTGAGCGCGTTGCCCGGGCCGAAGTCGACGTCGATGCGCAGCACGGTGCCGTGGATCGTGGTCAGGTTCTGGCCGCCGTTGCGATCGTCGCCCTTGGTCATGTAGAGGTAGCCGTCGCTGCCGAACTCGAGATCGCCCAGGTTGTGGATGAAGTTCAGCTCGTTGATGCGGAACAGTTCGCGCGTCGCGGCCAGGTCGATCAGGTTGCAGCCGGGCGCGGGGTAGTTCGCCTGCGCGGCGACTTCGTAGAGCACGCTCTGCTGCACGATGCCGCTGCTGCTGCCGAAGTCGGCGAGCGCGGGGTCCTTGTTCTCGGTCATCACCACGTAGAGCTTGCGGTTGGTCGCGAAGTCGGGATGAAAGGTTACGCTCGAGGTCGCGCTGCCATTGGTCATGATGTGGTCGGCGCTGAAGTCGAGGAAGGGCGTGGCTTGCAACACGCCTTCCTGGAGCACGTGCACGAGTCCGTTGAGCTGGGTGAGGAACAGGCGCGGGCTGCCGTCGGGCGGCACGGCGGCGTCGGTGGGGAAGGTGAGCCCGGTGACGACCGGCGCGAGGCGCACGGTCAAGTCGCTGTTGGGGATGTCGGGCAGCGGATCGGCGAGCGGCGTGCCGAGCAGCGCGGGAGCCTGCGCCATGCCTGCGGGGTCGGTGGCGTTGCTGGACGTGCTGACGATCGCAGCGGTCGTGGTGCTCGCGAGGAGCGTGACGGCCAGCGCGACGTGGCGCGCGACCGTGAACGGTGAGGAAATCATGGTGGTCCTGGGTGTCGAATCGGTGGGGGCGTCCAGTGTAGCCAGCCGGGCGTCCTTGCCGGCAAAGCGTCCAGGTCGATGCGCCGCGCCTCAGCCCTCCAGCGCCTCGTACCACTCGCCGCCGCCGATCTCCGAAGTCGGCGAACCGATCAGGCCGCGCGGGTGCGCGCGCGTGTTGCGGAAGCTGATCGGGATCGACGTGCAGTTCGGCCCACCTAACGGGGCGCCTTCGGGACACTGGCTCACCACGAAGTGCAGGTGCGGCGCCTGACTCAGGCCGCTGTTGCCGGAGTGCGCGATGAGTTGACCGGCTTTCACTTGCTCGCCGACCTCGACCAGCGCGCCGTTCTGCGTGAGGTGACCGTAGAGCGCGAAGCTGCCGTCGCCGTGATCGATGGCGAGGTAGTTGCCATCGGCGAGGCCGTGTTGTTCGTCGCTGAACTGTTCGACCACGGCGAGCACACGTCCACCGCGCGCCGCCACGATCTCCGAGCCGATCGGCATCTCGAAGTCGTACGCAAAGGTGGAGTTGTACTTGGCGTTGTGCGTGTTCGTCGGGTTGCCGTTGCCTTGACGCACGTTGTGGCGCGCGCCCACGGGATAGGGCAGCACGTAGGCCGAGCTCGCTTGCTCGGGGAACTCGGCGTCGGGCACGGGGTCGCGCACGTCGTACGCCGCGCTCGACGCTGCGCTCGCGTTCGGCTCGACCTGTCGCGAACGGATCAACCTGACCTCGCCGTCGGCGGCGGTGAGCAGCACGAACACGTTGCCGTAGTCGTCGTGCGCGATGTCGGGCAGATCGGGGCCGCCCAGCGCGGACACGAGGCGTGGCACGGTGTTCGAATGTCCGACCACGAGGGCGCATCGCGCGGGCTGCGCTTCACGCACCGCCTGCACCACGGCCGCGAGGTGCGCGTCGAGCCCACCGGGAAGCGAGGTCGAGACGGCGACCGGCGTGAGCCCGAAGTGTTCGGCAACCGGCGCGCCCGTGTCGCGCGTGCGTTGCAGCGACGAGGTCACGACACGCTCGATGCCCGCATCCGCGAAGGCGCTCACGAGCGCGGCGGCGCGCGCGCTGCCCTGCGCGCTCAGCCCGGGGTCGGCACCGCCCGCGGGATCCGTCTCCGCGTGACGCACGAGGATCACCACGCTCGCGATCGCGTCGAGCTGCGCGGCGTCGGCGCCCGAGGTGTCAGCGGAAGCTTGCGCCCCCGCCGCAGTCGTGAGCGTGAGTAAGGAGACGGCGAGCCACGCAGCGTTCAGGAGTCGATTCATGCTGGCATCCTAGCGGGCGTCGCGCGCCCTTCGCGCAGCGGGCGCGTTTGTCCGGGGCCCCGCCGGCCGGATCCCCGAGCCACTGCCGTGATAGGCTGCGCCCCGCTTCCCCGCGTTCCCCGGAGTTCACTGTGCGCCTGTTCCTTGCTTCCTTGTTGTTCGCGTGCCTCGGCGCGCCACTCTCCTCCGCGCAGACCTTCGTGGAACGTCTCGCGCCCGACGACCTGCGCGTGGTGTCTTACAACGTGCTGTGGGACACGATCTTCCCGTCGGAGAACGCCTTCCAGGCGGCCAAGTTCGAACGTGTGGTGCATGCGCTCGACGCCGACATCTGGGCGATCCAAGAGATCGACTACGACACCCACGTGAGTGTGGTGCTCAACCTGATGGACAGCATCGCGCCGATCCCCGGCGGCTGGCACGGTCACAAGGAAGGCGACTCGGTGATCCTGAGCAAGTTCCCGCTCTCGATGCTGGCCAACGACACGATCCCCGAGGGCGACAAGGGCGTGGCCATGGCGCTCATCGACCTGCCCGACGATCGCTTCAGCACCGACCTCTACATGATGAACAACCACTACAAGTGCTGCGGCGGCAACGACCATCGTCGACAAGAACAGTCCGACGCGCTGGTGAACTGGATGCGCGACATCCGCGAACCCGGCGGCTTCATCACGCTGCCCGCAGGCACGGCCATGATGGTGATCGGCGACCTCAATCTGGTCGACGGTTTCCAGCCCGTGCAGACGCTCATCGACGGCAACATCATCGACAACGCGAGCTTCGGCCCCGACTCGCCGCCCGACTGGGACGCCAGCGATGCCACCGACGAACACCCGCTGCACAACGTGGTCGGGCCGGCGGATTGGACCTGGTACACGCCCGGTCAGTACGACCCCGGCCGTCTCGACTTCGTGATCACCACCGACAGCGTGCTGCAGAGCGTGCACCGCTACGCGCTCAACACCACGACCATGTCGGCCGGCGACCTCGCGGCCACGGGCTTGCAAGCCACCGATGTGACCGTCGACTTCATCGGCCAGGCCTTCGACCACATCCCACTCGTGATCGACTACCGCGAAGCTGACCCGTGGACGCAACTCGGCGGCGCGCTCGCCGGCGCCACGGGCGAACCCGCGCTGCAGGGCGGCGGCTTGCTGCTCGCGAACACCGCGCTGCAACTCGAACTGAGCAACGCGCGTCCGAGCAGCTCCGCCACGCTCGTGCTCGGCATGTCGGCACTCAACGCGCCGCTCAAGGGCGGCCTGCTCGTGCCCTCACCCGACGTGGTGCGCTTCAACTTCAACACGAACGCCGCCGGTGAACTCGACCTCGCGAGCACCTGGCCCGAAGGCATCCCGGGCGGCTTGTCGATCTGGTCGCAGTGGTGGATCAGCGATCCCGCGGGCCCGTCGGGCTTCGCGGCGAGCAACGCGGTGAAGGCGTCGGCCCCTTGAACTCGCGGCGAAGGAACACGCAGAGAGCGGACGCGAAACGAGTGGGCGCGCCGGAACGCGAAACGCCCTGATGGCGCTGGGGGACTAGGCGCTGAGCGCGGTCGACGCTTCCAGCACGCAGCCGCTCTGCGCCTACCTCGCCGCGCCAGGTCTGCGTGACGAACTCGTGCGGGAGCTCGCTTCCGCCGGGCAGTCGGTGCGCTGGCTGGGCGACCTCGCGCTCTGCGACGGCCCGCCACGCGCACTCGCCTGGCCCGCCGAGATCTTCGCCGACGCCGAGGCCGTGTCCATCGCGTCCATCGGCGACGCGGCGCGCCAGCTGCGCGCGCGCCAACGCAACTGGGTGCACCTCTCGCTGGAGCATCATCGTCGCGGCGAGTTGATCGCGGAGAAGTTGCCGCACTTCCGCGCGAAAGCTTTCCGCTTCGGCGACAGCGTCCCCGACGCGCCGCTGGGTCACTTCGGATTGCTCGACGCGAACACCTTGCTCGTGCTCCCGCGCGGACGCAGCGGCGTGGCGCGCGGCGAGTTCCTGTTCGAAGAGAACCACGACGGCCCGCCCAGCCGCGCCTACCTCAAGCTCTGGGAAGCCTTCACGCGGATCGGCCTGCGCCCCGCGCCCGGCGAGACCTGCGTGGACCTCGGCGGCAGCCCCGGCGGCTGGAGCTGGGTGCTGCTGCAGCTCGGCGCGCGCGTGATCGCCGTGGACAAGGCGCCGCTCGACGACGCGTTGTGCGCGCACGAGCGTCTCACCGTGCTGCAACAGAGCGCCTTCGCGCCGCTGCCGACCGAATGCGAGCGCGCCGACTGGCTGCTCAGCGACGTGATCTGCTACCCCGAACGCCTGCTGCGTCTGATCGAAGAGCGCCTGGCGCGCCCCGACCCGCCGTCGATCGTGGCCACGATCAAGTTCCAGGGCGAAGCGCAACCCGAGATCGCCGAGCGCTTCGCAGCCATCCCCGGCGCGCGTGTGGTTCACTTGTCGCACAACAAGCACGAACTCACTTTCGTGCGACTGCGCGACACGCTGGGCGTCACGCCGAGCCACCTCTGAAGGAGCCTCCCGCTCATGTTGAAGAAGATCGTGTTGACGCTCGGCCTGATCTTGCTCGGCCTCGCCGCACTCACCGTGATGGGTGGCAACCGCATCGCCGAAGACGCGGGCGAGCTCTTCAAACAGAACCCGGTCGTGCTCGAGCACCTGGGTGGCGTGCAGGCCGTGGAGCTCGACTTCATGGCCACCGTGAACGCTGAGACGCGCGAGACCCGCGTGCTGCGCGTGTTCGGTCCCAAGGGCAAGGGCGAAGTCGTCGCCGAGTTCAGCACCACGGGCGACAAGATCGACGGTCTCGTGTCGGGCCGACTGATCCTCGAGTCGGGCGCAGAGCACGACCTGCTGCCCTGAGCCGCGCGCGCTGACGAAGCGCTCAGGTTCTCCCTCAACCTGAGCGCACTCAACGACTACACTTGCTCGATGCGGCTGCGCGCGTCCCGGCGCGCGCCTCGCCGCTCGCTCCGTCGCCCACCCCGATTTCCCACCTGAGCTCCGCCCCGATGCGCTTCCAGGATGACCCCGCGCACGACGCCGGCGAAGCCGACACCCCCGATCGCCCGGTCGACGAGAACGCTCCCGATCACCCGGTCGACGCGCGCGACACACACGACACGCGCGACGCTAGCGACGCCAGCGACGGGCCGGGTCATGCCGACGACGCCGACGACGCCGACGACGACATCGACGGTGACGACGCCGCCGACGACCACGCCGCCGACGACGACGGCCCGCCCGCGCCGTCCCCGCGTGAGTGGGCGGCGCTCGCGCGCTTGCGCAGCAGTCACAACTGGATCGACCGCGTCCACGCGCTCTCCGACCTGCTCAAAGGCATCCCGAAGGTGGCCTACGCCGTGTTCCGGCCGCCCTTCAGCGATCACGCCGAGGTCGATGACCCCGACCTGCGCTGCTACCTGATCGCGCACGAGCTCTCGAAGCAGCTCAACGGTCGCGTGCCGCCGGTGCTCGCGCCCTTCCTGGAGCGCAACGACCTCGACCCGGCTTCGCGCTCACGCTTGGAGAGCGCGCTCGCCGAACACGTGGAAGCGTGGGTGGGCGTGCCGCGTTCAGGGCGCTCGCGCACGCTGCGTTTCGAGTTCCAGATCGACGGCGCCTCGGGCAGCGACGCGGCCGTGAGCCTGAGCGTGCGTGTGAACAGTCAGCGCCTCGACGACCAGCCGCGCACCGGCGGGCAGCTGCGTCTGCTGCTCTCCGAAGCGAGTCGCGAGCCGGGCCTGATCGCCGCCGACCAACTCGAGCTGCTCGAGTTGCTCTTCGAGCCGATCGTGTCTTCGTGCTTGCCCGACAACGAAACGCGCTTCGTGCTCACGGGCTCGGCCTTGTTGCGCGTGCTCTTGGCCGCCGCGGATTCGCGCCTCGCCACGTGGAGCCCGAACCTCTCTCCCGAAGTCGCCGAGCGCGCGGGCGTGGCGCCGGGTGCGCGCCTCTCGCTGGCCGCCGGCACGCTCGAGATCGGTCCGGTGCTCGACAACACGGAGTCCGGTCCGCGCGTGGTGCTGCAACATCGCTTGCCCGACGGCCGCGTGCTGCCACCCGACGAACACGTGGTGCTGCGCGGCCGCCCCGGCATGCGTCGCGAACCGACACTCGTGCTCGCCGACGGCGCCTTCTGGACCACGCGCGGTGATCCGCCCGCGCCGCTGCCCGAGCTCTTCGCGGCCGCCGGCGGCTTCGATCCGTCACCGCCGCGCGCGCGCCCGCTCGTGGAGTCGATGGCGCGCGCGTTCACCGGCCTGCGCGACTCGCTCGCCACGCACTCGCGCGTGCACGACGTGCGCCTCTCGGTGTGCCTCGATCTGCGTGACGACGACTGGTTGCAGTTGCGCGCTTTCGCCAGCGCTGTGCGCGCTTGGCGTCCCGGCGAACCGGTGGACCCGGGCGCCGCGATCTTCGAGTGGTTGCCCGACGGCCGCTGGATGAGCGCGAGCAGCGCCTCGCTCGACGCCTTGGATGCCGAGTCCGATCCTCGAGCCGAGGGCGACGCCGAACCCGCCGAACCCGCGGTGGCGAGCTTCCCGGCCGGCACCGAAGACCTGCGTCTGGTCAGCTTGCCGGACGCGCCCGGTGCCGCCGACGCCGAGCCCGAGCCGCTTCCCGACGCCGCAGACCCAGCGGCCCCCGGCGAGGATCCGGTCCCCGCGGACGACGTCTGGCTCGAGTTCCCCAAGCCCGAACGCGTCACGCCCGTGGCCGAGTGGCTCGAGTCGCTCGGCGCGGCTTCGGGATCGCGGCCGCGCGTGGGAGCCGGTCAACCCGACGCCGAAGATCGCGGCGTGGGCGGCTGGATCCGCTTGTCACCACGCAGCGCCGAACACTTCGCGCAGGCCTGGGAAGCGCGCCCCGAAGGCGTGGCCTGGTACGGCAACCTCGCCGCGCGCGGGCTCATCGAAGCGCCGCAAGCCGTGGAGCCGCACCTGCGCGTGCAAGCCAGCGGCGTGAACTGGTTCACGGTCTCGGCCGAGTGGAACGCGGAAGCCGCCGCGCTCACCGAAGCCGACCTCGCGAGCTTGCGCAACGCCGACGCGCGCTTCGTGCGCTTGGCCAGCGGTTGGGTGCGTCGCGATCGTGCGCAGAAGCAAGACGAGATGGCCGAGCTGCTCGCCGAGCTGGGCGTGGAAGCAGGCGGCGAAGAGCAGCGCCTGAGCGTGTGGCAGCTCGCCGGCGCGCGTCCCGAAGCGCTGGCACTCTTCGACGGGCTCGCCGGGGGCACCGACGCGCAAGACGCCGTGCGCGTGCTGCGCGAGAAGATCGCCGCCTTCGACGGTCTCCCGCGCGTGCCCGTGCCCGAAGCGATCGAAGGCACTTTGCGCCCGTACCAGCGCGACGGCCTCGACTTCCTCGTGCACGCGTCGAGCTTCGACCTCGGCGTGATCCTCGCCGACGACATGGGTCTCGGCAAGACGCTCCAAGCGCTCGCGTGGCTGTGCTGGTTGATCGCGGAGAAACCGAGCGAGGGTCCCACGCTGGTCGTGTGTCCCGCTTCGGTGTTGCACAACTGGGAGCGCGAGGCCGCGCGCTTCGCGCCTCATTTGAAGGTGCTCGCGTTGAGCGCCGGCGGGCAGCGTCACGCGGCGCGCGAGCAGATCCCGGAGCACGACCTCGTGCTCACGAACTACGCCTTGCTGCGACGCGACCGCGAGGAGCTGGGCGCCATCGAGTGGCGCGCCGTGATCCTCGACGAAGCGCAGAACGTGAAGAACCCCGACGCGGCCGTGAGTCGCGCGGCGCGCGGGCTGAAGGCGGCGCACAGGCTGGCGCTCACGGGCACGCCGCTCGAGAACCGCGCGCTCGACCTGTGGAGCATCCAGGCCTTCCTGAACCCCGGCTATCTCGGTCCGCGCGCGCAGTTCGTGCGTCGCTACGACCGAGCCGACGCGCCGCCGCACGCGCGCACCTTGCTCTCGGCCAAGCTGCGTCCGGTGATGTTGCGGCGTCTCAAGCAACAGGTGGCGCCCGAGCTGCCGCCGCGCATCGAGGAACAACGCGACTGCGAGCTCAGCACCGGGCAGCGCAAGCTCTACCTCGCCGAGCTGGCCAAGGGCCGCGAGTTGCTCGCGCAGTTGTCCGAGGCCGGCGGCGTGAGTCGCAACAAGATCTCGATCCTGGCGGTGCTCACGCGGCTGCGTCAGATCTGCTGCCACCCGGCGCTGGTGGGTGGGCACGCCGACCTCGGTTCGGGCAAGTTCGACGCGCTCTTCGAGCTGCTCGAACCGCTGCGTGCCGAGGGTCACAAGGTGCTCGTGTTCTCGCAGTTCGTCGAGTGCCTCAAGCTCGTGGCGAGTGAACTCGAGTCGCGCGACATCGGCTACCACATGCTCACTGGCAGCAGCCGGCACCGCGGCGACATCGTGGCCGACTTCGAAGCCGACCCGTCGCCCTCGCCCTTCCTGATCTCGCTCAAGGCAGGCGGCACGGGCCTGAACCTCACGGCCGCCAACTACGTGGTCTTGCTCGACCCGTGGTGGAACCCGGCCGTGGAAGCGCAGGCCATCGACCGCACGCACCGCATCGGCCAGGACCGCACCGTGATCGCCTACCGCATGGTGTCGCAGGGCACGATCGAAGAACGCATCCGCGAGTTGCAGTCGCGCAAGGCCGACTTGGCGAAGGACTTGCTCGGCGAAGACGGTTTCGCCAAGACGCTCGACCGCGACGACCTCGATTACCTGCTCGCCGACATGGCCCCCGACGACGGAGACGACGGCTGAGGCGCACCCCGCGTGCGGCCGCGCTCGCTTCGTCGCGCTGAGTTCTCAGCGCCGTGATGCTGCCGCGTCCGCCGCTCTTGCCGCGTCCGCTCGGATCGCGTGAGCCTCCCTGCGCGCTCAACTCACCCCTGCTGTCAGCCGAATCACTGAACTCTGAGGACGGGCGCCGGGGGCCGGTGCCGCACCTCGCGTCAACCTCGCACGCGTCGCGCCCCCGCCGGCCTCTGGAGTCTCTGCTCGATGGACCTGTTGTCACAGTTCATGAAGCCGCCCGTGTTCCCCGCGCGCTGGTCGTTGGAGCACTGGACCGAGGCGCTCGGTTGGGCGCACATCGTGGCCGACGTGGCGATCTTCTGCGCCTACACCACGATCCCCTTCGTGATCGGCTACTTCACCTTCCGGCGCCCCGACTTCGCGTTCCGCCCGCTGTTCTGGTTGTTCTGCGCGTTCATCTTCGCGTGCGGCACGGTGCACATGATCGAGGTCTGGTTGTTCTGGCAACCCTGGTACGAACTCTCGGCCGTGGCCAAGGTCGTCACCGCCGTGATCTCTTGGATGACGGTGCTCGCGCTCGTGCGCAAGGCGCCGGCCATCGCGCGTCTGCCGAGCCTGAACCAGATCACGGCCATCGTGGAGTCGACGGAAGACGCCATCGTGGGCATGAACATGGCGGGGGTGATCACCTCTTGGAACCCCGGCGCCGAACGTCTCTACGGATACCCGGCCTCGGAGATGATCGGCAGCCCGGCCACCAAGTTCGTACCCGACGAGAACCTGGGCGAGCTCGAAGAGATCACGCAAGCCCTGCGTAGCGACGAAGCGCTCGACCCGGTGCAGACCGTGCGCCTGCACAAGAACGGCTCGCGCGTGAACGTGTCCTTGGCGATCACGCCCATCCGCGACGCGCGCGGTCGCGTGCGCGGCGCCTCGGCCATCGCGCGCGACATCACGTCGATGAAGCGCGCCGAAGCGGCGCTCGTGGAGCTCTCCGAGAAGCTCGAAGCGCAGGCGCTGCACGACCCGCTCACCGGCCTCGACAACCGTCGCGGCATGCAGCAGCACCTCGATCGTGAACTGGCGCGCGCGCGTCGCGACAGCACGCCGGTGGTGGCCGTGCTCATCGACCTCGACGACTTCAAGCAAGTGAACGACTCGCTCGGTCACGCCGCCGGCGACGTGGTCCTGTGCGGCGCGGCGCAACGCATGGCGCGCTGTCTGCGTCCGGGCGACATCCTCTCGCGCATCGGTGGCGACGAGTTCATCGCGCTGCTGCCCGACACGCGCGAAGCCGAAGGTCACCACGTGGCGGAGCGCTTGCGTCTGGCTGTCTCCGACAATCCCGTGAGCGTGGGCGGCCGGCCGCTCAAGCTCAGCGCGAGCCTGGGTGTGGCCACGGTTCCCGAAGAGTCGATGTCGATCGAGGAGTTGCTCGACCTGTCGCGGCACGGCTTGTCGCGCAGCAAACACGCCGGCAAGAATCGCGTGGCCTTCAGCCATGGGGGCGCCGACGAAGCCGCGCTCGACGACATGGACACGCTCCTGCGCCCCGAGTCGCTGAGCGTGCTCTGGCAACCGATCATCGACCTCGATTCCGGCTTGGTGGAAGCGCACGAGTTGCTCGTGCGCGGGCCCGAGGGGCCGTACCACAATCCCTACGACCTGTTCCGCCTGGCCATCGAGCGCAACCTGCTCACGACCGCCGACCTGTTGTGCTTCAAGACCTGCGTGCAGCGCGCCGCCGGTTGCTCCGACGGCCGGCTGCACGTGAACATCTTCCCGGGGACCTTGCTCGACACGCCGGCGCGTCGCTTGATCGAGCACTTCGAGGCGGCGGGCGGCGCGAGCCGCTTCTGCATCGAGATCAGCGAGCAGCAGTTCCTCGGCGACCCGTCGTCCCTGTGCGCGCCGATCGCCGAGCTGAAAGCCGCAGGCGTGAGCATCGCGCTCGACGACGTGGGCTTCGGTCGCAGCTCACTCGAAGCCTTGCTCGTGCTCGAACCCGACGTGATCAAGATCGATCGCGCCTTCGTGCACGGCGCGGGTCGCGATCCCGGTGCACGCCGTCGACTCGAACGACTGGTGCGCACGGCGCGTCACCTGAGCGCGGAGATCGTGGCCGAGGGTCTCGAGAACGCCAGCGACCGCGAAGTGCTGCTGGAGCTCGGCGTGCGTCACGCGCAGGGCTTCTTGCTCGGGCGTCCGGTGCCGGTGCCGGTGCCCGTGCCCGCGCCACAGCCGCAGGCCTGAGCTGCGGTACGCTCGGTGAACGGGCGTGGCGCGCTGAGTGCTGCGCGCGCTCACGTCCGCCAGCTCGGTTCCCCGAGGCAACGGCCCCCAGAGGTGTTTCGCATGAGCCAGGAGACTGACAAGCCGTCCACCGACGGAGGCCCGCCGCCCATGCTCGGTGCGGGCATCGCCATCGGGGTCGGCGTGGGAACGGCGCTCGGTGTCTCGCTCGACAACCTCGCGCTCGGCATCGGTGTCGGGCTCTCGCTCGGCGTCGGCATCGGCATGTCGCTCCCGCAGAAGAAGCCCGCAGATCCCGGCGACGAGGCGAGCCGCGACGACGAGTGACCTGCGTGCTGCGCCCGATTGTCGCGCGCGCTGCAGACCACCGAGGAGGGCTCGACGCACCGCTGAGTCGGGGCTCTCCCTACCAACGAAGAGCGGCGACCCCGAAGGGCCGCCGCTCTCGACATCTGCAGCGCTCAGTGACGCGAGGTCACTGCGTGCTCGAGGTCAGGGCAGGAACTCGGCCTGCACCGCGTTGCTCAACTCCACGCCGAGCGTCTGCGTGGCGTCCATCGCGGCCGACTGCACGAACACCGTGAACGGGCCGCCGCCGCCGGGCACGTTCAGCGCGAGGCTGCCCGCGCCGTTGGCCGACACACCCACGATCGTGGCGTAGGGGAAGGGCACGAGCTGTCCGCCTTGGAAGGCCGTGGGCATGTTCGTGAAGCCCACGAAGTTGAACACCATGGCGAAGGGGTCGGCGTTCTCGACCGTGAGGCTGGCCACGTCGCCGCTGCCGAGCGTGCCGCAGATCGAGAGCGACAGGTCGCCCGGTCCGCCGAAGCCCAGGTCGGTTTGGCAGCTGGCTTCACAGACCAGACGGACCACGGAGAACTCGTCGACCGCAGCTTCCACCACCGAACCGGTGCCGAGGTCGGAGGCGATGAAGCGCACGCGCACGTTGTTCGTGGGCGCCACGAAGTCGGACACGAGGAACTCGTGACGGAACCAGCCGCCCGAGGTTTCGGGGCCCGTGGGCCCGACGACTTCCACGTTGACCCAGTTGCCGCCGCCGTTGTTGCTGACGTCGATCACGAAGACGTCGGCGTTGGGGGCGCCGCCCGTGTCGTTGCTGTACCAGCGCGAGTAGCCGATGCGCGCGTCGCCACCGGAGAGGTCGATCACCGGCGAAGTGAGTGTGGTGGAGCCGCCGTCGACGTCGTTCTCACCGAGCGTGCCGCCCGGCGAACCCTGACCGGTGACGAAGGCGAAGGTGCCCGGGTCGCTGTCGTCGTCTTCCGGTTGCGCGCCGGTGCCGTTGGGATCCACGCGCGTCCAGATGCCGGTGCTCGCGTCGTCACCGGGGGCGCTCGGGTCCCAGCCCAAGTCGCTCTCGAAGGCGTCGGCGAAGACCGAGTCGACGCTGGTGAACACCGCGGCGCCGAAGCTGATGCCCGGCGCGCCGGACGGGTTGCTCACCACACCTTGGTTCGTGCTGACCTCGAACCAGTAGTCGACCGTGTCGAAGCAGTCGAGCGGCGGCAGTTCAGCCGTGTAGTTGCCGCCCCCGTTGTCGGTGAGCGGGAAGGACACGGCGCCGGCGCCGTTGATGCTCACGCGCAAGGTCTCGCTGCCGCCGTTGATCGACGTGTTGCCGAGCGAGTTGATGGTCACGGCGAAGGGCGTGGACACGCCGGGGTCGAGCTGGTCCGGCGTGCCGGACGGGAACGCGAAGGTGACCAGCGGCGGCACGTCGAAGGCTTCGACGACGCCGGTGGTGCTCGAACCGCCCGCGGGCGAGCTGGCGCTTTCGCCGAGGCCGCGGAGCGCGAAGCCGGCCCACAACTCGCCGAGGTTGGCGCCGCCGTTGTTGACCAGGTCGGCCTCGAGGATGGCGTCGCGTGCGTCGAGCATGTTGGGGTTGCTGGGCATCAGCTTCAGGCCGTCGACCACGAGCTGCATCATCAGTTCGTTGGCGGAGAAGCCGTGCACGTCCCAGAGTTCGGCGCGGCAGGCGAGCAGCGCGTTGCACCAGATCTCACCCACGGGGTGCACGCCGTCGGCGGGGTTGTTGATGAACGAGCCGTTGTTCGGGATGCCGCCGGGCACCACGAACTGCGCCGGGTCGGTGTCGGCGTAGGTGAGCGGGCTCGTGTTCAGGTCAGTGCTGTACGGGTAGCGACGGATGCCGAAGTAGTAGTTGTCGTTGGAGCCGAACAGGTCGGCCGTGACGTAGCCGCCCATGGCGAAGGGGCCGTGGGGGTCGTCGCCGGGGCGCGCGTTGAGCGACACGCCGAAGTAGTCGCCCCAACCTTCACCCATGCCGCCCGACTGCTCGCCGGACACGGTGCCGCCGCTGAGGCGGATCGAGAGGCCGTGGCTGATCTCGTGGTAGATCACGTCGCCGTCGAAGCTGCCGTCGCGATCGGGGGTCGGGCCGTCCCAGGTGTACATCTGGATGCGCGTGCTACTGCCGTCGCCGCCGCTGCCGAAGTACTGCGCGTTGTTCACCGACGAACCGTCTTGCGCGTCGGCTTGCAGACGGTCGCCGTCCACGCCGCCCATGCCGAAGTTGTCGTTCTGGAAGTTGCTCGCGGGCTCGTCCCAACCGAGGCGATAGAGCGCGTCGTGATAGCGGTTGGCGTAGTAGAAGAGCTGCGTGGCGGAGTGCTCGACGTACTGGCTGGGCGTCTGCGTCGACAGGTCGATGGGGAAGTCGAACACGCGGCCGGCGCCGCCGTCGGGGCGCGGCAGGTCGGGACTGTTGTTGGCGTCGATGTCGGTGTGCGCGTCGACGTTGTTGCCGAGCGTGGTCGTGTCGCCGTCGTCGATCCAACCGTTGGGCGAGGCGTCGGCCACGCTGGCGGCGGTCACGGTCACGAGCGTGCGCGGCACCTCGGCGGCTTGGAAGCCGGTGGGGCTGGCCAAGCCGGGGGAGAGCGGCGCGGGGGAGTCGTCGGTCCACACGTTGAAGGTGATGTCCTGCGAACCGCCGCCCAGGAAGTGCATCTGGTTCCAGCGACGCAGCACGGCGCCGGTGGTCGCGTCGATCATGGTTTCGTAGGTGTTGCCGATGCCGGGCACGGGCACCACGACTTCCCAGGCCGGGTGGATCTCGGTGCGCGTGACGGCGAACCACACGCGGCGCGTGGTGATCTCCACGCCCTCGCGGAAGTCGTTCGTGGTCTGCCAGTGTTGCTTGCCGTTCTCGAAACCGGTGGGGCGCAGCGGCTGCGTGATCGTGATGCCGGCGTCGGCGGCGGCCAGGCGCAGCGCGCCGCCCGAACCGATCACGGCGGCGGTGGGCGCGAAGTTGTTCACCGGGCGCGGCAGCAGTGAACTCGAGATGTTGATCAGCTCACCGCGCGCGCTCACGTTGGCTTTGAGCTCGGCGCCCCAGATGTCGATGCCGTCGAGTTGTTGTTGCCAGGTGAAGTGACGCACACCGTTGTGCTTGGTGAAGAAGTCGCGGGCCACGCGCGAGCGGTCGAGCTCGGCGGCGGGCACTTCGAACACGGCCGGCCAGGCGGCCACGTAGTCGCGCACGATCTGCGCGCCGTCGGTGCCGGGGCGCGGCGCCGTGAGCAGGCTGCGGTTCGAGCGGATGAAGGAGGGCGTGCCGAAGAACTCGTGCTCGTCGACCTGCAGGCCGGCGATGCTGCGCGTGAGGCGTTGCAGTTCTTGCGCGCGGGCGGCGCGTTGTTCGGTGCTGCGTGCGTCGACGACGGCCTGCAAGACTTCGCCGCGCGTGCGGTCGACGTCGAGGCGCGCGTCGAGATAGGGCAGCGACACCGGCTGACCGTTCACGTCGGGCTGGGCGTACTGCGCGTTGATCGGCGCGGAAAGCAGGAACACGAACGTCGTCACGAAGGACGACGCCAGAGCACGGGAGAGGCGCATGGCGGGGCTCGGGGAGAGGCGCGCGATCGGGCTTCGGGGACCGTCGCGCGAAATGACTCAAGGGAACTTCGAAGCGGCGAGCCTACCACTCATGTGTGGGTTCGGGTGGCGCCGCCGCGCGCAGGAGCACGCGAGGGTGAGCTGCGCGGTGCGTGTGCGTTGGGTGCTTCGACCCACGTGGCGTGCGCGACTCAGCGAGGGAGCGTGCTCGACGGTTCGTGTACGGGCGCGTCGAGCGCGTGGGGACGACGCAGCAACAGTCCCGTGAACAGCAAAGCCACCGGCAGCAACTGGAGCAGCAGACGGTCCAAGCTGGTGTGTAGGTGCGCGCCCACGCCCTTGGGGTAGTTCGTGAGCAGGTAGATGCCCACGAGCGCGCAGAGTTGGAGCAGCAAGGCGAGGCCGAGCATGCGAGGGACGCGCGCGAGCCGTGCGCGGCACGCGAACACGCCGCAGAGCACGGCGATCAAACAGGCCGTGCCCACGGAACCCCAGTTGAGGAAGCTCTCGGTGGGGCTGAGTCGCGCCACGAAGGCGTCGAACACGGCGCGCCAACGATCGGGGTCACTGAGTTGACGGCCCATGCGTTCGCCGAGGCCCGTGACGAGCGGATCGGCGGGCGCCCAGAGGCGCGCGTGCAGCACGACCACCGCGAGCACCGGCAGCGCAGCGAGCGCGGCGGCGCGCCACCAATGCGCTGCGGAGCGCGGTGCCTCGTGGACACCGACGTGCGTGTTCGCTGAGGACCTCGCGTCGCGCACGGGACGCACCACGGCTTGCGCGACGAGCAACGCGCCCAGGAGCACGAGCCCTTCGTTCTTCGCCCAGGGCAACAGTGCGAGCAGCACGCCGGCGAGCACCGCGGGCACCCGTGCGTTGCGGCGCGGATGCGCACGACTCACCAACGCGTCGGCGGCGGCGAGGAACGTGGCTGCCATGAGCACGTCGGCCTTCTGTCCCTGCGCTTTGTCGGCCATGAGCGGCACGAGCAGCGTGAGCGTGCAGAGCAAGGCCGAAGGCGCGCGCGGCAACCAGCGTCGTGCGGCGGCCCAACTCAGCAAGGCCAGCGCGAGCAGGAACAGCATCGCCGTGTCGCGTGCGATCTCGGGCGCTTCGTGTCCCAGCACGCGCCACTGTGCGGCGACCGCGCCGGGCAGGAAGAGCGGGTAGTCGGGGTGTTGGATCTGACGCATCGCGTGCAGCAGCTCGGTGGGCGACTGCTCGGCTCGCGCGAGCGCGCGCGCGTGCAGGTTCCAGATCGCGAGTGCGTCGAAGGTACCGTCGGGGACTTCGCGACGGTGGTCACTCGTGATGACCAGCGCCGAGGCCAAGGCGAGCGCTGGCAGCAGCAGCCACGCGCGTGAACCCGCGGCCGGCGCGACGGGTGTGAAGGTCTCGGCGCGCGGACGACGTCGCCATGCCAGCAGTGACGCGAGCGCCGCGAGCACCCACAGCACGCCGAGCAAGGCGCCCGGCGCGGACAACTGCAGCAAGACCACGAGCACCAGCGACGCGCAACCGGGACCGAGCAAGGCGCCCAGGCCCAGACAACTCGCGGCGCCCAGCGCGCGCGGCCCGGCCAGCGCACGCACGATCAACACGCCCAGGATCCAGAGTGCGAGCGCGCTCAACCGTCGGGCTCCATGCGCTCGAAGCGCAGCACGAGCAGAGTGTCCGTCACAGGGAACTCCGTGGTCGCGAATCCAGCTGCCAGCGCTGCCGCATGGATCTTGGCGCTGAAGTCTTTCGTCTTCCATGCGACGCTCGTGTCGATCAGGAAGGCGGTGTGTTCATCGGGCGGCGCGCAGGGGTTGCGGCCCGGCGGCGTTTCCCAGACCACGGCCGGCAGCGCGGAGAACTGGAGGTCGAAGCGGCGCAGCAGCAACAGTCGCGTGTCGACGTCGGAGAAGATGTGCACGCGTTGCGCGCCGGCGAAGTGTTCGCGCGCCGCGTCGTAGCGCACCCAGTCGGGCGGCACCGGCTCGTGCTTGCTGGCGTGCAGCAAGCGCTCATGACTGCGCCATTGCGCCACGCCCGCCGGGATCAGCGCGAGGCACAACACCAACCAACCCGCGAGGCGCAGGCGCTCGGTGAGCGGCGTGGGCGAGGGGGCGGACACGCGGGACTCCGGCAGCGTGGACGGCGGGCGAGGGGACGACTATCGTACGCGCGTGCTCCGTTCCTTCATGCTCCTCGTTGCGCTTTGTCTCGTGACCGCATGCGGCGAGCCTGCCGCTCCGCCCACGCGCACGACGCAGCCTTCGCTCGTGATGATCTCGCTCGACACCACGCGCGCCGACCGTGTGGGGATCTACGGCGCAGAACGCGACATCACGCCGCGGCTCGACGCGCTCGCCGACGAGGCGCTCTTGTTCCGCCGCGCGCGCACGCCGGTGGGCAACACCCTGCTGGCCCACGCGTCACTCTTCACAGGACTCACGCCACGCGCTCACGGCGCGATCCCGCTGGGCGACGGCGCACGTCTGCCCGACTCGGCGCGCACGATCGCCGAAGACCTGCGCGAGGCGGGCTGGCAGACGGCGGCCTTCACCACGCACGTGACCTGGCTCACGCCCAAGTTCGGCTTCGACCAAGGCTTCGAACACTTTGACGTGACGCGCGACCCCGCCAGCGACGTGCTCGCCCGTGCCCGCGCCTGGCTCGACGCGCGCGATCCCGAGCGTCCGTACTTCCTCTTCGTGCATCTCTTCGACGTGCACTCCGACCGTAACACCGGCCGCCCTTACCGCGCCCCCGAGGCTTCGCGCGGTCTGTTCACCGACCGACAACCCGGCGTGGCGCGTGACTGGGAGAGCGAGCACGTGAAGGGCACGCTGTTCCTCGAGGCCGTGAACGCGGGGCGCTTCGAGCTGCGCGAAGGCGAGCGCGACGAACTCCTCGCGCAATACGACGAAGGCCTGCACGGTCTCGACAACGACGTGGGCGGCTTCCTCGAGGAGCTGCGCCGCGAACAACCGAACGAGCTGTGGACTGTCGTGCTCTCCGATCACGGCGAGCAGTTCCAAGAGCACGGCGGCCTGTTGCACCACAGCCTCTACGAAGAAGTGCTGCACGTGCCGATGATGTTCCTGCCGCCGAGCAGCGAAGTGCCCGCCTGGGAACTCCCGCGTTGGCTCGACGCGCCCGTGACACTGATGGACGTGCGCCCGACCCTGCTCGCACTCTTCGGTCTGGATGCTGACCGCACCAGCTACGGTCGCGACCTGCTGCCTTGGCTCGAGCAGCGCGAGCCTCCGCCGCGCGCCCAAGCGCTGCCGCTCGCGTGGGGCGACCGCGGCATGATCCTCGGTGACCTCAAGTTGCTGCGCTCGCCCGACGAGCCCTGGGAGCTCTACGACCTCGCCGCCGACCCGGCCGAGCAGCACGACCTCGCGCAGGAACCCGGGATGCAGGAGCGCATCGCGCAGCTCGTCGCGCAGCTCGACGCACTCACCCAAGGGCACGCTGAGCTCGAAGCCTTGCTCCGTGGTGCCGACGACGGCGGCGTGCAACTCAGTAGCGAGGACCTCGAGTTCCTCAGCGAGATGGGTTACCTGCAGCGCTGAAGCGCGCGCGTTGTGCGTCGCGGAGCGCGCGGAACTCGCTCTCGGGCAGCCAGTTCGGGAAGTGCCGCGTGTTCGCCAGTTGCCAGCCCGCGTGGAAGAATCCGCGCACGTCTTGCACGATGCCGGCCATGTCCCACGTGCTCGCGTCGTACTCATCGGTGGGGCGGTGGTAGTGCTGGCCCACGTACTCCACCCAGCGTTGGATGTCGACGGTCTCGTTCACCTCGGGATCCTGCGCGGGGCCGCCCACGGCGAAGCTGGCCGGCACCCCGCGACTCGCGAAGGGGTAGTGATCCGAGCGGTAGAAGGCGCCTTGCTCGGGCATCGGATCGGGGTACGCCACGCGGCCCACGCTCTGCGCCGCGGCTTGCAGGTAGGCGTCGAGTTCTGAGCGGCCTGCGCCGACCACGGTGAGACCTTTGGTCTCGCCGAAGGGGAAGAGCGCGTCCATGTTGATCACGGCCACGGTTTGGCCCAGCGGGAAGAGCGGGTTCTCGGCGTGGTAGTGCGCGCCGAGTAGGCCTTGCTCTTCGGCGGTGGTGGCGAGGAACACGACCGAGCGCGCGGGCGGCGTGTCGAGCGCGCCGAACACGCGCGCCAACTCGAGCAGCGCCGACGTTCCCGTGGCGTTGTCGACGGCGCCGTTGAAGATGTGGTCGCCGCCGATGTCTTCGCGCTGGCCCACGTGATCCCAGTGTGCGGTGTAGATCACGCACTCCTCGGGGTGCTCGCTGCCGCGCAACACACCGAGCACATTGTGGGTGAACACGGGTTCGGCGACGGCGTGCACGTCGAAGTGAGCGCGCAGCGGGAGTTCGTAGCTCGCGTGCGAGTCGACGCCGGCTTCGTCGCGCAGGCTGTCGAGGTCGAGATCGGCCAGCGCCAGCAGCTCGCGCGCGCGCTCTTCGCGGAGCGTGCCGCGCAGCAGACGTCCCAGCGGCGTGGGTTCGCCTGCGATGGCGTGGCTGGGTTGTCTGGCGTGGTCCGCGTACACCGACCAGGGCAGCGAATCAGCGCTCGGCTGCGGGATCACGAGAAAGCCCGCGGCGCCTTGTGCGGCGGCGGCCTGACGCTTACCGAAGAGCGTGCCGTGGTGGCTGCCGCCGTCGCCGAAGGCCGCTGGCTCGCCCCACAAGGCGAGCACGGTGCGGCCGCTCACGTTCACGTCGGCGTAGTCGTCCCAGTTGCGTTCGGGCGCGTGGATGCCGTAGCCGACGAACACGATCGGGCTGTCGTGCAGGTTGTCGTGCCCGCCCGCGGCGAGGCCGCCGAGCAGGACATCGTCGGGGAAGGCGAAGTCGACGCGACGGCCGCCGTCCACCGACGTCACGGCCAAACTGCTGCGAGCCTCCACGAGCAGCGAGGCCAAGGGTACGCCCTGCAGGTAGCTGCCGGCGTAGGGGGCTTCGAGTCCCGCACGCGCGAACCCGGCGCTGAGATACGCGAGCGTGCGCGCTTCGCCCGTGGTGCCGGGGAAGCGCCCTTGGTAGCTGTCCGAGGCGAGCACCCGCACATGCTGCGCGAGGTCGACGGCGTTGATCGCCGCCATGCTCGCGGGCGGCACCCCTGCGCCGGCAGGGGCGCTGTCTTGCATGGCTTGCTCGGCTTGCAGCGCGCAGGCCGTCGCGCCGAAGATCGATGCGAACAGCGCGCCGCGCAACAGCGGCACGAGCGTGGCGAGGAAGCAGAGCATGGCGGTCTCTCGGGGGAAGCGAGGTGAAGGTGTGTGTGGGCGACGCGGCCTCAGCCGGTCTTGTCGGTGAGCGGCGCCAGCACCCAACTGAGCGCGCAGAGTTGGCCCTCGGTGTTCGCGCGCGGGCGTCGCAACAGCTCGACGATCGCGCGCAGGTGCCCGTTGAGTTCGCGCACTTCCTCGCCGTTGAGCTTGGCCTCGAGGCGCAGGCTCCAGAGGTTGCGGCGGGGGCCGTCGGTGGTCGTGTTGGGGTGCGTGAGCCCTTGCTCGAAGTCGCGCGACGCCTGGCGCAACAGCGAGCCCGTGAGCTTGCGCACGGCCTCGGCGTTGCGCTTGTTGTTGGGCTCGTAGTGGATGTGCCAGCGCTTGGCGACGAGCTCGAAGAGCGTCTCGGGTGGCCCGTTCGTGGGACGGCGTTCGCGCTCCACGATCAGCCCGCGTCGCGTGAGCAGGCGCATGTGGTAGTAGAGCCCGTCGGCCGGCAGCTGCAGCGAGGCGCTCAGTTCGGCCACGGAGCTCGGGCCGAGCGCCTCGAGCCGGTCGAGGATGCGCTGCCGGGTGGGCGAGCTGAGGCACTCGATGGCTTTGGGGTCGCGGACCCAATGGGTGGAGGGTGGGGACATACGGGGCTCCTGAACGCTGGTGAAAAGATAGTGATCGATTTCAACAAGTGCCGCCGGAGAGAGGGGGGCTCAGGCGTGACTCAGTCGTGGCTGCGTGAGCCGGTCGCGGGCGGTCTGGCGCGCCGTGCTGATCCCGTGAAGATCCACAATCCCTGCTTTGGTCCCGCTCTACGCACCCTGGAGCACGTCGCGGGGCGCGCTTGCGAGGTATGCTGTTCGCCTCGTTCAGCACACACCCGAGTTGGATCGCACCAGTCCCATGGCCGACGCCTACGTCCCTCCAGAACCTTCCAAGATGGCGATTCCCCCGGTGGAGTCGCCCTTCGTGAAGGAGTTCTTGAGCAGCTCTGAGCTCGACGACGCCACCAAGCAGCAGGCGCTGTTCTACGCGGAAAACGGCTACTTGGTCATCGACCTGGAGCTGCCCGACTTCGACGAGATGTGCGAGCGCATGATCCGCGACCTCGACGAGCACTACCCCAAAGTCGACGTCGGCCGGCGCATCGACGAGGCCTGGTACTACAACGACGACGTGCGCAAGCTCGCCGCCGCGCCCAAGGTCCTCGACGTGCTGCAGCTGCTCTACCAGCGCCCGGCCTTCCCGTTCCAGACGCTCAACTTCGACGTCGGCACGGAGCAGCCCGCGCACAGCGACACGATCCACTTCCACTGCATGCCGCGCCGCTACATGGTCGGCGTGTGGGCTCCGCTCGAGGATGTCGACGCCCAGTGCGGCACGCTCTTCGTGGTGCCCGGCAGCCACAAGCTCCCCGACTACGACATGAGTGAACTCGGGTTGCTGGCGTCCTCGGATTCCTACCGCAGCTACGAAGACCTGGTGAGGCGCATCCTCGATGTGTGCGGACTGAAGTCGCAGATCGTGGAACTCAAGCGCGGGCAGGCCGTGATCTGGTCGGCGAACTTGTTCCACGGCGGCAGCCCGCGCTTGGATCCCAAGCGCACGCGGCACAGTCAAGCCACGCACTACTACTTCGAAGACTGCATGTACTACATGCCGATGGAGTCGGACACTTTCGGCGGCTCGATCTGTTACCGCGAGGCCATCGACATCGGCACGGGGCGCATGATGCCGCAGACCTACCGCGGAGCACCGCTCGAGCTCGCGAAGCAGAAGAAGGTGTTCCGCTACCCGCGGCCGCTGCCTCAGTGGGTGACCGGCGTGCCGAGGTCGCTGAAGGACCGCATCATCGGCTGACGGTTCAGCGGGCGGCTTGGGCGTCCATCTCGGTGTTGCGCGTGGTGTCGTTGTATTGCGCCGGGTCGTTCATGCCCGTGGTGTGGCACCAGCCGGTCTTGTGGCCCTGGTTGTTCGCGCCGCTGAGTTGCGCATTCACCTGCTCCACGACGCCGTCTTCAGGGTTGTCGAGCACGAAGTTGGTGAAGAAGTCGCACCAGAAGCCGCCGGTGGACGTGGTCCAGTAGTGCACCTCGGCGCGCGCCCAGTTCGGGATGCCCGCGAGCCACAGCGCGGAGCCGTCTTCGGAGAGGTCGAAGTTCGTGCCGCAGCCCGCGCCGAAGATGTCGCCCAGCGCGGCGAGGTCGCCGGCGAGCGGCGTGCCTTGGTAAGGCGTGCCCACCGACTGGATGCGTCGCGCGCCCACGGCGAGGTCGAGCCCGCTCATGTAGTACGTGAAGAGCTGCAGCGCCGCCGAACCACCCTGACTGTGACCGACGATGCCGAAGGAGTCGGCGGCCAGCCCCGTGTTCGCGATGAGCTGCGCGAACTCGTCGTGGCTCCGACTCTGGTTGGGATCGGTGAACACGATGCGCTCACCCGTGAAGTGGTTCTCGTTCCACGCCAGCCCGCTGCAGTAGCCGTGCACGAGCATCAGCGCGCGCACTGGATCGGGCGCGGGGCCCGGGAGTTGCTCGGCGTGCGTGGCCGCGCGCGGGCCAGGTGCGCTGCCCGGATGCGACGGCGCTTGCAGGGCGCTCCACGAAGCGCTGTCACTCGGTTCGAGCGCGCTCAGTCGCAACTGCTCCGAGCCGCTCAACATGCCAGCGGTGATCGGACCGGGTGAAGCGTACGCCGCGTCGGGCAGGAACACGGGCGGCACCGAGAGATGCTCGGCCTGCGTGAGCGGCACGTGCGTGTTCGGATCCTGCACGCGCACGTTGCGCAGCTCGAGCGCCCCGCCCGCCCCGGCGCGCGCCAACCAACGCAGGTCGAGGCTGAGCACGAGGCTCGGCACGCCGCCGTAGCTCTGTGCGCCCGCTGCGCTCGACGTCATGGTGGAGAGCCAAGCCACCGGCTGCGCGCTCGTGGCGCTGCTGCGCGACCAGACTTCGGCCGACACCTGCAGCGTGTCCTGCGAGGGCGCGCCGTTCATGCCCAGCGCGAGTTCCAAGTGCAGCGGGTCGCTCACGCGCGCCGACACTTCACCGCTGAGCGTGGTGGGCGTGGCGTGCAGCGGCAGACGCAGTTGTTGCGTGCGCAGGAAAGCTCCGCTGGCCGCGCTGCCGCGCGCGATCACGCGCAGGTCGAGTTCGCCGGGGACGGCCGTGGGCAGCCAGGCGCCGAACACGCCGTCGTTGGGGGCGCCGTCGGCGTGCAGGCCGTCGTCGACGAAGCGCAAGCGTTGCGTGCCGCCGGACGCGTCGCGCACTTCCAGCGCAGCCGACCACGAAGCGTCGAGCAGAACGTGTTGCGGCGAGTCGCTCTCCGCGAGATGACAGAGCAGGGCCGGACGACCAGACTGCGTGAGTTCCCAGTGCGCCAGCTGCGTGACGAGCCGCAGCGACGTCTCGGGCGCCGCCAGCATCAGCGCCGCGCGCACATCGACCGCCGCGCCGCCAGCGCGCGTGGGCTCCACGCGCACGCTCCAAGCGCCGCGCTCTTCGGTGGCCAAGCTGCTGCGCACGCCGCGCGCGCCGGGGCTCAGGTGCCCCAGGTCCTCGAGGCCTTGCGAGGCTCTGCCGCGCGCAACCCATTCGTCGAGCGCGAGACGCTCGCCGCCGGGTTCCGCGATGAGCACGCGCAGCGCCCCCGGCTGCGACGCGAAGAGCAGCAGCTCGAGCCGGCCGTCGGCTTCCACCGGCACTTCGAGGTCGAAGTGGCCTTGCGCGTCGAGTCGCACCGGCATCCACGCGCTGCGCGAACTCCCCGCCGAAGCGGCCGGGTCGGGCAGCGCCAGAGCGCCCGCGAGCATCTCGCTCGGCGGCGCGGCGACCATCTTGGAAGGCAACGCGCGCTGTGCGACGACGGGCGAAGCCGCCGCGCACAGCGCGATCAGTGTCGTGAGCAACAGGCAGCGGGACATCGAGACGCTCCGTGGAGAGCCTCAGATCCTACCGCGTGATGCCGCAGCTCAGGGCGCGAAGTCGCCTTCGGAGTCGCCCTTGTAGTGCAGGACGGTTTCCGAGCCCGGCGCGAAGTTCAGGCCGGAGTCGACCACGCCCAGCAGGAAATGGTCGGCGTCGGTCGCCACGTAGTCGAACAAGGGCAGGATGAAGCCGATGAATCCGGCCAAGCCGAAGTTCAGCGTCTGGTGCTGGAAGGAGAAGCTGCCTGGGTCCACGACGCCGGGCACGGTGTTGTCGTCCTCGAGCATCGAGAGCCACAGCTTGCCGTCGTTGTCGAAGTGCACGTCGGGGATGTCGCCCTCGGCGCGCACCAGCACGTAGTCCACGCCGATGGTCCCCGCGGTGCCCGCGCTGATCAGCGAGCGCAAGCTGGTGTAGCCGCCGCTGGCCGGATCAGCGATGCCGCTGAAGCCGCCCTGCATCGCCTCGACGCCGTTGACCGTGGCGTTCACCGTGCTGCCGTCGGTGACCACGCGCAGCACGAGCGGCTGCGTGTCGGGGTCCACTTGTGAGAGCGGCAGGCTCGGGCCGTTGTAGATCACGCCGTTGCTGTCGTGCAGGTGCACGCGGACTTCGCCGCTGCCTGGTGAACGGTGCAGGCGCACCATACTCTGCGGGCCGCCGGCCGAGAAGTCGTCGTTGGGCGAGTCGGCGCGCAAGAGCACGCCGAACCAGCTGCCTTCGGGCATGCGCGGACGAAGCCGCACGAGCACTTCCTGGTCGGTGTAGGTGCGCCCGGGGAGCAGCGCGCGCGCGACACCGTCGAACTGCAGATGGCGTCCGACCTCGCCGGGGTTGTTGGCCTCGGGCGAGATGTCGCCGGCCTTCACTTCCAGGCCGCCGAGCGTGCCGTCGGAGAACACGCCGGTGAAGGAGTTGAGCTTCTTCGCGGGGTGCGGCAGCTCGCCGAGGCAGTCACCGAAGGGCGACTCGGGCAGGCTCGCGTTCTCGTGCGTGGGGCCGTTCGTCTTGAAGAAGTGGATCCGATCGATGCGGAAGTCGTGCGAGCGACCGCTGATCTGGAAGGTGTGGTAACCGGCGCTCAGGTTGTAGTGCGCGGGTTGCTTGTTGTCGTGGCTGTACTCGTGGCGCGTGTGGAAGGTCCAGATCTCGCCGGGGCCCGAGTAGGTCTTGACCCACGAGCCGCCGTCCATGCGCGTCCACGCGTCGTTCTCCATGGTGTGGTCGGGGTCGTCGTGGAAGTTCCGGTAGCGCATCTGGTAGTCGCCCGGATCCGTGATGTTGATCGTGTAGGTGAGCACGCCCGAGCCGGGGCTCGTGAAGAGGTCGGGACCCGACCAGCGGTAGTAGGAGTCACCGGTGAAGCCGCCGAGGCTCGTCTCCGCGACCCAGCTGCCTGCGGGCGGAGCGTTCTCGACTTCGATGACGATCAGGCCGTCTTGCGCGCAGAAACCTTCCTGCTGCGAGAGGGCGACGGGGGCAAGCGCCAGGGTCAGTGCCAGAGCAGAGCAGCTCATGAGCAGCGAATGGAGCGTGTCTCGGGACATGCGGGATCCTCGACTCTTCGGGGGGTCTTGGGGGCGGAGGGGGCGAGCGCTGCGGGTTTCGCGAGCGTCGTTCTTCGGGACCAAAAGGATGTATCGGACTATACGGATTCGAAGCATGAAGGATGCAGATCGACCGATGGACGCTGGGAGTCGCAAGTCAGCGGCGCGCGCGAGCCGGGCGGCCCACCTTTTATCTGGCGGTCATCCGGTGGGCGGTCGATGCGCGACGCGCTCGAGCTGCTGGAGCTCGTGCCACAGATCGTGGTCGTTGTCCATCTTTGGCGCCCAGAGCCCGCGCGCCCGTGCCAGGAAGGCCTGGGCGCGACCGATCTCGCCCAGGAGCAGGGCGCATCGGGCGCTCTCGAGCAGGGCTTCGCCGTCGCCGACGGTGGGCGCCCGGCTGTGGTCCTCGAAGCCCGACAGGAGCTGCGAGCAGACGTCGAAGGCAGAGCGAACCTGGCCCGCCTCGCGCAGCGCCCGAGCCTTGAAGATCAGCGTGCGTTGCAAGAGCGGGTCGTCGGGAGCCAAGCGCGACGGGGCGTTGAGTTCCGAACGCTTGAGCTGGGTGAGCGCCGCGGCCTGATCGCCCGTGGCCAAGTGCGCGCTCGCCAGGAGCACCTCGGCCGCGAAGACCGCCCGCGACGACGCGCCCAGCTGCTCCACGCACATCGCGCGATGCTCCACGAACATCTGTCGGGCGCGGTCGACTTCGGCGAGCAGGCCGAGTTGCTCGCCACGCTTGAGGCGCAGCTGGGCTTCGGCGCGGTCGAGGCGCAGGGCGAGGCGCGGGCGCAGCGGGTCGGGCAGCTCGCGACGCTGGGCCGCGATGCGCGCGAGGCCTTCGTCGGGGGGGAGGAGCGCCACCAAGCGCACGAGCGTGTTCACCGACTGGGTGGAGGCTGCGCCGAGTTCGTCGTGTGAGCGTTGCAGCGCGCGTTCGAGTTGCGCGCGCGCGGCGCGCTTCTGCCCGCGGATGCGGAACAGGCGCGCCTGGATCGAGCTCAACTGGAGGCTCAGGCTCACGTCGTCGTCGAGCAGATCGGCGCCATCGCGATGCAACTCCGCGAGCGCGCGCTCGGCGGCGTCGAGGTCCCAGCGGTCCACGAGATGACTCACGAGATCGCGCTTGGCTTGGAGCGCGCTGGGATGGTCGGCGCCGAGTGAGGAGGCCAGCAGCGCCGCGCCGCGTTCGAAGTGCGAGCGGATCTCGCGGGCGTCGTCGGCCCCGGTGCTGTGACCCTTGAGGAGTCGCGCGATGAGCACGTGGAAGGAACCGGCCGTGTCGGGTTGCTCGCCGAGTCGACGCTCGATGTAGTCGTTCGCGTTGCCGAGCTTCTCGCGCAAGGTGCCGGTGTCGAGTGTGACGAGCTCGCCGTCGGCGTCGACGTGCGGGTCGTTGAGGAACACGGTGAGGTCCTCGAACAGACGTTCGAAGCGCGCCAGCTCGCGCGCGTTCTCCACGATCGCAGCCTGCTTGATGGCCAAGCCGACCGCGAGCGCGAGGATCAGGCCCGCGATCGACACCGCCCCGATCGGATGACGCCGCAAGCCGCGGACCGCGCGCAAGGCGAGGTGCGGCCGGCGCGCGCTCACGGTCTGGTGCGCGAGGTGACGTCGCAGGTCTTTCGCGAAGTCGGCGGCCGAGCCGTAGCGCTTGGTGCGGTCGCGGGCCATGGCCTTGCACACCACGGCCTCGAGGTCGCCACGCCATCGAGGGTCGACTTGTCCGAGCGGCACCGGGTCGCTCCCCGCGAGTCGGCGCAGCACTTCGGGCACGTCGCTGCCACGGGTCTCGAAGGGGGCTCGCTTGGCGAGCAGCTCGTAGGCCAGCACGCCCAGGGTGTACACGTCGGAGCGCATGTCCACGCGTCGACCCTCGGCTGTGAGTTGTTCGGGGCTCATGTAACCGAGCGTGCCGAGCACCGGGGTTTCGGCGCCGGTGGGTGTGAGGCCTCCGGAGGCGTGCAGCGTGCGGCCGATGCCGAAGTCGAGCACCTTGGGTTGGCGTTCTTCGGTGACCAGGATGTTGCTGGGCTTGAGGTCGCGATGCAGCACGCCACATTGGTGCGCGTGTTGCACGGCGTCGGCCACGCGTGCGAGCAGCGCGATGCGGTCGCGTGTGCCGAGGTCGTGCAGTCGACAGAAGTCGGTGAGCGGTTTGCCGTGGACCAGCTCCATGGCGAGGAAGGGCTGCGGGCCGGCGCGGGTCTGGTACTCGCCGCTCTCCAGGATGCGCGCGATGCCGGGGTGGTCGAGCATGCCGAGCAGGTGCGCTTCGAGTGCGAGGCGGCGGCTGAGTTGTTCGTCGCTCGACCCGAGGTGCATCAACTTGATCGCGACTTCGCGACCGGTGCCGTGTTGCAGCGCGCGCAAGACGAGGCTGCTGCCGCCGTGACCCAGCACGCCGAGGATGCGGTAGCCGTCGATGGCGTCGGGGGCCAGGTCGAGCGAGCGTTCGTCGAGGCGCTCGAGCAGGTCGCGCGCGGCGTGCAGGCAGGGCTCGACGTCGTCGGTTCGATCGTGGGCGAGCAACGCGCGCACGTGCTGCAGCAACTCGGTGTCGCCGTCGCAGGCTTGCTCGATGAAGAGGGCGCGTTCGCTCTCGTGCAGTCGCACGGCTCCGAGGAAGATCTCAGAGGCGCGTGCGTGCAGCGTTGCGCCGGGATCCGTCAGTTCTCGGACTCCGGCGACGCGAGGTGCGCGCGCAACCAGGCCTTGGCCACGCGCCAGTCGGTGGCCACCGTGCGCGGGCTCACGCCCAGCACCTGCGCGACCTCGTCGACCTCGAGCGCGCCGAAGAAGCGCAGCTCCACCACGCGCGCTTGGCGTGCGTGCACGTTGCCGAGGTGCTCGAGGGCTTCGTGCAACGTGAGCACGTCGCCGAGGTCGTGGATCGGTGCGGCGAGCGGGTCGTCGGTCTTCTCCCAGCCGGCGCCGCGCTTGAGTCGCAACTTGCCGCGCGCGTGATCCACGAGCACGCGCCGGATCACGCCGGCCGCTGCGCTCAACAGGTAGGAGCGGTTCTGCCAGCGATGCTGCTCCTGTCGCGCCATGCGCAGATAGGCTTCGTGCGCGAGGGCAGTGGGTTGCAGCGTGTGACTGGAGCGCTCGTGTTGCATGAGACGGCCGGCCAGTCCACGCAGCTCGTCGTAGAGTCCGGCGACGAGCGCGTCGAGTCGGTCAGTGGCTCGCGACGCGTCGTCCGCCGTTGTCGAACTCGCCTTGCGACGGGCGGCGCCGGAGGAAGGCGCAGCCGCGGGGGGCGAGGCTCGATGCGAAACGGTGGGACGCGGGCGAGGGTCGCGCGGGGGACGCGTCACTCGAGATACCTGCGGCGGGGGTGCGGAGGAGGGGGTGGTGTTTCTCGGGAGAGTTGCGCTTCACGCTAAACCACATCCGCGGGAATGTCCCGTGTCCATCACGCGCTCGACGGCACGCCACGTTGTCGCCGCGCTTGCTTCACGATTGGCCTTCCGCTTCACGACGCGAAGTGGGTCCCGAGCACGTGGCGTCGACGCGTCGTCGTGGTTTGTGTACCGCTGTGTCGCACATTGCGTCGGTGCCAGTCGCGCGCAAGTTTGTGGACGCGTTACCGCTGCACCTGCGCGCGCTACGCCGCGCCAAGTTCCGCTCTCGCTCCCAACCGCGACGCTCGTCGGCTCGTTGCGGCGCGCTCCTCGCGCACTCCCACATCACGTGGTGCACACGCTGGCGCAGCACAGTTCAGCGTGCGCTGCCGCCGCGCTCCAAGAGCATGAGCACTTCCTGCAGCGTGGTGACGCCTTTGTCCTTGGCATACCAGGCCATGATCGGCGCGTAGAACTCGGCCATGGTCTCGGCGGTCGGCGCGCCGAAGCTCGAGCGACGCGCGCGCAGCAGCGCTTGCAGCGGGGCCGGCCTCGGTCCCCAACTGCCGAGTCGCTCGCCGTGTTCGTCCGCCACGACGAGCATCGGGATCGCGGCGCCGCCGTGCGTGCGCAAGCCCTCGATCGCGTCGGGGTGAGCGTCGAGTGGGAGGTAGCGGGCTTCCACGCCGGGGGCCGCGTCGAGCGCTTGGGCGAGGCTCGGCAAACTGCGCAACGCGTCGCCGCACCAGTCTTCGCTGAGCACCAACACACGACGCGCGCCGGGCAGCGCGTGGAGACGCGCACGTTCTTCGTCACGCAGCGTGCTGCGACGCGCGTTGGCCAACCACAGGTCGCGCTTCTCCACGACGGTTTCGAGGTAGTCGCTCCAGGGCAGCGCGTGCTCCCAGTGGCGCGCGAGGAGCGGATCGGTGTGGGCTGCAGAGTCTGCGGACGTGGGGCTGGGCGGGGTCATCGGGGTGCTCCGGGAAGCGAGGGGCGCGTTGGGATGCCGCTGCGCCGCTCAGGTGTCACGACGAGCGGAATCGCTGAGCCTAGCGAGTGCTGCGCCCACCCGAGTCAACTCGTGCCGCCCGCCGACACCGCGCGCGTCGAGCGCCTGTCGATCCGCTGGGGAGCGAGACCGTCGCCAGCGCGCGCGATCCGCTAACGTGGGCGCCCATGAATTCACGACCCGCCAGCAGCAACGACCCTGACCCGTCCGGCAAGCGCAGTCTCTTCGCGCGCTTCCTCGGCCTGGTCGAGTGGCTCGGCAACCTGCTGCCGCACCCGGTCACGCTCTTCGCGCTGATCTGCCTCGGCGTGCTCGTGCTCTCCTGGATCGCGGGGCACTTCGAGTGGGCCGTGCCCGATCCGCGCGCCGAAGGCACCGACGGGCGTGCCGCCGACGGCATGATCCGCGCCGTGAGCCTGCTCAACGCCGAAGGGCTGCGTCGCATCGGCACGAATCTGGTCACGAACTTCACGTCCTTCGCGCCGCTCGGCACGGTGCTCGTGGCGCTGCTGGGTGTGGGCGTGGCCGAACGTTCTGGTTTGCTCGGCGCCGCCATCCGCGCGCTCGTGCTCGGCGCGCCGCGCAACTTGCTCACGGCGGCCGTGGTCTTCGCCGCCGTCATCTCGAACACCGCCTCCGAGATGGGTTACGTGGTGCTGATCCCGCTCGCCGCCGTGGTGTTCCACTCGGTCGGGCGCAACCCGATGGCCGGTCTGGCCGCAGCCTTCGCCGGCGTGTCGGGCGGCTACTCGGCGAACTTGTTGATCGGCACGGTCGACCCCTTGCTCGCGGGCATCACCACCGAAGCCGCCACGCTGATCGACACCGACTACGCGCCCGGCGCTGGCAAGGAGGTGCTCGCCACCGCCAACTGGTACTTCATGATGGCGAGCACCGTGCTGATCACGGTCGTCGGCACCTTCGTGACGACGCGCATCGTGGAACCCAAGCTCGGCGTCTACGACCCGAGCCGCGCCGAAGACGGCATCGAAGACAGCACCAAGGGCATGGGCGCGCTCTCCGCCGAGGAACGCCGCGGCCTCAGTCTGGCCGGGCTCACGGTGTTGCTGTTGATCGGCGTGTTGCTCGCCACCGTGCTCCCCGAGAACGGCTGGTTCCGCGATCCCGGCGAGAGCGAGAGCCTGGTGCAAGACCTGCGCCCGTTGCTCAAGAGCGTGGTCGCGCTGATCTTCGTGTTCTTCGTGGTGCCCGGCATCGTGTACGGGCGCGTGACCGGCTCGATGAAGAGCGATCGCGACGTGATCGACGGCATGGCCCAGGCGATGAGCTCGATGGGTCTCTACCTCGTGCTCGTGTTCTTCGCCGCGCAGTTCGTGGCCTTCTTCAAGTGGACGAACCTGGGCACGATCACCGCCGTCGTCGGTGCCGACGTGCTGCAGGAGATGGCACTCACGGGACCGATCGTGTTCATCCCGTTCATCCTGATGTGCTGCTGCGTGAACCTGATGCTCGGCAGCGCGTCGGCGCAGTGGGCGGTCACGGCGCCGATCTTCGTGCCCATGTTGATGAGCGTCGGCTACAGCCCGCAAGTGATCCAGGCCGCGTACCGCATCGGCGACTCGACCACGAACATCATCACGCCAATGATGAGCTACTTCGGTCTGATCCTGGCCTTCGCCATGCGCTACGACCGCAAGCTCGGGATCGGCACGCTGATCGCCACGATGGTTCCGTACTCGATCGTGATGTTGATCGGTTGGATCGCGCTCTTCTACCTGTGGGTGTTCGTGTTCGGCATGCCGGTCGGGCCTGGCGCGCCCACGTACTACAGCGTGGGGGGCTGAGCTCCACGGGCTGGCGCTGGCTGCGCGTCCGTCGGAGCCGGGCAGTGCTTCGGGCGTGACTCAACCGCCCTCGGCGGCCGCGTCTTCGGCTTCCTCTTCCTCGGGCTCCTCTTCTTCGAGCTCCGGGTCGAGCGCGCCGCGCTTGTCGAGCGGCGTGTCGAGCAAACCGTCGAGCTTGCGGTTGCGCGGGCCCAGGTTGCGGCTCACGGCGTACTCGGCGGTGTGCGGGAGCGAGCGCCAGGTGGCGAGCTTGCCGAGCGCGGCGCACAGGCCGATGTGCGTGATCGTGTCGAGCTTGTCGTCGTCGAGCAGCTCGAGGATGCGTTCGGCCACGCGCTCGTTGCGATAGTTCGCGAGCGCGTCGACCAAGCCCAGGCGTTCTTCGTAGTTGCCCGACTTGATCAGCCGTTGCAGCAACACGTCGGCGGACTCGTCGTCGCCGATCAGCATGAGCGCGGTGCCGGCGAGCTCGAGCAACCTCGGATGCAGGCCGCGTTGCTCGAAGACTTGGCGCAGGTCGCGCGTGGCGGCTTCGTAGCGCACGAAGCCCAAAGCGAGCGCGCACTCGGCGCGGAAGAGCTGGTCTTTGTTGTCTTGGAAGAGTTCGAGCAGCAGTTCGCCACTCGACTCGAGGCCGCCGAGTCCGAGCGCGAGTGCATAGGCGCCACGATTCTCCGGGTCTTTGAAGTCGTTTACGTCGTGGATGAGTTGCGCTTCGAGCTTGGGCGCCTGCACGCGATGGGGGCGTAGGTAGATACCCGCGGCGAGCGCGTGGTGCGGGTTGTCGTCGCGGTGTCGCGGTGAGTCCATCTCCTCGAGCAAGGTGCGCACGAACAACACGTGGCTCTCGACGCTGCTGTCGGAGTGCAGGTCACGCGCCAGCACGCGCGCCGCCGAGAGCAGCGCGTAGCGACGCGAGTCGGGATCTTTCTCGTCCACGGTGGCGTCGAGCAAGCGCTGGATCACGTGCACGTCGGAGGCTTCGGCCAGGTCGCCCAGGCCGATCAGGCACGACTGTTGGATGCGCGGGTCGTGCGTGTCTTCGTCGAGCACTTCGAGCAGCACGGGGATCGAGCTGCGCTGACCCAGGTGACCCAAAGCCGTGGCGAGTTGTGTGCGCAGCAGCGGCTCGACCCAGGGATCGCGCAGTTGTTCCTCGAAGATCGCAGCGACCTGCGGCGCGCGTTCCGCCGAGCCGTGTCCGAGCGCCAGGATCGCGGCGCGCCGCAAGGAGATCTGCTTCTCAGGCATGCTCTCGTAGAGCGCGAGCAGCTGCGGCACGATGCGTGCGTCGTTGGCGGCGCTCAGGCCGGCGAGCGCGCCGCGGCGCACGCGATCGGAGATGTGTTCGCCGCCGACCAGGCGTCGGCCGGCGGTGCTGTCGGCGGCGATGGCGAGCAGGTCGGGGCCGTTCTCGGGGTCGTAGACCATGCCCAGCGCGAAGGCCGCTTCGGCGCGCACACCCGTGCTCTTGTCTTCGAGCCGCGCGCGCAGGCTGTCGCTGATCAGTCGTGCGAAGCGTGGCTCGACGACGCGCCCCAGCGCACGCACCGCCTGGCGACGCATGCGCAAGTCGTCGTGCTCGGCGAGCTCCAACAACACGGGCACGATGCGTCCATAAGCGAAGCCGCGCCGCAGCGTGGCGGGGCCCACACTCTCACTGCCTCCAACAGTCACGGCGCCCACCTGCCTCCCACCCGGAGTGGACGATCGGCCCCCGCTCACCGGCCCGCTGCTCCCGCCGCGCAGCCCGCCCCCGCGCATCGCGCTCACATCGGTCTGCACGCTCCAGGGTTCGCTGCCCCAGAGGAACTCGAGCTCGTGGTTGCGCCACCACGTGTCCCAGCGCACTTGTGCACACAAGCGCGGCGTGAAACTTCCGAGCGCGCCGAGCAGCGCGGCAGCGATGCAGAGATCACGAACTCGCATGGCCCGGATCTATCACGCACTTTCCGAGTGGGCAACGGCACAGGTCATGAGCACGCCGCAGGCTCCCCCGCGCAAAGCTGTATCGTGCCGCCAAAGGGAGCCTCTCATGAACCATCGATCGTTGCTGCGCGTGGCGTTCCTCGCCGCGCTGTTCCTCGGATTCAGCCAAGCCGGTGGGTCCTGTGTTCAGTTCGACGGCCAACACGTGCGCGTGCACGTGGATGCCGAACGCGACCGTCTCGACCTGCAGATCGTGTACCGCGACCTGCACGCCACGCAGAGCAACCTCGACGGCGCGCTGACGCAACTCGACCAACTGCGCGCCGGCCAACGCTGGTTCGCGCTGATCTCGAACTGGCCGTTCATGCTGAACATGGACTCGGTGCTCGCGGACCCGCCCGAAGCAGGGAGCACCGGCGCCGCGCTGCTCACCGCGCTCGACACCGGCCTGCAAGTGCGTCCCGGTGAGTTGTGGACCGACGAGCAAGGTCGACTGTGCGCCAGTCAACTCGTGCGCCTCCAAGGACTCGACACGCTCGTGGCCGCGATCAACGGCTACCTCTTGTCTGTGCTCGACGACGCGAAACTGCGCACCAAGTTCCTCGAGGATCTCGGCGTCACCGACAGCGCGAGTCACGCTTTGTTCGACGCGGCGATCCAGCAGCGCAGCCCCTTGCTCGAGCGACGCGGCGCGAGCTTCGCCTTCACGCTCCCGGTCAACGACGCGGGCTTCGCGCAGCTCGCCCGCCGCTTCCTGGTTCAGCTGGATCAGGCCGACACGCTCGTCCCCAGCCCCGCACCGCTCGACGACCCGAGCGCCACCGAGCTCGACCAACTCCTCGAGTGGCTCGCCGCCAACGACCTGGCCCTCGAACGCCGGCGCGACCGCATCAGCCTGGTGCTCGGCGACCCCACGGCAGCCGAATGGGCCTTCGTCACGCCGCCGACGGCCCGACCGCAGCCCGGCAGCCTCGGCGCAGCGCTCGCTGAACGCGGCTGGACGATCCACGGTCCCGAGCACGAAGAGCGCGTGAACGCCGCCTTCGCGGCCTTCGTGAGCGAGCCGTGAGCCGCGCGGGTGAAGCTCGTCAAGCCTACGCGCGCAGCGTGCGCTGCCATCTCGGAGGCTGACCGGAGGCGCTGGCTGGGGTAACGTGTGCGCGCTTCTCCTTCTCCCATCCCGGTCCAACACCATGCTGCGCACGCTCTCCTTCCGTGAGTGGACTCCGTCCGCTCGTGCCTCCCGTGTGATCGCTGCCGCAGCCCTCGTGCTCGCGGCGCTGCCTTCGCTCACCCGCGCCCAAGCGCCGCCGACCTACTACAACTCGGTCGACAACAGCACGCCCGCGAGCCTGCGCGCCACGCTGCACGAGGTGATCGACGACCACGCGCGCTTCCCGTACACCTCCGGCGGTACCGACACCTGGGACATCCTGGAGTTGGCCGACGAAGACCCGAACAACTCGTCGAACATCCTCGACGTGTACCGCAACGCGTCGTACGCGAAGCAAGGCGGCGGCAACAGCAACTACGACCGCGAGCACACCTGGCCGAGCAGCTACGGCTTCCCCGACGACAACTCGTCGAACATGCCGTTCACCGACGCGCACCAGTTGCGCCTGTGCAACTCCTCGTACAACTCGTCGCGCGGTAACAAGCCCTTCAAGACCTCGAGCATCGCGGGCAGCGAGCGCGTCACCGAGATGAACAACGGCAAGGGCGGCGGCGTGGGCGTGTACCCGGGTCAGTCGAACTGGACGAGCGGCTCGGGTCCCTCAGGCATCTGGGAAACCTGGATCGGCCGTCGCGGCGACGTGGCGCGCTCGCTCTTCTACCTCGACGTGCGTTACGAAGGCGGACTGCACGGCCTCACCGGCGTGAGCGAACCCGACCTCATCCTCACCGACAACGTCGCGCTCATCTCGGCGTCGAACACCGGCAGCAACGAACCTGTGGCGTACATGGGCCTCGTGTCGGTGCTCTACCAATGGCACCTGCAAGACCCGGTCGACGCCGACGAGCAAGCGCGCAACGACGTGATCTTCGGCTTCCAAGGCAACCGCAACCCCTTCGTGGATCACCCCGAGTGGGCCGACTGCCTCTTCGGCCCGAGCTGCAGCATCGACATGATCCCGCCTGCCGCGCCCACCGGGCTGGTGGCCACCGGTCAAGCCGGCGCTGTCGATCTCGATTGGGACGACAACAGCGAGCCCGACATCTTCGGCTACCGCGTGCAGCGCTCCACGAGCATGGGCGGCCCGTACACCGACATCAGCGGCTTGGTCGCGGTGAGTGACTACCTCGACAGCGCGGTGATCCCGGGCACCACTTACTACTACGTGATCAGCGCGAGCGACACGTCGGGCAACCCGAGCAACATCTCCGGCGAAGACTCGGCCACGCCCCTGATGGGGGTCGCTGCCGCAGCGCTGCCGTGGATCAACGAGCTGCACTACGACAACGCCAGTACCGACGTCGGTGAGTTCATCGAAGTCGCTGGCCGCACGGGCCTCGACCTCGGCGGCTGGAAGCTCGAGCTCTACAACGGGAGCGGCGGCGCCATGTACGACTCGCGCCTGCTGAGCGGCGTGATCGCCAATCAGGGCGACTGCTTCGGCGCGATCAGCTTCGACTTCGGTCAGATCCAGAACGGTGGCCCCGATGGCATCGCGCTGGTGGACCCGATGGGTTCGGTGATCGAGTTCCTCAGCTACGAAGGCAGCTTCATCGCCGCCGACGGTTCGGCCGTGGGCCTGACCTCCACCGACATCGGTGTGGCCGAAGACTTCACCACGGTGGCCGGCACGTCGCTGCAACTCGGTGGCAGCGGGCACGAGGGCGGCGACTTCTTCTGGCAGGCTTCGCAACTCGAAACCCCCGACGCCGTGAACCTCGGTCAGAGCTACACGAACCCTGCGTGGGTCGACCTCGGCTTCGGGCTCGCGGGCATCACGGGTGAACCCCTGCTCGTGGGCTGCGGTTCGCTCGACGCTGGCCTCGGCGCGGCGCTCTCGCTCACCAACGCGCGTCCGTTCAGCACCGCCTTCGTGGTGGGCGGGCTCTCGCAGCTGAACGCGCCGCTCAAGGGTGGCACGCTGGTGCCGAACTTCTCGCCCGGTGTGGTGAAGGGCTTCCCGACCAATGCGTCGGGCGCCTTCCTGATCGACACGCTCTGGCCGGCCGGCGTGCCGAGCGGCGCGGACGTGTACTTCCAGTACTGGGTCCTCGACGCCGCGGGCCCGGTGGGCTTCTCGGCCAGCAACGCGCTGCGTGGCACCACGCCCTGAGTGGGCGTGCGCGACGCGGGCGTCCTCTGGGGCGCTCGCGTCGTGCGCCGTCAGGTCGTCGCGTAGATGTCGTGCGGCTTCCGTGCGCGCGGCACTCCGTCGCGCGGCTCCTCTGCGCAGGGCTCCCGTGTAGGATGCGCCGTCATGAAGCTCGGCGTGTGTTCTTGGTCCTTGCGTCCGCGGTCTGCCGAAGCGCTCGTGCGTGATGTGCGCGCGGCGGGCCTGCGTTACGTGCAGCTCGCGCTCGATCCGATCAGCACCGGCGAGTGGACGCTCGACGCCACGCGCGAGGCCCTCGCTGCCCACGACATCGGCGTGCTCTCCGGCATGTTCGGCACCGTGGGCGAAGACTACTCGAGCCTCGCGAGCATCGCGGCAACGGGCGGGTTGCGTCCCGACGAACACTGGCCCGCCAACCTCGCGCGCGCGCGCGACACCGCGCGTCTCGCCGCGCAACTCGAGTTGCCCTTGGTGACGTTCCACGCGGGCTTCCTGCCGCACGAGAGCGCCGACCCGGAGCGCGCGCGCCTGCTCGATCGTCTGCGCGAGGTCGCAGATGTCTTCGCGGCTGCCGGTGTCGCCCTGGCGCTCGAGACCGGTCAGGAGCGCGCCGACACCTTGCTCGCCGTGCTCGCCGAACTCGAGCACCCGAACCTGGGCGTGAACTTCGACCCCGCGAACATGTTGCTCTACGACATGGGCGATCCCGTGGCCGCGCTCGACGAACTCGCGCCGCAGGTGCGCCAAGTGCACATCAAGGATGCGCGGCGCAGCGGGCAGCCCGGCGAGTGGGGCACCGAAGTGCCGGTGGGCGAGGGCGAAGTGAACTGGCCGGCCTTCTTCGAGGTGTTCGCGCGGCGCGGCTTGAGTTGCGACCTGGTGATCGAGCGCGAGGCCGGCGAGCAACGTGTCGACGACGTGCGCCGTGCCGCCGAGCAGCTGCGTGAACTCGGCGCGGCCCCGCGCGCATGACGACGCTCGGCGTGGGCATCGTCGGGATGGGCTTCATGGGCACCCAGCACGCGCAGTCGTATCTCGCGGCCGCGCGCGACGGCATGGCGTTGCGCGTCGTCGCGCTCTGCGATCCCGACCCCGCGCGTTGCGTGTTGCCGGAGCTCGACGCGCCGAAGGGGGCGGCCAACGCAGGCGCGCTCCCCGAACCCGGCGTCGACAGGGAGCTTGGCGACATCGACCGCGCGCCGCACGTGTTCAGCGAGGCTCGTGACATCGATCTCGCGCCGCGCGTGTTCAGCGAACCCGCCGCACTCTTCGCCGATCCGCGCGTCGAGCTCGTGAGCGTGTGCACGTACACCGAGTCGCACGTGCCCTTGGCGATCGCAGCACTCGCGGCGGGCAAGCACGTGGTCGTGGAGAAGCCGGTGGCGCTCGACCCGGACAGCGTGCAGCGCTTGGTCGACGCCGCGCGCGCGCATCCCGGTCAACTCTGCATGCCCGCGATGTGCATGCGCTTCTGGCCCGGTTGGGATCACTTGGCGGCGTGCGTGGCCGACGGTCGTCACGGCGCCGTGCGCTCGGCGCGCTTGCATCGCAGCGGCCCGCGCCCGGATTGGGCCGACGCGTTCTACGGCGACCCCGCGCGCAGCGGCGGCGCGCTCGTCGATCTGCACATCCACGATGCCGACTTCGTGCGCTGGTGCTTCGGTGTGCCCGCGGCGCTGAGTTGTTCGGGAACCCGCGACGCACCGAGCACGCGCTACGAGTTCCTGCCGGCGTCTGCACCCGACGCTCGAGCGCACCCGGCAACGCGCGCGGCCGAGGCGGTCCGCGCGGGCCTGAGTCAGCCGCTGGCCGTGAGCACCGAAGCCGCTTGGCTCGACGACCCCGAGGCCGCCTTCGACATGGGTTTCGAGGTCGAGTTCGAGCGCGCCACGCTGCGTTACCGTCTCGCCGACGACGCGCCCTCGAGTGAGCGCCGCAGCGGCGACACGGCCTTCCGCGCGCTGCCTGTCAGCTCGCTCAGTGGCTACGACGGCGAGTTGCGCCACGCCCTCCGTTGCGTGGAGGCGCTGCGCCGCGACCCGGCCGCCCTCGACAGCGCGGCGCTGCTCCACGAAGCCGCCGACTTGGCGCGCATGCTGCGAGTCGAAGCCGAAAGCCTGAGCTCCGGCGGCGACACTTGTTCACTCGACTGACCCGCGCGACGGTCGGCACAGAGTCCCGCACACTCCCCGACGCAGACCCCGGCATGCTGACCGACACGCTGACTGACACGCTGACCAGCGCGAAGCAGGGCTCGCAGCCCCACGCGCCTGACGGCGGTCGTTGCGGAGTCCCGTGGAGTGCGCGTCGCGCAGGTGAGCCCATCTGGCGGCGCTGGGGGCGCGATGTCGTTGTTCAGGAAACCCGCCCCTTTCGGACCCGATTCACGATGAGTGCCCCGTCGTTCCGCTTCGCCGTCTGCGCCGTGCTTCTCGCGCTGTGCGCGACCCCCGCGCTCGCCGACACCCTGCGCGTGCCCAAGAACTTCAGCACGATCCAGCAGGCCGTCGACGCCGCGCAACCCGGCGACGAGATCCTGATCTCCGCGGGCAAGTACGTGGAGGCCGTGGACATCGTCGGTCACGACGAGCTCTCGCTGCGCGGCCTCGGCGCGGTGAAGATCTCGCCTCCTGAAGAGGACGACTCCTTCGTGATTTTCGCGGGCTTCTCCGATGGTCTGCGGCTCGAAAACCTGCAGCTGCGCGACGGGCAGCAAGGTCTGTTCGTCGAGAATGTGAGCGACCTGGCGCTGCTCGACTTGCAGATCCGCGACACACTCGACACCGCGCTCGCGATCGAGGAAAGCGCGGGCGTGTTGATCAGCGGACTCCGCATCGACGGCGCGGCCACGGGCGTCGCGTTCCACGAAGTGAGCCAGCTCTTGCTCGAGCGCACGCGCCTCCAAGGCATCACCGAGATCGGCATCGATGTCGTGGCGTCGCGCGTCGTGGCTGTCGAGAACTGCACTGTCCGGGGCGACGATGCGATCGGCGGCGTGCGCGTTCCCAACGACTGCGACGACCTGCTGCTGCGCGACAACCGCATCGACGGCTTCGGGATCGGCATGGCGGTGAACGCGGCGAGCGCCACGGTGCTCGGCAATCACGTCCGCGACGCAAACGTCGGCATCGTGATGGGCGCCGACAACCAGAGTCGGCCCTCGCTCGTGATCGACAACCGCGTGAGCCACGTGGAAGGTGGCGCCGTGCTGTTGACGTCGAGGAGAACGATCGTGAGCGGGAACCGCATCGCGAAGGCCGGCGGCGCCTTCTTCACGAACCCCGGCTCGCACCAGAACCTGTTCTACGACAACCGCGTGTCCGGCACCGACATCGCCTTCCAGCTCAGCTCCGACGACAACATGCTGCTCGACAACGTCACCAAGTCGGCCGACATCACCCTCACCGGCGACAACACCATGGTGCTCGGCGACGGCCCCGAGAACTTCGGCGACACGCTGCGCGTGCCCAAGGACTTCGCCACCATCCAAGCCGCGCTCAACGCTGCCGAAACCGGCGACCTCGTGCTGATCAAGTCGGGCACCTACGACGAAATGTTGAACATCGAAGGCGCCGAAGGCATCACCGTGCGTGGCAAGGGCAAGGTGGTCGTGCGCGGCGGCGGCGGCACGGCCTTCGTGGTGATGAAGTGCGAGCGCATGCGTCTCGAGAACCTGCGCTTCGAAGACTCCGACGCAGGCCTCGAGATCGTGCAAGGCGTCGGCGTGGAGGTCGTGCGCTGTCGCTTCCGCGGCAACGCCACGCGCGACTTGCGCATCGACGTGAGCCTGGGCGTGCTCACCGACCGCTGCCGCTTCGACGAGAGCGAGAAGGCGCTCCGAGTCGACGCCACCGTGGCCAGCGTGCACCGCGGTCATCGCCTGAAGGGAAGCTTCGAGGACGACAGCGTCGGCTTGCAGATCTCCGACTCGGTCGTGAGCCTCGTCGAGTCGAACCGGATCGCCGACTTCCAGGAAGGCGCGGTGTTCTCCGGGGTGCAGGTCTTCGCGTCGGGGAACCGGTTCAGCGGCACGCTCAGCAACATGCACTCGAGCATGATGGGCGGTCTGCTCTCCCGCAACCGGATCAGCGGCGGGCTGAGTGGTGTCACCACGAGCAACTCCGACGGCGGCGACACGCAGGTGCTCGACAACATCGTTTCGAACACCGAGGGGCGCGGCCTGCACGCGCGCGCGTCGTTCACCATCATGAGCGGCAACACGGTGAAGGGGGCCGGCCAAGCAGGCGCCTACCTCGAGAGCACCGGCACGCTGTTCCACGCCAACCGCCTGCAGTCGAGCGGCACGAATGGTATCGAGGCCCACGACTCGGCGGACGGCGCCTTCCTGCTCAACACGAGCCGCAAGAACAAGGGCGTCGATCTCCAAATCGAGAACGTCGACGAGAACGTGTTCATCGACAACAAGCTGAAGTCGATCAAGGTCACGGGCTCCTGAGCGCCGCGCGCGCAACGCGCCAGCTCGCACGCCGCGCCGCGACTCACACGAACTTGGTGCGGCCCGGGATCGGCACGTCGCTCACTGCGAGTTCGCCCCAGGTGTAACGCTCCGGGCCGAGACGTTCTTCGCTGGCGAGCGCTTGGTCCCAGGTGAGGGTCTGCCCGGTGTAGGCCGACATGCGCAACATGATCGCGAGCATCGTGCTGCGCGCGGCCCACACGCCGTCGTTGATCGGCGTGCCGGCGCGGATGGCGGCGAAGAGCTCGTCGTGCTCTTGCTGGTACATGTCGTTGCCGCCGCCTTCGTACGTCCACGCCTTCGGGCCGGTGATCGCGTGGCCGTAGCCGCCGCTGGCGATGGTGCCGGTGCCGAGTTCACCCATGAGGAAGTCGCTGTTGTCGTAGGTGCAGTTCGCCATCTGGCGCGACATGTGGAAGCCCTTCACGCCGCCGGCGTAGTCGAAGGTGGCGCTGAAGTGATCGTAGATGTCGCCGGTTTCCGCGCCCTGTCGCGCTTGGCGTCCGCCGAGGGCGGTCACTGAGAGCGGCGGCTCGTCGTTCATCGCCCAAGCCATCTTGTCGAGGCTGTGCACCGCTTGTTCGACGACGTGATCGCCACCGAGCCAGTTGAAGTGCTGCCAGTTGCGCATTTGCCACTCGACGTCGCTCCAGCCTTCCTCGCGCTTGAAGGTGTTGAGTGGGCTGGCGTTGTAGGTGCTGTACACGGCGCGCAAGGCACCCATGTCGCCGGCGTGCACGTGCTCGTAGAACTCGCGGTGGCGCACGTTGTAGCGCCAGCAGAATCCCGACATGAGCGAGAGCTGTTTGCGCTTGGCGAGTTCGGCAGTGGCGAGCACGGAGCGGATGCCGGGCGCGTCCACAGCGAAAGGCTTCTCGGCGAACACATGCTTGCCCGCTTCGATCGCGGCCGCCATGTGCGCGGGACGCCAGTGCGGCGGCGTGGCGATCAACACCACGTCGACATCGCTCGCGATGAGTTGCTGCGCGGCGTCGAACCCGACGAAGCGCATCTCGGGTGACACTTTGAGCAAGTGCGCGCGATCGCCGAGCGCGTTGCCGAGGTTCGTGTGGCTGGAGTCGAGACGGTCGGCAAAGGCGTCGGCCATGGCGACGAGATGCACGGTGCCGTTCTCGGCGGAGAGCGCTTGCAACGCGGCGCCGGTGCCGCGTCCGCCGCAACCGATCAGGCCGACGCGCAAGACTTCGGGGTCGCTGGACTGCGCGCGCGCACGTCCGCTGAGCACGAGCGGCGCGGCGGCGATGGCGCTGGCGCCGAGCGCGGCTTTGCGCACGAAGGCGCGGCGAGAGATCGAGGAGTTGTCGTGGGGCGTGTCGGAGGTCATGGCGTGTCCTCGGTGGCGGTGGCGTCGCGCGAGCCTGCGGGGGCGTTGGCATTGCGCGTGTCGGTGGGCTTCTGCGGCTCAGCGTCGGTGCTCGCGCTGTCGGCGCCCGCGTCTGGCGCAGCTTCGCACACGATTCGGAAACCGGCGAAGGGCGCGTCCGAGAGCCACCACGGACTCTTCGGGATCTGCGGATCGCGTTGATTCCACGCGGGCGTGGGCGTGGCGCGCCAGTTCAACTCAAAGCTGTCGACGTCGGTCTGGAAGCTGCCGCCTTTGAGCACCGGCTTGCCGTCGGCGTCGCTGCACCATTCGGCGACGTTGCCGAACAAGTCGTGCAAGCCGTTCGCGTCGGCGGGCAGCGTGCCCACGGGATGCGTGCGTGCGCGTGCAGCAGGCGCGAGGTGTGCGTGCTCGCGCAACGCGCGGCGACGTTCACTCGCGAGCCACTCGGGGCCGCTCACCGCAGCGAGCGCGTCCCACTCCGCTTCGGTGGGGAGCCGGTAGCGCTTGCCGCTGAGTTCGCTGAGCCAGGTGCAGAAGGCTTCGGCGCCTTGGTGGCTCACCGAGATCACGGGGTAGCCGTTGCGCCCGAAACCGTAGTCGGCGAGGCCGTAGGGTTTGCTCGGACGCACGACCGCGTCGGCATCGCTGCTCTCGTCGCCGAAGGCCTTGTCGAGCTCGAACACGAAGGCGTCGTAGGCGTTCCAGGTGATCTCGCGGGAGGAGACCCAGAGCGTGTTGTCGGCGGCGTCGTCCGCCGCGATCGTGACAGGCACCATCTCGATGGACACGTCAGCGCGCGGTATGGTCTCGACGAACGCTGCGCGCGGCGCGGCCTTCTCCGGCGCGTCTTGCGCAGTGAGCTGGGCGGCCCCAGCGAAGGAGAGTGCGATCAGCATCACGCGCAACGACCATGCGGGGCGAGTCGAGCGGCAGACGCGATCCGTCGAGCGGCTCTCGTACTTGCTGGTGGGCATCGCGGTCTTGGTCGTGGCGGGGGGAGCGCGCGCGCAATCAAAGGAAGCCGTCGAGCGCGCAGCGTACGCGGAGAAAATGACGCGGTACGAGTATAGGCAGATGGTCATGGGGATGGAGGCGCGGCTCGTGCTCTACGCGGAGAATGAGCCGTGGGCGCTGTCCGCGTCGCGCGAGGCGTTCGAACGATTGCATGAGCTCGACGCCGTGTTCAGCAACTATCGCGAGGACAGCGAGCTCTCGCGTCTCATGGCGACGCCGGTTGGTGAGCGTGTGCAGGTGAGCTGCGAACTCATGCAGGTGCTCAAGTCCGCACGCTTCTTTCACGAAGCGTCTGCGGGCGCGTTCGACGTGACCGCCGCGCCGCTCTTCGAAGTTTGGCGCGAAGCGCGCGCTGTGGGGCATCCGCCCGAGGCCGCAGACATCAGTGCAGCGCTGTCCCTCAGCGCCGCCGATGCGTTCGAGGTGGAGGCTGAGTCTGGCGGCCTGGACTTCGGCCGGGGCCACAAGCCGAACTGCTGGGTTTGGTTCACCAAGCCCGTTGCGCGCGTCGACCTGGGCGGCATCGCCAAGGGTTACGCCTGCGCGAAAGTCGTCTACGAGTTGCGCAGGAAGGGCATCGAGAGCGCACTCCTGCAGATCGGCGGCGACGTCGCCGTGAGCGCGCCGCCGCCCGGACGCGGCGCGTGGTTGATCGAGGTCGGTTGCGGAGAGGGCCCGCTTCCGCCAGCACGCCTCGCGATCGCCGACACGTCCGTCTCGACATCGGGCGACAGCGAACAGCACTTCGTGCACGAGGGCGTGCGCTACTCGCACATCGTCGACCCGCGCAGCGGTCAGGCGATGACCGATTCGTTTTGTGTGACTGTGACCAGCAAGCGGGGCGAGATGGCGGATGGGCTGGCGTCGTCGATTCGCGTGCTGGGACTGAAAGCTGGCGCTGAGTTGTTGGCGAACGAGGTCCTCGCGCGCGTCGAGCCACCCCGTTTGTTCATCGACGGCCAACCCTGGCTCACCCCGTCCCCCGAAGCCTCGCCCGGCCCGTGGCTCAACTTGCTCGACGGCGACCTCGACGCCTGGGAAGCCGTCGACGATGGCGCGCCCGTCGACACGCCTGCGCGCGCGCTCGATCCCGCGATGCTCGGCGACGACGGCGTGCTCGCGATCCCGTCCACCGCGCCGTCGGGTTGGATCCGCACGCGCGCCGACTACCGCGACTTCCAGTTGCGCTTCGACGTGAAGCTCGCGCGCATGGCGAACGGGGGCCTGTTCTTGCGCGCCGCCCGCGACGGCAGCAACCCGGCTTACTCCGGTTGCGAGATCCAGTTGCTCGACGACTTCAACTGGGAAGCCGAAACGAACAGCACGCTGCGCGACTGGCAGTTCACCGGCAGCCTCTACGGCGCGGTGCCGCCCGGCGATCGCGACGCCTTCGGACCCATCGGCACTTGGAACACGGTCGAAGTGCTGTTCGAAGACACGCGCCTCGCGGTGATGCTCAACGGTCGCTTGCTCTACGACGTCGACACGCACGCGCTCGACGTCTCGCCCGCCTTCGCTGAACGCGCCGCACTCGGCGCCATCGGCCTGCAACGCTACGCCGCGCCGCTCGTCGACGGGGACACGGCGGTTTGGGTGCGCCACGCTTTCCTCCGCGAGCTCTGAACATGTTGCGTCTCTCGTCCCCGCACTCTGCGAGTCCCGTTGCGCGTGCGCTCGCGCTGCCCCGCGCCGCTGCGCTCGCGTTGCCGCGGGTGTCTGCGCTGGCGCTCGCCTGCCTCTTGCTGCCTGCTTGCGCCGCGCTGTCCGCGAAGGCCGCCCCCGAAGCGCGCCCACTCTTCAACGGTCGCAACCTCGACGGCTGGACCATCGTGAACGGCGCGCCCAGCACCTGGATCGTGCGCGACGACCTGCTCGTGTGCTCCGGCATTCCCACCGGCGTGCTGCGCACCAACCGTCAGTACGAGAACTTTGTCCTCGAGCTCGACTACATGCACGTGAAGCCGGGCGGCAACGCGGGCGTCTTCGTGTGGTCGGATCCGCTGCCCGCGCAGGGCCAACCTTTCACGCGCTCGATCGAAGTGCAGGTGCTCGACGGCCTCGAGACCGACAACTACACGAGCCACGGCGACGTGTTCGCGATCCACGGCGCGAGCTTCGTGCCCGACCGCCCGCACCCCGCGGGCTGGATGCGCAGCTTGCCGAGCGAACGTCGCGCCAAGCCGGCCGGCGAGTGGAACCACTACCGCATCACCTGCGTGAACGGCGCCATCGACCTCGAAGTGAACGGCGCGCGCGTGTCGGGGGGCACCGAGAGCACGCCGCGCAAGGGCTACATCTGCCTCGAGGCCGAAGGCTCCGAAGTCTTGTTCCGCAACGTGCAACTCACCGAGTTGCCCGGTGCGTCGACGCCGCTCGAGCCCGAACAGATCGCGTACCTCGAGGGCGGCTACCGCTCGCTCTACAACGGTGTCGACTTCACGGGTTGGGCCCACGGCGCCGAGCATGCTGACAGCTGGAAAGCCGCCGACTGGGTGCTCGACTACGACGGAAACTCCACCGACTTGTGGACGCAAGAGTCCTTCCGCGACTTCGAGCTGGTCGTCGACTGGCGCTTCAACGGGCCGGCCACCGACACGCCGCGTCCCGTGATCTTGCCCGACGGCAGCGTCGCCACCGATGCCGACGGCGAGCAACACGCCGAGCTCGTTCCCGACGCGGGCGACAGCGGCATCTACCTGCGCGGCGGCATCAAGAGCCAAGTGAACATCTGGTGCTGGCCGGTCGGTTCCGGCGAAGTCTACGGCTACCGCACCGACGCCTCACAACCCGCCGAGGTGCGCGCCGCCGTGACGCCGAGTCGCAAGGCCGACAAGCCGCTCGGTCAATGGAACCGCTTCTTCATCACGCTCGTCGGCGATCGACTCACGGTCGTGCTCAACGGACTGACCGTGATCGAGCACGCGCAACTCCCCGACATCGCCGAAGCGGGTCCCATCGGTCTGCAGCACCACGGCGCACCGATCCAGTTCGCGAACCTCTTCGTGCGCCGCTTGAACTGACGCCCTCAGCCCAGCTCGTCCGTCGCCACGTGGTAGTTCGGGTCCTCGATCACGTTGACTTCGACCATCTTGCCGGCCTTGTGCAGCAGCTTGCGGCACTCGGGGCTCAGGTGACGCAGGTGCAGCTGCTTGCCGAGCTTGAGGTAGCGTTCGGCGAGGGTGTCGATGGCTTCGATGGCGGAGTGGTCGGACACGCGCGCGTGCAGGAACTCCACGACCACGTCGTCGGGATCGTCGCGCGGGGTGAAGAGCTCGAGGAAGTTGTTGCTCGAACCGAAGAACAGCGGGCCGCGTAGCGAGTAGATCTTGGCGCCGCTGGGGTCCGTCTCGCACACAGCGTGGATCACCTTGGCGTGCTTCCAGGCGAACACGAGCGCCGACACGATCACGCCCACGAAGACGGCCATCGCGAGGTCGGTGAACACGGTGACAGCCGACACGAGCACGACCACGAAGGCGTCGGTGAGCGGCACCTTGGTCACGACTTGGAAGCTCGACCACTCGAAGGTGCCGAGCACGACCATGAACATCACGCCCACGAGCGCGGCCACGGGCACCATCTCGATCAGCGGTGAGGCCACGAGCACGAAGGCCAGCAACACGAGCGCCGCCGTGATGCCCGACAAGCGGCCGCGTCCGCCCGAGTTGATGTTGATCATGCTCTGGCCGATCATCGCGCAGCCGCCCATGCCGCCGAAGAAGCCGCAGGTGATGTTGGCCGCGCCTTGGGCCACGCACTCTTTGTTGCCGCGGCCGCGCGTCTCGGTGAGCTCGTCGACCAGGGTGAGTGTGAGCAGCGATTCGATCAGGCCGACGGCCGCGAGGATCACGGCGTAGGGCAGGATGATCCAGAAGGTCTCGAGCGTGAACGGCACCGCCGGGATCCAGAACGCCGGCAGCCCGCCCGCGAGTGAAGCCGACGGGTCGCCTGACATGGCGCGCAAGGAGTCCACGATGGTGGGCGTGTCGAGGTCGAGGCCGAGCGTGATCAGCGTGATGCCCACGATGGCGACCAGCGACGCGGGCACAGCCTTGGTGAGCTTCGGCAAGAACTGGATCACGGCCATGGTGAGCGCGACCAGGCCGAGCATCGTGTAGAGCGGCCCGTCGCTCATCCACTGCAGCGTGCCGTCGGGCCCAGCGACTTTGAACTGACTCAGCTGCGCCAAGAAGATCACGATGGCGAGCCCGTTCACGAAGCCCAACATCACCGGGTGCGGCACCATGCGGATGAACTTGCCGAGCCGCAGCACGCCCGCGCCGATCTGCAGCACGCCCATGAGCGCCACGGCCGCGTACATGTACTCGATGCCGTGCTCCGCGACGAGCGCCACGAGCACGATGGCGATGGCGCCGGTCGCGCCCGAGATCATGCCGGGACGTCCGCCGAACACCGCGGTGATCAGCCCGACGATGAAGGCGGCGTGCAGGCCCACGATCGGGTCGACACCGGCGACGAAGGCGAAGGCCACCGCTTCGGGGACCAGCGCGAGCGCCACGGTGAGGCCCGAGAGCAGGTCGCTCCCGAGGCCGGACTTCGTCGTACCGATGAGGTTGAACACTTGGAGCTGGCAACTCTGCGCGGGAAATCGAACGGCGCAGCGTAGCGACAGGCCTCTCAGCGTCCACGGGGATTCAGGCGGGAATCTGCCCGGTGCCGATTTCGCCCGGCCAGCGGCGGCTGTTGCGTCCGCGGCGACAGCCGCCGCCGGCGCGCGGCGCCGGCGCGAAGCCGCGCGCCGTCACCCGCCGCCCGATCGCGCTCAGAACACCTTCTGCCAGCCCGCGGTCACGGTGAAGTCGGTCTCGAGCTGCGGGCCTTCGAGGTCTTGGTAGACCGGCGCGCCGAACTCGAACGCGAGACGGTTGCCTTCGGTGCCGGCGTCGGCGTCGAACCAGTTCCAGCCGACCAGGAAGTCGAGGCGCTCGCCCTCGGAGAGCGAAGGGTTCGCCGTGGGCACCATGTTCGGGTTGAGCAGCGGGTCGGCGCCGTGGATGCGATCCCACTGCGCGAAACGAACGCGCGCCGACACGCTGTGCTCCTCGTTGATCGGGCGCGCGATCCAGCTGGTGAACTCTTCGCGGTGGCCGCGTCGCCAACCTTCGTTGTTCTTGTTCTCGAGCGGGATGCGGAGTGAGACCTGGCTGCCCCAGGAGATCTCAGGCGACGCGCCGGTGTAGGTCGCGCCCACGAGCGCATCGTAGGTGCCGGTGCCGAGCTGCATCGGGTAAGGCAGGCGCACGTTGTTCGTGCCCGAGGCGGGGGTGTCGTCTTGCTCCTTCACGGAACCGGTGGGCAGGCTGAGGCCGAGGTTCCAGTGCAGGTGGTGTTCGCCGTCGTCCCAGGCGCGGATGAGACTGTTCACGGTCACGTCGCCGATGCCGCGCGAGCGCGTGTCGAACTCCACGCCGCCGGCGGTCTGATGATCCATCACCTTGGTGATGTGCGGCAGCATGACCATCAGCGTGACGTCGTCGCTGGGGGCGTACATGGCGCCGAGCATGAGCATGTCGGTGGTCATGCGCGTGGGAGTGACGGGGAAGCCCGCGGCGAAGACGTCGGCGCGCGAGAGGTTGTCGGTGCCGTCGCGCATCCCGGCCATCTGCATGCGCATGGCGCGGAAGGAGAGCATCAGCTCGCCTTCTTTGTGCAGGTGGTCACCCATCACGCCGATGGGCGCGTGCGCATCAGGGCGTGCGCGTGAGTGTTCCATCGGTGCAGCCGGCGCCGAGGTGTGCCAAGGCGTCGCGAGCCGGAGCTCGCTCGCCATGGGCATGCCCGAGAAGCTGGTGTCGACGAGCCGGCGGAGCGCTCGGGACGACCTGCCGCGCGCGTCAATCTTCGCCGCGGGTCAGCTCGCGTGAAAGCCAGGCGCGTGCGGTCGACCAGTCGTTGCGGGCGGTGCGCTCGGAGACGCCGAGCACCTCGGCGGCCTCGGCGCTGCTGAGGCCCGCGAAGAGGCGCAGCTCCACGACCTGGCTCGCGCGCGGGTCGACGCTCGCGAAGCGTTGCAGCACCTCGTCGACTTCGAGCACGCCGTCGAGCGATTCTCCTCCGGGCAACAGGTCGCTCTCGAGTTCGACGCGCTGCCAGTCGCCACCTCGGTGTTCGGCTCTGCGACGCCGCGCGTGGTCGACCAACACGCGTCGCATGGCGCGCGCCGCGAGACCGAAGAAGCGTTGCCGGTCGCCCGCCGCGAGTTCGTCGGTGTCGATCAAGCGCAGGTAGGCCTCGTGCACGAGCGCCGTGGGTTGCAGCGTGTGACTGTTGCGCTCCTGCGCCAGTAAGCTCGAGGCCACGCGACGCAGTTCGTCGAAGAGGCGCTCCATGAGGTGCGTCTCGGCGTCGACCTCGCCACGCGCGGCGGCGCGCAGCAGCAGCGTGTTGTGGGTGCGGTCGGGCTCGGACATCTCGGTCGCGCGGTCTGGCCTTCGGGCGCGACGCTCCGACGGCCACGCACCGGCGCGCCCCAGGGAGGCCCGCAGCCGGAGTCTAGCCGCGTTTCGATTTTCCTTGCCGCTCGCTTGCCCGCGCTGCGCCTCCCCGGGTGAACCCTGTGGAGAGAGACCCGTGAAGCCGCGCCTACCCGTCTGCCTGAATGCCGCTGTGATCGCCGGATGCTTGACGATCCTATTCGCCGCGAGCCCCGCGCTTGCCGCCCAGGAACTGCGCCTGAAGGTCGGTCGGCTCGACGCCAACGGCCCGCGCGCCGTGGCCACTTATCGCTCCCAAGCCGCGCCTTCCGCCGCCACGGCCGGCCCCAACGGCAGCGCACCCACGCCGGGCTTCGTCGCCGGAATCGAGGGCAACACGGCGCTGCGCTTCGGCAGCAACCCGCTGCTCGATCCCGCCGGCGACAACGACTCCGATGGCCTGACCAACGGCGAAGAGGAAGCCGGCTGGCTGATCGTGATCGACGAGCACGGCTACGGCACGGACGCCGTCGGCAGCCTGCTCACCATCCGCCTGGTGACGAGCGATCCGCTGCTGGCCGACACCGACGGCGACGGCCTCGACGACGGCGACGAGTGGGCCATCGGTTGCGACCCGCGTGCCGTCGACACCGACGGCGACCTGCTCGACGACGAGGTCGAGTGGAACAAGTGGTTCACGAGCACGAACAGCGTGGACAGCGACGCCGACGCGCGCGGCCCCGACCACGACCTGCCCCCGAACGTGTCGCTCTTCGACGGCTACGAGCTCGACGCCAGCACACCGATCACGTCGCCCACGCTCGACGACACCGACGGCGACGGCCGCACCGACGCCGAAGAGTTCGACCACCCGCTCTTCGACCCGCTGATCGCCGAGCTGCCCAGCCTCGACATCAAGGTGGCCGGCAGCATCGACGTGCGCCTCGACGTGGAGTACGCCGAAGCCGTAGAGACGCAGAAGGCCTACGAGGTGAGCTTCAGCCAGTCGCAAACCAGCTCGGAGATCGAGTCGGACGGCACGAGCAAGAGCACGACGCTGGGCTGGAGCGCGGAGATCTCTCAGTCCGTCGCGATCGAGTACGAGGCGAAAGCCAGCGCGCCGCCGTCGTCGAGCACGAGCATCTCGTCGGAGACGACGGCCACCGCGGGCCACAGCGGCGACGTCGCCAACGAGACCAACTACTCGTTCAGCACCGAGAGTTCCTCGACCTCGGAGCAGACCAGCAGCGAGTACAAGTCGGACACGAACTCGTTCACCGAGACGGCGGCCAGCGCGTCGATCACGCTCCCGCTGCAGCTCACCAACGACGGGTTGTTCACCTACACGCTCGAGAACCTGGGCATCACGATCCTGTCGTGGGCGCCCGACGCGACGTCGTCGACCGGTGGGACCTACAAGGCCATCGGCACGCTCACGCCCGACATCGAGGGCATCACGCTCGCGCCCGGTGAGTCCACGCCGATCCTCGTGCTCGAGGCCTCCGACCTGAACGTCGACGCGGTGAAGGCGCTGCTCGCCAACCCGTCGTCACTGATCCTGCAGCCGGCCTACTACGACTTCGTCGACCAGGACGGCGTGGACTACGACTTCCTCGCCGAGAACGCCTTCACGCAGACCGCGCTGATCGAGATCGACTACGGCGGCGGTCAGGTCGACACGTACCAAGTGGCCACGAACGTGCAGCGCAGCGGCTTCGACTACGAAGGCATCACGATGAAGTACGTGATGGAGGACGTGCTGGGCATTGACTACGACACGAGCACCGTGACCAACGACGACGGCACCGTGCAGGGCACCAACCCGCTGACGGGGAACACGCTCAACATCCAGGTGCTCACCGAGGTGAACGGCCTCACCTACTCGGGCACCGGCGACGAGACCGAGAGCTTCTGGAGTGTGCTCTACGACGGCGACCTCGGCACCACGCCGGTGAGCACCGACGGCAGCTTCCTGCACTTCAAGCTGATGAACGTGCACGGCGGCGACACGGTGCGCCTGGTCTACACGCAGGACGTCGACGGCGACGGCCTGTTCGCCGTGCAGGAGTCGGCCTTCGGCACGAGCGACCTCACCGAGGACTCCGACGGCGACGGCCTGGACGACTGGGAAGAGATCAACGAGGGCTGGGAGCTCTACGACGTGGTCAACGGCTCGGACGTGGCCACCGGCGTGTGGGTCACCTCCGACCCGCGCAACATCGACACCGACTTCGACGGCCTGACCGACGCCGAGGAGTTCACGGAGACCAGCGATCCCACCAACCCCGACACCGACGGCGACGGCCTGCTCGACGGCGAGGACCCGTACCCGCGCATCCCCGCCGCGCGCCTGCACGTGGTGCGCGTGCCCAGCGGCAGCGGCGACGGCCTCTCGTGGAACGAGGCCGTGAGTCTCGGCGCCGCCTTTGCCGCCGCCGAAACGCGCAACACGAACGGCGACGAAGAAGACGACGTGGCCCAGATCTGGGTCGCCCGCGACACTTACACCGTGAGCGAGCCGCTGATCTTCCCGTCGGGCAACGTGCAGGTCTACGGCGGTTTCGACACCGGCACGCTCAAGCTCGGCGACCGCGACCCGAACCCGGCCACCAACGGCACGGCGCTGTTCCAGAGCGTCTTCGGCTCCAGCGAAGCGCGCATCCTCAAGTTCAACGACAGCTCGCTCGACGAACTCGACCCCGCCGGCACGCTCGACGGCTTCACGCTGAGCAGCGCCTTCTACCCCAACGCGCCGCTCGACAACGCGGTGCGCGTGGGCAGCGGCAGGGCCACGCTGCGTAACCTGCTGTTCTACGGCAACAACCTCTCGTCGCAGGCACTGTGGGTGGGGACCGGCGCCACGATCGACGCCCAGCACTGCGTCTTCCAGCAGAACGTGACCTCGGGCGCGGGCGCCGCGCTGCGCATCCGCTCCACCAAGCAGAGCCTCATCACCGACTGTCAGTTCAACTTGAACCGCAGCGAGGTGCGCGGCGGCGCTGTCGTGATCCTCGACGAAACCGTGAGCGCGGGCATCGCCACCCAGGCGAGCGCACGCTTCACGCGCTGCTCGTTCACGGCGAACGAAGTCTTCCTGAGTTCGGGTTCCGCGAACGCCGACAACGGCGGCGGCGCGGTCTACACCGAGGTCGGCGCGCGCTTCTTCGAGTGCGACTTCTTCGCGAACACCACGTTCAGCAACGTCGACAACGAGGACTTCAAGTTCGGCAAGCACGCTCTGCGTGGCGGCGCGATCCTCTACATCCCGGAGGCGGATTGGCAGCAGGCGCTGACCGTTATCAACTGCCGCTTCTTCGAGAACACCTCCGGGTCCGGTGGCGCGATCTTCGCCGGTGACCTCTATGTGCCGAACTCGAACTACGACCGGCGCATCGTGGTGGCCAACTCGAGCTTCGTGCGCAACGCGGCGCGCCACAAGAACGGCGGGCGCGGCGGTGCCATCCACCTTCGCTTCGACTCGAACAGCGTAACCGGCGCGCCCTACGCCGATCTCACGCCCACCGACCTGCGCAACAACCTGTTCTGGGAGAACATGACCGACGGCTACCTGCTGCCCGAGCTCGTGCCTCAGAGCGACAAGCGCCGCGCGGGGCTCAAGGTCGAGGGCATCGATCCCTTCGGCATCGTGATCGCCAGCTACAACACCTTCGAGGGTCTCTACGACGCGAACCAGCCCAACTTCCTGGGCAACGCGAACAACGCGACGAACCCGGCCTTCCAGTCGGCGCTCTCGGGCAACCTGCGGCTGAGCGCGTCGTCGTTGGCGATCGACGCGGGCACCAACGTGATGGACGTGGCGCCGCTGGATCCCGACCTCGATCCGATCACACCCGTCGACCTCGACGGCAACACGCGCATCGTGGACGGCGACGGCTTCGGTGGGCAGACCATCGACCGCGGCGCCTACGAACACCAGCCGTGAGTGACCGCGCGCAACGCTGGGCGCTGGCCGGGCTCGCCCTGGCCGGCGCTCTGATCGCCGCCTGGTCCTGGCTCGACGCGGCGCCGGTCGCGCCGGGTGGGGGCGACGCGGCGGCACGCGGCTCGGTCGCGACACCGGCGGCGCACGCGGCGGAGCGCGCTGCGCCGTCGCGTGCCGGCGACGTGTCTGGTGCGAGTGCTACTCGGCACGCGGCGTCGCAACCGGCGGCGCTCGTCGCGCCGCCGCTCACGGGGCGCTTCGGCCCGTCGATCCCGGAGCTCGGACGCAGCGCGAGACTGCGCGTGGAGGTCAGTCGCAACGGGTTGCCACAGAGCGCCACGCTCACGCTGCTGGCCGGCCCCGATGAAGGCCTGAGCGCGACCGTCGACAGCGCGGGCTTCCTCGAGCTCGACGCGCTGCACCCGGGCCTGGCGCTGCTCGAGCTGGTGAGCGCCGACGGCGCCCGCTGCGTGCGCGAGGTGCTGCTGCGTCATCGCCGCACCGCTGAGCTCGAGCTCGACTTCGGCGACCATGGTGTGCTGCCTGGCAGCGTGCAAGGTCCGGGTGGCGAGCCGTTGCCCGGCGCGTGCGTCACGCTCGACGGCGCGCAAGTGTTCAGCGATGCCGACGGGCGCTTCGTGCTCGAGCGGCGCCTCGCGGGCGAAGCGGAAGTCGTGGTGCGTCACCTCGGCTTCGCGACCCAGCGCGCCTTCGTGCCCGCCAACGACGCAGCGAGCGACGCGGCCTCCGGTGCGGCGCGACCGCCGCTCGCGATCACGTTGCAGCCCGCCGCGGAGCTCGTGATCCGCGTTCCTCCGCAGGCGCAGTTCCGCGGCGACGTGCAGCTCGTGATCGTGCCCTCGGGTGAGCCCGCGGCGATCGGCGCGCCCGGACTGCGCGCGTCCTATCCGTGGAGCGCGAGCGCGCCGTTGCGCGTGTCCGTCGGCGGCGAGCTGCGCTTCGACGACCTGCCGCGTTGCCGCGTCGACGTGCTCCTCTTCCATCCGCTGGCGCGTGGTCGACCGCTCTCGGGTTGGTGTCGTCCGGGCGTCGCCGCGGTTCTCGAGGTCGAGCTCGAACCCGCCCCGACGTTCGAAGTGAGCGTGTTGCGCGACGGCGTGCCCGTGCCGCGGGCGCAGGTGGAGCTGGTGGTGGCGAACCGCGCGAGCGAGCGCGTGCGCGCACTCGGCATGCAGCGTGACGCGCTCGATCGCGTGCCCGTGGGGCGCCTGCCGCACACGCTCCAGGCGCGGATCAGCGACGCGCACGGCCGCGCCCTGCTAGGGCTCGCCGACGAGACCGCCTACGTGCGCGTCAGCAGCGCCGACGGCTCACTGCGCGTCGTGCGGCGCGTGACGCCGGGGCAACACTCGCTGAGCGTCGACCTCGCGCATCCGGAGATCTGAGCCTCGGCGCGACGGCCGGGTATCCTGCTGCGGCCGGCGGCGGGCCGCCAGCACCCCGGGCGCTGTCATCAGCAGCGGAAGTCCCCTCGGTCGTTGTCCCTCTGGAGCGCGGCTTCGTGACGACGCGGTCTCCTCACCACCAGGCGCGCGCTGCGTGAGCGACGACCTCTATGCCCGCGCGAAGTCCGTGCTCGGCGAGCTGGACGAGCTGCCGCCCGACGCGCGGCGCCCGCGCGCCGAAGAACTCTGCGGCGACGACACCGACCTGCGCGCCGAAGTCCTCTCGCTGCTCGACCACGCCACGCAGCCCGACGCGCGCCTCGACGTGCGCGTGGACCTGCGCGAGTTCGTCGCCGATTGGAGCGATGAACTCGCGGACGGAGCGGCGGCGTCGCAGGGCGCTCGCCTCGAGGGCGCGTTGGTGCCCGGCAGCGTGGTGGGCCCGTTCACGTTGGGCGCGCGACTCGGCGTCGGCGGGATGGGCGTGGTCTTCGAGGCCACGCAAGACGCCGCGCCCCGATGTGTGGCGCTCAAGCTGCTCGCCGCCGACGTCGTCGACCCAGCGGCCTTGGATCGCTTTCGTCACGAGGTCGAGGTCTTGCGGCGGCTCGAGCACCCGGGCATCGCCGCGCTGCACCACGCCGGTGTGGTGCACGACGAGCGCGGACCGCGACCCTACTTCGCGATGCAACTCGTGCGCGGCGTGCCGCTCACGCATTGGGTGCGCCGTCGCGCGCACGCACCGCGGCGCGTGGTCGAGTTGCTCGTGGATGTCTGCGACGCGGTGGCGCACGCGCACACGCGCGGCGTGGTGCATCGCGACCTGAAGCCCGCCAACATCCTCGTCGACGACGCGGGCCGCCCGACGGTGCTCGACTTCGGCGTGGCGCGTTTGATCGACGCGCACACGCGGCTGTCCACCTTGCACACCGAGCCAGGCCAAGTGCTCGGCACGCTGCCGTACATGAGCCCCGAGCAAGTCTCGGGCGACGTGGAACGCGTGGACGCGCGCAGCGATGTCTACGCCCTCGGCGCCCTGCTCTTCGAAGCGCTCACCGATGAGTTGCCGCTCGACCTGGCCGGGCGTTCGCTGCCCGCCGCGGCACTCACGATCCAGCGCGAGGACCCGCGACGACTCGCCGAAGTGAGCGCCGACCTCGCGGGCGACCTCGACGTGATCGTGGACGCCGCGCTGGCCAAGGAGCCCGAGCGGCGTTACGGCGACGCGGCCGCACTCGCGGCCGATCTGCGCCGGCATCTCGCGGGGCGCAGGATCGCAGCCCGGCCGCTCACGCCGGCGGCTCAGTTCGTGCGGCTCGTGCGACGTCATCGCGGGCTCGCGGCGGAGATCGTGGTGGCGCTCGCGGCCTTGAGCGTGGCGCTCGTCGTCTCGTTGCATCAGGCGTCGGCCGCGCGTGATGCCGAACGTGCCTCGCGCCGCGACGCCGACCGCGCGCGCGTGGTCGGCGCCGCCGCCGCGCTGGCGGCGGGCGAGCCGCGCGACGCGTGGGAACAGTTGCAGCGTGTCGAGGCGAACCGTCGCGGCTGGGAGTGGCGGCATCTCGCGCAACGCTTGCAGCCCGAGAGCTTCGTGCTCGCGCCGCGCGAAGAACTGCTCGACGTGGGCTTCGCTGTCGACCCGGGACAGTTCGTCGAGGTCGACGCGCGGGGGCGTGTGCGTTGGCGTGCGCTCGACGGCGGTGCCGTGCTCACCGAACGCGCACTCGACGCCGACGCGCTCTCGCACGCGCAGCTCTCCGCCGACTCCTCGCGCTGCGCCGCCCTCGTCGCGAGCGACAACGAGGAACGCGTGGTGCTGTGGGACACGCGCAGCGGCGCGCGCCTGTTCGACATGGCCGCGCCCGCGCAGGTCGAGCAGCTGATCCTCGACCCGTCAGGCGAGGCGCTCGCGTGGCTCGATCAGAAGAACGTGCACTCTTGGTCGCGAGCCGAGGGCGCGGTGCGCACCCAGGAGGCGCCCACGAAGCGCGCGGCCCGCACGCGCCCGGCGCTGCGCGACGAACTACTGGTCAGCCCGGGCTCCTTCGGCGTCGTGCGCTTCGTCGACACGGGTTCGACCGCGGTCCGTTCGCGCAAGCAGCAGCGCGTGAGCGGCACGCTCCTCTCCGCCGTGGACATCGCGCCCGATGGTCTGCGCATCGCAGCAGCCGGGCAGGACGGCGCGCTGCACGTTTTGCCCGTCGAGGAAGGCGCGGGCGAACTCGAACTCGTGGGACACCGCGGCCCGATCCAGCAGTTGCGCTTCCTCAACGACGGCGAGCGCCTGCTCTCCGCGGGCAGCGATGGAACGCTGCGCCTGTGGGACTTGGCCACGTCGCGGCAGCTGCATGCGTGGCCGATGCTCGACGCCGAACTGCACGCGCTCACGGTCAACGCGTCGGGTCGTCGAGCGCTCGGGCTCACCGAGCAGGGCGCCGTGATCGCTTGGGAGCTCGAGCGTGACGACGTCCTGCGCGGGCACGAGCGCTACGTCTACGACGTCACCGCGACCTCGACGGGGCAGGTGGTGTCGGCGTCGTGGGACAGCACGCTGCGTTGGTGGGACACGCGCAGCGCGCGCGAGCTGCGCCGCGAGACCTTCGAAGATCTGCGCGCGGCGCACGTGCTCGCGGCGCCGAGCGGAGACGCCGTGTTGGCGCGCGTGGGAGGCCGACTCGTGCTGACCGACGGCGACCCCGAGAGCGCGCCGCGCGACTTCCACGGACGCTTCTTCCTGAGCGCAGGCTTCGCCTGGGTCGACGGTGGGCAGCGCTTGCTCGTCGGCGCGGCGCAACCCAAGTCCGACACGCGGCACGTGCTGCGCCTGTTCGACGTGGCCAGCGGTGAGGAACTCGAGCGCTATCCCGTGGCGGGAGCCATCGTGCGCGCTTTGGACATGTCGCCCGACCAACGCGCGCTCGCGGCGGGCGGGCAGAAGGGCGAACTGCGCGTGCTGCGTTGGCCGGGCGCCACGCTCGCGTTCGCGCTGCCCGCGCATGGCGACCTCGTCACGGCGCTGCGCTTCTCACCGGATGGCGAGCGTCTGTTGAGCGCCGCCGAAGACGGGGTCGTGCGCGTCTGGGACGTCGAGCAGCGCGCGCTGCAGCTCGAGTTGCCGCCGCACCCGGGCAGCGTGTGGGACGCCGTCTGGACGCACGACGGTACGCGCCTCGTGACCGCCTGCCACGACGGCAACGTGCGTGTCTTCGACGCCACCGACGGCGCGCTCTTGCTGCAGCTACGCGGCCACGCAGACTATGTGCACGCGCTCACCTTCACGCGCGAGGGCGACACACTCGTGAGCGCCTCGGGCGACGGCACCTTGCGGTTGTGGCACGGCCGTCCCTTGCGAGAGCGCTGAGCGCCGCGCCCTCGTCCGCCACGCGTGAGCTGCGCGTGCTAGGCTGCGCGCCCCTCTCGGAGGCCGTCGCTATGCGTCGTTCCCTGGCTCTCTTCGCGGTGCTCGCGCTCATGATCCACGCCCCCATGTCGAGCGCCCAAGTGCCTGCCGACGCGGCGCACCCGGCTGCGGGCGGGCCGTCAGCCCCCAGCGGCCCGGCGCACACACGCCCCGACAGCCTGCACCTGCCGCCCGAGCCGGGCAGCTTTCCGCGCACCTGGATCTCGGGCACCGATTGCGCCCAAGACCCGGCGATCCAAGTGCACGCTTACAACGACGACTTCCTGATCTTGCGCCAGAGCATGTGCCTCAACTACGAGGCGCCGTTCATGTACCTGATCTTCGGCGAGGAGCGCGCGATCCTGTTCGACACCGGCGCCAACGGCAATCCGCCCGTGGCTTCCACGGTGTACCGCGAGATCGACAAGTGGAAGCTGCGCAACGGCGTCAGCGACTACCAACTCGTGGTCGCGCACACGCACGGGCACGGCGATCACGTGGCCAACGACGACCAGTTCCAAGGCAAGCCCGACACCGTGGTGGTGAGCGCGAACCTGAATGCCGTGAAGAGCGCCTTCGATCTGCCCAACTGGCCCGACGGCGCGAGCGAGTTCGACCTCGGCGGACGCACGCTCGACATCCTGCCGATCCCCGGTCACCAGAGCGCGCACATCATGGTGTACGACGCGCGCACGCAACTGATGCTCAGCGGCGACAGCTTCTACCCCGGCTTCCTGTTCATCTCGAACTTCAACCAGTACCGCGAGAGCATCGCCAAGCTGGTGGCCTTCGCCGCGGACCATCCCGTGACGTGGATCCTCGGTGACCACATCGAGATGACGTCCACCCCGGGCGTGGCTTATCCCTACGGCACGAGCGTGCAGCCGGACGAGCGCGCGTTGCCGCTCACACTCGCGATGCTGCACGAGCTCGACGCCGCCTTGCAAGCCATGCGCGGCAACCCGCACAGCGAAGTCCACGACGACTTCATCATCACGCCCTGAGGGTTGCGTTCTCGCGCTCGATCACACGGGTGACGAAGCGCCAGTGCAGCCCCAGCGCCACGAGCACCGCCACGTGCAACAGCTCGTGCGGGCCCAGCACGCCGGGCACGATCACGGGCAGTCTGAGGAAGTCCACGAGCGCACCGGCGGTGTAGGTCAGGCCGCCGCCGAGCCACAGCCCCACGAAGGCCAGCCCGTGCAGCCACCAGAGTGAGAGCGTGGACACGAGTCCGATCAGGCCCATGCCGAAGTAGGCCGTGAGGCCCAGCCACTCGGGCGTCTGCGCGAAGAACACGAGCTTGAGCGTGACGCCCGCCGCGCACACGCACCAGGCCAGCGTGATGATCAACCAACGCATGCGTCCGGCGAAGAGCAAGCCGTGCACCGTGGTGAGCGAACCCGCGATGAGCACGAAGATCGCCGCGTGGTCGAGCTGACGCAGCACCGGTCGTGCCGCGCCGCCGCGCTCGAGCAAGTGGTACACGCCGCTCAGCGAGAGCAGCAGCACGCTCGACACGCAGAGCACGAGCAACGCTGCCACGTGTCCCCCGTGCGCGCGGTGTCGACGCATGAGTCGCACTCCGAGCACCAGGAACACCGCCGCGCCCACGAGGTGCGTCCAGCTGCTGAGCGGATCGGCGAAGCCGGGAATCGGGACGGGTGTCTGCACGCCACGCGATCGTACTCCTCCTCTCGGAGGAAAGGGTGAGGATCCGCGGGAAGGCTTGCACGCGGGCGCGATCCTCCACGGGTGCAGTATCCTCGTGCGCACCATGTCTGCCGATGACCACCAGGACCCCGAGCCCGCGGGCGAGCTGCCCGTGCCGGTGGACGAGCTGCTCCCCGAGCTCTACGAAGAGCTGCGAGGCCTGGCTCAGCAGCTCTTCGCGAGCGAGCGGCGCGGTCACACCTTGCAACCCACGGCGCTCGTGCACGAAGTCTTCCTGCAGCTCAGCGCGCGCGCTGCGCTACGCGCTGAGAGTCGCGAGCACGTGTTGGCGCTCGCAGCGCGCAGCATGCGTCGGATCCTGGTCGACTCGGCGCGGCGACGTGGCGCGGCCAAACGCGGGGGCGACCGCTTGCGCGTCACCCTCTCAGGTGCCTTGCGCGACGCGGGCGCTGGCCCCGACGAGATCGACGTGCTCACGCTCGACGAGCTGCTGCACGACTTCGCCAAGACCTATCCGCGTCACGCCGAGATCGTGGAACTACGCTTCTTCGGCGGCCTCGAAGTGAAGGAGACGGCGCAGGCCTTGGGTGTGTCCGCGTCCACCGTGATGTCCGACTGGCGCTTCGCGCGCGCGTGGTTGGCGCAGGCCCTGGGCGACGCGTCGTGAGCGAGCTCGGGCGCAGCGAACGCCTGGAGCAGCTCTTCCACGCCTGCGTCGATCTGTCGCCCGACGAACGCCGCGCCGCCGTGACGAAGCTCGCGCACGAAGACGCCGAGTTGGCGACGCAGCTCGCGCGCCTGCTCGAAACCGACGCGCGTCAGGACAACCCGCTCGACGACCCGCGACGCGTGCTCTTCGGAGCGCAGCTCGGCTCCCCCGACGCGTCGTGGGAGGGGCGCCAGATCGGTCGCTACCGCCTGCTGCGCGTGATCGCGAGCGGCGGCATGGGGGTCGTGTTCGAGGCCGAGCAAGACGATCCGCGTCGCAGCGTGGCGCTCAAACTCATGCGCGTGGCGCTGGCCAGCGAGTCGGCGCGCCGTCGCTTCCGTTATGAAGCCGAGGTGCTCGGCCGCCTCTCGCACCCGCACATCGCGCAGGTGCTCGAAGCCGGCCTGCACGAAGAGGGTTCGCTCGAGCTGCCTTACTTCGCGCTCGAGTTCGTGCGCGAAGCCGAGAACCTGTTGGTCGACGCCGCGCGCCGCGAACTCTCGGTGCCCGCGCGCTTGGAGCTCTTCGGCAAGGTCTGCGCCGCGGTGCATCACGGTCACTTGCAAGGGGTGATCCACCGCGACCTCAAGCCCGACAACTTGCTCGTGGATGTCGACGGTGAACCCAAGGTGATCGACTTCGGGGTGGCCTGCGCCACCGACTCCGACGTGGCGCGCACCACGATGCACACCGGTGTGGGCGAACTCGTGGGCACGCTGCAGTCCATGAGTCCTGAACAGACGCTGGCCGACCCCGATGCGCTCGACGCGCGCACCGACGTGTACTCGCTCGGCGTCGTGCTCTACGAGCTGCTCTGCGGCGTGCCGCCCTATGACTTGCACGGCGCGACGCTGGTGGAAGCCGCGCGCGTGATCCGCGAGGTCGCGCCGCGACGGCCTTCGGTGCATCGCGCGGAGTTGAGCGTCGATCTCGAAGCGATCACGCTCAAGTGCTTGGAGAAGGAACCGGCGCGGCGCTACGCCTCGGCCGCGGACCTGGCGCGTGACCTCGCGGCCTTCGCCGCCAGCCGCCCGGTGGAGGCGCGCGTGCCGGGCGTGGGGCGTCAGCTGCTGCTGTTCAGTCGACGCCACCGCGCCGTGGCTTGGTTGGGTTCCGCGTTGTTGATCGCGCTCGTGGCCGGCGTGTTGGTCTCGGTGCACTACGCGTTGGAGGCGAGCGACGAGCGCGAAGCCGCGCTGCAGTCCAGTGACGCAGCGCAGCGGGCCGGCGTCGAAGCGCAGCGAGCTGCCCACGAAGCGCAGCGAGCTGCCGCCGAAGCACTCGTCCAGCGCGACGCAGCGCGCGCCGCCGAGCGTGCCGAGTTCGACGCGCGTCGCGAGGCCGAGGAACTCACCGCGATCCTCACCGACGCGTGGCAGGCGATCACGCCCGATCAGGCGCGCACCGCCGACACCGCGCTGCTCGAGGCCGTGCTCGCGCGCGCCGCCGCACGCGCCGACGAAGGCCTGATCGAGTTGCCCAGCGTGGAGGCGCCGATTCGTTCGTTGATCGCGCGCGTGTTGCACCTCGTCGGTCAGTCCGCGAGGGCACTGCCGCACGCGCGTCGTAGCTTGGAGCTGGCGCGCGGGCTGCACGGCGCGTCCGCCTCGGCCACGCTTCACGAGATGACCACGCTGGGGGCGATCTTGGGCGCGCTCGGCGAAGCCCAGGAAGCGGATGAGCTGTTGCGCGAGGTCCTCGCGCGGCGCGTGGCAGCCGAGGGGGAGCAGAGTCCGGCGGCGCTCGGAGCGCGTCGTGACCTGGCGGCCCACTTCCTCGCCCTCGGTCGCTTTGCCGAGGCCGAGACGGAGCTGCGGCGTGTGTTGCGCGCCACGCAGCACACACTCAGCGCGCAGGACACGCTGGAGCTCGTCACGGCCAACGACCTGGCGCGTGTGCTGGCCGACACCGGTCGTTTCGAAGAGGCTGCTGACTTGCTGCGGGACAGTCTCGCGCGGGCACGTTCCGCGCTCGGCGACGACCACCCGGAGACGCTGCGCGCCTGGCACGATCTCGCGGGGCTGCTCCTCGAACGCGGTGAGCTCGATGCAGCCGGCGACGCGCTGGCCGCCACGCTGCCGCTGGTACGCGCGGTCTTCGGCGAAGCCAGCCTGAACCACGCGACCAACCAAGAGAGCCTCGCGATGGTGCGGAATCTGCAAGGCCGTCACGCCGAAGCGCTCGCGCAGCTCTCGGCGGCGATCCAGAGCCGGCACGCCATGAGCGGCGGCGAGGATCCCAAGATCGTGGAGAACCTCGTGGGCATCGTCACCTTGCTCACGGAGTTGGGGGAATCGGAGCGCGCCGTGACGTTGGCTCGCGAGGTGCTCGAACGCGCCACGCAGCAGCTCGGCGAGAACTCTCGGCCCGCCGCCTTCGCGCGCGAGTACCTGGCGCAGCACGCCCTCGAGCCCTGAGTCGCGGCGCGCGTCGAGAAAGTTCTGAAGCTCTCGGCGCTCGAATGCGCCAAGGCGGTGGAGGCGGTTCCGCGCCTCGTCGTTCCCCCGCTCTGGAGAGCGCGTCATGCGTCACCCCCGCAGTCCGTTCCTGCTCCCGCTCGCCGTCGCCTTCTCCGCGTTGGCGCTGGCTTCACCCCTCCGTTCGCAGGCTTTCACGCGCGTGATCGGTGCGGGTGACGCGCTTCCCGGGCTCCCGTCGCCGCTCGGTTCCATCAGCGAAGCCCCCGGGATGAGCGGCGATCACATCGCCTTCGTGGGCACTTACCAAGAGGGTGCCGGCTTCGTGACCGCCGTGTTCTCCAACGCGAGCGGCAGCTTCGAGATCGTGGCCCGGACCGGGCAGACGATGCCCACCGAATCCGTGCCCTTCCAGTTCCTGTTCCGCATGGCGGTCGACGGCGACAGCGTGGCCGTGCTGGGTTCGAGCTTCGTCGGCGGCATCGCGCGCGAAGGCATCTACGGCAACCACACCGGCGCACTCACCGAGTACGTGGACCGCAGCGACTTCATCCCCGGTGGCAGCGGCCCCTTCACGCAGATCGCCAACCGCCCGTTCTCGATGGACGGCGGCCGCGCGGTGTTCAACGGCTCGGGGAACAGTCAGCAGCGCGGCGTGTACATGGTCGACGCGTTCACCGGCTTCGTGCAGCGCATCGCCGACGGCTCCACAGCCACGCCGGGCCAGCCCGCGGGCTCGACCTTCTTCACCTTCGGCGCGCCGCACATCCACGCCGAACGCGTGAGCTTCGCCGCCAGCTCCAGCACAGCCTCAGGGATCTACGACCAGTACGGCGCAGGCGTCGCGCCGCTGCAGCTGCTCGCCGATACGTCCACCGTGCTGCCCTTCGGCGGCACGGCCAACCTGCTCGCCGCCATCGCCATCGACGAAGCCGACAGCGTGATCCAGGCCTACTCACCCGACGCCGGCTTGCACACGCACGTGGACAACCAGCTCGCCACGCTCGCCGACGGCGCGACGCCCATCCCCGGCGGCAGCGGCACCTTCCCGGAGTTCAACAACTTCGCGATCTCAGGCGGGCGCGTGGTCTTCGAAGCTTACGACTTCATCCAGGGCGGTCAGCTCGGCGTGTTCACCAACTGGTGCGGCGCGCTCACGCCGCTCGTGGTCCCCGGTGATGTGATCGACGGCCAGGTCGTGCAGCACGTGTTGTTCGACGAAGACTCCCTCGACGGGGATCAACTGCTGGCCTCGATCAGCTTCACGTCGGGTCTGCCCGCGATCTACCTCATCGACCTCAGCGCGGTGCGACACTACGGCGAGGCCTACGCGAGCCCCGGAAACCTCAGGCCCACGCTCAGCGCCATCGGCTGCCCGGCGCCCGGCTCGGCGGTGGAGTTCCGGCTGCGCGACGGCCCCGTGGGCGGCGGCGGCTTCCTCGCGTCCGGCTTGGCTGCAGCTTCGGTGCCGTTCTTCAACGGCGGCACGCTGCTCGTGCAGCCCGACTTCCTGCACCCGATCAGCTTGGAGGCGCCGACGTCGGTGATCTCCGGCGGCTGGCACGACAGTCTGCAGCAGGTGCCGAACGATCCCGCCTTCTCCGGCGTGACCTTCTATGCGCAAGCTGTGTTGCGCGACCCGCTGCTGGCGGGCGCGTGGTTGTTCAGTGACGGACTCGAGCTGCCGATCCAGTGAGCGCTGCCGACGAGGTCTCGCGCGCGTTGCGGGCGACGGCTCGCAGGGCTCACCAAGGCGCGGGCTTGTAGTCCTTGAGGAACTGACCCCAGGCGTGGACGCCGCTGTTGTACCCGTCGAACACGGGGGCGCAGATGCGCGCGGCGGCGTCCACGTGATCCAGCGGCGGGTGGAAGCCGTGCTCCTCGCGCTTCTGCACCGTGATGTGCGCAGGGTCCTCGTCGGTGATCCAACCCGTGTCGACGGAGTTCATGTGGATGCCGTCGCGCTGGTAGTCGGGCGCCGAGGTGCGCGTGAGCATGTTGAGCGCGGCCTTGGCCATGTTCGTGTGCGGGTGCTTGTCGGTCTTGAAGGCGCGGTAGAACTGACCTTCCATCGCCGACACGTTCACGATGTGTTTGTCGCGCCCGGCTTGGCGCAGCATGAGCGGCTTGAGACGCGCGTTGAGCACGAAGGGCGCGATCGAGTTCACCAACGTGACCTCGAGCAGCTCCACGGTGGGCACGGCGGCCAGCGGCAGGCGCCATGAGTTCACGTCGCGCAGATCGACTTGCTGCAGGTCGGCGTCGAGCTTGCCGGCGGGGAACAGGGTCTCGCTGCTGTTCTCGTCGCCGTCCACGAGCACCAGCTGACTCAGCGCGGCCGAGAGCGTGAGGCCCGCGTGGTCGCCGGTGGTGCGGGGAGACGCGCCGGCGGCAGCGCTCGCGCGCGTTGCGGGCGTGTCGCCGGCTGCGGGCTCGCTCGCGCGGGTGGCGGGCGTGTCCGCCGACGTCTCGCTCGCGCCGCGCTCCAGCGCCGCCGCGGCCGTGGACGCGCGCAGCGCTTCGTAGTCGCTGAGCACGGAGCGTGTGGCGGCGGGGAGCTCGGCGTAGGGCAGGTCTTCGGCGTCCATCAAGTGCTGATAGAAACCGGGTGGGCGACGCACGGTCTGGCAGGCGTTGTTGAGGATCACATCGAGACGGTCGTGCGTGCGCGCGATGTGATCGGCGAGTGCTTCCACGCTGGGGGTGTGGCGCAGGTCGAGCCCGAAGATCTGCAAGCGCTCGCGCCAGCTCTCGAAGTCGGCTTCCTTGGCGTAGCGCGCGGCGGCGTCGCGGGGGAAGCGCGTGGTCACGATCAAGTGTGCGCCGGCGCGCAACATCTTGATGCCGGCTTGGTAGCCGATCTTCACGCGGCCGCCGGTGAGCAGCGCCACACGTCCGTGCAGGTCGGCACTCTGGTGACGACGCTCCCAGTTGAACTCGGCGCACTCGGCGCACATGGCGTCGTAGAAGTGGTGCACGTCGTGGTAGTCGGTTTTGCAGATGTAACAGGTGCGCGCGTCGACCAAGCGGCCGAGCGCGGGGGGCGCGTTCTGGAAGCCGGGTTGTTGCGCGCCGTCGCCGCAGAGCTCGGGCGTGGGGTACACGAGTTCGAGGCGTTGCGTGCGGATGCCGGTGCGATCGAGCACGGCTTCGTCGGCTTCTCGGCGCAACTGTTGAGTCTTGCGACGGCGGGCCTTGTTGTAGACCGAGCGCGCTTGACGGTCGGGGCGCGCGAGCTGACCGCAGGCGCGCAGCAGACGTTCGCGCAAGCTGTCGCTCACCTGCGCGAGGCGGCTGCGGTCGTCGACCAAGGCTTCGAGCAGCTCGGCGCTGCGGCTCAGCTCGGCGCTGTCATCGTGCGCTGCCGGGCGCGCCGCGCGCGTGTCGGGGGCGGCGGAGTCGGAGTCGGCGGCGGAAGACGGTCGGGGTGCGGACGGCACGAGATCTCTCGGAGCGGGGAGCCGCGCAGTCTAACGGAGCGAGCCTGAGCCCGTCGCCTCGCTCGACCGCGCGTGCCTGATGCACGCGGCCACAGGAGGACCGGCCACGGGAATCAGCGCCCCTGCGAGGACGCGTGTCGTCCGCCGCAGCCGGGTTCTTTTCGCAGCGTCGCGTTGCTGTCCTCGGCGCGCGCTCTAGAGGCAAGTGAAACCCCGACAGGCAGCGGCCTGCAGCGTGCACCGCCGTTGGCGGGGAGGTCTCGCACGGAGGAGCGCCGTGGACGAGCAGCGCGCAGGACACACTGCACACACTGGGGGCAGCAAGCAGCACCGTGGCGCGGGCGGGGAGCATGAGGCGCGCGGCAACTCGGCGTCGGACACGGAACAGGTGCCGCTGCACGTAGGTGGTGTGGGCGCGCCGCGCAGCTTGGAAGATTCGCTGCGCGAGTTCGTGCGCAACTCGCCCTACGCCGTCGTCTCGCTGCTCTTGCACGCGGTCGTGTTGCTCGTGATGTGGGGGCAGAGCTCGCCGCCGGTGCAACTCGATCACGATCGCACGCTGTTGGTCACGGCCGATCCCGACCCGCCGCCGATGTTGGAGCCCGAGCCGCCGGAACCGCCGCCACTCGAGCAACTCGAGGAACTCAGCGACGACCCCGAGGTGGTCGACACGCCCATCGCGGAGAGCACCGAGGCGCTGGTGGACGCGCCGATCACGCCGATGCCGGCGAACACGCCGTCCGTGATCGGCCCAGGCACTGGCACGCCGAACTTCGGCCCACGCAGCGGCGGACCGGGCACGCGCAAGTTCATCCACCGCGGGGATGTCGTGCAAGCCAACGTGGAAGCCGCGCTGCGCTGGCTCATGCATCACCAGAACGGGGCCGGCTACTGGTCGGCCAACGCCTTCGACGACGAGTGCTTCGAGCAGAGCGACGTCGTGGGTGAGATCGCCTGCAGCGGCCGCGGCAAACCTGTCTACGACGTGGGCGTTTCGGGCCTGAGCCTGCTCGCCTTCTTGGGCGCCGGCTACACGCCCAGCTACGGTCGCTACCAGCAGACCGTGAAGCGCGGCATGCGTTGGCTCATCGATCAGCAAGCGGAGAACGGCAACTTCGCCGACCCGCGCCACAACCTGCACACCTACGACCACGCCATCGCCACGCTGGCCATGATCGAAGCCTCGGCAATGTCCGGGCAGGGGTATCGTTACCGGCGCTCGGCGCAGCGCGGCATCGACTACCTGATGAGCCTCAAGAACGCTGGCGGTGCTTGGCGCTACGGCGATCCGGGCAGCGACGAGATGTTGCTCAACCCGAGCGACGTGTCGGTCACGGGGTGGGTGGTGATGGTGCTCACTCTGGCGCGCGACCTCGACTACGACGTCGACCCGAACGCGCTCGACGACGCCATGGTCTTCATCGAAGAGATGACCGATCCCGCCACGGGACGCACCGGTTACACCTCGCGCGGCGGACGCTCGGCGCGCGCGCCCGGCGCCAACGCGTTCTGGCCCGCTGAACAGAGCGAAGCCATGACCGCCGTGGCCATGCTCTGCCGCAGCTTCGCCGATCCCGAGCTGCGCAACCCGAACAACGCCGCGCTGCTCGACAAGGGCGCCGAGTTGCTCGTGGCGCGCCCGATCCAGTGGGGCGCCAGCGACGACGACATCGCGAGCCGCGACTTCTACTACTGGTACTACGCGAGCTACGCGCTGTACCAGCACGGCGGCAGAGCGTGGGTGCGTTGGCAAGCTGGCCTCGAGCAGATCGCGCAGCAGCAATCGCAGACCGGCGAGCAACGCGGTTCGTGGGATCCCAGCGGTGATCCCTGGGGCTCCGAAGGCGGGCGCGTGTACGCCACCGCCATGCTGGCGCTCACACTCGAGGTCCCGTATCGCTACGCGGTGTTGGCGAACCCGAAGTAGTCGCGCGCACCGCAGCTAGACCTCTTCGGTTGCGGGCGATAGGTTGACGGCTTCCCTCGGGGAGTCCTCTCCATGCAGCGAAGCGTGTCTCTGCTCGCGGCGTTGTTCGCGCTCGCTGTCGCGGCGCATGCCGACGTGCGCTTGCCGGCAGTGCTCGGCGAACACATGGTCTTGCAGCGCAACGTGGCCTTGCCGATCTGGGGGTGGGCCAGCGCAGGCGAGGCCGTGTCGGTGAGCTTCGCCGGTCAGCAGCAGGACACGCTGGCGGATGCGAACGGCACATGGCGCGTCACGCTCGACCCCGTGCCCGCCGGCGGTCCGCACGAGTTGCGCGTGACCGGGGACAACGAGCTGCGTGTGCGCGACGTGCTGGTCGGCGAAGTCTGGCTGTGCTCCGGGCAGTCGAACATGGAGTGGGAGCTCGCGCTCTCGGAGAACGCCGCGCGTCACGTGAGCGAGGCCACACACCCACAGCTGCGCCTGTTCCACGTCCCGCGCGGCAGCGCCGCCTGGCCTCGCGACGACACGCCCAGCGAGTGGCGCGCCTGCACGCCCGCGAGCGCCGAGTGGTTCAGCGCCGTGGCCTACTTCTTCGGGCGACGACTGCACGCAGAGCTCGGAGTGCCGGTGGGGCTCGTGGCGTCGGCCTTCGGTGGCACGCACATCGAACCCTGGACGCCGCCCGAGGGTTTCGCGGCGATCGCGTCCCGACAGGTCGTGCTCGACGAGATGCGCATGGAGCGCGCCGCCTATCCCGAAGCCCTCCGCCCGCGCCTCGACGCCTACGAGACCTGGGTGCTCGCCGCGCGCGCCGCGCTCGCCGACGGCTCGCCGCTCCCCGACATGCCCGAGATCCCCGATCATCCCCACGCCGCGCGCGACCAACCCAGCGCCCTCTACAACGTGATGATCCATCCCCTGGTGCCCTTCGCCTTCGGCGGCGTGACCTGGTACCAGGGCGAGCAAGACCTGGGCGACGGCGCGCTCTACACCGAGAAGATGCGCGCCTGGATCGCGGGCTGGCGCGAGGTCTTCGAGCGCCCCGAGCTGCCCGTCTTGTTCGTGCAACTTGCGCCCTTCGAGTACAGCTCGGGCTTCGGGCTCTTGGCCGAGTTGCGCGAGGCACAGCGCGCCGCTTCGGCGATCCCGGGCACGGCCATGGCGCTCACGCCCGACGTCGGCGATCTGCACGACATCCACCCCAAAGACAAGCTGAGCGTGGGCGAGCGTCTGGCGCGGCTCGCGCTGCATCATGTGTTCGGGCGCAGCGAGCTGATCGCCAACGGTCCGCTCGTGAGTGGGTTGGAGCGGCTCGACGACGGCCGCGTGCGCGTGCGCTTCCGCTGGAGCGAAGGCCTGCGCGTGACCGACGAGGCCGCGCCCGGTCCCTTCGAGCTGCGCGACGCGCAAGACAACTGGGTGCCCGCCGAAGCGCGCCTCGACGGCGAGACGATCGTGCTCGCGGCCGCAGGCGTGGCCTCGCCGCGCGCGGTGCGCTTCGCCTGGGATGCGTCCGTGCCGCCCAACCTCGTCAACGCCGCCAGCTTACCTGCGTGCCCGTTCCGCGAAGACCTCGACGCAGCCGCGACGGCGCCGCGCGACGAACGTGCTGGAGCGCGCCGGTGACTCGCTCACGAGCCGTGCGTGCCTTCGCGCTACGCGTCGCGATCTCACGCGTCGCGATCTCACGCGCGCCGACCTCACGCATGCCGACCTCACGCATGCCGACCGCCGCGCGACCCTCAGCGCTGCGCTCGCTGACCGCTTGCCTCGGCCTGCTGCTGCTGTTGCCGACGCTCAACGCTCAGCTCGAAGTCGCCGGGGTGTTCGCGGATCACATGGTCGTTCAAGCCGGCAAGCCGCTCCCCGTGTGGGGCCAGGCGGCGCCGCGCGCTCGCGTGAGCGTGCGGCTCGGCGACACGCAACGCGAGGCGCGCGCCGGCGCCACCGGACGCTGGGGCTTAGAGCTGCCGGCCCGCGCGGCCGGCGGCCCGTTCCAACTCGCGGTCACCAGTGGCGACGAGAGCCTTCGCGTGCAGGACATCCTCGTCGGCGAGGTCTGGATCGCCGCGGGCGGCGCGAACATGGCGTTCCCAGTGCGCTACTCCACGCACGCCGAGGCGGTCGTGAGCAGCGCGCATCGTCCGCGCGTGCGCTTCGCGAGCGTGCCTGCCATGGGGCGCACGGCTGAGAGTCGCGAGCTGCAACTCGAGTGGGCGGCGTGCACACCGAGCAACACGACCGAGGTGTCGGCCGTGGCCTACGCCTTCGCGTGTCGGTTGCAAGATCAGCTCGGCGTCCCCGTGGGCATCGTGCAAGCCACGTTCTCGTTCTCGCGCGCGGCTGCTTGGATCCCGCGCAGCGGCTTGCTCGGAGACCCGGCGCTGCACGGCGTGCTCGCGCGTCACGAGGCTGCCGTGGCCGAACATCGCGCTGCGCTCGCGCCCACGCTCGACGACTTCGAGGCTTGGATCGCCGCAGCGCGCGTGGCGTTCGAACGTGGCGACGAGCTGCCTGAAGTCCCCGCCGTGCCGCGCCACCCGCTGAGCGCCGCCGACCCGTCCACCGGGATCTACGACGACCCGACCGGTTTGTTCAACGGCATGATCGCGCCGCTCGCGCCCTTCGCCGTGCGCGGCGTGATCTGGCATCAAGGCGAACAAGACATCGGCACCGGCGCCTTCTACGCCACGCTTCAACGCGCGCTCGTGCAGAGTTGGCGCGACGCGTGGCACGACCACGCGCTCCCTTGGTTGTCGGTGCAACTCTCGCCCTATCGTTACGGCGAGAACCGCCCGACCGAGAAGCCCGAACACAACCTGCTCGTGACGCGTCTGCCCGAACTCTGGGAGTCGCAGTCACGCTTGTCGGAGTTGCCCGCCACCGGTCTGATCGTGACCACCGACCTGGGCGATGCCTCCGATCTGTTCATGCCCGAGAAGAGCACCGTGGGACGACGCCTCGCGGCTTGGGCCCTGGCACGCACCTACGGCCTGCCCGACATCCCGCACGCCTTCCCGCGTTGCGCCGAACTCACGCGCGGCGGTCTCGTGGACGCGCTCACGGGCGATCCCGCGCGCGCCGAGAGCGTGTCGTCGGTGGGTTCGCTCGTGGTGCGCTTCGCCGACGGCACCGAGTTGCGCAGCATCGACGGTCAAGCGCTGCGTTGGTTCGAGGTCGCCGGTGCCGACGGTCACTTCGCCCACGCGCGCGCCCGCGCCGAGGGCGATCGCGTGCGCGTCTGGCACGACGACCTCGCGCAGCCTGTGAGCGTTCGCTACGGCTGGCACCAAGAGGCACAGGGCGGCTTGGTGAACGCGCAGGGTCTGCCCGCGATGCCCTTCCGCGCCAGCTTGCCCTGACTGGCCCGACCTGCCGACGCCGCGCTCAGCCCACTCGCGAGAAGAGCGTCTTCAGGTAGGCGCCTTGCGGGAAACCGATCGGGTGGTCGAGCGCGTGGGCGCTGCGTTCGAGCTCCTGCAGGCGACGTCCTGAACGCAGCGCGGCTTCGCGGATCGTGTCGAAGAAGGCGTCGGCCTGCACGCGGCTCGAACACGAGGACTGCACGAGCACGGCCCGGGGTGCGCACAGCTTGAGCGCCAGGTCGGTGAGGCGTCGGTAGGCGTTCAGCGCTGCGGGGATGTCGGCTTGCTTGCTCGCGAAGGACGGCGGGTCCACGATCACGAGCTCGAAGCGCTCGCCGTCTTCCACGAGCGTGCGCATCACGGCGAAGGCGTCGCCCACACTGCTCGCGGCGCTGCAGGCCGCCACGCCGGGTTGCGCGCGGTTGGCCTGCAGGTTGCGCTGCACGGCTTCGATGGCGTGGGGGCTCTGGTCCACGCTGTGCACGCTGCGCGCGCCGCCCGCCGCGGCGTACACCGAGAAGCCGCCGTTGCAGCTGAACACGTCGAGCACGCGCGCGCCGTCGGCGAGTTCGCGCACGCGCGCGCGGTTCTCGCGTTGGTCGAGGAAGTGTCCGGTCTTCTGGCCGCGCACGATGTCGGCGTCGAAGTGCAGGCCGTTCTCGAGGAAGTCGAGGCGCGCGGGGGGCGCGTCGCCATGCAGCAGTGTGCCGTCGGTCAAGCCCAGCTCGGCGGCGGCCTCGCGTTCACTGCGACTGAGCCGCAGCACGATGCGTTGCGCGCCGGTGCGTTCCACGAGGAGCGGCACGAGCGCGGCGAGGTGCGGGAGCCAGGCGTGGGTGTCGAGTTTGAGCACGTAGCTTCGGTCGTAGCGATCCAGCACGAGGCCGGGCAGCTGATCGTTCTCGCCGTGCAGGCAGCGGTATGCGTTCGTGTGGCTCGAGGCTTCGAGTGGTGCGCGCAGCGCGAAGGCGGCCGTGAGGCGTTCGCGCCAGAAACTCTCGTCGAGGGTGCGCGGGCGGCCGTGGTGCAGCACGCGCACGCGCAGCGGCGAGCGCGGGTCGTAGAGGCCGATGGCGAGGAACTTGCGGTCGTCGTCGAAGAGCACGGCGAGATCGCCGGACTCACCTTCGTGACTCAGCGAGGTGATGGCCGACGCATAAACCCACGGATGCCCGCCGCGCACTTGGCGCTGGGCGTCTTTCAGGAGTCGCACGGCGAGGCGACGCTCGTTGGCGTGGGGGAGTCGGTCGAGCACGCGGCAGAGCGTAGCGCTCGCGAGGTGCTGGATGCGAGGCGCGGAGCGTCGCTCAGTCGCTGGGCGAGACGCCGAGTGCCGTCGCAGGCTAGACTGGCGCGTCTCGTTGCCCCACGCCCGACATCTTGGTCTGGCAGCCCGCAGCGGCTTCCCCGAGGTGGACCCCGTGTCGTCTGAGTTTGCTGAACCCGAAGTGCCCGCGTCGCCTGGCTTCCGTGAACTGGGGCTGTCCGACGCCTTGCTCACAGCGCTCGACGCCGTGGGTTACGAAGCGCCCTCGCCGATCCAGGCGCGCACCATCCCGCTCTTGCTCGCCGGCCGCGACGTGCTCGGCCAGGCGCAGACGGGCACCGGCAAGACCGCCGCCTTCGCGCTGCCGCTCATCGATCGTCTCGACCTGAAGCGCCGCGAGTCGCGCCGCGCTCAGGTGCTCGTGCTGGCGCCCACGCGCGAGCTCGCGATCCAGGTCGCCGAAGCTTTCCAGAAGTACGCCGCGCACTTGCCCGGATTCCACGTGCTCCCGATCTACGGCGGGCAGCCCTACGAGATGCAGCAGCGCCCGTTGAAGCGCGGCGTGCACGTGGTGGTCGGCACGCCGGGTCGCGTGATGGACCACATGCGTCGCGGCACGCTCGACGTGAGCGAACTCTCCACGCTCGTGCTCGACGAAGCCGACGAGATGCTCGCCATGGGCTTCCTCGAAGATGTCACCTGGGTGCTCGAGCAAACGCCTCACGACCGTCAGATCGCGCTCTTCTCGGCCACGATGCCCACAGCGATCAAGCGCATCGTGAAGCAACACCTCAACGATCCCGAGCACGTGGCGATCGAGGTCAGCGCCAAGACGGCGACCACGATCCGTCAGCGCAAACTCGTGTTGCACTACGGTCAGAAGCTCGACGCGATGACGCGCCTGCTCGAGGTCGAGAGCACCGAAGGCATGCTCGTGTTCGTGCGCACCAAGACCGCAACCGTGGAACTCGCCGAGAAGCTCGAAGCGCGCGGCTACGCCACCGCCGTGCTCAACGGCGACATCCCGCAGCGGCAGCGCGAGCGCACGGTGGAGAAGTTCAAGCGCGGCGACCTCGACCTGCTCGTGGCCACCGACGTGGCGGCGCGCGGTCTCGACGTGGACCGCATCACGCACGTGCTCAACTTCGACATCCCGCACGACGCCGAAGCCTACATCCATCGCATCGGACGCACCGGCCGCGCCGGCCGCAGCGGTGAGGCGATCGTGTTCGTCACGCCGCGCGAACGCCGGCAGCTGGCCGACATCGAACGCACCATCGGTCAGCGCATCGAAGAGATGACGGTGCCGTCCACGGATGAAGTGAACCGTCGCCGCATCGCACGCTTCAAGCAGCGCATCACCGACACGCGCAACGACCAAGACCTCAAGTTCTTCGAGACGCTTCTCGCCGAATACGTCGACGAGGCGGAGTGCACGGAGCTCGAGGCGGCCGCTGCCTTGGCGCACCTCGTGCAAGGTCGCGAGCCGCTGATCCTGGCCGAGACGCAGCGCAAGCGTCCGATGCCCAAGTTCAGTGACACGGCGCCCTCGAAGCACGCCGGCGATCGCGGTAAGGGGCCCAAGCAGCGTCGCGCCCCCGACGAAGGCATGACCTGTTACCGGATCGAGGTCGGTCACAAGCACGGCGTGCTGCCGGGGCAGATCGTGGGCGCCATCGCCGGCGAGTCGGGCCTCGAAGGCAGCCAGATCGGGCGCATCGACATCCGCTTCGACTACACGCTCGTGGATCTGCCCGAAGGCATGCCGCCGGAGATCCAGCGCATCCTGAGTCGCACGCGCATCTGCAGGCAACCGCTCAAGATCTCGAAAGCCACGCAGCGCGGCACCACCCCGAAGAGCACTGCGAGCAAGAGCGGCACCGGCAAGTTCGCGGCCGGCAAGGCCAGCAGCGCCAAGTTCGTGGGCGGCAAGGGCAAGGCCAGCGGCGCTAAGTTCGGCGGCGGCGCTTCGGGCGGACAGCGCGGCTCCGCGGGCGGGGGCAAGTTCTCGAGCAGCAAGTTCAGCAAGGGGCGCGGTGCCAAGGGCGCTCCGTCGCCTTCCCCCGACGCGTCCGACTCGGAGTAAGCTTGCTTCGAACGTGCGCGCCGGCGTGGAGGTGGACTCCACGCGTCGCGCAGCATGGGACGAGGTCACGCGTGATGCGTCGGTCGACGATCTTGCTCGCGGTGCTGGTGCTCGGCGCGCGCGCCTTCGCGCAGGACCCGTCGCCACCGAACGTGTTGCTGATCCTGGCCGACGACCTCGGCATCGATCGCGTGGCGGCCTACGGCGCGCATCCCGATCCGGGCAACACGCCGGTGATCGACCAGCTCGCGCGCGAGGGCGTGTTGTTCAGGAACGCGTGGGCCAACCCGTTCTGCACGTCGTCGCGGGCCACGATCCTCACCGGGCGGTACTCGATGCGCACCGGCCTCGGCTCGATCACGTCGCCGAGCAGCGGTTCGCAGCTGGCGCTCTCCGAGCTCACCTTGCCCGAGGCGTTGCCGGTCGCGTATCGCAACGCGGCCGTGGGCAAGTGGCACTTGGCGGCGGGCAACGCGCCGGAGGCGTCGCTCCTGCATCCCATGGAGTCGGGCTTCGAGCACCACCGCGGATCGATCGGGAACTTGCCGAGCGCCGACGGCGAGAGCGCCTACTTCCACTGGCAGAAGAACGTGGACGGCGCGCTGCAGACCAGCACGACCTACGCCACCACCGATGCCGTGGACGAAGCGCTGGGCTTCATCGAGCAGTGGTCCGCGAAGGAGGAACCCTGGTTCCTGTGGCTGGCCTTCAACGCGCCGCACAAACCCTTCCACGCCCCGCCCGCCGAGTTGCACAGCGTCGAGCTGCCCGACGTGATCGACCCGCCGCTGCACATGCGCGCGCTCACCGAGGCGATGGACACGGAGATCGGACGCCTGCTCGCCGAGCTGGACCCGGCTGTGCGCGCCAACACCTATGTGATCTTCCTCGGCGACAACGGCACGCTCGACGCGGCGACCACGGCGCCCTTCCTGCAGAACCACGCCAAGGGCACCGTGTTCAACGGCGGCGTGCACGTGCCGCTGATCGTCACCGGGCCGGGCGTGCCCGCGGGCGACGAGTGCGCGGCGCTCGTGAACTCCACTGACCTCTTCGCCACCGTGCTCGAACTCGCCGGCGAACTCTCGCAGGCCGAAGACTCGATCTCGCTGCTGCCGTACTTGCAGGATCCGTCGACGCCCTCGCTGCGACCGTGGATCTACGCCGAGCGCTTCACCCCGGATCACACGGTGAACTTCCTCGTGCGCCATCAGGCGATCCGCGACGCGCGCTTCAAGCTGCGACGCATCGAGGGCAACGGGCAGGTGCTCGTCGAGGGCCTCTCCGACGTGCTCGCCGACTTCCACGAGAGCACCGACCTGCTGAGTGCACCGCTCGACGACGCCGCCGCCGCCGCCTACGCCAAGCTCGGCGCGCTGCTCAGCGCCAAGTTGCAACCCCTGGTGAACGTGACCTGGCGACCGCTGGGCTTCGCGTCCCCGGGCAGCGCGGGCGTCGCACGGCTGCACGGTCAGGGTTCCTTGCAAGCCGACACGCGCGCCACGTTGAGCTTGCGCGGGGCGCTGCCCGACACGCCGGCGGCGTTGGTCACGGGCTTCGCGCCGCTCGTCGCGACCTTCAAGTCGGGCAGCTTGATCCCGACCCCCGATGTCGTGCGCTGGCTCGCGGTCGACGCGGCAGGCGAAGCGCGGCTCGAGCTGCGTTGGCCGGCGGGTGTCGACGCCGACACGTCGTTCTACTTCCAGGCTTGGCAACCCGACCCGGGCGCGCCGAGCGGCTTCAACGGCAGCGCCGCCCTCGCGGCGACCACGCCCTTACCTTGAGCTTCCCGCGCGCCGCGAGCAATGACAGTGAGACTGCCAGGCTGAGTGTGCACGGGCGCATGGTGGGACGCCCCCTTGCGCGGTTCAGTCGGTGACCAGCGCGTCGGTCTCGCCGGCGATGTCGCCCTTCCAGTTCTCGTCGCGGCTCGACTGCTCGGCGTGTTCGCGGCGCGCCTTGCGTTGGCGGTCGACCAGGTCGGCGTGCGTCGTGAAGAAGGGCAGGCTCTTGCCCACGATCTCCGACACGCTCTTGAAGTCGTGCTTCTCCATGAACTTCGAGAGACCGCTCAGCAGGTCGTCGATCATCTCGTAGCCCTGCAGCATGGCGGCGGTGCAGACTTGCACGGTGCTGGCGCCCACGAGCAGGAACATGGCGGCGTCGTCGCCCGTTTCCACGCCGCCCATGCCCGACACGGTGGCTTCGGGGCAGGCGCGTGCGACCTCCATCACTTGGCGCAGCGCGATCGGGCGCACGGCGCGACCGGAGTAGCCGCCGGGTTCGCTGTAGCCTTCCACCGTGGGCATCGGACGCAGCGTGTCGAGGTTGATGCCGACCACGCCGAGGATCGTGTTGATCGCCGACACGCCGTGCGCGCCCGCGTCGACGGCGGCGCGTGAGGGCACGCGGATGTCGGTGATGTTGGGCGTCATCTTGGCCCACACCGGGAGCGACGTTGCGCCGCGCACCCAACCGACCACGTCGCGCACCATCTCCGGGTTCTGACCCATGGCCGCGCCCATCGTGCGCTCGGGCATGCCGTGCGGGCAGGACAGGTTCAGCTCGAAACCGTCGACACCGGTGGCGGCGACACGCTCAGTGATCTCGACCCACGCATCCTTGTTGTACTCCTCCATGATCGACGCGATGAGCACGTGATCAGGGTGGCTCGCCTTGCAGGCCGCGAGGTCGTCGAGCCAGACATCGAAGGGGCGGTCGGAGATCAGCTCGATGTTCTGGAAGCCGATGAAGCGCTTGCCGCCTTCGTCGGCGGGCAGCTTGCCGTAGCGCGGGATCGTGTTGATCACCTTGCTGTTGTCGAGGCTGATCGTCTTGCAGACCATGCCCCCCCAGCCGAGGTCGAAGGTGCGCTGGATGACCTTGGCGTTCGTGCCGGGCGGTCCCGACGCGAGCAAGAACGGGTTCTTGAACTTGATGCCGTTGACGGTCGTGCTGAGGTCGGTCATGCGAGGGCCTCCGCGAGGGCGTCGCCCATGATGGCGAGTGCTTCGTCGATTTCGTCGGCGCTGATGTTGAGCGCCGGTGCGATGCGCACCACGTTGCCGTAGAGCCCGCCCTTGCCGACGAGCAGGCCGCGCGCCTTGGCGGCTTCGAAGAAGCGCCCGGTGGCTTCGGCGTTCGGCGTGCGATCGCCGCCGGTTTCGTCGACGACGAACTCGATGGCTTGCATCAGGCCCATGCCGCGCACGTCGCCCATCTCCTTGTGATGACGGCGCTGCAGCTCTTCGAGCCCGGCTCGCAGGCGCGCACCTTGCTTCTCGGCGTTGCTGGCGAGGTCGTCGCCTTGGATCACATCGAGGGTGGCGAGCGCGGCGGCCGCGCTCATCGGGTTGCCGCCAAAGGTGGAGATCGTGGCGGCTTTGAAGGCGTTCGCGATCTCGTCGGTGGCGATCGTCACACCCAAGGGCATGCCGTTCGCGACACCCTTGGCCATGGTCATGATGTCGGGCTCCACGCCGTAGTGTTCGATGCCGAACAACTTGCCGCCCGTGCGGCCGAAGCCGGTTTGCACTTCGTCGCAGATGAACACGCCGCCGTACTTGCGCACGATGTCGACGGCCACCTTGAAGTACTCCTTCGGCGGCGTGACGAAGCCGCCCACGCCTTGGATCGGCTCGGCCAGGAAGCCCGCGATCTTGCCGGTGGTCGTGGTCTGGATGAGTTCTTCGAGGTCTTGCGCGCAGGCGACCTCGCAGCTCGGGTAGGTGAGTTTGAGCGGGCAGCGGTAGCAGTAGGGCGCGGGCGCGTGCTTGATGCCGGCGATCTGCGTGGGCACCGAGCGGTAGTTGCTGTGCGCCGTGAGCGACTGCGCGAGCAGCGAGCGGCCGGAGTAGCCGTGCCGCAGCGCGATCAACTCGGTGGACTCGGTGAACACCTGCGCGAGCGCGACCGCGGTCTCGTCGGCCTCCGTGCCCGAGGCCGTGAACATCGACTTGTTCAACTTGCCCGGCGTGATCTGCGCCATGCGTTCGGCGAGTTCCACGATCGGCAGCGTGGGGTAGAGCGTGGACACATGGCCGAGACGATCGATCTGCGCCTTGAGCGCGCCCGTGACGCGGTCGTCGCAATGCCCGACCGACACGGTGAGGATCCCGCCGAAGAAGTCGAGGTACTCGCGGCCGTTCACGTCGGTGAGGCGCGTGCCTTTGCCGTGGTCGAGCACCACGGGCTCGGCGTAGTAGTTCGTCACCGAAGGCAGCAAGTGCGCTTTGTGTTTCGCGAGGACCTCGGCAGCGGTGGGGGTGCCGCCTTTGCCGCCGGCCGCTTTGGGTGCAGAGTCGGACGTGGTCATCAGAGGCTCCTCTTCAGGTAGCGGCCGGCGCCTTTGGTCACGCGCAGGTCGCCGTCTTGGAACTGCACGCGGCCGTTCACGATCACCGTGCTCGGCGCGCCCTTGGTTTCGAAACCTTCGAAGATGTTGCGGTCGCAGCGGTGGTGGTGTGTGGCGGCGGAGATCGTGCCGGTGGCGGCCGGGTCCCACACCACGAGGTCGGCGTCGGAGCCGAGCGCGATGGCGCCCTTGCGCGGATACAGTCCGAAGATCTTGGCCGCGCGCGTGCTCGTGACATCCACGAACTCGTTGAGCGTGAGTCGGTCCTGCAGCACGCCGTAGGTGTACATGAGTGAGAGACGGTGCTGGATGCCGGCGGCGCCGTTCGGGATCAGACGGAAGTCGTCGCGGCCCATCTCTTTCTGGCCGGCCTGGTTGAACGGGCAGTGATCGGTGGCCACGACTTGCAGCGTGCCGGCCTTCAATCCGGCCCACAGATACTCTTGGTGACCGAGCGGACGGATCGGCGGCGACATCACGTAGGCCGCGCCTTCGAAGTCGGGCTTCTCGTACACGCTGGCGTCGAGCAGCAGGTACTGCGGGCAGGTCTCGCCGATCACGTTCTGCCCGCGCTCGCGCGCTTCGGTGATCGCGTGCGCCGCCTGCTGACAGGTGACGTGAACCACGTAGAGCGGTTCGCGCGTCATGCGCGCCAACATGATCGCGCGGCTCGTGGCTTCGCCTTCGAGCGGCGCGGGGCGCGACAAGGCATGGTGCTTCGGCTCGCGCTTGCCTTCCGCGAACAGCTTGTCTTGCAGGTCCACAACCATGTCGCCGTGTTCGGCGTGCACGGTGGTGAGCGCGCCGAGCTCGCGCGCCGTGTTCATGATCTTGATCAGCTCGATGTCGTCGACACCGATGGCGCCGCGGTAGGCCATGAAGGTCTTGAAGGAGGGGATGCCCTCTTCTTGGACGCAGCGGCGCATGTGCTCGGCGGTGTCGTCGCCCCACCAGGTGACGGCCATGTGGAAGGCGTAGTCGGACACGGCCTTGTCGGCACGTTCGTGCCACACGCCGAGCGTCTCCATGAGGTCGTCGCCGCGCCCGGGGATCACGAAGTCGATGATCGACGTGGTGCCGCCGGCCACGCCCGCCGCGGTGCCGGTTTCGAAGTCGTCGCTCGAGACCGTGCCCATGAAGGGCATCTCCATGTGCACGTGCGGGTCGATGCCGCCGGGGAACACGTACTGGCTCGCCGCGTCGACGACTTCGTCGCCGGAGTTCGCTGCGAGGTCGGGGCCGAGCTCGGTGATCTTGCCGTCGTCGCAGCGCACGTCGCCGACCCATTGGTCGAGCGCCGTGACCACCGTGCCGCCCTTGATCAGGATGCCCATGTTGTGTCCTCGCTCAGGGAAGCAGGTCGCACAGGTCGTCGTACGTTTCGGGGCGACGGTCGCGATAGAACTGCCACGTGCGTCGCACCTCTTCGATCATCTCGAGGTCGAGGTCGGCGACGACGAGTTCGTCGTCGGTCTCGCTGCCTTCAGCTAGGAACTCACCGCGCGGGTTCACGAAGTAACTGCTGCCGTAGAACTTGCCGATGTTCCAAGGCTCTTCGGTGCCGACGCGGTTGCTCGCGCCCACGTAGTACCCGTTCGCCACGGCGTGCGCCGGCTGCTCGAGCTTCCACAAGTACTGCGACAAACCCGCGACCGTGGCCGACGGGTTGAACACGATCTCGGCGCCGTTCAAACCGAGTGCGCGCGCGCCCTCGGGGAAGTGCCGGTCGTAGCAGATGTACACGCCGACCTTGGCGTAGCGTGTTTCGAAGACCGGGTAGCCGAGGTTGCCGGGCTTGAAGTAGTACTTCTCCCAGAAGCCGCTCGTCTGCGGGATGTGGTTCTTGCGGTACTTGCCGAGGTAGCTGCCGTCGGCATCGATCACGGCGGCGGTGTTGTAGTACACGCCGGCTTGCTCGCGCTCATACACCGGCACCACGATCACCATTTCGTATTTGCGCGCGTACTCCGACATGAGCTCGGTCATCGGGCCGGGCACGGCTTCGGCGGCTTCGTACCAGCGCGGGTCTTGCCCCGGGCAGAAGTACGGCCCGTTGAAGATCTCTTGCAGCCCGAGGATCTGCACGCCGCGCTTGCCGGCTTCGTCGATGAAGGGCAGGTGATGTTCGAGCGCCGCCTGCTGGATCTCGGCGACGGACCGGCTCTCGTCGTTGATCGGGTTGCTGCACTGCACGAGGCCTGCCTTGACGATTCTCGGCACGTCGGGTCTCCAACAACAAGAGGAAGCGAGTTGTGATGCGGCGGGACTACCAGCGGCTGATGATCACCTTGCGATCGGTGTAGAAGTCGAAGGCTTCGCGGCCGTGCGCCTTGAGGTCACCGAAGAAGCTGCCCTTGCTGCCGCCGAAACCGAAGAAGGCCATCGGCGCGGCCACGCCGATGTTCACGCCGGCCATGGCGGCGTCGACCTCGTAGCCGAACTGACGCGCGTGCTTGCCGCCGGTGGTGAAGATCGAGCTGGCGTTGGCGAGCGGGTGCTTGTGGATCGCCTGCATGGCGTCGTCGAGCGTGTCGACCTTGGACACGCAGAGCACCGGGCCGAAGATCTCTTCGCGCGCGATGCTCATCTCGGGGTGCACGCCGTCGAACAGCGTGGGGCCGACGAACCAACCCTTCTCGCCCGTGTCGATGCCGCGACCGTCGAGCAGGAGTTCGGCGCCTTCGTTCACGCCCGCGTCGATGTAGCCGAGCACCTTTTGCATGTGCGTCTTGGTGATCAGCGGACCCATGTCGATGCCGGGTTTGCTGCCGTCGCCGACAGTGACCTTGGGCATCTCTTCGAGCAGGCCCTTGCGCAGCCACTCGTGCGAGTCGCCCACGGCGAGCACCACGGCCGCCGCGAGACAACGTTCACCGCAGCAACCGAAGGCCGAGTCGACGATCGCCTTCACCGTGAACTCGCGGTCGGCGTCGGGCATCACGACCACGAAGTTCTTCGCGCCGCCGAGCGCTTGCACGCGCTTGCCCTGCTTGCCGCACTCGCGATACACGAGCTCGGCCACGGGGCTGCTGCCCACGAAGGACACGCCTTCGATGTCGGGGTGTTCGATGATCGCGGTCACGGCGTCTTTCCCGCCGTGCACCATGTTGAGCACGCCGGCCGGGAACTCGGCTTCGTGGATCAGCTCGAACATGAGCTGCTGGCTGAGCGGCGTCTGCTCCGACGGCTTCACGATAAAGGTGTTGCCGCAGGCGACCGCGAACGGGAAGAACCACATCGGCACCATGGCCGGGAAGTTGAACGGCGCGATGGCAGCGAACACGCCCATGGGCTGACGCACCGACGTGCAGTCGATGCCGCTCGCGACGTCTTCGAGTGACTGACCGAGCATCAAGCTCGGCGCGCCGATGGCGACCTCGACCATCTGGATGCCGCGGCGCACGCTGCCCATGGCTTCGGCGAGGTTTTTGCCGTTCTCGCGCGTGACGGTTGCGGCGAGTTCGGGCGCGTGCTGTTCGAGCAGTGCCTTGAGTCGGTAGAGCGGCTGCACGCGGTCGACCACCGGCGTGCGACGCCAGCTCGCGTAGGCCGCGCGCGCGGCTTGCACCGCGGCGTCGACCTCGGCGGTGCCGCCCATGGGCACCTGCGCGATGAGCTCGGTGGTCGCCGGGTTGAGCACGTCGTGCTGCTGCTTGGCGTCGGAGGCCGTCCAGGCCCCTCCGATGTAGTTGGCCAGTCGGAGATCGGACATGCGGCTTCCTTTCCTCAGTGTTGCGAGGCGCCGATCGTATCGAGGATCCGCGCGGCAAGCCACTGATCCCGGCAGCGCGGGCGTGGGAAAGCGATGCGCTTCAACGCGTGAGTCCGCGTTCCTCGCGCGTGCCAGGGATCGTGTTGTCGAGCAGCAGCGCGAGGAAGGCACCCACGGCCATGCCGGTCTGCCCGAGCGTGTTCACGATGTTGCGCAACCACTCCGGACCGGCCGTCACGGCGTTGGCCTTGAAGTACTCGGGCACCGACAAGCCCATGAACAACGCGAAGCCCAAGATGAACAAGTTGCGCCCCGAGTTCAGGTCGACGAACTGCAAGCTCGACAGCCCGACCGCCGCGATCATCCCGAACATCGCGCAGTACATGCCGCCGACCACCGGGCTCGGGATCGTGGTGAAGAGCGCGCCGAACTTCCCGAAGATCGCGAGCACGATCATGATCGCCGCGCCGACTTGCACCACGCGTCGGCTACCGACGCGCGTGAGTCCGATGGCGCCGATGTTCTCCGAGTAACTCGTGGTGCCGTTGCCCGTGCCGAAGATGCCGGCGATCAAGCAGCCCACGCCTTCCATGCCGATGCCAGCGCTCACGCTTCGCGCGGTGGGGGTGGGTGCGCCCGACAAGCGCGCGCAGGCGTAGTAGTCGCCCACGCTCTCCACGATCGAGGCCATGAAGCCAGCCGCCATGCCCACGAAAGCGGCGACGCCGAAGATCGGCATGCCCCATTGGAACGGGTAAGGCACGCGCACGAGCGGCGCGGCCGCGAGTTGCGTGGTCTGCACGAAGGACGCGTCGCCCTCTTGGAAGACGCCCATGCGTGTCAGCGCCCAGGCCGTTCCCCATGCGCCCACGATGCCGAGCGTGATCGGGAACAGCTCGAAGGCTCGGTGGCTACGTCGCAAGTACTGCGAGAAGAGCACGATCAACACGATCGTGAGGCCGCCGATGCGCCAGTCTTCGCCGGCCTTGGGCGCGCCGAACTCGAACAGTGAGAGGCCGATGAGCGCGATCGTCGGCGCGATGGTGATGGGGCCGACGAAGCGCAGGAACTTGCCGACCAACCCGGAGTAACCGATCAACATCTCCACGAGCGCGCCCGCGATCACCGCACCTTGCACGTGACGCATGCGCACCTCGAAGCCGGCGTCGGCCAAACTCGCCATGCTGCAGATCGCGATGGCCGGCGCGAGGAACGAGAAGGTGCCGCCCTGCACGATGGGGAGTCGGTTGCCCCAGGTGGTCTGCAGCAGCGTGGCGATGCCGCTCACGAAGAACATGGTGCCGATGAGCAGGCCGAGCGACACGGGGTCGTCGGCGATGCCGAGCGGGCCGGCCATGATCAGCGGGATCGCGACCGTGGATCCGAACATCGTGAGGTAGTGCTGGAAGCCGAGCGGGATCGCCAGGCGCGCGGGCGGCACGTCATCGATGCCGTAGATCAGGTCCTTCGCCATATGCTGGGAACCCCGCGAGGAAGCACGTGGCTTCCCAGCTTAGCGACTCGATGGAGTGAATCAGCATGGCAGACCCGTTCATGGACGCCGCCGTTGCGGAGGCGGAACTCGGCTTGGCGGAAGGCGGCATCCCGATCGGTTCGGTGCTCGTGCTCGACGGCGAGATCGTGGGGCGCGGGCACAACCGGCGCGTGCAACGCGGCAGCGCGATCCTGCACGCCGAGATGGACGCGCTCGAGAACGCGGGACGCTTGAGCGCCGCCGACTACAAGCGTTCCACGCTCTACTCCACACTCTCACCCTGCGACATGTGCAGCGGCAGCGCGTTGCTCTACGGCATCCCGCGCGTGGTCGTCGGTGAGAACGAAACCTTCCAAGGGCCCGAGGCGTACGTGCGCAGCCGTGGCGTGCAGCTCGAGATCGTGGACGACCCGCGCTGCGTCGCGCTGATGAAGTCCTTCATCGCCGCGCGCCCGGAGCTCTGGAACGAGGACATCGGCGAGTGACGTCCGGCCGGTCGGGCGCCAGGCGCGGTGCGAGCGAGAGGGCCCGCGCCGCGCTCCTGAGCGCTGATCGGGCCGCGCTGGGGTTCACCGCGCCCGGCGGATCGAGTAACGTTCGGCCACCTTTGTGTTGAGGTCGCCTCGAGACGTCTCGTGGCGCGGCCCGACCGCTTCTCGCAGATCACCGAGCTGAGCCCATGAGCGCCAAAAAGTACGACGTCTACGGAGTGGGCAACGCCCTGGTCGACATCGAAGTCGAGACCACCGATGCGCAGCTCGAGGAGCTCGGTGTCGAGAAGGGGCTCATGACCTTGGTCGAGCCCGAGCGTCAGGAGCAGCTGCTCGACGCGCTCACCGGCGTGCGTCACCGCATGAGCGGCGGCGGCTCGGCGGCGAACACGATCAATGCGCTCGCCAACCTCGGCGGCCGTTGTTACTACTCCTGCCGCGTAGCCGATGACGAGAGCGGCAACTTCTTCGCCGACGACATGCGCGCGGCCGGCGTGAACACCAACGTGCACGCCGACAAGGGCACCGACGGCGCCACCGGCACCTGCCTGGTGATGGTCACGCCCGACGCCGAACGCACGATGAACACCAACCTCGGCATCTCGGCCACGCTCACGCCCGACCAAGTGCTCGAAGAAGAACTCGCCGCCGCCGAGTGGCTCTACATCGAGGGCTACCTCGTGAGCACGCCGAACTCGCTCGCCACCGCCATGCGCGCGCGTGAGTTGGCGCGCAAGCACGGCGTGAAAGTCGCGTTCACCTTCAGCGATCCCGCGATGGTGAAGTTCTGCAAGGACGGTCTCGAGCAAGTGCTCGGCGACGGCGTCGACGTGCTGCTGTGCAACGAAGAAGAAGCCATGGGCTTCACCGACGCCGTGAGCCTGGAAGAAGCCGGCGACATCCTCTCGAAGCGCGCCGGCATCCTCGCGACCACTTGCGGCGCGCGCGGCGCACGCGTTTGGGACGGCTCGAAGTGGATCGACATCGCGCCGAACGAAGTGAAACCCGTCGACAGCAACGGCGCCGGTGACCTCTTCGCGGGGGCGTTCCTGTACGGGCTCACCCAGGGGCACGACTGCGCGACCGCAGGCAAGCTCGCGAGCCTGGCGTCGGCCACGTTGGTCACGCACTTCGGCGCCCGTCTGCACCCGGCCGGCCTCGCCGAGGTGAAGCAGCAAGTGCTCGGCTGAGCGCGCGCTCCCGGTGCGCGGGCGGAGTGGCTGTCGAAGCTTCGGGCTGCGCGAGCGCCGCCTGCGCGCGCTGGGGGCTGCAGCGCTTCGTGCTCAGCGCGTCGCCGACCAGCCGATGTCTCGCAGCTTGGCGGCCAGGTGTTCCGCCAGGATCGCGTGGCCGATGTCGGTCATGTGGGTTTCGCGCGGGCGGTAGATCGTGGACTCGGAGACCGCCGAGCGCACCGCGTCGAGCGGGTCGACGTAGCTCACGCCGAGTTCGTCGCAGATCGCGTGCAGTTCACGTTGCGCGCGGCGGGTGTCGAACTCTCCGGGACGGCGCCCCTTCTCGAGCGCCACCCGTTCGAGCAGCGCGTCGTCGACCTGGTGTTCGGCGGGGATCAGCAGCAGCACGAGCTCGGCGTCGAGTGCGCGCACCTCTCGGTTCAGCTGCGTCAAGAAGTGCCGCACGCCGGTCACTGAGTCTTCGAACACCTGGCTGCGCGTGGGGTCGCTGATCGCCATGCGGGAGTAGACGATGCGGGTGTGCGTCTTCACGGGGAAGCCGGGCTTGTCGCGGTCGTAGCGATTCTCGGCGCCGGGGAGCATCTCGCCGCGCTTGCCTGTCGGGTTCCACATCTCGGTCAGGTCGTTGTGCTCGACCGGCGGGCGGGCGTCGACGGCCTCGAGACTGCCGGCGGTCGCGAGCAGCCAGAGGTTGCGCACGAAGCGCACCACGAGCCACTCGCGCGCGAGCGAATCGAACTCCGTGCGGTCGGAGAGGTTGCCTTGGATCTCCATGAAGTCGTTGCTGACGGAGAAGGCCAGGATCACCAGGTCGGGTTGCAGCTTCGAGCCCTCGAGTTGCCACATGCGCCACTCGAACCACGGCCCGACCGCGGGCACGGCGAGGTTGATGAACTCGAGCGGCACCTCGCTGTCCTCGCGCAAGTCCGCCGCGACGCGTCGGTCCCAGAGCAAGTTCGTCGGCACGCCGCCCGAACGGAAACTGTGCGAATCGCCAAGGATCACCACGCGTCGCGTGCCGCTGGCCTTCTCCACGCTGTATTCCGGCGTGCGCAGCGACTGGCTGTTGAGCAGGTAGTCCCCGACGACGTCTCCGGGTTCCCAGGTGTAGTTCTCGGCGTGCAGCAGTTCTTGCAGCGTGTCGCAGTCGTCGTAGCGCGCGCGCGCGCCCGTCATGCTTAGCAGGGTCGGCAACACACCTTGCGACGCGCGCACTTGCAGCACGAGCTCCACGAGCGCGAGCCCGAGCACGGGCGCGCACAACACCACGAGCAGCCGCTTGCGTCGCGAAGGGGGGCGCGCGCGGGAGGTGGGGGACATCTGTCGGGGCCGGAGGGAAGTCGAACGGGCCCCATGGTCTCATCTGAACCGGAGTTGCGTGCGCCTGTTCGTGTTGTTCAGCGAGCGCTGGCTCGGAGTCGCTCCAGGGCCGCCGCGAGCACGCTGTCGGTGCCACCGCGTAGCAGGTCGGTGGCCTGGATCTCCACCTGCACGTCGACCTCGATGCCGCGACCGTCGTAGAGCCGACCGTCGGTTCGGAAGGACGCCATGGAAGCGCAGCGCACCTCGATTCTCGAGTGGGGCAGCGCGAAAGACTGCGAGCGCGCGCTGCCGCCGCTGCTGGCTGAGCCCATGAGCGTGACGCGCGGGCGCCCGCTCAGCGCGCCGAGGAAGATGTCCGTGGCGCTGAAGCAGCCGGCATCCGAGAGCACGATCACCGGCTTGTCGTAGAAGAAGTCGGCGTCGTGCCCGAGGGGATCGACGACTAAGTAGTGCCACTCGCTGAACGCACCGGGCGCGTCCCACTCGGGTTCGAAACTCTCGGCCATGGCGGCGACGACGGCAGCTTGCGCGTCGTTCCAGCGCGCGTCTGTGGCGCGCGCCATGAAGCGCGCTTCGAGGTGATCGCGATCGAAGCGCTTGCTCAAGATGTACTTCGCCACGTTGCCGACCCACGGGCCTTCGTCGGGGCCAGTGAGGTAACCGCCGAGTGCCAGCAAGAGCGTGCGCGTTCCGCCGCCGTTGCCGCGCACGTCCACGATCAAGCCGTCGGTCTCGCGGAACGCGGCCATCGACTCGTGCAAGTGCGGCAGGAGCCGGTCGTCCATGGCTGGCAGCCGCAGGTAGCCGACGTTGCCGTCGAGCAGCGCCGTGTCGTGAGCCGGCCATGTGCCGAACATCGGGCGCGACGCCGTCATCGCGAACTCGCGCTCGACAGGCGTTGCGCCGTCGGCGCCGGCGAGTGTCACGCGCACACTGCCAGCCTTCGCGTTGTCTTCGGGCGCGCGCAGCAACTCGAGGGCTCTCAGCCCGCCCAAGGCGCGCCAACGAACGAGTTGCGGGCTGCCCCGCGCGACGAGCTCCGACGCGCGCGCGATCCACTCGTCGATCGCGACGCCGTCGATCTCGAGCACGAAGGGATGCTCGGCATCGAGGAAGCCGGAGCGGTCGGGCAAGAAGGCGACCACGCCGCCGTCGGCGTCTTGGAGCAGGAAGGGTGGGAAGAGCGCGGGGCGCGACCGCAGCTCGGAGCTCGTGCTCGCGTGGCCGTCGCGGAACTGCGCCACGAAGCGCGCCAAGTTGTCAGCGAGCCAAGGAGTGGGAACCTGTGCGGGAAGTGCGCTGCGCAGCGTGTCGAGTTCGGTTTGCCAGTCGAAATCACCGAGCTCCAAGTAAGCGAACTGATCTTGAAGGCGACGTGAGAACTCGTCGAGATCAGCGAGCGCATCGGCGCGCGTCAACATCGCCGGTTGGCTTGCACGCGGAGCGGCGCGCGTGTTGGCGCGACGAAGGGCCTGCCGCTTGTCGCGCGTGACCTCGATCTGCTCGAGCGTGAGCTGCGTGCCGTCGCTGAGCTTGGTGACGTCGAGATCCACATGCGTGGGCAACGCGTGCCCCATGAGTTGCAGCGCTTCCACCAGGTCTTCGGTGAAGCGCTTCTGCCGTTGCCCCGGCCAACGCTGGTCGCAGAACTCGAGGATCTCGCTCACGGGCACACGGTGAATGCTGCGCGGCGTGTACCACTCACTCTCGACCAGCACTTCGGGAGCGTCGCCGTTCCAGCGCAGGCCGTCGAACGGGCTTCCTTTGCGGTCGGCGTTCTGCCCAAAGGCCGCGGTCGCGAGCAAGCTGATCGCGAAGAACAGACTGAAGCTGCGTGCGAGTGAGCGCATGGATTTCCTCAGTCGTGGGCGAAGCGGGTCTGAGCAGCCGCGTGCTCCGAGTGTCAGGGCGGCGCGAAGCAGCATCGCGACCCGAGGGGGCTCCTACAATGGGCCGATGCGTAAGCCACCACAGCCCCTCACGCTGCACCTCGTCACCGTCGCTGGCTGGATGCGCCGACACGAGCAAGGCGTCATCGCGTACCTGCTCGAAGAGAACCGAGTGCTCAAGGAACAGCTCGGTGAACGCCGGCTTCACCTGACGGATGACCAACGCCGCCGACTCGCAGCCTTGGGCAAACGCATCGGTCGCAAGGCCCTGAATCGCGTAGCCACCATCGTCACGCCCGACACGATCATGCGATGGCACCGAAGGCTCATCGCGGCGAGGTGGACGTACGCAAGCAAGAGCGTGGGACATCCCGGCCTGATGCGCACCATCGAGGCGCTCATCGTCAGAATGGCGACGGAGAACCCGAGCTGGGGCTACTGCCGCATCCAAGGCGAGCTCAAGGGAGTCGGGCACAACGTGGCGTCGAGCACCATCGCCAACGTGCTCAAGGAGAACGGCATCAAGCCAAGTCCAGACCGTCCGTCGTCGTGGCGCACATTCCTGCGAACGCACTGGGAGCAAATCGCAGCAAGGGACTTCTTCGATCCTTCGAACACCGCGCATGGCACCGAACTGCAATGCGTCTGCCGAGCGCTTCGTGCACTCGATCAAGTCGGAGTGCCTCAGCCGGATCATGCTGTTCGGCGAGACCGGATTGCGCCGCGCCATCACGGCGTACATGGAGCACGACAACCGGGAGCGCCCCCATCAGGAAATCGGCAACGACGTGATCCAAGGGAACCCCCGGCTCGCGACCGGCTCGGTTGAGTGCACCGAGCGACTCGGCGGCATCCTCAAGCACTCCCGCCGCGCGGCCTGAAGGCAGCGCTGCAAGCAGTGGTCGTGCGAGTCGCGACCCGGGTCTCGATTGCCAGGCTCGCGGTCCACTCACACGCAACAGCTCAGCAGAATCAGGTTGCCCGGACATCAGACTCGGCCGGCGAGTCGTCCCCGCACTCTAAGAACCCAGCGTTCTGACGCCCCGTAACTCGTCGATCTATGTCGGCCGAGTCTTTGGACACTATGGGCTCGGCGCGCCGGGCGTTACCACCTCGTCGCCGGCTCCTAACCCATGCCCGTTCCCCTTCATGGAGACACCGTGTCGTTGCTCGCCTCGTTGTTGCTCACGATCGTGGCCCTTTCCGTGCAGGCGGAGTCCTGCGTTCCAGCGGCCGCCGCTGCCGTTCCAGCGCCAGCCCAGGACGCCGAGGCGGACACGCCGCCACCCACCGATCAGGCCGTTCGCGTGCCAGCCGACGACGCGCCGTCCGAGCCGCGCGGCAGACTGTTGTTCACGCGCCAACTGGCAGGGCGCGACGACCTGTTCGTGCTGCACTTGCCGGAGGGGCGCATCGAGCAGCTCAGCGACCACGCGGCCAAGGACAGCCACGGGGCGGTCGCACCGGACGCACGCCAGATCGCCTTCTGCTCGGAGCGCCGCGGGTGGTGGAAGATCTGGCTCATGGACGCCGACGGCAGCGGCGGCGAGCAACTCACTCACCCTGCCTCGGGCGCCGACTACGCGCCCTGCTGGTCGCCCGACGGCCAAGACCTCGCGTACGTTTCGGGCTCACTCGGGAACGGCGACGTGCTCCGACTCGACCTCGAGGAAGGCGTCACGCAGAACCTCACAGATCACCCGGCGCGCGACAACTTCCCGGCCTGGTCCCCCGACGGAAACACGATCGTCTTCGCCTCCGACCGCGCGGACGACCACTGGGCGCTCTACGCGATGCCCGCCGAAGGGGGGGCGGAGGTGCGGCAGCTCACCCAGGATGGCGAAGCCATCGAACCCGCCTGGTTTCCCGCGGGCGACCGCCTCGTGTGGCAGGGCTACACGGATGACATCGAGCACCCCCAGCTCTGGACGCAGCAACTGCGCGATCAGCAACCGGTGGGCGCCCCCCGGCGACTCTCCGACGGCACCAGCTCCGACGAGCGCCCGGCGGTCTCGCCCGACGGGCGCTGGATCGCCTTCGAATCCGATCGGGCCGGTGGCAGCCAGCTCTTCCTCATACCCGCCGAGGGCGGATCGCCGCGCCAACTGACCGACGAGGGTTACTGCTACGCCGCAGCGTGGTGGCCGGACAGCGAGGACCTGGCACCTCAGCGCCCTGACGCACCGGCGACGCGCTGACCAACACCACGGCGTCCAAGAGAGGCGCCTCGGGCCGTGGTGGTTCATCACTGCGCGTCCGGTGCAAACGGCGTCGGGTCCATCAATTCGGCCGCGCTCGGTGAATGGGCTCAGAGCGCCAATTCACGGCTTCATGCAATCGGGCCATGCGAACACTCCCGCCGCCCCTAACGCTTCTCGTCGTCACGATCGCCGGTTGGTTGCGGCGGAACGAGCAACACGTCATCGCGTACCTGCTCGAAGAGAACCGAGTCCTCAGAGAAGAGCTTGGGGGCCGTAGGCTGCCAGGGTCACCAGCAGCACGTGGAGCGGGTTCAGATGGGTCGACATGGCACCATCGTACGCCGCCACAAGTCACCGCTGGGCCCAGACTTCGGAGTCGGCCGTACGTTGGGACACTACGGGCTCCACGGTTGATGGCCTTCGCGAATCCCGCGCAGCACCGCCATACGCATTGACTCTGCGTCCCCAATCTCCAGCGCACTCCTCTTCCCACGAGCGAATGGTTCCCCGGCAAGGACTCGAACCTTGAATGCTAGAACCAAAATCTAGTGTGTTGCCGATTACACCACCGGGGAGTGGGTCGCGCGGACACGCCCTGAGGCGCGCGAGTGAGCGGCGGATTATAGCGGCGGGGCCTGTGCGCTCCAACCGCGCGTCCCTGCTCGTCTCCGGTGTCGCGCGACGCGGCGGGGGAGCGGGCTCGCGTGGGAAGAACGGTGCTCATACGGGTGCTTCGGCTCACGGATCGACGGATGTTGAGGGGCCTCTGCCGGTCGAGCCTGTGGGGTGCCTGCCCCGCACCCCGGGTTGCGATTCGTGCCCTATACTTGGGGCGCTGCTGCGCGGTCGTCCCGAAACGCGTGCTCGTGGCCCGGCCCTTCACGCCTGATCCGCAGCAGCTGGATGGCTCCCGAACTCTCCCGTCTCTCTCCCCGCTGCCCGATTGTCTCACGGGTCAAAGGATCCTCGTATGCCCCGAACCACCTCGCGGCCGCTCGGTCGTCGCTCCTTCCTTGCCCTCTCCGCCGCGCTGCTCTGTGCGACGTCCGTCAGTGCGCAAGGCGCACTCACTCAGCGCGAGGTCATCGACGCGCACGTGCAAGCCGGCGTCGTCGGTGCGGACATCTCGTCGGCGCGCATCGCTGAGCTCGCCGAGAAGTACGGCATGGATGCGCTCGAGCTGAGTGCTGAACTCAAGCGCGACGAAGACATCGTCATCTCGCCCGACAACCGCATCGTGTACGTGGACCGCGGCCTGCTCGCCGCCGGCAGCGCGAACGACGGCGACGAGTCAGACAACCAAGACACCTACGGCATCTCGTCGGCCGACGCCTTCACCTTGAACAGCCGCCCGGGCGCGAACAAGACGCTCTACATGGACTTCACCGGTCACCACTCGGTGAGCAACTCGTGGGGTCACAACATCCAGTTCCCCGCCTACGACACCAACGGCGACCCGAACAACTTCAGCGACGCCGAGCGCGACCAGATCATCCGCTGGTGGCTCTACGTGGTGGAGGACTTCGCGCCCTTCGACCTCAACGTCACCACCCAAGACCCGGGGCTCTCGGCGCTCACCCGCAACGGCGGCGGCGACCAGACCTACGGCACGCGTTGCGTCATCACCCAACCCACGAGCGGTTTCGGCGACGGCATCGGCGGCGTGGCGCAGCTGTACTCCTTCAACGACTCCATCGACAACCCGGTCTTCGCTTTCAACAAGGGTGACAACACGGGCTCGATGACAGTGAGTCACGAGGTCGGTCACGCCATGGGCCTCTCACACGATGGTCTGAACGGCGCCAGCTACCACCCCGGCACGGGCAGCGGCAGCACCAGCTGGGGCCCGATCATGGGCGCACCCTTCAGCTCCAGCTTGGTGCAGTGGAGCGACGGTGACTACTCCGGCGCGAGCACTTCCCAGAACGACCTCGCCATCATCAACGGCGGCATCAACAACATCCCGTACCTCTCCGACGACCATGGCGACGGTTTCGGTTCGGGCTCGCCGATGTCCGCCGCCGAGGGCTGCCCCACGCCGATCCCCGCGCGTGGCTCCGGCACGCTCGGCCGCTCCTTCGACACCGACGCCCACACCTACGCGCACCAAGGTGGCGCCGTGGTCTTCGAGGCCGCGCGCAACGATCCCGGCGGCAACCTCGACTTGCGCCTGCAGGTCTTCGATCCGGCTGGCGTGATGATCGCCGACGTGAACCCGAACAACGACGCCAACGCGAGCGTGGACCTCGACGTGCCCCCGGGCATCTACACCATGGTCGTGGACGGTGTCGGCAAGTCCGGTGTGTACGACGACTACGGTTCGGTCGGCCAGTACACCGTGTCGGCCTTCCCCGGCGGTCCCGAATCGATCGTGAAGTTCGGCGAGGGTGTCACCGGGTTCTTCGGCGTGCCCCCGAGCATCGGTGTCAGCGGACTGACGTGCCCCGGTGAGCCGGTCTCGTTGAACCTGCTGCAGGCCGCGCCGAGCTCCACGGCCTTCCTGTGTGTCGGTGCCGCCGAACTGAACGTGCCCTTCAAGGGTGGCGTGCTGATCCCCGACGTCACGGGGCCCGGCTTCTTCGTGAGCCTTCCGGTCACGTTCTTCGGTTCGGCATCACTCAACGCCGCTTGGCCGACGGGCTTGCCCTCCGGCGTGTCGCTCTACTTCCAGTACTGGGTGATCGACGCCAGCGCCGTCGCGGGCTTCTCGGCCACGCAAGGTGTGCGCATGACGCAGCCCTGATCGGGCTGACGCGGGTCACGCTCGCGCGGTGGCGTCGTCCACTGTGTCGAGCGTGACCTGATCGCCGACGCGCAGCACGCCGCCGTGCAGCACGCGCGCGGTCAAGCCGGCCAGGCCAGCGAGCGCATCGCGGCCGCCTTCGCCCACGGTTTCCTCCATGCGGCCGCAGGGCGGGCAGCCGCCCGTGATCTCGAGCAACACGTCGTTGCCGATGCGCACGCGCTGTTCGCGCAACGCGCTCAGGTCCACGCCGGTCAGCATCAGGTTGCGTCGCAGGTCGGCGGGGTCGAGCGGCTCGGCGCGCTCCAAGAGTTCGCCCGCGCGCGCCAAGTCTTCCTGCGCCACGAGCGTGACCTGACGCGTGCCCGCGCCACCGGGCCGGCCTTCGAAACGATCGCCTTGCAGACCTTGCCCCACAACGACCTGCGCTTCGCTCACGCTCTGCACGTCGGCACGGGGCGCGGGGCGCAAGCCGATCCAGCTGAGTTCACCGGACACCGTCGTCATGGCTCGCGCCTGCACCTTGGGGGTCAGTGGCCCTCGCTGCGCAGCGCCTCGGAGGCGCGCAGCGACCCGGCGTTCTCTGCAGGCTCGAGCCCGAGCAGTTCCGCCATCAACGGGTACACGTCGACGGCGCTGAGGCTCGGCACGCTGGCGCCCGCGCGGAAGTGCGGGCCATGCGCGAGGAAGATGCCGTGCATCGAGGGCAGCGAGGGGTCGAAGCCGTGCGTGCCCTTCTTGAAGTGCGCGGTGCGCTCGGGCGTGTGGAAGGAGCGCGTGGTGATCGACCAGCCTTCGTCGGCCACGAGCACGATCGGCGGCACGCGCACGTGGTCGCGGAAGTGCCAGCTCTCGGGCGTCTCTTCCTTGGCGAAGACGCGCGCGTGTTCGAGGGGCGCGGCCTTCAAGGCGCTGAGCAGCGCCTCGCCGCGGCCGGCTTTGGGCCAGATCCCGGAGGTCGCGCCCCAGATCACGAGCTCGGCCTCGTTGTTCACGTCGACGAAGTCATCGAGGAACACGGCGCGCTCGGGCGACACCTCGGTCATGCCGTGATCGGAAACCACGATGAGGTCGATCTCGTCGAGACTCTCGCGTGCTTCGAGGCCCTTCACCAGCGCGCCGAGCGCCGTGTCGATGTCGCGCAGCGCGGCCTGTTGCTCCTCGGAACCGGGCCCGTGCTCGTGCGCCGCCGAGTCGTTGGCGCTGAAGTAGAGCGTGAGGAACTGCGGGCGTTCTTCGGCGGGCATGTCGAGCCAGGCGAGCACCTGCTTCACGCGGTCGGCGTGCGAGAGACGGCCGTCGTACTTCAGCCAGTAGGTCGGACGGCGGCCGTGGATCTCCGCCTCCGAACCGGGCCAGAACAAGGTGGCGCTGCGCTGACCCTGGCGCACGGCGGTGATCCAGATCGGTTCGCCACCCCACCAGCGCCCGTCGACGACCTCGCTGTTGCCCATCTTGAAGGTGGCGTCGAAGCCGGGGTCGTAGATCGTGTTGCCCACGATGCCGTGCTGGCCGGGGTGCAGCCCGGTGGCCAAGCTGTAGTGGTTGGGGAAGGTGAGCGTGGGGAACACCGGCAGCAGGCGTTCGGCGTGCGCGCCCTCGGCCGACAGCCGATCGAGGGTGGGGGTGTTCCCGCTGCCGAGGTCGTCGTGCCGCACGCCGTCGAGCGAGATGAGCAGCACGGTCGTCGGCTGGGACGGAGACTGGGCACTGGCGCAGGCGCCCAGGAAGCCGATCAGCAGGGTGAGCAGCAGCTTGCTTCGATCCACGACGTCTCTCCAGGAACTGGGCTACGGCCGACGCGGCGGTCAGCTGGCTGCTGGGAGCCGAAGTGTCCCCAGCGAGCCCGCCAGCGCGCGCGCGACCGGCCCAAGGTGTACGACGATCGCGGGCGAGGGTCGAGCCTGCGGCAGGCGCGAGCAGTGCCGACCGCGCGTTGTCCCCCCGGAGGCGGCCCGCTAGGCTGCCCCCTTCCTCCTCCCCTCGAAGTCCGCCGCTCATGCTCATCGCGACCCCGAAGTCTGTCTGGTCTCAGCACTACCAGGTCACTTCGGCCACGGGAGAGCCGATCGCCGAGCTCGATCTCTCGATGCTCAAGGAGGGCGCCCGGCTGCACTACCAGGGCAAGGTCTACCGCATCGAGCGCGAGAGCCTCATGCGCGGTCCGTGGCTGCTGCTGGACGGCGACACCCCGGTGTTCGAGGCCAACAAGCCCTCACTGATGCGCAATCGCTTCCTCGTGATGGTCAAGGGCGCCAGCCTCGAGCTCGCTCCCAAGACTTGGATGATGCGGCGCTTCGGCGTGGTCGGGCCCGACTGGGTCGACCTCGGTGAGATCCGTCGGCCCTCGTGGTTCCGCCGCAAGGTCGAGATCGATCTGTCCGACCTGGTGCCGGAGCAGGCGCAGCTCTTCCTGTTGTTCTTGGCGGTCGTGATCTGGCGACGCGCCGACGTCGCCGCCGCGAGCTGAGCGCCGCTCCATCCTGCGCGGCTGGTGCGCTGCGGCGAGCCTCGCGTACGATGCCGGCGCGGAGGGCGTTCGCTCGACACCCCCCGGCATCGCGCCCGTCCGCGAACCGGGGTTCTCTTTCGCCCACCGGGAAATCGCCTCGATGAAGCGCTCGATCTGCGTCGCCAGCCTGTTGTTGCCGCTCCTTTCTCTCGCTTGTGGCGACGCCACCGCGAGCGACACCTCCGGGAGCAAGAGCGACTCCCCGTCCGGCTCGGCTGCGATCAGCGCTCCCCTCCAGCACCCGATCGGCGGCGCTTACGAGGCGGCCTTGCGCGTGGACCTGCCCGAGCGCGCCCCCGAAGAGGACACCGGGCTGCACAACCTCTACCAGCTCAGCGACAACATCCTGTCCGGCGCCGAACCCGACAACGAGATCGCCCTGCGCCTGCTCTCCGAGCGCGGCATCAAGACGATCCTCTCCGTGGACGGCAAGGCCCCCGACGCCGAGACCGCCGCCAAGTACGGCATGACCTACGTGCACGTGCCGATCCAGTACCGCGGCCTGAGCACCGAGGAAACCCTGCAGATCACCAAGACCTTCCGCGAGCAGGAAGGCCCGTTCTACGTGCACTGCTTCCACGGCAAGCATCGCGGTCCGGCGGCCGCAGCGCTGGGTCGGGTGGCGCTCGACGGCGTCCCGCGTGAGCAGGCCATCGCCGAGATGCGCCAGTGGTGCGGCACCTCACCCAAGTACGAGGGCCTCTACGCCACCATCTCGCAAGGCGTCATCCCTTCGGCAACCGACACGGAGGGCTACGAGTTCGACTTCCCCAGCGCCCTGCCGCTCGACGGGTTCGCCGGCTACATGGTCGAGATCTCGCGCCCGTACGACCGCATCAAGGAGATGGCCAAGCGTAAGTGGCAGGTGAACCCCGATCACCCCGATCTCGACCCGGTCAACGAAGCGGCTGTCCTCGCGCTCCTTCTCGAGCGTGCGCCCGAGCTCGAGGAACTCGCCGACTACGACGATCAGTTCCGTACCTGGATGGCGGAGTCGGTGCCGCAGTCGAAGACGCTGCACGAGAGCCTGGTGACGGCGCGCGAGACCGGCGATTGGACCGCGGCCGAAGCCGCACTCGACCAACTCTCCGCGAATTGCAACGCCTGTCACAAGGCGCACCGCAACTGATCGAGAGTCAGTTGGCGGGGGGCGCGGAGTCCACGCCCACGACCTCGTCGAGCAGACGGCGCACGTCGTCGCTGCTGCGGCAGAGGAAGCCGCGCTCACCTGCGAGCGTGAGCGGGTCGGAGTTCGGTGAGGCCCTGCCTTCGGTGGGCGCGGTTGCAGCGCTGACGCGTCGCTCGCCGCGCAGGTAACCGCGCGCGCTCCGCAGTGCGCGCAGCCACAACGGGGTGCGCAGCAAGACCACGAGATCCGCTTCGTCGAAGGCCTCGCGGTCGGGAGCGGCCACGTGTTCCTCGAGGATCCAGGTGGCTTCCGCGCGGGCCTCGGCACGCACATGGGCGGCGTCGACTCCCTGCGCGCCGGGGTCCCAGCAGCGGATTCCCGTGACTTCGGCGAGGCTGCGCGCCAGCCACGATCGCCCGCTACGGGCGGCTCCAAGGATCAGGATCTTGCGGTAGCGCATCGAACAGTGCCGCCTGGGATTGGCGGACATCATACGCGCCGCGAACCTGAATCCACGCCCTCCGCGTGGGTATGCTCCGAGGCTCGACCGCTCCGCCACTCACCGGTGACGTGTGAGAGTTCTCCGCAATCTTCTGCTGCTGCTGTTCCTGCTCGGGCTCGTGGCCTTCAACGTGTCCTTCGGATTGCGGCGCTTCGAGTGGCGGCGTGAAGCGTGGATCACGGCGCAGCGCGAGGCGGGTGCCGCGCGGCTCGCTGACCTGGCGTCGATCTTGGAACGTGAGTTCGCGGCTCTGGAAGCGGAGGCGCGCTTGCGTCTGGGAGAGCCCGCGGCTGCGGAACTCCGCGGCGAGCCAGGCGATCCGCGCGCCGGTGCGCGTTGGCGTGTCGACGAGGACGGCGCGCTGCGGCTCGCGTGGTGTCTCGACCCGGGCGCCGCCGCGTCTTGCGTGGAAGGTCGCAGCGCATGGCTCGCGCAGCGCGCCGCGACGGCCGCGGCGCTCGGCGCGCGGATCGCCTGGCTCGGCGGCGAAGCTCCCGTAGGCGACACGCTCGACGCAAGCAACACGCTCCCCGCAAACACCACGAGCGCCGGCTCCGCGCAGCAGCCCACGAACGAACTGCGCCGCAACTTGGCCGGCGTCGGTGACTCGCGCCTCGTGCTGCAGTTCGAAGCGCAGACACTCGAACCGCCCTCTGATTGGCAGCGCGCCGAAACCGTGGCCACGGTGGCCACGATGCTCGGCGTGAGTCTCGGCTTGCTCTTCGCCGGCGCGGTCTTCCTGCGCCTCAGCACGCGCTCGTTCCGATTGCGCGAGACGGAGCGCTACCTGCGTTGGATCCGTCGCCTCAGTGATCGCTATCGAGCGCTCATGGAAGGCGCTGCTGACATGATCCTGATCGTGGATCCGAGTAGCGAACACCTGCGCGAGTCGAACGCCGTGGCGCGCGCCGTGCTGGGCTTGCCCGCGGGAGCCGACGCGCCGGGTGTCGAGCCGAGCAGCGCGCCCCGACCTGAGCACGCGATCCAACTCGCCGAGTTGTTCAGCGGCGACGACCTGCAGCGCGTGCGTGAAGCACTCGGTCGCGCCGCGCAGACCGGTCAGGCCCCTGAAGCGCTGCCCGAGCTGCACGTGCACGCGCGCGATCGCGAGGATCTGTTGGTCGACGGCCGCGTGGCCGTGGTGGATGTCGGCGACGGCCACATCGCGCAGCTCTCGCTCCGCGACCTCTCGGAACAGAAGGCCATCGAGCGCCAGCTGCAGACCAGCGAGCGGCTCTCGAGCTTGGGCCTGCTCACGGCGGGCGTCGCGCACGAGATCAACAACCCGCTGGAAGGCATCGGCAACTATCTCTCGCTCCTTCGCGCCGACGACTTGTCCGCCGAGCGCCGTCGCGAACACCTCGGCTCGGTGCAACACGGCTTCGAACGCATCCGCGACATCGTGCGCGACCTGTTGCAGTTCTCGCGCGGCGAAGCGCAACGCGGTCCCATCGACCTCTCCGAGGTGTTGCAGCGCGCGCTCTCGATGGCGGCCTACAGCAAGGCCTTCAAGTCGGTGCGCGTGATCTTCGAGGGCGCCGAGCAGGCGTGTCCTGTGCTGGGGGACGCGGGGCGTCTCGAGCAGGTGTTGCTGAACTTGTTGCTCAACGCCGCGCGCGCGTCGGCTGCGGCGGCGGAGGCCGCGCAGGAGCCGGCGCGCGTGTGGGTGCGCTTGAGTCGCAGCGACGAAGGCGCGGGGCAGGTGCAACTCGAGGTCGCCGACGAAGGGCGCGGCATCCCACCCGAACACCTCGAGCGCATCTTCGATCCCTTCTTCACGACCGAAGGCGGCACGGGGCTTGGTTTGTCCGTCTCCTACGGCATCATCAAGGCGCACGGCGGTGAACTGCGCGCGCAGAATCGCGCTGAGGGCGGCGCCGCCTTCCTTCTCACACTTCCGCAACAGGAGGTCTCGGCATGAGCACGCGTCGCACGGTGTTGGTCGTGGAGGACGAAGACTACGTGCGCGATTCGCTCGTGGCCGTGCTCGAGAACACCGACTTCGCGTGCTTGGCGGCGCCGGGTGTGAGCGCCGCGCTCGAGCTGCTCGGCACGCACGAAGTCCACGCCGTGCTGGCCGACTTGCACATGCCCGAGGGTGGTGGCTTGGCGCTCCTGCGCGAGATCGTCGAGCGCGAATGGGAGCTTCCGGTCGTGATGATCACCGGCGCCGGCACGATCGAGCACGCCGTGGAAGCCATGCGCGGCGGCGCCTACGACTTCGTGCAGAAACCGGTGCCCCCCGATCAGCTCGTGCTGCTCATGCAGCGCGCCCTCGCCCATCAGCGCATGGGACGTGACCTCGCTGTGTTGCGCGAACGCGTGCGACGCGCCGAGGCCCTCACCGAACTCGTGGGGCAGAGCGCTGCACTCGAAGCCTTGCGCGCTCAGATCGCGCAGGTCGCGCCCAGCGAGTCCACGGTGTTGATCACGGGCGAGAGCGGCACAGGCAAGGAACTCGTCGCCGAGATGGTGCACGCGGGCAGCCCGCGCAGTGCCGGCAACCTCGTTCGCGTGAACTGCGCGGCGATCCCCGAAGCGCTCTTCGAGAGCGAGTTCTTCGGGCAACGTGGCGGCGTGATCCCCGGCGTCACCAGTGATCGCAGCGGGCGTTTCGCGGAAGCCGAGGGCGGCACGCTCGTGCTCGACGAGATCAGCGCCTTGAAGCCCGACATGCAAGCCAAGTTGCTGCGCGTGCTCGAGAGCGGCGAGTACCACGTGCTGGGTGAATCCCGCAGCCGGCGCGCCGACGTGCGCGTGGTGGCGGTGAGCAACCAAGACCTCAGCGAATGCGTCAGCGAAGGCAGCTTCCGTTCCGATCTCTACTACCGTCTCGCGATCTTCCCGCTGCACACGCCGCCGCTGCGTCAGTTGCGCGACGACCTGCCGGCGATCAGCGCGCAGTTGCTGGCGGTGTCGATGCACGGCGTGGCGCCGACGCAGGCGGCGCGCGAGGCCTCGCGTCTCAGCCCGGAAGCGCTCGAACTGCTCAGCTCCTACGACTGGCCGGGCAACGTGCGCGAGCTGCGCAATCTCTTGGAGCGCGCGCTGATCGTGTCGGGCGGCGAGCTCCCGAGCGTGAGTGTGCTCGGGCCACTGCTCGAACCGGTGCTCGCGGCGGCGGGTCCGTCGCGCGGCGATCTGCACCTGCGTTCACGGCTCGAAGCGCTCGAGGCCGAGATCTTGAGCGAGGCACTCAAGAAGTGTGCTGGCGTACGGAAAGACGCCGCCGCCTTGCTCGGCATCGATGCGCGCAACATGGGGTATTACCTGCGCAAGCACGACCTCCAAGACGCCGCACCGCGCCGCGACCGCGACGCGTAGCTTTTACGGGTCGCGCGCCACTTTTAAGCATCGCCGCTCCCTGCACACCTGCGAGGTGCGCACTCCGCAGACCTGTGGTACGAACTTCGCGACTGCAATCTCATGAGCGTTGCAGTCTGGTCAGTCAGCACTCGGGCAGAGGACGTGGGATGAACCGCTTTCGATTGGTGTTGAGCCTCGTGCTCATCGGGTTGTGTTCCTCGGCGCTCCAGGCGCAGAGCCCCGGCTTCAAGAACTTGCGCTTCGACGAAGACTGGAGCAGCGTCGACGAAGATCTCGAAGGCGTCCACCTGTTCCCCGCGATCAAGTGGATCGAGCTCGACGACGACTGGGCGCTCAGCACCGGCGGCCAGATCCGTTGGCGTTCCATGCGCGAAGTCGGCCGGAGTCTCATGCCCGCTTCACCGCGCGTGAACGACTTCAACTTGCTGCGCACCCGTGTGCACGCCGAGGTCCGCAACGTCAACGGCTTCCGCGCTTTCGTCGAGGTGCTCGACGCGCGCATCTACGGCGAGGACCGCGCGCCGCTCGGCATCGATCGCAACAACGCCGACGTGCACAACGCCTTCGTGGAGTTCATCGAGGGCGACACCCTGTTGCGCGCCGGTCGCTTCGAGATGCAGTTCGGCGCACAGCGCTTCGTCTCGCCGCTCGAGTGGGGCAACACGCGCCGCCGCTTCGAAGGTGTGCTCGCGCGCCAAGACTTCGACGGGGGCCGCGCCGACTTCTTCATCACTCACCCCGTGGCCGTGGACGCGCAACACACCGACCACGACAACGACTCGCTCTGGTTCAGCGGCGCCTACCTCACGTTCCCCGACGAGTCCGGCGGCACCGACGCCTACCTGCTCGCGCTCAACGAGACGACCGCCTCGCTCACGTCGGGCTCCGGCCGTCGCGGCCCGATGGACGTGTACACCGCCGGCGCGCGCCGCTGGGGCAAGAGCGGACAGTTCGACTACGAAGCCGAGCTCGCGCTGCAGTTCGGCGAGTTCGCGGGCGACCAGGTGGAAGCGCAGTCGATCTCCGCGCGCGCAGGCTGGAGCGAACCCGACCTCCCCGGTTCGCCGCGCTTCGGCCTCGACTTCGACTGGGCCAGCGGCGACAGCGACCCCACCGACTCACGCCAAGAGACCTTCAACCAGCTGTTCCCGCTGGGCCACGCCTACCTCGGCAAGCTCGACCTCGTGGGTCGCCAGAACATCATCGACCTGCAACCCAACGTGGCGGTCTCACTCGATGAGCGCACCAAGCTCAAGCTCGAGCAGCACTTCTTCCGCCTCGAGGATCGGCACGACTCGCTCTACAACGCCGGCGGCGGGGCCACCCTCACCGACGCAACAGGCGGAGCCGGCACCGATGTCGGCCGCGAGCTCGACGTGATCCTGAGCCACCAGCTCGAGTCCTTGGCGCCGCACGCGCAGGTCGTGCTCGGCTACTCGCGCTTCTCACCCGGCGAGTTCGTCGACACGTTGGGTTCGCAGCGTCACGTGGAGCTGTTCTACACCCAGTTCACTTTCACCTTCTGAGGCATGACCCGAAACATGTGCTGGGTCGCTCGCGGGTGACTCAGCTCGCTTCGAGTTTGGCGATCTCGGCTTCCACCTTGGCGAGCTCGGCTTCGAGTTGCACGAGTTCGCCGGGATCGTCGGGGAACTTCCGCACGGTGCTGATCTGCTGACGCAGGTTGGCGCGCTTCTTGGCCAGCACGGCGTGGCGCTTCTTGGCCTTCTTGTCCATCGTTGAGACTCCGCTCTGAGGCCGCGTGGGTCGCGAGGGCCGGGTGGGGGAACGAGTGAGCGACTTGCGCGCGCGGGACAGGCCCGCCAGCGCAGCCCGCCATGATAGGGTCCGCGAGCATGAGTGCGCTGCGTGATCTCTTGCTGGTGGGAGGCGGGCACGCGCACGTCCAGGTGTTGCGCGCGTGGGCCATGCGCCCCGAGCCGAACGTGCGCCTCACGCTGCTCGTCGACACGCCGCTGGCAGTCTACTCGGGCATGGTGCCGGGCTGCGTGGCCGGGCAGTATCGCGCCGAAGAGCTGGAGATCGACGTGCGCCCGCTGGCGCGCCGGGCCGGGGCGCGCGTGATCCACGCGGCCTGCACGGGCGTGGAGCCCGAAGCGCGCCGCGTGCTCATCGACGGCCGGCCCTCGTTGCCCTACGACCTCGCGAGTTTCGACGTCGGCTCGCGCGTGGCCGGGCTCGATGCGCCCGGCGTGCGCGAACACGCTGTGCCCACGCGACCGATCGGACGCTTCGTGGCGCGCCTCGAGGAACGCCTCGCGGAACGCTCGGTGGAACGCGCTGTGGTCGTGGGCGCGGGCGCAGCCGGCGTCGAGTTGGCCTTCGCCTTGCAAGCGCGCGGACTGCAGCACGTGACCCTGCTCGACGCCGGCGACGAACCCGTGGCCGAGTTGCCGGCCGCGCTGCGTGCACGAGTGCGCGCGGCCGCCGCGGCGCGCGGCCTCGTGTTGCGCTTCGGCGAGCGCGTCGAGAGCGTCGAGAGCGACGCGGTGGTCTTGCGCGGCGGGGAACGCTTGCCCGCCGACCTCGTGCTGTGGGTCACGGGCGCGTCCGCCCATCCGCTCTTCGCGTCGAGCGGACTCGCGCTCCACGACGGTTACCTGCGCGTGAGCGAGACGCTGCAAGTGCTCGACCGGCCCGAGCTCTTCGCCGTGGGCGACGCCGCGCACTTCGATCCGCGCCCGCTGCCCAAGGCCGGCGTCTACGCCGTGCGCCAGGGGCCGGTGCTCACACACAACTTGCGCGCCGCGCTGCGTGGCCGCAACCTGCGCCGCTACCGACCGCAGCACGACTTCCTCGCGCTGATCAATCTCGGCGACGGCAGTGCCTTGGGCAGCAAGTGGTCGCGCGCCTTCGAGGGGCGTTGGGTCTTCAGCTTGAAGGACCGCATCGACCGCCGCTTCATGCGCCGCTTCCGTGTGCTCGGCGAGGCAGGCGCGCTCACGCCCGACTTCCCGGAGATGCCGGGCATGGACGAGATGGTCTGCGGCGGTTGCGCCGCCAAGGTCGCGCCCGCGCGCTTGGAGCGCGTGCTGGGCGGGCTCCCCGATGTGCACGACGACGACGTGTTGATCGGTCTCGCCGAGCGCGAAGACGCCGCTGTGGTGCGCCTGGGCGAACAACTCGTGGTGTCGAGCGTCGACGCCTTCCGCGCTTTCACCGACGACCCCTATGTCGTGGGCGAGATCGCCGCCGTGAACGCCGCCAGCGACCTGTGGGCCAAGGGCGTCCGCCCGCGCTTCGCCCAGGCGCTCGTGTCCGTGGAGGAAGGCGACGAAGAGAGCTTGCACCAAGTGCTCGCCGGCGCGCGCGCCGTCTTCGACAGCGCGGGCATCAGCTTGGTCGGCGGGCACAGCACGCTCGGCGAACTCTCCGTGGGCTTCGCGCTCTTCGGCGGCACGCCGAGCGTCGACAGCTTGTGGCGCACGGATCGCCTGGCGGTCGGCGACCGCTTGTTGCTCACGAAACCGCTGGGCACAGGCGTGCTCTTCCACGCCGACATGCGCGGGCAAGCGCGCGGACCTTGGATCGACGAAGCCTTGGCGCACATGCGCAGCACGCACATGCCGCTGCTCGACGAACTCGCGCGCGCTGGCGTGCGCGCCGTCACCGACGTGACGGGCTTCGGCCTCGCCGGCCACTTGATCGAGATGTGTCAGGCCTCGTCGCTCAGTGCGCGCTTGTCGTTGCGCGCGTTGCCGCTGCTCGCGGGCGCGCGCGAGCTGCTCGAACGCGGCCTGCGCAGCACGGCGCATCCGGCCAACGCCGAGCTCCGCAAGTTGCTGAGCGTGAAAGCCGCGGCACAAGGTCAGCCTTGCGCCGATGTGCTCTTCGATCCGCAGACGGCCGGCGGCTTGCTCGTCGCGGTCCCCGCCGCGAGCGCCGAGGCCTTGCTGCAAGCCCTGCGCGCAGCCGGCGCGAGCGCCGCCGCTCTCGTGGGCGAGGTGCTCCCGCGCGCCGAGGCCGTGCTCGAACTCGACGCCTGAGTCGCGCGCGCCGCGCCAAGCCTCGCATCGGAGGCGTCGCTGCTGGGTGCTGCGCTCAGTCGAGCTGCCCGACGTTGATCACGGCGTCGCCACGGTTCACGACCGGGTTGTTGAGCAGGCCGAGGACCACGCCGTCGAAGGGGGCGCGCAGTCGGCCGACCGTGCTGCCGAAGGGATCCGCGAGGATGCCGAGGACGTCGTCTTTCGCGACGCGATCGCCGAGCTTGGTCGACAGCCGCGCCAAGCCGGAGCGTCGCGCGCGCACCCACGACGCCTTCTCCACCAGGCGCGTTGCGCTCGCGGGCTGCTCGGGCGCGCTCTCGAGCATGCCCAGGCTGTGCAGCACGCGCAGCACGCCGGCGGTGCCCATGGCGATGCTGTCGTCGTCGAAGCGGAGCGCCTCGCCGGCCTCGTAGAGCAGCACCGGAATGCCGCGCTTGGTGGCCGCCGCGCGCAGCGAGCCGTCGCGCAACTTGGCGCTCATCATCACCGGCGCGCCGAAGGCCTCGGCGCAGCGCAGTGTCTCGGGATCGTCGAGGTCGGCGCGGATCTGCGGCAGGTTGGCGCGGTCGTTCGAGCCGGTGTGCAGGTCGATGCCATGACTGCAGCGCGCGACGATCTCCGTGAGGAACAAGTGCGCCATGCGCGAAGCCAAGGAACCGCGCGGCGAACCCGGGAAGCTGCGGTTGAGGTCGCGACGGTCGGGCAGGTAGCGCGACTGGTGGATGAAACCGAACACGTTGACCACCGGCACGGCGAGCAGTGTGCCCGCGAGGTCGAGCTTCGCGGTGGCGGCGAGAACTTGGCGGATGATCTCGATGCCGTTCAGCTCGTCGCCATGCACGCAGGACGAGATCCACACGCACGGTCCCGGCCGCGTGCCGTGGCGCACCACGAGCGGGAGGTCGACCGAGGTGCGCGTGGGCAACCGCGCCACGGGCAGGTCGAGTTCACGCGAGGTGCCCGGCTCGATGCGTTCGCGCGCGATCTCGAACGCCTGATGCGTGGACGCGTTCGCGCTGCCGCGCTTGCCCTCGCGCTTATCCCTTGATGCGGTCACGCGTGCGCCCCGCGGCAGCGTTGTTCTCGATGTACTGGATGATCAAGCCCGCCACGTCCTTGCCGGTGGAACCTTCGATGCCTTCGAGACCGGGCGAGGAGTTCACCTCCATCACCACCGGCCCGTGATTGCTGCGCAACATGTCCACGCCCGCGACGCGCAGGCCCATCGACTTCGCCGAGCGCACCGCCGTGCTGCGCTCCTCGGGCGTGAGCTTGATGCGGCTCGCGCTGCCACCACGGTGCAGGTTGCTGCGGAACTCTCCCGGCGCGCCTTGACGCAACATCGCCGCCACGACCTTGTTGCCCACCACGAAGGCGCGGATGTCGGCGCCGCCGGCTTCCTTGATGAACTCTTGCACGAGGATGTTCGCGTCGAGGCCACGGAAGGCTTCGATCACCGACTCCGAGGCTTGGTTCGTCTCGCACAAGACCACGCCGATACCTTGCGTGCCTTCCAACAACTTCACCACGAGCGGTGCGCCGCCGACGGCTTCGATCAGGCCTTGCACGTCTTTGGTGGAGTGCGCGAAGCCCGACACCGGCAGGCCGATGCCCTCGCGCGCGAGCAACTGCAGGCAGCGCAGCTTGTCACGCGAGCGCGCGATGGCCTGCGACTCGTTGGCGGGGAACACGCCCATCATCTCGAACTGACGCACCACGGCCGTGCCGTAGAAGGTGTGCGACGCGCCGATGCGCGGGATCACTGCGTCGAAGCCGGTGAGCTCCTTGCCCTGGTAGATCAGCGCCGGCCGGTGCGACGTGATGTTCATGTAGCAGCGCAAGTAATCCACCACGATGGCTTCGTGGCCGCGCGCCAACGCAGCCTCGCGCAATCGCGAGGTCGAGTAGAGCGAGGCCTTGCGTGAGAGGATCGCGATCTTCAGCGGACGCTTCGGTTCCGCGTCGCTGCCACTCTTGGTGACAGCGGGCTTGCTGCTCGTGGCTGGCGGTTGGTCGGCGCCAGCGGGTGTCTCGGCGTCGCTCATGACTTGCTGTCTCGTTTCGGTTTCTTCTTCGGGCGGCGGGGTTTCGGGGGCAGCTTGCGACCGCTCTGCGTGCCACCGTAGAACGAGCGGCCCGGGTCCACGAGGAACTTCCCGCGCAGGGCGCGGCGGCCGAGCAAGAGTCGGAAGCCCATGGCGTCGCGACGCGTGAGTGTGATCTCCACGCGCAAGCGTTCCTCACGCAGCACCAAGGTCGTGGCGATCACCAAGCGACGTTGTTCGTGCCCGGTGGAGCTGCGGATCACGCGCCGATCGACGAGCGGTGCTTCCACGCGCACCTCGCGCCTGCTCGACCGCTGTCGCGGGTGGATGCTGAAGCGCACCATCTCGCGCCCGCCCCGCTCGAAGGTCTCGATGTCGAAGGCGTGCAAGCTCGAGGTGAGCGCGCCCGTGTCGATCTTGGCCTTCATGAACGGCACGTCGAAGTCGGGCAAAGCCACCCACTCGCGCCATCCCACGAGCGGCAATCCGAAGTGCGAGCGGGAGGTCACGCTTGGGGTGTCTCGAGCGGGGGGGGGGCGACGCGCAGAGGCTACCCGGCAGCTTCGTCCACGCGCAGGCCGATCTTCAGGCTCACCTGGTATTCGCTGATCTTGCCGTCGCTGATGGCGCCACGCAGCTCGGTGACTTCGAACCAACTGAGGCCGCGCGTGGTGGCGGCAGCGCGTTCCACGGCTTGGCTCGTGGCGTGCTCGAAGGAGGTCGTCGAGGTGCCGACGAGTTCGATCTTCTTGTAGATGCTTGCGGACATGTTGGGGCTCCGTTGGGAGTGGGGGGATCGAAGGGAGGTTTCAGCTCGCGTCGTGGGCGGCGATGGCGACGCGCAAGTCGCTCACCGCAGGATCCTCGGGGTCGAGCGCGGCGGCGAGCGAGGCGTGCTTGTGGGCCGAGCGTTCGTCGTCGAGGTGCAGCTCAAGGTAGCCGAGCTGGAGGTGCGCGTGAACAAGCAGGTCGCGCGCGGTGCGTCGCAACTGGGCGCGGGCGGAGGCGACCTCGTCGGCTTCGGCCTCGCTTTCCGGGTCGAGTTCGGGGGTCGCGTCCGAGGCGCCACCGAGTGCGCTCCTCGCTTCGCGGAGCGCCTGGACCGAGGCTTCGAGTTGCTCGCGCTGCTCGCCGGTGTCGTCGGCGGCGGAGCGTGAACGTTCGAGGGCTTGGCGCCCGGTCACGATCGCGTCGGCGGCGTCGTGCAGCACGGGCACGTCGGGGAGCTTGCGCGCGCTGTCGCCGGCGGCGGTCGTCGTCGCGCTCGGTTCGGCTTCCCCGTCGGCCTCGCGTTGCCAGCGCTCACTGAGTTCGGCGGCGTAGTCTGCGGAGTCGGCCGGTGTGTAGCGCGACGCGGTGTCGTCGAGCACCTTGAGTGCTTGGAGGTGGTTGCCGTCGCCGCGCAACTCGCGAGCTCGCTCCACACGTTGAGCGGCGAGCGCTTCACGCGCCTCGGCGAAACGGGCTTCGAGCTCGCTGTCCACACCTTCGCTGACAGCGCGCGCCTCTTGGAGCGCCTCGAAGCGACGCAAGCGCAGCTCGAGCTCCTGCGCATGTGCGGCGACGCGCTCCCATTCGCTCGCGTTCTCCGGTGCGACCTTGGCTTCCATGATGCGGTAGCGCACTTCGCGGGGGAGCTGATCGCGTTGCACCGTCGCGCGCGAACCGGGCTGATCGAGGAACTCGACCGCGACCTCGCCGCTGTCTTCGTGGAGACTCACGACGTGCACCGGCATGTTGCCCAGCTCGAAGGTGACGTTGTCGAGTGCGTGCTGCTCACCCTTCGGGAGCACACGGTCGCTCGCCGTGTCCTCGGTCGTGTCGTCACGTGGCGTGGCGGCGTCGGTGCCTTGCTCTTGCGCGCCGGCATCCTGGATGGCGGCGGCGTTCAGTGCAGACACGGTGCCGAGCGCGAGACTGCACGTGAGGATCAGGGTCGTCGAGGACGTGCGGCTCTTCATGTCGAATGCTCTCGTGAGGGGGGCGGAGGCGCTGCGAGTGAGCGCTCGTGACTCACAGCTGCGCAAGCCGCGTGCCAAGCTCTGCGCGCGCGATCCCACCTGCGCAGTCGCACAAGCTGCAGGGCGCCACACGGTCGCGACGTGCGAATTGCACAATGCGGAACTCGCAGCGGCGGCCGCGTGCGGCGGCTGCGCCCTGCCGCTCCCTACCCTGCCGCGCCCTGAAGAGGCGTTGCGCGCGCGTGCGTGCCGCGCGCGTGCGTGCCGCGTGCGTGCGTGCGAACACGGCGCTCGCGCGGGCTTGGCATGCGATGTGCGAATGGGATCGTTGCGCCGCGCTGTCACGGGCGGTGCGCGTTCCCGGGCCGCATGCTCGGACCTCGACCCCTGGAGGACCCATGAAACCGTTGACCGCGTCACAACTCAGCGCTTGGAAGCACGCCGAGAAGGACTTCCTGTTGCTCAACGTTCTCGACCGTAACGCCTTCGAGAAGCGGCACATCCCCGGCTCACAGAACGTGCCGGTGCAGAGCTCGGGCTTCGAGACCGCCGCCGAGAAGTTGGCCGGCTCCAAGCAGAAACCGGTGGTCGTGTACTGCGCCGACAGTGCCTGCAATGCGTCGGGCGAGGCTGCGGCCAAACTCGACGCCGCCGGCTTCAAGGAAGTGTATGAGTTCGACGGCGGGCTGCGCGCCTGGAACGACGCCAGCCAGCCCGTGGCTTCGGGTTCGCTGAACTGACCCGACGCCCACTGAGTGCGGGGTGCCGCGCGCTGAGGCGTCGCTGTACTCCGCACTCGGCTCGACCTCGGAAGGCGCCGCGCACGATCCTCGAGATGCGGACGCTCGCCGCAGCTCGACCGATCGGCTGATAGAGTCGGCGCGTCGCGTGCGGGAGTCGCCTGTGGGAATCACACGTCGGAGGAGCCTCGGGAGCGCGGGCCGAGTCGTCCCGCGCGTGCTGTTGGGCGTCGTGATGCTCGGTGCGCTCGTGTTCCTGCTGCAAGTGCTCTGGAGCGACGCGTCGGGGGCGCGATCCGCCGGCTCGCAGCTCGCCGCGCCCTTGCTCGGGCCCTCGGTCGAATCCGCACGCCCGCAACGAACCGGGTTGACGTGGCCTGCGCTCCCCGACGCCCAACCCGCGGCTTTGAGCGCGCCGTCGATACCCACACCCGACACGCTCACAGGCTGGGCGCAGCACGACGCCGACGTCGCGACCTTCAGCGGTCGATTGATCGACGCAGCAGGCCGCGCGTTGCCCGGCGCCGAAGTCAGCTGGCTACCCGACGAGTCCACGCGCCGCGCCGCCCAACACGCGTCGCACGGCGCGCTGCCGCAACAACTCACGACGCTCAGCGACGCCTCCGGCCGCTTCGCGCTGCTCGCCCCCTGGCTCAGGCGCGACCTGCAAGCTCTGCGCGATGCCGAACGTGACGTCCCACGCTTGATCGTCGGCGGACATGGTTTCGCTTGGCGCGCGCTCCCCGCGTCCGGCTTCCTCGGCGGCGACTACGACTTCGGCGACATCACGTTGCGCGCGGGCGAGACCGGCTTCCGCTTGCAGATCGTGGAACCCAGCGGCGCGCCGGCCGTGGGCGTGGAGGTCGAGCTGCGCCCGAACCGTGGCCGTCGCGAAGAACTCGAGCAGGTCAGCCTCGTGCGACCCTTGTGGACGCGCGAACAACGCCTCACCGACGCCCAGGGGCGCTTGCAACTCGGCGTGCCCGACGCCACTCAGATGTGGATGGTCTTCCACCCGCGCGAGGCCGCCATGCAGCGCATGGGCAACGTCGATCTCGAGCGCGGCGCCTTCGTCGACCTGGGGACGTTCACTTTGCGCGACGGCCTCTCGCTCGCCGGCCACGTGCGCGATGCGCGCGGTGTCGGTGTGCCGAACGCACAGCTCGAGCTCGCCAACGCCGGCTTCATCATCCCTGCGCTCGAACGCCAGAGGCGTGTCGACGTCGCGTGGAAGGGGCACACCGACGCGCAGGGTCACTTCGTCGTGCGTGGATTGCCCGCCACCGAGAAGGAACTGGTGCTGTCGGTGAGCGCCCCCGGTTTCCACGCCATCGAGAAGTCGCCTGTATCACCCGGTACTCAAGACCTGGAGTTCCAGCTCGACGACGCGCCGAGCCTGCAGGTGCGTGTGCACTCCGCACCCAGTGGCGCGCCGCTCCCCGACGCGTTGATCCTCGCGCGCGCGCTCGACGAGTCGCCGCGCAACGACCCGCCCACGAACGGCACCGGCGTGCCCGTCCCCGTGAGCGCGGGTCACGTGTCGCGCCTCGGGCGCTTCGGCGCGCTGATCTTCGTGTCGGCGCCGGGGCACCTCCCGCAACGCGTGGACATCAGCCCGAGTGAACTCGATGCCGGCACGCTCGACGTGCGTCTCGAGCCGGGCCCTGAGGTCTGCGGCCTGATCGTGGATGCCCGCGGCGCGCCGGTCGAGGGCGCCAGCGTGATCTTCACCCAGGGCGCGCACTCCTGGTCGCGTCACGACTCCACAGGTTTCGGACGCCACGAGTTCCACGCCGATGAGCGAGGTCGTTTCGCCGCCCCCGCGCTGCCCTTCGGTGTGTGGACGCCGCGCGTCAGCCACCCGAAGTTCTGGCCGCGCACCCTGCCTGCCTTCGACAGCGCGCAGCCGCCCGAGTGCTCGGAGGTGGCACTCGAAGCGAGCTCCGGTGTGCGCGGCGTGTTGTTCGACGCCGACGGCGCACCCGCCGCCGGGCGCAGCCTGCGCTTCAGCTTCACGCCTCCCGAGAGTGGCGCGCAGGCGCGCTCGACCGGCAAGTCGGTGGTCGGCGAGAAGGGCAGCGCCGTCACGGATCAACACGGACGGTTTGCGCTCGACGGGCTGCGCGACGGCGTGTTCCGCGTGGAGAGCTGGCCCGGTCTCGACACGCACGTGCAGCTCGCGCCCGGCGCGTTGCTCGACGTGGAGCTGCGTTGCCTCGCCGCGGCGCGCGTCGTGGGCGAGGTCACGGTGCGCGGCGTGCCGTTGCCCGACGCGCGCCTCTCGGCGCGCCATGACGGCGAGGTCTTCGACAGGGCGCGCAATGTGGCCGTCAGCACCGACGCTCTCGGTCGCTTCGAGCTGGAGCTGCCCGCAGAAGGTCGCTACGTGTTGCACCTGGAGACCGCGTCGGGCGTGGGGGTCACCCGCGAGGTGAACGTGCGCTTCGGCGATCTGCAACGCGTCGACATCGCTCTCGCTGGCGGACGTCTCGCGGGCGCGCTCTTCCTCACCGACGAGGGGGTGTCGATGCCCGCTGGCGTGCAGTTCCAACTGCGTCGCGACGACCAAGGCGTGGCCCGTTTCGATGTCGGCCTCGACGGCGCCTTCACGGCCGAGCCGCTCGAGCCCGGCGACTACACGCTGCGCCTCGAACACCCGCTGCTGCCGCGCGTGTGGTGGGGCCCGTACACGCTCGGCCTCGATGAGCAGCGCGACGACCTGGAGCTGGAGGTCGATGGCGCCGCCGCGCTGAAGCTCAGCCTGCGCTCCCCGGAAGGCAAACCCCTCGAAGGCTTCGTGGCGCTCGTGGACCCTGACACGGGAGCTCTCCTGCGCACCGACGACGTGGACTGGGGAGTCGTGCACTTCGAGAGCCTCACGCCGCGTGACTACCGCATCGTGCACGCGCGCTACGGCTGGCCCCACGACGAGAACGGCCCGCTCGCTCCCGACGACTTCGAGTGGCCGCCGGGCACGCTCTTCACGCTGCTCGGCTCCGACCTCGTGCGACTGCGAGCCTTCGAACAGGCGGAGCTCGAGTTCAGCGTGAACGCAGCGGAGCGCTGAGCCGCGGCGGCACGGCGCGATCCCCGTGACGCGCTTTCGGGCGCCACAACAGCACGCTCAGGTCGTCGGGTTTGCTCGGAGCGCGCGCGCCGCCGATCCCGGCCATGCGTTCGCGGCACAGCGTCACGAGATCGTTCACGGCCTCGCGCGCCGAGCCGCCGCGGGCGCGCGCCACGATCTCGGGCACGGTGAGGTTGTCGAACAGGCCGTCGCTGGCGAGCACCAAGGTGTCTTGCGTGGCGAGTTGCAGCGCCGGACCGATCTCGATGTGCATGCCCTCGACACCGAGCGCGTTGCTGATCACGTGACGGTCTCGGTGGTGCAGCGCGGAGGTCTCGTCGAGCACGCCGGCTTCCACGGCGTAGCCCGTGGGGGAGTGCGCCGTGCTGCAGTGCTTGATGCGACCGCGCAGACCGGTGAGCACGGCCATCGAGTCGCCCGCGTGGTAGATGCGCGCGTGACCGTCGCGCAGCTCGGCGGCGATCATCGTGGTGACGCCGCCGTGTGTGCCTTGAGCCACGGCGCGGTTGGCGAGTTCGAAGCCGTCGAGGATGCCGTCGCGGATGTCGCGTTCCTGGGCCAGCGCGGCGAGCACGGAGTCGCGCAGCGCGGTCACGGCCAGTTTGGACGCCAGCGCGCCGTCGGCATGCCCGCCGGCGCCGTCGGCCAAGAGCAACACGCTGCCGCGTTCGCCGGCGTCGAGCAGCCCGAGACTGTCTTCGTTGGGTGTGTCCTTGGTGGGCGAGCGGTGCGCGAAGGCCACGGCGATGCCGCCGGCGAAACGCAGCGCGCGCGGCTCAGGCATGTCGGACTCGGTGAAGAGCTCCGTGAGAGGCGCCGTGGGTTCAGCGTCCATGCGCGCTCCGCTCCGGTTTGGCTCCGCGTGACTTGGAGCACCACGGGCAGTAGGCCCAGTAGTCGCCGGCCACGCCGAGCTTGCAGCCGCCGCAACGTTCGCGGCTGCCCTCGAGTGTCCAGCGCTTGCTGGCCTTGCGACGACACCACGGGCAGTAGCGCGAGAACGGAAGCTGATCGCCGCGGCAGTGTGTGCAGCGCGCGGCGTAGCGTTTGTCGGGATAGCTGCGCGCGCTGAGCGGACCGATCGCCGCGCCGTGACACCAGGCGCAGTAGGTCCAGTCGAGCTTCACGCCGCGCTGGCAACGCGGGCAGCTCGCGGGGAAGCGCGTCTCACCACTGAAGCGCTTGGGGGCGTGACCGCACCACGGGCAGCTCTTCATGGCTTCGGAGATCGGCCCCTCGCAGCGGCTGCAGGCGTGACGCGTTTCGAGCTGCGCGCCGAACTCGCGTTGGAACTGTTTGCGACGCTCGAGTCGCCAGTCGCGCTTGCCCGAAGCGCGTCGTGCCGTGCCGCGTGATTTCTGCGTGCGTCGACCCTGCGCGGCGAGCAGACGCGGGCGCAAGCGTTGGAAGGCGGCGAGCATCTTCACGCAATCTGCGTGACGCTCTTCTTCGTGCACCGAGAGCGCCTTCAGCAAGAACTGTTCGAAGGCCGGCAACAAGGCCGCCACTTTCTCCTGCCCGGGCAGCGGCTGCTTGTACGGCCACTCGGGCAGCTTGCCCGAGAACAGTCGCCAGATGACGAGCGCCGCCGAGAACACGTCGGAGCGCAACGAAGGCCGGCCCATGGCCTGCTCGGGCGCGATGAACCCCACCGTGCCCGTGCCCGCTGCCGAGATGCGACCTTGCGCGACCTTCGCGATGCCGAAGTCGGCCAGACGCAACTTGTTGCCCGGGAAGATGAGCAGGTTCTCGGGCTTCACGTCGCAATGGATCACGCGCTGACCGTGCGCGTGCGCCAAGGCCTCGAGCAACTGTTGCGACCACTCGAGTGCGGTGCGCACCGACACGCGCTTCTTGAGTCGGTCGTGCAGCGTGCCCAGGCCCAGCGGTTGCGCGATCAGGAACACGCCGCCGACTTCGCCCGCGCTCTTGATCGGCACGATGTTCGGATGATCGAGACGCGCTGTGAGTCGGATCTCGCGCCGGAAGTCGGCCAGCGAGGCCTTGTCGACGAGGTGCGCGTGCGGGACCTTCAGCGCGACCTGGATGCCCTCGACCGTGTCTTCAGCTTCGTAGACCTCGGCGAAACCGCCGCGGCCGAGGCGTCGGGTGATGCGGTACTTGTCGAGTTTCTGGCGCGCGCGCAGCAACGAGGCTCTCGGACTCACTTTGGGGACGACGACACGGCGGGGGGCTCGCGAGGTTACGCCGCCGCGCCCCGCCGAGCGAGGGTTTGCGCCGCGCTCAGGGCAGCCAGATGAGCTTGCCGCCGGGCTCCACGTCGTCGTCGGAGCGCACCGGTTCGAGGCGCGCGTTGACCACCTCGAAGAGCACCAGCGCCTCGGGGTTCTTGGCGCGGAAGTCGTCGCCGTTGAACTGTTCGGTGAGCTCGGTGACCTTGAAGCGCGCGCCCTTCCAGTAGCGCGCCGAGATCTCGTCGTAGGTGCCGAGTTCGCCCCAGGGTGTGCGGCCGCCGAGGCCGCTGTCGCGCTCGCCGCGGCCTTCGCTGCGCGGGCTGAGCTGCAGCACGAGGTCGCTGCCGAGGGTCTTGCCGAGCGCGAGGCACACGAGCTGGTTGAAGTGGTCGTCGGGGCTGGCGGCCAGCAGCCAGCGCATGCGTTCGAGTGGCAGCTCGTCGAGGTCGTCTTCCACGAGCACGTCGGCCCACTCGGAGGGCAGGCCGTCGAGACGCGCGCGTGCTGTCTGGCGACGGTCGGCGTCGACACAGAGCACGTCGCCCCCGGCTTGCTGCACCGCGCGCGCCAGGTCTTGTGCCCAGCTCGACAGGCCCACGAGCAGCAGACCGCCTTCGCGTGCGCCGGCCAGCCCGAGCTTGCGTGCCAGCGGCGCCACCGTGAAGCCGTGCAGCAACACCGTGAGCAGGATCACCCCGAAGATGACGGGCAGGATCAGGCGCGCGTCTTCGTAGCCGGCCTCCGCGACCTGCGGCGCGAGCACGCCCGCCATGGCCGCGGCCACGATCCCGCGCGGCGCGATCCAGCCCACGAGCAGCTTCTCCTGCCAGGAGAGCCCGCTGCCCGCCAAGGACAGCCACACCGAAGCGGGCCGCACCACGAACAGGATCGCGAGCACGAGCATCACGGAGCCCGGTGTGAAGGCCAGCAAGTCGGCGCGACTCAGGTTCGCGGCGAGCACCAGGAACAGGAAGGCCACCAGCAAGGTGGCGACCTCTTCCTTGAAGTGACGGATCGTCTCGATGCTCTGCGACGCGGCGTTGGCGAGCACCACGCCCATGGCCGTGACCGCGAGCAGGCCCGCTTCATGGAACAGCGCTTCGGCGCCGGCGAAGGTCGCCAGCACGCCCGCCACGATGGCCGGGATCTTGAGGTGCTGCGGCACCCACGCGCGCTTCAAAGCGAGGCCCAACAACCAACCCAGCGCGCCGCCCGCGCCACCCGCCACGAGCACGCGCCAACCGATCGGCAGCAGCGACGCGGCCAGCGCCGCGTCGGGTTCCTGCGCGTGCAAGAGCGCGAGCTCCACGACCACCACGGCCAGCAAGGCACCGAAGGGATCGTTGACGATGCCCTCCCAGCGCAACAGTCGCGCCGGGCGTTGGTTGAGCCGCGCCTGTCGCAGCATCGGCTTGATCACCGTGGGCCCGGTGACGACCAGGATCGCCGCGATCACGCCTGCGGTGGGCAGCGACAAGCCGGCCAGCAGCGCGAAGCCGAAGGTGAGCGAGAAGGAGAGCAGCAGTCCGCCGATCACCAGGCGCCACAGCGGTGCGCCGAGCTTGCGCGCTTCACTCCACTTGAGCGAGAGCCCGCCCTCGAAGAGCACCAGCGCCACCGACAGCGACACGAAGGGACCGAGCAGCGTGCCGAACAAGTCGTTCGGGTTGATCAAGCCCGTGCCCGGCCCGACGGCCAGACCGATCGCCAAGAGGAACACGATCGAGGGCAGGTGCAGTCGCGCCGCGAGCGCTTGTGCCACCACGCCCGCGAGCGCCAGTCCGGCCAGGATGTACAGCGGGTCCGCACTCATGCCGCGGAACGATAACAACTCCGGAGAGCGCGCTCGCGCTCCACGAGTCGTGGCCGAAGCGCTACTCGATACGCCCGGTGGCGGCGTCCAGCGTGAGCGTGACGCTGCTCGTGCCGGCCGCCAGGATCACGGCGCCGGCTTCGAGCGGCACACCTTGGGCGTCGAAGAGCGCGGTCGACTCGGTGTCGCCGAAGGCCGCGGCCGAGATGTCGATGCCCTGCATCTGCCCGCCCGGACGGAACTCCACGAGGAACGGGCTCTGTGTGAGCGGGTCGATGACCTGGTTCCCGTTGCCGTCGATGATCGTGAGGCGATCGTTGTTCACGTCGAAGACGACGCCGTGCGCGAGTCGGTTCGAGACCGCGAGTGCGCGCGCGCGCTCCACGGTGTCTTGCACCTGGATCGTGGCGAGGTCGAGACGTTGCGCGGCGCCGTCGGAAGCGGCCATGCCGGCCACGCCCGCCATGATGCCGAGCACCAGCACCACGACGAGCAGCTCCATGAGCGTGAAGCCGCGTTGTTGCGAGGCCCGTGTGTGCATCACTTTTCGTCCTCGGGCTTCCAGTAGTCGATGATCGCGCGCAGGTCGGCGGGCGTCTGCACGCGCGGCAGGATCGCCATGTAGGCGTCTTCCTTGGTCATGCCGGGAGTGAGGCTCGACGAGAGTGTGCGCGGACCGAGGCCCACGCCCACGCGCGACACTTCGGGCACGAGCGTGAGGTCCACGTAGGCGAGGCTGCCGTCGAACACGCCGGGGCGTTGCATCATCACCGTGTGCACCGACACGTCGCCGCGGACTTGGAAACTGCCCTCGTCGTACCAGGTGCGGAACACGCCGTCGGGGATCACGACGGCCACGTCGGGCAGGAAGTCGCCGGGCTCGATGCGGAAGTTCTCGTCGACCACGAGGCAGGGGGTCTCGGTCACGTCGAAGTCGCCGATGGGGCCTTCAGTGAGCGCGGCGCGACTGATCACGGCGCCCTCCACGACCACGTTGCGCATGAGCGCGAAGCAGGACTTCTCGAGGATCACGAGGCCTTGGAGCGTGGTGTCTTCGAAGGTCTTGCTGCCGTTGACCACGGTCTTCGGAATGTTCGGGTCGGTGAGCAGGTTGAGCATCACCTCGTCGGTGAGGCGCGGGAGTTGGTCCGGGTGCGAGAGCTGCACGTCACCTGCTGCGGTCACCTGGCCGACCTCGGTGAGCATCGTGGAGCCGAGGCCCATCGAGTTGGTGGAGCGCACGTCGAAGCGCTTGCTGAGTGTGCCGACGTCGGCCGTGTCGAGCTGCGCGCCCTTCGCGCCGAGCGTGAGCTTCTTGCCGAGCAAGTGCACCTCGGCGTCCACCGATTGGCGCGCGTAGTCGAGGCCGGACTCCACGGTCTCGCGCGCGGTGACGACGTCTTCGAAGGCTGCGGAACTGGGCGCCTTGAGACTCGTGTGACGCAGGTAGGTCATGCCCACCGAGAGCATCACGGCGACCACGACCAACACGGCCACGATGGCGAAGCCGCGCTCGCCACCGGCTACCTGCTGCGCGCGCTTCATGGCTTGATCATCCATTCGTAGGTTCCCATCTCGGTCGTGCCGTTGAGGATCGTGACCGTGAGCTTGTAGATCTCTTTGGCGCCCTTCGCCGGTTTGGTGAGCAGCGTGGACGTGGGCACGCCCAGCGAACCGAGCGCGCCGTTGACGGTGCCGCCGAGACCACCGAGGCCACCGAGTCCGTCGCTCGAGCTCCCGCTCGGCGTGTTGCTCCCCTTCGTGATCGTGGCGAGCGTGCCGAGTGCGTGCTGCGTGAGCTGCACTTGCTGCGTCCAACCCGTGAGGTGCTTCATCACGCTCAGGTCGGCGCGGATCGGGGGACTGAAGCTGGCGCCGTCGAGGTTGCTGAGCGAGAGCACCTCGGCGGGGGTGAGCGCGATGCCGTTGTCGTTGAGCACTTCCTTGCGCACGGAGAGCGCGAGCTCGCGGATCTCGCGTGCGAGCTGCAGGTCGTCGACCGACTGCTCTTGATACACGTCTTGAGTGCGGTTGGCCGAGGTCACCATCCAGCCCAGCGCGACCATCGAGGTGCCCATCACCACGGTGGTCATGAGCACTTCGGTGATCGTGAAACCACGCTGGGCGCGGCGCCTCTTGGGTTGCGTGCGAGTCATGCCGGTTCCTGTTGCGGGCTGCGGGCTGCGGGCTGCGATCGGGCGAGCGTCGGGACGGACCCGGGGCTCTGACTCCCTTGAACGGCAGCGCGGGGGGGCGAACTTGAGCCGATCCACAGGGGCTCATTTGCCGTCGAGAGAAGGCCCAAGTCGGGCCCGCGTGCTTGCCGATGAACTGGCGTCCGATTCCTTGATCTGGTGCTGATCCATGCTGCGACCTCGTCCCGATTCTCCTGCGCGAGGCCCTGCGTCCGCAGGCTTCACGCTGATCGAGATGGTGATCTCCGTGACCCTGATGAGCATGCTCACGCTCGCCATGGTCGACGCTTTCCAGGGCTTCGGTAAGCAACTCGAAGTGCTGCGTGAGAGCGAAGAAGAGCTGCGCGTGGAAGAAGGTCTGGTGCAGCTGACCCACGACCTGCGCAACGCGTGGGTGGTGGAGGAGCCGAGCACGGGCCACCTCAACGTGAGCGATCCCTACGGTCGCGTCACCGAGTACTGGCTCGATGGGGACGCCCTCAAGGTGAAGCGCCCCTCGGGCGCCGTGGGGGTGCTCGTGGCCGGCATCGGCGCGCTCAGCTTGAGCACGCAGACGGTCGAGCGACTGCGTCCCGACACGCCTGCCACGCTCAGCGGAAAGTGGTGGGACCAGGCTGCTCTGCCCGCGGCCGACCAGATGATTTCCGTGGAGGAGGACCTCCCCGTGTCGCTCGGCTTCACCGTGAGTGGTGACGCGCCCGATGCCGCGGACCTCGTGGCCGGCGTGGAAGAGCAAGTGATCCAAGTGGGCCTCGAGCGCCTGAAGCTCGTGGCCGCCTTCGCCGCGCCGATCGAGATCTACGACGATGAAGTCGACGACGGCGGTGACAGCGTCGCCTGCACCTCGTGCCTGTCCGATTGCGAGAAGAGCAACAAGAACAAGAAGTCCTGGAAGAAGAAGGACTGCAACCAAGTTTGCGACTCGGACTGCAACTCGAACAACGGCAACAACGGGAACGGCAACAACGGGAACGGCAACGCCAAGGGCAACAACGGCAAGGGCCACAGCAACTTCGGCAACAACGGAAACAACAGCAACGGCTGGGGCGGTGGCAACAACAACAACGGTTGGGGCAACGGCAACAACAACAACGGCAACAACGGTGGCGGCTGCAAGCCCAAGGGCAGCAACAACTCCAAGGTGACGATCTGCCACAAGTCGAAGTGCAAGCCGGGCAAGGGCAACACCATCGAGGTCTCGTCGAGCGCACAGGCGGCACATCTCGCGCACGGCGACACGCTCGGTGCCTGCGGAAGCAGCGGGGGTGGCGGCAACACGACTCCCGTGCCGTACCCCGCGCCAGCCGAGAGCGATCTCGTGGTGGAACTCTACGAAGCCCGTGCGCCGAACAGCGGCGTCCCGTACGGCCCGGTGCTCGGCTCCGTGACCATCCCTGTGGCCGGCCTGCCCGCGGGCACCTTCACGTGGACCGAAGTCGTGAACACCAAGGCGCCCACCAAGGGGGACTCCAAGGGTTGCAGCAAGGGCGGCAGCAAGACCGTGATCTGCCACGTGCCGCCCGGCAATCCGGGCAACTCGCACACGCTCTCCGTGGGCAACAAGGCGGTGGCGGCACACCTCGCGCATGGTGATTCGCTGGGGACCTGCGGCACCTCCGAGAACACCGACGACTCGCCGGTGATCGTGTTCGACCAACCCGCCTCGCTGGTGGAGATCGACCTCAGCTCGATGAATGCGCTGATCGAACCCGGTCGCGCCCACACGCTCGTGTTGCGCTTGGAGGGCTCGGGTTCGCTGCTGCTCGCGAGCGACCCGATCACCGACAGCGTGTACTCGGGCGTGGCGCAGATCGAGTCGGAGGCCGAGCTCTATTCGCCGCTCGCGCATTCGGTGGCGCGTTCGCTTGAGGGCTCGATCCAAGTCACGCAGACCCAAGCGCAAGACGTGATCTCGCGCGTCACGCTCAACCTGGAGACGAGCGGCGGCAACAAGCTCAGCCGCTCGGCCGCCGTGCTCGGGCAGAACGCCATCGAGAACCCGTGGCTCGGCGCCGTGCCCGGTGAACTTCCCACCCTCGACCTCGTCGGTCAGTGAGGACCACGTCGATGAACTCTGAAGCCAACTCCGACACCAAGGTCGACTTCCCCGAAGGCGGACGCGGCCTCAACGCGCTGCAAGTCTTCGTGGTCTTCGCGCTCGTACTGAGCGCGGCGCTCTTCGGGTTGCGTGCCATCGACGCGCTGGCCGATCCAGCCGCCGAAGTCGACCGCATGTACCGCGACGCCGCGGTGGTCACCGACCGCCTGCCCGTGGCCAAGGCCGCCGAGGGCTTGCCGCAACTCAACGACGAGGCGCGCGCCGCGCTGTCCGCGATCACCGATCCTGTGATGTTGCGCGACAAGGCCATCATCGAGGACCAAGTGCTCGACGGGCTCTTCGTGGTCGAGGCCGGCGCCGCTGTCGTGCTGCGCAACGTCACGCTGCGCGGCGCACTCGTGGCCGAGTCGCAACTGGCCGGCGGTCAACGCGGTCCCAGCTGGGTGATGCTCCAGGACAACGTGCGCATCATGCCCGGCGACGTGCTCCCCGGCCTGGCCGTGATGCTCCCCAACGGCAGCCTGCTCGCCGACGAGGACACGGCCGCGCTCCAGATCCAAGGTGACATCGTGGCGCAGCGTGTCGAGATCCTCGGCAAGGCCGCGCTCTTCGGTCAGATCCTCTCCGAACAACCCGCCGTGCTCTCGAGCGCCGTGGAGCAGTTCGACCTCCGTCACGAGCGCGCGCCGAGTCACGAGTTCGCGCTCGACGCCTCCGACCTCAAGACCCTCACGAGCTTCGAGTTCCCATGAGCCGCCACGCCGATTCGAAGCGCGCACGCGCGCGCAGCCAACGCGGATTCACCCGCATGGAATTCCTGCAGGGCTTCGGCGCCTTGGCGCTGCTCGTCTTGCTCGCCGGCGTCCCGCAGAGCGGCGGTGCCGACGAAGCCGCGCTCGTCCAGAGCCAGGCGCACGTGTCGCGCGCAGTCAGCGTGGCGCGCGAGTTGGCGCGCAGCAGCGGCCGTCCACACGCCGTGGCTTTCGATGTCGAACACGATCGCCTCGCGGTCGTGGGTCCCAAGGGCCAAGTGGCGCTCAGCAGTGAGACGGGACAACCCGTCCTCGCACAGCTCGACGCCGATCTGATCAGCGTGCGCTTCGGCGAGAGCCTCGACACCTTGCTCGTGGACGCCTCCGGCTGGCCGCTCAGCGGCGGCGTGCTGCACTTGTCCTCGGGTGCGCACGCGCTCGAGTTGCGCCTCGACGAGGCCAGCGGCTGGGTCAACGCGGTGGGGATCGGCGACTGAGCTGCCCGGATGTTTCGCTAGGATCACCGGGCCCGGAGCGCCGCGCGCGCTCACGTCTCGCCCGGAGCTGATCCTCTCGATGGCCGCGTCCGCCTCCACCCAAGCCGTTTGGTTCGCGCTGATCGGCAACGGCTTCCTCACCGTGGTGAAGTTCTTCGCCTTCATGGCGAGCGGTTCGGGCGCCATGTTCTCCGAGGCGATCCACTCGCTCGCCGACACGGCGAACCAGGGTCTGCTCGCGGTGGGCATCAAGCGCAGCCTGCGTCCTGCCGACGCGATGTTCCCCTACGGCTTCGGCGGCGAGCGCTACCTGTTCGCGCTGCTCTCGGCGGTGGGCATCTTCGTGCTCGGTTGCGGCGTGACGCTCTACCACGGCGTGCACATGTTGCTCGAGCCGGAGCCGCTGCACATCACCTGGCATCCCTACGCCGTGCTCACCTTGGCGCTCCTCGTCGACGGCTTCGTGCTGTCCAAGGCGCTCGCGGCGGTGAACGCCGAGCGCGGCGAGCGAGGCTTGCTCGAGCACCTGCGTCAGAGCAGCGACCCCACGGTGTCGGCGGTGTTGCTCGAAGACGGCGTGGCGTGTCTCGGCGTGATCATCGCGCTGGTGGCCTTGGGGGTGGCGCAGTTCACCGGCAGCACCTTGCCCGACGCCGTGGCCACGCTCGTGATCGGCTGCATGCTGGGAGGCGTGGCGATCTGGCTCGGCGTGCAGAACCGCAGCTTGATCGTCGGGCGAGCGATCCCTGCGCCGGTGCAGGCGGCCGTGCTCGCTTACTTGACGGAGCAACCCACGGTGAGCGGTGTGCGCAACGTGCGCAGCCGCATCGTGGGGGCGGGCAGCTACCGTCTCACTGCTGAGCTCGATTGGGACGGCGCTGCGCTGGCCGCTGCGCTCCACGCTTGGGTCGAGTCGCGTGCCGACTCGCTCGCCACGCCCGAAGAGCGCGCGAGTTTCACGCGTGAGTTCGGCGCGCGCTTCGCGGAGGTGCACTCCGCTGAGATCGACCGCATCGAAGCCCAGCTGCGTGAGCGTTTCCCCGAGCTGCACTACCTGGACTTCGAGTCGGACTGAATCGACGCGCGAGTGGGCGCTCGCGAGTCAGGCTGTGGCTCAGTGGGTCGGGACTCGTGAGGAAGCCGGCTGCGTGCTCCTCGACGGGTCCGCCGCTGCGTCCTCAGGCATGTTTTGTGTGGGGAGCACCGGGAGGGCCACGAAGAACGTGGCGCCCTCACCCAGCTTCGACTCCACCCAGATGCGGCCCTCGTGGTGGTCCACGATCTTGCGGCACAGCGCCAGTCCGATGCCCGAGCCGGTCTGGGCGCGCGTTCCGAGCCGCTTGAATGCGTGGAAGATGCGGCTGTGATAACGCGGGTCGATGCCCGGTCCGTGGTCGCGCACCCACATCACTTGCTCGGTGCCGCGCAACTCGCTGCCCACCTCGACACGCGGCGAGTCACCGCCGTAGCGCAGCGCGTTCATGATCAGGTTGCGCATCAGACGCTCGAGTTCGGTCTGGCAGGCGTAGATCACAGGCATCGGCCCGACGTGGATCTCTCCGCCATCCTGCTTCAAGCTGTCTGCGGCTTCGCGCACGATGGCCGCGCAGGCAGCGCCCACGTCGACGAGCTCACGTGGTTGCTCCGACCGGCCCACGCGCGCCAGGGTGAGCAGCTCGGCCACGAGCCGCTGCATCCGGCGCGCACCTTCGACCGCGTAGCCGAGGTAGCGCTTGCCATCGTCGTCGATCTTGTCGTGGTAACGCTTGTCGACCACTTCGCAGAAGCTCGTGACCATGCGCAGCGGCTCCTGGAGATCATGCGACGCCGCGTAGGCGAACTCCTCCAGATCACTGTTGCTGCGCTCGAGTTCGCGCTCGACCTTCAAGCGACGCGTGATGTCGATGCACAGACCCACGATGCGCTCCGGTCGATCACCTTCGGTGCTGAGGATCGCACCGCGAGCCGTGAGGTCGCGCGTCTGGCCCCTGGGCGTGATCACCCGGAAGTCGATGCTGTTGGGCGGCGAACCTCTGCGCGTGGCAGCAATCGCTTCGCGCAACGGCCCGCGGCTCGCGGGTTGGATCAGGCTCTCCCACAGCGAGTAGGGACCGTTGAGGCTGCCGGGCTCCACCTCCAGGATCTGCTCGAGACGCGCGTCGATGCTGAGCAGGTTCGTCTGCAGGTCCCACTCCCAGCTGCCGATCTCGCTGGCACGCAAGGCCATGTCGAGCTTGCCCTCTTGCTCGAGCAGTTGTTCGTTGCTGCGGGCGAGCGCCTCCCGAGCTTCGCGGTGGTGGCCGACCTCGAGGCTCAGGCGCGTGGCCGTGGCATTCGCGGCTCGCGTGGCGCGCAGCACGTGGACCCACTTGCGACTGAACAGCGCGCACAGCACGGCGGTGGCCGCGCCGATCAGCATCAAGCTCTCGCCCGTGCGCGAGCGGTTGGCAGCCACCCAGGCCTTGGAGGGTTGCAGCACCAGCGTCCATGGGGGACGAGTGCCCGCCACGTCCACGTGCTGATTCCAGCTCGTGCCGGCGAGCGCTTCGTCGGTGGGTGAGTGGAGCGTGTGACCGCCGGGGGCCTCGAGCCGCAGGTGCAGGCCTGTCATGAGCGCGGCCCGCGTGCCGAGGAGTGCGCGTTCGAGTGCTGCGGGATCGAGCTGCTCGCGCGGCGTCGCTCCCGGCTCGTCGAGGGTGCGCTCGAGGTGCAGCGCCGCGACTTGCGCCTGGGTGTTCAGCAGGCTCTCGAGACGGTCGTCGTGCCCGCCGACGAGAACGGCGAGCGCCACGCTGTGCACCACGAAGGCGAAAGAGCAGAGGACCCCGGCGATGAGCGGTTCACGCACGGTCGCGTCGGGGAACAGGCTGCGGCTACCGATCGACGCGTGGATGGTGCCCAAGCCGAGCAACATCCAGCACAGCGAAGTGTGCACCGCCATGTCAGTGAGGTGGCCCCAGCGATAGGCGGCGCTGAAATCGAGTGCGTAGCCGAGCAGCGCCATGCCGCCCAGCGCCATCACCATGGTGCCGAGGATCGACGCGAGCAACTTGCGCTGCCGGAGTTGAAGCGACAGCAGCGCGCCCGCCGTGAGCGTCATGGCCATCGCGGTGCTCGGGGCCATGCGACCCGGGTTGCTCGTGCGCACCGTGGTCCACGGCTCGATGAAGAGTGTGTCGAGCCCGAAGTCCCAGCCGCCCACGTACTGCGCGAAGCTCGCCACCGCGAGCGCGAAGGCGCCGGCCGCCGCCACGGCCGAGAGTCGTGAACGACGCAAGAGCAGCGCGATCGAACACAACGCAATCCCCAGGGCCGTGTTGAATTGCATCGGCGCCAAGTCGGGCAGCACTTGCACGAGCGTTGCGTTCTCGAGTTGCCACCCGACCAGCACGGTCGACGACACGACCAGGCTCACGGCGGCGAGGCGAGGCGCCCACGGGCCCTGGCCCCTGATCGACAAGTCCGTCTTGAGCTCTTCCACCTTCTGGCCCTCCCCGACCTGGCTCGCGTTCATTGTTCAGTGACCCGGAAGCTTCACCACGCTGAACCAGAACTGTTCGAGGCTCTCCACCACTCGCGCGAACTGTTCGAGGTTGATCGGCTTCGAGATGAAGCAGTTGGCGTGCAGGTCGTAGGCATTCGCCACGTCGTGATCGGATTCACTCGACGTGAGCACGACGACGGGCACGGAGCGGTGCGTCTCGCTGCTCTTGATGAACTGCAACACCTCGCGCCCGTCGATGCCGGGGAGGTTGAGGTCGAGCAGCACGAGGTCGGGCGTCGGCGCTGCTTCGAAGGGCCCTTCCTTGTTCAGGAAGCGCAGCGCGTCCTCGCCATTGGAGACAGCGTGCAAGGAATTGAGCACCTTGCTCTGCTCCATCGACAACCGAGTGAGCTCCACATCGGCTGGGTTGTCCTCCACCAGGAGGATCTCCGCAGCTTGAAGGTTCGGCATCCACGCTTCCTCCCCGAGGCACGTGGGCGCGACTGTACCCGACGTGAGTCTCAGGGAGAGAAGCGGAATCGTGAGCCTTAGCGAAGCGCATCATCCACGGCGCTGAGCAAGTCCTTCGTTCCGAAGGGCTTGGCCAGCACACTGCCCGCGCCTTCTAACTCGGCGCACAGGAGGCGCAGGTCACTCTGGTCGGCTCCCGTCATGGCGATCACCGGGAGGTCGGGGCGCTCGGTGCGGATGTTCGCGATGAGTGAGAGCCCGTCGAGATGCGGCAGGACCAGGTCCGTCACGAGGAGGTCGACGACGTCGGCGTGCTCGAAGTGAGAGAGCGCCTCGGTCCCGGTGCTGGCGAGGTGCACTTCGTAGCCGTTCTTCTCGAGCACCAGGCCGACGGCGCGCAGGATGTCGGGGTCGTCGTCGACGATGAGGGCTTGTGGCAGTGCAGCGACAGGCCGCTCGGGGCGGCTCTTGCGGCGCTGGGGACGAAGGCTTTGGGAAGAACTCATCGCGAGCTCCGTGCTGAGGATCAAGGTGTGGGGATCAAGGTGTGGGTGAGGCGGTGCTGGGCGCGCGCGGCAGGCTCAGGAGAAAGGTGCTGCCTTCGCCGAGGGTCGAGTGCTCGAGGCTGAGTTCGCCGCCGTGAGCGCGTGCGTGCCGCCGAGCTGTGAGCAGTCCGAGGCCGCAGCCCGGATGCTCGGCCCAACTGTAGAGCCGGCGGAAAGGGAGCCAGATGCGCTCCTGGGCGTCGGCGGCGATGCCCGGGCCTTCGTCGTGGCAGCGCAGGTGCCAGTGCTCGCCGTCGATCACAGCTTCGAGGCGCACGTGCGCTTCGGTGTCGGGCTGCGTGTAGGTCGCGGCGTTGTGCAGCAAGTGTCGCAGGCAGCGAGTGAGACGTTCGGGGTTCGCCTCCACGGGCGCCAGCGGTCCGAGCTCGAGCTGCGGCATGAGTCGCTCGTTCAGTTCGCTCTCACCTTGCAGGACGAGCTCGAGCACGTCGGTGATGTCGAGGCGCTGGGTGCTCTCGAGCGGTGCGCGCGCCGCCTCGAACTCCATGAGCCCATCGATGACCGACCGCACTTGCGCGCCGCCGTCACGCAGGAAGCCGAGCATGCGCGTCGTGCTCTCGTCGGCCGAACTCCCCAGCCGTTCACTCAGCAGTTGGGAGAACTGGGTGAGCGTGCGCGCGGAACCGCGCAGCTCGTGCGCCAGCATGCGCAGCAACTGACCCTGCTCTTCGGCCGACTCTTCGACATCGGGGTGCGTGCGTGCCGCCTGCGCGGATTCGGTCATCAAAAGGTCTCCCTGACATGGCGGGGTGCACGAGCGGCGCACCCGCGTCGTGCTCGGTCATCGGCGACGGTGCGCAGGCAACCTGAGCACCGAGCGCATGTCGCGCTGCATTGAGTTGTGGTCTGTCGCTGAGTTCGTGACGTTTTAAAGCGCTTGTCCTAAGCGCGCTGCAAGGCGTGACGCGCTCATTCCTACGCAGCGGAAATGATGCTGAATCGCATCAAGCTTCGTCGCTCCGAACGCCGATCCGCGCTCTGCCCCGGAGGGACACTGCATGGATGACCCCGCGCTGCTGTTGTCGATCGAAGACAGCGCTGCCGACGCCCAACTGCTCCAGGAAACCCTGCGAGCGAGTGGCTGCGAGCCGCGCTTCGAACTCGCCGCGTGCCTGGAGGAGGGGCTCGCGGCGCTCGAGATGGAAGAGCCCGACCTGGTGCTGCTCGACCTCAGCTTGCCGGACGCCGACGGCCTGCAAGGTCTGCACCGCGTGCAAGAGATGGCACCCAGCGTTCCGGTGGTGGTCGTGTCCGGTCATGCCGACGACGACATCGCGCGCGAAGCGGTGCGTCAAGGCGCGCAGGACTACCTGAGCAAGGACCAGCTCGACACGCGCGTGCTGCTGCGCTCCATCGAGCACGCACGCGAGCGCAAACGTCTCATCACTCAGCTCGACGAGAGCCACCGCGAGGAGCTGCGCCGCAAAGACCTGTTCCTCTCGCACGTGTCGCACGAGTTCCGCACGCCGCTCTCCGCGATCCAGCAGTTCACCTCGATCCTGGTCGACGGGCTCGCCGGGCCGCTCACCGCCGACCAACTCGACTACCTGCAAGTCGTGCTGCGCAACGTCGGCGAACTCAAACGCATGGTCGAGGACTTGCTCGAAGCCACGCGCGCGTCGGCCGGGCGCCTCTGCGTGCAGACCAGCAGCCTGGATCTGAGCTCAGTGATCCGTGAGGTCGTGCACTGCGCCGAAGCGCGCGCGAAAGAGAACGACATCCGCCTTCACTGCCAGGTCAGCGAGACGCGCCCCGTGCTCGGCGACCCCACGCGCGTGCGCCAAGTGCTGTCGAACCTGCTCGACAACGCGCTCAAGTTCACGCCGGCTGGAGGCAGCGTGTCGGTGAGCGCCGCGCCTGCTGCAGAAGACACGGGCTGCACACTCATCACCGTCACCGACACCGGGCCCGGCATCCCCGCCGACGAACGCGACGCCGTGTTCGAGCCCATGTTTCAGAGCGTCGGCGCTTCGGCCGACATGTGCCGCAAAGGCCTCGGCCTGGGTCTGCACATCTGCCGCGAATTGATGGCCATGCAGGGCGGCCGCATCTGGGTCGAGGACAGCACGGGGCCGGGCAGCACCTTCGTGCTCGAGTTGCCCGTGTACTCACTCCCGTCCTTGCTCGAGCCGCTCTGCGAGTACGAGCTCGAGTCTTCCGACAGCGTGCACCTCGTGGACCTCAGCTTGTGGCAGGGCGGACGTCGCCCGCGGCCCGCGCGCGGCGCCTCGCAACTCGCGGCGCTGCGGCGCGTGGTCGATCGCTGCACCACCGTGGACCGCGACGTGATCCTGCCCACGGAAGACGGCGTGCGCTTCGTGTCGCGTTGTCGCGCCCCGCACCCCGACGTGGTGTTGCGTCGCATCGACGAGCAAGTGCAGCGCGACGCGATGCTCGGCAACGCCCGCTACGTGCTCTCCATGGAAGTTCGCCCGCTGCACACGCCGGGCGCCGTGATCGCACAACACGAGCTCGCCGCATCGCTCGCCGCAAGTCTGCAGGTCCTCATCGACAGTTCTGAACCGCCTCTCGTCCGCACCCCCGAGGAGTCGCTCCTATGAGCTCCACACCGCTTCCCAGTATCTTGATCGTCGACGACGACGCCGACATCCGTCGCGCGCTCGGCATCCGCCTCGGCGCCATGGGCTACGAACCGCTGTTCGCCAGCGACGGCACCGACGCGCTCGCCATGCTCGCCACGCACGAACCCAAGCTCGTGCTGCTCGACCTCGGCTTGCCCAACGGCGACGGCTACTTCGTGCTGGAACGCCTGCACGAACTCCCGTCGATGTCACACATCCCGGTGATCGTGTTCTCCGGTTGGGAGATCGAGACCCACGCCACGCGCGCGCGCGAGCTGGGCGCCTCCGACTTCGTGCAGAAGCCGCTCTCCGCGGGCGACCTCGAAGACCTGCTCGAGCGCTGGATCCCCGATGCGTCCTCGTCCACGTCGAGTGCAGATGCCGACATGCCGGCGACCGCGCCCTTCGATGGCCTGAGCGTGTTGCTGGTCGACGACGACGCCGACCTGTTGCGCTCGCTCAACGTGCGCATGCGGTCGCTCGGCTTCCGCACCTACGTGGCCCGCGACGGGCTCAACGCCACGCGCTTGATCCGTCACCTGCAACCCGACCTGGTGCTGCTCGACCTCGGCCTGCCCGCGGGCAACGGTCTCAAGGTGCTCGAACGCATCGAAGCGCTCGGGCTCGAGCACGACGTGCCCGTGATCGTGATGACGGGTTGGGTCGGCACGGTCGCCGACCAGGCCTACGACTTCGGCGCGCGCGAAGTGCTCACCAAACCGGTCGATGAAAGCGATCTTCGTCGCACGATCCACCGAGTGCTCGAGAAGGTCTGAGCCCGGCGGGTCGACCGAGACGGCGCCGCAGTGATCGAGGCCCACGCCGGGCCCGGTCGCTGCGGCGCGTCGCGTTCAGGCGGCGCCCGCGTTCAGCCGCGGCGTTCGGCGTCGACCAGCGCTTGCAGGCGATCGAGGCCTTGCACCATGTTGTCCATCGACGGGCCGAAGCTGAAGCGCATCCATTGGTCGTAAGGCGAAGGTGGCGCGCGACGACTGCCCGGGTTCACGTCGAAGAACTTGCCGGGCACGGTCATCACCTTGCGGTCGAGCGCGCGCCAGAAGAACTCCATGGCGTCGTTCAGCGGCGCGGGGAGTTGGTCGAGGCAACCCCACAGGTAGAACGTGCTCTCGCTCTCGTGAGCGAAGCGCACGCCCATGGCTTTGAGACGCTCGAGCATCAGGTTGCGCTTGGCGGCGAAGGCCACGCGCAGCGCGTTGGTTTCCTGATCGGCAGCGGCGGGTTGCAGCGCGGCCAGTGCGGCGCGCTGCGCGATGCGTGACGGGCCGCCGTCGATCGAGCTGGCCGTGCGCGCCATGGCTTCCACCATCGGCGGCGGGCCGAGCACCCAACCCACGCGCCAGCCCGGGTAGCGGAAACTCTTGGTGAGCCCGTCCACCAGGATGATCGGATCGGTGTCGGGTTCCTCGATGAAGCTCGCGCCGCTCACCGGGCCCGCGCCGGCTTCGCCATCGGGTGTGTAGATGAAGTGCGAGTAGAACTCGTCGAGGATCAACGTGACCTGCTCGCGCTTGGCGATGTCGATCAGCTCGCGCAAGGTGTCGCCGGACAGCACCACGCCGGTGGGGTTGCACGGGTTGCTCACGATGAAGGCGCGCAGTTTGTGTTCGCGCGCGGCGGCGGCGAAGGCCGCGGGGGTGAGCGCGAACCCATCCTCTTCGCGCGTGCGCAGGCCGATCGGATCGATGCGATCGAGGTGCAGGTTGAACATGTCTTCGTAGGCGGTGTAGTCGGGCAGCTGATAGCCGACGGGACCACCCTCGAGCGCCGCCATGCAACGCGTGAGCGCGAGCCGCCCGCCTTGCGCGACCGACACGTGTTGCGCGCCGTAGGGAGTGAGGCCGTCGCGGAACAAACGGTTGGTGTGCGCTGCCACCGAAGCACGCAACTCGGGCGTGCCTTCCAGTGGACCGTAAGCGTGGTCGCCGGGCTCGAGGTCCACGTGCGCGATGCGCGGCGGCGCGCCGTCGAGCTCACCGACTTCGGGTTGACCCTGGCCGAGGTTCGACCACTCGGGATGACCGTTCCAGAAGCCGCGCTTCACGGCTTCGGCCACGACGAAGATCACGCCCATGTAGGGCACGTTGCGGAAGGCGCCCAGTTCGGGCTCGGGCTGCACGCTGGAGTCGGGCACGGGAGAGTCCTGATCGTTCGCGGCGAGCGGCAGCCGCGCGACATCGCGTCGGGCCACGCACTGAGGAGCGTGCGCGAACGATACTCCGGTCTGAGCGGGCGCGCGAAGGGGACTTTGGCGTAGGGAAGCAGCCGGGGCGTGGATGCGCTCAGCAGCTCGAGAGCTGCGGCGCGCGCGCAGGAGTCAGAGCGCCTTGCGCGGTGAGAGCACCACGTTCGCCACGAGCAGGCCCGTGACCAGCGCGATGATCGTCATGCCGACGCGGAAGAGCGTGGCGATGCCCTCGGCCGAGTCGCCCGCTGCGATCTGCCCGAGGGAGACGAAGCTCGTGGCGCCGGGAACGAGGATCAGCACGCCGGGCAGGCGCATGGCGAGCGCGGGCCGGTCGAGCACGCGCGCGTAGAGGTTCGCGAAGATGCCGCTGAGCAGGCCGCCGAGGAAGATGCGCGTCTCGAGGCCGAACTCTTGCGCGCCGAGTTTGAAACCGAGGTACGGCACCATCACCGCCATGACCGTGAAGGGCAGGTCGCGACGTTCGGCGCGGAAGAGCACGCCGAGCCCGAGTCCACTCACCAACAGCGCCGCCGCTTCGGTCCAGCCCGGCAGCGCGATCGGAACCACGGGCAGCGGCGCGCTCCCGGCCACGAGTTCACCGAGTTGACGCCCGAAGAGCACGCCCATGCTGAGCATGAGCAAGGTCATGCCGGCGCCGGCCAGGCGCGTCATGCCAGACACGGGGTGGTGCAGCGCGAGTTCCGTGGCGCCGATCGTGAGGCTGAAGCCGGGAACGAGCACGATCAAGCCGGCGAGCGTGGCCACGTCGGAGGAGGCCCCGAAGCGGAGGGCGAGCACGGAGGTGCAGAGGCTCACGAGCAAGGCGCCCGCCGGTTCGAAGAGCCGACGCAGGTTCGCGCGCGTGGCGCTGAACAGGTAGAGCGCGCCGAGCGCGGCGCCCGCTGCGGCGGCCAAGTACATCTCGGCCACGCCGCCGCCGAAGAAGCGCGCCGCCGAACCCGACACGATCACGAAGGCCAGCCAGGTGATGAGTGTCGGGTAGGGCGGCGGCGCGGCGGTGATGCGATCGACTTCGTCGGTGGCGTGTTCGAGCGGCAGGTCGCCGTCGAGCGCGCGGTTGAAGAGTCGGTCGAGACGCGCCAACTTCGAGAGGTCGAGCTCGTGGCCGAACACGCGTTGCAAGCGCGCGAAGCCACCGTCGACCGGGCGATCGTAGGTGTAGAAGATCGCGGAGGGCAGCGAGAAGAACGAGGCCTTCAGCCCGAGCTCCTGGGAGAGCAACACGAGCACGTCGTCGAGACGATTGGCGGGCGCGCCGTAGCGGTGCAGCGCGCCGCCGAGCTTCTCCACGAAGGCTGCGCCGTGGCGTTCACGCAGCGCGGCCGCGTGCTCTGCGGCTTCGCGCGCTGCGTCGTCGAGCGGCTGCGACTCGGGCGGTTGCGCTTCGGGCTGCTGCGCTGCGCCCGACGCGTCGCTCACTCCTCAGTGTCTTCCAGCAGCACGCCGCTGGCCACGAGGCGGTAACCCTTCTGCGGTCCGGTGAGCGCGGCGGCTTCCTCGTGACGACCCGCGTCTTCGAGGTAGTGCTGCGCTTCGGCGAGCGGCACTTCGGCTTCCTCGAAGATGCCTTCCACGCGCACGGTGCGACCGGCGATGTCGAGCGGCACGAAGAAGCCGTAGTCGAGGAAGGTCACGCGCAGCTCGGCGGCGCCGGTGTCGAAGGTCATCCAGCAACCCTTCTTGGGGCAGACCTCGAGCACCGTGGCTTCGAGCACCACGTGCTCACCGTTCAGCGAGTCACTGGCGGCGAGGAGTTCGTGGAGCTGCATCGGTTCGCTGGCGCTGATGCCGGCGCCGAAGCTCTCCCAGCCTTCGACTTCGATCGGGTCGGTGGACGACGCGCAGGCCAGCGTGGCGGCCAGGGCGAAGGCGGTGAGCAGGTTGCGGGGCGTCATGGGAGGACCTCGGTGGTGGTGATGTTCGGTGCGGGTTGGTTCGGTGCGTCGATGCACGAGATGCATCGTCCACTTCGCAGGGCTCTGAGTCGATGCGCAGCTGGGCGAAGCTGGCGCCTGCGACGGGCGCTTGGCAGCCTAACGGGCTCCTTCCCGGCCGGCCACGTCCCATGCTCGACGACTACACACGCGAACGCCTCAGCGGCTGGATCGCCGACTTCACCCAGGGCGACGCCTTCGGTGCGCGCTCGCAGGCCGTGGTCGAGCACGCCGACGGCGTGCTGCTCGCCTGGTTGGTCGCCGCCTGCGAACGCGCCGACGTGGACCCCGACGATCTCGAGCTCCCCGAGCTGCGCGCTGCCTTGCTCGAGCACGTGGCGCGGCTGCAGCTCCCCGAGGACGTGCACGCCGCGATGCCACGTCTCGCGCGCGATTTGCTCAGTGACCTCGAGGCGCAGGGTCGGCTCGGCAACGGACGCGAGTTGGGCTTGGGCGTCGCGACCGCCGGCGAAGCCTACGGTCGTGCCACCCGCGGCGAAGTCGAACAACTGTCGCGCCCCGGCAGCAAGCTGGGCCGCAACGATCTCTGCCCCTGCGGCTCGGGCAAGAAGTTCAAGAAGTGCTGCATGGGGCGCTGACCCCGCCCCGCGCGCGCTCGATCTCGGCTAAGCTGACGCGTCTCCATCGTTGTGCGGGCCGCTTCGTGCGCGCCGGCACAGCGCCCTCCCGCCGCGAGACGATCCGATGCGCGCCCGCTTGCTGCTCCCGCTCGTGTTCCTCGCGCTGCTCTTGTTGGCGTGGTCGCAGAACCCCACGCCCAGCGGTCAGCTCCCTGCGCTGCGCGACAAGATCATCGAACTCAACAGCGTGGCGCCGAAGGAGGGAGGCAGCTGGCCCGACGAGTGGATCGCCGGCAAAGACTGCGACAACGACCCGGCCTTCCAGGTGCACGCCTACAACGCGAACACCTTCTTCATCCGCCAGAGCAAGTGCGACATCTACGAGGCGCCGTTCCTGTACCTGCTCTTCGGTGAGGACGAAGCCTTGTTGATGGACACCGGCGCGCTCGACACCGCACCGCTGCGAGCCACCATCGACGGCGTGATCGAACAGTGGTTGCTCGACAACGGTCGCACGAGCATCCCGCTCACGGTGGCCCACACGCACGGTCACTTCGATCACGTGCAAGGCGACGGTCAGTACCCCAACGGCAGCTTCTACGGGCGCTTCGTGAGCGCGCAAGCAAACGTGGCGCTGCCCTTCTTCGGCTTCGACGACTACCCGAACGACGTGCCCAGCTTCGACCTCGGCGGCCGTGTGATCGACGTGCTCGGCACGCCCGGTCATCACCCCGTGAGTGTCACGCTCTACGACCGCAACACGCACCTCTTGTTGCCCGGCGACATCGTGTACCCCGGACACCTGTTCGTGTTCTCCAAGGGCGAGTGGACGGACTTCGTCGCCTCCATCCAGCGCATGGTCGACTGGGCCGCGACGCACCCCGTGAAGTGGGTGGTCGGCTGCCACATCGAGACCTCCGAATTCCCCTTCACGCCCTTCGCGTACACCACCACCGTGCACCCGCGCGAGCACGTGCTCGAATTCGCGCCCACGATCCTCACCGAGATCCTCGAGGCCGCGCTCTCCTTCGACGGCGTCCCCGAGTGCACGATCTTCGAAGAGTTCGTGATCCACCCGGTCTACAAGTGCGGGATCACCTGGAACGGCGACACCGACACCGACACGGACAGCGGTCGCGCCCGACGCGGACGCTAGTCGCCATCACGTGATCACGCTCGCGCTGCTGGTCTTCACGCTGCTCGCGCCGCACCCGGGTTCGCTCAGTTCCTCGCGGGTGCGTGTGGTCGACGACACGGCCGACGTCACTCTGCGTGTTCAGGTCCTTTCGTTGCTCGAGGTGCTTCCCGCCCTCGACGCGAACGCTGACGGCACGGTCACGCCCGCCGAAGTCGCCGCCCACGACGCCGAGATCTTCGGCTACGTGAGCGATCACTACACGCTCGCGGTCGGCAGCGCGCGCGATCACTCGGGCGGTGAAGGTCTGCTCGCCGAGTACGTGTCACTCACTGCGCTGAGACCCGATGAAGTCATGGCCAGCACCGGTTACCGCGCCGGCGCCGTCGATGTCCAACTGCGCTACCGACACAGCGCGCCGATCCGCGATCTGCTGCTCACGTGCACGCTCTTCTTCGACACGAGCCCGGACCACATCGACACGGCGCAGATCCAATGGGCCGACGGCACGCCTCAACACTTCGGGCTGAACGCGCGCGAACCCACGGCGCGCGTGGATCGCGAAGGTCGCGGCGCGCTGCTCGCCTACCTGCGCCTCGGTTGGGAACACATCCTCGACGGTTGGGATCACTTGGCCTTCGTGGCCTTGCTGGTCGTGTCGGCGCTTTCGCTGCGTGGCCTGCTGGCCGTGATCACCGCCTTCACCCTGGCGCACTCGATCACGCTCGCCGCCGTGGTGCTCCAGTGGATCGACGTGTCGGGCGTGGCGCACATGGTCGAGCCGGCGATCGCGCTGTCGATCGCGTACGTGGCCGCCGAGAACCTGCTGCAGCGGACGGCGCCGCGTTCGCGCTGGTACGAGGCCTTCGTGTTCGGGCTGGTGCACGGCTTGGGTTTCGCTGCCTACCTGGGTCGTTCCTTATTGGAGGAGCCTGCGCGCGGCACGGCGCTGCTGGGCTTCAACCTCGGCGTGGAGCTCGGGCAGGTGCTCGTCGGGGGTGCTCTGTGTCTGCCCTTGCTGCTCTGGGCGCGCACCAGAACGGCGTCGAAACATGGCGTGCAGGGCGCTTCTGGCCCGGGCCCTGCGCGCGCTCCGCTGGCGCCTTGGGTCGTGCGCGCCGTGACCTCGGGCGCGCTGTTGCTCGCAGGCATGTTCTGGTTCTTCGAGCGGCTGTAGGTGGGGGGAGCCGCCCTGTCAGCGCGCGCGCTTGCTGATTGACAGCACCGAGGCCGACTGTCACTGTGTTCCCTGTTCGAAGGATCTGTGAACCGGCTCACGCTGCGCCACAGAGCTTTCGGGCCCCGTAAGCATGAAACGGGCGAGATCGTTTCTCGTCGTCTGCACATGCCCGCGGGTGAGGTCAACGTTGACCCGCTCTTGCGAGTGGGTCGGCACGACCAACCAACCGCGGAGGTCTAGTTCCGCGACAGCTCTAGCGGGGGAACGTGCATTCCCGTCTCCCGCGTTTCAAAGGTAGTAAGCAAGTATGCGTCACACCGGTACCGTTAAGTGGTTCAACGACACGAAGGGCTTCGGCTTCATCGCACCTGAGGGTGGTGGTGAGGACTGCTTCGTCCACCAGACCTCGATCCAAGCTGAAGGCTTCCGTAGCCTCAACGAGGGTGACCGCGTCGAGTACGACGTGGTGCAGGGCAAGAAGGGCCCGGCGGCGGAGAACGTCACCAAGGTTTGAAAAGGGTCTGAACCCCTGATTGATTGACACTCGTTTGAGTGATGCGAGCCCGCTCCGGTTCTCCGGCGCGGGCTCGCTGCATTCCGGGGGCGCGCGTTGGCTCGCGGCGGCTCGTGGCGTGCACTCGCTTGGTAGACTCGCGCGCCATGTCGAAAGAGGATCAGCAGCACGCGCGCGGGCACCTTCCGGATCAGCTTCGGGAGGCGGGTGGTCTCACCGAGGGCGTCGCGCGGGATCTCTCGCGCAAGACCGGTCTGCCCGAGGCCGAGATCTACGGCGTGGCGAGCTTTTTCCATCTGCTCGCCGACCCGAACACGAAGCTGCGCGTCTGCACCGGGCTGTCCTGCCAGATGGCCGGGGCCGACGAAGTGCTCGCTGCGGCCAAGGCCGCCGGGCTGCCCGTGGAAGGCGCCTCGTGTCTGGCCGCCTGTGATCGTCCGCCCGCCGTGCTGAAGGAGCGACGCGTGCTCCCGGCCGTGGGTTTGGCCCAAATCGCGGCCGCCAAGGGCGACTGGAACGCCGTGCACGCCCCCGGCGACAGCGCCGACGCAGCCTGGGCCGGCGCAGTCGGCCCCGAACGCGACGACCCGGAGCACCTCGCGCTCAACCTGCACGGCGCGCCCGACCGCAGCGCGTCGGCCTTCGCAGCGGCGCAAGCCGCGGGTGTCGACGCGCTCTTCGATCAACTCGAGACCTCGGGCCTGCAAGGTCGCGGCGGCGCCGGCTTCCCCGCGCACATCAAGTGGCGCGCGGTGCACGGCCAAGCCGAGACCACGCGTTACGTCGTGCTGAATGCCGACGAAGCCGAACCCGCCACGTTCAAGGATCGCGAGATCTTGCTGCGACGTCCCGACCGTGTGCTCGAAGGCCTCGCCATCGCGGCCTGGGCCGTCGGCGCGAAAGACGTCTGGCTCTACTTGCGCGGCGAGTTCGAGATCCCGCTGCAAGCCATCGAAGCCGAGATCGAGCGCGCGCACGCCGAGCAACGCTTCGGCGACATCCGCTTCCACACGCACAGCGGTCAGGGCGCTTACATTTGCGGCGAAGAGACAGCCTTGCTCGAAGCGCTCGAAGGCAAGCGCGGGATGCCGCGGCTGCGTCCGCCTTATCCCGTGGAAGCCGGGCTGTGGGGCAAGCCCACGCTCGTGCACAACGTGGAGACGATCGCGTGTGTGCCAGCGATCGTGGAGCGGGGTGCCGAGTGGTTCCGTGCGCTCGGTCGCACCGAAGCGGGCAGCAAGCTCTACTGCGTGAGCGGACATGTGCAGCGCCCCGGCGTGTACGAAGCGCCGCTCGGCATCACGCTCGACGAGTTGGTCGAGATGGCGGGCGGTTACGTCGGTGAACTGAAAGCCTTCTCGCCCGGCGGGGCGAGCTCGGGCTTCTTGCCTGCGTCGAAACGCAACGTGCCGATGGACTACAAGTCGTTGGCCGACGCAGGCTCGATGCTCGGTTCGGCCGGCGTGGTCGTGCTCAACGGCACGGTGAGCATGCGCTGGGCCGTTCAGCACCAGCTGCGCTTCTTCGAGGACGAGTCCTGCGGGCAGTGCGCGCCCTGCCGCATCGGTACCTATTACTTGCGCGAGTCGCTCGACAAGTCGGCGGGCCGCGAACCCGGCACGATGGCCGAGGGCTCACCGAAGGGCGGCGGCGAGAAGGAACGCCTCACCCACGTGGCCGACGTCGCCTGGCAAATGAACGAGGGCTCGATCTGCGGCCTCGGTCAGGCCGCGCCACTGCCGCTGACCACCGCGCTCAAGCACTTCCCCGACGAGTTCGCTGCGAGCTGAGCGCGCTGCGCGATGGGGCGCGAGCCGCTTTCCTCACGCAGCTTCGCGTCCCGCCCGCCTCGCCACTCGCGCTGCGCCTGCGCTCGTCGCCCGAAGCCGGCTCGGCGCCCGAAGCTGGCTCGGCGCCTGCGCTGCGATCGCTTACCATGCGGGCTCGTCGTTGAGTCCCGAGGAGTGTGTCGATGATCGCGCGCAGCACCGTGACCTTGCAGGGCCGCCAAGTGCCCTTCACCCCCGGCGAGACCATCCTCGACGTGGCCAAGCGCGAAGGCGTGGAGATCCCCACCCTCTGCCACGACCCGCGCCTCGATCCCGCTGGCGCCTGCCGCACCTGTCTCGTGGAGGTCAGCGGTCAGCGTCGGTTGATGCCGGCCTGCGCCACCAAGTGCGGCGAGGGCGACGAGATCACCGCCGAGAGCGAGCGCGTCGAGCGTCACCGCAAGACGCTGCTCGGCCTGTACCTCACCGACCACCCCTTCTCGCGCGACGAGGCCGAGCGCGGGCCGCCCAATGAACTGCTCGACATGGCCGAGCGCTACGCGGCGCCCACCGACTGGGGCACGCTCGACAACAAGCGCGCCGCGCGCCACGGCGACCGCAACCCGTACATCGACTTCGACCCCGAGCTGTGCATCTCGTGCGCGCGCTGCACGCGCTACTGCGATGAAGTCGAGGGCGTGACGGCGATCACGCTGGCCGGTCGCGGCAGCGAGACCACGATCACCACCGTGGACAACTTGTCCTTGATGGACACCACCTGCGAGATGTGCGGCGGCTGCATCGACACCTGCCCCACGGGCGCCATGGCCGAGAAGTTGCCGCTCACGCACGGGCTCAAGAAGGAGCGCGAGCTCACGAAGGTGCGCACCACGTGCAACTTCTGCGGCGTCGGGTGCCAGCTCGACCTGAACGTCGACCCCGAAGGTCACGACGGTCGCGGGCGCGTAGTGAAAGTCACGAGCCCCGAACCCGGCACGACCACCAACGACGGCAACCTGTGCGTGAAGGGCCGCTTCGCTTACGAGTTCATCCACCACGAAGACCGCTTGACCACGCCGCTCATCCGCGGCGACGACGGCGAGCTGCACCAAGCCTCGTGGGAAGAAGCATTGCGCGTGGCCGCCGAAGGCTTGATGGGCGTGCGCGACCGACACGGTGCCGACGCGCTCGCCTTCGTGAGCAGCTCACGCTGCACCATGGAGGAAAACTACCTCGTCCAAAAGATCAGCCGCGCCGCATTGGGCACGAACAACGTGCACCAATGTGCAGCAACCTGACACGCTCCTACCGTGGCCGGTCTGGTCACAACCTTTGGCGCCGGCGCGATGACGAACTCGATCGGGGAGATCCGTGACGCGGACTTCCTGTTCGTGATCGGCAGCAACACCAGCGAAGCCCACCCGATCATCGCCATGGAGATGAAGCGCGCCGTGAAGCGCGGCGCCACCATGGTCGTGGCCGACCCGCGCGCGATCTGGATGAGCACGATCGCCGAGAAACACCTGCAACTGAAGCTCGGCAGCGACGTGTGGCTGCTCAACGCGATGGCCCACGTGATCATCGAAGAAGGTCTCGTGGACCAGACCTTCATCGACACGCACACCGAAGGCTACGAGGCCGTGCGCGACGCCGTGGCCAAGTACACGCCCGAAGAAGCCGAGAAGGTCTGCGGCGTGTCGGCCGAGGACATCCGCTGGACGGCGCGCAAGTACGCCACGACCGAGAAGGCCGGCATCTACTACACGCTCGGCATCACCGAGCACAGTCACGGCACTGACAACGTGTACGCGCTCGCCAACCTCGTGCTCATGACCGGCCACCTCGGCAAGCCGTCCTCGGGGATGAACCCGTTGCGCGGACAGAACAACGTGCAAGGCGCCAACGACGCCGGTGCCACGCCGATCTTCCTGCCCGGCTACCAGCGCGTCGACGATCCCGAAGTGCACGCCAAGTACGAGAAGAGCTGGGGCGTGAAGCTCGACGACAAGCCCGGTCTGAATCTCAACGAGATGATGAAGACCATGGGCAAGACCATCAAAGGCGTGTTCGTGATGGGCGAGGACATCGTGCTCAGCGAGCCGAACGTGTCGAAGCTCGAAGAGGCGCTCAACAACATCGAGTTCATGGTCGTGCAGGAACCCTTCCTGAACGAGACGACCCGCTTCGCCGACGTGGTCTTCCCCGCCGCCGTCTTCGCCGAGAAGGAAGGCACCTTCGCCAACAGCGAGCGTCGCGTGCAGCGCGTGCGCAAAGGCGTGGAGCCGCCGGCCGGTGCGCGCGCCGACTGGGAGATCCTCTGCGATCTCGCCAAGGCTTGCGGCGCCGACTGGCGCTTCGAGAACACCGCGCAGGTCTACGACGAAATGGTGCGCGACGCGCCCAAGTTCGCCGGTATGTCGCACGCGCGCATCGACGCCGAGAGTCACGAGGGCAAGACCGGCCTGCAGTGGCCCTGTCCCACGCCCGACCACCCCGGCACGACCTACCTGCACGAAGGCGGCGTGCTGCGCGGCAAGGGCCTGTTCCAGCCGGTGGACTACCGACCGCCCATGGAACTGGCCGACGAGCACTACGAGTTGCTGCTCTCCACGGGCCGCACGCTCTACCACTACAACGCCGCCACCCAGACGCGTCGCGAAACCGGATTGCACGCCAAACAAGACCGCGCCTTCGTGGAGATCCATCCGCGCGACGCCAAGATGCGCGGCATCGATCACGGCGACACCGTGCGCGTGAGCACGCGTCGTGGTGCGATCGAAGCGCACGCCATGGTGTCGCGTCAGGTGCGCAAGGGCTGCTTGTGGATGCCGCTGCACTTCGCCGAAGCGCGCGCGAACTTGCTCACCAACGACGCGGGCGATCCTGTCACCGGCACCGCCGAGTACAAGGTCTGCGCCGCGAAGGTCGAGCGCGTGGGGGTCGCGAAGGATGCGTCCACGGCCTATCCCGGCAGCGACTACCACGTGAGCGGTCCGCGCCCCGGCGACACCGACCTTTCTACAAACGCGTCTGCCTGACTCGCTCGCGCGCGTGCAGGGAGGGCTGCCGCGGCGTGATGGCCGGGGCTGCACGTTGGCACGCCACTTGCCGTGTTGTCTGCAGGAGCCACCGCGGTCATCGATTGCGGCCCGAGGCTCCGCGCGCCGGAACGCCCGGTCGCGCGTTCACGCAGCCACAGCAAGGAGGACCGCAACATGGGTACGAAATCGGCCGTCGACAACAAGACCAGCGCCGCAGACCTGAAGGACCAAGCCGGCACGGTCGCCGGTGACTTGGTGGAACTCGGACGCCTCGCTCGCGATGTCCTCGCTGAGCGCGCCGACGAACTCAAGCAAGGCGCGCTGAACACCGCCGGCAACGCCCGTGAGAAGGTCGACGACGCCAGCGAAGCGCTCGCCGAACGTGTGCGCGATCGTCCGCTGCGCGGGCTCGCCATCGCTGCGGGCGTGGGCACGCTCCTCGGCATCTTGTGGTCGCGTCGCTCGTGAACAGCGCCGCCGCAACCCTGGTCGACGAAGCGTTGCCGCGTGAGGCTGCCACGCCCAGTCCAGGCGCGCCGGGCGCTGCAGCCAGCGAGGCTGCGGCGCCCGCAGCGAGCGATCTGCGCGCCGCGATCGAGCAGCTCGGTGCCGACGCGTCGCGCGTGATCGAGGTGGAATCGCTGCGACTGCGCGCGCGCATCGACCGCAAGCTCACGCGTTGGGCTGGCCTGGCGCTGCTCGTGTTGATCGGCTTGGCGGCTCTGGGCATGGCGGGCGTGCAGTTGGCGCGCGGCGTGGCGGGGGCGCTCGGCGCGCTCGTCGGCGGGCCGGAGTGGGCCGGTCCTCTGCTCGCCGGGCTGCTGCTGCCGGCGTCGGCCTTGCTCGTGTTGCGTGTGGCCCGGGCTCGACGCGCGCAGAAACGCGTGAGCCGCGCGCAGGAACTCAGCGAACGTGAGGACGCGCAATGAGCCTGTTCCGAGGTTCCGAAGAGCAGCAACTCAGCGCCTGCGCCGCAGCAGCGCGCAACGATCTGCGTGCCGACGCGCGCGCGCTGCTGGATCGTGGCGACCGCGCGCTCGTGGAGCTGGGTGCCACGCGACATCCCGTGACGGCCTGCGCTCTCGCGGCGACGGCGGGCGCGCTGCTCGGCAAGTTGGGCGCGCGACACGCGGGCCCCGCCCTGCGACGCGGCGGCGGCGCGGCCGTCCGTGCTCTGCGCTGGAGCAGCCTGCTCGCCTGAGCGAAGCGCTCAGCTCTCTCCCGGCGACGACTCGGCGGAGGCGTCGAGCTCCCTGCGCTGCGACGCAGAGGGCATCACCGGCAAGCGCACCAAGAACACGAAGAGCGTGAGCCCGATCAGCGCCAGCAGGCCGCGCACCCACACGATCTGCGTGGCCCAAGTGATCGAGATCCCGAAGGTCACGAGCACGACGAGCAGCGCGGGCAGCTTGGCGCCCGGTGGCAGTGCGCGGCGTTCCTCCCACGCGCGCAGGAACGGACCGAGCGCGCGGTGATCACGCAACCACTGGTGCACCCTCGGAGAGCTGCGCGCGAAGCAGGCCGCCGCGAGCAACAAGAACGGCGTGGTCGGCAGCAGCGGCAACATCGTGCCCGCCGTGCCGAGCACCACGCACAACCAACCGGCTGCGAGCAGCAACGGGCGCAGTGGAGTGGGAGCTTGGTCGGACGTCATCGGCGGTTCCGCGGGCGGCCCATCGTGGCTGCGCGCCGCAACGCGGTCCAGTGTCGTCGGCCGCGCACGCGCCGCTTCCGCCGGAGGCTCGAGTCCACAACGGCGGCGCGGTCGGGGAGCTCGCGGGCTCGCGAGCGCCACGCCGCGCGCGCGCAACCCAGTTGGCGCGCCTCAGAGCGTCACCGTGCATACGGCGTTGCTCGCGGTCCAGCCGGCGGGGCCGGTCGAGTCCTGGATCCACCATTGCATCGCGATGAGCACGCCGGCTGGGACACCAGCGGGCCAGAGCGTGGCGATCATCTGCGAGCCCGTCGGCCCCGTGCTGACCTGGAAGAAGATCTGGTCAGGCGCCGGCACCAGCACGCCCTGCTTGAAGGGCGCATTCAGCAGCGAGAGCCCCACGACCACCGGCGCGATCGTGGAGGGCGGCACGTTGTTCAGCTCGATGGCGGTGACTTCGCCCGTGAGCAGCGCGCCCGTACCCGTCATCACGGGCAGGCCGAGGTTGCCGGCCAAACCGCCGCCGAGATCGCTCCAGCTCTCGGGCAGGTCGGTGCGCGTGAAGGTGAACGTTCCGAGCGGGATCAAGTTGCCCAGCGGGAAGTTGCCGCTCTGCAGCGCGATGGGTTGGTGCGGCGTCACGTCGGCGTTGGGCGACGCGAAGCTCGCGCCACTGTCGGTGCCGGAGTCGTAGGCCAGCAGCTCGACGGTCGTCTCCGCGACCCAGTTGCCGTTCTCCATCAGCGACAGACCGTGCACGCCCACGAACCAGTCGGGGCTCGGCGCCACCATGGTCACGACGCTCACGAGCGGGTGCGCGAGGTCGACCGTGAGCGTGGTGCTCACCGAGTTGTTGATGCCGAAGAGCGCCGGGCCGTTGACTTGTGCCCCCACGCCGCCAGCACCGAGTTGCGCGTTGATCTCTGCGGACAGCGTGCCGGTGGCCCCAGCTTCGGCCATGCTCTCCATGCCGGGGCTGGCGATGCCGCCCGCGTCCCAGAGCACGAAGCTGCTGTCGTGCGTGGCGCCGATGAGCGACGAGAAGTGTGCGCTGAGGGGGAAGTCGTCGGGATGATTCGTGGCGTTCCACTGCGCCTGGAACGTGAGTTGGTAGGTGGCGCTGGCCGTGGGGGTGTCGTCGCTCAGCGCAGGTGTGGCAAGCAGCGCGAGTGCTGTGAGGCTGCAGAGGACATCACGAACGGTGGGGGACATGTCGGGCTCAGAGCTCGGGGAGTGGGCGTGGCGCGGGGCGCCGGGTGAGCACGCGTTCCGCCTTTCGGGTGGCGAGCGCGCGGGGTTGTGCGCGTGGAATGGAAAGGCCGCGTGAATCTCTTGCACCGAATCCGTGTCCGTTGCCGCGTCGATCTTACACGCAGCTTGCGCCCCCGGGGACGCGCCCGCTCCGCTATGCTCAGCGCTTCGCGAGCGGGCAGGGGCGCAACGGAGAACGGCGGCATGATCGGGGACAAGCGCGGCACGCGACGATCGCTGGTTTGGGGGCCGCGCGGCGCCCTCGCGGTGTTGCTCGTGGCGCTGCTGCTGCACGGTTGCTTCACGCCGGCGGCCATCGTGGAGGCCGGGCACAAGAAACTGCGCACGATCGATTTCCCGCCTGGCACCGAGCTCGTCGAGCTCGCGGTCCAGGACAGCGCTGTCTTGCGCGGCGTGTTCGTGCCCGCCGGAGACAACGCGCCGATCGTGGTGCACTTCCCGGCGATGTTCGAGTCGATCACCTGGGGCGCAGCTGTCGACGCGTCGCTCGTGCTCGACGAGGAGGGTTGGCTGCAGGCCGAGGCGCGTCTCGGGCCCGCGGTCGTCTCGTCGCGGATCATGCCCTTGCGACTCGAGGCCGAGGAGCTCGGCGACCTGAGCGACCTCGGGCTGGCACACGGGATGCTGCTGCAGTTCCGACGCGCGGGCTGCGCGGTGTTGGCGCTCGACTACGCCGGGGTGGGTGCGTCCACGGGTGAGCGTTCGCCGGAGAACCTCGCGCGCGATGCGCACGCGATCTACGCCGAAGCTCTGCGCCGCGCCGACGGTGATCCGCAACGCGTGATCCTGCGCGGCGTGTCGCTCGGCACGCTCGCCGTGGCGCGCTTGCTCGCCGATGGCGTGCAGCCCGCCGCGATCTCGCTGGCGGCGCCGGTGCGCGGCGAAACCGTGGTGAAGCACTTCGCGCGCATGGCCTTCAACGGCTTCGTCGCCACGCTCGCGGATTGGTTCTATGCCGACGTGGGCAGCGCCGACCTGCAAGCCGAAGTCGCGCGCACCCGGGCGCCGCTGTTCCTCGCAGTCCCCGAAGACGACGCGCTGATCTCCGCCGACGAACGCGAGGCCCTCCGCGACGCCACCGCCGCGCACGGTGGCGAGACGCTCGTGTTCGGCCGCTTCCACGAGCAGCTCGCGATCCGCGCGCGTCAAGTGCTCCCGCGCGAGGCCGAGTTCCTGCGCGAACGCGTGCCCGCGCTCAGCCACGCGCGCTCGCGGCGCCGTGACGAGTTGCTGCAACGCCTGCGCAGCGACCCCTTGGTCGTCGCCAAGATCGCGCAGCTCGACGGCGAACAGACGGCCCTGCTCGAGCGGCTTGCCGATGACATGCACTGGCCCGACGCGCGGCTGCTCTTGGCGCTCGCGCAACTCGACCCCAGCGGCGCGCTCGCCGAGAGCTTGCTGCCGTGGATCGAGTGGCAACCGACGGAGGCGCTCGCCGCGCTGCCTTGGAATCCCGTGGCCGCGCTCGTCGATCTGCAGGATCCGCAAGGGGCGCTCGAGCCTGCGAAACTCGCGACCCTCGCGCCGATGGGGCCGGCGCTGCGCGAGTCGCTGACTCGGCGTTCGGATCTCGAGGCGCTCGTGGACACCTTCCTCGTTCAGGGTGGCCCGAAGATCTCGGGCAGCATCAGCATGCTGAACAGCGGCGTGCGCTCGCACCAAGTGGCTGCCGACGCCCTCGGGCGCGCGTCGGTGTTGGCCGGACTGTTCAGCAGCGAACCCGATCTCGACGTCGCGCCGCGCCGCGCACTGCGCCTCGTGCTGCGCACCGCCGCGATCCCCGATCGCCTCCGCGAGGTCGACGGCGCACAGCGGCACGAACTCTGGTGGGACGGCGCCTGGCACAGCGTCTCGAGCTTCCTGCCTTGATAGGATCGCGCGGTCCCCGACCCGTGTCTCTCGCTGCGCCCACATGATCCGCGACCTCGCCGAGAGCTCCGCAGACGCGTTCCCCGACTACGACCTGTGCGTGGTCGGCAGCGGGCCCGCCGGGATCACGCTCGTGCGCGAGCTGGCCGCCTCGGGTTTGCGCATCGCGTTGCTCGAGAGTGGACGCCGTCGCCCCACGCCCGCCGCCGACGCGCTGCGCGAGGTCAGCAGCAGCGGCTTGCCGATCAAAGACTACTCGCGCGAACGCGTGCTCGGTGGCACCTCGAGCACCTGGGCCGGTTTGTCGAGCCCGCTCGACGACATCGACCTCGAGGCGCGCCCCTGGCTCGCCGCCGCCCGCGACGGCTGGCCGATCCCGCGCGCCGAACTCGAGCCCTGCTGGCGCGCGGCGTCCGACCATTACCGCTTCGCGCCCTACGCCGAGTTCGAGAGCGCAGCCTTCGATTTCCTGCGCGAGCGCGGCGATCGCGCGTTGCGCTGGGAGCAGATCAGCGAGAAGGTCTTCCGCGCGGCGAGCGAAGCGCAGCACTTCGGCAAGGAATGGGGGCACGTCTGCGAAGACAACGGTCCCGACCTCTGGCTCGACGCCAGCGTGTTGCGCCTCAACGCCGAGCCCGGCACGCGCCGCATCGCGAGCGTGACGGTGCGCAACTCTCGCGGCACGGATCGCGAGCTGCGTGCGCGCGCCTTCGTGTTGGCTGCCGGCGGCATCGAGAATGCGCGGCTGCTGTTGCTCTCCACCGACCTCTGCGCGGCGGGCCTCGGCAACGCCCACGACCAAGTGGGGCGCGGCTTCATGAACCACCCCAAGGACAACCACGGCATCGTCACGCTCAAGGAACCGCTGCGTGAGTTGCCAGCGCACTTCGGGTGCCTGCATCAGGGATACGCCGGTTACCTCGGCCTGCGCCTGCGCAGTGAGCGCCAGCGCGAGCAGCAACTGCTCAACAGCTACGTGCGCTTCGAGCCGCTCTTCCCGTGGTCCGACCGGCAGGGCGTGGAAGCCTTCGTGTTGTTGGTCAAGAGCAGCTCGGGTCTGTTCAAGCGCTGGAAAGAGAAGCACGAGGACGACGTCGTCACGCTGCGTGACTACTCGGAAACCGGCGACGACAGCGACCTGCAGAACCAGCGCAAGAGCCTGCTCGGATGGCTCGGCGTGATCGGGCTCGTGTTGCGCGACATCGTGCCCGTGACGCGCTACGTGCTGGCGCGCTTGGCGCGCAAGGCCCCGCTCGTGCGTCGTGTGCGACTGCGCAACTTCATGGAGATGGAGCCGCACCCCGACAACCGCGTCACGCTGAGCAGCACCGAGGTCGACGCCTTCGGTTCGCCGCGTGCGCACGTGCATCACGAGACCACCGCCCTCGACCGTCGCTCCCTCGTGGCGCTGCACGCGCAGCTCGGCGAAGAGCTCGAGGCGCAAGGATTCGGCTCGCTGCACAGTGAGTTGCGCGCGCTCGACGACTTCCCGATCCAGCTCGACGCGAGTCATCACCTCGGCACCACCGCCATGGGGCACGACCCGCAACGCTCGGTGGTGGACCCGAATCTTCGCGTGCACGACGTGCCGAACCTCTGGTGCGCCGGCGGCTCGGTGTTTCCCACGAGCGGCTGCGCGAATCCCACCTACACGATCGTGGCGCTCTCGATCCGCTTGGCGGCGCACCTCGAATCCGAACTGAAGGTCAGGCCATGAGCCCGCGTCCCGTGATCGTTCTCGGCGCTGGCCAGCGCATCCGCAACGACGTGTTGCCGGCCTTCTTCTCGCTGCCTGCTGACTACGACGTGCGCGCGGTCTTCGGGCGCAGCGAGCGCGACGAGAACGTGGGCGGCGCCGCCGTGAGAGTGCGGCCGCTGAGCAGCCTGAGCCCCGACGAGCTCAGCGCCGACACCTTGATCTACAGTTGCGTGTCGAAGGGCGCTGTGCCGCGCGTGCTCGCCGAGGTGTTGAGCCGCGGCGCCGAGCGTTGCGAGTTGCTCATCGACACGCCGGTGTTGCTCTTCAAGCAACTCGGCAACCTCAAGTTGTTGCGCCGCTTCGCGAAAGTGAGCGTGGCGGAAGACTGCTCCACGTTGCCGTGGATCCCACTGGTGCACCGCGCGCTCGACGCCGGCTTGATCGGCACGCCCGGTGAGTTGCAGCTCGACCGTTCGGCCTGGCGCTACCACGGGCTCGCCATGGCGCGCACGCTGTGGCGCGCGCCGCGCGTGCGTCGTGCGCGGCGGATCGGCGCCGTCGAGAGTGGACGCGTGGTGCTCGACTTCGGTGCAGGCCGTCGCGCCGTGATCCAGGAGCCGCGCGACTACGCCAGCGGACGTCTGCTCTGGAGCGGCAGCGCCGGCGCGATCGCCAGCGGTGCCGACTTGCCGAGCGGCGCGCAGGCACTCGTGTTCGAGCGTGTCGACGGCCGCGCGCGCGCGTTCCGTCTGGGCGAGCTGCGCGAAGAGCTCGCGCTCGAGGAGAGCGCACTCTTGGGGGCCGTGTCCGCGAGCGACACGCCCGTGGCGCGCACGCACGACCTCAAGCGCGTGGGCCTGCGTCGCCTCCTGCAACGCCTGCCCGAGTCGGGTTACCCGCTGGAGCGTGGTCTCGAAGACTCGGCCGCCGACTTCCTGCTCGAGAAGTTCCGCCGCTGGCGGCCCACGCCGCTCACCAGCCCCGCGGGACGGCTCGGCGGCGCGCTGCTGGGTCTCGCCTTGCGTCCGATCGCGCGGCGTTGAGCGCCTGTCGTCCCTCGCGCGACGCTCGTCCCGCGCTTCGCTGGCGCACGCGCTCTGCTGTCGAGAAGTCTGCACGCGTGGATCGGCACGAGGTCTGGACAGGCCTGCGCCAGCGCCGATGATGAGCAGCCACGCGGGAGCGCCGGGAAGCGCTCGCGCAGCCGTGGGGAGGAACGCATGCAGACGCGACGCGCCGAAGTGACGGCGATTCTCCAGGACCCCGCCGCCGCCGGCGAAGCGTGGGTGCGTCTGTTGCCGCTGGTCTACGACGAGCTGCGCGATCTCGCCGGCGCGCAGATGCATCGCGAACGCGGCGAACACACGCTGCAACCCACGGCGCTCGTGCACGAAGCCTGGATGCGCTTGGTCGACGATCGCGACATGACCTGGTCGAGCCGTCGGCACTTCTTCGGCGCCGCGGCCGAGGCCATGCGTCGTGTGCTCGTGGACCACGCCCGCAGGGTGCGCGCCAACAAACGCGGCGGCGACCGCGCGCGCGAGCCGCTCACCGGCCTTGATCCCGCCGCCGCCGGCGACTTCGAACAAGTGCTCGCCGTGAACGACGCGCTCAGCGTGCTCGAGTCCGAAGACGAACGCGCCGCCGAAGTCGCGCGCCTGCGTCACTACGCCGGGCTCTCGGTGGCCGAGACCGCCGCCACGCTCGAAGTGTCGGAGCGCACCGTGATGCGCGAGTGGACTTTCGCACGCGCGCGGCTCTCCGAGCTGTTGGGCGCAGCGCAAGGTCGCGCAGGAGACGACGGGGCCGCGTGAATCCCGTGAATCCCAAAGACCTGCTCTTCGAGGCGCTCGACCGACCCGCCGACGCGCGCGCCGCCTTCCTGGAACAGGCCTGCGCCGGCGACGCGGCGCTGCACGCGCGCGTGCTGGCCTTGCTCGCGGCCCACGCCGCCGCCGACACGCGCCTGGGCGTGCAGACACCCGACTTCGCGGCGCTGGCGGGCGCGGCCGGGATCGAGCCCGGCGCGGTGCTGCGTCCCGGGGATCACGTGGGCGTCTTCGAGTTGCTCGAAGTGCTCGGCGAAGGCGGCTTCGGCACGGTGTACCGCGCGCGCCAAGAGCAACCGGTGCAGCGCGAGGTGGCGCTGAAAGTCGTGAAGGCCGGCATGGACACGGCCGCGGTGCTCAGCCGCTTCGAAGCCGAACGTCAAGCCTTGGCGTTGATGGACCACCCGAGCATCGCGCGCGTGCTCGAGGTCGGCGCCACCGAGAGCGGTCGCCCGTACTTCGCGATGGAGCTCGTGAGCGGGCAACACCTCACGCGTTACGCGCGCGAGCAGCGCCTCGACCTGCGCGCGCGCCTGCGCTTGTTCCTGCAGGTCTGCCAAGCCTTGCAGCATGCGCATCAGAAGGGCGTGGTGCATCGCGACGTGAAGGCCGGCAACGTGATCGTCACCGAGGTGGACGGCGCGCCCGTGCCCAAGATCATCGACTTCGGCATCGCCAAAGCCGTGCGCGGCGGCGACATGCCCAGCGGCGAACTCACGGGCGAGGGCCACCTGCTCGGCACGCCGTCCACGATGAGCCCGGAGCAACTTGCCGGCGGACCCGACGTGGACACGCGCGCCGACGTCTACGCCCTGGGCCTGTTGCTCTACGAGTTGCTCACCGACACGCCGGCGTTCGACCTGGCTACGCGCAGCCTCGACGAGATCCGCCGCGTGGTGCGCGAGGAGCAGCCGCTGCGTCCGAGCAAGCGGCGACTGCCGAGCAGCAGCGCGGTCTTCGAGCTGCCCGCCGATCTCGACTGGATCTGTCTGCGCTGCCTGGAGAAGGAGCGCGACCGTCGCTACGCCACCGCGCAGGGTTTGGCGCAAGATGTCGAGCGCTTCCTCGCGCACTTGCCCGTGGAGGCGGCGCCGCCGAGCGCGGTCTATCGCACGCGCAAGTTGTTGCGTCGGCACCGGGCTTCAGCCTTGGCGGGGGCGGTGTTGTTGGCGGCTCTGTTGGTGGCGCTCTACGGGCTCGACGCCGGCCGCAGGTTGGCCGACCGCGAGGCCGCGGAAGCGCGGCGTCAGGCCGCACTCGCGCGCGAGACGCTGCGCTTCTTCACCAAGGACTTGCTCGCAGCGGCGGTGCCGTCGGGCCAGCCGGGACACGGCCGCGAGGTGCGCGTGGTGGACGTGCTGCGCTTGGCCGACGCGCGCTTGGCCTCGCGCAGCGGTGCTGCCGCGCTCGCCAACAGCGCGCTCGTCGAGACCGCGTTGCGGCGCAGCGTGGGACAGTCGTGGGCGGCGTTGGGACAGTACGAAGCGGCGCGCGCGCAACTCAGCGCCGCGCTCGAGGCTCTGCTCGTCGACCGCGGCGCGCTCGACACCGACACGCTCATCACGCGCCAAGCGCTCGCCGACGTGCTGCGCGGCCTGGGCGACTTCGACGGCGCCGAGACCCAGGTCGACGCCGTGCAGCGCGCGCTCGTCGAGCAACCCGGATCCGGCGCCGACCGCGAACGCGCCAGCCTCGCGCTGCAGGCGAAACGCTTGCGCGGCTTGGTGCAGCTCGACCGCGGGGAGCTCGTCACGGCGCAGGCCAGCTTGCAAGCCGTGGTCGACGAAGCCGCCGACTTCGACGGCGACCTGCACCTCGACGCGCTCGACAAGCTCGGCCTCGCGCACGCCATGTCCGGCGACTACGGCCCGGCGGTCGACGCCTTCGCGCGCGCCTACGCCGGCCGGCTCGAGCTGCTCGGCCCGCGCGATCCCTTCACGCTCGCCACGCAACTCAATCACGGCAACGCCCTGCGCGCGCTGGATCGCCTCGACGACGCGCGCCGCGAGATCGACGCCGCCGTGAACGGACTCGTCGAGGTGCTCGGGCCGCAGCACCCCGACACACTCGTGGCGCGCCACGCCCGCGCGCGCGTGCGTCTCGATGCCGGCGAGCTCGACGCCGCCGAAGCGCTGCTCACGCCCTTGCTCGCCGACATGGAAGCGGTGCTCGGGAGCACGCACCTCGAGACCCTCGACGTGCTCAGCGGGCTCACGATCCTGAACTTCACGCGCGGCGACGTCGAGCGCGCTGAGGGCCTCGCGCGTCGCGCGCTCGAAGGCAGCCGCGAGAGTCTCGGCCCTGAACATCCGCGCACGCTGGAGCGCGCCAACGAGCTGGCCGCCACGCTCTACGCTCAGGGACGCTTCGACGAAGTGGCGCCGCTCGTCACGGCGAACCTCCACGCGCAGGAGGCCACGCTCGGCCGCGACCATCCGAGCACCTTGCAGAGCTTGGTGAACCTCGCGCTGCTGCACCTCGGTTTGGAAGAGTATGCGCGCGCCGAAGAACTCTTGCTCGACGCGCGCGAGCGTTTCGCCGCGCGCGCCGAGCCGCTGTTCGCGCCCGAGTTGAGCATGCTCGCGAATCTCGCGGGCCTGCACGGGTTGCAAGCGCGCCATGCCGACGCCGAACGCGTGGCGCGCGAGGCGCTCGCGCGGCTGGAGCTCGCGCAACTCGAGGCGCCCGATCTGCACGCGCACCTGCTCGAGCGTCGCGGGAACGCACTGGCCGGCTTGGGGCGCGTCGACGAAGCGCAAGCCGAGCTGCGTCGCGCCTGGGAGGTGTTGACGCCGAGCTTCGGCCCCGACGCACCGCGCGCCCGCGACGTGGCCGCTGCGCTCGTAGCGCTGCTCGAGCAGCACGCCGACGACGGCGCCGACGGCGCCGAGGACAACGCGCAACAGGCGCTCTGGCGCGCGCGCGCCTACGGCGACCCGGGCGACGGCTAGCCGCGCCAGGCCGTCACGGAAGCGCAGCGTCTGCTGAGCCGAGAGCACCCGAGCTCGGAGCGCGGATTTTCCCTGGCAGCTCCCGGAGGACCTTCGCGCCACGTGTTCTGCGGCCCGGTGTGCGGGCCCGAACCCTCCCTGCCCGGACCACTCCCATGTGCAGTTCCTGTCCCACGATCGACGCTCCCGCCGCGGCTCCCTTCGCGGAGCGCCTGACCGGCATCCTGAACGGCGGCGCGCTGAGCCTGATGATCTCCGTCGGGCATCGCACCGGCCTCTTCGACACCTTGGCCGGTCGCGCGCCGACGAACTCGGCCGATCTCGCCGCCGCCGCCGGGCTCAACGAGCGCTACGTGCGCGAGTGGCTCGGCGCCATGACCGCCGGTGGCATCGTGCACAGCGCCGTCGGTTCAGGGCTCTTCGCTTTGCCCGACGAGCACGCCGCCTTCCTCACGCGCGCTGCGACACCCGGCAACATGGCGGTGCCCGCGCAGTTCCTGCCCATGCTCGCGCGCGTCGAAGACCCGATCGTCGACTGCTTCCGCGATGGCGGCGGCCTGCCCTATGAAGCGTTCCCGCGCTTCCACGAGATCATGGCCGAAGAGAGCGAGCAGACCGTGGTGTCGGTGCTGCTCAGTCACGTGATCCCGCTGGTGCCCGGTTTGGCCGACGCACTCCGCGCAGGTCGCGAAGTCGCCGACGTGGGTTGCGGCAGCGGCCTCGCGCTCATGCAACTCGCGACGAGCTTCCCGGCCAGCCGCTTCACGGGCTACGACGCGTCGCAGGAGGCGATCGCCCGTGCTCGCGAGTCGGCGCAGCGTCGCGGCCTGAGCAACGTGCGCTTCGTGGTGCAAGACGCCGCCACGCTCGTGGACGAGCAACGCTTCGACCTCGTCACCGCCTTCGACGCGGTGCACGACCAGGTCGACCCGGCCGCGATGTTGTCGGGCATCCGTCGCGCACTGAAACCCGACGGCCTGTTCCTGATGCAGGACATCGAAGGTCACAGCGACCCGGCGCGCAACACTGAACACCCGCTCGGCCCGTTCCTCTACACGATCTCCTGCATGCACTGCATGACCGTGTCGCTCGCAAAGGGCGGCGCGGGCCTGGGCGCCATGTGGGGCGTGGACACCGCCGAAGCCATGCTGCGCGACGCGGGCTTCGTGGACCAACACGTCCACCGCCTCGAACACGACGCGATGAACGCGTGGACCGTGGCGCGGGTGAGCTGACGGGGCAGGGTGCGCTCGCGTCGCGCGGTTCAGCCCTTGCGGAAACCCAGCACCACGCCGGCGATGAGCGCACCCGCGGTCGGCAGGCTGCTGGTCAGCCATTCGGTGACTTGCTGGCCTTCCTTCACGTTCAGGATCCAGGTGTTGAGCAGCTCGACGAGTTTGCTCCAGTCGACCGTGACGACCTCGGCGTAGCCCAGTCCTTGCACGAGCAGGAAGCCCAGCGCGAGGAAGATGAGCAACAACTTGGCGACCTTCTTGCCCGCGTAGCCGAGGCCGAAACCCACCAGCGCGAAGAAGCTCGCCTCGGTGAGCACGGGCAGCAAGCTCTCGAGCGCCATGCCGGTTTCCTCGGCGGACTTCGCGTCGCCTGTCGGCGTCATGCCGGGCAGGAAGGCGCTGCTGCCGGCAGGGGGGGTGGCGGGTGAGCTCGCCGCGTCGTCGCTCCCGATCAGCGCGCGGGCGCTCACCGACACCACGAACACGGTCGTGATCAGGCCGAGCAACACGCGCGTGAGCGTGGATGAGGCGGCGGAGGTCGTGGCGGCGGCGGGGGTCATAATGCGGTGTTGCGGAGAAGCGACATGGTGCTCAATGGTCGTAGACGATCACGCCCCGGTTCTCTCACACTCGGCTGAATCCTCAGCTTTCGGATCTTTCGGGATCGCCTTTCGGCTCATTCTTCACCGATTCGAACAGTCGCTTCAGAATACTCGGGTCCGTCGCAATCTTGTGAGAAAGAGATGTCTGATCTTTAGTCGCGTCCAGCACAATCTGCGCAACTTCCTCTCCGGAGAGATTTCTCCCAGACGTGCACAGCTCGTACTTTACTCCGCCGAAGGGTGACTCCGATCTCCCCCCGAGCTCGTCCCATGTCGGAGCCCATGGAAGATAGTCGATGGCAACGCCTACCTCGACTAAGTCCGACAGGAGCGCACTGTTCTCTTCGAACAGGACTTCTTCCCACCGATCCTCTGGATGCGACTCCATCAGGCTGCTGACCTTCTGTGCGAAGGCTCGCAGGTCGCGAAACAGATTGCTCTGAAGCCGTTCCAGCCGTTTACCTGAGTGCTTCACGGCACCGCCAGTGCCGTTATTGACCAAATACTCAGGGAACTTTAGAGGGCGGCCAGTACCACGAGCGCCTCGGCGCTTGTTCTTTCGGGACCCTGGCATATATCACTTGCTCCGATTGCTTCGGGACAATCTAAGGATTGCTACGGCCACGACGCACCATGTAGTGATTGGTACGGGGAGTGACGAAGCAACATCGATGATGACCGCGGTAATCGCGATCACCACCAGCTCAAGAGTCTCCTGCTCGCGGCGTCCAATCCCCTGAAGGTCCACGTGGAGGGAAACTCTTCGAGCGGGAGATTTGAAGTCCAGCCCAAGAGTCCCACGCTTCGAATTGAGGGGTCGGAGAGCTGAGGTATTGCGCGTTGTTGAAGGGCACATGTGGCTGCTGCCTTGCTGCCTGCAAGACCTGTGGTGGGGGCAAGGGAGGTCATGGCTGCAGACCACTCCCAGCCCACACCACAGCTGCTGCCACGCCAGCTCATGTCCCCGTGAGTCGCGACTGCTGGTGGGAAAGTAGTAATTGGTTTTGAACGCTGCTCGACGACGGAGCTCAGCCTTGGGGACGACGTCGCTGTCGAGCGGTTCGTATTGTATCAGACGAGGCCCCGCGCAGCGACGCTACTCGTCGCGCAGCGCGATCACGGGGTCGAGCGCGGCCGCGCGGCGCGCCGCGGGCAGGCCCGCGAGGCTGCCCACGCCGACCAGCAGCGCGAAGGCGATGGTCAGTTGGAGCGGATCCGCGTGGGGCACGAGCAAGGTGTCGTCGGTGAACGGCAAGGGACCGAGTGCGGCCACGCCGCCCAGCCCCACGAGCACGCCGAGCACGCCGCCGGCCACGCACAGCAGCACGGTTTCCGTGAGCACCTCGGCGCGCAGGCGGGTGGGCGTGGCGCCGAGCGCCTTGCGCAGCCCGAGCTCCGAGGTGCGCTCCGCCACCGAGATGCCGACCACGTTGGCCGCGCCCAAGCAACCGAGCACGAGCGTGAGTGTGGCGATGGCGAGCACGAGGATCTGCAAGCCGAGGCTGGCGCCCTGCACCATCGCCACGAAGGTCGTGTTCTCTTTGATGTCGAAGGCGCGCTCGTCGGTGGGGTCCACGCGATAGATGGTGGAGAGCGCGTTGCGCATCTCGGCTACGGCGTCGGCGGCGAGGTCTTCGTTGCGCGGCGCGAAGGCGAGGTGGCTCACGTTGCGGCCGCCGTCGTCGCCCATCTCCATGGCCGTGGGATAGGGCACGAAGATCGAGAACGCGAAGCTGGCGTTGCTCTCGAAGACGCCGATCACGCGGAAGCGTCGCGCGTTCACCGTCACGATGCGGTCGAGCGCGGACTCCCCGTCGAACAAGCCTTCGGCGAAGGGGCGGCTGAGCAAGGCGACGTCTTCGGCCTGCAGCTCCTCGCGCTTCGTGAACCAACGCCCCGAGGTCACGGCCAAGCCGGTGACCTCGCGATACTCGAAGCCCACGCCGGTGATGCTCGCCCACGGCCAGCTGCGGTCGTCGGTGAACACGGGGCCGCCGCGACCGGGGCGGTAGGCCGGTGACAAGCGTTCGATCGACGGGCAGGCCGCGCGGATGGCGGGTAGGTCGGTGTAGCGGATGCGCAAGCGACGTCCGCCGCGGCCACCACCGCGTGAGCGACCGGGTTCCACGATGAGTTCTTGGCTGCCGAGGCTGCGCAAGATCGTGGCCGTGGTGCTCGGGATGCCGGTGGAGTAACTGATCAGGATGAACAACACCGCGGCGCCGAAACCCACGCTCAGCGCGGTGAGCGCCGAGCGCAGCGGGTGCGACGCGAGGCTGCCGAAGGCCTCACTGAGCAAGGAGCGCGCGTTCATGTGCCGCTCCCGTGCAGCGCGGCGGCCACGGGCAAACGCGACGCACGCAAGGCCGGCCACAGCGCCGCCCCCACGCTCACGACCAACAGCAAGAGCCCGGGCAACACCGCCGCGCCCAACTCCGACTCAGGCGTTGCGAAACCCTCGGGCAGCTCGATCTGCGCCATGAGCGCCGTGCCGCCCATGCCCAGCAGGAAGCCGAGCAACCCGGAGATCAAGCAGATCAGCGCGGCCTCCAGGAACACCTGCGCGAAGATCCAGCGACGCTTGCAACCCAGGGCGCGCCGCAAGCCGAACTCGGCGGTGCGCGCCGTGACCGACATGAGCACCACGTTGGCCACGCCCACGGCGCCGAGCAACATGATCAACGCGCCCACCGCGCCCAGGAAGATCTCGATGCCGCCGAACACGCGGTCGATGCGCTGGCCGCGCTCGAGCGCGTCGAAGTAGGGCAGCAGGGTGTTCTCGTTGTCGGGGTCGAGGTCGTGCCGGTAGGAGAGCGCCTGGCGGATCTCGGCCAGCGCCTGGTCCTTCAGCTCGGGTGTGTGCGGACGCATCACGAGGAACTGGAAGCCGCGCGAGGACATGCGTTCCCAGGTGGGGAAGGGCAGGAAGACCACGCGCCGTTGGCTGGTGTAGATGTCGTCGCCGGAGAGCGGTTCTTCGCCGAGCGCACCGACCACCGTGAGTCGTCGGACCACGGTGTCTTCGTCGGCTCGACGCGAGAACACGAGTTGGATCTCGGCGCCTTGCCAGTCGCCGTTGGGGAACAGGTCTTCCTGCACGCGCGTGCCGATCACGCACACGGGCAGCTCTTGTTCGATGTCGCGCGCGTCGAACCAACGACTGCCGGGCAACAGCGGCACGTTGACGATGTCGCGGTACTCGGGGTCCACGCCCACGGCCGTGGCGCGTGAGAGCTCGCCGCCGCGCGCGACCTGGAGGAACCAGTTGTGCGCCTTGGGGGAGAGCGTGTGCACCGACGGTGTGCCGGCGCGCGCCAACTCGATGTCCTCGCCCTCGATCTGCACGAAGGCGTTGCTCTGTGGGTCGCCCTTCTGCGTGGTGGCGCGGTTCACGCGCAGCAGCACGAAGGAGTCGCCGAGGGCTTGCAGGCTGGCGCGCTGCGTGGATTCGAAACCGCGACCGATCGCCACGAGCACGAACACCGAGGCCACGCCCCACACGATCCCGGCGGCCATCGGCGCGATGCGGCGCGCGTGCTGGACGAGCGAACCGAAGGACTCGATGAGCAGGCCGATCAGGCCCATGTCAGCGGCGCGATCCGCTCGAGGCGCTGGGCGCGGCGGGCAACATCACGCGGTCGCCAGCGGCGAGACCGGCGCGGATCTCCGTGACCAGGCCGTCGCTGAGGCCGATCTCGATCTCGGTGCGTTCGGTGCGGGCGGTGGTGCCGGAACCGACCACTTTGGCCACGACCCACTTGCCGCCGGGTTCGCGCGTGAGCGCGCGTTGCGGGAGCGTGAGCGCGTCGGCGCGGAGGTCGAGGATGAGGCGCGCGTCGGCGGTCATGTCGGGCTTGAGCAGCTTGTCGGGGTCGTCCACTGCCACGCGCACTTCGAAGGTGACGATGCCGTTGTCGTCCACCGAGCCGGCGGGCGCGATGCGGTCCACGGCGCCGTGCAGCAGGCTGCCGCGGTGCGCGTCGACGGTGATGCGCGCGGGCATGCCGGCATAAATGCGGCCGAGGTCCACCTCGTCGACACGCGCTTCGATGTGCATCGTGGAGAGGTCGCCGAGCGTCATGATCTGCGTGGCGTTGCCGCCCGCCGTGAGGATCGACGAGACGCCGTCACCGACCTCTTTGTCGCGCGTGAGCACCACGCCGTCGATGGGCGAGCGGATCGTGGCTTCGCGCAAGGTGGTCTGGCTGCGCTCCAAGGCGGCACGCGCCGACTCGAGCCCGGCCGCCGAACTCAGCACGGCGGCTTCGAGCACGGGCAAGCTCGCCTGCACTTGCTCCACGCGGAACTGCACTTCTTCGAAGGCGCGGTTCGCGGTGTCGACTTCACGCTCCGACACGTCGCCCGACTTGAACAACAGGTTGAGACGATCGGATTCCTTCTTGGCGTAGTCGATGGCCGGATCGTTGAGCCCCACGCGCGCTTCCTCGAGTCGTGCGCGTGCGGCGGCGAGGTCGGCTTCGGCGCCCGTGAGATCGGCTTGGTCCTGCGCCAGGTTCGCTTCGAGTTGTTCGCGGTCGAGCTCGGCCAGCAGCTGGCCTTGCAGCACGGCGTCGCCCTCTTCGACGAAGAGTTCCTTGAGGATGCCGCTCGCGCGACTCATCACGGCCACGCGCGCCACGGGTTCCACGCGCCCGGAGGCGGTGACGGCGTCGAGCAACTCACGCGCTTCCACGGTCACGATGCGGTCGGCGTCGAGCGTGTCGGGTTGCCCGCCGCTGCTGTTCCACCACACGCCGAGCGCGCCCAGCCCGAGCACCACCACGAGACCCGTGACCATGGTGAAGGTGGTGGCGCCGCGTTGCGCGCGGCGGCGCGCCGGGTGGGTGGACGTTCTGGGCGGGAGGCTCGGCGCGCCGGGTTCGCCGCTGATCGACCTCGGGAAGCTGGTGGTGCTCATGCTGAAAGGAGATCCGCAGGTTGTTCGCTGGGCGGGCCGTCGTAGGCGATGTTGCCGTCGTGGAGCGCGATCGTACGTTGCGCCCGCTGCGCCAGTTGGGAGCTGTGCGTGACGAGCACGAGGGTGCGGTCGGGGCCGCGCAGCTCGTCGAAGAGATCGAGGATCTCGGCGCTGGTCTTGCTGTCCAGGTTGCCGGTGGGCTCGTCGGCCAGCAGCAGCGCGGGGTCGGTGACGAGCGCGCGCGCGATGGCCACGCGTTGGCGTTGTCCGCCCGAGAGTTGTGCCGGACGCCGGTGCCCGTGCTCGCCCAGCCCGACCGAAGCCAGCGCCACTTGCGCCCGCTCGCGACGCTCCTCGGCGGGCACGCCCGCATACACCAGAGGAAGCGCCACGTTGCGCTGCGCCGTGGCCCGCGGCAGCAGGTGGAACTGCTGGAACACGAAGCCGATCTTGGCGTTGCGCACTTCGGCTTGGCGCGATTCGGAGAGCGCCGACACGTCTTCCCCGTCGAGCAGGTACTTGCCGCTGGTGGGTGCGTCGAGGCAACCCAGGATCTGCAGCATGGTGGACTTGCCGCTGCCCGAGGGGCCCACGATGGCCACGTGCTCGCCGCGCTCGATGCGCAGGTCCACGGCGTCGAGCGCGTGCACGGTTTCCGAGCCCAGGGTGTAGAGGCGGGTGAGCTCGCGCAGCTCGACACAGGGATGGGGGTGGACAGCCATGGCGCTCGCCGCGGGCGTGGGAGAGATGACCCAAGATCGTAACGATCTCAGCTGGCCGCGTGATCATTGCGCGCAATGTGACGCGCGTGCGGCCGGAGCGGGCGCCGCCGCCGCATCAGCTTCCGCGGAACGCTGCTGGGCCGTCACGCTAGACTGGCGCCGTGTCCTTGCCCGCCGATCTCTTCGACCGACTCGCCGCCCACGAAGCGCCACCGAGTGAGGATCCACCCGCGCGCCGCGCCGCCGTGGCCGCGATCCTGCGTGAGCAGCACGACACGCTCGACCTGCTGCTCATGTTGCGCCGCGAGCACCCCTTGGATCCCTGGTCGGGCCACGTGTCGCTGCCCGGCGGGCGCCACGATCCCTGCGACGCCGACCTGCTCGCCACCGCCCTGCGCGAGACGCATGAGGAGGTGGGCCTGGCGCTCGACCCCGAACGCGAACTGCTCTGCCGACTCACGCCGGTGCAAGCGCGCGCCCGCGGCCGCATCGTCCCGATGGACGTGACCCCGTTCGTGTTCCGCTGGACCGGCAGCGACATCCCGCAACCCGGCATCGAAGCCGCCGAAGTCTTCTGGTTGCCGCTCGGCGCCGTGGCCAGCGGCGCCCTCGACACCGACTACCTCTATGAGGACGACCGCGGCCCGCGCACGCTCCCGGGAGTCGAGTACGAGGGCCGCGTGGTGTGGGGGCTCACGCTGCACATGATCCGGATGCTGCTCACGGCGGGTGGGGCGCCGCGCTGAGCCTCGCGCCTCACGCCCGCGTGAACACCACCTCCACGACCTTCGTGTTCTCTTCGCCGATGGGCAGGTCGTGCACCTCGAGCACCATCTTGTCGTCGCTCGGGAAACGCCAGGCGTACTTGACCATCTTGTCGTGCTCGCCCGTGAGGTACTCGTCGAGTGTGCCGTAGAGCAGCAGCGACTTGCCGTCGCGCGTGAGGTCGCCCTCGGCGCTGCGCAGCGAGGTGTCCATGCTGGACATCATCGAGGCCACGTAGCTCAGCTTGAACTTGTCGTAGCCGTGGATCGAAACCGACTTCACTTTCTGGCCCATCATCGTCGACTCGCCTTCGGAGATGACGAAGTAGCCGTCGATCAACCAGCTGAACTCTGTGGTCCCTGCTGATGCCGGTGGCGCGCCGGGCATCATGATGGTCGTGGTCGTGTTCCACTTGCCGAGGAAACGCTCGAGCGCTTTGTGCTCTTCGCCGGGCTGCGTGTACTTCTGCATCTTGGCCATCATCTCGGCCATCTCTTCGGCGGACGGCATCTGCATGTCGGCGTCTTGCGTGGCAGCGGGCGCGACGGTCGCCGGCTCGGTGAGCGGCGTGGCGGCGAGCGAGACGACCAGCAGTGCGGTGAGCGCGGCGCCTGCGGCGAAAGCAGCGAAGAGGGAAGGCTTCATGGTTCGGCGTCCTTGAGGGATGGGCTGTTCGGTGAGCGGGGCGCGACCTGTGCCCTGAGCGATGACGAGGTGCTGCGCCACGCGTGCGAAGTCGCGGTAGGCGCGGCGTCGTGGCCCGCTTGCTGGCGCGCGAGCTCGGCCATGACGAGCATGCGTGTGTTGAAGCATCCGACGGCGGCGCCGGGCACGGGCTCAGCGAGCGACTTGAGCGTGGGAGTGTCGGACGGTGCGTTGAGCCTTGCCACGAGCGATGGGTGGGCGGACACCTCGGCGATGTCGGTCATGATGTCGACCGTACGGTCGGCCGCCAGCGCGCGCGCGGGCGCCGTCTTCTCCGACGCGTGCACCGGCAGCAGCGCGACGCCGACCGCCGCGAGCAGCGGCAGCGCGGCGCGGCTCGCCCGCGCGGGACCTCGCCCGAGGCGCTCGAGGCGTTCGATGAGCGGCGCACGTCGCCCGAGCAACGCGAGACCAGGTTGCGCGCGCTCGGGCAGCAAGGTGCGCGCGGCTTCCTCGAGCAGCGTGCGACGGTAGGCGGCGCGGCCGCCGTGCGCGTGCTGCGCGGCGAGCTCGTCGCAGGCTTGTTCGCGCAGTGTGTGCAGTCGACTCAGCGCCAGCCGCGCCACCGGGTGGAACCAGAGCAGTTGCGCGAGCAGCGCTTGGGCTGCGGCGCGCAGCGGGTCGCGGCGTCGCAGGTGTGCGAGTTCGTGCAGCAGGATGTGCTCGCGGGCGTGCGCTGTGAAGCGCTTGACGAGATCACGCGGCAAGCGCAGCGTGGGACGCCACACGCCGTCCACGAGTGGAGCCGCGAGGTCAGCGTGCAGGCGCACGCGCGGTCGACGACGCAGGCCGAGGCGCGTAGCGAGTGCGCGCAGTTCCGTGCGCAGCGCGTTCTGTGAAAGGTGTTCGTTCGAGAGAGCGCTCCCGACGCCCCAACTCCGACGCGCTCGCCGGCAACGGTGCGCATGCAGCGCGCCGCCGAGCACGGCGCCCAGCGCCCACAGCAGCGCGAGCGCGGGGAGCCACGCCGCGAAGCTGTCGAGGCTCGAGGTCGCGGAGCGGCCAGCGCTCGACGACAGCTCAGCGCCGACCAAGGAGTTCGCGCCCGACGCAAGCCCACCGAGCGGCGGCGAGTCGGCCTGCGCGGCGTGCAGCGCGCCGCGCAAGGCAGCCGGCGCGTCCCAACTCAAGACACCGAGATCGCCGGGCCAGACCACGCGCAGCAACACCGCGCTCCACAAGAGCGCGCGCAGACGCAAGCGACCCGAACGCGTCCACAGTCGGTCGAGCCACCAGAGCGGCAAGGCGAGCGCCGCGAGCTGCACGCTCAGCGGGGCGATCCACGTCCACCAGTGCGCCGCCCACTCAGCGAGCGACGCGTAAGCCGGCGCGATGAGTTCCCCGATCATGGTCACGTGTCGTCGTCGTCTTCCAGCGCGCGCAACATCTCGCGCAGACGTTCACGGTCGGCCGCGCTCAGCTTCTGTTCCTCGATCACGTGGTGGAACAGGTTGCCCCAGTGACCGTCGAAGGCCTTGCCGAGCAGGCCGCTCAAGGCGGTCTTCCGTGCGCGCTGCTTCTTGAGCTTGGCGCTGTACACGCGTTGACGACCCTCGGTGCGCGCGCTCACGGCGCCCTTCTCCACGAGCCGCGCGAGCAAGGTCTTGAGCGTGGAGTAGGCCCACTCGGTGTCGCTGCCGAGTGCATCGAGCAGCACGCGCGCGGTGGCGGGTTGCTCGGACCAGAGCACCTGCATCACCTTCCATTCCGCGTCACTCAGATTCATCGAGCGCCTGCTCCCGTGGGTGGGACGGCACTCTGCTACAGATGTAGCAGTATGTCAAGGGGAGGGGCCGAACCTCGCAGCGTCGGTAGGGCTGCGAGGCTCGGCGACTTGCTGCGCGACTGTTCAGTTGCCGGGCTGAGCGACCCAGAGTGAGTCGGCTTGGATCACGTAGAGCATCTCGTCGAACTGCGTCATCGCAGCGGTGTTGCTCCACGCCGAGCCCGAGCCCAGTTGCTTGTAAGCTCCCGTGCTGGGATCCGCCTCCCAGAGCTTGTCGTTCTGGACCACGTAGAGTTGTTGGCCGAAGGCGGTCATCGCCACCGTGTCGAACCAAGCTTGTCCCTTGCCGAGTTGTTTGTAGGTGCCGGTGGCCGGGTCGACTTCCCAGAGCTTCTTGTTCTGCACCACGTAGAGCATGCCGTTGAGGCTGGTCATCGCCGCCGTGTCGAACCAGGCTTCTCCGGTGCCGAGTTGCTTGTAGGTGCCGGTGCTCGGGTCGGCTTCCCAGAGCTTGCTGTTCTGCACGACGTAGAGCATGCCGTTGAGACGGGTCATGGCTGCGGTCTTGAACCAAGCCTGTCCCGTGCCGAGTTGCTCGTAGGTGCCGGTGCTCGCGTCGACCTTCCAGAGCTTGTCGTTCTGCACGATGTAGAGCGTGCTGCCGAGGCCGGTCATCGCTGCCGTGTCGAACCAGGCCTGACCCGCGCCGAGTTGCTTGTAGGCGCCGGTGGCTGGAGTGACCTCCCAGAGCTTCTGGTTCTGGACGGCGTAGAGCTTCTCGCCGACCGTCGTCATCGCTGTCGTGTCGGCCCACGCGCCGGACGGTCCCAACTTCAGGTAGGCGCCCGGTGAGCCCTTGGCGAGGGTCACGTCGAGCGCGGCGAACACGTCGGCGATCGGGTTGGCCACGGTGTGAGCGCCGTCGTCCGAACCTGCGTAGAGCAAGCCCACGATGCGGTTGTCGTCACTGACGACGACCGATCCGGAGTCTCCGTGATCCGAGAAGCGTGGCGTTCCCACCGGTGTGGAGATCGAGATCTGGTTCGACGAGACCGCGGTGATTCCGCCGGAGACAGCCCACAACGAGTTGGCTTGGATCACGAAGATCTCGTTCCCTTCCGCCGTCATCGCGGCCGTTCCGCTCCAGTGCTGGCCGCCGCCGAGTTGCTTGTAGACGCCGGTGCTCGGGTCGGCTGTCCAGAGCTTGCTGTTCTGCACCACGTAGAGCGTGCCGTTCAGGCTCGTCATGGCCGCGGTGTCGAACCAGGCTTGTCCCTTGCCGAGTTGTTTGTAGGTGCCGGTGGCCGGGTCGACCTCCCAGAGCTTCTTGTTCTGCACCACGTAGAGCATGCTGTTGAGGCTGGTCATCGCCGCCGTGTCGAACCAGGCTTCTCCGGTGCCAAGTTGCTTGTAGACGCCGGTGCTCGGGTTGGCCTCCCAGAGCTTGTTGCCCTGCACGATGTAGAGCATGCCGTTGAGGCTCGTCATCGCAGCGGTGTCGGACCAGGCTTGGCCCGTGCCGAGTTGCTTGTAGATGCCGGTGCTCGGGTCGGCTTCCCAGAGCCTGTTGCTCTGCACGATGTAGAGCATGCCGCCGAGGCCCGTCATCGCAGCGGTGTTGGACCAGGCTTGGCCCGTGCCGAGTTGCTTGTACACGCCAGTGCTCGGGTTGGCTTCCCAGAGCTTGTCGTTCTGCACGACGTAGAGCTGGTGGTCGAGGCTCGTCATCGCCGCGGTGGATTCCCACGCATGCGGCGCACCCCGTAGCTGCCACGCGCCATTGTCGAAGTAGCGCACCATGGTCGTGCGGTGAAGGCCGTCGATGAGTCCCGAACGCAGGCCGGTGGTCCTGCCCTGCTTGCGCACGCTCTCACCGAGTGTCGCGGTTTGGGTCCCGTGCACGCGACCGATGTTCAGGATCCAGTTCATCGAGCTGCGATTGACGATGGTCGCTCGCGCAGCATCCACTTGGTGAGGGTTAGAGTTCGGTCCGAGGCATGCCTGTTCGAGCACGCCGATGCAGTCGCTCGGGCAGCGCCCACCATCCGGGACCGCAGGTTGGGCGACCTCGTTCCCGACCTTCCAGAACGCGTCGACGCAGAGCACATGGGCATTGCTGAGCAGCTGCGTGGCGCCTTGAGACTCGACCAGCGCGCCCGCCGTACCGGCGAAGGTGAAGCCCGCGCTGCCTGCACACGGTCCGGTGCTGATGCCGCCGACGAGCGTGGAGAAGCGCTGCTTGGGGTCCGCCGTGAGAGCGGATTCCAACTCGAGCATCAGCGTTTGAGCTTCCAGGACTTCTTCGATGACGTCGGTGCGGCAGCCGTCGAGCTCGCTGGGTACGCAGTGTTCGTCGGGCACATTCTGCTTGCTCGACACGAACACGCGCACCACGATCTCGTTCGTGCGTTGTCCTCCCACGTACTTGTAGCCCACATCAACGCCGTGAACGTTCGGCAGCGCGAGCAGTTGTGCTTCGTGCGCTTCTTTCACGGCACGCACCGCTTCGAGTGATTCGTCGTGCATGGATCTCTTCCTCGGCCGGGGTGTTGGTCGTGATCAGTGGACTCGATCCCCGAGCAGCGCTCGCGTCCACACGGAGAGCGCGCGTGCGCTCCTTCCTTGGTGGGACGCGCCGTGGGTGCGACGGCGCCGCCAACTTTCTCGCTGAGTCCGTGCACCGACGCTCCGCGAGTGCGCTGTGCCGAACGATCCGTGCCGCTCGCACGCGCCTCGCGGAACCTGCAGTCCGCTCGGGTAGGATGCGCGCCCTGTGAGCACACTCGACTGGATCGTCTTCGGCCTGTACCTCGTGGTGTTGCTCGGGGTCGGTGTGCTCGCCGGCAAACGTCATCGCGGCGAGGCAGGCTTCTTGCTCGCGGGGCGCTCGATGCCTTGGTGGGCCGTGGGCCTCTCGGTGATGGCCACGCAGGCGTCGGCGATCACCTTCCTCGGCACGACCGCGCAGGGCGCCACCGACGGCATGCGCTTCGCGCAGTTCTACCTCGGCCTGCCGATCGCCATGTTGATCCTGGCCTTCACGCTCGTGCCGAAGTTGCGCGCCGCCAAGGTGACCACGGTGTACGAGTTGCTCGAGCAACGTTTCGACGTGCGCGTGCGCCTCGCCACCAGCGTGTTGTTCCTCGTGTCGCGCAGCCTCGCGCTCGGCGTGGTGGTCTATGCGCCGTCGCTCGTGCTCTCACTCATGATGGGTTGGGACACGAGCTCCGCGATCCTGTTGGTCACGGTGGTGGCCGTGGCCTACACGCTGCTCGGTGGGCTCGCGGCCGTGATCTGGACCGACGTGCTGCAGATGGGGCTGCTGCTCGGCGGTCTCGCGCTGTGCGTGCCCGAACTACTCTCGCGCTTGCCCGAGGGCATGGCGCTCGGCGAAGCCTGGGACCTCGCCACGCTCAGCGGACGCACGCGCGTGCTCGACCTGAGCTTCGACCCGTCGGAGAAGTACACGCTCTGGTCGGGGCTCTTCGGCGGCACGCTCGTGTTCCTGGCGTACTTCGGTTGCGATCAGAGTCAGGCGCAGCGCTTGCTCGCCGCGCGCTCACTCGGCCACGCGCGGCGCGCGTTGGCGCTCAATGGCGTGGCCAAGATCCCGCTGCAGCTCGGCATCCTCGCGGTGGGCGTGCTGCTCTTCGTGGTCGGGCACTACGAACCGCCGGAGTTGTTCCTCGACCCGCGCACGCCCGATGTCCTGGTGGAGACGGGCCAAGTCGCGCGCGGCGCCGAGCTCGAAGCTGAATGGGACGCGGCTCAAAGCGAACGCCGCGCCGCCGCCGACGCCTGGCGCGCAGCCCCCGACGATCCCGTCGCGCAGGCCGCGTACCGCGCCTCGCAAACGCGCGTCGACAGCGTGACCGCCGCCGCCGGCGAGCTGCAGGCCGGCGATCTCACCAACCCTCTGTTCCTCGATTTCCTGCTGCGCGCGCTGCCCTTCGGCTTGCTCGGCTTGGTGCTCGCGGCCGTGTGCGCCGCCGCCATGTCGTCGATGGACAGCGAGTTGAATGCGCTCGCCACGAGCACCGCCGTGGACCTCTATGAGCGACACGCCCCGGGCGACGTGAGCGAGGCCAGCGTGGTGCGCGTGAGCCGTTGGGCCACGCTCGGTTGGGGCGTGGCCGCCGCGGTCGTGGCGCTCTACGCCGACCAACTCGGCTCCGTGATCGAAGCCGTCAACCAACTGGGGAGTTACGCGTACGGCTCGCTGCTCGGCGTGTTCACGCTGGCGCTGGGCGTTCCCTCGGCGCGCGCACGCGGTGCGTTCTGGGGACTGTTGATCGGGCTCGCGGTGGTCCTGATCGCGGGCAGTCAGGGGCTCGCGTGGTTGTGGCTCAACCCGCTCGGCGCCGGCGTGGTGATCGCGGTGGGTTGGCTCGACGGGCGACGCGCGCGCTGAGCGCTCACTGCTGCACGGCGGCCACCGCGTTGCTCAGCTGCAAGCCGCTCGCGCTGGACGTGAGCGCTTGCACGTAGACCGTCGTGGCGATGTTCACCGTGTTCGGCAGCGCGGCCGGCCAGCGCGTGCGCAGCGTGTCGCCGGCCACGATCAGGAAGCGCGGTGACGCGTCGGGGATCAGCGTTCCCGCGGAGAACGTGAGCGGGTTCGCCTCGAGCGCGAGCGCCAGCAAGGCCGGCGTCCCTGGCGCGACGCCGAGCAGCTGCAGCTCGACGGCGGCGTTCGCGGTGGTCGTGCCGGTGAGCACGAGCTGCGCGTCGCCGCTGGCGAAGCCCAGGTCCACGAAGGGCGTGGCGGAGCCGAGTGCAGGCACGAGTGCGTAGTTGTGCACGGTTCCCGTGAGCAATTCGGTAACAGCGAAGATGTCGTCGAGCGCATCGGCGTTGAGCTGCGCGACCTGCGCCGGCGGGAAGCTCAGGGCGCTCTGCAGGCTGGCGCCGGTAGCGGGCTCGAAGCTCAGGTCGCCCGCGCCGCGGTACAGCATGAGCGCGTAGGGCTGCACCAGCAACGCGAGGTCGGCCGCGCCGTCGCCGTTGAAGTCGCCGGCGAGGGCGGTGCCGCCACCGCGCAGCTCGGCCGACGTTTCGATCTCGCCCGCCAGGCTGAACGCGCCCGCACCGTCACCGCGATACACGAGCGCATGCGTGACGGGATCCACGACCGCGTGGTCCGTGCGGCGCACAGCGAGGTCGAGCACGCCGTCACCATCGAAGTCGTGCAACGGGCCCGGCGCGATGCCGACTTGCGCCAGGCAGTCGTCGAAGCTCGCCGCCGTGAGGGGCGCTGCGAACTGACCGCTGCCGTTGTTGAGCCATGACTGCAGCACCTGGGTGGACACGCCGCCCTGATCCGCGCAGCCCAGAGTGAGCAGGTCGTCGTCGCCATCGGCATCGAGGTCGCGCAGCGCGATCAAGGTGTCGGGCGGCGACGCGGGCAGCCCGGAGCTGCCGAGCGCCTGCGCCGCGAAGCTGCCGTCGGCCTGACCGAGGAACACGACCCACTCGAAGCTGGTCGTCTCGAGCACGAAGCCGCGCAGCAGCAGGTCGACCCGGTTGTCGCCATCAATGTGCCCGACCAAGATCTGGCTGACGGCAAACAGCGAGTCTTCGGCAGCGAGCGGAATCAGCGGCCCGAACTGACCGCCGCCCAGCCCGGGGAACACGCCCGCGTTGGGCGCGAACACGTCGGGTTCGCCGTCGCCGGTGAGGTCTTCGAAGCGCAGCGGCGTGCCGACGTCCCAGATGCGCTGCTCCTGCGGCACGACACCGAGCTCCTCGAGTGGCGCGTAGCCGCCGTTGCCGTCGGCGCGCAACACGCCGAGCGCTGACACACTGGGGCCGCCCCCGCTGCCCCCGCCGTCTTGGCGCAGCACGAGCAGGTCGACGTGGCCGTCGGCGTCCACGTCGCCGCTGCCGGCGGCCCACACGGAGAGCGTGTCCGGCGGGATGCGCACGGGCAGCCCTGCGGCCGCAGGCTCGCTGTCTTGAGCCAGCAGGCAGGGCGCCGCGCTGAGGGCGTAGGTCAGCGAGCAGGCGCAGGCCAAGATCAGGTTCTTCATCGGATCAGACTCCGTGTTTCGGGGGCGCACACCTGGAACCACCTGCGCGCGCCCGACTGACAGCGCGTGCGCAGCGGACCCTAGGCCGTGCGACGAGCGGTTCGAGTCAATGGGACTCCGCGCGCCGACGCCTCACTCGATCACACCGTCGTTCGGGAACAGGCTGCGATCGATCTGCGGGAAGAGCTTCAGCGCGTTGCCGTAGTAGAGCTTGCGCAGCGGTGTGTCGGGCAAGGCCATGCCGTACATCTTCCAGTGGCCGTGACGCTTCCTGTAGTAGTCGAAGTACTCGTCTTCGGTTTCGAGCACGCGGAAGTACACGTGGTACTCGCTGGGCGTCCACGAGTCTTTGCCGAAGAGCACGCGGTCTTGGTACTCGGTCAGCCAGGCCGCAGCCGTGCGCGGTTGACGCCCGAGTTCTGCGAGCACCGCGCCGATCTCCGTGTGCACGTTCGGGTAGCGGTCGAGCAGCTCGCCGAGGCGTGCCAGGTCGTTGGCCATCCAGCCCATGTGCGCCGAGATGAACGTGGTGCCCGGATGACGCTCGAACACGCGGTGTTGTTCGGCCATCACTTCTTCGAAGCTGGGTTCGGTGCTCGGGTCGCGCTTGCGGTTGGGGCGTTCCTTGAGTTCGAACCAGCGTTCGTTCTGGTCGTCCCAGGGTTGCCAGAAGGGGGCGGGGTCGCCGGTGTGGATCAGCACGGGCACGCCGAGCTGGCCGCAGCGTTCCCACACCGGGTCGATGCGCGGGTCGTCGGTGGGGATGCGGAAGCCGGCGGCGTCGGCGGCCGACATGCCGAGGTTCTTGTAGATCTTGAGTCCTGCGGCGCCGGCGCGCACGTCGGCTTCCACTTGGTCGGCGGTGCGCGCGCCCCAGTCCGGGTCGTCGATGCCTTCGAAGGAGATGTTCGTGAACACGAGGAATCGCGACGGCGCGTTCTGTGCGGCGTTGCTCAGGCAGCCGGCGAGGTGTGCGTCGTCGCCACGACCGCGCCCGCTGAGGTTCACCATCACGGCCATGTTGAGCGCGTCCATCTCGGCCACGGTGTCGGCGAGCGTGTCGCTGGGCATCGACCACTGGTGGTTGTGCACGTCCACGAAGGGGTAGCGCGCGTGGGTCACTTCGTGCTCCGCCACCACGAGCGTGGACGGCGGGTCGTACTCCTCGAAGAGCATCTGGGCGGGAACGGCCGCGCTGAACAGCAGCGCGCAGAGCGAGGATCGAAGGAGGGTGGAACGCAGCAACATCAAGGACGACTCCGCGGCAGGAGGTGAGCGAGGTGAAGCGCACCAGCGTATCGCCTGAGGCGCACGACTTGCGGATGGGGAACAAAACCCTGCTGCGAGAGCGCGGCGCGATCCACGGAAGCACGCCCGTGCTTGCTAGGCTCGCGCAGGACTTCGGCGGTGCGGCGCGGCTCTCGGTGCACCCATCGAGGGCTCACGTCGACACCGAGCGCTTCGCAGAAAGAGCGCGCACGAAGCCCTGATTCGTCTCCCCCGGAGGACAAACCATGCGCAGCACCCGCATCGTCGCACTCGCGCTCGCCCTGGCCGTGATGTTCCAGAGCTGCTACGGCCCGTTCAACGCCACCCGCAGCCTGCACCAGTGGAATGGTGAAGTGGTCGAGAACGAGTGGGGCCAGGAAGGCCTCTTCCTGCTGCTTCACATCGTGCCCGCGTACCCGCTCTGGGTGCTCGGCGATTCACTGATCTTCAACTCGATCGAGTTCTGGGGCGGCGACAACCCCATCGATCCGCCCAGCGGTGGTTGAGTGATCGGCGGCGCTCGCGCGCGCTCACAGGAACGCGCCGTGCGATCGCGTGATCGAGTGGAACAAGAAGCGCCCCCGTCTCCGAACCAGGAGACGGGGGCGCTCGCTGTTTCAGCGGTGCCGCGCACACTCAGCGCGCAGAGGTCTCGCGTTCCGCGGCCTGCGCACCGAAGACCCACGGCGTGCCGGGGGCCTTGAGCTTGGCGAGCATCTCGCCGTCGTCGAGCACTTCGATCGGGTCGAAGGGCAGCTTCGCCAGCTTCACCGTCGAGCCCTTGACCGTCATGCCACCGAAGTAGGCGATGCTGTCGCCTTCACCGAGCCCGGGGACGGTGAGCCCGGAGAGCGCCACGTTCGCGCCGAGCGCTTTGATCTTGGCCGACTTGAGCGCGTCTTCTTTGTCGAGCTTCACCTTGGCCTCGAGGGTGCATTCGGCGCCGACCGCGCCCTTGGGCGTGACGAAACCCAGGAAGCCGTTGACCAGCAAGCGATCGCCGATCACATCGAAGATCTCGATGTTCGAGATGTCGAAGACGCCGTCCTCGACTTCGGTGACCACCGTGGCCCGGTAAGCGGGGTCGCTGCCGCCTTCCTCCAAGGCGTTCTCGAGCAGCAACCAGGCGGTGGCTTTGAACGACGCCTTCTTGATCATCTGCCCGGGAAGGCCTCCTTCGGCGAGGACGGGGGCGTTCTCTACCGTGACACCCTTCGACTTGACCTTGAGCTTGAACCACACGCCGTCGAGGTCTTGAGCCGACGTGGGCAGGGCGAAAGCGAGAACTGCAGCGAGCGTGATGAATCCGCGCAACATGGCGGGCTCCAATGAGATGAGCGAAGAGGAAGGTGGGCACGGATCGGGCGCCGCATCGTCTCTCGCTGCAGCGCTCCCGAACCCGCGCTCAGCGTGCCGCGCTGCCTGCGGGCATTCCACGAGAATTCAGGCGCTCGGCGCGGTCGCCTGGGCATCTGTCGCGGAGGCGCTTCAGTGCTCGTCGGCGTCGAGGTAGCCGAGCGCTTGCAGGCCTGCGCGCGCTTCGTCGCTCAGGGCGCCCAAGGACAGCGGTTCGGGGAAGCGCTGCGGCCGCCCGCGCTCCTGCGCGCGCAGCAGGCGCGTGAATTCGCGCAGGCGTTCCGTGCGTTCGCCCTCCTCGAGCAGCACGGGGTTGAGCTCGAGCGGGTCGTGTTCGAGGTCGATGAGCGTTGCCAACTCGCCGCTCACCACGAGCTTGCGCGGCCACTGCACGATGCTGCGCCACGTGTCGCGTTCGCAGAGTTGCACGCGACGGCCCGGCACTCTCTGAGTGAGCGTGAAGCCGGCCAGCTCGGGGTCGGTGGGCAGACCCGCGGCCGCGAGCACCGTGGGCACGATGTCGACCAAGGCCACGGGTTCGCTGCTGCGTTCTCCGCCGCGCGCGCCGTCGGGGAAGCGCAGCAGGAAGGGGACGTGCAGGCCTTCCTGGAAGAAGCCGCCGTGCCCGCGCAAGAGGCCGCGTTGGTTGAGCGCTTCGCCGTGGTCGGCGGTGATCAGGATGAGTGTGTTGTCGAGCAGGCCGCGCGCGCGCCAGCCTTCGAGCCAGCGTTCGAGCACGTCGTCGAGGTAGCGGATGCCGCCGTCGTAGAGCGCCACGAGGGCGGCGTCTCCCTCGGCATCGAAGTCGCTGGTCGTGTGCCAGCGGCGGTGCTCGGGCAACGCGCGCACGCGCTCGGCTGCATCGGGGAGATAGAGCGTGTCGTAGGGTGCCGGCGGTTCGTAGAAGGTGCCGTCAGGATCGTTGACGTTCTGTGAGTGCGCGTCGAAGAAGTGCGCGAACACGAAGTACGGCTGATCACTCTCGACGAGTTCGTCGGCCACGCGCTCGAGCTCGGCGAGCCCTTGCTCGGCTTGCGTGTGTTCCACGAAGGAGTCGAAGCCGCGCGCGAATCCGTGACGTGGGTGCACCCAGCCGCTGTTGTGCACGCCCGCCGTGCGCCAGCCTGCCTCCGAGAGCCGCTCCGCGAGCGTGGGGATCTGCTCGGAGAGCGCGCGCTCGCCGTCGAGCACACCGTGTTCGCGCGGGTGCAAGCCGGTGAACATCGTGAGGTGACTGGGCAGCGTCCACGGCACGGGGGAGAGCGCGCGTTCGTAGACCACGGACTCGGCGGCGAGACGCTCGAGGTAGGGCGTGGTCTCGCGCTCGTAGCCGTAGAGGCTGGTGTGATCGGCACGCGTGGTGTCGAGCGAGATCATCACGATCGAGGGGCGCTCGCCGGTCGGCGCCGCTGCGTCCGCAGGCTCTTCGGCGGGAGCGTCGGCCGGGCCACAAGCCAGCGCGCAGCTCATGATCAGCGCAAGAAAAGACCGAGACACGCCAGGCTCCGCGAACGAGGGCGGCTCAGCCTAGCAGGCGGGGCAGCGCGATGCGCCTCGCCTGCGAGGGAGGCACGGCCTGCGGTGGGAGGCGCGCTCTGCGTCAAGCGGCTGGGCTGCGTGGAACACGCGGGCTGCGCGGCACGCCCGGCGTCGCGCGATCAGCGCTAGAGTCGGTGCATGCGCCCGAGCGACTTCGCAACGATCGTCGAGTTAACACGCACGCCGGGGCGCGCGTTCGGGCAGGGAGACCCACCCTGGTGATGCGAACGATCAGGTCCGATGAGGAGACGGTTCAGCTCGCGGCAGCCCGCCTGGGCGATCGCGCGGCGTTCTCGCGACTCGTGCGCGCGCATCACGACCAAGCCCTCGCGCTGGCCGCGCGCCTGCTCGGCAATCACGAGGACGCCGAAGACGCGCTCCAGGAGGCCCTGATCAAGACGCTGCGTCACCTGCACCGCGCCGAGCCCGACCGCGGCTTCCGCTCGTGGTTCCTGCGCATCGTGTTCAACCAGTGCCTCGACACGCGGCGGCGTCGCGAGACGCGCAAGCGTCACGAGCAGGCGTCAACACCCGCGCCGATCGCGTCGGCCAGTGTGGAGAGTCGGGCGCGCGGCCGCGAGAGCTTGGCGCGCGTGCGAGCGCTCATGGAATCCATGCCGCCCAAACAAGCCGCCGCCCTGCACCTGCGCGTGTTCGAAGAGTTCGACTACGAGCAGATCGCCGGCGTGCTCGGCATCACGGCCGGCTCTGCGCGCGTCTATCTCGTGAAGGCGCGACGTCGCCTGCGCGCCGAGCTGGGTGAGGAGTGGTTGCCATGAGTGCCGGCGCGCATCCCGGTCGCTCGCACCTGCAGCAGTTCGCGCTCGGCGAGCTGAACGCCGAGCGTCACGATCGCATCGCGGCGCACTTGGAAGTCTGCGAGCCTTGCGCCGAACAGGTGCGCGCAGAGCGTGCGCTCGACGAACTCATCTTGCAGAGCGCGCCGGTGGTCGGGCCGCGCTCCGCCGAGCAGGCGCTCGATCGCATGTGGGCTGCGGTCGACGCGGGGGAACTCCATGCGGCGGACACTGCGGTCGACAAGGCACCGAAGGATGCGCCGCTCACTCACCTCGCTGGCGGGCGTTTGCGCGCCGTCGTCGGACTGGCTGCGGCCGCCGCGCTCTTGCTGATCGTGTTCGGGCCGTGGGGCGACGCGCCCGCCGACCCCGCCGACCCCGCCGACAACGACACGACGCTTGCCGATGACGGCGGCGTCGTCGACCCGAGCTCGCCGGATTCGGGCGTGGCGAACGTCGCGCCCGACGCGAACGGTGTGCTCGATCCGTCCGACGTGCCCGCGCCCGACGCGTTAGGGCCCGGCGCGCTCGGAGTGCCCGGCGCGCCCGCGCCTGCCGAACCGCTCGACATGGAACGCCTCGCGGCTACGCGCACACGCGTGATCGATGCCTTGCTCGGCGCGTCGCTCGACGAATTCTCGCCGCGCGACGCCGCGTCGCAAGTCAGCGCCGAACTCGCGCCCCTGCGCGCTGAAGGCTGGCCCGTCGACGCGCATCTGCGCAGCTTGGTGCTTGGTCGTGACCTCACGCTGGCCGAGCGCGCGCTCACGCACGTGGCCTTCGCAGGCGGCTCGCCGAGTCTCATCGCCGAAGCCCTGCGCGCCGGTGTCGGGGGCGACGAAGTCCTCGAGCTGCTGCCGCTCGGTCAGCTCGCGCTCGCCGAGTCGCCCAGCCTCATCGCGACGCTCGCCGAACGCGCGTCGCACAGCGCTCGCGCGCGCGCTTTGCTCATCGCCGAACCGAGCACGCGCACGCGTCGCGCGCTCAACGAACTGCTCGACTCCGCGCTCGACGATTCGCTGGTCGCCGCGCTCGGTGCCGCGGTCGATCCGCCCGTCGCGCTGCAGACCTTGTTCGACGAGTTGCCGCCCGAGTTGGCGCTGCCGGGTTTGGTCAAAGCCGGCGACCCCAGCTCCGACGCCTCGCCCGCGCGACTCGAGTGGGCGCGTACACGCTTCCTCGCGCTCGCGAAGTCCTCGCCCGACATCGCGGCCGATGCCCTGCGCCCGTTGATCGAGAGTCGGGCCCCGCAAGATGCCCGCTTCGCCTGGATGATCGACGCGCGCCTCGAAATGCTCGTGCCCGCCTTCGCGCGTCGGCTCGAATCGCGCGAGTTGGCCGACGGCGTGCGCGCGCAACTCGCTCGTCTCGCCTCGCCTGCTGCGGCCTACGCGCTCTTCGTCGATTTCTCCGAGGACCTGCGCGGTGAAGCCGACCCCGGTTACCTGCGGCACATGCTGCTCGAGCAGCCCGAGTTGGCCGAAGCTCTCGGCGCGCGTGCAGCTGGCGCGCACGGCGCCGCCTTGCTCGACTTCGCCGAGAGCTTGCCGAGCGCGCAAGCCGAAGCGCTCTTGCTCGGTGCGCTCTTCGCGTTGCCCGCTGGCAGTGATCCGAAGGGACGTCGCGCGGGACTGCTCGGCGCCTTGGCGCGCGTCGGTTCCGAGAGCGCCGGTCACGCGCTGCTCGCGCGCGTCGACGCCTTGCCCGACAACGACCCACTCTTGCCGCTGGCCTGGGCGACCGCCGGACGCCTGGCCGGCCCCGCCGCGAGCGAACGTTGGCGCGCCGGCGGCGGCGACCCGACAACGCTCGCGCAAGTCGCGGCCGACGTGGGCGAGCGCTTCGACCGCGCTGTGCGTCCCTCGCCGCGCCTGCTGCGTCCGCTCGCGCGTGAACTCCCGCTGCTCGCGGCCGGCGACTGAGCCGCGCGACGCTCGCGCGATCGCCTGTCGGTGGCCCAGCCGCGCAGCGCGACGCGCGCTCGAAACCGCGCTGAGTTCCGTCGCCGAGCTCGGGCGCGCGCTGTTAACACGCGCCGGGCGAGCGGCGTTCGGGAGGTAGCAACCCGTCCCGCACTGCTGATATCCGCTGAACTTGGAGCTCCCATGTCGCCCGCCCGCCTGACAGCTTCGCTGGCCGTCTCACTCACCTTGCTCGTGCCCGTCGCGCTTAGCGCTCAGAACGCGGTGGCTGTGGGTTCGCTCGGCAGCGCGATCGCGGCTGCGTCCGCCGTGGCGATTCCCGCGGCGGCGCTCGAGTCGGAAGACGACGCGCTCGAAACGCGCCACTACGAACTCGCCGGCCTCGGCCCGGATCATCGTCACGACGATCTCAACTTCGCGCTGCTGCCCTTCCTCGACGACCTCGATCGCAATGCGGGCGCGGAAGGTCTCGAGCTCGAGGAGCTCGTCTACACGCTGCTGCAAGACGTGGTTGCGCCGGACCAGTTCCAGTACGCCGGCCGCGAGATCAACACGCTCGAAGGCGGGCGCTTGGAAGTCACCGCGCCGGCCGCCGTGCACGCCGAAGTGCAGCGCTTGATCGACGCGCTGTCGCAAGGCTTCCGTCGCCGGGCGACGCTCGAGCTGAGCGTGGAACGCATCGGCGACGGCGCGAGCGCCGCCAAGCAACTCTCCGAACGTACCGTCGATGAACTGCGCAGCGCGGGCCTGCTCATGCCGGCGCGCAAGCAGACTGTCGAACTCTTCGTGGGACAAGGGCATCGCTTGCGCAGCGAGTTGCGCCACCAAATCACGCGCGGTTGGGAGAGCGAGATCGCGAACACCGCAGCGAGTGTGATCCCGATCACGCAAGAGCTGCGCACGGGCCTCGACCTGTTGCTGCGTCTCGAAGCCGAGCCCGACGGCAGCTACCGCCTGCGCAACGTGGGCCGGCTCGGCGAGCTGGTCTCGAACGACTCGCGCTGGGTGAGCGTGGAAGGCGACGTGATGAACGAATCAGGCACGAACGGTCTCTTCCGGAGCAAGAAGATCGACGACACCGTGGTGTCCTGGGCAGCGCTCAGCGGCGCCGCGCGCTTGGCTCCCGGCGACAGCACGCATCAGCTTCTTTGGACGCGCACGCAGTTGGGATTCGCGGGTTGGGTCGTCGGTATGCGCCTGGTCGACGTGCAAGATGCACCGCTGGCCGTGTTCGGGGAGCGCGCCGTCACGGTCGTCGATCTGTCGACTGAGATGTGGCCCGCGCAGCACGAGGGCAAGGCCTACGAACACATCGCCCCCACCGAGGATTACCTGCCGCGCGATCTCGTCTGGCCGAGCCTGGCTTCGGATGCCGACGGCCGCAGTTGGGGCCACGACAACGACCTGCGCCTGTACACGCCGGTGGCCGCTTGGGATCACTCCCACGGCGCGAACACCGACGCCATCTACGAACTCGGCGGCGACGTCTGGGTCGAGAGCAACTGGGCGGTGGCGAGCGGTGAGACGCAAGCTGTGCGCGGCTGGCTCGCGCAGCGCGCCGCGGCCGCGAGTCCGGCGCGCTCCATGATCTTGGAGGTCGGCGTCGACAGTCAGGAACGCGGCAACTCGTCGCTGCAAGGTCCGCAAGTGCGCGCACAACTCACGTTGCTCGAGGGCGACGCGCTCATCGCGTTGGTCGGTGACGCGCGCCGCTTCGTGGCCGAGTACGAAACCGACGTCGCGCAAGGTGCCACGATCACGCGCCCCGAACTCGGTGATCTTTTCGACGGCATGTTGCTCAGCGCGGAGTCCGCGTCGGGGCAAGTTTTGCTTGAGGTCGAGCTGGGTCGCTTGCTGAGCGAGATCGGCAGCCAAGGCAGTCCAAGCATGGAAGTCGACGCCCCAGAGATGCTCTCGGCGCGTTTCTCCGCGCGACTCAGCCCGGACGGTGAGCGCAAGGTGCTGGGCGAGATCGCGCCCGGGTTCGGCGACGGTCCGCGGCTGCAACTCTGGGCGCGCTTGCGTCAGGCGGCGTCTGTGGACTGAGCGCGTCGTGCGGGCCGCGAGCCTGCGGTCGGCGCGCTTCGTTAAGCGCGCTTCGTTCGGCGGCGCCCGTCTCCACGCGAAGTGGGGGCGGGCGCTGTCGCGTTCAGGGCAGCAGTGCCGGGATCTGTTCGGCCCAGCGCTGCATGAGGATCACGCGCACGCCGGGCTGCAGGTGGCAGTTGTCCATGAGCAGCTCGAAGCCGGGCAGGCCGTGGCTGCTGGCGGCGCGCGCTTCGGCTTCGAAGTCGTCGAGCGTGGCGCCCGGTTCTTCGCTCGCCACCCGACGCACGATGGCGTTGGTGCGGTCGTTCGCGGCGCGCGGTCCGCGGTCGGCGGCGACGGCGGCGCGCAACATGGCCACGGCGTCGGCGGGGTCGTCGTCGAGCAACCAGTGCACGAGGGCGAGGTCGAAGAGCGCGCCGGGATGGTCGGGCACCACGCTGAGCACTTCGTCGTAGAGCGGCAGCAGCGCCTCCAGCTGCGCGCGCTCCTCGGACGTGATCGCGCGTGCGAGCAAGGGCACCACGCTGCGCAACACCTGGTGCACGCTGGCTTGCCACTGCTCCACGGGCGGCCAGTGCGAGCCCTCCATCGAGTCGCACAACACGCTGCCGCGATCCAGCGCGGGCGCCACGGCGTAGCGTCCGGTGAGCGGACGTGCGAGCGGGATCTTGCCGAGCGCACCCTGGTCTGCGAAGGCGGGCGGCCGGTGCCAATCGTTCACGCGCAGCTTGAGTGGGGGGCGTCCCACCGGGCGGAGATCGGCGAAGAGGCGTGCGGGGAGTCTGCGGCGCGCGTCGAGCACGATGTGCGTGAGGCGCAGCGCTTCGCTCTCGGGGATGTGGTCGGGAAGGTTCGTCACGTAGGGCGACACGAGCGGGTTGCCCAGCGGCGTGGCGATCAGCGCCGGGATCCCGCGCGCGTGTGCGGCGCGCAGCATGTGGCGCAGGTTGGCCTCGTAAGCCTGCAGGTGACGCGTGGTCTCTTCGGGTTGCAGCTCGCGCAGTGTGGGGTCACGTCGGTCGAGGGTTTCGGGCACTGCGCCAGGGCGCAGCGCGGCCAGCCAGCCGCGCACCTGCTCCACGCTGCGCAAGCGCGGCAGCCAGCTCGACCCGGTGGCTTCGGCGACCTCGGCGGCGAAACCGCGCTCCACGAACTCATTGTGTCCGGAGTAGATCACGATGAGGTCGGGCTGCAGCACGAAGGCCTGGTCGAGCAGGATGCGCACGCGTTCGCTGCCGTAGCCGCGTCGCCCGAGGTTGATCACTTCCCACTCGCGCGCGTCGCGTGCACGCAGTTCTTCTTGCAAGAGGAAGGCGGGCAGCAGCTCGGTGTTGCTGCCGCCGAACAAGATCACGCGCGGCCCGTTGCCCTTGGGCGGGATCGAGACCTCCGACGTGATGCGCTCGCCGCCGAACACTTGGGTGCGCCAGCCGCCGTCGACCTCGGGGTCGGGCACGATGTAACGCGCGCTGGCGTCGAAGCCGCGCGAGAGGTGCAGCGTGTCGAGCGGCGCGTCGCCGCGCAGGTGCAGCGTGAGTTCCCAACCGCCGACGAGCAGCAGCACCGGGAGCAGCGCCAGGGTGACGCGTTGCCAGCGAGGGGGTCGTGGGGCGCTCATGACGCGAGCATCCTACGCGCTCACGCCGCCCGAACCGAAGCGGCGGGCGAGCCGTGACGAGCGATCGGCTCAGTGGTGGGCGGCCGATGCCTCCTGGGCTTCGTCTTCCGGTGCCTCCAGCTTGCCGGTGCGCTTGATCAGCTTGCCGAAGAACACGGCGTTGGCGAGCAGGCGCGCGCTGCCGTGGGCGAAGCCGCGGAACACGGGGTCGTCGGCGAGCAGCACGAGCGATCCGCTGCCGAAGCGCTTGCCGAGCACGGCGGCGCTGCTCGCGAGTTTCTTCACGGCTTCGGGGCCACCATAGCCGGCGAGCAAGGGGGCGCTCGTGTACACGGCGGCGGCGGCGAAGGGGTCGTCGCCGGTGGGCAAGCGATGCGTGCCGCTGCGGAAGGTGGCCAGCGTGCCGTCGGCGAAACCGAAGCCGAGCGGGTGCGTGTTGTCGATGGTCGACGCGAAGAAGACGCCGCTCACGAGGCCCTTGGCGCGTTCGGATTCGTAGTCGATGTAGCGCGGGGGGGCGTGGTTCTCGGCGGAGTCCTCGTTGTCGGCTGTGGTCGCCTCGTCGTTGCTGGTCGCGTCGTCGTCCGCGTGATCGGTTTGCGAGTCGCCGCCGCCGCGGCGCTTGGACGCGGGCTTCGTGTCGCGCTTGTCGTCGTCGAGCTCGAGCCACTCGCGGGCGGCCCACGTGGCACTGCTGCGCAGCGCGACGAGCGTGCCGCCGCCGCGCACCCAATCCCGGGACGCATCGCGCGCGGAACCCGACAAGCCCGACAGCGCGCCGCTGGGCGCGAGCAACACGTCGACATCTTCCAAGCGCCGCGCCGAGATCGAGTCGGACTCGAGCAGCAGCACGGGGTAGTTCCAGCGCAGGTCGATCTCGTGCCAGAGTTCGCCGGCTTCGTAGGAACTCGCGCTGCCGTCCACGATCAGCGCGACGGTGGGGGCGTCGATGGGGAGCATGCTCGGGCTGCCGAGGTCGATGCCGTCGGGGGTGAGGCCTGTGTCGAGCGCGTAGGTCAACGTTTCGTCGCTCGAGCACTGCCGGCTCAGGAGGTCGAACAGCTCGTCGGGCGTGTGCTCGGGTTGACGCACCGGGATGAAGAGCGTGCCGGGTTCGAAGTCTTGCTCGCCTTCGTGAGTGACCGAGTGGAACGGACGCGTGGCCACGCGCACGCGAACGCCGGCGTGCAACAGCGCGCTCAACGTTCGCGGCGCGTGCAAGCCACCCCAGCGCAGCGCGTAGCCGAAGTCGCTCTGCGAGTCCTCGTCGAGGAAACCGCGCGCGGCGTGCAGGATTTCCCACGGCTGCGCAGGGCTTTCCTGGGACGCGTTCAGCGCGGCGTTGAAGAAGGGCTGTCCCAGCTCGCCGACCTCGCCGACGCCGACTTCGGCGGCAGGCACGCCGAAGGCCAGCGGCAGCGTCCACGCCGAGACGTCGTAGAAGGTCTCGTCAGCGAACTCGCGCGGACGCTCGAAGAGCGCGTGCGCGAGGCGCGCCTGGGCTTGGGCGGCGGGCACGAAGTACGACCCGTCTCGCTGGAACAGCTGCCCATCGACCTCGAGATCGCTGGTGAGCAGATGCACCTCGATGGCGTGCTGCAGCAGCACCTCAACGAGCGCTCTGCTTCGCCGACGGTCGTCCGATGCGCCGAAGACCCAGCCGCCGATGCCCGCCTCGCGCAGCGTGTCCGCCGCCGTGGCGTAGAACTCACTCTGCCACTCGAGCAGCGCGCGCTTGTTCTCGAGCGCGCCACGCAAGGTGCTGAAGCTCGTGAGCACTTGGTTGCGGATCGTGCGTTCGAAGCTGAGTTCGCCCGAGGCGTTTTCTTGCAGGTGTCCGCGCGAGCTGGCCTGTTCGAACAGGATGCCGACGGCGCCGTTCACGTCGGGGTAAGTGCTGCCCTTGCCGTAGTAGAAGTCGTCGAAGCTCTCTTCGCTGTAGAAGAGTTCGCCGACGCCGTCGAGCGCGGCGGCGTGGTGTTTCGCGAGCGCGCGCGTGAGTTCCAAGTTGCGCGGCGGCGTGTGCGGGTTGCCGCGCGAGGGCACGCCTGGCTGGAAGAAGAACGTGGAGTTCGTGCCCATCTCGTGGTGGTCGGTGAGCACGTTCGGCAGCCAGCGCTGGAACTGTTCCACGCGGCCGCGCGACTCGGGGTGCACGAGCGGCAGCCAGTCGCGGTTGAGGTCGAACCAGTAGTGGTTCGTGCGTCCGCTCGGCCAGGGCTCGCGGTGTTCGCGGTGGTCGGCGCTGGCCACGCGCACCTTGCCTTGGTGCATGTTGGCCCAGTGGGCGAAGCGCGCCAAGCCGTCGGGGTTGAGCATCGGGTCGACGAGCACGACCATCTCGTCGAGCATCGCCAGCGTGTCGGCGCTGCGATCCGCCACCAAGTGATGCGCCACGATCGACGAGGCGTTGGCGCCGCTGGGCTCGTTGCCGTGCACCGAGTAACCCAGCCACACGAACACGGGCGCGTTGGCGGCGGGGGGCTCGCCCGCGCGCGCGGTGCGCACGTGCGCGCGACGCAACTCGTCGAGCCGCTGCATGTTCGCCTCCGACGAGATCGCCGCGAGGTAGAGCGGACGCCCTTCGTGCGTGCGCCCGGTTTCGATGAGCTGCATGCGCGACGAGCTCGCGTCGAGCGCGCGGAAGTACTCGGCGATCTGTTCGGGACGCACGTGCCAGCGCCCGGGCTGCCAACCGAACACGCTGGCGGGCCACGGGATCGACGCGTCGTAGTCGGCGTTCGCGGGCAGGCCGTCGGTGGCGCGGATCTCGGGCGTGGACGGCTCGTGCTCGTCAGCCTGCGCGCTGGCGAAAGGGGCGCAAGCCACGCACAGCAACAAGGTCGCAAGGCGCAGCGCGGGGTGGCGGGGCGGGCGGGTGAGCGGGTGCGTGCGCAACATGTTGACGTCCACGGGATGCGAAGGACGCGCACTCTACCGCGTTGCGCGCGCTCCGTGCGCCGCGGCCCGCGCGCTGCGGCCCGTGCGCTGCAGCTCGTGCGCTGCAGCTCGTGCGCTGCAGCTCGTGCGCGGCGGCCCGTGCGCTGCGGCCCGTGCGCTGCGGCCCGCGCGCCGCCTTCTAGGTCCGTCCGGTCTGCATCGCGCGAGATGCATGGCGAGGTCATCGCGCGGTCGCTACGCTCGCGGCCATCCCCATGGAGTTGCCGCGCATGCTCGAGTTCGACGACGCCCTCGCGCAACTACTCGCTGAACAGGTCTCGCCGCGTAGCGAGCCGCGTTCCCTCGCGCGCTGCCTCGGTCGCGTGCTCGCCCAGCCGGTGCGTCTCGCGCGCGACCAACCCAGCTTCGACCGCGCCACCATGGACGGCTACGCGCTGTGCCTCGAGGAAGGCCGCACGCGCTACAGCGTGCGCGGCGTGGTCGACGCAGGCACGCAGTTCGAAGGCGCGCTGCAGCCCGGCGAAGCGGTGCGCATCATGACCGGCGCGCCCTGCCCCGCGAACACCACGGTCGTGCAAGTGGAGCGCACCGACGGCGGCGACGACGAAGTCGAGATCACCGACCCGACCGCGCTCGTCGCCGGCAAGCACATCGCCTGGGCCGGTGAAGACGGCCGCGCCGGCGACGAAGTGCTGGCCGCCGGCACGCGCCTCTCGCCGTCGACACTTTCTGCCGCCGCCATGGCTGGCGCGCGCGAGTTGCACACCTTTGTCCCGCCGCGCCTCGCCATCGTGGGCACCGGCGACGAAGTCGGCAGCGACGGCGACGCCGGCATCGCCGACAGCAACGGCCCGCTGTTGCAGTCACTCGCCGCCGCGCTCGCTTGCCGCGCCCGCGCTTACCACGCGCCCGACCATCCCGAACGCCTGCGCAGCGTGCTCGAGGAAGCCGGCGACGAGGCCGACATCGTGATCACCGTGGGCGGCGTGTCGATGGGGCGCAAAGACCTCGTGCCCGCCTGCGCCGAGTCACTCGGCTACGCGACGCGCTTCCACAAGGTAGCGATCCAACCCGGTAAGCCCGTGCTCTTCGCGCGTCACGCCGACGGCCGCTTCTTCCTCGGCCTGCCCGGCAACCCCGTGTCCGTGCTCGTGACCGCGCACCTCTTCTTGGCGCCGCTGGTAGGCGCTTACTTCGGAGGCTGGACGCCGCGTTGGCAACGCTTCCCGCTCGCGCGCGCCCATGAACATCGCGGCCGGCGACGTCTCTTCCTGCCCGCGCGCCTCACGCCCGACGGTCTGCTGCCGGTCACCTGGAACGGCAGTGGCGATCTGCTCGCCGCCGCCACCGCCGACGGCCTGCTCGACCTGGCGCCGGGCAGCGCGCACGCGGCCGGCGCGTCGATGGCCTTCTTGCCCTTCCTCGGACACAGCCCCGGCGAGGTCGGCTCGCTGCCCCCGCGCGGCGCCGCGGCCAAGCACTGCTGAGCCACGAGGCCGCCCACGCGCGAGCCCGCGCCGACTCAGCCCGCGCCGACTCAGCCCGCGCCCGAGCCGCGTGACCCGCCCGCCGCGCGCGCTCCAGCGTTGAGCCGGTCCAGCTCGCGGCGTAGGGTGCGCGGCATGGACGCCACCACTCGCACCGTCAACGTCGCCATCCCGGGCGGCACGCTGCCCTTCGAAGTGCTCGCCGACGACGCGATCATCGGTCCCGCCATCGCCAAGGGCTCCTGGGCCGACGACGAGACCGCGCTCATGTGCGCGCACCTCGGCAAGGGCCAACGCATGGTCGACCTGGGCGGCAACGTGGGTTGGTTCGCGGTGCAAGCGATCCTCGCGGGCGCCGAAGTGGACTGCTTCGAACCGGTGCCCGCCATCGCCGCCGTGGCCGCGCGCAACGTAGCCGCCGCCAACGAGCGCGGCCCCGGCAAGGGCCGCGTGCACGAGTTCGCCGCCGGCGCCGAGCGCGGCGAAGCGAGCATCGTGCTCTCGACCGCGAACCACGGCGACAACCGCGTCGTGGAAGGTGACACGCCCGCCGACCTCGGCGACGCCGAACGTCTCACGATCCAGATCGCCCCGGTGGACGACTTCGTGAAGGGCCCCGTGCGCTTCCTGAAGGTCGACACGCAGGGCAGCGAGTGGGCCGCGCTGCAAGGCTGCAAGCAACTGCTCGCCGACAGCCCCGAGCTCGGCTTGTTGCTCGAACTGTGGCCTTACGCGTTGCGCGGCGCCACCGCCGAAGAGCTGCTCGCCTTCCTCGACGACGAGGGCTTCGTGCTCGGCAAGGCCACCAACGGTCCCTACCCGATGACGACCGCGCGCATCCTCGCGCAAGTCGGCAACGCCGCCGACGTGAAGGGCGGCATCGACCTCTACGGCACCCGTCGTCGCCCCTTCCACGTGCTCGGCACGAAGGCGCGGTTGCGCGGCATGTGGCGCTCGCTCAAGGAGACCTGAGCGCAACGCTTGCTGCTCGTCCGGAGCGCGCTCGACTCGGCCATGAATCGTGCTCGCTTCGTGCTCCTCGGTGGCTGCTTGCTCGCCTTCCTGGCGGCCTCGCTGAACACGGCCTTCATGGTGCGACTCGGCACCTCGGTGAGTCATCTCACAGGTGACGTGTCACGCTTCGCGATCGACCTCAGCAGCGCGGGATCCGAACCGCGCACGGCGGTGTCTTTTCTCGCGGCGGCGCTCACGGGCTTCGTGGCCGGGGCGATGCTCTCGGGAGCGCTGATCCATCACCCGCGGCTCGAACTCTCGCGTCCCTACGGACGCTCGATCGCGGGCATCGGAGTGTTGCTGCTCGGCGCGAACCAACTCTTGCCGCGGAGTGAAGTGGGGGCCGTGGCGCTCGCCGCGACCGCCTGCGGTTACCAGAACGCCCTCGCGACTCACTTCCGCGGCGTGATCCTGCGCACCACTCACGTGACTGGATTGCTCACCGACCTCGGCGTGATGCTGGGCATGCGGCTGCGCGGGCACTCGGTCGACAGCTTCAAGATCGGCGCGCCGGCCTGCTTGGTGCTGGCCTTCTTCCTGGGAGCGTTGGCCGGCGCCTTCGCGTCCACGCACTTCGGCACCGACGTGTTCCTGGTCATCGGCCTGGCCTACCTCGCGGGCGGCCTCGGCTGGACGGTGCTGAAGCGCACGATGTTCTGAAGCGTGGCGCGGGCGTCGTCGCGCTCAGCTCTTGGCGAGGTCGTTCTTGAAGCCGGTGTACTCGTCGAGCACGAGTTTGGCGGGCGGGCTGCAGGTCTCGAGGCCCTTGTCTTCGTAGGCCACCAAGTGCTTCGCCGCGGCCAGGATCTTGTCGAGCGCCTCGAGCTTCTCGGGCGTTTCGACCGCGCGCTCGAACACGTGCATCTCTTCGTAGATCACGTTGCTGTGCGTGGTGATGTCCTCAGTGACGCGCGGGTCGCAGTCCTTGCACAGGCCGACCTTGCTGACCTTGAGGAACAGACCCTTCTTGTCGCAACTCTTGCACTTGGCCATCGGAAGTCCGTGATGTCGAGAGAGGAACGGGGGCAGAGCGTAGCAAGCGGGGGCCTGGGCTGACACCCGGCGGGGGAGCGCGCACCAGCTGGCCCCGCCGGGTAGAATCGCCCGATCGTCGGGAGCTGCCCGGCGAGGGAGTTCCGCAGCGCGCGCTCGACGCGCGCGTCCCGCCCACGCACGAGTCGTCATGAGCACTGCTACCGCTGTTGAGCCGTATCGCCCGAAGCACCACGTGCGCATCGTCACCGCCGCCTCGCTCTTCGACGGGCACGACGCGGCGATCAACGTGATGCGCAGGATCCTGCAGGCGTCCGGCGCCGAAGTGATCCACCTCGGGCACAACCGTTCGGTGGCCGAGATCGTGGACTGCGCGATTCAAGAAGACGCGCAAGGCATCGCGCTCACCAGCTACCAGGGCGGGCACGTCGAGTACCTCAAGTACATGTTCGACCTGCTCAAGGAGCGCGGCGCGCCCACCAAGATCCTGGGCGGCGGCGGCGGCACGATCCTGCTCGAAGAGATCGAAGAGCTGCACGCCTACGGCATCGAGCGCATCTATTCGCCCGACGACGGCCGCGCGCTCGGCTTGCAGGGCATGATCAACGACCTGCTCGAGCGCTGCGACTTCGCCATCGGCGACGAACCGCTCAATGGCCAAGTTGCCAAGTTGCCCGCCAAGGAACCTGGCACCATCGCGCGCCTGATCTCGATGGCCGAGAACCAACCCGAGCGCGCCGCGTCGATCAACGATGCGCTGCAGCCGGCGCTGGTGAACTGCAAGGTGCCGATCCTCGGGATCACGGGCACGGGCGGCAGCGGCAAGTCGAGCTTGGTCGACGAGTTGGTGCGTCGCTACTTGCTCGACTTCAGCGACAAGACCATCGCCGTGCTCTCTGTGGATCCCAGCAAGCGCAAGACGGGCGGCGCGTTGCTCGGCGATCGCATCCGCATGAACGCCATCGACGACAGCCGCGTGTACATGCGCTCGCTGGCCACGCGTCAGAGCAACCTGGCGCTGAGCAAGCACGTGCGCGAGGCGATCGACATCTGCCGCGCCGCCGCCTACGACCTGATCATCGTGGAGACCTCGGGCATCGGGCAGTCCGACACCGAGATCACCGAACACTGCGACGTGTCGCTCTACGTGATGACGGCCGAGTACGGCGCTGCCACGCAGCTCGAGAAGATCGACATGCTCGACTTCGCCGACATGATCGCGATCAACAAGTTCGACAAGCGCGGTTCGCTCGATGCGCTGCGCGACGTGCGCAAGCAGTACAAGCGCAACCATCAGCTTTTCGAAGCCGGCGACGACGACATCCCGGTCTACGGAACGATCGCGAGTCAGTTCAACGACCCGGGCACGAACCGTCTCTACCGCTCGCTGATGGACACGCTGGTCGCGAAGACCGGCGCCGACCTGAAGTCCGACTGGGCGATCAACGACGCCGCCTCGCAGAAGCCCTCGCTGATCCCGCCGGAGCGCGTGCGCTACTTGGCCGAGATCGTTGAGGCGCGGGAAACGCAAGAGAAGCTGATCGACACGCAGTGCTTGTTGGCGCGTCGGCTCTACCAGCTCAAGGGCACGATCGAGCTGCTGCGCGAACAGGTGGGGGAGACGCGCCGCGAGTTCGTCGAGACCAGTGGCGACGACGGCGACGGCGGCGCCAAGGTCATCGAGGTCGAGCACGTGGAAGGCGAGCCCGCGTACCTCGCGGATCTCGTCGACCGGTATCAGCAGATGGAGCGCTCCTTGCATCCGTATGCGCGCGATTTGCTCGCGGCCTGGCCGGCGATGCAGAAGCGCTACCAGGCGAGCACGTACGCGTTCCAGGTGCGCGACAAGGTCATCGAGCAAGACCTGGTGAGCGAGTCGCTCAGCCACCTCAAGATCCCGAAGGTCTCGCTACCCAAGTACCACGACTGGGGCGACGTGTTGCGCTGGTTGCTGCGCGAGAACGCGCCGGGCCACTACCCGTTCACCGCCGGTGTGTTCCCGCTCAAGCGTCAGGGCGAAGACCCCGCGCGCATGTTCGCCGGCGAGGGCGGACCCGAGCGCACCAACCGTCGCTTCCACTACGTGTCACGCGGTCAACCCGCCGCGCGCCTGAGCACCGCCTTCGACTCGGTGACGCTCTACGGCGAAGACCCCGACAAGCGCCCCGACATCTGGGGAAAGGTCGGCAACTCGGGCGTGTCGATCGCCAATGTCGACGACGCCAAGAAGCTCTACTCGGGCTTCGACCTGAGCTCGCCGACCACCAGCGTGTCGATGACGATCAACGGCCCGGCGCCGATGCTGCTCGGCTTCTTCATGAACGCGGCCGTGGACCAGAGCTGCGAGAAGCACATCCGCGAGCACGGTCTCGAGGCCGAGGTCGACGCCAAGATCGACGCGCTCTACGCCGCCAAGGGCATCGCGCGCCCGCGCTACAACGGCGCGCTCCCCGAGGGCAACGACGGCCTGGGCCTGATGTTGCTCGGCGTCTCCGGCGACGAAGTGCTGCCCGCCGAAGACTACGCGCGCATCAAGGCGGAAACGCTCACGCGCGTGCGCGGCACAGTGCAAGCCGACATCCTGAAAGAAGACCAGGCGCAGAACACCTGCATCTTCAGCACCGAGTTCGCGCTGCGACTCATGGGCGACATCCAGGAGTCGTTCATCGAGAACAAGGTGCGCAACTTCTACTCGGTGTCGATCAGCGGGTATCACATCGCGGAAGCCGGCGCGAACCCGGTCACGCAACTCGCCTTCACGCTCGCGAACGGCTTCACCTACGTGGAGTCCTATCTCGCGCGCGGCATGAACGTCGACGACTTCGCGCCGAACCTCTCGTTCTTCTTCAGCAACGGTCTCGACCCCGAGTACACGGTGATCGGCCGCGTCGCGCGACGCATCTGGGCGCGCGCCATGAAGGATCGCTTCGGCGCCAACGAGCGCAGCCAGAAGCTCAAGTACCACATCCAGACCAGCGGTCGTTCGCTGCACGCGCAAGAGATCGCCTTCAACGACATCCGCACCACGCTGCAAGCGCTCTACGCGATCTACGACAACTGCAACAGCCTGCACACGAACGCCTACGACGAAGCGATCACCACGCCCACCGAGGAGTCGGTGCGTCGCGCGATGGCGATCCAACACATCATCAACAAGGAGTCGGGCCTCGCGAAGAACGAGAACCCGCTGCAGGGTTCCTTCATCATCGAGGAGCTCACCGACCTGGTCGAAGAAGCGGTGATGGCCGAGTTCCGCAGCATCAGCGAACGCGGCGGCGTGCTCGGCGCCATGGAGCGCATGTACCAGCGCAGCCGCATCCAGGAAGAGTCGCTCTACTACGAGTCACTCAAGCACAGCGGCGAGCTGCCGGTGGTGGGCGTGAACACCTTCCTCGATCCGCAAGGCTCGCCCACGGTGCGTCCCGATGAAGTGATCAGGTCGACGCTCGAAGAGCGCGAGTTCGCGATCACTTGCCGCGACGCCTTCCAGAAGCGCAACGCTCACGTGGCTCCCGAGCGCTTGCGCACGCTGCAGAAGGTCGCCATCGAAGGCGGCAACACCTTCGACGCGCTCATGGAAGCCTGCAAAGTCTGCACGCTGGGGCAGCTGAGCGGCGCGCTCTACGAGGTGGGCGGGCAGTACCGGCGGAACATGTAGCTCGCTCTGCGTGCCGAGCCGATCTCTGGGCGCTCGGGGTCAGCACCGAGCGCGTGGTTGCAGAGGTCACAGCGCGCCTCGCCATGCACGCTCGGGGGTCTCACTCCTGGAGGTTCAGGGTCGTGCGCTGCAGTTCGTGAACCGAAGGGAGCACTTCGAGCTCCTGGTCGAGCTGCGTTTTCCCGTTGCCGTCTGTGACAGTCAGCCGGTAGTCGGCAGGCGCCACGCTGTGGATCGTGAATCGGCCTTCCGCGTCGACCTCGACTGTGAAGGACTCGATCACATGGAGTGGCCAGTCGGAACGTGAGGGCGGCTCAGAGAGTCGTGAGAGCTCGGCGCTCCAGCCGGTGGCGTCCGCCGGGCGAGGCGCGAGCGTGACCTCCAGCACTCGCCGCACGGTGAGCGGCACGTCGAGCTGACGCGATTCCCCGTTGGTGAGTTCGATCGATCGGCTCGGCGCTTCGAAGGTCTGGCCTCCGCCGGCTTCGCGGCGCCACACGTCGAGCTGATAGCGACCTGCTGCGACGGCCTCGAACTCGAACCCGCCCGTCGCGTTGCTGAGCGTGGAGCGCGACGGGCGGAGGTCGCGGCGCGGACCACTCGGACGGAGCGTGAGGATCACGTTCGCTGCGAGCTCTGCGACCTCAGCCCGCACCGATCCCCCGACTCGCGCTCCCCTGAGCAGCGTGAGGAGCGGTGCGTGGCGATGCTCGGCGTCGAGTGTGAAGCTCGTGGGTGCTGAGTGGGAGCCGTCCGCGCCCTGCGCTGCCAACTCGTACTCGCCGGGCACGAGGTCAGAGAGCGCGTACTCGCCGAGCGGATTCGACGTGACTGTTGCGACGGGGGTGCGTTGCTTGTCCGCCGCATCGAAGATCGCGACCTCTGCTCTCGCAGCCGGCTCGCCGTGGGCGTGCTGCACCCGCCCCGCGAGATCGAGCAGATCACCTCGCGGGCGCAGCGCGAGGACGAGTGGGTCGGGCGGATCGTGCGGTTCGCGCACACCACTCGACCGCTCGCTCGGCCAGTAGCCGGCGGCGGTGACCTCGAGCTGCCTCCAATCTCCGCAAGCGAGCCCGACGATCCGCGCTTCGCCCTCGTGCGCTTCGATCTCATGGCAGGTGCTGGAGGCGCCGTCGTTCACGCAGAGTGACACCCGGAAGTCGTGGAGTGACTCGCCGCTGTCCGCATCCACCGCGAAGACGCTGCGTTCGCACTCACTCACCAAGCGCAGGTCCACGTCGTGAGCGGGCAATCCGATCGGGTCGGGTTCACTACCGAGGCGTTGGTAGCCTTCCGCCTCTGCGAGAGGGATCACGGGGTGGGTGCTCGAGACGCCGAGCTGGAAGCGCCCCTCGGCATCGCTACGGGTGCTCGCGATCACCGGACCGAACGGGATCCGAGCCTCGACGTGCGCGCCTTCGATCGGTGGCCCGTCGCGATCTCGCACGCTCCCGCTCAGCGGTGCCGCTGGTGGGAACTCGAGCTCGAGGACGCCGTGCTCCGCGGCGTGAGCGGGCAACAGCACCTCCAGGTAGCTCGCCCGCTCCGTCGACCACGCGCGCAAGCCCGACGTGAAGGTCTCGTCGTGTGGCAACAACTCCACCGTGAACTCACCGCCCGCGTTCGTCTGCACCGTTACGGCACTCCGACGGAGCGCGCCGTAGGGCCCCTGAGTGGTGCGCGCGATCGGTGAAACCGAAGCGTCTTGTACGGGATGGCGCGCGGCGTCGAGCACGCGGCCCCGCACGACCCGCAGGCGACTCAGCGCGACGCGCCCGAGCTCGTGTGAGCCCGGTAGCAGCGCCGGGACCTGCAAGTGCTCGGGCGCGTAGCCTTCCGCGCGCACTTCGATACGACCTCGTTCAGCGATCTCCGCGACGGCGACCTCGGCGCTCCACACGCCCCGCGCATCAACGGGCGAGCCGAAGAAGGAGGCCCCTTCTTGCAGCACCGACCACGGCATCCATTGGGCGCGGGCGCTGGGCACCGCAAACCCCTGCTCATCCACCACCAACAAGCGCAGTTGTGCGCTCAACGCTGGGCGGTCTCCCGCCTCGAGGCCGGCGACCTGCGCGGGATCCTTACTGAGCTGGACGGCTTCCAAGCCACCGGGTTCTGCTGCCACGGGCCTCGGCCTCGACGCCGCCGGCACATCGAGCGCTTCGACAGCTCCCGCCGCCTCAACGGGACCGGGCGCCGAGCTCTCGAAGTCGCTCCAGAACAGGACCCCTCCGAGAACTGCCACGACGACGGCGCCGAGCATCAGCAACCCGCGGTGACGGAGGGAACGAGTTCGAGGAGTCGTCAATCCATGCTCCCGTTTGAGGTGTCGACCCGCGGGCGCCGGAGGGGGCTCGGTGATCCCGGCCCCGCCCGGCGCCTTCGAGATCAAAGCGGCGTGGTGCTCAATCCTCGGCACGCCTGACTGTCATACAAGCCGCCCCAGTTGCCAGCACCGGACGGCGCCAACTCCCACTCGAACGTGCCGCACTCGAGTTTGAGCGTGGCGCTGGAACTCGCGCACTTGATGAGTGATTTCTTCGCGCAGCTCTGGGGCGGCGAGCCAGGGCCCATCGCGGTCACGCAGATCTTGATCGCGCGCTCCCCTTCGCATGCGTTGGACTCCACTTCGCTGATCACCACGGTGACGCTCCAACCCGAGCTGTTCGTGCCTTCGCCCGGGCAAATCACTGCTGAAGGCGGAAAACGGTTCGGGTCCGTGATCGGCCCGCCGCCCGGCCCGCCAGGATGCGGCACTGCCGGAATCCAAAGCAGTACGCCGATCACAGCAGCAAAGAATGCACGGCTCCATCGCATGTTCATCGTGTCCCCCAAGATGAGTTCCGACTCGAACGGGCGCACCGAGGTGGTGCCCTCACTGCACTCCGCCGCGCTTGCGAGTTGAGATCATGACCGGCCGAGCAAAGTGTCCCAAGTGCTGAAGTTGACGCACGGCTCCCGAGTTCGTTTCTGCGCTTGGTGACTCAGGCGCTGGACCAGCGAGTCCGACGCTGTCACTCAGAACAAGCTCGCTTGCCGCGGCGGCTCGTCGATCTCATTCCAGGGCAGCGGCGGCACCGGCGCGCCGCGTTCCTCGAGCAGTTCCTGCAGCCGCCGCGCGATGAACGGTGAGTGGTCTTCGATGGGGCAGTGGCAGAAGGCGAAGACTTCGTGGCCGTCGCGCAGCCAGCCGTCGATGAGTTCGGCCCAGCGTGGCAGCCAGCGGTCGTTGCGTTCGCGCTCGGGGTGGCCGATGAAGCGCAGCATGATGCGTTCGGCGGGCGGCTCCACGGGCACCGGCAGCTTGGGTTTCTTGCGCGGGTTGTGACGCTGCGGGTTGTCGCCGAAGGCATACACGGGGCGTGTGTCGAGGATCACGCGACCGAGGCCGCGTTCGCTCAGCGCCTCGTGCAGCCGCGGCGCCATGTCGGGCGCGAACCAATCCAGGTGACGCACTTCCACGAGCAGCGGTGGTGCGCTCGATGGCCAGGCGTCGAGGAAGGCGAGCAGGTCGTCGAAGAAGAGCGGGCCGTAACTCGGCGGCAGCTGCAGGAACACGGGTCCGAGGTGTTCGGCGAGCACGGGCAGACGCGCGAGCACGGCGTCGCGCAGGGACGGCTTGGCGCACAGCAAGCCTTCGTGCGTGAGCTCGCGCGGCAACTTGGGCAGCACGAGGAAACCCTCGGGCATCGTGTCGCGCCACTTGGCGAGCGTGTCGGCCGACGGCGTCGCGTAGAAGAAACTGTTGCCCTCCACGACGGAGAAGCGCCGCGTGTACTCGCTCAGGAAGGCGCGCTGCGGCGTGCCGTCGGGGAACACGGGCCCGACCCATCCGGGATGTCCCCACACGGCGCAGCCGAGGTGGAAGCGTGCGCTGGACGGGGCGGTGGGCATGCGCCCATCTTCGTCAGCCAGCTCGCGTGGTAAAGCACGCGCTGTTCGGCGGCTACGTGAGCCACTCCTCGGGACCTGGTGCGAGGGCGGCCTCACTCGTGGCATCATGCGCAGCCTTTCACCTTGCCGCGCGGAGCTGCCTCGGGCAGCTCGCGGTGCGGCTCGCGTCGTCCGCCTCTCCTTTCCCGAAGTGCTGCCCAGCCATGAGTGATCGTCTCGTCGAGTGCGTCCCGAACATCTCCGAGGGGCGCGACATGAAGAAGGTGGAGCAAGTGCTCGAGGCCGTGCGCGCCGTGGAAGGTGTGCAGATCCTCGACGTGGATCCGGGCAAGGAAACCAACCGCACGGTGATCACGCTGCTCGGCGCCCCGGAGATCATCGTGGAAGGCGCGTTTAAACTGATCGAGCGCGCGGCGCAGGTGCTCGACATGCGTTCGCACTCGGGCGCGCACGCGCGTCATGGTGCGGTGGACGTGTGCCCCTTCATCCCCGTGGCCGGTGTGACCATGGGCGACTGCGTGGACCTCGCCGAACAACTCGGTGAGCGCGTGGGCAGCGAGCTCGGCATCCCCGTCTACCTCTACGACCAAGCCGCGCGCACACCCGAACGCCGCAGCCTGGCCAAGGTGCGTGCCGGCGAGTACGAAGCGCTGCCCGAGAAGCTCGCGAAGCCCGAGTGGAAGCCCGACTTCGGGCCGGCCGAGTTCCTGCCCAAGTTCGGCGTCGTGACGATCAGCGCGCGCGAGTTCCTGATCGCCTACAACGTGAACCTCAACACCACGAGCAAGGCCCAGGCCGACGACATCGCCAGCGAGGTGCGTGAGACGGGCCGCGCCGTGCGTCGCAACCAGACCACGCCGTACTACCTGAGCGGCGACCTCGTGAAGTACCGCCCGAGCAAGAACGAATGGCCCTCCGCCTACGACGACTTCGTGGGCACGAGCTACGACGAACTCGCCGCGCACTACACCTCGATCGGCCGCGACCTCGCCGCCGAGCTCGAGTTCTTCGGGCGCGACAAGAGCGCACTCGAGAACGTGAACGTGATGCGCAAGGGCAGCTTCAACGAGTGCCGCGGTGTGGGCTGGGTGATCCCGGAGTACCGTCGCGCGCAACTCTCCTTCAACCTCACGAACTTCAAGGTCACGGCCACGCACACCTTGCTCGAAGAGTGCCGCAGGTTGGCGAACGCGCGCGGGTTGGCGGTCACGGGCTCCGAAGTCGTGGGCCTGATCCCTTGGGAAGCGCTGCGTGAGTCGGGCGAGTTCTACCTCGCGCAACAAGGCTCCACGCGCGGCGTGCCCGTGAGCGACATCGTGGAGACGGCCGCGCAATCGCTCGGCCTGCGCGACGTCGCCGAGTTCGAACCCGAGAAGGCCGTGCTCGGCCTGCCCAGCACCGACGGCCCGCTCGCCTCGATGCGCGTGAACGATCTCGCCGACGAAGTCAGTCGCGCCACGCCCGCGCCCGGTGGCGGCTCGATCGCCGCGCTGGTCGGCTCACTCGGCGCCGCGCTGGCCTCGATGGTCGCCAACCTTACCTACTCCAAGAAGGGCTTCGAAGCGCAGCAAGCCGAGATGGAACAACTCGCGATGCAGGCGCAGCAACTGAAAGACGATCTGCTGCGCGCCATCGACGCCGACACCGACGCCTTCAACGGCGTGCTCACCGCGATGCGTCTGCCCAAGGACACGCCCGAGCAACGCGCCGCCCGCGACGCCGCCATCCAAGACGGCTACAAGCACGCCACCGCCGTGCCCTTCGACACCGCCACGCAATGCCTCGAAGTCTTGCGCCTGTGTCGCACGGCCGCCGAGAAGGGCATGCCTGCGTCGGTCACCGACGGCTTGGTGGGTGCGCTCGTGGCGCGCGCCGCCGTGCTGGGCGCCATCGCCAACGTGCGCATCAACCTCGGCAGCATCCACGACACAGCTTGGGTCGACGAGATGCGTGGCAAGCTCGCCGCCCTCGAACAAGAAGCCGACGCGCTCGAGGCCGCCACGCGCGCCCACGTGGCCGGCCAGCTCTAGTCGTCCAGGCGCGCTTCCCACCGCGGGTCGGCACGCAGCGCCGCCAACTCGGGATCGCCGAGCATCCATTGCCGCGAGGTGTTGCCCGCGGCGAGGCTCGCGTCGAGTGAGGTGAAGGCTGCGTCGAGGTCTCCGAGGCGCGCGTGGCAACGTGCGGCGCCGTAGTGTGCTTGCTCGGCGAGCGCGGGCGTGGTTGCGGCCAACTCGAATTGCGGTGCCGCGCGTCCCATGTCGCCCAGCGCGAAGAGCGTGTTCCCCAGCGTGAGTCGTTCGGCGGCGTCACCTTCGCCACGGGCGAACTTGTCTTTCAGCAGCGTCGCAGCCTTCACGGCGTGCCCAGCTTGCAGCAGTTCCTGCAGGCGCTTCGGCGAGTCGTCCGGAGGCGGGAGTTCGAGCTTGGCGAGCGTGGCACTGCCTCCCTGCTTGTTCGGAATGCCGAGGTGCAGCACGCGGCCGTCGCGCGAGGCGTGCAAGCCGTTGGCTGCTGCGAGGTCCCAAGCGGGCGGCGTGGACTGCTTGTCGGCGGCGCCCGGCACGAAGAGATGTTGCAGTCCGCTGCCGTCGAGCTCGAGCGCGTAGAGACCGTTGGGAGTGGTGGCGAAGAGGCGCCCGCCGCCGGCCGCGAGGTGCAGCACGGTGCGCAACTCGGGTTCCACGGGGATCGTGGCCACGAGCTGGGGAGCGTTGCCTTCGGACACGCGGAACACGTTGCCGTCGTGCCAGTTGGCGGCGTAGACGCGGTCTTGTGTGTCGACGGCCAGGCCGATGGCGGCGAAGAGCCCGCCACCGTTGGCGACGATCGTGACCTCGCCGCTCGGCGACACGCGCGCCACGCGAGCATCACTGCCGTAGCCGGTTCCGAAGATCGACACGTAGAGGTTGCCGCGCGAGTCGATGTCGAGTCCGGCCGGGCCGCGCCCCACGCGCGCGAACACAGACACCGTGCCGTCGGGGTCGATGCGACGGATCGAGTCGCTGTTGAACTCGCTCACGTAGAGCGCGCCGTCGGCATCGAAGGCGAGGTCGGTGGGGCCGGCGAGGCCGCTGGCGAGGACGCGCTGGCTGCCGTCGCGCTGCAGCTCAATCACTTGCTGTCCTCGGAAGCCGCCGGCCAACACGGGCAGGCCGGCGGGGCTCAGCGTGAGGCCGTCGAAATCGAGCCGCTCCTTGGCGTCGAGCAAAGTGATGCTCTGCGGACAGGCGCTGCTCGCGAAGATCGCCGTCAGCACCCACGCGAGCAGCGGGATGAGCAGCGGGACGATCGGCAGGTCGATCAACGGGCGGCGCGACATGGTGATGTTCTCCGGATCAGGGGCGAGACGTCGCGCAAGCTACGGCGCGATCTCCGAGCGCGCTGTGCCGATCTGGCCCGGGCGCCGTGAGCGGCACCGAAGCTGGGGCGAGCGGCGCGGAGCCGCGCGTCGCGCCGTTCGGGCACGCGCAGACTGCGTGCCGCGAGCGGCACCGTGAGAGGGGCGAACGGAACGGCGCGCGCGCCGCGCGAGCTCGTGCTGGCCTACACTCACGGCAGCTCGCGCCGAGGGCTCGACGTTTCCTACCTCATGCTGGATGTCACCGCTGCCTTCGATCGCGTCCTCTTCGCGCTGGATCGTGGGCCTTTCGCTCGCGGCGCTGTGGTCGCTGCCGGGCGCGGTGATGATGCTGCAGGAGCGCAGTTACAGCGCGGCGCTGGGTGAGCCGGCAGCTTGGCTCGGCTTGGCGCGCGACTTCCTGCCCACGTGGTGGCCGTGGATCCTGTTCAGCCTGCTCGCCGCGCGATTCGCGCGTCGCTTGCGCTTCGAGGCTGGGGCACGCGCGCGCGCACTCGGGCTGCACGCACTGGCCGCACTGAGTCTCGGCGGCGCGCATCTCGTCTGGATGACCGGCTACCTCCACATCGTGCATCGCGACGGCGGGCCGCCGGACTTCACGGAGTTGCTGCGCAGCATGCTCTGGCGCCCGTGGCCCATGATGGAGCTGCTCGCCTACGCCGGCGCGGTCGCCGTCACTCATGTACGCGACGCGCGCGCCGAGTTGCGCGTTCGTGAGCGCGAGACCGCGCGCCTCGAAACCGAACTCGTGCGCGCGCAACTCGGCGCCTTGCGCTGCCAGGTGCAGCCGCACTTCCTGTTCAACACGCTCAACGCCATCGCCACGCTGCTCGAGGACGACCCGCCCGCCGCGCGTCGCATGCTGCTGGGCCTCGCCGACTTGCTGCGTCTCACGCTCGATCGTGGCGAGCAAGACTCGGTGAGCTTGGCCGAGGAGGTCGACTGGTTGCGGCGCTACCTCGAGCTCGAGACCGAGCGTTTCCCCGACCGGCTGCGCGCCGAGATCGACCTGCCCGATGCGTGCGCCCACGCGCGCGTGCCGCCGCTGATCCTGCAGCCGCTCGTGGAGAACGCCTTGCGTCACGGGCTGGCGAAGCGTCGCGGCGCCTTGCACCTTGCTGTGCGCGCGCGACACGAAGGTGAACTGCTGAAGCTCAGCGTGGAGGACGACGGCGTGGGCCTACCCGAGGAACTGCACGAGGGCGTGGGCCTCTCCAACGTGCGCCGTCGCGTGGAACGCCTGCACCTCCCCGGTGCGCTGCGCTTGCGACGTCGTGCAGGCGGCGGCGTGTGCGCGGAGCTCGAGTTGCCGTGGGAGACCTCCGCATGAGCGGTGCGCCACTCAAGGTGCTCATCGTGGACGACGAGCCGCTCGCCCGTCGCGGTCTCGAGCGCGCCCTCACCCGACACGTCGACGTACGCGCGCTGCCGAGTTGCGGCGATCCGCAGGAGGCCGTGACTCGCTTGCGTGCCGGCGGCGTGGACCTCGTGCTGCTCGACGTGGAGATGCCCGAGCTCTCGGGCTTCGACGTGATCGAGGCGGTCGGCCCCGAGCACATGCCGCGCGTGGTCTTCGTGACGGCCTACGACCAACACGCTGTGCGCGCCTTCGAAGCCGAAGCGCTCGACTACCTGCTCAAGCCCCTCGACGAGACACGCTTGGCCGCCGCGCTCGACCGCGCTCGCCGTTCGCTCGGGCGCGCACCGGCCGCGCACGACGCCGCCAGCCTCGAGACGCTGCTCCACGGACGCCTCAGCTCACACGATCGCGTGGTGCTGCGCGAGAGCGGTCGCGTGAGCTTCGTGCCGGTGGCCGAGATCACGCGCCTCGAAGCCGCCGACAACTACGTGCGCGTGCACACGGTCGCGCGCGAACACCTCGTGCGTGGCGCCCTCAAGGAGTGGGCCGCGCGACTTCCCGATGCCGCCTTCGTGCGCATTCATCGCAGTGTGGTCGTGGCCGTGAGCGCCGTGCGTGAAGTGCGCGCGGCGCAACACGGCAACGCGGAGATCGAGTTGCGCGACGGCACGCAGTTGACGGCGAGTCGTCGCTACCGGGAGGCGTGGAGCCGTCTGCTCCGCTGAGAGCGGGAGGTGCGCGTCGGCGCGTGGCTCAGCTCGCGGCGCCGGGCACGCTGAGTGCTTCGTCACGCGAGGCGTACTCCACGAGCTCGACCTCGAAGCCGTCCGGGTCGCGCAGGTAGAGCCGGCGTCCGGGGGCGTCGTGACTCTCGTGGTGCGGGCGCACGCCGAGCTCGGCCACGCGGCGCGCGGCGGCGTCGAGATCGGCGACCTGGAAGCCGAAGTGGTTGAAGCCCACGCGCAGCGAGTCGTCGTCGCGGCGCGTGGGTTGGGCCACGGCTTCGAACATGGCGAGGTAGCTGTCGGCACCGCCCACGTGTGCGGCGGGGCGGCCGTCCTTGGTGAGTCCGCGCCAGCGCAGCTCGCCGCCGAGCAGCGCGCGGTAGAAAGTGATCGAGCGCTCGATGTCGCTCACGCTCAGGTTCAAGTGTTCGAACTGCATGGCGCGTCCTCCGTGCTCTTGCGTGGTGAATAGGAAAGCTATGGCTTGTTTATATTGCGCGCGCGGAGTTTCACAAGCGTTCGCTTGAGAAATGTGGGTCGGCGGCTAGGCTGGGTGCATGGATGCCACGGCTCTCAGCGACGCGAAACGTCGCCTCGTCGACCTGCTCAAGCTGCGTGGGCCGCTCACGGCCGCCGAGCTGGCCGGCGAACTCGGGTTCACGGAGGTCGCTGCGCGTCAGCACTTGGGTGCGCTCGAGTCGGCGGGCTTGGCGCGCTCGACCAAGCGGGAAGGTGGCGGACGCGGGCGCCCGTCACTCGAGTGGTCGCTCAGCGCGGAGGCCGAGGCGCTGTTCCCCGACCGTCACGGTGAACTCACGGTCGGGCTGATCGATGCCATGCGCGAGGCCTTCGGCGAGAAGGGGCTCGACAAGCTCATCGCCGCGCGCACCGCGCAACAAGCCCACGAGTACAGCGCCCTGATGCCGCGCGCCAAGGCCTCGCTGCGCGCGCGCGTGACCGCACTCGCGGAGCAACGCACGCGCGAGGGCTACATGGCCGAAGTGCAGAGCGCGGGCCGCGGCGCGTACTTGCTCGTGGAACACCACTGCCCGATCTGCGAGGCCGCCAAGTGTTGCCTCAAGCTGTGCGGCTCGGAGCTCGACGTCTTCCGCGCGGCCTTGGGAGACGGCGTGACTGTCGAACGCACGCAACACCTCCTCGCCGGCGACGCGCGATGCGTGTACCGCATCACGAAGCGCTGAGTTCCGCGCGCTGCGTGTCCTGTGCTCGGCGTCGCAGGCCGCGCTCGCGCAGCTTGCGTGCGCTTGCCAGGACGCGCACTCAGAAGCTCGCGTCGAGCACCAAGGTGTTCGTGCCGTTCGAGAGCAGGTCCGGCCCCGCGAAGAAGGCCTGACTCACGATCATGAGGCCGTCGAGGCCGGGCGGCAGCTCGGGCATCGTGGGTTGCACGACCACCGGCGAACTTCCGGGGATCATCGCGAAGGGTTTCGCCACAGCGAAGGGCAGGTCCACGAGCAAGGGCGCGCGCTTGGCGGGCAGCCAGAGTGCTTGGGCCTCGAGCCCCACGAGCAGCCAGGCCGTCTCGCCCGCTTCGCCGAAGAAGACCATCGTGAAGCGCTCGCCTTCGCGCACCACGGGGCTCACGCGCAGGCCGCGGGGGCTGCCGCCGAGCTGCGTGAGTGGCGTGGCGGGGTTCGAACTGTAGGGCGCGCCGTCCGGGCCGTCACTGCAACCCTTGCCAGCGCTGGCCGTGGGGCCGCCTTGAGCGCCTGCCAGACTCGTGACCTGCACCGACACGCTGCTGTCCACGGCCACGATCCCGCTGCCGCCCGTGCCCGGCGCGCCGCAGAACACGCACTCGCAACTCATGTGGTAGGTGTCTTCCGCGCCGCCGCCCACCGCGCCTGTGAACGTGCCGTTGGTCGTGAAGAGCGCGGACCCGTTGTTGAGGAAGGCGCCGTGTCCGCCGTTGCCGCCGAGATTCGATTCGAAGCCGCCCGGCGTGCCGGTGAAGGTCGACTCGAAGGACCAGATCGTGGAGGCGTTCGCGCTCAAGCCCGAGCGACCTTGGTGTCGGGGAGGTGCGCCCTTGTTGCCGCCGACCAAGTTGCTGCGCAGGAGCACGACATCGGCGCAGTCGTTGAGCTCCACCGCTTCCTCGGCGAAGCCCTGTGACGCGTGACTCCCCTGCAGTTGGCAAGACTGAACCCACAGCGTGCCCGCGCAGATCGACGCGCGCAGAGCCGGTTGCGCGAGGCCGCTCGCTCCGCTGATGTCGAGTCCCGTCAAACTGAACGTGCTCGCCGCGGGCAGACCTTCGAGCTCGATCCCGCTCGTGATCGACACCGTGCCGCTCTCGTCGGCGATCAAGCTGAGCGCTTTGCCGATCACGGTGGGGCCCGCGTAGCTGCCCGGTCGGATCAACAGGATGTCGCCGCCGCTCGCGCTGTCGACAGCCGGTTGCAGCGCGACGAAGTCACTGCCGGGCGCGCCGGCCGCGTCGACCACATGCACTTGTTGCGCGGAGAGGGCGAGCGCGAGCGAAGTGACGCCGAGCAGCGTGCAGACGAACGTGCGCATGACAGGACTCCCCTGAGTTTCGAACAGATGACGGACCGCGCGCGAAGGCGCAAGGTGGAGTCTAGTTCAGCTCCTTGAATCCGGGGAGCCTTCGCTGAATCCGGGGAGCGTGCGCTCAAGGGGTCAGATTCAGCCCCTCGAGCTCGAGCAGGCGCTGCTTGCGCCACAGGCCGCCGGCGTAGCCCGTGAGCGAACCGTCGGCGCCGATCACGCGGTGGCAGGGGATCAGGATCGCGAGACGGTTCGCGCCGTTGGCGGCGGCCACGGCGCGCACGGCCTTGGGGCGGTCGAGGGTCTGCGCGAGCTGTCCGTAGCTCACGGTGCTTCCGCGTGGGATCGCGCGCAGGGCCGTCCAGACGGCTTCTTGGAAGGGGGTGCCCGGCGCGTGCACGGGCAGCTCGAACTCAGCGCGCGTGTTCGCGAACCATTCGTGCACCTGCGTGCCGGTGCGTTCGAGCAGCGCGCTCTCGCCGGGGACGAACACCGCACCGAGGCGTTTGGCGAGCGTTGCGAGTTGCGCGGGCAGTCCGCGTCGGTCGGCGAACTCGAGCAGCACGAGGTGCTCGTCGGTGCAGCCGGCGATGAGCGGTCCGAGCGGCGTGCTCAGTCGGGTGACGTGCACGCGCGTGCTGGCGGCGCCCCGCGAAGGCGCTTGGCCGGCCAACTTGCGGAAGGCTTCCGCGAATCCGCTCGACGACTCGAAGCCCGCGTCGAAACCCGCGTTCGTGACGCTGCCGCCCGACTGCAGCGTGCCGAGCGCCGCGCCGAGCCGCCGCGCGCGCGAGTAGTCGTGGAAGCTCATGCCGTGCACGCGCTGGAACCAGCGGCGCACGCGCGACGGCTGGTAGCCGGCGGCGCGCAACTCTTCGTCGCGCCAACGATGCGTGGGCTCGGCTTCGACGTCGGCGAGCAGCGGCGCGAGCCACTCGGGGGGCGCGTCGGCGCTCTCCAGCGGACGACAACGCAGGCACGGGCGGAAGCCCTCGAGCAGCGCGGCGCGCGCGTCGACGAAGAAGCGGCAGTTCTCGGGGCGCGGCGTGCGCGCGGGACAGCCCGGTCGACAGAAGATGCCCGTGCTGACTACGGCCAACACGAACACGCCTTCGTAGGAACGATCGCGTTGCGCGACGGCGGCGAGCAGCTCGTCGCGCGGGGGGAGCGCGCGTGTCGGCGGCGTGGGTCCCGATGCGGGCACTGAAGAACGGGGCGTGGGCATGGTCGAGTGGGAGCGGAGGGAAGTCATGCCGCGCAGCCTGCCGCGTCGCGCCGCGCGCAGCCACCGATCCTCGCACGTTGAATCCGGAGCCTCGTCAGCTCAGGCAGGTGACCCATGCGTCGATTCCCCACACATGGCGAATTCGCGCTAGGATGCGCGCCCCGATAGCTTTGGCTCTCCTCCCTCGAGTCTCTCCGTGCGCGCCATCTCCCTGCTGATTCTTTGTCTCCTGGGAACGTCTGCCCAGGCTTCTGACCTCACTTTGAACGGCCAGACCGAGCTGCATCAGCTCATGGCCTCGCCCTTCGAGTGGCGCGTGACCGGCAACCCCGGCGACCCGGTGGTGGCGCTCATCGACGTGGCGGCCGGGCCCACCGCGATCTTCGGCACGAGCCTCGACATCGGCTTCACACCGAACCTCACGGTGGTGATGCTCCCGGTCATCCCCGGCGACGGCAGCCTCGAGCTGAGCTTCAGTCTGCCCAGCGACCCGATGTTCGACGGCTTCACGCTCTACGCCGTGGCCGGCGTGATGAGCGGTCCGTCGCCGATGTCTTACGACTGGAGCAACGGCGCCTCGGTCACGCTGCACGACCGCGACATGCAACTCGCCGGCGAAGAGCTCAGCGGCTACCCGCACTTCGAATACGTGACGAGCTTCTTCGAGGGCAACCCGCTCGACATCGCCGTCGATCCCTCGCGCTTCCCCGAGATCGCCGGGCGCACCGGCGATGTCTACGTGGTGGCCGACAAGAGCCGCGCCGAGTGGATCGCCGACCCCAGCCTCGTGGACCTCACCTCGGGCGGCGCCGTCACGCTGGCCTTCCCCGGCGGCACGCTCAGCGCGAACCGTTTCCAGGTGGACCTCAACAGCTTGAGCGGTGACGGCGGTGAGAACCTCGGCGTGCCCTACGACCTCGTCATCGACCTGAACCAGAACGGCATGCTGGATGGCGACGACTTCATCGACGGCTACGGCGATCACGCCGGGCTCTACATCGTGCGCGACACCACCAAGGCCGGCCCGTACTCGGTGGTCGAAGCGCTCTACTCCGGCGGCAGTCTGCTCGGACAGAACCTGTTCTACCCGAGCAACGTCGCGTCGCTCGGTGAGCTGCCCTTGGTGGTCGTGAGCCACGGCAACGGTCACAACTACCAGTGGTACGACCACATCGGCGAGCACCTCGCGAGCTACGGCTACGTGGTGATGAGCCACCAGAACAACACGGTGCCGGGCATCGAGACGGCGTCCACGACCACGCTCACGAACACCGACTACTTCCTCGGCAACCTCGACTCGATCGAGGGTGGTGTGCTGGACGGTCACATCGACGTGTCGCGCATGATGTGGATCGGTCACAGTCGCGGCGGCGAAGGCGTGGCGCGCGCCTACGACCGCATCTTCGACGGCACCTGGTCGCCCGTGAACTACACGATCAACGACGTCAAGTTGGTGTCGAGCATCGCGCCGACGAACTTCCTCGGCCCGGCCAGCGCCAACCCGCACGACGCGCCGTACCACCTCTGGACCGGCGGCTCCGACGCCGACGTGAACGGTTGCGCGAACAGCAACATCGTGCAGACCTTCACGCTGCTCGGTCGCGCGCTGGGCGAGCGCAGCTCGATCTCGCTGCACGGCGTGGGTCACGGCGACTTCCACAACGGCGGCGGATCGTCGGTGGCCACGGGACCGTGTCTCGTGGGCCGTCCGAACACGCACAAGATCGTGCGTGGCTACATCCTGCCGCTGGCCGAGCACTACGTGCGCGGCAACCCAGCGGCGCGCGACTTCCTCTGGCGTCAGTGGGAGCGCTTCAGTCCGCGCGGCGCCGGCGGCGGCAACCCCTGCGTGGCCGTCGACCTGCAGCACCGCCCCGACCCGCGCGCCGACACCTTCGTGCTCGACGACTTCCAGACCAACGCGGGCGTGGGCCTCTCGAGCGCCGGCGGCCTCGTGTTGTTCACCGTGGCCAACGCGCAGGACGGCGTGCTCAACGATCCGGACGGCAACTTCAGCAACGACGGCGACGCCTTCAACGGCTTCACCGAGGCGCAGGACAACGGCGACGTGAGCCGCGGCATGGTCTTCGAGTTCACGGGCGGCGGCACGTCGCTCATCGACTGGGGCATCCCCGACGGCATGAACGACGTGAGCGGGTACCAGTACCTCAACCTGCGCGCCGCACAGGCCACGCGCGACAGCCTCACGACTGCGGTGCTCGGCGACCTCGACTTCAGCGTCGTGCTCACGGACGGCGAGGGCAACAGCGCCAGCATCCCGATCTCCGTCTACGGTGGCGGCATCGAGGAGCCCTATCAGCGCAGCGGCTGCGGCAGCGGCGTGGGTTGGGCCAACGAGTTCGAGACGATCCGCATTCGTCTCACCGACTTCACCACCGACGGCAGCGGCCTCGACCTGCGCGACCTCGCCGTCGTGCGGCTGCTCTTCGGCCCCGGTGCCGGTGACAGCGCCGGCCGCCTCGGCCTCGACGACCTCGCCTTCACCCTCCATTGATCCCGAGCGAACCCATGAACCTCCGCATCCTCTTTGTGATCCTGTTCGCTCTCGCCGCGGCCGTGGGCGTGACCGCCTACACCGGCGACACCGAGACCGCCGCGTTGGCGCCGCTCCCCGTCGACCCTGCTGCGGGCGAGGTGGAGCTGCTGCTCGCGCGTCCGTTCCAGCTCGACACGCCCGCCGTGCACGTGTGGCGCGCCGAGCAGCCCGAGTACCGCAGCGGCTGGGTGCTCGTGATGAAGGTCGACCCGGCCATGGTCGCGCCGCGCCAGACCTACGAGCCGGTGTTGTTCGCCGGCACGCAAACGGTCGAGCGCATCAACCGCGCGCAGCTGTCGGGACACTTGGTCGGCATCTTGCCCGCCGCACCCGACGCCGAGCTGGCCGACTTCCCGCTCTTCTTCGGTGAGCCGGCCCTGCCCGAGCAGGTCGACGCGACGCGAGCCACGCAAGCGTTGGCGACTGCGCGTGACGCGGGCTTGAGCGTGGCGTCGAAGAGTTGGGTCGCGGAGCGCACCGAGAGCCCGGTGCGCTTCCGGGACGTCAGCGACCTGCAGCTCTTCGCGGCCGACTTGATCGCCGAGTGGGCGCCCGATGAGCAAGAGCTGGTCGACGGACTGCGCGCGCCGCGCGTGCGCTGAAGCCCGAGCTAGGTCGTCGAGATGGCGCTGTAGCTGAGACGTGCGGCTCGGCTGCGCGTGAACAACCACGCCGTCTGGGTCAGGCCCGCTACCACGAAGCTGCCCAGCGCCCACAGCAGGCCGGGGATTTCCGTGAGCGGTGTGCCGAGCAGGGTGGGCACGTCTGCGAGTGGGAGCGTGGCGAGGTGGTCGAGCGTGAACACCACGCTGGCGAGCAGCAGCGCGGCGAGGGCGGCGTAAACGACCACGGCCTCGCTCACGGCGCGCGTGCTGCCGTGCTTCACGAGCACACCTTGCGCGTAGCTCTGCAGCACTTGGTACGCGGGCATCAACACGCACACCGCCACGCCAGCGGTGCAGAGCGCGGCGAGCGCGGGTGACAAGTCGGAGAGTCGCTCGAACCAGAGGCTCGCGAGGGGCGTCGTCACCAAGAGGAGCAGCACGCCGGAGGTGCCGAGTGCGAGCCAGCGTTGGAAGCGCACGAGCGCGGCGGGGCCTCCGGGACGCGCGACCAAGCTCACCACGACCTCGTTGTAGGCGAAGCCCAGGGAACGCGTCATGAACACGAGGCCGTGCACGGCGGGGAAGGCGGCGATCGAGAGCTCGGCGGCGGGCAGGCGGTTCATCGACGCGGCGCCGAGCGGTTGGATCACGAGCGTCACGAAGGGTGTGAGCGCGAGTGGCAGGTAGTACTTGAGGAAGGCGCCGCGACCGAGTGGGGCCTCGGTGGGTTCCACGGGCAGGATCTTCTCGCGGATCACGGGCGCGGCGACGCGCGCGGCGTAGACCGCTTCGGACACCACACCCACGGCCACGGCGCTGGCGCCGACCACGATGCCGGCGACCTGTCCGCTCCACACGCCGAGCGCGAGCACGCTGGCGTTGCTGAGCAGCCGCACGAGCGTGCCCATACCCACTGAGCGGCTCAGGCCGTTGCGGATCAGCAGACCTTGGCAGAAGCGGCGCCAGGCGATGGCCCAGGTCCACGGGGTCATGATGCGCAGGCCGAGGCGCGCGGGTTCGATCACGTCGTCCGGGGCGGCGAGCCAATCACGCACGACCACGTCGAACAGAGGTGTGAAGGCGACGGCCGCGTGCACGAGCGTGAGCGCCGCGCCCGCCGCGAGCATGAAGCCGCGCACGCGCAGGTACGACGCGCGGTCGCCGCAGAGCGCCGTGCTCGCCGCGAGCAACATGATCACCGGGCCCTCGATCACCAGCGAGATCGGCAGCACCACGCCGCCCCAAGCGCCGAGCTGCGTCTGCTCGAAAGGCAAGCGCGACACGGCCATCGTGAGCAGCGGCAGCTCGAGTCCCATGAGCAACCAACTGGCCGCCAAGGGGATCCAGAGCTTCACGACCTCGGCCACGCGCAAGGGCGCGACCGGCGTGCCGGCTTCGCCCGCGTGCGGGTGCTCTGGAGTGGATGCTGGAGCCGAAGACACGCGCTGGGCCGGGAGGGAAGCCGCGCATCCTAGCGCCTGGCCTGCGTCGCGGCGATTGCAGTGATCGTGGGGCGGTGACGCGCTGAGTGCGCGCTCGCTCGTGGCTTCGGGAGTCCGTGACCTGCTCGGTGTCGGTCGCTACGCTGCGCGCATGAAACTCGAAGCCCGCGGACACTTGATCGACCAGGGGTTGCTCGCACGCGCCCTCGACACCGTCAGCAACAGCGGCGCGCGCTATCGCGTGCTGCAAGTGGACATCGGTCGCACACCCGACGAACAGAGTCACGTGGTGATCGAGCTGCAGGAGCCCAAGGCCGCGCGGCGGGAGTCTTTGCTCGACAGCCTCGGTGCGCTCGGCTTCTCACCGCCCGAAGAGATCGACGCCAAGCACGTGGCGGTGCGTCGTGCGGGCGTGGCCCCCGAGGGCTTCTACTCGACCACGAACCAAGCCACGCGTGTGCGCGTCGACGGGCGCTGGCGCAACGTGCGCAAGCAGCGCATGGACGCCGTGATCGTGATCGGCCCGCGCGACGCACAGTGCGTGAAGTTGCGCGATCTCGTGCGCGGGCAGCGCGTGGTCGTCGGGCACGAGGGTGTGCAAGTGGTGATGCCGCCGCGCGAGGCCGAGGCCGACGGCTTCAGCTTCATGTCGAACGACATCTCGAGCGAGCGACGCGTGGAAGCCCAAGCCGGCTTCCTCGCCGACTTGTGGAAGCGCACGCGCGCCGAGGGCGGCAAGGTCGTGCTGGTCTGCGGCCCGGTCGTGATCCACACCGGCCAGGCGGGCAGTCTCGCCAAGCTCATCGATCGCGGTTGGGTCGACGCGCTGCTCGCGGGCAACGCGCTCGCCGTGCACGACGTGGAAGCCACCGTGCTCGGCACGAGCTTGGGCGTGAGCCAGTCGACCGGGCAGCCCGTGATGCACGGGCACATGAACCACATGCGCGCGATCAATCTCGTGCGCGAGGCTGGCAGCTTGGGCGCCGCCGTGCGCAAGGGCACGCTCAAGAGCGGCGTGATGCACGCGCTCGAATCACGCGGCGTGCCCTACTGCCTGGCGGGGTCGATCCGCGACGACGGCCCGCTGCCCGACACCGAGATGGACCTGATTGCCGCGCAAGAAACCTACGCCAAGCTGCTCAAGGGCGCGGGGCTCGTGATCGTGCTGGGCTCGATGCTGCACGGCATCGGCGTGGGCAACATGCTGCCCGCCTCCGTCACGCTCGTGGCGGTGGACATCAACCCCGCCATGGTCGCGAAGCTCGGCGATCGCGGCTCCTCGCACACGGTGCCGATCGTCACCGACGCGGGGCTCTTCGTGGCCGAGCTGGCGCGCTTGCTGAACCGTCGCGCGCCCGCACGCAAGCGCAAGAGCTAGGTCGACGCGACGTCGCCACGCGCCTGCGAGTGCTCGCCACTCCGCGCGCGTGATCTCAGTGCGCGGCGTCGCCCTAGGTGGAGTGGCTCCCTGGGTGCAGTGGCAACCTAGGGGTAGTGGCAACCTAGGTGCAGTGGCTACCTAGGGGTAGCGGCCGCAGGTTCAGTTGCGGTGCAGTAGCGGTGCAGCCGCAGTGCAGCCGCGGTTCAGCGGCGCAGGCGCACCGGTGACGCGGGCAGCCCGAGCCGACGCACTCGGCGTGCGCGACGACCGAGCCCGAGTTCGCGGCGCAGTTGGCGGCACCAGGAGCGCGCGCGCGGCGCCGTGAGCCAGCCTTCGTTCTCCACGTCGAGGGCAAGGCCGCAGAAGGTCTTGCCGTTGCCGGAGCCGAGCAGGGCGCGCGAGGCGTCGAACTCGTAGCCCTCGGCCGGCCAGTGGCCGAGGTCGCAGCGCGCACCTCGCGCCGTGAGGGCCGCGCGCAGCTCGCCCAACCCGTCGAGGAAGGTCCCCGGGTAGCCGCGGGCGTCGCCCAGGCCGAAGAGCGCCACGCGCGTGTGGCTGAGGTCGAGGCGCTCGAGCTCGATGAGCCGCGCCTGCCAGTCCTCCTGGAGCTCTCCGACGAACCACGTGGGGGCGCCCAGGACGAGCACGTCGAAGTCGGCGAGCTCGGCGGCGGACAGGTCGCGGATGTCGCCGAAGCTCGTCACCAGATCCTCGCCGAGCTCCGCCCGTAGCAGCTGAGCCGCCCAGGCCGTGGCGCCGGTGGAGGATCCGAAGAACAGGCCGAGGCGCATCGAAGCTGGCTCGCGGGGTGGGCGGGAGAGGTACTCGCTCCTGAGACGCAGTCGCAGGTGCGGGAAGGAAAGTATGCCATCGGATTCGTAGGGGGCAAGACTTCAGGGCGGATTCTCGGCCCGCCTCGCCGCAGCGACGGCGCGCTCGCGGTGGCGCACAGGGGCCCCGGCGGACGCCTCCCTGCTGGCGGTCCGTCGGCAGCGGTCTTGGTGCGTGGCTTCGGGGCACCTAGTCTGGCGCGGATGTCCGCTCCGACTCAGCTCGGGGCCTGTTCGTGGTCGTTTCGGCCCGCCGGGCCCGAAGCCCTGGCCGACGCGCTGCTCGAAGCCGGGCTCGAGCGCCTGCAGTTGGGTCTCAAGCCGCTGGCCACGGCGCCCTGGCGCCCGGGTTGGTCCCCGCGACGCACCCAGCGGGCGCTCCGACGTGCAGGCCTGCAGGTGCTCTCGGGGATGGTGGGCACGCTCGGGCAGGACCTCTCGAGTCCGGAGCGCTTCGCGGCCACGGGCGGCCTGGTCAGCGACGAGCACTGGCCGCGGCATCAGGTCTTGATGCGTCGCTGGGCGCGACTGGGCGAGCGCTGGGAGCTGCCGCTCGTGAGTTTGCACGTGGGTTGCGCCGCTCCGGATGACGCGTCGGCGCGCGAGCGTCTCGTGGAACGCGTGGCGCTGGTGGCGCGAGAGTTTGCGCGACACGGCGCGCGGCTCGCGCTCGAGACCGGTCAGGAGTCCCCCGACGAACTGCTCGCGCTGCTCCGTGAGGTGGGCGAAGGCGTGGGCCTCAACCTCGACCCCGCGAACTTCTTGTTGCACGCCAGCGGCGATCCGCTGCAGGCCACGCGTCAACTGGCGCCGCGGGCTTTGCAAGTGCACCTCAAAGACGCCGACCCGCCCGACACCCCCGGCACCTGGGGTCGCGAGCGTGCCTTCGGCAGCGGCGCGGTGCCGTGGGCCGAGTGCTTGACGCTGATCCGCGAACTCGCGCCGGCCGTGCCGTTGATGATCGAGCGCGAGTTCGGCGAACAGCGCGTGGCCGACGTGCGCCTCGCGGCGCAGCGCGCGCACGCGCTGCTCAACGCGTCGTCATCCGTTGCGGACCACGCCTAACAACTCGCGACGCTCCACGAAGTCGTTCAGCAGCAAGCGGAAGGTGTGGGCTTCGTCGAGCATGAGGTAGTGCGTGACGCCGTCGAGCACGTGGTACTCGGTGTGCGGCGTGAGCGACTCGGCGAAGCGCTGAGACTCGTCGGTCCAGAACAGGGAGCGGGCGCGGATCACGAGCAGCGCGCAGTCGAGCGGCGCGGTCGACCACGCTGCGGGGTCGAAGTTCCCGGCCAGGCTCGACACGAGCACGTGTTGCGGCACGGCGCGCATCATCGCGAGCAAGTCGTCGCGGCGGGCGGGCGGGAGTCGTGGCGAGAGCATCTGGCGACCGTCGCGCTCGACGTGTGTGAGGTAGTCGTCGCCGCGGTAGCGCGCGAGGTAGGCGTCGAGTGTTGCGGGGTCGACCTGCAGCGGCTGCAAGGCGCCGTCGACGATGATCAGGCCGGCCACGCTCTGCGGCGTGCTGCGAGCCAGCGCGAGCACGACCGCCGACCCGTTGCTGTGCCCCACGAGCACCACGCGCCGCAGCCCCGCGTGGCGCAACACGGCTTGTAGAGATTGCGCCAAGACCTCCACGCTGTAGTCGATCTCGGGCTGGTCGCTGAGCCCGTGTCCGAGGAGGTCGACCGCGAGCACGCGAGAATGCTCCGCGAGTGGCGCGAGTTGTTCGTCCCACACGCGACGATCGGCGGCCCAGCCGTGCACGAACACGAGCGCGGTGTCGGCACCGCCCGAGTCGCTGTACGCCACTTCGTACTCACCGAAGGGGGCGCGTGCGTGAGAGTCGGCGAGGGCGACCTGAGCGCGCGCGACGACGCTGTTCCCCGAAGGCGACTCCACGCGCTCCGACGCACAGCTCGCGCACAAGGACGCGGCGATCCACACGCAGGCGATCAGGACAGACGTGGGCGGCATGGCGCGGCTCCGAGGTGACCGACGCGCCATCTTACCCACGCGCGTTCAGCGATCGCTGGTCCAAGTGATGAACCAGAAGAGCGTGGTCTCGCTGTGGTTCGGCGACGAGCTGAACTCGAACATGCCGAAGGGGAACAGCGAGAGCGAACTGGTCTCGGCGGCCTCGCGCGTCTGTGAGTGCTGCACCGACGAGCGATAGTTGAAGCCGAACTGGAAGATGAAGTCGAGGAAGGACCAGTGCGTGTGATCGATGCCGCTGGCGTAGTCGAAGAGAATCGGGATCGAGACATCCACGTCTTCGTCGAGTTCGTCGTCGATGGCAACACGGGCTTGGTGGTCGCCGAGCGGGCCGCTCACGTCGAGCTTGAGTCGACCCGAACGGTCGGGTGTTCCACCTGTGCTGCGGACGCGCGGTTGCTCGCCTTCGCGCAGGTGGTAACCCTCGCGTTCGGCGCGCACGGCCACGGCGCGCACGATGTCGTCGAGCTCGGAAACGGGGGCTTCGTCCACCTGCAGCACGCGGTCGCCGGCGCGCAGGCCCGCCTCGTAGGCCGGGCTGCCAGGGCTCACGTTCGTGATCAGGACCGTCTTGGCGGAGCGCCCCCAGATCTGTGCGGAGAGGTCCTCCGAGACGCCGCCGAGTTGAAGTCCCGTGAGCCGTTGCACGCCCGGCGCGCTCTCGAGTTGGAAGGTCTCTGTGACTTCGTCGAGCACCTCGCGCGCATCCGGGCGCAGTTCGATCTCGACGCGTTCGCGCGGTGCGTCGTCGCTGCTGCTCGCCCAGCGCTCGACCACCAGGATCGTGGGCTCGCCGGGTTGCATGTGGGTGCGCACCAAGTCGTTGAGTTGACCGCGCGAGTGCACGCGTTCGCCGGCGGCTTCGATCAGCACGTCGCCCACGCGCAGGCCCGCGGCCAAACCAGCCGAGTTGCGTTCGACGCGTTCCACGAACACGCCGCGCCAAGGCGGTGCGCCGAGGCTCTCGGCGATGTCGGCGTCGAGGTCGGCGACGCGCAAGCCGATCACGGCCTGTTGCACGCGACGGCTCTCGGTGCGCTGGATGCGTGGTGCGTCTCTCCAGCTGGGGAGCGCGCGGTAGCTCAGGCCTTCGCCGTTCTCGCCACTTTCACTCAGGAGCAGCGTGCTGTTCGAGCGGTGCATCGTGACCCAGTGGTCGCTGTGGCAGGCGCTCGAGCTCAGCGCGGCGAGCAGGATCAGGAAGGCGGGGAGGCGCATGGGGAGGTCTCGCACGGTCGAGGGGCAGCCGAGGAACGTCGCGCTCGCGGGCCGGGTTCCCGCGCGCTGCCTTGCGCGCTCAGAGCACGTCGCTGTCGTGAGCGCGCGGCAGGTGAACGCGTGCCAGCGTCCACCATTCGTTCCAAGCTTGGCTGACGCTGGGCGGTGGTGTGGGCCGCGCACTGAACCAGTTGCGAGGGGGGCGATGTGCGTTGTCGTCACGCGCCAGCGGGTCGGTGCCCAGCTCCGCGGGCACGCTGCCGCGCTCCACGAGGTCACGCTGCGCTTGGCGCAGCCGGGTGGTCGCGAGCTGGATGAGCCCTGCGTCCTCGCTGTCCAGCAGTGCGAGCAGCTCCGGGATCAGTGCGCTGAGCTCTCCGTGCAGGCTGAGGCGCGTGCTCTGCTCGCCGCGTACGAGGTGCACGCCCGCGCTGGCCCGCAGCCGCGGACGACCCTCGCCGGCTTTCAGGCCGGGTTCCAGCGCGCCGAGGGCGTGGCCCTGCGCGTGCAGGGGCGCAGGTGCCGTCGAGACTGAGAGGTCGGCAGCCACGGCGGCGTCGGCGACCACGGCCGCGTCGGCGGGCAGCGCCCACGGCTCGGGCATCGTGGGCGGAGCCTCAGGCAGCGAGTGCGAGGCGAGCGTCTCGCTGCCACGCGGGGGAGGCTGGAGCGGTGTGCCCGCCGACGGCGTGTCGATGAGCTGCCCGATCCCGCCGAGTACCAGCAGCCACCAGATCGCGGCCGCTGTGGCCAAGCCGGCCAGCAGCTGGGGCCAGGCCGGACGCGCCGCCGCAGGGGCGCTCGCGTCGAGAGGGGCCAGGATCGCGGCGACGCGTGATTCGCTCAGGGCCTGCGGGCGCAGGCCTCGCAGCGCCCCGACGCCTGCCGCGAAGCCGGCGTAGTCGGCGGCCAGGTCGGTGTCGAGCGCGAGTGCCGCGTGCCAGTCGGCGTGCTCTTCGGGCGACAGGTCGCCGTCGAGCAGAGCGGAGTAGAGCGCGCGGGCATCGTGGGTGCTCATCCCGAGGCTCCCTGTGCCGCGCCGCCCTGTTCTCCGGAGGGACGCAGCTCGAGGCAGGGTTGGCTGTCGAGCGCGGCGCGGAACAGCGAGCGGCCGCGATGCACCCGCGATTTCACCGTGCCCGTGGCGCAGTCCATGGCCGACGCGGCCTCCGCCGTGTTCAGCCCGAGCACGTCGACGAGTTGCACGGCCGTGCGATACGGCTCGGCCACGTCGCTCAGCGCGCGTTCGAGTTGTTCGCGCACCTCGCCCTGCTCCAGCGGGTCGGGTCGAGCTGGCGCTACCCCTTCGGGCGGAGTCTCCACGAGCACCAAGCGCCCGCGGCCGCGCTTGCGGGCCACGTCGCGCAGATGGTTCAGCGCCACGCTGTAGAGCCAGCTGCGGAAGGAGCCCCGCGGTTGCCAGCGGGGGAGGGCCGCGTGCACCTTCATCCAGACTTCTTGCGCCGTGTCTTCCGCCAGGTGACGGTCGCGCAACGAACGGGTCAGCACGGCGTCCACGCCCGGACCGTGCCGTCGCACCAGGGCCTCGAAGGCCGGCAGGCCGCCCTGGCCCGCCGCTTGGGCGAGCTGCTCGTCGGTGGGGTGGAGCTCAGCGCTCATGGACTGCATCGACCAACACGGTGCCTCTGGCTTGGGGCTCGACGAGCGCTGCGGCAACGCGCCCGAGGACGTCGCGGTTCCCGGCGCGCCCGGGAGCGGGCAGAATGGCGGGCTCGACTCCCGGAGATCCTGGCATGCGCCTGAGCCGCCGTCTCGTGGCACTCCTGTTGCTTTTGACCGCTTTCGGCGGCGCGTGTGCCCAGCCGGCCTCCGAGCTGCGTGGGGAGGCGGCGCCAGGCCCTGATCAGGAGGTCGTCGCACCGAGCCCCACAGCGGAGCAGGCGCACGAGGCCGAGGTCGAAGCCTGGCACGTCGAGCGCGAGCGCAAGCTGGCGAGCCCCACCGGCTACCTCGCGCTGGTGGGCCTCACCTGGATCGGCGAGGGCCGCCACACGGTCGGTAGCCATCCCGACAGCGACATCCAGCTGCCCGTCGGGCGTGCGCCTGAGCGGCTCGGCGAGATCGTGGTGCGTGGCGAGCAGCTGCGCTTCGTGGCGGCCGAGGGGCAGAGCGTGACGGTCGACGGCGAGCGCGTCACCGAGCTCGCGCTGCGCGCCGACACCCATGCCGACGGTCGCACCACGCTCGAGGTCCACGCGCCGCGCGGCAAGGGCGGCGCCGACTCCGATCCGAGCCGCGCGTCCACCGACCCGAGCCGCGCGGAGGGGGCGTCGGACTCGGCCGCCGACATCGCGTTCTGGATGGTGCGTCGCGGGCCGCGCTTGGGCGTGCGTGTGCGCGACGCGCAGAGTGCGTTGCGTCGCGAGTACGCCGGCACGGCACGCTTCCCCGTCGACATGAGCTGGCGTGTGCGTGCGCGCTTCGTGCCCTTCGCGGTGCCGCGCATGGTGTCGATCCCCAGCGTGCACGGCGTGTCGAGCCAGGAGTTGCTCGCGGGCGAGCTGCAGTTCGAGCTTCACGGCCGCACTCACAGCCTGCTGCCATTGCCCGAGAGCGACGGCAGCTACTGGCTGATCTTCAGCGACGCCACCAGCGGCGACGAGAGCTACTCCGGCGGGCGCTTCCTCGTCACCGAAGTCGCCGACGCCGACGGCTCGACCTGGATCGACTTCAACCGCAGTTACAACCCACCCTGCGCCTACAGCAGCGTGACGACCTGCCCGTTGCCCCCCGAAGGCAACGCGCTCAGTGTGCCCGTGCGCGCCGGCGAACGCGCGCCCGCGTCGGCCACTCATCACTGAGCGGCGTCGCCACGTAGGCGCGTTCTCCGCCACACCCGAGACCCGATGATGATCGCTCCACTCGCAGATGTTCCCCACGCGTTGCTGGCCGCCGCCGACAGCGTGACCGGCCTCTCACCCGTGTGGGAGCAAGTGATCGGACGCCTGCACCCGATGCTCGTGCACCTCCCGCTGGGGCTCTTCGTGAGCGCCGGGATCTTCGCGGTGATCGGCGGCCGCGGCGGGCGCCTCAACGGAACGGTGCGCGCTTGCCTGTGCCTGGGTGTCTTGGTCTCGCTGGCTGCGGCCGCGTCGGGCTGGTTGTTCGCCTTCCACGAAGAGGGCGACGTCGAAGCGCTCGATCGACACCGCTGGGCGGGCGTGGCCACGGTGGCGCTGGGCTTGGTGGTCTTGATCGTGGGCTTGGGAGCGGCGGCCGACAGCGGTCGCGGGCGCGCGTTCCGCTGGGGCAGCGTGCTGTTGGCGCTGCTCACGATGTACACCGGGCACGAAGGCGGTGAGTTGGTCTGGGGTTCGGGCTTCGCCACGGAGCCGCTGGAGTCGAGCGACACGGGCGCGTCGTCGGGCAACGGCCCCGCGTGGAAGGCTGCGGAGCTCGCGGGCTCTGTCGAATCCAGCGGCAACGCGAGCGCGGAGCCGAAGGCCGAAGTGACGCGCTTCGAGGAAGCGTCTGTCGACGACGAAGCGGCGCAAGTTGCCACCGAGGCGCTCGCTGCGCCGGTGGACTTCGCCACGCAAGTCGAGCCGATCCTCGCCGCGAGCTGCTACGAGTGTCACGGCCCGAAGCGCGCGCGCGGTCGCTTGCGCCTCGACGAGTACGAGTTCGCGTTCTCCGGTGACAACCCGTCGATCCTGCCCGGCAACGCGGAGGGCAGCGAGCTCTTCGTGCGCGTGACCTTGCCCGCCGACGACGAAGACGTGATGCCCGAAGACGGTGAGCGCCTCAACGCCGAACAGATCGACGTGCTGCGCCGCTGGATCAACGAAGGAGCCACATGGCCGCACTGAACGACACGCCCGCCGCACTCACCCGCCGTCGACTCTTGAGCGGTGCGGCTGCCGCGCTCGGCAGCGCCGGGCTCGCGAGCGCTTGCGGCGCGTTGCGGCGCGAGCCCGGAGCGTCGGCGCTGGCCGGTGCGCCCGGCACCGGCGTGATGCCGCTCTTCGAGATCTCGCTGGCGCAGTGGTCGCTGCACCGCGCCTTGCAGTCAGGCGCGCTCGCGCACCACGACCTCCCGCGCGTCACTCGCGAGCGCTACGGCTTGGGCGCGATCGAGACCGTGAACAGTTTCTACAAGGACAAGGTCGCCGACTTCGCCTACTTGCGCGACTTCAAGGCGCGCTGCGACGACCACGGCGTGCGTCACTTGTTGATCATGATCGACGGCGAAGGTCAGCTCGCGCATCCCGACGCCGCCGCGCGCCGCGACGCGCTCGAGCGCCATCACCGTTGGGTCGCGGCCGCCGCCTTCCTCGGTTGTCACGCGATCCGCGTGAACGCTGGCGGTGGCGTGCAGCGTGAACTCGCGGCGCAACACGCGTCGGAGTCCTTGGGGCGCTTGGCGCGCTTCGCTGAACCCTACGGCGTGTCGGTGCTGGTGGAGAACCACGGCGGCTTCTCGTCCGACGGCGGCTGGTTGGCTGGCGTGTTGGCCGGCGCGGATCATCCCGGTGTGGGCAGCCTGCCCGACTTCGGCAACTTCCGCATCGACGGCGACACCGAGTACGACCGCTACCTCGGCGTGCAACAACTGATGCCCTTCGCCAAGGCGGTCTCGGCCAAGTCGCACGACTTCGACGCGCGCGGCTTCGAGCGTCACACCGACTACCTGCGCATGTTGCGCTTGGTGCTCGCCGCTGGCTACCGCGGCCACGTGGGCATCGAGTACGAAGGCAGCTCGCTCGATGAAGACGCCGGCATCCGCGCGACCCTGGCGCTGCTGCAGCATGTGCGCGACGAGCTCGCGCCGGAGTTCGCATGAGCGCGCGCGTCGCGGTGATGTTCGTGGCGCTGTCGTTGAGCGTCGCGGCGCAAGGCACGCGCGAGCCGCCCGCGCCGCACGAAGTGCACGACGCGCCGCCGCCTGCGAAGCTCGCCGCGCTGGCCGACAACTTCGAGCACGACGCGGAGCTGCGCGTGGAACTCGTGGCCGCCGAACCGCTGCTGCAACACCCCGTGGCCTTCTGCGTGGATGAACGCGGCCGCGTCTACGTGGCCGAGACCCATCGTCATCACCAAGGTGTCACCGACATCCGCGAGCACATGGATTGGCTCGACGACGACCTCGCCGCGCAAACCGTGGAAGACCGCCTGGCCTACATGCGCCGCCAGACCGGCGAGGACTTCGACGACTACGCCGCCAACGAAGACCGTGTGCGTCTGCTCACCGACACCGATGGCGACGGCCGCTTCGACGCCGCGCGCACCTTCGCCGGCGACTTCAACAGCCACGCCGCGGGCATCGGCGCCGGTCTGCTCGCGCGCGACGGCGAGATCACCTACGCCTGCATCCCCGAACTCTGGCGCCTGCGCGACACCGATGGCGACGACGTCGCCGACGAACGCGAAGTGCTCAGCAGCGGCTACGGCGTGCGCATCAGCTTGCTCGGTCACGACCTGCACGGACTCCTCATGGGACCCGACGGCCGCATCTGGTTCAGCATCGGCGACCGCGGCCTGCACGTGGAGACGCCCGACGGCGTGATCGCGCTGCCCGATCAAGGCGCCGTGCTGCGCTGCGAACCCGACGGCAGCGATCTGCAACTCGTGCACGTGGGTTTGCGCAACCCGCAAGAGCTCGCCTTCGACGACTTCGGCAACCTGTTCACCGTGGACAACAACTCCGACGGCGGCGACCAGGCGCGTCTCGTGGAGATCGTGCACGGCGCCGACAGTGGCTGGCGCCAACCCTTCCAGTGGCTCAGCGATCGCGGCCCGTGGAAGCTCGAGAACTGGTGGCGCGCCGAAGCCCACGACGTGTTCTTCCGGCTCCCGCCGCTGGCGCACATCGCGAGCGGGCCGTCGGGGCTCGTGTCGGATCCGGGCGGCGCCTTCCCGGGCGAGTTCGCGGGCGGCTTCCTGTTGGCCGACTTCCTGGGCGATCCGTCGTCGAGCCGCGTGGTGGGTTTCCGAGTCGAGCCCGAAGGCGCCGTGTTCCGGATGAGCGCCGAAGCCGACTTCGTGAGTGGCGTGCTGGCCACTGATGTCGACGTGGATCCGCAAGGTCGCGTGCTGATCAGTGACTGGGTCGAGGGTTGGAACCGCACGAATCGCGGTCGGTTGTGGCGTGTGACGCACGGCGGCGAAGACGTGTTGCGCGAGCAGACGCGTCGCGCGGCGGAACTCGCGCGTCCCTTCGCCGAGCGCAGCGACGCCGAACTGCTCGCCTTGCTCAGCGACGTCGATCGCCGCCTGCGGGATCGCGCGCACTTGGAACTCGCCACGCGTCCGTCGAGCTGGCCTGCGCTCGAACACTTGCTGCACGAGCAGACGGCGCGTTTGCCGCGCTGGCACGCGCTGGCGGCGCTGGGTGTCGCCGCGCGTCGTCACGAGCCGAGCTTGGCCGACGGCTTCGCGGCGCACAGCCTCGATCGCGAACCCGAAGTGCGCGCCCTGGCGCTGCGCTTGCTCGGCGAACTCGCGCCGCCCGACGCCGCCAGCTACGTGCTGCCGCGCCTGAGCGACGAGCACCCGCGTGTGCGTTTGGCCGCCGCGCTCGCCGCCAGCCGTCTCGCCAGCGGCATGCTCGCTGACGCGTTGCTCGCGCGCCTGCGTACCGACGACGCCGAGGACCCCAACCTGCGTCACGCCTACGCCCTGGCGCTCTCCACCAGCGCGCACTCCGATCGCCTCGCGGGCTTGGCGGGCGACACCACCCGCGGCGTGCGTCTCGGCGCGCTGCTCGCGCTGCGTCATCAGGGCAGCCCGCGCGTGGGCAACTTCCTCGACGACACCGACCCCGAGTTGCGCGCCGAAGCCGCGCGCGCCATGTGGGACACGGGGCTCGCGGTGCGCGAAGCGCTCGTGGCCGAAGCGCTTGCCGCACGCTTGCTCGTGAGCGAACCACCAGGTGGTTTCCAAGACGCCGTGTTGCGTCGCGCGCTGGCCGCCACCGACTGGCTGGGCGACGACGCCGCCGCCGCGATGCTGCTCGACTTCGCTCTGCGTGACGACGTCGCCGAGAGCTTCCGCGCCGACGCGCTCGATCTGGTGCTCGACTGGACCGAAGCCTCCACCCGCGACGCGGTGCTCGGCCACTGGTCCGTTCGCGAAGCGCGCGCCCCGCTCTCCGCACACGTGGTCGGCGAGCGCCTCCATCGCACGCTCTCGCTGCAACCGAGTCGGCTGCTCGGGAAGTGGGTGTCGCTGGCTGGCGAACAGTCGCTCACGCCCGACAGCGAAGCCCTGCTGCGCGCGGTGTTGCGCACGGTGAAGTTGCCTGGAACCCTGCGCGCCAAGGCCTTCACTTCGCTCTCGCGGGCTTGGGTCCCGAGTGCTGCGGCGCGCGACGACCACAGCGCGCTCACGAGCTGGGCTCTGGGTGATCACGCGCACGAGTTGCGCGCGGCCGCGCTCGCCAAGCTGCCCTTCCTCGGTGAAGAGGCGGTGCTCGAGCATCTGCCCGCCCTGCTCGCCGACGGCACGCTGCTCGAGCGTCGCGTGGCGTTCGGGCTGGCTGCGGGCCTGCGCGACGGCGCCGGCGAGAGTTTGCTCGCGCAACAGTTCGAAGCCTTCGCGCGCGGCGAGCTGCCCGTCGAGCTGCAGCTGGACTTGTTCCAAGCCTTCCCGCGCCAAGCCAGCGAGGGCTTCCGGGAGCTGCGACGCGCGGCCCTCGGCGGCGAGTCCTTGATGACCCTCGACGGCCCGCTCTCGGCGCTGCTCTTCGGCGGCAGTCGCGAGAGTGGCGCGCGTCTGTTCGAGCAGCCCGCGCTCTCCTGCGTGCGTTGTCACGCGCGCGAAGGTGAAGGCATCGGCGAGCACTACGTCGGTCCTTCGCTGGAGGGCTTGGGCGAGCGACTGAGTCGTCGGCAGATCTTCGAGTCGCTGCGCGATCCCAACGCGCGTCTGGCTCCCGGCTTCCAGACCACGCACTTGTTCCTCGACGACGACAGCTTGGTCACCGGGCGCGTGCTCAGCGAGAGTCCCACTTTGATCGTGCTGCTCGACGCCGACGGTGAGCGTCACAAGGTGGACGTGGCGCGCGTGAGCGAGCGTCGCCCGGCGCTCTCGGCCATGCCCGAAGGCCTCGTGGAATCACTCACGCCGCGCGACCTGCGCGATCTCATCGCCTACCTCGCGGGGCTCTGACCATGCGCACTCGTCCTCTGCTCGCGCTCGCCTTGGCCTCTCTGGCAGCAGCATGTGGCGACGACGCTGCGAGCGAGCGCGCCACGACCGAGGCCGCAACCGAGGCCGTAACCGGCGCCGAGTCCGGCGCCAAGAGCGACCAGGCGCTCGACGCCGACGCCCCGCCCGCCTCCAAGCCGCGCGTCGTGTTGCTCACGCAGTCGGCTGGCTACGAGCACGCTGTCGTGAAGCGCGCACAAGCCGACGCGCCCTCGCTCGTGGAACGCGCCCTGGCCGAGCGTTGGTCGTCGCGCGCCGAAGTGCAGCTGCTGCGCGACGCCACCCAGCTCGACGCCGCGCGGCTCGCCGACACCGACGTGTTGCTGCTCTACACCACCGGCGAGTTGCCCGTGCCCGGTGGCGCGTCCGCGCTCGTGGAATGGGTGCGGGCCGGCGGCGCGCTGCTCGGCGTGCACTCGGTGAGCGACACCTTCCACGAACAACCCGAGTTCCTGGAGCTGCTCGGCGGCGAGTTCGACGGACATCCCTGGCACCAGCGCGTGCGGCTGCTCGTCGTCGACCGGGAACACCCCGCCACCGCCGCGCTGCCCGAACCCTTCGAGCTGCACGACGAGATCTACGAGTACAAGCGCCGCGCCGAGAACGACCTGCGCGTGCTGCTGCGCCTCGATCCCAAGAGCGTGGACTTCAGCCGCGCCAAGCACCCGCACTCGGGGCATCCCATGAGTTGGGTGCGCGAGGTCGACGCCGGCCGCGTGTTCCATACCGGCCTCGGCCACCGCGACGAACTCTGGCGCGACGAGGCCTTCCTCGGTCACCTCGACGGCGCTCTCAGCTGGCTGCTGCGCGAGGGCTGACGGCGCCGGACCTCCGTTGCCACCTCGACACGGGCCTGACACGCCTGAAGCGCGCGCGCTGCGGCCGCGACGCGCAGAATGGGCGCGTCCCGAGGAGAGTGCCGATGTCACGTGTCCGTGTTGCTGTCTTCGCCGCCTGCGCGGCGCTGTCGCTCGTCACCGTTCCCGCGCGAGCGGCCGACAACGCGCCGCCCGCGCGCGAGACGCTCGCGCTGGTGGGCTTCACGATCCTCCCGATGACCGACGACGGCGAACCGCTGCGCGAGCACGTGCTGCTCGTGAGCGACGGCCGCATCGCGCGCCTCGCGCCTGCGAACGAGGTCGAGATCCCGTCTACTGCGCGCGTGATCGACGGCGCCGGCCAGTGGCTCATGCCCGGGCTCGTGGAGATGCACGGGCACTTGCCCGGCAACAGCGGCGGCGGCTCCAGTTTCGCCGACGACGTGCTGTTCCTCTACCTCGCCAACGGTGTGACGAGCGTGCGCGGCATGCTCGGCGACCCCGCGCAGCTGCTCCTCCGCGACGCCATCGCCGCGGGCGAGCGCGCGGGCCCGCGGCTCTTCGTCGGCAGCCCACCGCTGCACGGCGGGCTCGGCTTGAGCGTGGAGCGCGCGGCCGCCCTGGTGGCTGACTACGCCGCGGCCGGCTACGACCACCTCAAGGTGCACGAAGGCTTGAGTCCCGATGTCTTCGCAGCGATCGCGAGCGCGGCGGAGCAACACGACTTGGCTTTCGGCGGGCACGTCGCCGACGCGGTGGGTTTGTGGACGGCGGTCGACGCGGGCCAGTCCACCGTGGATCACATGGACAACGTGTTGCTCGAGCTGCTGCCGCCCGAGCACGCGGGCGGCGTGGCGACACCGCATCAACTCGTGGAGCACGTCGACCTGGAACGCTTGCCGGAACTCGCGCAGCGCTTGGCCGAGAGCGGCGCGGCCGTCGTGCCCACGCAGGCCTTGTGGGTCACGCTCAACGGCGGCGCCAGCGGCACGTCGCTGCGCGCGCGCCTGTCCGAAGTGCGCTTCATGCCCACCGCGATGGTCGACCAGTGGGAAGCGCAGGTGAACGCCCAGGCCGCCGCGGTGGGGGCCGAGGTCGGCGCGGCCTACAGCGTGTTGCGCGACGTGGCGCTGGCAGGCCTTGCCGAAGCCGACGTGCCGGTGCTGCTGGGCACCGACTCGCCGCAGCTGTTCAGCGTGCCGGGCTTCTCGATGCACCGCGAGATCCAGGTCCTGCGCGCGGCCGGTCTGTCGGCCGAGGCGATCCTCGACGCGGGCACCTCCGCCGTGTCGCGCTTCTACGGCGAGAGCTACGCGGCGGGCCAGCTGCTCCCCGGTCTGCGCGCCGACCTGTTGCTGCTCGACGGCGACCCGCGCGCGGATCTCGCCGTGTTGGAGCGGCCGCTCGCGGTCATCGCCGACGGCCGCGTCTGGTCGCGTGAACGCCTCGACGTGGGTCTTCAAGAGATCGAGCGGCGACACGCCGGCTGAGCCCCGCGCAGGTTAGGCTGGGCGCCATGACGCTGCGTAGCCTTTGGACGACCGTGGCATTGCTCGCGCTGCTCAGCGCCTCGACCGCGGCGCAACGCGTGGTGCGTGTCGGCTTGCACGACGCGCGACCGGTGGCGTTCGAGAAGGACGGTCAACCCGCGGGCTTCGGCGTGGTGCTGCTCGAGCAGATCGCCGACGAAGAAGACTGGGAACTCGAGTGGGTGCACGGCACCTGGTCAGAGTGCTTGGCGTGGCTCAAGACCGGCGAGCTCGAGCTGCTGTTCCCGATGTTGCGCACGCCCGAACGCGAGCAACGCTTCGACTTCACCGAGCAAGGCCTGTACGCAGGCTGGGGGCGCGTGGCCGCGATCGCGGGCTTCGAGTTGGAGTCCCTACTCGACCTCGAGGCCCGGCGCGTGGCCGTGGTGAAGGACGACATCTTCGGCGAGGAGTTGGCGCGACAGACCCGCGGCTTGGTGCGTCCGCCCGTGCTGGTGGCCTACCCGGAACTCTCGGCGGCGGTGCAAGCCGCCATCAACGGCGAGGTGGAGGCGGTGGTCGGTGAGAACCTCGCCTTGCACTTCCTGATCGAAGGGCGCGACCTGCACTCCACGCCGGTGGTCGTGGCCGCGGGGCAGCCGCACTTCGCCACGCGCGGTGGGGAGGGGGCCGAGCTGTTGGCCGCGCTCGACCGTCATCTCATCGCGCTCAAGAACGATCCGGGCTCGATCTATCACGAGGCCTACGACGAGTGGTTGGGCCTGCGCCGCACCGATGAGTGGCCGGTCTGGCTGCCCGGCGCGATCACGGTCGGCGCGGTGTTGCTCGCCGTGTCGACGCTCTTCGCCGCCATGTTGCGCACGCAGCTGCGCGCGCGCAGCGCCGAACTCGTGGCGCGCAGCGAGGCCTTGCTCGAGCAGATCCGGGAACGCGAGCACGCCGAGACGGAACGTCGTGTGCTGCGTGAGTCCTTGCGTCATGCACAGAAGTTGCAACTCGCCGGGCAACTCGCGAGCGGTGTGGCGCACGACGTCCGCAACCTGCTCACTGTGATCTCGGCACACGCCGAACGCGTGCGCGACAGCTCCACCGAGAGCGGCTCCACGCTGGCCTCGCTGGGTGTCGTGGAGCGCGCCGCGAGCGAAGCCGCCGACATGACGCGCTCGCTCGTGGCCTTCAGTCGCAAGATCGAAGCGCGCCAGGAGAAGGTCGACCTGGGTGCCTTCGTGCAAGAGACCGGAGTGATGATCGAGCGCAGCCTGCCCGGGAACGTGTCGTTGCAGGTCACGCCGCCGCTCGCGCCCGTGTGGGTGATCGCCGACCCGGGACAGTTGCGTCAGGTCGTGCTCAACTTGGCGCTGAATGCGCGCGAGGCGATGACCGCTGGCGGGCGCTTGAGCCTGGTGGTGCTGCGTAGCTCCGAGCGCGAAGTCAGCCTGCGCGTGAGCGACACCGGTCAAGGGATGGACGCCGAGCTGCGCGAGCGCGTCTTCGAACCCTTCTTCACCACCAAGCAAGACTCGGGCGGCACGGGCTTGGGGCTCGCCACCGTGCGCGAGTTGGTGAGCGAGCAAGACGGCCGCATCGAGATCGACAGCACGCCGGGCGAGGGCACGGAGATCACGGTCACCTGGCCGGCGGCGCGGGCGCCGCGCTACCGCGTTCCCGATGTCGCTGCGGGTCAGGGTGAGTCGGTGTTGGTGGCGGTGAGCACCCCGCAAGTGCGACAGATCGTGGCTTCAGCGCTGCTCGCCGCGGGCTTCAAACCGCTGCAGGCTCGTTCCCACGAGGAGTTGGCCGAGTGGACCTCGCGCGAGGCGCCCGGCCTGCAGGCGCTGTTGCTCGAAGAGTCGCTGCTCAACGGCGAGGGCGGCGCGCTGGTGGGCAAGATGTTCGTCGCGCGCCCACAGCTCGCCTTTGCCACGGTGGGCGCCACGGGCAGTGGAGAGCTGCCAGCGGAGGCGCCATCGGATACCGTGCGTCTCGGCGACAGCTATCGCGTGGCCGAGTTGGGGCGTGTGCTGCGCCGCCTGATCGACGCGCGCGCCGTCCCGCTCGTGCCGAGCGATGCAGGTGGCGCTGCCTAGTTCCCGAGTGTTGTCCTCTGGCTTCGTCTCCCACCCCGATTCTGAGTTCGCTTCGATGAGCAACGTGATCCGCGTCTTGATGGTCGACGACCACGCACTGTTGCGTGAGAGTCTGCGCGACCGCTTGGAGGCCGAGGCCGACATGACCGTGGTCGACACGGCGGGCAGCGCCGAGGAAGCGCTCGAGTGCGTGTCGCGCGGGTGCCCCGATGTCGTGCTGATGGACATCGACATGCCGGGCCAGAGCTGCTTCGACGCGGCCACCAAGCTCAAGGAGATCTGCCCCGACGCCGCGATCGTGTTCCTCAGTGCTTTCTTTCACGACCGCTACATCGAGAGCGCCTTGGCCGCGCAAGCCACCGGCTACATGACGAAGGATGAATCTCCCGCGAACATCGTGGCGGGGGTGCGCGCGGCGGCCAACGACCTGGCCTGCTTCTCGCCCAAGGTGCAAGAGCGCTTGCTGATCGACGGCAAGGGCGCGCGTCTCGCACAGAGCGGCGCCGAGTCGGGCGGCGCGCGCGTGTCGTTGCTCACCACGCGCGAACTCGAAGTGCTGCGCTACCTCGCGCGCGGCCTGTCCAAGAAGGAGGTCGCGGCGCTGATGAGCGTGTCGGTGAAGACGGTCAGCCGTCACACCGAGAACCTGATGGACAAACTCGACATCCACGACCGCGTCGAACTCGCCCGCTACGCCATCCGCGAAGGCCTCGCCGAAGCCTGACCCCCGCGAGCCGCAGCCACACCGCACTCGCAAGCGCACGCTGAGATCCCACACCGCGATCGCCGACACGCACGCTGCGAACACGATCCCGCTCGCAGTCCCGCACGCAGCAGGTCCCACCCGCGCCGGACCCCAACCCCAGGCCTCGCGACTCCGTTCACGCACTCGCCGCCGTGCCGAAAGCACGCGCAGTGACACCCGCGCCGGATCCCAACCCCAGGCCTCGCGACTCCGTTCACGCACTCGCCGCCGTGCCGAAAGCACGCGCAGTGACACCCGCGCCGAATCCCAACCCCCACCTCGCGACTCCGTTCACTCACTCGCCGCCGTGCCGAAAGCACGCGCAGTGACACCCGCGCCGAATCCCAAACCCCACCGCACGACCCCGTTCACGTAGTCGCCGCCGTGCCAATTCCCAAAGCCCACTCGCGAGCCCTAGTCGAGCGAGCAGTTAAATAAAGGTGGGCGGTGCGACGCAGGGCGAAAGTGGGGGACACGAGGGCCACCACGCCGCACCAACCCGTCATCGCGAACTCGGGGACACGAGCGCTGCGATGAATGCCAGGGGCTGTGAGGGGGGGACCTGAGGAGCCCCTGGCGGTTCGAAGGATACCCGTTTGTCGCAGAAAGGGGGAGAGACCGCGGAGGGTGCTCCTTCGAACGCCGCAAACTCTATCGTTCCGCAGCGCTCGGACAAGTGGGGACCTGAACCCATGGTGTGCACGATTCGGTGATGTTCCGCGGTACCGGATCGACGACGCCGTCACGCGAGGGCGGCGCTCACGACCGAGGTGTGGCGGGCCTGTTCCTTGGATCTCGTTCCTGAAGCTGCGATCGCAGCGACGCGGTCGCTCCACCCTCCACGAGGTCGTCTTGCCATGCTTCGCTTCGCACTCAGCACACTCGCGCTCGGCTTGTTGCTCGTTCCGTCGGTTCTGGCCGACACGCACAAGGTCAAGAAGGGCGACACGATCCAGTCGGTGATCGACGCAGCCGGCCCCAGTGACACCGTGGTCGTGCCCAAGGGCACCTACATCGAGGTGCTGCAGATCCCCGACACGAAGCCGGGCCTGAAGTTGATCGGGAAGGGCGTGATCCTCGATGCGCGTCCCGCGGGCGCAGAAGGCTCCGGCGCGGGGATCACGATCTACGCCAACGACGTCACGCTCAGCGGCTTCGAGATCCGTCACGCCCGCAATGGGAGCAATCCCGTGGGCGGCAACAACACCGGGTTTGGCGTGGTGAGCTTCGGTGCGCGCAGCATCTTGCAGAAGCTGATCGTGCGCGGGACCAGCTCGGACGGGATCTTCACCGACGGCGCCGACTGCGTGGTGCAGAAGGTCGTGGTGCAACGCGCGCAGGGCAACGGGATCAGCGTTTACGGTTCGGGTGGTGTCGTGGATCAGGCGCTCGTGGAGCGTGCGGCTGGAACCGGCATCGAGGCGATCGCGAGCAACGTGCTCGTCACGCGCGCTGAGGTCGCGCATTGCAACGGCGGGATTCGTATCGGCCAAGACAACGCGACGGTCTCCAAGTGTGAGGTGCGAGCTGTGTTCGACACCGCGCTGCGGATCGAGTTCGGGCAGAATGTGAGCGTTCTCAACAATCGCGTGGACGGCGCCGAGTTCGGGATCGGCTGCAACGCTGACTCGGCACACATCGAGGGAAACGACCTGCGCAACCTGAGGATCTTCGGCCTCGAAGCCTCGGGCTCCACGCTTCAAGTGGTCAAGAACAAGGTGCGAGGCGTGAGCATGTTCGGCTACGGCATTCTGCTGAACGGCGGAACGGTCGAAGCCACGAACAATCAGATCAGCGACGTCGGCGGCTTCGGGTTGGAGCTGGCGGCCAACACGGCGATCGCGATGGGCAACCGTGTGCAACGCGCTGGCTCGGAGGGCGGCGAGCCCGCCGTCTACCTCTCGGGTGACAGCCTGACCGCGAGTCAGAACAAGATCCTCGACAGCCAGGGCGTTGCCGTGCACATCGACTCGTCGAGCGATGGTCTGTTCAGCAACAACCAGATCAAGGGCGGCTTGGTCACGGGGATCCGCGTGTCGGAGGGGTGCTCGCAACTCACGCTGGCGAACAACACGGTCTCGAACGTGTTCGGCGAGGGCATCCAGAACCACGGCCACGAGACCGCGCTGCAGGGCAACAAGGTGAACAAGACCCGCACGCCGATCACGAACGACGCCGACAACAACGCCTCGCTCATCGATCAGGGCGGCAACAAGTTCGGCAAGGGCGCCAACGCGGCTGGAGCGCCTCAGCCCGAGATCATCGAGTGACGACCATGCGTTCCGCGAGTGCGCGCACGCGGGCCACGCTCTCGCCGGTGCCCAGCGCGTCGATGGACGGCAGCAGCGGCGGGCTGGCGGTGGAGCCCGTGATGCCCACGCGCAGGCCCATGAACAGGGCGCCGACCTTGAGTTCGTGCTTGGCGGCGATCTCGCGCAGCGCGTTCTCGCGGTCGTCGTCGGACTGACCTTCGCGGGCTTCGAGTTCCTTGCAGGCGTCGAGCAGCGCGGCGCTCACGGCTTCGGGGTCGGCCTTCTTGAGCTTCTTGGTGAGGCCCTCGAGGTCGGGCTCGATGCGTTCGAGCAGGAAGCGCGCGCCGGCTTGGAAGTCGAGCAGCGTCTTCATGCGTTCGCGGAAGAGCGGTAGCACTTGCTCCACGCGTTCGGCCGTCCAGCCTTCGGCGAAGCCCTCGCTCACCAGGCGCTCGGCGAGCTCGGCCACACTCAGCTTGCGGATCTTCTCGCCGTTCACCCACTCGAGCTTGGTCATGTCGAAGACCGGGCCGCCCACGCTGATGTCCTTGGGGTCGAAGCGCGCGACGAAGTCCTCGATGGGGAACTCTTCGTCGTCGGTCTCGCCCATGCTCCAGCCTTGCAGCGCGAGGAAGTTCACCAGCGCCTCGGGCAGGAAGCCGTGCTCTCGGTACCACAGGATCGAGGTGGGGTTCTTGCGCTTGCTGATCTTGCTCTTGTCGGCGTTGCGCAGCAGCGGCACGTGCGCGTAGATCGGCGGCGTCCACCCGAGCGCGGCGTAGAGCATCACGTGTTTCGGTGTCGACGGAATCCACTCTTCGGCGCGCATGATGATCGACACGCCCATCAAGTGGTCGTCGACGACATTGGCCATGTGATAGGTGGGCATGCCGTCGGACTTGAGCAGCACTTGATCGTCGACGTTGTCGTTCGTGATCTCGATCTCGCCGCGCAGCAAGTCGTTGAACTTGGTGCTGCCGCTCTTGTCCACGCGCAGGCGCACCACGTGTTGTTCGTTGGCGGCGCGCGCGGCGGACTCGTCGGCGGGGATGTCGCGGCACAGGCCGTCGTAGCCGAAGGTGCCCTTGGCGGCCTTCTGGGCTTCGCGCAACTCGGCCAAGCGCTCCGACGTGCAGAAGCAGCGGTAGGCCGCGCCCGACGCGATGAGCGCGTTCGTGTGTTCGCGGTAGATCGCCGAGCGCTCGCTCTGTCGGTACGGGCCCGACGGGCCGCCCGCGCGCGAACTCTCGTCGGCCTCGATGCCAAGCCAGGCCAGCGCGTCGAAGATGGCTTCCTCGTGCTTGGTGTCGCTGCGCGCGCGGTCGGTGTCTTCGGTGCGCAGGATGAAACGCCCACCGTTGCGCTTGGCCCAGGCCCAGTTGAACAGGGACACGTAGGCGGTGCCGACGTGCGGCTCGCCAGTGGGAGAGGGTGCCACGCGGGTCACGACGCTCATCGTTCGGCTCTCTGCGCTTCGGGTCTTCGACTCGTCTTCGAACCGCGCAGCTTAGCGATTGGGCCGATCACGCGGAAGGCGAGGCGGGGCGCGGAGGCCGACGCCGAGCGCGGCGGAGGAACGCTACGACCTCCGCGCGGTCTGTGCCGGGGCCTGCGGAAATCGCCTCGCAACAGGCGTGCCCGCTCTACAGCGCCGGTGCTGCCTGCTACGGTGACGCGCCGTCCCCCCGCTCGCCCCAGGTCTGCGCATGCCCTCCACCTACGATGTCGCTTGCACGCTCGGCCTGGAAGAGGTCGTGGCCGAGGAGTTGCGCGAGTTGGGCGTGACGGCGCCGCGCACGCGTCGCGGCGGCGTGCTCTTCGAAGGCACGCCCGCGCAAGGCTACGCGGCGAACCTCTGGCTGCGCTCGGCGGTGCGCGTCACCGAGCATCTGATCGACGCGCAAGTGCGCAGTGACGAAGAGCTCTATGAGCTTTGCCGCGGCATGCCGTGGGAGAACTGGATGTCGGTGGAGCAGACGCTCGCAGTCGACGGCTCGGTGCGCGACGCCGCCGTCACGCACTCGGGCTACGTGGCGCTGCGCGTCAAAGACGCCATCGTGGATCGCTTCCGCGACTTGTTCGGCGACCGTCCGTCCGTCGACACGAAGAAGCCCGACCTGCCGCTCAAACTCGTGTGGCATCGCGACCGCGCACTCGTGTCGCGCGATCTCTCGGGCGCGTCGTTGCACAAGCGCGGGTGGCGCCCCGTGCAAGTGAAGAGCCCGCTCAACGAGGCCACGGCCGCGGGCTTGCTGCGTCTCGCGAACTGGCAGGTCGATCAGCCGCTCGTAGACCCGCTGTGCGGCTCGGGCACGATCCTGATCGAGGCCGCGCAACGCGCCGCCGACATCGCGCCGGGCCTCAACCGTCGCTTTGCTTTCGAGAACTGGCCCGACACGCAGCACGACGTGTGGGACACCTTGCGAGCCGACGCGCGCGAGCGCGTGAAGAGCTCGATCGACGTGCAGCTCGCCGGCGCCGACCGTCACAACGGCGCGATCGCGATGGCGCGGCAGAGCGCGCAAGCCGCGGGCGTGGCCGGCATGATCGGCTTCCAGCACTGCGAACTCAGCGAGTACGCGCCGGGCTTCGTCCCCGACCAAGTGGTGACGAACCCGCCCTGGGGCCAACGCATCGGCGAAGGCGAAGACCTCGAAGACACCTGGCGCGAGCTCGGCAACTTCCTCAAGCGCACGCTCAAGGGCGGCCGCGCCTGGGTGCTCAGCGGCGACAAAGAACTCACGCGGCATCTGCGCATGAAGGCCGATCGTCGCTGCCCGGTGAAGACGGGCCCGATCGATTGCCGCTTGCTCGGTTACGAAGTGCGCGGACGCAGCGGCGCGTCGGCCTGGGGCAAGGCGCCGAGCGAATGAGCGACGCGCGCAAGCCGGCGCGCGGCAAGGCTTCGTCCGCGAACCGCGATGCCGGGGACGCGAGCCCCTCGCCCCGCGCTGCCACGCCCGCACGCTTCGAGCCGCTCGCGCTCGCGCCTGAACTGCTCGCGGTGCTCGGCGAGCTCGGCTTCACGCAACCGACTCCTGTGCAGGCGCAGAGCGTGCCCGCGCTGCTCGCTGGCAAAGACCTGATCGGTCAGTCGAAAACCGGCAGCGGCAAGACGGCCGCCTTCGCGCTCCCGATCCTGCAGCGCCTCGACCTCGACCAGCGCGACATCCAAGCGCTCGTGCTCTGCCCGACGCGCGAACTCTGCGCGCAAGTCACGCGCGAGTTCCGCACGCTGGGGTGCAAGCTCTCGGGTCTCGCGGTGCTCGAACTCGCCGGCGGCCAACCCATCGCCCCGCAGATCACCGCGCTCGAGCGCGGCGTGCACGTGGCGGTCGGCACGCCGGGTCGCGTGCTCGATCATCTCGGCCGCGACACGCTCGTGCCCCGCGCCGTGAAAACCGTCGTGCTCGACGAAGCCGACCGCATGCTCGACATGGGCTTCGGCCCCGACGTGCAGCGCATCCTGCGCGCGCTCCCCGACCCGCGTCAGACCGTGCTCTTCTCCGCCACGATGCCGCGCTCGGTGCGCGCGCTGAGTCGCGAGCACCAACGCGCGGCCGTGCAGGTCACGATCGAGGAAGCGCCCGAAGCCGCCGCTCCCGAGATCCGACAAGCGCGCGTGGTCGCCAGCGCGGAGGACAGCCTGCACGCGCTCCTCTGGGTGTTGCACAGCTTCCCGCACGAACAGGCGCTCATCTTCTGCAACTTCAAGGCGACCGTGCGCGACCTCGCCGCACAGCTCAGCCAAGCCGGTTTCAGCGTTGGGCGGCTCGACGGCGACCTCGACCAGTTCTACCGCGATCAAATGCTCGCGCGCTTCCGCAACCAGAGCGTGCGTCTGCTGATCGCCACGGATGTGGCCGGCCGCGGCATCGACGTCCCCGAGCTCGAGCTCGTGATCAACTACGAGCTGCCGCAACAGCCGGATGTCTACGTGCATCGCATCGGACGCACCGGCCGTGCGGGCCAGGCCGGCGTGGCCGTGTCCCTCATGACGCCGCGTCAAGACGGTCGCCTGCGCGCCATCGAAGCGCTCACCGGCACGCCGCTCGAGAAGCTCCCGCGCGACGCAGACAACGATCCCGGCCTCGCGCGCCTGCTCGAACAGCTCCCCCGCGACGCACGCTTCGCCACCGTGCAGGTCTCAGCCGGTCGCAAGCACAAGGTGCGCCCCGGCGACCTACTCGGCGCGCTCACGGGCGAAGCCGGCGGTCTCGCCGGCGCCGACATCGGCAAAATCGAAATGCACGATCGCTTGAGCTACGTGGCCGTCGTGCGCGGCGAAGCACGGCACGCCGTGCACGCGCTCAACGTCGGCCGCATCAAGGGCAAGCGCTACAAAGCCACGTTGATCGGTGAAGTCGACTAAGCTCGACCGAGCTCGACGAGGACCCCGCGCGCATGTCGAACGAACAACCCAAGAACCCGCTGCACGGCGTGACGCTCAAAGCGATTGTGGAAGCGTTGGTGGAACGTCACGACTGGGACGGCCTCGCCGAGCGTATCAACGTGCGGTGCTTCCGAGAGAACCCGAGCGTGAACTCTTCGCTCAAGTTCTTGCGCAGGACGGAGTGGGCGCGTGCCAAGGTCGAGCGACTTTATCTCGATGGCCTGTGAACCTTGGCGCCGTTCGCAGCCCCCGCGCGCCCTGGGAGGAGATCGGTGACGGCGTGACGCTGAAGGTCGTCGACCCGCAGGGGCTCAGCGCGTGATGCCGCGAACGGCGTTGCTGGCAGAGAAGCCTGCCTGCCCCGCCGCATCGACCGTCCAGAGGTTCAGACTCCGGGGCAGATCGGCTTGCGGCAGTCCCACACCCTGAAGCGACGGCACGCCCGCGGCACTCTCGAGGCCGAGGTCAAGGTCAGCTCAGACGATCGGAAGGTGGAACAGCCGCACCCGGCCCGACTCACTGCTTGCGGACCGAGTAGTCCGAGTTTGCTGGCGAGATCAAACTAGGCAGCACTCTCCTTCACACGTACGGTCGCGCTGGGTTCGGGGGCACGCGATCCATCGGGAAGGGCTGCTCCGGAGTCTTCCAGGGGGCGCGCTCGGTGTCCCTGGGGAGTCAATGCCGAGCGAGGACAGGGGGGCGGCAACGCTGCGTCATGAGTTACTTCAGCTACCCACGAATTCACTTCTCGGGTCACTTCAAGGCGAGCCCGTCCACGATCAACAACGCGCCGGACAACTTTGACCCCGCGTGTTATCCGAGCCCGAATGAGTTGCAGAAGGTCGAGCTCTACTGGAACCCGCGCGGTGACGGTGGGTTCAACCTGGTCGACTGCAAGGTCACGCGTGTCGACTACGCCGACGGCAGCGTCGCCACGACTCCTGAGCAGGATCCCATCGTGGGGCAGCCGGTCGTGTCGGTTCGCAACCCGGGGTTCCCGATCGACGCGGCCATCGTCGACCTGGATCCCATGCAGCAGAACGTTTCAGAGATCTGGGGGCTCGTGATCCAGATCGGTGATGCGTCGGTCAACCTCACCGGCAACTTCAGCGCCATCGCGTTCACCTCCATCTGGGTCCAGGCGCAAGGTCCCAACGCGCCGCACTCCTCCGCGAGTGGTTCAGGGATCTACCAGTCGACCCTGAAGAACCTCCAGGTGACGGGAGACCCGGGGGCCAGCAAGTTCCTGCAGCACTTCGCGGGACAGCCTTCCGCCGAGTGTTCGTTCAACTTCAACCTGAACTCGCACAACAACAGCCCCCCGATCTACCAGTTCAACGCGAAGACCTTCGACGCGATGCGCGCGCTGGACCCGCCGGTGCCGGAGGCGGTGTTGCAGAAGCTGATGCCGATGCAGGAGCTCGTTCAGAACTTGCCGCCGCACGGGCAGCCCAGGGGCGATGTGCCCACCCAGGACTTCGTGCTCTTCATGCTCGGCGAGTACCTCACGACCGACGAGTACAACAATCAAGCAGAGCGGATTCTCAACGCCACCAGCACCACCTATCACGGCAGCGGGCCGCAGGACTTCCTCTTCGGGCTGGTCTCGGGTACTGCCGCGCCGACGGTCGCTGGCGAGCCCACCAACTTTGTTGCGAACCGGATGCTCAACCCCACCGAGAACTCGCCGGCCTTCGACGCGCCGTTCGTGGTCGCGGGCAACGGCACCTCGCTGGTGCTCAACCTAGGCAACTCGCTGCCGACCGAGAACCCCGGCTTCGTGGCTTGGAACGCCAAGCTCGGAACGCTCACGCTGGTCGCGCTCACCGACGGCCTGAACCCCGACGGCGCGACTTCGATCACCACGATCCCGTACGACGATCCCGCGTTCCTCACGGAGGCGGCGGGCTTCTTCAGCTTCACCTTGCCGAGGGACTGCAGCACCACACCGCTGGGCCTCGTGAGCGAAGTGAGCGGCACGCGCACGCTGATCTTGGCCGAGAACCTCGAGGGCTACTACCTGCGCGCGGATCAGTTCGTGTTCCGGATGAACCCGGGCCTCCCGACCACTGCGGAGTTCCCGCGCGGCGAGACAGCCACGGCAACGGTGCACGCGTTGCGCTTCGGTGAGCCGGTTCCCGATGGCACGCCGATCACGGTCACGATGATGACCCCCAAGCAGGCGTTCGACTACACGAACAACACCGTCGGCACGGGCGGCACCATCGGCCTCAAGAATCTTTCGGTCCCGCCGGAGGCTGTGCAGGTCAACGGCACGACGATCCACGCCGACGCGCTCAGCGTGACCGCGACCACGGTCGGTGGCGTCGCGACCTTCAATCTGAGCTGCACCGATCCCGGCAACCCGCGCCACTACATCAGCGGCCAGATCTACTTCCTGAACTACATGTTCGCCGACGCGACCATCGCCAAGGGGTACCACCAGAACTCGGACGACTTGCTGAGCCTGCAGGTCTACAGCCAAGACTGGGAGCCCGACGCGCCGACCACGCTCGCCAAGTGGGGTCGCATCTACAAGGTGATGAACATGCTCACGGACGAGAAGGCCGTGAGCAGCCTCAACCTACGCAACCTGATCAAGACGATGCTCGAGCGTCCGTATTCGGCGCGCGAACACATGCCGCTCACTCGCGACCTCGGCGCCGCCGCGCACAACAAGATCATTTCCTGGATCAACCACCTCAACAACGGCTGAGCTCATGCTTCGAATCACGACACGTTGTCTCCTCGTCGCGCTCGCCTCGGTGGGCGCCCTCTCCTTCTCTGCCTGCGGAAACAAGTCTCCCGAGACGCTCCAACTCGAGCGCATGCAGGTCGCGCGAGCCGCTGGCGTGCCCAGCGACGTGAAGCTCACTTGCGTGGTGTCGCCAACCGACTTCGCGAGCTGGTTCCAGAGCGGGTCCGTGAGCGAGGGGGGCTTCGTCACGGCCGCCGACAGTCTGGTCGCGCCCCAATCCGCGTGTGACGCCTACACCTGGTCGTGGCGCATGTTCCTCTGGCAGTTCTCGGAGAACTCGGGAGAGTTGGTCTTCAACAGTCCTCCGTTCTTCGATCTCAACGAGCAGAACGAGCTCGTGTCGGACGCCGTCGGCACGGGGGGCCAGAAGACCAAGCATGTGCGTGGCGGCAAGCGTGAGAGCGTGGACCGCGACGGTCAGGCGGGCGCCGTGAACGGTGTGCTCATGTCGCAAGACGTTTCGCTCACGCCTGGCGGTTCGCTGGTCTACTACGCCATCCACGTGAACGATGTCTACGCCTACATGGCCTCGGGGGTGAACAGCGGCGACCTCGCGGGCCAGCAGGGGATGGACGAGTTCCCCACGACCTCGCAGCAGCTCGCCACGATCGTGGACTACGCCACGCAGTCCTACGGCGTGACGATCAACGATGCCAACTCGCTCGCGATGGAAGTCAAGAGCTCGTGGGTGAAGGTCACGCCCGGGATGGACGCGAGCACCTACGCCACGATCGTCGCGGATGTCCCCAAGTACACGCGCGACTCCGAGAACAAGAAGTGGACCTGGGATGGTGTCACCCAGGAGGAAGACGTGACGCTCGCCTGCGTGGGCTTCCACATCGTGGGCAGCATGGCGGATCACCCCGAGATGATCTGGGCCACCTTCGAGCACGTGAACAACGTGCCGCTCGGTGACTACTACTACCTCAACGAGTCAGGCACCGTCACCGAGCAGAAGAACTGGAACAACGGCGCACCCGTTCCGGGCGTCTGGCTCTTCATGGACGGCACGAGTCGCGAGGCTTCCATGAACCAGATGCACATGGAGCTGAACGGCAACGACATCGTCGCTCTCAGCGGCGAGACGATCAGCCCGAGCAACACCATGCGCAGCCAGGCCTGGGGCGACCCGGACGGCGAGGCCAGCGCCGCGAACAACACCGACATCCTGTCCATCAACCAGAACATCGTCTCGATGTTGAGCCCCGGCGACGTGCGCGCGAACTACGCGCTCGTGGGCGCCACCTACACCAAGAACGGCGTGCCGGGCGTGGGGATCAAGAAGCCCGTCTTCGAAGGCTCCACGCTGTTGGCGAACTCCACGATGGAGACGTACTACCAATCGAAGAGCTGCTTCGGCTGTCACAATGGAGGCATGCTCAGCGGGCTGAGTCACATCTTCACGGGGGTGAAGCCGCTGCCCAAGCCGAGCAAGTAGGCTCGGCTCGGGCAGCGATCTGGGAGTTCAGTCGTCGCGCGCTTCGATACCGCGATTCAACAGCTCTTCGGCGTCGTCGCCTGCGAGCGCCTTGAGGTCGGCACCTTGACCCTGCGCGTAACTCTTCCAGTTGCGCAGGCCCACGGCGAGCTGCAGAGAGTCGTCGAGTGAGATCGAGCCCGCGTCCCGCGCGACGCCAGCCTCGATGTTCTCGAACCACTTCAGCTTCTCTTGGTCGCTGAGCGTCGACTTGGGGATGATCGGCGTCTTCAGAGGGGGCTCGGCGCCGCCGCCGTGGCACGACATGCACGACGACGCGGGGTTGTCGACCGGCCCGTTGATGCGATCGGCCCAGCCGAGGTGCTGGTAGGTGCCGACCTGCGTGTTGATCCATTGCTGGGGTGGTGTGCCGCCCGCGCTCAGGTCGGCGGGCGTGAAGCCGGGGCTGTCACCCCACATGAGGCCTACGGGGGCGAGGCGGTCGAAGGGCGTCGCGCCGGGCTTGTTCCCGTTGCAGACGAAGGTCCCGAAGAGCCAGCCCGTGACGTCGTCGTTGCGCGCGTCGCGCACCGCGATGTCCACCTGCAGCAGGCGCAGCCTGGCGGGTTGTCGGTCGTTGCTCTTGTAGGGAGCGATGTTCGCTTGCCATTCCTTCGAGTTCTTCAGGTAGGGGACGCCGTCTCCCGGCACCGCCGGGTCGGCCGCCGTGAACAGCAGCTTGATCGCCATCGAGCCGTTGGCGAAGTGCGGCGTGTCACCGCTGATGTCAGGCTTGGCTGGGTTCGCTCAGACCTGGCCGAAAGTCCAGCCGCCCATGTCGTTGTAGAAGCCCACGGCGTAGTTCGGGATGTAGGCGTTGGTCTGGATCGGCGAGAGTTCGCCCGGGCGCGACGGTCGCTCCTTCGTCAGGCCGCGAATGAACTCACGACCCGAGCCCGAGGGTGGACCCGACGCCATCCACGGTGTGTGGAACCAGGTCGGCGTCGTCATCTTGGTGGGGTCCCAGTCGAGCGCTTCGAGGTCGGCGCGCGCGTAGTTCAACACCGCCTGCATGTAGCCGTCGGGGTCGGTCTTGAAGTCGTGCACTTTCCACGGGTAACCGCCGGCGGGCGCTGCCGGCTTCTGCGTGGGGTAAGCGTGGCTCAGCTCGAAGACGTGGCCGCTCCAGCCCGGCGGTGGCGTGTTCACCGCGTTGCGGAACGCGCGCGACGCGGCGGAGTCGACCACGTGGTCGGCGAGCAGCGCGGAGGTCGCGTCGCCGCCCTCGCTCTCAGGAACGGGCTCCTCCCCGCAGCTCAGCGTGCCGACGCTGCAAACGACTGCACACAGAACGGTTCCCAGTTTGTGCATCACGGTTTCCCAAGTGTCCCGTGGGAGTCGCGCGCCGTCGTGGCGCTGCCGGAGGTCTCATCGCCCTCGCCGATCCCCTTCGCTCCCTGAAGCCCTCGTGATACTTGGTCGTGTGGAGCCTGACCAGCGCAATCCAGTGGGGGCGGGACTGCCCGGCGAAGGGGAACGACTCGTCAGCTCTGCAACAACCGCACTGCCTCTTCGATCCCGCTCAGGTTCAGCGGCACCATGCGGTCGCTCATCAGCTTGCGCAGCATCGAGATCGAGGGCGTCCAGTCCCAGGCGTCGCGCGGCACGGGGTTGATCCAGACCATGCGCTCGAAGTGTTCGCTGAAGCGGCGCAGCCAGGTCTCGCCCGACTCCTCGTTCCAGTGTTCGACGGAGCCGCCGGGTTGCACGATCTCGTAGGGGCTCATGCTCGCGTCGCCGACGAACACGCAGCGCCAGTCGTTGCCGTAGGTGTGCAGCAGCGTGTTCGTGTCGGTGGTCGCCGTCCAGCGCCGCGCGTTGTCTTGCCACACCGACTCGTAGAGACAGTTGTGGAAGTAGTAGGTCTCGAGGTGACCGAACTCCGCGCGCACGGCGGAGAACAAGCGCTCCACGATCTTCACGTGGTCGTCCATCGAGCCGCCGTTGTCGAGCAGCAGCAGGATCTTGGTGCGGTTGCTGCGCTCGGGCTGCATGGCCAGCTGCAACCAACCCGCGTTGGCCGCGGTGCCACGCACGGTGCCGTCGATGTCGAGCTCGTCGGTGTCGCCGCTGCGCCCGAGTTGACGCAGCTTGCGCAGCGCGAGCTTCATGGCGCGCGTGCCGAGCTCCACGTTGTCGTCGAGGTCGCGGAACTCACGCTTGTCCCAGACCTTCACGGCGCGACGCAGCCGCGACTTGTGCTGCCCGATGCGGATGCCCGCGCCGTGCGCGCCATACGCCCCGAACGGCGACGTGCCGCCGGTGCCGATCCACTTCGAACCGCCCTCGTGACGCTCGCCCTGTTCCTCGAGCCGCTTCTTGAGTGTCTCGAGCAGCTCGTCCCAGCCGCCCATTTCTTCCAGCTCGGCGATCTGCTCTGGCGAGAGCATGAGTTCATGGTTCGCGTCGAGCCACTCTTGCGGGATCGCGGCGAGCGGATCCTCGATCTGTTCGAGGCCCTCGTAGAAGGTGGCAAAGGCGCGGTCGAAGCGATCGAGTTGACGCTCGTCCTTCACCAGGGCCGTGCGCGCGAGGTGGTAGTAGTCGAGCACGTGCATGCGCGTGGCGCCCTTCGACAACGCTTCCGCGAAGGCGAGCCATTCGCGGAGTGAGACGCGCACGCCGTAAGCGCGCAGGGCGGTGAAGAAGCGGATGTGCATCGCGCCATAGTAACGAGCGCGGGCTGGTCCGAGCGCATCGAGGCTCGGGCCAGCCCGCGGGAGGAAGCGCGGCGTGCTGCCAGGTGCGTTGCGACCGGGGAGTTCGGCCGTCGGGACCTGACTCAGGGCCGCATCACTCGAGGTGGCTGGTGAGCATCCAGGCGTTCTTCTCGTGGGTCTCGATGCGGCGTACCGCGAGGTCCGCACTGGCTTGGTCGCCGGCGCCCTCGGCGGCCTTGAACACGGCGCGCGCTGAGTCGGCCACGCGCGTCTGGTCGTCGGCCAACTGCTCCAGCATCATGGTGGCCGAGCACGGACCCTCAGGCTCCTGGATCGACGTGAGCTTCGCGAACTCGCGGTAGGTGCCCGGCGCGGGCGCGCCCACGGCACGGATGCGTTCGGCGATCTCGTCGACGGCGAGGGCCAGCTCGGTGTACTGCGTCTCGAACATCAGATGCAGTGTGGAGAACATCGGCCCCCGCACGTTCCAGTGGAAGTTGTGAGTCTTGAGGTAGAGCGTGTAGGAGTCAGCCAGGAGCTTCGAGAGTGCTTGGGCGGTCTCGGTGGTCTTTGAAGTGGTCATGGTCGGGATGTCTCGCTGTGAGGTGTGATCAGAGTGTGGGGTTTGATCAAAGTGCGCGCGGGAAAGCCGTGAGGCGTGAGGTCGGCCTTCGACTCGACGAGGAGGCCGAGGATAGAACTGCGGGGGCTGCCTCGGCCAATCGGAACCTCAGATTGGCGAGATAGGCTGCGCTGATCATCGACGGCGCGAGCACTTGTCGGTACGAGCTCGACGGGGCCAGGAACGAGCTCGCCTCGCAGCAACTCGCCCCAGATCTCACCGGCCCGATTCACTGAGCGGTGCCGCTCAGCGCCGCCGCCCCAGCACCGAGGTCACGCGATCGAGGTCGGCCTCGTTCTTGATCAGCGAACCCAGGAAGGGGGGCACACCGCGTTCGCTTTCCTTCGACTCGAGGCGACCCGGCGCGACGTCTTCGATCACGAGCAAGCGAATCCAGTCGAGCAACTCACTCGTGCTCGGCTTCTTGCGCAGGCCTGACACGTCGCGCAGACCGTAGAACACGGCGAGTGCCTGCTTCATGAGTTGCTGCTGCAGGTCGGGGAAGTGCGCGTCCACGATCGAGGACATGGTGTCTTCGTCGGGGAAACGGATGTAGTGGAAGAAGCAGCGGCGCAGGAAGGCGTCGGGCAACTCCTTCTCATTGTTCGACGTGATGAGCACCACGGGCCGCGTGGTGGCGCGCACGGTCTGCTTGGTTTCGTAGACGTCGAACTCCATGCGGTCGAGCTCTTGGAGCAGGTCGTTGGGGAACTCGATGTCGGCCTTGTCGATCTCGTCGATGAGCAGCACGGCGCCGCCGTCGACCTCGAAGGCTTCCCACAACTTGCCGCGCACGATGTAGTTGCTGATGTCGTGCACGCGTTCGCTGCCGAGCTGACCGTCGCGCAGGCGCGCGACCGCGTCGTACTCGTAGAGACCTTGGCGCGCCTTGGTCGTGCTCTTCACGTGCCAGCTCACGAGCGGCTTGCCGAGGCTCTTGGCGACCTCGTTGGCCAGCACGGTCTTTCCGGTGCCGGGTTCGCCCTTCACGAGCAGCGGGCGGCCCACGGCCACGGCGGCGTTGACCGCCACGGCCAGGTCTTCGGTGGCGACGTACTTCTCGGTGCCGCTGAAACGGCGCGGTTCATTGGTGCTCATGCGCGCGAGGATCGCCGGGATCGCGGCGCGAGTAAAGGCCTGGGCTCGACGCGGGCCGCGTGAGCGCTCGCAGCGCAGGTCGGCCGACCCGCTTCTGCGACGCGCGATTCGCTCAGTCGTCGAGTTCGCGCACGCGCAGCTCGCGCACGCGAACCAGTCCGCCGTCGTGATGTTGCTGCAGCGCGATGCGACCCACGGCGTGCGTGCGCTGCTCGTCGAGCGCGTCGACGACCAGCACTTCGTTGACCCAGATCCGCACGCGCGTGCCGTTGTCGAGGTCTTCGACGCGCGCGCGCAACCAGCACCAGGTTCCGGGCGGCACGAGCTCCACGCTCACCGACTGCGTGAGCGCGCCGAGCAAGCTGCCGGTCTTGTTCGGCGTGGGCAGGCTCGCGTTGATCTGCACTTCGTAGCCCTCGCCGTGCTCGTTCGCGCGCAGGATCAGGCCGCCATCGCCCTGATCGTTCACGCGCACCTGGGCGCTGAGTTCGAAGTTCGTGTAGTCGTCGCGCGAAGACAGCAGCAGGCTCGACGGGCCGTAGGAGAGCAGCTCGCCGTCTTCGATCTCCCAGCCGGGTTCTTCGGCATCGGTCGGGACGGGCGCGATGCGCCACTCGCCGAGGTCTTCGCCGTTGAAGAGCGGGAGCCAGTCGTCGCCAGCGGGCTTGGTGTCGAGGCCGCGGTAGCGCAGCGTGCGCAACGCGACCATGCCGTGGGCGGGCGCGAGCGTGAAGCCCGCGAGCGGGTCGGCGCCTTCGGGCAAGGCGATGCCTTGGTGGATCTCCACGTCGTTGATCAGCACACGCTCGATGCGATCCGCGCGCAGGTGCACGTCGAGCGTGTGCCATCGCCCGGGACCTTGGTAGGTCGCGATGGTGGGGGCGTGCGTCATCGCGTTCGTGTGCACGCGGCCGAAGTGTGCGTTGTTGCCGCGTTCGCCGTCGGTGAGTTCCACGCGCAACTCGTCGCCGAACTGCGCGCTGAGCGCGCTGCCTTCGGTGAGCAGGAACTCCACGTGGTAGGAGCCTTCACCGAAGTCCCAACGCGCGCGGTAGTCGCTGGCGTCGCGCGCGGTGTTCACGAGCGCGTTCACGCCGGGTGAGATCTGCAGCGTGCGCGGCGTGCGCACGTCCCAGTTCGCGTCCACGAGTTCCCAGCCGCTTTGTTCCCAGGCGTTGAGTGCGTCGCCGTAAGTGAGACGCAACCAGCCTTCGTCGGCGCTGGTCTTCGGAGGTGGCGGCTCGACTTCCTTGGCGATCGGGAACTCGGGCGCTGGCCGGCCGGGCATGCGGTTGAGCGTGTAGGCCGCTTCGTCGTGCAGCAGCGGGCGGCCGTCGTCGGTGCGCAGCTCGGGCAAGATCACGCGCGCCATGAAGCCGGGTTGCAGCGCGGGCGCGTGCAGACGCAGCTCCGTGCGTGCAGCGTTCCACGCGAGCGACTCCACGGGAACGGCGGTCGTGTGCCGTTCGGGCGAGCCGTACTCCCACCACCAGTCGTAGTCGAACTGGGTGAGCGCGAGCGCGTCGTTGGTGAGCGCGTCGGCGCTGGCTTGGGAGACGGCGTCGGTGAAGCGCAGCAGGAAGCCGTCTTCGATCGCGTGCATGTTCGCGATCTCGAGCGGGGTCACGCCGGTCCAGCGCACGCGCGCGAGGCCGTCGTCGGGAGCGAGCCCGCCCCAGCCGCGGTTCGTGAAGCCGGTGAGCAGCGTGCCGTCGCTCGCCTGCAACACGCGCGCGCTCGACCCCACGCTCTGACGCAGCATGAACACCGCGCCTTGCTCCACGCCCTCGATGGTTTCGAGTTGGCCGCGCAGCAACAAGCCGTTCGTGAGTTCCGCGATGACGAGTTGATCCGCGAAGGGACCGAAGGCGCCGTCGCTCGTGTCTTCGACCAGGTTGCCGGTGGAGCGCGACCAGCCGTAGGGCAGCCACAGCGCGGGTTCGGCGCGCTCGATGTCGGGCGGGATCGTGTCCGACACGCGCACGCGGTTGCGCTGGTACTCGTCGGTCCAGTTGAGCGAGCCGGGATGACTGTGAAACGCGCCGGGCTTCACGGAGAAGACCGCGCAGGCCGGCATCCAGTCGCCTTGGTTGTCGGTGATCAGCAAGCGACCGTCGCGCAAGGTCGTCACGCCGCATGGGCTGCGGAAGCCCGACGCGATCGGTTCGACCTCGCCGGTGTCGATGTCGACCGCCAGGGCCCAGCCGCGCCACTTCACAGGCGACTGTCCGAGCCACCACTTGGGTGAGAAGAACGAGACATTGAGCGACATCGCGAGTCGCCCGTCGGGCAAGCTCGGCAACCCGAACGCGAACTCGTGGTAGTTGCCCGACGTGCCCCAGTCGCTGGACAGGGTGAGGAAGGTGTCGGCACGGCCGTCGCCGTCGCGGTCTTGCAGCTCGGTGAGCTCGCCGCGTTGCAGAACGAGCAGGCGTTCGCCGCCGTCGTCGGTGGGGAGCACGCGCAGGCCGAGACCTTCGTGCAAGCCTTCGGCGAAGAGCGTGAAGCGCGCGTCGGCGATGTCGTCGGCCAGCGCGTTCTCCACGATCCAGACCTGCCCGCGCCGCGTGCTGAGCGCGAGGCGTCCGTCGGCGAACCAATCCATGCCGCCGACTTCGAGCACCGCGCCTTCGGGCGGCGTGTAGTGTTCCACGCTGTAGTAGTGCGCTTCGTCGGCGAGCGGGTCGGGGGCCGCGCTGTCGTGTGCTGCCGCTTCCCCTGTGGCGGCCCCGGCCACGCGTTCGCCGTGGTTCGCGTCTTGTGCGCTGAGCGAGGCGCTGAGCAGCGCGAGCGTTGCGAGTGCGGTGCGGATCATCGCGCGCCCTCCGTGGCAGGCTTCACGGGCGCAGCTGGCGAGCCCCAACCGGGGTCATGCAGGTAACGCATGAAGGACTCTTCGTCGACGGGGACGAGCTTGCCCAGGAGCCCCACTTCTTCGTGGAGTGTCTGCGCACCGACGGGGGCGCAGGTCGGTTCGCGCGGTGGAACCCCGAAGTGGAAGCGCAGCAGGCCCTCGCTCTCGCGCGTGCTGTCGAGTTGCCCATGTGCCGACGGCGTCCAGCGCCAGGCCTGCATCGTTCCTCGGTCTGCGAGTTGCGTCGGTCGTGCGGCGAACAACAGTTCGGGGCCGTGACAGGGTCCAGCGCTCACGCCCGCCGTGCGCGCTTGGAAGCTCGTGCCGCGACTCCCTCGGGGCGCGCGCCACTCGAGCACCAGTTCGCTCCCGGGGACTGAGCGCACGGTCCAGCTCTGTCGGAACCCGAAGGTGAAGGGATCGCGCAGCTGGCCGAGGTCGAGCTGCAGCGTGCCGTGCTCGCGACCTTCGTTGTCGAGCAGACGCGCACCGAGCAGGGCGCCGCCCGCGCGCAACTCGGTGCTCTGCAGCTGCACGCGCAGCGGGGCTTCGCCACTGTCGGTGCGCACGAACCAACGTGTCGCAGGATCGCCGCCCTCGTCGAGCCAGAGTGTGTGTCCGAGCAGCTCCAGCGGTGTGCCGCCGCGGCCGGTCCAATCCGTGCGGCGCACGAAGCGACCTTGGGTGACGCCGAGTAAGCGCAGGTCGTCGGCGCGGAGCACGAAGGACAAGCCGTGCGGCGTGCCGATCACGAGCCCGCGCGAGTGGGCGCGCGCGCCGTCGCTCAAGGGCGCGAGATGACCGCGCGCCATGACGCCGAGCGAGCCGACCACGAGCTCGGTTTCGTCGCTGCTCACCCGGCGACGTTCTGGGATCAAGGTGCGCACGTGCTCGGCGAGCGCGTTGCGTTCGGCCAGTGTGAGTGTCTCGCCGAAGGCCGGCATGGGCGACCCGGGGATGCCCATCTCGAGCGTGCGACGGATCGCCTCGTGCGTGTCGCCGAAGGAGAAGCCGCCCGCGGCGAAGGAGCGCGCCGGGCGATCGAGGTTCACGTTCTCGGGGCCGTTGCCGTCGCCGGTGAGGCCGTGACAGCGCGCGCAGTGCGTGGCGAAGAGCTCGGCGCCGTTCACCGGCGGGCCGTCTTGCGCAGACAGGTTCGCGCAGAAGGCGCCCCACACAAGCGCCACCCACAGCGCGCGATCGCAACGAACGGTCATCAACGGTCTCCCACGACGGACCTGCTGAGCCTCGCCGTTGGCCTCGCCGATGTCCATGGGCGAGGGCACCCACGCAGGGCGCCCGCGCACCTCAGCTCTTCTCGCGTTGCTCATCGCGCGCACGCGCGTCGTCGAGATCACGCTGCACCACACCCAGGTGCAGACGCAGGTTGTAGAGCTCCTCGTGGTAGCTGAGCGGCACCGCTACCTGCGAGATCTCTTCGTCGATCTGCTCGAGCTCCACGGCCACCGCGTCCAAGGCTGCGGGCGACTGGGCGCCGCGCGCTTCACCTTCGAGGCGCCGCAGGTCGGCGTACCAGCGATAGATCCGGCTGCGATGCCGCCAGCGCAGCAGCGGCGGTGCGAGTTTCACGATCGGGATCAACAAGGTGAGCAGCGGCAGCAGCAAGATCAGCAAGCGTTGCAAGGTGGACGCCACGCGGAAGGGCAGCACGCGGTGCAAGAAGCTCGGGCCGTGTTTCAGATGGTGCGCGGCCGTGTCGCCCAGCGGGAGGTCCACGGGGGCGGCCGCTGGAAAGTGGTCACGCCCGGCGAGCAGCCCGGGGCCGCCGAAGATCTCGGCGCAGCGCTCCAGCAACAGCGGTGGCAGCGCCTCGTGGAAGTCGAGTCTGGCCACCAGGCTCGCGGTCGGCGCCACCACTTCGATGTCCGTGGGCGGGCGCTGCAGACCCGGCGCGAGCAAGCCGACCGGCACGCTCAGGTGCGCGAGGTAAGGCAAGTGACGCGAGAGTGCCTCGGCTTGCCCCAAGCTGCGCAGCGACAAGTCAGTGCCCGACTCCTCGAGCAGTTCGGCCAGGCTGTGCGCGCGCGGACCCGTCACCAAGCAAGCGGCATCGAGTTCACCGCTGCGCAGGGAGCTCGCCCATTGTTGACGCGGGAGGTCGAGCAGCTGCACGTCGCCCGGGCCGAGGCCCACGACCTCGAGCAGCTCGACCAACACCGCGCGCGTGCCGCTGCCCTCGGGGCCGGCGTGCAGGCGCGCGCCGCGCAGGTCGGCCAGCGCGAGTTCGCTGTCTTCGCGACGCTGCAGGATCCAGAGCGGCTCGAAGGCCACGGCGCCGAGCGCCTTGAGTTGCATGTCGTCGTCGGTGGCGGTGGTGCCGCCTTGCACGAAGGCCACGTCGATCTCGCCGGCGCGCAGGCGTTCCAGGTTCTGCAGCGAACCGTCGCCGGGCACGAGCTCGATCTCGAAACCGTCGGGCGCCACGGCATCGGCGAGCGCTCGGCCCCAAGCGTGATACGCGCCAGCCGGGCCGCCGGTGCCGAGCTTGAAGCTCGTGGGCGGCGGCGGGTCGACGAAGCTGAACGTGATCGCGAAGCCCGCGACCACCAAGCCCACACTCAGCCACAACGCGCGACGGTTCGACGTGTCCTTCGGCGGCGCTTGTGTCGCCATGATTGCTGCTCCCGAGTTGTCGTCTGCCCGCGCGCTCCGGCGCTCAGAGTTCTACTTGTCGTCGGAAGCTGACCAGCAAGAGGCCGGCTCCGTCGACGGCGTCGTCGCCGCGTCGTGGACGCCTCAAGCGCACGCGATGCAGCAAGTCGGGCGCGCTCTCGCCGAGCACGGCGCGCACCCGCGCGAGACGTTCCTCGGCCAACACCAGCAAGCCCGCACGACGGTCGCGTTCCAAGTTGCGCACGCGGTCGCGCCCGATCAAGCCGAGCAACATGTCGAGTCGCGCTTCGAGTTCCCCGCGTTCGAGTTCCAGCTCCGACAAGGCCTTCAGCGCCGAGCGTGTGGTCGACGACGGCCCCGCAGCCAGCGCCGCCTGCGCCGCAGCCAGCAGCGGCGGACGCTGGGCGCGCAAGCGAGCCTGCTCCACGCGCAGCTCCGCGACGACTCCACGCACGAAGTCTTCAGCCGGCTTCAGGCGTTCGGTCGCGCGTTCCAGGTCGAGCGTGCCGAGTCGGTGCTCGAGTTGCAGCGTGAGTTCCGGGCGCTCCCGCAGCAGCTCGATGAGCGAACGCGCGTGCGCACGACTCACGGGTTCGAGCGCGATCTCGCTGGGCAGGAACTCGAGCTCGGCGGGCGGCAGGGGCGCCCGTTCGTTGCGGAAGTCGAGGCCGACCATCGAGCCCACGCCGCCCAGCACGCGCAGGGGCGCCGCGGCCAGCGCGTCGGTGATCAAGCCGCCGAGCGTTTGGATCGAGAGCGTGGCGATGCGGCTCATCGAGAGGCCGTCGGGGGGCACGTCGAGCTTGAGCGGGATCGTGATCGCGCCACTCTCGTCGCGCAGCGCGAAGAGCACCGGGTCGAGCGGCGCCGGCAAGCGCAGGAAGCGTTCGATGGGCCCGTTGGCACCTTCGGAGAGGTCGAGTTGCTGCGTCTCGGCGCGCGCCGACACTTCGAGGCCATCGCCCTCTCGCGCGCGCACGTCGGCAGCGAAGTCGAGACGACCGCCTTCGAGCTTCACGCCGGAGTCGGACACCGCGCCTTCAAAGGCGCCCAGGTTGAGGCCCGCGAGGTTGAGTCGCGCGCGCAGGTCGCTCATGGGTCCGTCGAGGCGCAACTCGAGGTCTTCGAAGAGCAGCATCGCGGCCGCGTCGGGATCATCGGGGTTGGGCACGCGACCGCTGGCCAGGAACATGTTGGCGCGGAAGCGACGCTCGGGGGCGTCGGGGCCGAAGGCGAAGTCGCGCAGGCTCAGGTCGAGCTGTTCGAGCGGGAGGTAAAAGTGCGGTTCGGCCGCGAGGTCGGCGTACTGCACATCGAGTCCGGAGACGCGCAGCGAATCGATCAACAGCGTTTGGCCGGGCTCGGCGGCTTGATCGGCGGCTTGATCGGCGGCCGCGGCCTCGGCGGCGACGGTTTCGGAAGCAGCAGCGTCCGCGGCGACAGCTTCGGTGTCGGTGTCGGTGTCGGTCGCGGTGTCGGCGGCCGTTGGTTGCGCCTCGGACGCGGCGAGCGTCGTGTCGCTCGCGTCGACGTCGCCCGGAGCTGGGATCAGCAAGCCGAGCACGTGCAGGCCTTCGGCGTCGCGCTGGGCGTGCAGCATCGGCGTGTGCACTTCCAGCTCTTCGACGTGGAGCAGCGTGGCGCCCGGCGCGGCGCCGTGCAGGCGCAGCTGGATCTCGCGCACGCCGGCCAGTTGCGGGCCTTCGTCGGCGGCACGCCAGCTGAGGTTCTCCACGCGCAGCTCGGCCGTGCGTCCTTCGCGGAAGGCGAAGTCGAGGGGGTCGCTGCGGGAACCCTCGAGGGTGCTCTGGACGCGCAGCGCGAGCTGGCCGTTGCTCAACTCGCTCGTGTCGAGGTCTTGGGCGAGGGACGGGTCCCAGGCCTGCAGGCGTTCGCCGTTGATCCCGTGCACGAGCAGGTCGACCTGGGCGCGGGGTTCCGCTTCGAAGGGTTGCAGCAGCGCGTCGACGGAGAGCTGGACGCCGAGCGGGTCGATCTCTCCGCGCAGCTCCAGGGCGACGTCGCTGGCTGTGTCGCCGTGTTCCGCGTCGTAGTGCAGCGGCTCGGGGTTGCGGAGTGTGAGGTCGCGCAGCACGAGCGGGGCGCGCTGACCGTCGTCGAAACTCAGCTCGGCGAGCTGCACGTTCAGGCGTTCGAGTTGCAGGCGTTGCACGCTGCTCGCGCCGCTCGTCTTGCCGGCCGCCACGAGTGCTTGGGCGGCTGCGGTGTCGAGCGCTTCGTCGACCCCGGTGTCGCTGTCTTCGAGGTCCTCTGTGGGGGCGACGGGCGCGGGCGCTGCGGCGACGAGCGGAGTGTCGTCGGTCGCAGGCGCGTCGGCGACGGGCGCGAGACGGAAGCCCCCGGCGATCAAGGCGCCTTCGGTGTCGCGTCGCGCGGCGGCTCGCACACCCTCCACGGCGAGCTCGTCGAAGAGCAACACGCCGCGGGCGCTGTCGAGACGCTCGGCACGCACGGCCGCGCGTTCGATGCCGAACCAGGCCTGCTCGGCGCCCGCTTCGCGATAGTCGAGGTCACGCAGCGCGATGTCGAGCTGCTGCCCGCCGTCGCGGTGCGCGCCCAGCTCGGCCTGCAGCGCGAGCTTCAGGCGGCCGTCGTTCATCACGGCTTCCACGCCCGGCGGCAAGAGCATGGCGGCGTCCCGCAGAGCCAAGCCGCGCGCTGCCAGCTCCAGGTCCACGCGCGTGGTCTCGGCACCCAGCGCCAACTCACCGGTGGCTTGCAGCTCGGCCAGGTCGCGCGGCACGGCGAGCTTGAACTCGAAGCGCGCCGGGTCCGCGCCCTCCGCCGACGAGAAGTTCGTGAGCGACGCCCCGAAGGTCGCGCGCGGCGGCGCCAAGCTGTTGAGATGCAGCGCGCCTTCGGTGAGCACGTCGGTGACGCCCGCGCTGCCGTGATGCTTGGTGACGCCTGCGCGCAGCCCGGCCTTGACGTCGTCGAGCAGCAGCAGTGGGCTCTCGGCGCCGAGCGCGAACCGCGCGCCGCCCAGGTCGAGCCCGTTGACCTCCATGCGCGCGCTGAGTTCGTCGGCGTTCGTTTGCGGCGTGATCTCACCGTCGACACTCAAACTCTGCAAGAGGCCGGGCACGCCGAGCTCGACTCGGAACGCGCTCAGGCTCGGCAAGCCGGTGGGTTCGACGTTGCTGCGGAGCTCGCTCAGCTCGGCGCTCAAGACCACGGGGAGTTCCACGACCTCGCCGCCTTCTTCGAAGTGCAGCGCGCCGAGGCGCATGTGGGTTTGCAGCGTGTCGAGGCCCAGCGCCGACCAGTTGAGTTCGGTGTCGAGCTGCAGGTCGTCGATGCTGAGCGCGGCCGGGGCGCCCGCGGCGAGCAGCTGTGTGCGCACACGGTCGGGGTCGATCTGCGGCGAGCGGAGCGCCAGTTGCGCGTTGCCGTGGGCGCCGTGCAGGGCGACCGTGCCGTCGAGCTGCAGCGCTTCGAGCAGACCGGGAAGCCGCAGGTTGGCGGCGAGCGTTGCGGGGGCGGCGTTGTCGGGCGCCTGTGTGTCGAGACCTTCGAGCGAGAAACGGTCGAGGTGCACTTCGAGGGCTTCGCCGAGTTCGGGCGCGCGTTCGTAGCGCGCCGACACGTCTTCGATCTCCAGGCGCTTGAGTTGCACGCGCAGGGGGGCGCCGCTCGGCGCGCTGGGTGGCGTGACGGGCAGGCGCGCCTCGGGCTTCTCGGGAGCCGGCAGCATGCCGAGCATGCCCACGCCTTGGATCGAATCGTTGAGCACGACGCGCAGCCCGGCGAGCTGCGCGAGGTCGATCACCAGACCTTCCTCCGGGAGCTGTCGCGCCTCCACGCTCAGGCTCTCGAGTTCGATCGGCGGCGCGCTGGCGTGGCGCAGCTCGAGCGTGCCGAGCTGCGCGCTGTAGGCCACGGCCTCGCCTTCCACGCGCGCGCCGAAGGCGAGGTCGAGCGCCATCGAGAGCCCGTCGGCCGGGGTGGCGAGCTCGAGCCCCGCTGCGGCCAGCTCCGATTGCCAAGGGCGCAGGCGCAGGCCGCGCAGCTCGGTGTGGATCTCGGCGTCGATGCGCTCCTCGGCGAAGGACGCGCTGCCTTCGATCAACAGGGTGTCGAGCAGCGCCGGCGACGTCACGTTCACCGAGAGTCGTGTGATGCGGTTGGCGGCGTTGAGGTCCGAGACACGCAGGTTGAGTTCGAGCTCGTGGCTGCGCGTCTCGGCGGTGCGGACGTCGTGCACGTGCACGCGCACGTGCTGCAGGCGCAGGGCGTCGAGGCGCACGGGCAGCGCGAGCGAGGGCGGCTCGCCGGGGGCGTCGCTCGGGTCCTCGGACACGGTCTCGTTGCTGTTGTCGTCGCTCGCGGACTGGTTGTCTTGCGCGGCGACCTTGCCGCGGCCGGCGCCGCGCGGACGCACCGTGTCGGCGTCGCGCTCGAGGTCGATGTCGAGGCCGTCGAGCTCCACGCGGCGCACGAGCACGTCGCCACTGAACAGCGCGAGCATCGAGAGGTCGATGCGCAGGTACTCCGCGTGCAGCCACGCTTCGCTGCCGTCGACCGGCGTGAGTTCGAGATGACGCAGCTCGATGTCCGCGCCGAAGAGCGTGAGGTCCAAGCCCTCGAAGTCAGCGTTGAAACCCTGCGACTCGGCCACGCTCTGCAACACGCTGGGCAGCGCCAAACTGAGCGTGATGCGCAACAGCACCGCCACGAGAATCACGATCAGGAGCCAGCGGCGGCGGCGGCGGGGCGGCTTGCTCTCGGCAGGCTCCGTAGTGGGGACGCTGGACGCAGCGGTGTCGGTTCGACTCTCGGGCGACGCGCTCATGCTTGCAGGTCCGCGGCGCGTTGCAGGGCGGCGCGCCGCTCGGCGGAGGTCGCCAGCGGGTCGTAGCCTTCGGGCGCCAAGCCGCGACGATGCAGCCACTCGAAGGCGCGCAGGCGTGCGCTGGCGCGGTTGTCCTCGAGCAGCAGCATGTTCTCGCGACGCAGGAAACTCTCGAGCGCGTTCTCGTTCACGAACGAAGGTAGCGCTTCGCTGAGCAGGTCGCGGCGTTTGTCGAGCGCGCCGAGGTGTTCGCGCAACACGGCGTTCACGCGCGTGGCGTCGTGTTCGGGGAGCGGCGTCTGGGAGAGCGCATCGAGCGTGCCGCCGAGCAGGCTGCGCATGCCGAGGGTGGCGCCCTCGCGCAACCGCGTCTGCGTGGCGCGGGCCATCGCGTCGAGCAGCACATCGGGGGCCACGAGACACAGCTCCGCGACCAGCGGCAGCTTCGCGCGCGTGGCGGCGCCTTGCAGCGTGGCGCGGCGTGTCTCACGACGCTGCAGGCCTGCGTCCACGACCGCGATGAGTCCGGCGCCTTGCGGGGCAGGGCGCACGAAGGCCCTGGCACTGAGGCGCTCGTCGCGCGCGGCGAGCGCGTGGGCCGCGGCGGCTGCGCTCGGGGTGGCGGGAGAGAGACGCAGACCGAGCCAAGCGTCGTCGAAGGGGGAAGGCAGCAGCAGTGTGAGTGCTTGCTCGGGCGTGGCTCGCATGGGCAGCAGCAAGAGCTCTTCGGCGCGCGGCTTCACGAACTCGTCGAGCTTGGAAGCCAGGCTCTCGTCGTCGGCCAACGCTTGCTGGGGATCAGGAGCCGGACCGCGCACACGCACGCGCACGATCCAGTGTTGCTCGCGTGCGTCGGCTTGCACGTCGATCAGCAGACGCACCGTTGCGTTGTGCACGAGGTCGCTCGGCCCTTCGAGATTCAGTTGCAGCTCTTCGGCGCCGCGCCACGCGACCAAGCCTTGCCAGATCGCGCTGGCGGGCGAAGTCGTCCAGAGCGCATCGGGCACGCTGTGATGTGCCTCGCCGAACCACAGGCTGCCGGGGCGGACCGGGCGCGTGCCGTCCTGAGCGAGCACGCTGCGTTGGGCGTTCGCGATGAGCGGGAGGTCGCGCGAGAGGCGCGTCGCGAAGCGCACCAGCTCCACTCGGGCGAAGCGCGCTGCGACCTCGGTGACGGCTCCGGGGGCGTCGGCCGAGGCGGAGTCCGTGGGCGCCTTCGCCGGCGCAGGCTCGGTTGCCTTCGTGCTCGCCGGCGCGGCCCACTGCGCGCTCGCCACGCTCGGCAGGATCACGCGTGTTGCAGGCGGCTCGGTGACGCGGCAAGCCACCAAGCAGAGGCCCACGAACAGTCCGAGCGAGAGCGCCGATGGGGGTGCAGAAGAAGGACTTTGGCGCGTGCTCATGGACGGCTCAGAGTACCGTTTCGCGCCCTCGGCTGTCGCCCGGCGCGCGCCGCACGCGCCCGGCCAGGTCGTGCGCGCGCCCTCGCGCCGAGCGCCCGCGACCGTCATGATCAGAACCCATGTCTGGCCGTTATCCGATCCTCGCCGCAGAGCACGCCCACGAGGAGATCTTGCGTCGCAGCCGCTTCCTCACGCTGCTTGCGCCGGTGGAGAGTGAGGACCAAGCGCGCGCCTTCCTGGCCGCGCGCCGTGAGGCTGGCCCCGACGCCAACCATCATTGCTGGGCCTACTTGATCGGTCCGCCCGGAAGCAGCTCACGCGTCGGGCGCTCCGACGCCGGCGAACCCAGCGGCACCGCCGGTCGCCCCATGCTCGACGTGCTCACGCACAGCGGCGTGGGCGACATCGTGGCGGTCTGCTCGCGCTGGTTCGGCGGCACGCTGCTCGGACGCGGCGGCCTCGTGCAGGCCTACGGTGGCGGCGTGAAGGCCGCGCTCGAGAACGCGCCGCTCACCGAAAAGGTGCACCGCGTGGAGCTCGAACTCGACCTCGACTACGCCACCCGCGACGCTGTGCGCAGGCTCTACCCCGTGTTCGAAGTCGAGCTGCTCGAAGAGGGCTTCGGCGTGGGCTTGTTGCATCGACTGCGGCTGCCCGCCGAACGCGAGCTGGCCTTCGCGCAAGCCTTGCTCGACCTCAGCAACGGTCAGTTGGTGCCGCGCCCGATCGGCGACTGAGCACGCTCAGGTCGGTGCGTCGCCTGCGTAGTCGAGGTGCCGCCCGCCGGCGTCGCGCTCCACCAGTTGCCACAGGCGCGTGGCGAGTTGACGCGTGTGGAGCAGGTCGTGCGCCGTCCAGTTGGCCAGCAGATCCGCGGGACTCAGGCGACCCAGCGCAGGGTGTTCGTGGACCGGGCGATCCTCCACGGCGCTGTAGGCCGCCAACCACTCGAGGCTCTGCTTGCGCTGTGCGGCGAAGGCGGCGAGCTGTTCGGCCAGCTTGCGCTTGACGTGACCGCGTTGCTGCACCGTGGTCTCGGGATCGATGTCCGGCCAGGCGGCGCGCGGTGTCTCGAGCAACAAGCGCAGGCGCGCGCCGAAGTCGAGTTCGTCTTCGTCGCTGAGGTGACCGAGGATCTCCACGATCGACCAGCCGCCGTCGGCGGGCTGCCAACGCGCGTCGGCATCACTCAGGCCGGCGAGCAGAGCGCTGAGCGCGGCGGGTGTGGCGCTGAGGCGCATGCGGAAGGGGGCGGTGTCCATGCTGAGGCTCTGCGGGATCGGAGCGGCCGAGCATGGCCCGCGCCACGACCACGCTCAAGGCTGGCTTGATCCACGTCCGAGGGAGGCTCAGTCTAGGACCCGTCGACCACCCTTGGAGCGCAGCATGCCCGTCGTGAACAGCAAGGCCCTCGCGGAGGAGCGCGTGGCGGCGCTCGCCGAGTACCACCGCTCCACCGGCATCGCGCGCGCTGAGCTCGACGTGTCGGGCGGTGTGGACTCGGCAGTGATGCTCGCCCTGCTGGCGCGCGCGCTGGGACCACAGAACGTGTGCGGCGTGTTCATCGGCATCCACTCGCACGTGCAGTTCCTGGAGCGCGCGCGCGAGTCGGCGGCGGCGGCCGGCGTGGCCTTGGTGGAGTTCGACGCCACCGAACTCTTCGACAAGCTCTCGGCCGACATGCGCACGGCCTTGCTCGCGTCGGGGCGCAGCGCAACCGAACTCGACGCGCGCCTGGCCCGCGACCGCACCGTGCTCGGGTCGATCCGCTCCTGCCTGCGCGCGCCCATCGGTCGCGGCTTCAACCGCATGACCGGCGGCGGCGTGCGTCACGGCACAGGCAACGAGTGCGAAGACCGCTTCATCCGTTTCTACCAGAAGGGTGGCGACGGCGAGGTCGACAGCAACCCGATCGCGATGCTCAGCAAGGGCGAGGTCTTCCAGCTCGCGCGCGAAGTCGGTGTGCCGCGCTCGATCCTCACGGCGCTGCCGTCGCCCGATCTGCACGGCATCGGCGAAGCCCACAACGATGAAGACGAGCTGCGTGAAGCCACGGGCGTGCACTGGACCTACAGCAAGGTCGACCCCGACACCGGCGCCTACACCTACGTGGGCTCGATCGAACGCATGGCGCGCTTCCTCGACACACATCCCGAAGTGATCGGCGAAGGCGAACCCGAATGGGGGCCGCTCGTGGCGGCTGCGCACGCCGACTTGTTCAAGCACCTCGCCACGCAACAAGACGTGCGCGCGCTGCTGGCCTCGGCGCGCGCCCTGGAAGCGTCGACTCGGCACAAGGTGAACCCGAACTGTCCCACGCTCGGCACGCGCCAAGAGTTGCTCGATGCGGGCTTGTTGAGCGACGACTTGCCCGAGGTCTAGAGCGGCTCGCAGGACGCGCGTCGTGTGCTTCGCTACGGACTGATCGGTCCGTAGCGCGTTGGGTCGCTGCGCGCGTCAAACTCTGCTGGGCAGAGCGGGGGGCTCAAGGCACGCTGGAGCCATGACGGGGTCCAGTCCATGAGCGCCGCGCCCGACAGGCGTGAGTTCGTCGAGCGCGCGCGCAGCTTGCTCGGTGAGTTGAGCGCGGAGTGGGTCGCGCGTCCGGAAGTGACCGAACGCATGCGGGCGCGCCTCGCCGAAGGTGTGGAGCTCGACAACATCGTGCTCGCGGAGGTCGCACAACAAGCGCGTCAGGATGCACGCCTCTACGAGGAGTTCATGGCCTACACGATGGCCCAGATGCGTGTCGTGGGACGCGGCAGTCTGGCGCCGAACCTGCGTCGCTTCCTCGACACCTTCGATCTCGTGCAGTCGGTGGCGGGCGATGTGTTCGCCGACAGCGACCCGCCCGAGTTCGAGACCAAGGCGGCGTTCCTCTCGTTGTTGCGTCAGCGTATGCGTTGGAAAGCAGCGGACCACGCGCGTCGCTTGAGCGCCGAGAAGCGCAGCGAGAACCGACGCGACGCGCGCGACCTCGAAGACCTCAACGTGGCCGACCGCGGCGAAGACCCCGCAGCGGCCGGCGAGCGCGCCGACTTCTTGGCGCGCTTGATGAAGGAACTCGAGCAGCTCAACAAGCGCGACCAGCAGCTCCTGCGCATGTTCCTGCGCGGCTGCGGCACCGACGAGATCGCCGAACGTTTCAAGCTCTCGCGTGAGACCGCGCGACGCATCCTCGCGCGCGCGAAGGATCGATTGCGCGCACGCTTCGAGTGAGCGCCGTCCGCTCGGCAGGTCCGGTGGGGGCTGCTAAGCTGGGCGCGACACACTTCGGGAGAACCTCATGTCCACTCTGTTGCGCTGGGCGCTCGCTCTGAGCTCGGCTGTTATTCTCACGGCTTGCGCCAGCATGGCACCGGCGCCGGTCACCGTCGAAACGCCTGTCGCTTCGGCCGACGACTGTGCCTGCCCCAACGACGGCGAAGAGGGCATGACGATGTACCCGCTCGTGTTGCTCAAGGCGGGCCCGCGGCGGCACGAGGAGTTGAGCGACGACGAGGCGACGCGTCTGCAAGCCGCGCACCGCGCGCACATCCGTTCGATGGCCGAGGCCGGTCACTTGCTGATCGCAGGCCCCATGGGTGCGCTCCCCGGCGACGACCCGATCATCGGCATCTTCGTGTTCCGCTCCGGACACGAGGAGGCTGCACAGACCTTGCCCGCCGAAGACCCGCTCGTGAAAGCAGGCCGTCTGCGCTTCGAGTACATCCCTTGGTACGGCCCGCTGGGGCTCACCTACAACGGTGACCCCGGTCCGCTCAACTGACCGCTCCCTCAGAGAGAGACGAACGCATGTCCCCCTTCCGCTCGCTGAGCGCGCGCTTCGCGCTGATCGTTTCCTTGTTCGCCGTGAGTTGTGCCAGTTCGGGTTCCGCCAGCGAACTCGCGGGCAAACTGAACGGTTACACGCGCGACATCTTGCCCGAGTACAAGGCCTACCTCGAGGCCGACATGCGGCTCGAGCCGTCGTCCCGGCAGATCCGGAAGAAGCATGCCGACGAGTTGCAGCGCTTGATCAACGAGGCCCTCGGGCGCAGCTGATGCGTGCAGCGTGTCCGCCTGCGCCTCCACGCGCGTCGCTCAGAGATTGAGCGCGTCGAGGACGGCGGCCATGAAGTGCTGGCAGTCGAGTCGCGTGTCGAGCAGCGGCAGGTTGCTGTCGAAGGAACCTTCGTCGTGCGCAGCGAAGGCCTCGAGCTGCTGGTAGCCCTTGGCCAGGAAAGCGAGGTCGCCCGTGTCGCGCCAGGCCTCGGCCTGACCGATCAGGATCGGGTGGAAGTCGAAGTTCTCTTCCGTGACGACCTGCTGCAGGCTCACGGCGTAGCTGTAAGGCAGGCGCCGCTCGGCCGGGTCGGCCTTGAAGGGGAACAGCTCCACGCGCGTCCACCAAGCGAGGTCGCGCAGTCGGCCGCGGGCCAAGCCGTATTGCGGGTGTGACGGGCCGAGGATGCGCGCCACGTGGTACAGCGCCAGCGGCCCCAGGCTCGACGACATGAAGCCGCGCATCTGGAAGTGCTCGCCCGGCGGCTTCTCGGAGTTGAGGTCGCCCGAGAACACGAAGTAGCGGCGGTCGCCGTGGTCGGGCAAGTCCTGCCAGCCGTAGCCGCCGGTCTCGACCTCGATGTCGAGCGTGGGCGTGGCGAAGTTCACCAGTCGTTCGAGCATCGCGTCGCGCAAGGGAACGCTCGCGGAGAACTCGGCGAGCAGCGCCTGGGCGCGTAGCGTCTGGTACATCGCGCGCTCTTGCGGGAAGAAGCTGATGTCCTGGAGCACTTCGGTTTCGTCGACCAGGGCCCAGCGGTAGCGTTCGTCGCCCGTGAGGTGGTAGGCCAGGATGATGCCGTCGAGGTAGCGGTGCTCTTCGTCGCCGAAGGTGCGGTCCGTGTGTTGCAGGTCGGGGTTGAGCGGGCCGGGGTCGTTGATGTCGTGGAAGTTGTCGGAGCGCGGGAACTGCCACTCGCTCTTCCACAGGGCCACGTCGAGCGCCTTGACGTACTGACCGCCGAAGCCGTGTCGCAACCAGCCCGCCGCGAGACGGTCCTCGGTTTGCGCGTAGTTGTTCGAGCTGCCGGTGGTGCTCTTGCCGAGGTAGCGCTGCACCGCCATCGATTGGTTCTTCACCGTGACCTTGTGATCGAAGCCGAGCACTTCGTAGGCCAGGTTGTGACGGTCGATGCTGAGCAAGTCGTAGGCGAACACCTTGGTGCTGTCGTAGTGCTCGTAGAACTTGGCGCGGCCCACGAAGGGCGCGTCGAGACGTCGGGCCATCGCCAGCTTCTGTTGCGCGGAGGGCGCGTGGTCGGTGTGGAAGCGGAAGCGCGCCTTGCGTGATTCGTGCTGACGCCAGATGAAGGTGAAGGGCGCGGGGTTCTGCGCCGGGAAGAAGCCCACGCGCACCGTGCCGTCGGCAGCACCCGCCAGCGAGGCCGGCCAGAAGTAGGGCATGTACTGCATCGCCACCGTGACGCCACCCTGCGGCGAGTTGAGCCCGAGCCAGCCGTGCTCGGGGTACACGTTGGCGTTGTTCGAGTGGAAGTCCTTGAAGCCCGGGCCCTGCACCGAGTAGCCCTCGATCACGAAGTCGTGCTCGCTGTCGGGCTGCTTCGGGAGATGCGGGTAATAGTCTTTCGAGTCGGTGTGGAACGTCTGCGCGCTCGTGTGCCCCTGGAACAGGCTCACCCATCCGCCGGGCGCGAGAGGCAGCGCGGCGTGTCCCGCGTGGTGCGCCAGACTCAGCACAGGGTTCTCGAGATCTTGCAGGCGCGCATCGAGTTCGAGCGAGCTCAGCTGCATGTGCGCCGGCCGGTCGATGTTGGCGTTGCGCACGGTGATCACCGTGTCGACCTCACTGGAGTTCGCCCAGAAGGTGAGTCGCAGTGTGTAGTCGGTGACGACCTCACCCGTGGGTTGCGCCAGACTTCCGGTGACGACCACGACGGCGCGCGCCGGACCGTTCTCTTCCAGGTTGACCTGGGTGTCGCTGGTGCTCACGAGGCTGTGGCCTTCGATCCCCCGCGCCACCAGATGGAAGCTGCCGCGCAACGGCGCGCCGGTGGCGCGCGGGACCTCGATGTCGGCGAGTTTCAGCCCTGTGGTGAGCGGGAAGTTCACGCGCAACGCGCCCGTGTCGAGCTTGAGCTGCGTGCCGGTCGTTTGCCCGAGCTGGGTTTGCGGCGACTGGCCCGTTCCCGAAAGGATGCGCAGACCGTCGCGCTCGCCGCCCGCCTGCACGGAGCTCTGCAGATCGACGAGCGCCCACATCACGGAGCCGTCGGGCCAAGAGCGCAGCGTGCGGAACTGGTAGTGCGAGCTGCCCGCCACACGAAGCGCGGGGCGTCCGTTGGCGAGGCCCACCTGCCCTTGCTCGAAAGGGATGCCGAAGGTCGCGGGCTCGTTGGTGCGCTGCACGCCCTCGATGCCGCCAGGAAGCGCTTCGCGGATCAGCAGCGGCACGTCGGGAGGCGCAGGAGTCTGCGCGCGCAGAGGTGCAGCCGACAGACCGAGGACGAGTGCAGCGAAAGTGAAGACGTGTGAGGTCAGGCGCGGCGCGGAAGTCCGCGTCGGGAAGCTGGGCAACATCGCGTGGGTCTCGGGTGAGTCGTCAGGGTGCGGGCGTGCGGAGTCGTTGTCTTCGACCTCGCCGATGTGTGCGCGAGGGACAGCGTTCGAAGCCGACCGACGCGAACCGGGCGCTCGGTGGGAGCCTCCCGGGCTGTGACCATGCTCTGCGATTCAAGGCGCTCGAGCTGTTCGGGGAGGCCGAGCGTCCATGGTTGCACGACGAAGCACCCTGCCACGTCGGCCGCCTTGAGTCCACGTCCACCCGTGACAACGGCAGGTCAGCCGAAGCGATGCAGCGGTAAACCCATGTCAGGAAGCGCTCGCCGAACGTGTGGCGCGGCGCCTCACGACGAAGTGTCCGCTGAGCGTGCTGAGGGCCGGGCGCGGGAGCGTGAGCCACTGACGGCGGCAGCGGCCGAGGAGATCGCGCAGATAATCGGGCGCAGCGTGCAGGTTCGCGTCGAACTGATCGATCCGGAAACCGGCTTGCTCGAAGGCGCGGGCGTAGTGAACCGAGCGCCACGGATGTCCCAGAGCCCCGCGGTGGCGCAGGCTGCGCCAGCGTTGCTGCAGCCAGCTGTCGGTGAGGTGTTCCAGCGGGCGTTCGAAATCGCGGTGGTCGCGGAAGTCCACTTGGTGCAGGCCGAGTCCGTCGGGGCGGGTGAGGCGCGCGAGCCGGCGGATGCCCGCGGGGACGTCGGTGAGATGTTCGAGGACGGCGTTCGAGAGGCACAGGTCGAGGCTCGCGTCGGGCAGGCCTTGGGCTCGACCCAGTCTCCAGACCGGCAGACGGTGAGCGCGCACGAGGCCTTTGGTGTCTTCGCGTCGGGCGGCGTCGCGCAGCGCAGACGTGGGCAGCTGCGGGTGCTCGCGTTCGAGGTGTTCGGCGAGCGCGGCGTAGAGCGGCGGGTGCCACTCTGGATCCCACGCGTGGAGGTACGGATCCGCCACGTGGACTTCGGCGCCGCTGCCGGCGAGCACGAGCGCGGGGCCGAGGTCGGGGCCGGGGCCGAGCTCGAGCACCCGTCGACCGGAGAGGCTCAAGCCGGCCCGCTCGCAGTGGCTGAGGTAGCCGAGCGCCACGCTCGCGGCGTAGGCCACCGCTGAGTTCAGATCTGGAACCGTCGCCATAGGGCCTACTGTGGCAAGCCTCGTGGACGATGGCCACACTGGGCGCCGCTCCGACCCGTGCTCAGCGACCTGCGCTGCGCCGATCAAGCTGGGGCAGGTGAAATGCCGACTTCAGAGGAGCGCTCACTGCGCACGCACCCATGACGAGCCTCGCGAACAACAGCATCGATGCCGCAGACACCGACCGCCGGCCGGGCGTGTGCCTCGTTCTGGGCGGAGGTGGCTTCAAGGGCATGGCCCACGTGGGCGTGTTCAAAGTGCTCGAAGAGGAAGGCATTCGGGTGGAGCGCATCGTGGGCACCTCGGCAGGGGCGCTGATGGGCTCGGCCTACGCGCACCTGGGTTCGGCCGACGAAGTGCAAGCGCTCGTGGACCGCTTCGTGGAAGCCCAAGACATGGAGCGCAAAGGCTTCCTCGGTTTCCACGCGGCGGAAGGCAGCGGCGGCATCGCCTCCTTCATGGGGCGGCTCGTGTCCGGACTGAAGCGCCAGGTCGCGCTGGAGCGGATGTTCCGTCGCAGCTCGGCCTTCGGCGGCACGGCCTTGCGCTACATCGTGCGCAGCTTCGTGCCGAACGTGGCGATCGAGGAGCTGACGATCCCGATGGCCATCGCTGCGCTCGACGTGCTGCGTGGCGAAGAGGTCTTGCTCACCGAAGGCCCCACGCCGAGCGCGGTGTGCGCGTCGAGTGCGGTGCCGGGATTCTTCCCGCCCGTGGAGCGCGAAGGTCGCTTGCTCGTGGACGCGGGCATCGTGAACAACTTGCCGACCCAGGCCGCGCGCGGTCTCGGCGCCGTGCGCATCGTGGCGGTGGACTTGTCCGCGCAGCTCGACGCCTGCGAGAGCGAACAGGTCGGCATGGACGTGCTGCTGCGCGCCCAAGACATCTCGACGCACTTGGCCAACCGTCGCTGGAGCGACGCCGCCGATGTCGTCATCTACCCAAAGCTGTCGGGCCGCTCCTGGCTCGATCCAGGGCGGCCCGATGAAGTGATCGAGGCGGGGATTCAGGCCACCCAAGCCGTCCTGCCCGAGATCCGGGCGTTGGTCGGCGTAGGGGTCTGAAGTTCCCCGCCTCGATCAGCAGGACAACGTGCTAGCCGAGGGGCTTGGACCTCCTCCTCGAGGGCGTCTCACGACGCTTGCACCGCAGAAGCACGCAACCATGCGTGGTGAATCAGGTCATTCGTAGGTGAGGATCGAGCGACCGAAGGACACGCGGTTCTGGGTCGGATCCCAGACCAGCGGGCCGGACGCAGGACCCGCGAGCCCCGTGGTGCCGTAGGCCAAACCGACCGGAAGACCACCGAAGGCACACGCACCCGTAGCGCCGAAGATCGGCACGTGGATGGTGCTGCCCGCGATGGGCGCCACGCCGAGGGAGCCGGAAGCGTTGCCGCTCGGATCCGGGAACAGCGAGTTGCCGGTCTGGTCGGTGGTGCTGTGCAGGTACAGCGGCCAGAACGAGGTGGTCAGCGAGGACGGCCAGCCGCCACCGAGAGCGGGCACGCGCACCGGCACGCGCACCGTGCCGAAGTAGAGCGTCACCGAGGTCTGGGAGCTCGGGTCGATGCTGCCGCCGCCGAGCATGTCGACGTCAGCCTGCACCCACGTGAGGCGGTCGGAGTTGCTTCCGGCCGTGGCGTAGGTGTTGTTGTTCCAGGTGACGAAGCCCAGCGAGTTCGTGACCGCGCCGCCGTTCGGCGTCGGGCCGATGTTCAGAGCTGCGTTGCCCACGTCTTGCGCGTTGGCGACACCGGCGGGGAAGACGACGGTTCCGCCCGTCGGGTCCGTGCCGCTGAAGATCACGCGAGCGCCGTTGAGCGCGCTGTTGCTGATCGCCTTGTGCACACCGAGGTCGTAGCCGGCGTTGCCCGTCGGGCCGGGGGCACCTGCTGCGTAGTACGAGTTGTCGGCCGTGTAGCTGGCCGGCGCGAGCGCCGCGTTGGTGGCCGGGTCGAGGCTGAAGGAATGGAACTCGATGTCCGACGTGGCGAGGCCCGTGAAGACACCCGTGCCGCCGCCGCTGGTGAAGCCACCCATGCCGTTCACGACATTGAGGCTGTCACTGGCGAAGGTCCAGTACTGGTTGTTGTCGCGCGAGGCCGTGAGGTTCGTCCACCAGCCTTCGATGTTGTCGAGGGCGGGGATCGCGGAGCCGAGGGTGCCGGTCCAGTTGAGGTCGAAGTTGTAGCAACCGGTGGCTGAGATGGCGGCCGTCACGCTGACCGCGGTGATGAGCACCACGGTGCCGGTGTTCGCGCCCGACGGGATCAGACCCGCGTTGGGAACCAGGTGCGCAGCCGTGGTGGCGACGCCAGCCGGCGGGGCGAAGAGGATCCACTGGAACGACGAGCCGGGAGGTGCGCCGGTGGGGGCGCCGAAGGCCGCGGTCGTGATCGGGGCGACACCGGGGTTCGCCGTGCCCGCGCCACAACCGGGGCGCAGGAAGGTGTACGGGTGGTGGTAGTTGAACCCGTCGGAGGTGCTGGTGTCGCTGTGCTCGGTGGTCAGGATCGCGGGGAAGTCGAGACGCGAGTTGGCGCCGAGGTTCAGCACGCAGGCCGTGAGACGCATGCCGGCTTGCTTGTAGCCGAACTGACCGAGGTTGGTCATCGTGGCGCCCTGCATGTCTTCGCCACCCATCCAGTAACCGGAGGCGTCCACACCGGGAACGCTGCCTGAACCTGCGCCGCCGCCGACGTAGATCGACTCACCGAAGTTGCTGAGCACGTGGAAATTGAAACCGTCGTCTTGCGCGGCGGCGTGCGGAGCGGTCATGAGCAGACCGCCACAAGCCAGGGCCAAGAGCCCTGAGCGGGGAGGGAGCAATCGCATGCTGGAATCCTTGTTGAGGTTCGGGTGGTGCCGAGTGGAAGCACCTCCTCAGCGGGGGAGTCCGCGCGACCATGGGGACGGCCGTTCGAACTTCTGAGGAGGAGTGAGAGACAACAGCGATGCGGGCGCGCGTCGACTGCAGTCCGTCTGCTGGCACTTGAGCACGAAACCTCAGTGGTCCCCTTTGATGCGCGCCCCTCGCGCGTGGCGCCGGAGACAGGTCACTTCTGTGTCACGCAACGAGGCCTCGCCGATCAGTGATCGACGAGGCCTCGAGCACAACGCGAGGAACGCTCGCGACGCAGAGCTGCGAGCTCAGTCGTACAACAGGATCGAGCGACCGAAGGACACGCGGTTCTTGTTCGGATCCCAAACGAGCGGGCCGGCGCCGACGCCCGTGAGCCCCGAGCTGCCGTAGGCCAGTCCCAGCGGCAGTCCGCCGAGCGCGCAGGTTCCCGTGGCCCCGAACACTGGCAAGTGCAGCGATTGCCCCACGACCGGCTTCACTCCGAGCGTGCCGCCCGGGTTGCCCGAGGGGTCGGGCCACAGGCTGTTGCCGGTCTCGTCGGTGGTGGCGTGTTGGAAGGCGGGGAAGAAGGCGAGCGTGAGCGCCGACGGCCAGGTCGTCGGCAGACCGGGGATGCGCACCGGCACGCGTGCCGCCCCGAGGAACACGGGCACCGACGTTTGCGCCGACGGGTCCACGGCGCCCGCGGCGAGCAGGTCCCGATCCAACTGGACCCAAGTGAGTCGCGCACCGCTGCCGCCCGGCGTGCTGTACGTGTTGTTGTTCCAGGTGACGAAGCCGATCGAGTTCGTCACCGCGCCACCGGTGGGCATCGGGCCGATGTTGAGGAAGGCGTTCACGGTGTCTTGTGCTGTCGACGGCGTGGGCACGCCGACCGCGAAGGCGCCCGTGTTGCCGCTGTTGCTGATCGCCTGGTGAGGACCGAGGTCGAAGCCTTGGTTGCCCGTCGGGCCGGGCGCGCCGGTGTTGTAGTACGGGTGGGTGCCGTAGGGGTTCGTGGGCGCGAGCGCGAGGTTGGTGGCCGGGTCGAGCGAGAAGTACTGGAGCTCGAGGTCGGCCGTCGCGCGCAGAGTGAACACCGCGGTGGCGCCGCCGCTCGAGGCGCCCGTGCTGCTCTTGACGACGTTCAGGTTCGAGGTCGAGATCGACCAGTACTGGTTGTTGTCACGCGAGGCCGTGAGCTGCGTCCACCAGCCGCCGATGTTGTCGAGCGCAGGGAGCGACGAGCCGGTGGCCGCCGTCCAGTTCAGGTCGAAGCTGTAGCAACCCGCTGCCGAGATCGCGGCCGTCACGCTGGCGGCTTGCACGAAGGCCAGCGTGCCGCCGTTCGACGACGGGACCAAGCCCGCGTTGGGAGCCAAGAGCACTGCTGTTCCTTGCACGGGGAGCACAGTGGGGAGCCCCGCGATGATCCATTGGAACGACGCGCCAGGCGGTGTGCCCGTGGGCGCACCGAAGATGTTGGTGGTGATCGGCTCCACGCCCGGGTTGGCGGTGCCGGTCCCGCAGCCCGGACGCAAGAAGGTGTACGGGTGGTGATAGTTGAAGCCGTCGGTGGTGGAGGCGTCGTCGAACTCGGCGGTCAGCACGGCGGGGAAGTCGAGCCGCGAGTTGGGGCCCAGGTTGAACACGCAGGCGCTCAAGCGCAGGCCGGATTGCTTGTAGCCGAACTGGGGCACGCCCCCGACGGTGAGGTTGGTGAGGGTGGCGCCTTGCAGGTCTTCGCCGCCCACCCAGTAGCCGATGGCGTCCACTCCGGGGCTGCTGCCTAAGCCAGCGCCGACGCCGAAGTACACGGTGTCGCCGACGTTGCTGAGGACGTGGAAGTTGAGGCCGTCGTCTTGCGCGCGGAGCGGCGCGACGGCCGCGCCCAGGATCAGGCCGCACGCGAGCGCGCGGGGGAGGGAGGAGGTCAAGGTTCGAAGCATCTGCAGCTCCTTCAGCATCGGGAAACGGGTGGTGCCGGGGGTGGAGCCGTGCGCGCCGAGAAGACGGGTGAGCTGACTGCCGCACGGCGATTCGGGGGTGCTCGATCTAACCAGCGCCGTGCAGCCCGCCACCGCGCAGAAGTGCCGCGGATGATTCGCGATGACGGGGGAATTGAAGAGGCCCCCGTTACCCAGAGGGCAACGGGGGCCTCCCAACCGAGTGCTGAACTCTCAACTCAAGCTGAGCTCAGCGTTCGGACGCGTGGTGCTCAGTCGTACAGCAGGATCGAGCGACCGAAGGACACGCGGTTCTGATCCGGGTCCCAGACAAGCGGGCCGGTGCCCGTGCCGGAGAGACCGGTCGTGCCGTAGGCGAGGCCCACGGGCAGACCACCGAAGGCGCAAGCACCCGTCGCGCCAGCGACCGGAAGGTGCAGCGACGTACCCGCGATCGGAGCAACGCCGATGGAGCCACCCGGCAGACCACTCGGGTCGGGGAACGTGGTGTTACCCGTCTGGTCCACGGTGTTGTGGACCATGAGCGGCCAGAACGACTGCGTCAGCGCGGTCGGCCACGCACCCGGAAGGTTCGGGACGCGAACCGGAACGCGGACGCCACCGAACCACAGGGTCACGGAACCGCTGGTCTTCGGATCGAGGAGACCACCGCCGAGCATGTCGATGTCAGGCTGGATCCACGTGAGGCGGGCAGTGTTGCTGCCAGCGACGCCGTAGGTGTTGTTGTTCCAGCTCGTGAAACCGAGCGAGTTCAGGTTGGCTCCACCGTTCGGCGTCGGACCAATGTTCAGGGCCGCGTTGCCGGTGTCCTGAGCGTTGGCGATACCGGCCGGGAAGGCGACCGTGGTGCCAGCATCGACACCACTGAAGATGTTCCTGGAACCCGTGATACCGCTGTTGGAGAGGGCACCGTGCGAGCTGAGGTCGAAACCAGCGTTACCCGTCGGGCCAGGAGCGCCGGCGGCGTAGTACGCACCGTCACCCGTGTGGCTGGCCGGCACGAGCGCGGCGTTGGTCGACGGATCCAAGCTGAACATGTGGAATTCCATGTTCGTCGTGGAGAGCCAGGTGAACACAGCAGACAGGCCACCGCTGGAAGCGGCACCGGCCGAGCTGACGACGTTCAGGTTGTCGCGAGCGAAGGTCCAGTACTGGTTGTTGTCACGCGAAGCCGTCAGCTGGGTCCACCAACCGAGGACGTCGTCGAGCGCCGGCACAGCCGAGCCCGTCGCCGCCGTCCAGTTGAGGTCGAAGTTGTAGCAACCCGTGGCGGAGATGGCGGCCGTGACGCTGAGGGCGCTCACGATCGCGATCGTGCCGGAGTTCGTGGCCGACGGAAGCAGACCACCGTTCGGCGCCATCAGAAGCGCAGAGGCGGGGATGCCGAGGCCGGTCGGAAGACCGAAGATGATCCACTGGAACGACGCACCGGGAGGCGCACCGGTCGGCGCACCGAAGACGCCCGTACCGATCGGGGCGACGCCGGGGTTGGCCGTACCCACGCCGCAACCGGGGCGCAGGAAGTTGAAGGGGTGATGGAAGTTGAAGCCATCAGCGATGTCGGTGTCGGCATGCTCGGTGGTGAGAATGGCCGGGAAATCGAGGCGCGAGTTGGCGCCCAGATTGAAGACACAAGCCGTGAGACGCATACCGGCCTGCTTGTAGCCGAACTCGCCCAGGTTGGTCATCGTGGCGCCCTGGAGGTCGTGGCCACCGGTGTAGTAACCGGAGACATCGACGCCAGGCGTGCTTCCGATACCGGCACCAATGCCGGAGTAGGAAACTTCGCCGAAGTTACTGAGGACGTGGAAGTTGAAGCCGTCGTCTTGCGCAGCGGCCATACCAGACAGGCCGAGCGTAAGAGCGGACAGCGCAACGCCACGCGAAAGGTGCGATGCAAACGTCATGAGAAATCCTCGAGGAGGAGGGGTTTCTGGGAAGAAGCTTCAAGGGTGATGCGAGACGAACAACCTCAGGTGCAAGTGGGAGAGATCCCAGCAGGCGTGGAGGGTGGAGTCCTGCAGGTCGGCTCGATCAACATTCGGGGTCTCAGGAGGTGCAGATCACTGGTGTCGATCAGGCCTTGTCGGCGGCTTGACAGTTTCGGGGGTTACCTCCGACGCGCTGGATCTTACCCCGGTCCTGGGGGGTGTCAACCAAGCCAGGCCAATGGATCCCAACACCCGGCCTAGCGAGGGCGTAGGCCGCGAATTCAACGGCCATGGGGTCAATTTCGACCAGCGGGCGTCCACAGCTTGACCGTGCTGGGGCTGATCTGCGACTCTCTCACCCCCTTTTTCTACGGGGTTCGAGAAGCCCGGCTCAACATGACCTCAGCGCTCCATATCGCCGTGCTCGCCGCCGGAGAAGGCACCCGACTGGGGGGCGCGCAGCCCAAGGTGCTCACCCCGTTGTGGGGCCGCCCTTCGGTGGCGTGGCCCCTGGAAGCGGCTGCCAGCCTCGAACCCAGCACGCAGGTCGTCGTGGTGGGGCGGCACCGTGCGGCGGTTGAGGCTGCTCTCGCAGAACGAAACGACAGCGTCGTCTTCGCGGATCAGGCCGAGCCCTTGGGCACCGGGCACGCGCTGCTCTGCGCGAAGCAGGCCTTGGCCGGCGCGACGGGCCGCTTGCTGGTGCTCTACGGCGACTGCCCGCTGGTGCACCCCGCCTTGCTCGAGTCGTTGCTCGAAGCCCACGACCGCAGCCCTGCCGCGCTCACGCTGCTCACCATGGAGCTCGACGACCCCACCGGCTACGGCCGCGTGGTGCGCGACGACGCCGGCCATGTCGTCGCGATCATGGAGCAAGCCGACGCCACCGTCGACGAGCAGTCCATCTGCGAAGTGAACACCGGCATCTGGGTGCTCGATCTGCCCCAAGGCCTCGATCGCCTCGAATCCTTGGGCCGCGACAACGCGCAAGGAGAGGTGTACCTCACCGATCTCGTGGGCCTCGCCACGCAGGCTGGCGAGCCCGTCGGTGCGCTCTGCTGGCACGACCCCGAAGACGTGCTCGGCTTCAACGACCACACGGAGTTGGCGCTCGTGCGCGGCATCCTGCGCGAACGGATCCTGGCGCATCACCTCGAAGCTGGCGTGGAGATCGTCGATCCGGGCAGCACCTTCCTGGATGTCACGGTCGAGATCGAAGCCGGCGCTCAGCTGCTGCCCTGCACCATGATCGAAGGCCACGTGAGCATCGCCAAGGGCTGCGTGGTGGGTCCCTTCGCGCATCTCCGCGACGGCACGGTGCTCGAAGCCGGCGCCGAGATCGGCAACTTCACCGAAATCAAGAAGACGCGCGTGGGCGCTGGCAGTAAGGCCAAGCACCTCACCTACTTGGGCAACGCTGAGATCGGCGCCAAGGTCAACGTGGGCTGCGGCACGATCACCGCCAACTACGACGGCAAGCACAAGCACACGACCAAGATCGCCGACGGCGCCTTCATCGGCAGCGGCACCGTGCTCGTCGCGCCGTCGGAGGTCGGCGAAGGTTCCCGCACGGGGGCTGGCGCGATCGTCACTGCAGGCAGCAAACTGTCGGCTGGCGAAACCTGGATCGGCGTGCCTGCTCGGCCGCTGCAAGCGAAGCGAGTCCCAAGGCCTACCGAATGATGACGCTCTACAACGGACTCGCGCTGCTCGCCGGCACCGCGCACCCTCCGCTCGCCAAGGCCATCTCCGAGATCTTGGAGCAGCCGCTGTGCAGCGCGGAGGTCGGCCGCTTCCCCGACGGCGAAGTGAACGTGAAGCTCAGCGAGGATGTCCGCGGCAAGGACGTCTTCATCCTGCAGCCGACCTGCCCGCCGGTGAACGAGAACCTGGTCGAGCTGCTCACACTGATCGACTGCTGCAAACGCAGCTCGGTCGGTCGCATCACGGCGGTGATGCCGTACTTCGGTTACGCGCGCAAAGACCGCAAGGATGAAGGCCGCGTACCGATCACTGCGAAGTTGGTCGCCGACTTGCTCACGGTTGCGGGTGTCGACCGCGTGATCGCGATGGACTTGCACGCGCCGCAGATCCAAGGCTTCTTCAACGTGCCCGTGGATCACCTCTACGCGAAGCCCGTGTTCCGCGAGCGCTTCGCCGGCTTCGATCGCGAGAACACCACGATCGTCGCGCCGGACGCGGGCGGCATCAAGATGGCGCGCGCGTACAGCAGCATGCTCGGCATGAACTTCGCGATCGTCGACAAGCGCCGCATGGGGCCCGCTGAAGTCGTCTCCGAAAACCTCATCGGTCATGTCGACGGGCAAGACGTGATCTTGGTCGACGACATGGTCGCCACCGCCGGCACCATCGTCGACGCGAGTCGCATGGTGCGCGCGCACGGCGCCAAGAAGGTCTGGATCGCCGCCACGCACGGCGTCTTCGCCGGCCCCGCGCTCGAGCGCCTCGCGGGCGCCGATCTCGAAGGCGTCATCGTCACCGACACCGTCTGCCCACAGAGCGAGTACCCCGATGTGATCGAGACGCTCTCGGTCGCTCCGCTGCTCGCCGAAACCATCCACCGCATTCACGTGTGCCGCTCGGTCAGCTCGCTGTTTCTCGACTGATCCGACGGCCGTTCCAGAAAGAGCAGAACCATGAGTACCACGCCTGTCCTCAAGGCTGAGGCCCGCGACACGACCGGCTCCGCAGGCTCGCGTCGCGCGCGCGCCAACGGATCCATTCCCGGCAACATCTACGGTCACGGCCAAGGCAACATGAACGTGTTGCTCAACGCGCACGACCTCGAGCTCGCGCTCGCCGGCCCGAGCCAGCTGTTCACGCTGCAGCTCTCCGGTGGCGACGAGTCCGTGCTGGTCAAAGAGGTTCAATACGACACCTTCGGGCAGCGCGTGTTGCACGTGGACTTCGCGCGCATCGATCTCGGCGAAGAAGTGCACGTCGAAGTGCAGGTCGAGTACCGCGGCACGCCGAAGGGTGTCGCCGAAGGTGGCGACGCCATCACGCTGCACCCCACGCTCTCCGTGAAGTGCCGCGCCGACTCGATCCCCGACGTCATCATCGTCGACGTGTCGGAGCTCGCCATCGGTGAGCAGCTGCACGCCAACGAGTTGAAGTTGCCCGCGGGCGTGAAGATCGACCCCGAGCACATCGACGAAGGCGAACCGCTCTTCGCCGTGGCCGCGCCGAAGGCCGAAGAGCCGGCCGAAGATGCCGAGGGCGAAGACGACGCCGCTGCCGACGGCGACGCGCCGAAGGCCGAAGGCGACAAGCCCAAGGGCGACGACGGGGAAGGCTGAGGCTTGTCTGCCTCGCCGGTGCGCCTCGTACTCGGTCTCGGGAATCCCGGGCCCGAGTACGAGGGCACCCGTCACAACGTCGGCTTCGACGCGCTCGACCTGCTCGCAGGTCGTCTCGGTCGCAGCTTCCACAACAAGCCGCGCGCGCTCGTCTGCACAGGCGAGTTGGGCGAGCAGCGTTACGTGTTGGCCAAACCCACCACGTTCATGAACCTGTCAGGCCGCGCCGCCCGCGATCTGTTGGCCGAGCAAGACGGCCCCACCGAGCTGCTCGTACTCTGCGACGACTTCCACCTGCCGCTGGGCCGCCTACGCTGCCGCAAGCAGGGCTCGTCCGGCGGGCAGAACGGTCTCGCTTCGATCCTCGACTTGGTGGGGGACCACCCCGTTCCGCGCTTGCGCATGGGCATCGGGGAGCCGGGTCGTATGCCGGCCGAGCGCTTCGTGCTCGAACGCTTCAAGCGCGCCGAGCAGCCCGTCGCTCGAGAGATGTGCGAACGTGCGGCCTGGTTGGTGGAGGATTGGCTGCGCGACGGCGACTTCGAGCGCTTGCTGCGCGAGGCCAACACCGCGCCGGTCTGAGCCGAGTGGCGGTCGGTGTGCAAGCCGCCCAGCCCGCCCAGGACCCCGCAGCTCGCTCGAGGGCAGCCCGCGGACGGGGGCCAGCGCTTGCCGTGCGCGCGGCGCGTCGCTACGGTGTCCGGTTCGCATCTCGGTCGGGAAGCGCTCCGCACTGGAGTGGTCGGCCCGGCCCCCAAGACCATGGGATCGAAAGGATCACACTTGAAGCACTACGAAGGCATGTTCCTGCTCCACAACCGTGACCCGGGTGGGTCCGAAGAGGAGCCCGCGGCCACGCAAGAAGAGGTCGTGAAGGAGCTCTTGGACAAGATCGGTGGGGAGCTCTCGTACTCCTCGGTCTGGGCCAACCGCAAGCTCTCCTACCCGGTGAAGGGCAACCAAACCGGGACCTACGTGCTGACTTACTTCAGCGCGCCCGCCGACTCGCTCGTCGAGCTGGATCGCCATGTGGGTCTCTCCGACCGCGTGCTGCGTCACATGCTCGTGGGGCTCGAGGCGCTGCCGTCCACCGAAGAGATCCCCGGCCCGCTCGCCGACTCCGGTCGCAGCGCCGGGCGCCGCTTCGAAGGCGACACCGTCGAGGTGAAGACCGCCGAGGGCGACGAAGAACAGAAGAAGGTCTGGGAGCTGCTCGACTACAAGAACCCGCAAGTGCTGCGCCGCATGATTTCGGCGCAGGGCAAGCTGTTCTCGCGAGTGCGCTCGAACCTGCATGCGAAGAGCCAGCGACGCCTGCGTCGCGCGGTGCATCGTGCGCGCAACATGGCCCTGCTGCCGTTCGTCGGTCGCTGAACGGAGTCGATGCCGTGAATCTCATCCTGCTAGAAACTGTTGAAGGCCTCGGTCGCCCCGGCGATCAGGTCCGCGTGAAGGACGGCTTCGCGCGCAACTTCTTGTTGCCCGGTCGCAAGGCCGTGCGTAACACCCCCGACGCCTTGCGCATGCTGGGTCGCCTGCATCGCAAGGCCGAGGAAGAAGAGCGCGAGTTGATCGCTTCCATGGAAGACCTCGCCGCCAAGGTGAAGGGTGTCGAACTCGAGGTGCGCGCACGCGCCACCGAAGAGCGTCACCTGTTCGGCTCGGTCACCGAGAAGGACATCCACACCTCCTTGGTCGAAGCCGGTTGGGACGCCGTGCCGCTGCGCGCGGTGCGTCTCACTCAGCACATCAAGGAAGCGGGCGAGTTCGAACTCGAGCTGCACCTGCACGGCGACATCCTCGCGCCGTACAAGCTCACCGTGGTGCCCGTGGACCTTGATGGCGAAGTCATCGAAGAGTTCGTGGACGAAGAACACGACGACGCTGAAGGTGACGAGGGCGATGAAGGCGGCGACAGCGACGACACCTCGGCTGAGGGCGACGCGCCGGCGGCTTCCGAGGCGGCTGCAGTCGCTCCCGAGAGCGCCAGCGGCTGAACCTCGTCTTCGGGCGAGTGAGCGACCGGTTCCCGCACGCGGGAGCCGGTCGCTTTACGCCCTCCGCAGCGCGCCCTAGGATGCGCGCTGGTTGACCTCAGGCGGTGAGGTCAACGGACCCACGGTGGTCTCGCGTCGCGCGGCGCTCCGTGGAGATCCGCGCGAAGGGCGCAACGGGAGGTAGGCGGGCATGGACTGGAACGAAGCTCCCGAGCGGCTCCCGCCGCAGAACATCGAAGCCGAGCAGGGCGTGATCGGCGCGATGTTGCTCGACCGCCAGTGCATCGGCGACGTGGTGTTGATGCTCGTCGCCGACGACTTCTACATGCCGGCGCACTCTGAGATCTTCAGCGTGCTCGTAGATCTCTTCGACCGCAACGAACCGGTCGACCTGGTCACCGCGGTCAACGACCTCACGCGCCACGACAAGCTCGAACGCGTGGGCGGCGTGGATGTGCTCGTGGCGCTGATGGAGTCGGTGCCCAGCTCCGCGCACGTGATGTCCTACGCCAAGCTGGTGCGCGAAGCGTCCGAGCGACGCCGCTTGGTGGAAGCCGCCCAAGAGATCCTGCGCGACTCCTGGGAAGCCAAGTCGCGCGACGTGGAAGACCTGCTCGACCAGGCCGAGCAACGCATCTTCTCCATCGCGCAAGGCCGTGAGAACGACTCGGGCGGCGTGATGTCCGACCTCGTGAAGGTCGCGCTCACCAAGATCGACGCGCTCCAAGAGGGCGACGCCGAAGCCGTGACCGGCGGCATGAAGACGCACTTCACCGAGCTCGACCGCATCCTCAACGGGCTCAAAGAAGGCGGCCTCTACATCATCGCCGGTCGCCCCTCGATGGGTAAGTCGAGTTTCGCGACGAGCCTGCTCGACAACGTGTGCGTGCGCGGCGGCAAGACCGCGTTGCTCTTCACCTTGGAAGTCACGAAGGAGCAGGTCGCCGAGAACATGCTGTGTTCCAACGCGATGGTCGACGCGCACCGCCTGCTCAAAGGCCAGCTCAGCAACGACGAGTACGCCAAGGTGCCCGAAGCGGCCGGTCGTCTCAGCAAAGCCAAGCTGCACATCGACGACACGCCGGGGCTCACGATCACGCGGCTGCGCGCCAAGGCGCGCCGCATCAAGGGCCGCGACGGCCTCGACCTCGTGGTGGTCGACTACCTGCAGCTGCTCTCGCTCGGCGGCGGCGCCGAGAGTCGGCAGATCGAGATCTCGCGCTTGTCGTCGTCGCTCAAGCAGCTGGCGCGCGAACTCAAGTGCCCGGTGATCGCGCTCTCGCAGCTGAACCGCGGCGTGGAGCAACGCCAGGACAAGCGCCCGCTCATGGGCGACCTGCGTGAGTCGGGGTCCATCGAGCAGGATGCCGACGCCGTGCTGCTCGTGTTCCGCGAGGACTACTACTTCCCCGAGAAGGTGGAGGCCAAGGGCCGCGCTGAGATCATCGTGGCCAAGAACCGTACTGGCCCCACGGGCTCCGTCGACCTGAACTTCCACGCGAACATGATGCGCTTCCACAACCCGGAGCACTTCGCGTCGGCGGCCTCGCTGCAGGGTGGCGGTCCGCCGCCGCCTCCGCCTCCGATGGACATGCCGCCGCCGCCCTTGCCGCCGAGCATGCCGCCGGAACCTCCCGTGGCACCGCCACTCTGATCGGGAACAAGAGCGTGCCACGTTCGTCCGTCTTGCTCGCGCTCTTGCTGGCGTTGCTCGCGCTCACGTCTGGGCTCTCAGCGCAAGACGCGAGTCGCGACGGCAAGCCGGTGAACCACGTGATCGTGGACGGCAGCGTGGGCGTGCTCCCGGAGCTCGTGCGTTCCAACTTGCGCACGCAAGCGGGCCGCCCGTACTCGAGCGAAGACGTCGAAGCCGACATGCGCTGGCTGCACGACCGCTACGGCATCATCGTGGAGACCGTGGACTTCGAAGGTGGCGTCGTGACCTTCGTGCTCAAGCGCATCCGCGCCTACAGCGAAGTGCTCTTCGAAGGCAACGACCGCTTCACCGATGCCACCTTGCGTCGCACGGCGGGGCTGGTCACCGAAGGCGGCGTCGCGCCCGACAAGATCGAGAAGGCGCGTCGCCTGATCACCGAGCACTACCAGAAGAAGGGCTACCCCTTCATCCAGGTGGAGCCCGATCCCTATCCGCTCGCGGAAGGTGGTCGGGGCATGAAGCTCCTCATCTACGAGGGCCCTTGGGTCGACATCGACGCGCTGCACGTGGAAGGCCTCACCGCGCTCGATGTCGACGACGCGCTCGGCCTGCTGCGCAGCAAACCCGGCTTCTGGTCGTGGCTCGTGGGCACGAGCTACGAGCGCGCCAAACTCGAACGCGACATCCTGATCCTGGAGGAGTTCGTGCAGCGCGAGGGTTACCGCGACGCGCGCGTGAGTCTCGAGGAGCTCGACTGGGACGAAGAGCGCGAGAACGTGGAGATCACGCTGCGCGTGGACGAAGGCGCGCTCTACCGCGTGCGCAGCCTCACGGTGGAAGGCAACACCGAGTTCACCGACGCTGAGCTGCTCGAAGACTCGCCGCTGCAAGTGGGCGCCGCCTTCCGTGCGGCCGACTTCGAGCGCGTGGTGCGTCGTATCCAAGCCAAGTACGGCGAGGCGGGCTTCCTCGACGCCGACATCCGCGACGGCTCGATCCTCTCGCTCGAGGACTCCGCCTACGACGTGATCCTCAAGCTCGACGAGCGTCAGCGGAAGAAGGTGCGCGACGTGATCGTGCGCGGCAACGTGGGCACGCGCGACGGCGTGGTGCGTCGCTACCTCACGGTGTACCCGGGCGACGTTGTCGACACGCGCGAGATCGCCTACAGCGAAGACGCGCTCATCGCGCTCAACTACTTCACCGACCTCGCCGGCTCGCCGCGCGTGCGCGTCACCACCGAACCCACGCCCGATCCCGAGTACGTGGACGTGGTGGTCGAGATCGACGACAGCACCAGCGGACTGTTCAGCTTCGTGCTCGGCGCCGGCTCCGACAGCGGCCTCTTCGGTGGCATCTCGGTGGACAAGCGCAACTTCGACATCACGCGCTCGGCCAGCTCCTTCGGCGGCTTCTTCACCGAGTTCTTCGGGCAGGGCGAGGCCTATCACGGCGGCGGCCAGCGCCTGTTCATGGAGATCGTGCCCGGCACGGAGACCACGAACATCGACGTGGTCTTCCAGGAACCCTGGATCAACGAGGCCGACGAGACGCCCTGGGGTTACTCGATCGAGGCCTACGACCGCACGCGCTTGTTCCGCGAGTACACCCAAGAAACGCTCGGCTTCGGCGTGTTCTGGGATCACCGCTTCAGCCGTCACCACAGCATCTCGATCGGGCCGCGCATCGAGAGCATCGACATCTCCGACATCGATGATCCCCAGGCCGACGTGATCACCGGTGAGAAGACCGAGTTCGCCAAGGCCGAGGGCCGGCAGGTGAAGCACTCCTTCGAGTTCGCGCACCGCTACAACAACATCGACTCGCTCTACGAACCCACCGACGGCTACCAGTCGCGCACACGCATCCAGTCGATCGGTGGCCCGCTCGGAGGAGACATCGACGCCGTGCGCCTGCAGTGGACCAACGAGTGGTTCCATCCCATGGGCGAAGACGACGACGGCCACATGCGCGTGCTCAACCCGCGCTTCGCGCTCGGCGCCGTGGAGCCCACCAACGGCGACGACCTGCCCTTCTACGAGAACTTCTTCGCCGGCGGCGCCACCGGCCCCTTCGCCGTGCGCGGCTACGACTTCCAAGGCATCGGCCCGCACCAAGAGATCAAGCAGACGCAGCTCGGCCCGCGGCTCGTGAACAACGACGGCGAAGCCATCGGTGGCCGGCTCGCAGCCGTGGCCTCGATCGAAGCCATCTTCCCGCTCGTCACCCAGCGCAACCTGTTCCGCGATCGCGACGAGTCGGTGATCAAGGGCGTGATCTTCGTGGACGCCGGCAACCTCGTCGCCGACACGAACTTCAGCGACCTGCTGCAAGACGTGCGCTACAGCGCGGGTGTCGGCGTGCGCCTGCGCCTGCCCGCCCTGGGCGGCATCACGGTGCGTCTCGACTGGGCCCAGGCCTTCAACGAGCAGGAAGGCGACGAGACCCGCGCCTTCAGCTTCGAGCTGAGCCGCCGCTTCTGAGCAACTCAGGGGGCAACGGCCACAGCCGGGCCTTTCCTCAGCAGCCCTGACACCGGATAGTGGTCGGCTCTCGCCCAGCCGCCCAACCGATGATTCATGAGGCTCGATCGCACCGTCGCCGAGATCGCTGATCTGCTCCACGGAGAGGTGGAGGGTCCGTCTGCGCGACATCTCCACGAGCTGCGCGCGCTGGAGCCCGCCGGACCGAGCGACCTGGCGCCCTTGCTCGCGGCGCGGCACGAGGCTGCCGCCCAAGCCAGCCGCGCGGGCTGCCTGTTGGTCTCGAAGGGTTGCGGGCTGCAAGCCTCCGAGCTGCGCTCCTTGATCCGCGTGCCCGACGCCGAGGCCGCGCTCGACCAACTCACGGCCGAGTTGGGTCCCGACGATCCGGGCCCGGAGCCGGGCGTGCATCCCAGCGCGGTGGTGGAGCAGGGCGCGGAGATCGGCTCGCAGGTGCGCCTCGGGCCGGGCGTGGTCGTGCGTCGTGGTGCGCGCATCGAAGCGGGCTGCACGCTGTGGGCCAACGTCTACGTGGGGGTCGACGCGCGTCTCGGTGCCGAGAGCGAACTCTTCCCCGGCGTGTACATCGGTTCGCGGTGCGAACTCGGCAAGCGCGTGCGCGTGCACGCGAACGCTTGCGTGGGGGCCGACGGCTTCGGCTACCGACAAGACGCGCAGCGCCGTCACGTGAAGAGCCCGCAAGTCGGTCGCGTGATCCTCGGCGACGACGTGGAACTCGGCGCGCACGTCACGGTGGATCGCGGGCGTTTCGAAGACACGCTCGTGGGGGCCGGCACCAAGCTCGACGACCACGTGCACCTCGGCCACAACGTGAAGCTCGGTGAGCACTGCGCCATCGCGGGCGGCACCGTGTTCGCGGGCGGCGCCACGCTCGGCGACCACGTGATGATCGGCGGCAACTCCGGCGTGGGCGGCAACGTGACCATGGCAGAGCACAGCGTGCTCGGCGGCATGTCGATGCTCACGCGCGACTCCAAGCCGGGCCAGTTCTTCGCCGGCATCCCGGCCGTGCCGCACATCACTTGGAAGCGTCAGCTGCGCGCGGTCTCCAAGTTGGTCACGAAGGCACGCGAACAGCGCACGGAGGACGACCGTGGCGCGTAATCAACGGACCATCAAGAACCCGGTGGAGGTCGAGGGCGTCGGCTTGCACGAAGGCGAGCCCGTGCGCGTGGTCATCCGACCCGGACGCGCCGACACTGGCGTGCTGTTCCTGCGCAAGGACCTGCCCGACTCCGACCCCGTGCCCGCCACGCTCGACGCGCTCGCCGAGGGCGAACGCCGCACCTTGCTGCGCCGCGGTCAGGCCGAGGTCCACACCGTCGAACACTTGCTGGCGGCCTTCTTGTGCCTGGGCATCGACAACGCCGAGGTGGAGCTCGACGGCCCCGAGATGCCCGCCCTCGACGGCAGCGCCGCGCCCTGGTTCGAAGCGCTCGGCAACGCCGGCCTCGTGGAGCAGAAAGCAGCGCGCAAAGTCTTCGCGCTCGAGGAGCCGCTCGTGGTGGAGCAGGGCGGCGCGGTGTTGAACGCCTTCCCCAGCGAGCACGAGGGCTTGGCCGTTTCCTACACGCTCGACTACCGCGCGCAAGGCTTGGCGCCGCAGTTCGTGGAGTGCCGCTTGCCGGGCACCGACATGGCCGCCGACTTCGCTCCGGCGCGCACCTTCGTGTTCGCCGCCGAAGCCGAAGCCTTGCGCGAAGCGGGTCTCGGCGCGGGCGCCAGCGAAGAGAACACCGTGCTGCTCGGTGGCGACGACCAACCCGAGCTGCGTTTCGACGACGAACCCGCGCGTCACAAACTCATCGACCTGCTGGGCGACTTGTTCCTGCTCGGCGCCGACCTGCGCGGTTCGATCGCCGCGATCCGCTCGGGACACCGCACGCACCACGCGCTGGTGCGCAAGCTGCGCGAGGCGATGGAGCAGGAAGAGAACCACGGGCGTCTGGTGCGCGACACGGGCATGGACATCCGCGAGATCGCGAGCCTGTTGCCGCACCGCTATCCGTTCTTGTTGGTCGACCGCGTGCTCGAGCTGGAAGGCTACCGTCGCGCGGTGGGCATCAAGAACGTGTCGGTGAACGAGCCCTTCTTCGTGGGGCACTTCCCCGAGCAGCCGATCATGCCCGGCGTGTTGATCCTCGAGGCGCTGGCGCAACTCGCGGGCACGCTGTTGCTGCGTCGCATGGAGTACACCGGCAAGCTGCCGGTCTTGTGGGCCATCGACAAGGTCAAGTTGCGTCGGGCGGTGGTGCCCGGCGACCAGTTGCGCCTGGAGGTCGAAGCGATCAAGGTGCGCGACACCATGGGGCGCGTGAACTGTTGCGCCAAGGTCAACGAACACGTGGCGGCGGAGGCCCAGATGGTCTTCACGCTCGTGGATGCAGGATGAACGGGCAACGCTGATGAACATCGATCCCACAGCAGTCGTGCACCCCGGCGCTCAGTTGAGCGACGACGTGAAGGTGGGCGCCTACGCCATCGTGGAAGACGGCGTGAAAGTCGGCGCCGGCACCACGATCGGTCCGCACTGCTTCGTGAGCAAGGGCAGCGTGATCGGTGAGAACAACACCTTCACCGCCTTCGTGAGCGTGGGCACCGCGCCGCAAGACCTCACCTTCAAGGACTGCGAGAGCACGATCCAGATCGGTGACAACAACACCTTCCGCGAGTTCGTGTCGCTCAACCGCGGTACGCCCAAGGAAGACTCGATCACGATCATCGGCAGCGACAACTTCGTGATGGCCGGCGCGCACGTGGGGCACGACTGCGTGCTCGGCTCGCGCATCATCATGACCAATGCCGTGCTTGTCGCCGGGCACTGTCACCTGGGCGACGGGGTCGTGCTCAACGGCTTCGCGGGCGTCGGTCAGTACACGTCGATCGGACGCCTCGCCTACGTGGGCGCCAAGAGTCGCGTCGTGCAAGACGTGCCGCCCTTCGTGAAGGTCGCCGGCGATCCTGCCGAGGTGCGCATGGTCAACGAGGTCGGCATGTCGCGCTCAGGCATCCCGAAAGAAGACATCGACGAGATCAAGCACGTGTACCGCGCGATCTTCCGCACCGGTCGCAGCGTGCACGAAGAGGCGCACTCGTTGATCAACGACAAGTCGGCCATGGTGCGCGAGTTGGCCGAGTTCCTGTTGCGCAAGGAGGCCGGACGCTTCGGCCGTTTCCGGGAGTCGCTGCGTGCCCACTGACACATCCGCCCCCGTGCCCACCGCTGTGGTCGGTGTGGGCAAGCTCGGCTTGTTCCATGCGCGGCTCATGAAGCAGAGTGCGCTCGCTGACCTGCGCGCCGTGGTCGACCCGGATCCTGCGCGCGCCGAAGAGGTCGCCAAGGAGCTCGGCGTCACGCCCCTGACCTCCACCGACGACCTGCCGAGCGAGGTCGCAGCCGTGAGTGTCGCGGCGCCCACCAGCCTGCACCACGCCGTGGCGATGCCGTTGCTCGAGCGCGGACTGCACGTGCTCGTCGAGAAACCCATGGCGGCCACGCTCGAGGAGGCGCGCGAGATGCACGCGCTGGCGAGCGACAAGGGTCTCGTGCTGCAGGTCGGTCACATCGAGCGCTTCAACCCGGCGCTGGCGGCCTACAACCAACTCGGCGTGCAGCCGCGCTTCATCGAGGCGCACCGCTTGGCGCCGTTCAACTTCCGCACGCTCGACACGAGTGTGGTCATGGACCTCATGATCCACGACATCGACATCGTGCTCGAGTTGGCGCAGTCGCCGCTCGCGCGGGTCGACGCCGTGGGCAGTCGCGTGCTCGGCCGGCACGTGGACATCGCCAATGCGCGGCTCGTGTTCGAGAACGGTTGCGTGGCGAACGTCACCGCCAGCCGCGTGTCTTTCGAGCCTATGCGCCGCACGCGCGTGTTCGGCGACGACACCTTCTGCTCGATCGACTTCGGCACGCGTCGCGCCTTCGTGGTGCGCAAGGCCGAGGGCTTCGACCTCGGCTCGCTGGATCTCGAAGCCGCCGCCGCGCGCAACATCGAGCCCAAGGACTCCTTCAAGGAGTTTCTCGCGCAGGGCCTGATGGACCTCTCCGAGATCGACATGGAGGCCACGAACCCGCTGCTCGACGAGGTCGAAGCCTTCCTCGGCAACGTGCGCGGGCAGGCCAGCGGCGGCGTGCCCGGCCGCGACGGTCTGCGCGCCATGGAAGTCGCGCTCGCGATCACCGAAGAGATCGAGTCGCACCGCTGGACCTGAGCGTGGCGCTGCCGTTGGCGGCGTCGCGACACGGTGCGCGCCGCCCGTCGCGCGCACGCCGATCGAAACCCTGACCGCCGAGCGCGGCGCCCGCGCCACGCCACTGCCGACCCGAGACGTCGCGACCATGCCCTTCCCCGAACTGCCCGCCGAAGATCGTCTCGAACACGAGGTGCTCGAGCGCTGGGAAGCCAAGCGCGTTCCCGAGCGCGCGCTCAAGGCAAATGCCGACGGCCCGCCCTTCGTGTTCTACGAGGGTCCGCCCACGGCCAACGGCAAGCCCGCGATCCATCACGTGTTCGCGCGCACACTCAAGGATGCCGTGTGTCGCCACCGCCAGATGACGGGACACCGCGTGCCGCGCAAGGCCGGTTGGGACACGCAAGGTCTGCCCGTCGAGATCGAAGTCCAGAAGCAGCAGGGCATCACGCACCGCGACGAGATCGAGAAGCTCGGCATCGCGGAGTTCAACACGCTCTGCCGCGACTCGGTCTTCACCTACAAGGGCGAGTGGGAGCGCTTGTCGCAGCGCATGGCCTACTGGCTCGACTACGACAACCCGTACGTCACCTACGAGAGCGACTACATCCAGAGTTGCTGGGCGATCCTCGCGCGCTTCCACCGCGAAGGTCTGCTCGTGAAGGATCACAAGATCCTCCCGTTCTGCCCGCAGTGCAGCACCGGGTTGAGCAACCACGAGGTCGCGCAAGGTTACGAAGACGTGCAAGACCCGAGCGTGTTCGTGCGCTTCTCGCTGGGCGATGAGGCGCGCGCGCAGTTCGCGTCACGCGTTCCCGAAGCCGTGGGCGACACGCGCGTCAGCCTGCTCGTGTGGACGACCACGCCGTGGACGCTGCCGTCGAACGTGGCGCTGGCGCTCGACCCTGCGCTCGACTACGTGCTCGCCACGCACCCCGATCATGCCGACGAACGCTTCGTGCTCGCCGCCGCGCTCGTGGAGCGCGTGCTCGGCGACGGCGCCGAGGTCGTGGCGACCTTCGCCGGCGAACAGTTGCTCGACCTCGCCTACGTGCGTCCCTTCGACGACGTCGCGATCGAGTTCGAGAACGACGCGCAACGCGCCGTCACGCACACGGTGCGCCGCGCCGATTTCGTGTCCGCCGACGACGGCACCGGCATCGTGCACATGGCCCCGGCCTTCGGCGCCGACGACTTCACGATCCGCCAGCGCGACGGCCTGCCGCTTCTGCTCCCCGTCGACGAGCAAGGTCGTTTCACCGACGCCTTCGCGCGCTTCGCCGGCCGCTTCGTGAAGGATGCCGACAAGGACCTGATCCGCGACCTCAAGGATCGCGGCGTGCTCTTCCGCCAGCAGACCGTCGACCACAGCTACCCGCACTGTTGGCGCTGCCGCTCGCCGCTGCTCTACATGGCGCGCCCGAGCTGGTACATCCGCACGACCGCGCTGCGCGACAAGCTCGTGGCGCTCAACGAAGGCATCGACTGGCACCCGCCCGAGATCGGTTCCAAGCGCTTCGGCAGCTGGCTCGAGAACAACGTCGACTGGGCGATCAGTCGCGAGCGCTACTGGGGCACGCCGCTCAACGTGTGGACTTGCGACGCCTGCGACGTCGAGCACGCGCCCGAGTCGCTCGACGAGATCGGCTCGTTGCGCGGCGATCCGCTGGCCGACGACTTCGATCCGCACCGCCCGCAAGTCGACGAGCTCGGCTGGCCTTGCACGCAAGGCGGCTGCAGCGGTGTCATGCGCCGCACGACCGAAGTCATCGACTGCTGGTTCGACAGCGGCGCGATGCCCTTCGCGCAAGCCGGCTGGCCACGCGCCACCGGCGGCGAGTTGCCCGCCGACTTCCCGGCGAACTTCATCTGCGAAGGCCTCGACCAGACGCGCGGCTGGTTCTACACGCTGCACGTGATCGGCACCTTCCTCACGGGCGGCAAGAGCTCGTCCTACAAGTCGGTGCTCGTGAACAACCTGTTGCTCGACGCGCAGGGCAAGAAGATGAGCAAGTCGCGCGGCAACGTCGTCGACCCGTGGGAAGTGTTCGACAGCTGCGGCGCCGACGCCGCGCGCTGGGCCTTCCTCGGCGGCGGCCAAGTGTGGTTGCCCAAGCGCTACGACAGCAAGCTCGTGTCCGAAGGCGCGCGCCGCGTGTTCGGCACGCTGCGCAACTGCTATGCCTTCCTGCGCATGTACGCCAACCTCGACGGCTGGGAGCCCGGCAGTGACGCGCCCGCGTGCAGCGCGCGCCCGTCGATCGACCGTTGGTTGTTGTCGCGCGTGGAGACGCTCACCGAAGAAGTCGGCGCCGCCTACGAAGCGCTCGAGTTGCACGAAGCCGCGCGCCTGCTCGAGGTCTTCCTCGACGAGCAACTCAGCAACTGGTACGTGCGGCGCAACCGCGCGCGCTTCTGGAAGGGCGACCTCGGCGACGACAAGCGCGCCGCCTTCGCCACCTTGCGCGAAGCCCTCGAGCGCCTCGCGTTGCTCTTCGCGCCGGCGGTTCCGTTCCTCGCCGACTGGCTCTGGGCCGCCGTGAGCGACGTGCGCAGCTGCGCGTCGGTGCACCTGGCCGACTGGCCGGAAGTGCAGCGCGAGCGCATCGACACCGCGCTCGAAGCCGACATGGACATCGTGCTGCGCGCCGTGGAACTCGGCCGCTCGGTGCGCGCCGCGCACGACCTGCGCACGCGTCAGCCCTTGGCGCGCGTGCTCGTGAAAGCCGCCGACCCCGCCGACGCCGAACGCCTGCGTCGCCCGGAGCTGGCAGCGCTGGTGGCCGAGGAACTCAACGTGAAGGTCGTGGAGGTGGTCGACACCGCTGACTTCCGCGAGCTCTCGGCCAAGCCCGACTTCCGCAAGCTCGGCCCGCGCTTCGGCAAGCGCATGAAGGCGCTCGCCGGACAGGTCGCTGCACTCGACGAAGCCGCGCTGCTCGCCTTCGAAGCCGGCGGCACGCTGCAACTCGAGCTCGACGGCGAACCCGTGCAACTCGACCGCGAAGAAGTGCAGCTCGTGGAGAAGGGTCGCGAAGGCTACGCCGTGGCGGGCGACGGCCGCCTCGTGCTCGCACTCGACACGCAACTCAGCGAAGCGCTGCTCGGCGAAGGCCGCGCACGCGAGATCGTGAGTCGCGTGCAGTCCGCACGCAAAGCCGCTGGGCTCGACGTGGCCGATCGCGTGCTCCTCCAGCTCTCCGGCGACGCGCCGCTGATGGCCGCCGCCCGCGATCACGAGCGCCTGATCCTCGACGAAGTGCTCGGCACCGCGCTCGAGATCAGCGAGCAGCCCGCACCGGAAGCCGAGCGCTTCGACGTGGACGACGCCGAACTCTACGTGAGCGTCACTCGCTCGGGCTGACCGTGGCGCTGGTGGCCTCGGTGGTCGGCGGCATCGGCGCGCTGTGCACGCCCACGCGGTCGCGCCCCTGGCGCTTGGCTTGCTGCATGGCGAGGTCCGCGCCCTTGAGCGTGTTCTCGAAACGCCCGCCGTCGCGCGGGTCCCAGGAGGCCACGCCCACGCTGATGCTCAGCTGACAGCTCTTGCCTTGATGCTCCACGGTGTGCGCCGCCACGCGACTCCGCAGGCGTTGCGCGATCTCGCTGGCCTCGCGCAAGGGCGTGGCTGGCAGGAGCACCGCGAACTCGTCGCCACCTCGACGCGCGGCGATGTCGGTGGGGCGCAGGCAGGAGCGCAGCACCGCTGCGATCTCACGCAGCGCCTGGTCGCCGAAGTCGTGCAGGAACTCTTTGTTGAGCTGACCGAAGTGGTCCACGTCGATCATCAACACGGCGAGGGGTTGGTCGGCGCGTTCGGCGCGCGAGCACTCTTCGCGGCAGCGGTCGGAGAACTGGCGGTCGTTGGGCAAGCCCGTCTTGAAGTCGGTGAGGCTGGCTTGCAGCAGCTGGCTGCACTTGTCGTCGAGCTGACGCAGCGACTCGCGACGGGCGATGGCGAAGCGCAGCTTGCGGGCCAGCAAGGCGGGGTCACAGTCGGTGGGCAGAAAGTCGTCCACGATCTCGGCGTGGGCGTCGAGATCCTCGGGGTGCTGAGTGAGCACGATCAGCGCCGGGCCGCTGTGCTGCTCCGCGAGCTCCAGCAAGCTGGACAGCTCGGGACCCTCGGCCGGGCGCTCCACCGGGCTGAGGACAACCGCCAACGGAGCGCGATCTCGGCACGCAGACCATGTATCCGCCTGGTTTGATGTCACCAGCGTCTCGAAGCCGCCAGCCACAAGTCCTTCAACCAGCCCGGTGGGGGCGTGGAGGTCATGCAAGGCGAGGAGGACGAGGGGGCGACTCATGGTGTTCGGTGACCGTAGCTCGGGGTGGGACATCGGGCAACCTGAGCGGCGCGAAGGCTGGCGGCGAAGGGGCGGCTTTGGTAGGTTTCGGCGCTTTCCGCCCGATCCGCCACGAGACGTCTCCACGAGACCGATCAGCAGCGCTCGGGAGCAGTTGAGGCCGGGATTCCTGCCGGGGTGAAAGTCCTCGGGAGATAAGGACCCAGGGTCGCAGCTGGTCTCGATGCCGTGGACCGGGGTTGTTCTTGTTCACGGCGTTGCTCTTCCACGAGTGCGCTCTTTGGAGAATCATTTTGGCGACCACCATCGAGGAACTGCTCGAGGCCGGTGTTCACTTCGGCTCTTGGACGCACGCCTGGAACCCCGCGATGAAGCGGTACATCCACGGCCAGCGCAACAAGATCCACATCATCAACCTGGTGCACACGGTGCGCGGTCTGGTCCGCGCCCAGCATTTCCTGCGTGAGGTCGCGGCCACGGGCCGCCAGATCGTCTACGTGGGCACCAAGCGGCAGATGCGCGGCATCCTTCTCCAGGAAGTCGAGCGCGCAAGCATGCCGTGGGTCACCGAGCGCTGGCTCGGCGGAACCCTCACCAACTTCAAGACCGTGCGTTCGCGTCTGTCCCGTCTCGAAGAGCTCGAGACCATGGAAGAGACCGGGCAGATGGCTGCGCTGAAGAAGAAGCAGCAGTCGATCCTGGGTCGCCAGCTGAAGCGCATCAAGAAGAACATGGAAGGTCTGCGGCACCTCAACCGCATCCCGGGCGCGCTGCTCGTGATCGACCCGAAGAAGGAGCACATCGCGGTGGCGGAAGCCAAGCGCGTGGGTGTGCCCGTCATCGCGCTGGTCGACACCGACTGCAACCCCAAGGGCATCGACATCGTGATCCCCGCCAACGACGACTCGATGCGTTCGGTCGGCCTGTTGCTCGGCAAGCTCACGGATGCTGTCGCCGAGGGTGTGGCGCGCTTCAAGGAATCGGGTCGTCCTCCGGAAGACGCCGTGGGTGTGCGCGACTCTGAGGGTGGCGTGCGCAAGATGGAAAGCCACGACAAGATGGCCAAGGAGATGAAGGCCAAGGCCGCTGCTGAAGGCACCCCGGCTGAGGCCGCGCCGGCTGCCGCCGAGGCTGCGCCCGCTGCTGCCGACGCCGCGCCTGCCGCTGCCGACGCCGCGCCCGCTGCCACCGAAGCCGCGCCTGCCGAGACCCCGGCTGCCGCCGCTCCCGCTGCCACCTCCGACGACAAGACCCCCGAGACGAAGACCGAGGCCTGAACCGATGACTACGCAAGTGACCGCGTCCCAAGTCAAAGAGCTGCGCGACATGTCGGGCGCTCCGATGATGGACTGCAAGAAGGCGCTCACCGAGAACGCCGGTGACCTCGAGAAGGCCGGCGAGTGGCTGCGCAAGAAGGGCATCGCCAAGGCTGCCAAGAAGGCCGACCGCGAAGTCGCCGAAGGGCTCGTCTCCAGCTACATCCACCACAACGGTCGCGTGGGTGTGCTGCTCGAGATGAACTGCGAGACCGACTTCGTGGCCGCCACCGACGCCTTCAAGGAGTTCTGCCGCGACGTCTCGCTGCACATCGCTTCGATGAAGCCGATCTGCGTGGGCCGCGAGGAAGTGCCGAGTGAGCTCGTCGAGAAGGAGCGCGAGATCCTCTTGGCGCAGATCGACAAGAGCAAGCCCGAAGAGATCCAGCAGAAGATGATCGACGGGCGCATGAACAAGTACTTCGCGGAACAGTGTCTGCTCGAGCAGACCTACGTGAAGGACGACAAGAAGACCGTCGAGCAGTTCCGCGCAGAGACCGTCGGCAAGCTGGGTGAGAACATCCAGATCCGTCGCTTCGCGCGCTTCGAAATCGGCGCCTGAGTTCGTGGCCTACCAGAGCGTCCTGCTGAAGCTGAGCGGTGAGGCGCTTGGTGCTGGTGGTGGCAAGGCGCTGCGCGCCGACGCCATCGACGTGATCGCCGGTCAGATCCGCGAGGTGGTGAAGACCGGCGCGCGCATGGCCGTGGTGGTGGGCGGCGGGAACATCCTGCGTGGCGCCGAGATCAGCGACACGGTCTCGGTGCGCGCCACCGCCGATCAGATGGGCATGCTCGCCACGATGATCAACGGCCTGGCGCTCATGGACGGCTTGGAGCGCAACGACTGCGACGCGCGGCTCATGTCGGCCGTGTCGGCGCACCAGATCTGCGAACCGTTCATCCGTCGGCGGGCGCTGCGTCACCAAGACAAGGGGCGCGTGATCGTGCTGGCGGGGGGCACCGGCAACCCCTTCTTCACCACCGACACCACGGCCGCGCTGCGCGCCAGCGAGCTCGGTTGCGACGTGATGCTCAAGGGCACCAAGGTCGACGGCGTCTACGACAAGGACCCGGTGAAGCACAGCGACGCGCAACGCTTCACGACCCTCAGCTACGCTGAAGTGCTCGAGAAGAACCTGCGCGTGATGGACCTGACCGCGATTACCATGTGCATGGACAACGCGCTCCCGATCTGCGTCTTCGACGTGATGAAGGAAGGCAACCTCGGGCGCGTGGTGGCCGGCGAACACATCGGCACGACGGTGGTGGCGCGCAGCTGAGCGCGTGCCGCTGTCCCAGCAGGCCCGTAGGGAGGTGACGACATGACAGGTGAAGCGATCCAAGCCGACGCCCGCGACAAGATGCGCAAGGGCGTGGAGTACTTCGGCGAGAACCTCAAAGGCTTGCGCGCTGGTCGCGTCACGCCGGCGCTGGTGGACAACGTGCGTGTGGAGGCCTACGGCAGCCCCACGCCGCTGAACCAGTTGGCCACGGTGTCCGTGCCCGAGCCGCGTCAGCTGCTCGTGAAGCCCTTCGACCCCTCGATGTGCACCGCGATCGAGAAGGGCATCCTGAAGAGCGACCTCGGCATCACGCCCGAGACCGACGGCAAAGTCGTGCGCCTCAACGTGCCCATGATGAGCGGCGAGCAGCGCGAGAAGATGGCCGCCCGCGTGCGCGAGCTCGCCGAGCAAGCGCGCGTGACCGTGCGCAACATCCGTCGCGATCAGAACAAGGAAGTCGAGTCGGCCAAGAAGGCCGGCGATCTCTCCGAGGACCAAGAGCACGATCTCAAAGAAGAGATGAACAAGCTCACCAAGGAGATGGAGACCGAGATCGAGAAGCTCCAGGACGCCCGGATCAAAGAGATCCAAGACTCCTGAGCGCCTCGCCGCGCGCGTCTCTCAGCAAGCCAGCAGCAGTTCAGCCAGCAGTTCGGCGGGGGTGTAGCTCAGTCGGTAGAGCAACGGCCTTTTAAGCCGTGGGCCCTGGGTTCGAGTCCCAGCGCCCCCACCATTCCTTCTTCCTTCGCGTGGGGCGGAAGACCGTCGCTTGAAGCGAGGGATCCGCGCGCCGAGTGCGCGCCGCGTCGCTGAGTCCCGCCCGGCCGTGATGACGCCCGCCGGCGCGCCTGCGAAGCCCCCGACTCGCGGGATTCAAGGTACCGTGGCCCAATCCCGAGGGGGCGTCCGTCGCGCCGTTCGAGCGGGCGTTCCCTTCGACGGAACTGTGAACAACTGAACTGTGAACAAAGGGGATGTGCGCATGCCGCTCGCTCTTTGGTGGATCGCTGCTGCTCTGTTCCTGGCCAACCCGCTGCTCGCGGGCGATGCCTTCGTCGCCACGACCCCGGGCAAGGCAGGCACCGGTGGTCTGGTTCCCACGCTCGAAGGGGCCGGCTCGGCCTCGCCCGGCTCGGCGGACAACAGCTTCGCGCTGCGCGACGCGTTCCCCGGCAGCAGCGCGACGCTGATCTTCGGCATCCAGGAGATCGCCGCCTCCTTCAAGGGCGGCATCCTGGGACCCGCGCCGACCTTCCTCATCTTCGGGTTCGCGACCTCGCCCACGGGCGGACTCACGCTCCCGTTCACGCTGCCGGACGAGTCGCCGGTCGGTCTCGAACTGTTCGCGCAATTCTGGATCAGCGACTCCGGCGTGATCCCCGGCTTCTCCGCGTCGAACACGCTGAAGCTCACCGTGCAGGAGCCGCTGGCGGCAGGACTGGTGTTCCCCGCGGCCCTGTACAAGGCGGGGAACGACCCTCGAGCCGTCGCGACCGCAGACCTCGATGCGGACGGCACGCTCGATCTCGTCGTGGCAAACGCAGTGTCCGACGACGTGTCCGTTCTGCTGGGAACGGGTGATGGCACCTTCGCCGCGGCGCGGCGGTTCAGGGTCGGGGAGGCTCCCCGGTCCGTAGCGATCGCAGACCTCAACGCGGACGGCGTGCCTGACCTTGCCGTCGGGAACGTTTCCTCCGACGACGTCTCGGTGTTGCTAGGGGCGGGGGATGGCAGCTTCGCTCCGGCGCAGAGCGTCGTCGTGGGAGGGGCTCCCCTGCATGTGGTGCTCGCGGATCTCAACGCCGACGGCGCACACGACCTCGTCGTCGGGGGCGCTTCGGAGGACAGCGTGTTGGTGCTCCTCGGAGCGGGCGACGGCAGCTTCGCCGCGCCGAGCGGCTTCGCCGCCGGGGTGAGTCCCCAGGCGCTGGCCCTCGCGGACTTCGACGCGGACGGCGCACTCGACATCGCCGTCACGAACTCACTGACCGCGGGGACCGTGTCCGTGTTGTTGGGCGCCGGTGACGGCACGTTCGGCGCACCGCAGGGAGATGCGGTGGGCATCGGGGCCATCGCGGTGGCCATCGCCGACCTCGACGCGGACGGCGCGCCCGACCTCGCCGTCGCGAACCGATTCAGCGGCGACGTCTCGGTGCTGCTGGGAGCGGGCGACGGGACCTTCGCCGCCGCGCAGCACTACGCCACGGGCAACACGCCCCGCTCGGTGGCCATCGCAGACGTCGATGCGGACGGCGCGCCCGATCTCGTCGTCGCGAACGAGTTGTCCTACAACGTGTCGGTGCTGCTGGGAGCCGGCGACGGCAGCTTCGCCGCCGCGCAGAACTTCGCTGCGGGGGGCCGTCCCATGGCGGTGACCATCGCGGACCTCGACGCGGACGGCGTGCAAGACCTCGCCCTCGCGCACGGCTTCAACGACCGCGTGTCCGTGCTGCTGGGAACGGGTGGCGGCAACTTCGCCACCGCGCAGAGCTTCGCAGCGGGGTTCAACTCGCAGTCCGTCGCCGCCGCAGACCTCGACGCGGACGGCGTGGTCGATCTCGCCGTCGCGAACAACGGCTCCAACGATGTCTCGGTGCTGTTGGGGCTCGGTGATGGCAGCTTCGCCGTCGCACAGAGCTTCGCAGCGGGGAACAAACCCTATGCGCTGGCGATCGCAGATCTCGACGCGGACGGCGCGCCCGACCTCGTGGTCACGAACGACATGAGCTCGGGAACGGTGTCGGTGTTGCTCGGCGCCGGTGACGGCACGTTCGCCGCCGCGCAGAGCTTCGCAGCAGGCGTCCGGCCGCGGTCGGTGGCGATCGCAGACCTCGACGCGGACGGCGTCCCCGATCTCGTCGCCGCGAACTTCAGCGGCAACGACGCGTCGGTGCTCATGGGCGTGGGGGACGGCACCTTCGCCGCCGCGCAGAGCGTCGCTTCGGGGAACCTCCCCACGTCGGTGGCGATCGCAGACCTCGATGCAGACGGAGTGCCCGATCTCGCGTTCTCGAACCAGTCGTCCAACAGCGCGTCAGTGGCGCTGGGCGCGGGGGACGGCAGCTTCGCCGCCCCGCAGATGTTCGCTGCGGGCAACCTTCCCAGGTTCGTCGCGATCGCGGACCTCGACACGGACGGCGCGCTCGACCTTGTGGTGGCGAACGCTCTCTCCAGCGACGTGGCCGTACTGCTGGGCGCGGGCGACGGGAGCTTCGGCGCCGCACAGAGCTTCGCCGCCGGGTACTACCCCCAGGCCGTCGCGATCGCGGACCTCAACGCGGACGGCGCGCTGGACCTCGTCGTCGCGAACGCTCAGGCCGACGATGTCGTGCTGCTGCCAGGACTCGGCAACGGGACCTTCGCCGCCCCGCGGGGCTTCGCGGCGAAGGTCGATTCCCACGCGCTGGCGCTCGCAGACTTCGACGCGGACGGCGCGCCCGACCTCGCGGTCACGAACCTCGCGGCTGGTGACGTGACAATCCTGATCAATCAGAGCCTGGACTAGGACCGCTCGCCCCGCGGGGCCCCGGACGGCACACGGAACCGGGGCCGTCGTCGCAAGCTCCGGGCACCGGCGCCGAGGAGCCCGTCACTCCCGCCAACCTCTGGGCCACCGCCCCCTGGACGCGAGGGGGGGCCATCAGGCATCCTCTCCAGACTTCATCCCACCCGAAAGATCACGAGTCGCAGTCATGGCCAAGAAGAAAGATGCCCGCTCCTACGTGCGCTTGCGCAGCACCGAGAGCCACCACATCTACATGACGTCCAAGAGCCGTCGCAACACGCCTTCGAAGCTCGAGATCAAGAAGTACGACCCGGTCGTGCGCAAGCACGTGCTGTACCGCGAGACCAAGTAAGTCTCACTCGGTGTAGGTCCTTCTCGGTGATGAGAGCTCTCGCGCCGGCGACCTGAACGGTCGCGCGCGATCGAGCGCCTCCGAGCTTCGCGACACCCGCTGTGCGGCGTCGCATGATGGGCGAGCGTTCGTTCGCCACTTGCGTCGAGAGTGCGCGGCCCGTCTCCGCAGCTTTGCGTGTGGACGCACTTTCAGCCTGCGTTTGCAGCGGTTTCTGCGATCCAGCGTTGCGGCTCGCGTCGCGAGGCGACGCAGCCAGCGGGCTCAGGCGTCGGCAGCGGGCGCGGCGGCCTTCTTGCTCTTGCGCGACTTGATCGGCTTGATCAGGCCGGCGTCGCGGAGCACGCGGTAGGCGCCGTGCTTCGTGATCGACTTGAGCGCGCGCGCCGAGAGCTTCACGCGCACGTTCTGACCCAGCTCCGGCACCCAGATCTTCTTGGTCTGGATGTTCACCTTGAACTTGCGCTTGGTGACGCCGGTGGTCTTCAGACCGATACCACCCTTGGGCTTGGCCAGACCGCGACGAGCGATGGAGTTGCCGACTTGCGTCCCGCGACGGGTGACTTGGCAAGTGCGCGACATGGCTGCTGCTCCGAACAAGGCTCTGCGACTGGCAGAACGGTGAGGCTGGTGGTGAACTCGGTGGCTCGCGGCGGGGGCCGCCAGCACGACACCCTCTGATGGGCATCGACGAGCCGCGCACTCTAGCGAATCGGAGCTGGGTCGGCCAAGCCCTGGCCTGGGGCGGAGCGCTCGGAGCCGGGATGGCCTTGGACGCGGCTGGAGCATGGGGGGCGGACAACCGCGCCCGGGCCTGAGGCTCAGACGCTTGCCATGGCGAGCCGGCTCAACCCGATCCCGTCACCCGCCGGGGTCCGGTGGCCTACTCGCTCACGTGCCAGGCCCGTCGACCCCAGCCTTGACGCAGACCTCCCCTCCGGATCCCATGGCGCCGTGAGCGAACCGTCCCCAGCTTCCGAAACCCTGCTGCTCGCGGCCGGCCGCGGCGAAGGCGCCGCCTTTGAGCAACTCGTGGACCTGCACGAATCCGGCCTGCTCGCCCGTTTTCGCGCTCAGGGGCTCGACGAGGCCGCCGCCCGCGACTGCGCTCAGGAGACTTTCCTGCGCCTGCACCGCGCCGCTCCCGGCTACGAACCGCGCGCGCCCTTCGGCGCCTTCTTGGCGCTGCTCGCTCGCAACGCCCTGGCCGACTGGCGCCGCCGTCGCGGGCGCCGTGAAGCCCGCGAGACGCCGCTCGAGAGCGCCACCCAGGCCGAGCGCCCCGAGCTGCTCGCGCCGCCGCGCCTCGACGTGGAACGTCTCGACCTCGTGGCCGCGATCGGCCGACTGCCCGACACGCTGCGCCAAGTCGTGGCGCTGCGCTACGGCCGCGGGCTCGCGCTGGCCGAGATCGCCGCGCAGCTCGACATCCCGCTCGGCACCGTGAAGTCGCGCCTGCATCACGGCCTGCGCCGCCTGCGCGAGGACCTCAGCTGAGCCTCACCGCCGGACAGACGCTCTCCTTCTACGAGGTGCTCGGTCCACTGGGCGCCGGCGGCATGGGCGAGGTCTACCGCGCGCGCGACACCAGGCTCGATCGCGAGGTCGCGCTCAAAGTGCTGCCCGCCGATTTCGCCGACGACGAAGACCGCCTGCGCCGCTTCGAGCGTGAAGCGAAAACACTCGCGTCGCTCAATCATCCGAACATCGCGGGCATCCACGGTGTCGATCAAGTGGGCGACGTGTGCTTCCTCGCGCTCGAGCTCGTGCCCGGCGAAGACCTCGCCGCGCGCTTGAAGCACGGCGCGCTCCCGCTCGACGAAACACTCGACGTCTGCCGTCAGATCGCCGAGGGGCTCGAAGCCGCGCACGAAGCCGGCGTGATCCACCGCGACCTCAAACCCGCCAACGTGCGCGTCACGCCCGAGGGCGTGGTGAAGGTGCTCGACTTCGGTCTCGCCAAACCGCTGCACCCCAAGACTTCGCGCGACGGCACGACCACCGCCGAAGCCGACTCCGTGCTGATGACCGAAGACGGCCTCGTGCTCGGCACGCCCACCTACATGTCGCCGGAGCAGGCGCGCGGTCGGCCGGTCGATCGTCGCACCGACGTGTGGGCCTTTGGTTGCGTGCTCTTCGAATGCCTCACGGGCAAGCGCGCGTTCAGCGGCGGCAGCTTCTCCGACGTGCTCGCCGCGATCGTCGGCGGCGAACCCGACTGGTCGGCGCTGCCGAAGGACACGCCCGCGCACCTGCGCTTGCTGCTCGAACGCACGCTCGCGAAAGACCCGCGGCAACGTCTGCGCGACTTGGGCGACGCGCGCTGGGAACTCGAGTCGGGCAGCACGCGCTTCGCCGGGTTCGAGGCCGCCGACCCTCCGCCCGGAAAGCGCCCTCGCGGCGCGCGCTCGAGCGTCGCGTTGGTGTTGGGCGCCGCGCTGCTCATCGCCGTCGGCGCGTCCTTCTCGGAGTACGTCTTCACGCCGGCGGCGCCGCCCGTCGACACCACGCTGCAACTCACGAAGGTCCGTCGCGTCACGCACCAGGAAGAGCAGGAGACGCACCCCGAGCTCTCGTCCTCGGGCGACGTGCTGATCTACACCGGCGCGAGCACCGAGCGCTCCGACATCTTCTCTCAGCGCGTCGGCGGCGCGCGTCCGATCGTGCTCACGGATCAGCAGACTGGCGGCGGCTCGGAGTCCGCGCTCTCGCCCGACGGCGCGCGCATCGCCTACGTGGGCGGCGCGGAGCGCAGCGGCGTGTCGATCATGGGCGCCACCGGCGAGTCGCCGCGTCGGCTCACCGACTTCGGCTTCTCTCCGGCCTGGTCGCCCGACGGGACGCAGATCGCCTTCGTGACCGCGACCACGCGGAACCCGAACGGGCGCGCGGGCCTCAGCCAGCTCTTCGTGGTGCAGGCTGCGGGCGGTGAACCGCGCGAGATCCCGGTGTACGACGCCATGCAACCGGCGTGGTCCCCCGACGGCCGCTGGATCGCCTACTGGGGCATGGACGCCGGCGGTCAACGCGACCTCTTCATGGTGCCCGCAGAAGGCGGCGACCCGGTGCAACTCACGAACGACGTCGGCACCGACTGGAGCCCGACCTGGATGCCCGACGGCCGCGCGTTGCTCTTCAGCAGCGACCGCGCGGGCGTGATGGGCCTCTGGCAACTCACCGTCGATCCCGAACTCGGCGCCTCCCTCGGCGAGCCCCGCTCGGTGATCTCCGGGCTGAGTGGCATGGCCAGCCACCCGCGCTTGTCGGCGGACGCTTCGCGGCTGGCCTTCCAGGTGACTTCGATGGACGGGTTCGTGCTGCGTGTCCCGCTGGATGCCGACGGGCGCGCCGTCCCCGAGGGCGCGGAACGAGTGCCCAACTCGCGCAACTTCGGCTTCCCCGAGCCCTCACCCGACGGCGAGTGGATGGCGGCGAGCGTGCGCACCCCGCACGAAGACATCGTGCTGATGCGCGCCGACGGTTCGGAACGCTGGCGGCTGCTCGACGATCAGGCGCGCGACCGCAGGCCGGTCTGGCTTCCCGACGGCTCTCGCGTCGTGTTCTTCTCGAACCGTTCGGGCAGCTACCAGATCTGGTCCTGCGCTTCCGACGGCAGCGAGCTGCGTCAGCACACCGACGATTCCCAAGGGCAATGGATCCTGCCCGCGATCTCCCCGGACGGCACGCGCTTGATGATCTCGAGCATCGATGCCCAGGTGGGCCTCATCGAAGACTTCGACGCGAACGCGGGGCTGCAACCGGTGCGCGTGCTCACGCCACCCCAACCCGCGGGGCACAACGTGAACGTCGGCGGCTGGTCGCCCGACGGCAAGTGGATCAGCCTCGCGGTCACCGGCCCCGAGCAGAGCGGCCTGGCGGTGTTGTCTGCCGATGGTGAGCACTACGAGTTCCTGGAAGCGGGCGCCTACTCGCTGAGCTGGACGGCCGACTCCAGCGCGCTGCTCTGCGTCCGCTTGGGTGTGCGTGACGGCCAGGTCTTCGCGGTCGACGTGGCCACGGGCCGCGTCACGCCGATCTATCAGCATCCCGACGCCGTGATGGCCGCCGCCTCCCGCGACGGCGCCTGGCTCTACGTGACCGAGATGCGCCTGGGCAACGACGTGTGGGTCGCCGACGTCGTGCCGCCCGACGCTGCCGCTGCTGATGCCGAGCGCTGAGGCGCGGGCGCGCGTCGGGTGTGGCCGCGTGAAGCGTTATCCTGGCCGTCATGCCTGAACCCCGCGACGCGCGCGACAGCGAACCCGAGCAAGGCCCCCGCGCAGACGACGCCGACCCGTGGGAAGACCTGCTCGCCGATCTCGGGGGCGACGACTGGGCCGCCGCCGACAGCCGCGCCGAGCAGGCCGAGCAGCGTCGTCGGCGCAGCGGGCACGCGTTGTTGTGGGTGGCCGCGCTGGCGCTGCTCGCCACGTGGTGGTTCGCGCGTCCCGCGCAGCTGCGCACGCAGGGCGACCCGGCCGACTCGCAGGATCCGGCGCTGGTGCTCGTCGCTGCGCTGAGCGACGAAGCCTTCTGGTCGGTCGAGCGCCTCTCGCCGCGCGCGCGCGCCTTGCCCGGGCTCGCGGTCTTCGCCTTGGCGCAGGCGCAGCACGACGAGCCCTCGTCGATCCTGGAGCAGCCCCTGGCCGACGCCAGCGCGCGGCTCGTCGCCCAGCTCGCGCCCGACGGCGCGGCCCAGACCGCGCCCGCCGCCGGTTCCGCTCGCGACGCGCTCACCGCGATCCTGCACGGCCTGGCGCTGTTCGAAGCCGGTCGCAGCCTCGGCGACCCCGCGGCCAGCGCCTTCGGCCGCACCCAACTCGAAGCCGCGCTCGACAGCGAGTCGGCAGCCCTGGGCGACGGTCGGCTGCAAGCCTGGCGCGACCTGGCGCAGCACAGCCTGAGCACCCCGACCGGCGGCCCTCCGCGCGTGGCGCTCAGCGAAGCGCTGGGCGGCCCCGCCGGCGACGACCCCGTGTGGCGAGCGGCGCGCGAGATCCTGCTGCGACGTCGCTGAGCAGCGCTCGGATTTGCCGAGAACCTCTCGGCGCGGTCCGGCGGTCTCGTGGACATGCTCCTTTCCTTGCCTTCTCGACAGCTCGTTGTGCGCGCCCGTGCCCGCAGCGTTTCGCATGCTCTCCTGCTCCTGCTGGCGCTCAGCCCCACGGCCCTCGCGCAGATCGCCGCGCCCGTGGGGGAGGCGTCGAGTGAGCGCTCCGACACGCGCGACGGCGAGGCCGACACCGAGCTCGTGATCACCGCCACGCGCCACGCCGAGGAGGCCTTCTGGATCCCACAGGCCACCACGCTCTGGACCTATCAGGACCTCGGCTACGGCGGCGACGGTCGCAGCCTGCCGAACACGCTCACGCGCGAGCCCTCGGTGCTGATGCAGAAGACGGGCCCGGGGCAGTCGTCGCCCTACATCCGCGGACTCACCGGCTTCCGCACGCTCATGCTGGTGGACGGCGTGCGGCTCAACAACTCGGTCTGGCGCTCGGGTCCGAACCAGTACACAGGCACGCTCGACGCGAACGCCTTCGGCAGCCTCGAGCTCGTGCGCGGACCCGGCGCCGTGCTCTGGGGCAGCGACGCCATGGGCGGCACGATCCACGCGCGCACCGCCGCTCCCGACGCCAGCCAAGGTTGGTTCGGCACCTACGGCTTGCGCTACTCCACGGCCGAGCGTTCGGCGAGTCATCGCTTGGAAGTGGAGGGCGGCGTGCCCGGTGAGTTCGCCGTGCGCTTCGGCGTGACGGACAAGAGCTTCGGCAACATCATGGCCGGCAGCGGCAGTCGCGCGCTGCCGAACACCGCCTACGACGAGCGCGACCTCGACGTGCGCGTGGACGTGCCGCTGCAAGACGACGACGTCACGCTCACCTTCGTGGCGCAGAAAGTCAGTCAGGACAACGTGCCGCGCACGCACAAGACCGTGGAGGCCGTGCCCTTCCATGGCACCTCGGTGGGCAGCGAGATCCGTCGCGACCTCGATCAGGATCGCGAGCTCGTGTACGCCAAGCTGGCCTGGCGCGCGCCGAACGCCGCCTTCTACGACGACGCCGAGGTCACGGTGTCGTGGCAGAGCACCGAGGAGCGGCAAGACCGTCTGCGCACCGGCGCGCGTCGTGACCTGCAAGGCTTCGACGTCGACACCGTGGGCGGCGCGCTGCAGTTCAGCAAGGGCACCGATCACGGCTTGCTCACCTACGGCGCCGATTTCTATCACGACGAAGTCTCGAGCTTCCGTCGCGACTACGTGAACGGCGTGTTCACCGGCCCGCAGATCCAAGGCCCCGTCGCCGACGACGCCAGCTACGACCTGCTCGGCGTCTTCGTGCAAGACGAGATCGAACACGCGGGCGGCACGACCACCGTGGGCCTGCGCTACTCGCGCGCCTCCGCCGAAGCCAACCGCGTGGACAACCCCAACGTGGGCGGCAGCAACCCGAGCACGCCCGGCAACGTGTTGCGCGTGAACGAGACCTTCAGCGAACTCGTGGCCAGCGTGCGCACGCTCGTGCCGCTCGACGACCAGACCAACGCCTGGTTCGGGGTGAGCCAAGCCTTCCGCGCGCCGAACCTCTCCGACCTCACGTCCGAGCTCGAAGACAGCGGCATCGAGTCGCCCACGCCCGACCTCGACTCCGAGAAGTTGCTCGGCTTCGAAGCGGGTGTGCGCACTCAGCAAGACACCTGGGAAGGCGAGGCCGTGGTCTACTACAACGAGTTGCGCGACTTCATCCTCAACTCGCCCACGGGACAGTTCGTGGGTGGCACGCCGGTGGTGCAGAAGTCGAACGTGGGCGACGGCCGCGTGTTCGGCATGGAGCTGCGCGGCGAGTTGCGTCTCACGGAAGAGTGGAGCACTTATGCGTCGGGCGCCTACATGGACAGCTCGGTGCAACAGTTCACGTCCACCGGCGCGCCCGAGCACGGACCCTTGGACCGCGAGGCGCCGCTCAGCGGTGTGCTCGGCGCCGCGCTGCAGCCGCACGATTCGGTGTGGCGCTACGAGGGCGACGTGTTCATGGCCCACCGCGCCGACGACCTCTCGATCCGCGACACCACCGACACCGAGCGCATCCCGCCGGGCGGCACGCCGGGTTACGCCGTGTGGGGTGTGCGCGCACGACGTCCGCTGGGTCCGGGCAGCTTCGTGGGCGTGGCGCTCGAGAACCTGTTCAACCGCGACTTCCGCATCCACGGTTCGGGGCAGAACGAACCCGGTCGCAACCTCGTGATCTCGTATCGCAAACGCTTCGGCACATGAACCCCGCGCGCAAGCCGGCTTCGCGACACCTGGGGCGCAAGCGCCCTTCGCAGCTCGGCAGCGCGCCGTGGGGAGAGGCTCTGTGTTGGGCGCTCATGTTGCATCTCGGTGTGGCGACGTGGTGGGGCGCGGAGTTCAGTGAACAGCGCGCGCCGCGGGCCGAGTCGGTGCGTGCTGCGCCGCAACGTCCGCTGCCGACCTTGCGATTCGAGCACAGCGTTCCGGAGCGGGTCGACGCCTCGTCGCGCGACGCGGGGGCTTCCGCGCACGCCGCAAGGTTGCCGCAGCCCGAGACCCTGCCGCCGGTTGAGCCCGCACCGCAAGTGCAAGAGCCGCAGCCTGTCGAGCCCGCGCTTCAGGAGGTCGACGCGCAGGCGGCTGCCGCTGCAGCCAGCGTGCCGCAGCCCGCGGTCGCGCGCGCGCCGCGTTGGGACGAGCTGCCGAGTCGTGCGCGCCCGCAAGACGTGGCGGCCGGCGCGTCGGAGTCACCCGCCCCGGCGCCGGCCGAGACGCTCGCGTCGGAGGAAGCGCTCGCAGCGGAGACTCTCGCAGCGACCGAGCCTCCCGCGTCGCCACCGACCGCTCCGCCCGCAGAGAGTCACAGCGAGCCGCGCGCGCTCGCAGAGAATCGTCCACCGCGCTATCCGGGGCTCGCGCTGCGTCGAGGTTGGGAAGGGCGCGTGCTGCTCGAGGTCAGCGTGACGAGCGCGGGCCACGCGGGCGAGGTCCGCGTGCTCGAGAGCTCCGGCGTGCCGCTGCTCGACGCCACTGCGCGCAAGGCCGTGAGCAGCTGGCGATTCGAACCCGCGCGCCGCGCCGGCCGCGTCAGCGCGGGCAGCACCACGGTCGCCCTGCGTTTCCAACTCGCTGAACGCTCCGTCGAAGCGAGCGCAGGCAGCTAGACTGCCGGGGCCTCCTGCGCCCTCGGACTCCGTCATGTCGCGTGCCGTGCTGTTGCTCTTGCCGATCCTGTGTGCGTTGAGCTCGGGTTGCGGCGACGCACCGAAGCCGTCGCCCGAGTTCGTGCTGCGCCCCGGCGACAGCCTGCTTCACGCGCTCCCGCAGATGCAGCTGCGAGAGAACGCGCGCACACGGCTTCCGCCGCCGATGCGCGCGAGCTTGGATGCGCTGATGGCGGCGCGCAGCGTGACCCTACCGCCCGACGCGTGGAACGCCAGCGGCCCGCTGCAACTGCCCGCCGCGTTCGCGGGGCGTTTGAACTTGGAAGATGGCGCCGAGCGTTGGAGCTGTCGTCCTGAGATCCCGCTCGATCTGCCGCTCGGCATGGTCTGGGTCGAGCACGACGGCTTCCGGCTGGAACGTGTGCGCCGCGATGCCGGCGATCCGCAGCATCGCTGGACCGACCGGCGCAAGCAGCTGCTGTTCTGGTGGGACGCCGAGTCCGCGCGCCTGCTGGCCTTCGGTTCGAGCGCGCCGCTCGAAGTGCGCTACGGCTTCGACTCCCGTCCCGACGGCGTGGGTTTGCGCGACTTCGAACTCGACTTCGTGGCCGAAGCCGCCGGCGCCGCGGATCCGTCGGCGAGCGCCAACACCGTGAACGACACGCAGCCCACCGCGAACGCCGCGGGCACCGACGACACGCAGCCCACCGCGAACGCCGCGGGCACCGGCGACACGCAGTCCGCCGCGAACGCCGCGGGCACCGGCGACACGCAGTCCGCCGCGAACTCTGTCGGCGACAACGCGCGCGATGTGTTGGCGCACTTCGCCTCGCGCGAGTTGAGCGGCGTCACGCGGCCGGCGCTCGCGGTCATGGCGCCGTCCACCCTTCAGTTGCGAGTCGACAGGCTCGAGGCGCGCGCTCTCGAGTTGCAGCTCGCCGTGCCCGCGCTCGGCTTGGCGCGCAGCGGGCCGCGCTTGGTGAGCGACAGCGCCGCCTCCGACGGCGTGACCTTCGCGGTGGAGCTGTCGGCGCTGGGGGCGTCGGAGCCGGCGCAACGCGTGTGGAGTCAGCACCTGCTGCCCGGCGAACACTGGGTGCACGCCGAGGTCGACCTCTCCGAATGGGTCGGACGCGGTTGCGTGTTGCGGCTCGTCACCGAAGCCGGGCCAGCGGGGCACGTGGCCTTCGACTACGCCTTGTGGAGCGGGTTGCGCGTGCGCGGCGGCGTGCAGGCCGCGCCCGCGCGACCGCACGTGATCTTCATCGACGCCGACACCTTGCGCGCCGATCGTCTCGGCCTCTACGGCGCGGAGCACGACACCTCGCCGCAGCTCGACGCGTGGGCAGCGCGCGAGGCGATCGTGTTCGAGCACGCACGCTCCGCCGCCGACTGGACGCTGCCGTCCACCGCCAGCATGCTCACCGGCCTCGACGTGGGGCAGCACGGCGTGATCACCCACGAAGACCGACTGCAGGCCGAGCACCTCACGCTCGCCGAGCGCTTCGCCGACGCCGGTTACGAAACCTGGGGCCGCACCGACTCCGGCTTCGTCACGCCCACGTACGGCTTCGACAAGGGCTTCGAAGTCTTCGACGCAGGCGCGCGCGACGACGACCGTCCGCGCGACGGCAGCGAGTTGCTCGAAGGCCTGGCCGCGCGACGCAGTGAACGGCCCGTGTTCGTCTTCTTCCAGACCTACGAAGTGCACGCGCCTTTCGAGCACGACCAGCGCTTCGTGAGCACGCCGCTGCCCGCCGACGATCTGTTGCGCGAGAAACCGGTCACCGAGGAGTTCGTGCGCGATGTCGTGCGTCGCCAGGGCCGCCCGCTCGACGACGCGCAACGGCGCTACATCTCCGAGATCTACGACGCCGGCGTCGCACGCCTCGACGCGCAACTCGGCCGATTCCTCGAAGGCCTGCCGAGCGCGCTGGGCGAGCAGCCGTACCTCGTGCTGATCACCTCCGACCACGGCGAGGAACTCTTCGATCGCGGCGAGCTCGGTCACGGTCACAGCCTGCATCGCGAGCTGCTGCACGTGCCGCTCTTGCTGCGCTTGCCCGCGGGGCCGCGCGGTCTGCGTCGCGACACACCGGCGAGCGGTCTCGACCTGGTGCCCACGCTGCTCGCCGCCGCGGGCTTGCCGATCCCCGAGGCGCTCTCCGGACGCGTGTTGTCGAGCGACGACGCGCCCGCGCTGCCGCTCGTGGCGCAGCACGGCGAGCAGGGTTGGGCCCTGGAGTGGCAGGGCTTCAAGCTGTTGCACGGTCGCATCGGCCAGCTGCGCTCGGCGCCCGAACGCAGCGCGCTCTTCGATCTGCGCGCCGACCCTAAGGAACTCGTCGACCGCGCTGCCGACGACCCGCGGCGTCACGAAGCACTGCTGGAGCAGCTCGAAGCGTGGCGCGCCGCGCACGCCGCGCTGCTGCAGGGCGACCTCGAGCGCGTGACACTGAGCGCCGCCGAGCGCGAGGCACTTCAGGAACTCGGCTACCTGGACGACGGGTGAGCAGCGCCTTGTAGGATGGGCGCCTTTCCTCCGGCTGACCGCATGCTCGCTCGACCTCTCACGCGCTCACTCTGCACACGGCTCGCCCTCGGCGCGCTGCTGTGCGCGCTCGTCGCTTGCGGGGACACGCCTGCGTCGACCTCGTCCTCGTCGAGCCAGCGCTTGGCCCCCGGCGACAGTTTGCTCGACGGTCGCCACGCGCTGCGCGTGACCGGCATGCCCGAGAGCAACATGCCCGACGCCATCGCGGAAGGCTTGCGCGCCGTGCTCGCCGAGCCGCGCGTGGAACTGCCACCCGAGGCCTGGGTGGAAGGCGAACTCGCGCCGCGCTCGTGGGCCTACCTGATCCTGGGCGGCAAAGACGCCACCGGCAACCGCGACGCGCGCCGCTGGATGTTGCGCCCGCCCTTCGCGCCCGACCTCTCGCTCGGCGCGCTCCAGTTCACCCACGAAGGTCGCTCCCTGCGCAGCAGCACCGAGCGCGTGGGCAGCCGCGAGTTCCTGCTCTGGTTCGACACCACCGCCGTGTGCGTGTTCTGGTGGGACGAGCAGCGCCAAGTGCTCGTGGCGCTCTCGGAGAAACGTCCGCGCGAAGTCAGCATGAGCTACGCGGGGCGCAGCACGCTCGACCTCGACCTGCAGCGTTGGGAGCCGCGCCTCAGCGACGTGACGGTGCCAGCGCGCGAGTTCGCCGACCTGCAAGGCCGCGTGACCTTCGGCCTCGTGGAAAAGCGTGCGCTGCTCGCGCCGGCCCCGAGCACGCTCAGTGTCACGCTCGATGAGCTCGCCGTCGACGAACTGCAACTCGGCGCCAGCGTGCTCGACCTCGGCTACGACGTGCACGACGGTCTGCCCAAACGCGCCCCGCGCGCCGGCGACGGCGTGACCTTCGCGGTGGACATCGAGGTGGCGGGCGAACGCACGCGCGTGTGGCAGCAGCACGTGCAGCCGCGACCGCGTTTCCGTGAGGCGCGCGTGGACTTGCGTCCGTGGGTGGGGCAGGCCGTCACGCTGCACCTGGTCACCGAGCCCGGGCCCGAAGGCAACCAGCTCTACGACTACGCCCTGTGGAGCGACCTGCGCTTCTGGGGCGAGCCCGCGCGCGCGCCCGAGTTGCCGCACGTGGTCTTCATCGACGTGGACACCTTGCGCGCCGACCGACTCGGCATGTACGGCTACGAGCGCGCGACTTCGCCGCGTCTCGACGCCTGGGCCGCCGAGCAAGCCGTGGTCTACCGCGACGCGATCTCGGTGAACAACTGGACGTTGCCCAGCACGAGCTCGATGCTCACCGGCCTCGCGGTGCACCAACACGGCGTGGTGCAGTACCCGCGCACGCTCACCGACGCGCACGAACCGCTCGCTATGCGCCTCTCGGAACTCGGCTACGAGACCTACGCGCGCACCGACGGTGGCTGGCTGATCCCGCCCTTCGGTTTCTCGCGTGGCTTCGACGTGTTCGATCACGGCCAGAAGGGTGCCGTCGAACATCAGCAGATCGGTTGGAGTCGCGAGCTGCAGCGCTTGCGTGAGCGCCGCAGTGAACGTCCGGTGTTCTACTTCTTGCAGACCTATCAGGTGCACCAGCCGCTGCAAGACGACCGTCGCTTCGAGGACCCTGGCGCGCGCTACAACGGTCCGCTGGCCGCCGAGCCGCTGCTCACGAACCACGTGAACAGCTTGGTGAACAGCGAGCGCGGCCTGCTCCCCGAAGACGTGCGCTACCTCAACGACATCTACGACGCGGGCATCCGTCGCATGGACGACGTGGTCGCCGACCTGCTCGACGCGCTGCCCGAAGTCTTCGGCGACGAACCGTACATGGTCGTGCTCAACTCCGACCACGGCGAAGAGCTCGGCGAACGCGGCACGACCGGTCACGGACAGTCGCTGCACAGCGAACAGATCCGCGTGCCGCTCGTGATCCGTCATCCCGACGGGCGCGGCCCCGGGCGCGTGGAACAGCCCGTGTCGGCGCTCGACATCGTGCCCACGATCCTCGACTACGTGGGGCAGCGCGTGCCGGATCATCTGCCTGGGCGCTCGCTGCGCAAGCCGCCGCCGCGCGACCGTCTGCGCGTGGCGCAACACATGGACTCCGCGCACGCCGCCTTGTTGCAAGGCTTGAAGCTCGTGAGTGGTGAGCTCCCGCACGACGGCATCGAGCACTTCGAGTTGCCCGATCTCTTCGATCACGCAGAAGATCCCGAAGAGCGCGTCGACCTGTCGGAGATCGAGCGCGCGCGCGTGGAACAACTCGGCGCGGCCTTGGCCGACTGGTTGAAGAGTCATCCCGTGGTGGGCGACGGTTCCGCCGCCAGCGACGTGGCCGAGAGCGTGATCGCCGACCTCGAAGCGCTCGGCTACGTGGGCATGCGCTAGGTCTTCAGCGCGCGCCGCTGGGGTCGAGTGGGAGCGGCAATGCGCGCGCCGGCGCGCCGAAGCTCGCGAGTTGTTCGGCCAGGATCGTGACGTCGTCGGCGGGGAGCAGGCAGGCGCCGCGGCGGCAGACCCAGGCGCGCGCGGCGCTGTCGGCGTCGCGCGCACGACCGGCGAGCAAGCCGGGGACCTCGGTGAAGTGCGCGGGCACGAGCGCGTCGCGCAAAGTGCGCGCTTCGGGAAGCAGCAAGCTCACGGGCAGCGGCGTGGCGCGCGCGAGGGCGCGCAACGGGTCGCTCGCGCGGCCGCCCGAGAGCACGACCTCGGCGAGGTCTTCGTTCGCGGCGTCGAGCGCGAGCAGCAGGGAGGGCGCGAGTTGCCCGCTCGTCTCCAGCTGCGCGGCGCAGCGTCGCAGGGCGGCGTGCGCGGTGTCGGCCAAGGCGCCGCTGTCGTCGAGCGGGGCCAGACGCAGCAAGAGTTGCAGCGCGAGACCTTCCCCCGACGGGCGCGGGTTGTCTTGCAGCGAGCGGCCGCGTTCGGGGAGCAGTGGGTCGTGACCGTCGCTCGCGAAGAAGCCGCCGTCGGGATCGCCGAAGCGCGGCGTCAGCGAGCGGGCGAGTTCGAGTGCGGTCACGAGGAAGTCGGCGCGGCCGGTGGCTTCGTGGGCGTCGAGCAGGCCGAGCGCCACGGCGCTCTGCGCGAAGAGGCTGCCGCGTCCGCTGGCGCGCGCCTCGAACACTTGGTGCGCCACGCGCGCGCCGGCGGCGTCGTCGCGGAGCACGAGGCGCGCGAGCAGCGCGTCGGCGAGGGCTTCGGTGTGCGCCGCGAGGGCCTCGTCGGCCAGCCAACGCGAGCTGCGTGCGAAGGCCGAGAGCGCCAGGCCGTTCCAACCGGCGAGGCACTTCTCGTCGCGGAAAGCCTGCGGACGCAGGGAGCGCGCGGCGAGCAGGCGGTCGAGGCAGCGCTGCCACCACTGGGCGGGGTCCGCGCCCTCGGGGAACTCGAAGCGGTCGAGCTGCGCGAACTGCTCGGGCGCGCGGCCGGGGATCACGTGCGAGCGGCCGGCTTCGAAGTTGCCGAGTTCGGTCACGCCGGCGAGTTGCGCGAAGAGTGAGCCGTCGCGTTCGCCGAGCACTTCGCGCAGCTGGGCGGGCGTCCACAGTGAGACCTGACCCTCTTCGGGGCGCGCGCCGGGCAGCGGCGTGTTGTCGGCGGCGAAGGGCAGCGAGTCGGCGTCGCGCGAGGTGAAGAACAGGCCGGTGACGGGGTCGCGCATGTCGTCGAGCAACCAGCGCAACGTGCGGCGCGCCACGCGTGCATGACGCGGGTGGCCCGTGAGCACGGCGAACTCGGCGTAGAGCGGTGCGAGCAGGGCGTTGTCGTCGAGCATCTTCTCGAAGTGCGGGAGGCTCCACTGCGGGTCCACGGTGTAGCGGTGGAAGCCGCCGGCCACGTGGTCGAAGAGGCCGCGGTTGGCCATGGCGTCGAAGCTGACTTCGAGCAACGCGAGCGGCACGTCGGCGCCGCGTAGCTGACGCGTGATCAGGAACTGCAGCGCGGTGGCGGGCGGGAAGCGCGGGCCGGTGGGGATGCCGTCGGGGCTGCGGCTGCTGCGTCCGCCGAGCGTGGGGTCGAGGCTGTCGCGCAGCGCGAGCGTGGCGTCGGCGAGCAGCTGATCCGCGTCGTGCGACACGCCTGCGGGGCGCTTGTCACGGCTGAGGTACGGACCCCAGCTCTGCACGTCTTGCTCGAGTTCAGCGCGCTTCTCGGTCCACACGCGCGTGATCTCGCCGAGCAACTCCGAGAACGAGCGCAAGTCCATGCGCGGCGTGGGCGGGAAGTAGGTGCCGCCGAAGAAGGTCTGGCCCTCGGGTGTGAGGAAGGCCGTGAGCGGCCAGCCGCCGCCGGTTTGCGAGATCAGCGTGACCTCGTGCATGTAGCGCGCGTCGATGTCGGGACGTTGTTCGCGGTCGACCTTGATCGACACGAAGTCCGCGGCGAGCTGCGCGCCGATGGCCGGGTCTTCGAAGGACTCGTGCTCCATCACATGGCACCAGTGGCACGAGCTGTAGCCGATGCTCAGGAAGATCGGCACGTCGCGGCGGCGCGCTTCGGCGAAGGCTTCGGGGCCCCAGGCGTACCACTCCACGGCGTTGTCGGCGTGCTGCCGCAAGTAGGGCGAGTCTTCCTCGGCGAGACGCCAGCCTGCGTTGCGTGGCGCGGCGTCGTGCTCGTTGCCCTCGGGCGCCGGCGTGTCGGCTTCACGGCTCTCGCTGACCGACTCCGTACGCGTCGTGTCGGCGTGTGGGCGCGCGGGGCCGTCGTCGTCTTGCGCACCGCAAGCGCTCAGCCACGCGAAGCCGAGCGCGAGTGAGCAGAGGGTCTTGCTAGAGTGACGCATGGCGGTCGAGCTGCCTTCTCGTGAGCAGGGATGCGTGAAGCGTGGGGCGGCGGGTACGACGCGCCGAATCCGTCCGCCCCGATGTTGCGCGACCTCTGCATCATGCGTGTTTTCGCTCTCTCCGATCCGCACCTTTCGTTCGGCACGCCGAACAAGACCATGGACCGCTTCGGTCCGCAGTGGGTCGACCACCCCGGCAAGATGGCCGCGGCTTGGGACGCGAGCGTGGCGCCCACCGACCTCGTGCTCGTTCCCGGCGACATCTCCTGGGCGCGCAAGATCGAGCAAGCGCAACCCGACCTCGAGTGGCTCGCTGCGCGCCCGGGCACTAAGGTCTTGCTCAAGGGCAACCACGAACACTGGTGGACCTCGCGTAACAAAGTGCGCGCCGCCTTGCCCGAAGGCGTGTTGCTGGTGGATGGCGACGCGCTGCGCGTGGGGCCGGCGGCCATCGGCGGTTCGCGCCTCTGGGATCACCCGTCGATCCAGTACCACGACTTGATCGTGTGGCAGGGCGAAGCGATCTCGGCCGAACTCACTCCCGAGCAAGAAGCCGCCGCACTCAAGGTCTGGGATCGCGAACTCGGGCGTCTCGAACGCGCGCTCATGGACCTCGACGGCGACGCCCCGCTGCGCATCGCGCTCACGCACTATCCGCCGCTCGGCCCCGGCCTCGCGCCCAACGAGGCCAGCGCCATCTTCGAGGCCGCAGGCGTGCAGCACGTGGTCTTCGGGCATCTGCACGCCCTCGATCCCACCCGCGCCGACGAGATCGGCGGCGAAGCGCGCGGCGTGACCTACACCTGCGCCAGCTGCGACTTCATCGACTTCGCGCCCCAGCTGATCACCGAACTCTGAGCGCTTCACCCGCGCTCACGGAACAGTGGTAAAGTTGCGCGGAGTTGGGGGTTCATCAGCTTGAGAATGGTTTCACCGGGAGACTCGTGATGAAGTTCGTCGCCTTGATCTGGCTCGCCTTCGGCAGCCTCGCGTCCTTGCTCGCGTTGAGCGACGACACGCACGTGCAGATGGTGAAGCCGCCTGCGAACTCCGACACCGCTGAGTTCGGGTTCGACGTGGCCCTGGTGCGCGGTCAGCTCTACGTGGGCGCCCCCGGCGACGACGCCGGTGCGGTCTACGTCTACGACACGAACGGCAAGTTGCGGAACACGCTGCACGCGAGCGACGGCGCCGAGGGCGATCGCTTCGGTGCCGCCGTCGACGGCGAAGGCGCCTTCACTGTGGTCGGCGCACCCGCCAGCGCCGGCGAGACCGGTGCGGCCTACGTGTACTCGAACTCCGCGCTGGGCGTGCAGGAGCAACGTCTCACGCTGGTGCCCGAACCGCTCACCGGCATGACCGATCGCTTCGGGTGGGCCTTGGAGATGGCGGCCGACACGCTGCTCGTGGGCGCGCCCGGTCCGTACATCACGAAGAACCCCGGTGAGGAACAGGGTTCCGCGTACATCTTCGAGCGCAACGGCAACGAGTGGTTGCAGACGGAACGTCTCACCACGCCCACGAACACCGGGCCGGGCACGCTCAGCCGCGAGTTCGGTCGCGCCGTGGCGGTCACGCCGGACGGCACGCGCGTCGCCGTCGGTGAACCGGGCCTGCGACTCTTCGATCCGCTCCGCGGTCAGGTGCACCTCTACTTGAAGGGGCCGTCGGGTTGGGAACTCGAACAGACGCTCGCGGGTCAGCCCACCGAAGCCGCTGACATCCCGCGCTTCGGTCACGCGCTCGCGCTCTCGGGGCAGATGCTCGCGATCGGTGCGCCGGCAGCGCCCTATGGCCTGGGCTCCTTCATCCCGCCTCAGCACGGCCAGGTGCAGATCTATCAGCTCCAGGCCAGCCCGCAAGGTCCCATGTGGGTCCAGACCCAGACGCTCGAGTCACCTGTCACCGAAGACTTCGACTCCTTCGGCGACTCGGTGGCGCTGGCCGGGCATCGGCTTTACGTGGGCGCGCCGACCACCGACATCACGCTCGAGGACGCGGGCCAGGTCTACGTCTACGAGCTGCACGCCGGGCTCTGGGAACACGTCCTCTCGCTGCGGCACAACGATCCGCAGGTCTTGTCCCTCGCTGGCGGCGCGCTCGACGCCAACGCCAACAGTGTCCTCGCCGGCATCGAGCCCGAGCAGGAGTTCAGCGAGCACGCCAACGCGGGCGTGATCTACTTCGAGGCGCCCAACGCGTCGGTCTTCGAGTGGGATCACGTGGAGCCGGGCCTCAGCTACGGCCCGTTCCCCGTGGCCGAACTCGAGGTCGACGGGCTCTTCACCGCCGGCAGCCGCCTGTTCCTCGACGTGCAGTTCGCGCACGAGATCGACGGGCAGCAGATGCTCGTCGTGGGCAGCGAGTTGCTCAACCGCAGCTACCTGGGCGGCGTGCTGATCCCGTTCCCGCACGCGGTGCTGAGCGGCCCGTCGCACAGTGGCGATTCGGCCTCGCACGAGTACCTCCTGCCGCCGCGCTTGCCCTCGGGTGACGAGCTGTGGTTCCAGCTGTGGGCCCAGCCCAGCGGGATGCACGCGCCGCCGTGGGTGGCCACGCGCGCACTGCACGGCGTGGCGCCCTGATCCCGGGGCTGGAGCCTGGCCGGTTGGATCGGTTAGGATCCCGCGCTTCGTTCGCAGCGCGAACAGCTGGCCCCATCGTCTAGCCAGGTCTAGGACACCAGGTTTTCATCCTGGCAACACGGGTTCGAATCCCGTTGGGGTCACCACTCATTCGGCACTTTGGGTCACCGTCTCGGGGCGCATGTGGATGTCGCCTCGCCGTGCGCGCGGCTCCCATGAACTGATGATTGCCCGCTATCATTTGCGGCACGGTCAGCAGCGACGCGTGGGGGACCCCGATGCCGGACGAGAAGCGCCGAGACTTCTTCATTAGCTACACGAAGGCCGACGAGTCATGGGCGACGTGGATCGCTCAAGCGCTCGAGGCCGCCGACTACACGTTCATCATCCAGGCGTGGGACTTCGTGCCCGGGACGAACTTCGTCCACTCGATGGAAGACGCGGTGCAGCGTTGTGACCGCGTGCTTCCTGTCCTCACACCGGCGTATCGTCGCTCGGGGTACGCGTCCGCAGAGTGGTATGCCTTCTTCGGTGCGGATCCAACGGGCACCGATCGGCGCATCGTGCCGGTGCGTGTGCTGCCCGACGGTGACGAGAAGCAACTGAGTCTTCTGCAACAGGTCGTCTACATCGATCTGGTTGGCGCCGAGAACGAGATCGCTTCGAGAGAGAGGTTGATCTCAGGTCTTAGGGCCGCGCTACTCGGAGCGAGTGATCGCCCTCATACGCCGTTTCCTGGTGCTGGACTTCCGTTGGTTGCCACTCCTGCATCGGAACAGGAGATCGCTCCGTTTCCGCGCGACCTACCGACGATCTGGCTTAACGTCGGACCTTACCTCAAGCACTTCGTGGGTCGTGAGGCGCTCATCGAGAGAGTTGGCGAGACCCTTCGCGGCGAGAACGCGCTGGCGATCACCGCGATGCACGGCCTCGGAGGGATCGGCAAGACCGAGCTGGCACGCGCCTACTGCTGGACCAGGAAAGACGATTACGACCTCGTGGCGTGGCTCCGCGCCGAGGAGCCAACCTCCCTCACCGAAGACGTCATCGAACTGGGACGCGCTGCGGGTCTCATTGACGGGGAAGTCAGCGATGCGCCAGAGGCCGCACGGCTCGTCGTGCGTTGGCTGACAGGGAAATCGCGCTGGCTCTTGGTGTACGACAACGCGACCGATCGCCACTCCCTCGCGGGCTTTCTTCCTTCGGGTGGAGGGCATGTGCTGATCACGAGTCGTCATCCTGACTGGGCTGGCCTCGCGACGAAGCTCGACGTGCCCACGCTTGAGCCGGATGACTCGGTGAAGTTGCTCCTGCAGCGCTCGGGTGACGTCGACGAAGGCGCCGCTCGTGAGCTTGCCCAGGCACTCGCGTACTTGCCGCTCGCACTGGAGCACGCAGCGGCCTACGTCGAAGTGCATGGCGTGACTCTGCGGCACTACTTCGGGCTCTACACCGAACAGAAGGTGCGCCTCCTCGCGAGAGGTTCCGGCGGGGCCGAGGACACCGTGACGGTCGCCACAACATGGGAGCTAATCTTTCAACAGCTTCGGGGTTCGCTGGCGAGCGAGCTGTTGATGCTCTTGTCTTTCCTGGCGCCTGAGAAGATTAGTCTGCACATGTTGCGGAGCATGGTCGAGCAGGCGGGGAACAGCAGTTCACCGACGCAGGGCGAAGGTGCAGGCGACGCGGAGCCCCAGGTGAACAAGTTGCAGCCTCTCGCTGGCGCATTCGCCGATGGGATGAGGCTGGACGAGACGATCGGGGCGCTGCAGGCACACTCGCTCGTGCATCGAGCGGGTGACGACCTGTCGGTGCACCGCCTTGTGCAAGAGGTCACCCGTTCGCGCCTGTGCGATGAGGGGCTCGGTGCATGGCAACGGCAGGTGGTGGACGGCCTACTTGCTGTCCTGCCGCGCGCTGAGGGGGACTCTCATCGAGCATGCGCACCGATGATTCCACATGCCCAAGCACTCCTCGAGTGCCTTGAGTCCAGCAACGTGGAGCCGTTCGAGAACGTTGCATTGATTCAAGATCGGTTGGCACGCTACTTTGAGATCGTTGCCGACTTTGAGTCGTCCAAAGGGCACTACGAGCGGGCGCTGGCGATCGACGAGGCGAGCTACGGCCTCGAGCATCCCCAAGTCGCCGCCGACCTCAACAACTTGGGCTTGGTGCTGAGGGCTCTCGGGGATATGGCCGGCGCGAAGACGCAGCTCGAGCGGGCGCTTGCGATCACGGAGGCCGCCCTCGGCTCCGCGCACCCAAGCGTCGCCTCCTGCCTCAACAACCTAGGCTCGGTCCTGAAGGTCCTTGGAGATCTTGCAGGTGCGAAGGCGAACTACGAGCGGGCGCTGGCGATCCATGAGGCGGCCTACGGTCCTGAGCACCAAGAAGTCGCCACCGACCTCAACAACCTGGGCACGGTGCTGGAGGCTCTGGGGGATCTGGCCGGAGCGAAGACGCAGCTCGAGCGGGCGCTGGTGATTACGGAGGTGGCCCTCGGCTCCGAGCACCCAAGTGTGGCCACCAGCCTTAACAACCTGGGCTCGGTGCTGCAGGAGTTCGGGGATCTGGCCGCCGCAATGATGTACTACGCGCGGGCGTTGGCGATCGACGAGGCGGCGTTCGGCCTCGCACACCCTAGGGTCGCCACCCGTCTCAACAATCTGGGCGTGGTGCTGGCGGCCCTCGGGGATCTTACCGGCGCGAAGTCGCGGCTCGAACGGGCGGTGGCGATCATCGAGGCGGCCCTCGGCCCCGAGCACCCGGAGACCGCGGCTCTTCGTGGCAACTTGGAGGTGCTCGAGGAAGGCGGTTAGGTGTTCACCGTGCCGCGTTCGCTGCTGAGGGCGCCATCGAGTGCGGGGCGGCTCACTTTCTCAACTCGCTCCAATCCAACTGGGGATGCAGAGCGAACGACGCATTTCACGCCAACGCCGCCTTTGTTGAACCATCTGCATCACCACGAAGGGCATCGCGCAGCTCCGCGATGTCCCGCAACCACTCCAGCGCCCGGTTCCAACTCAACGCACCTGGGGTCACCATTCAAGTCGCCGCAGGTGGGGGGGAACCACCGCGCGCGTTCGCTCCCACGGGCAGTCAGAGAAGAGATCCGTGGGCAGCCTCTAGCCTGGAACGGGTTGCGCTGGTATTCGATGGCTTTGCGGGCGCCGCTGGGTGCCCTTTCGCCTCGACCGCGGCGCGTCGTCGCCGCCCCCTCCATGCACTCCCCCCTGCAGACTCTTCCCCCGCTCATCGCGCATCGCGGTGCGGCGGATCGCGCGCCCGAGAACACCCAAGCCGCCTTCATCGAAGCCGCTGCGGCGGGCGCGCACTTCGTCGAACTCAACGTTCGGCTCAGCTCCGACGCAGAACTCGTCGTGATCCACGACGCGACCTTGGAACGCACGACCGAAGGCAGCGGACGTGTGTGCGATCACACGCGCGCACAGCTCACGTCGCTCGATGCCGGCTCTTGGTTCGGCGACGAGTTCCGTGGCGAGTGCGTGCCTCCGCTCGACGAAGTCTTGCCCTTGCTCGAAGAACTCGACCTGGGCGCGATCCTGGAGCTGAAGGCCGAGAGCGCCGACGCCGCCGTGGCCACCGCTGAAGCCTTCGTGAACCTGGTGGCGCAGCACGCCGCCGATGCCGAAGGCGCGTTGTGGCCGGCGTCGCTCGTGTTGGCCTCGATGGAACCGGCGGCGCTCGCCGTGCTCGCTGTGAAGTTGCCCGCCGTGCCGCGCGCGTTGATCGTGGAGCGCCCCGAGCGCGACAGCGTGAGCACCGCGGTGCACGTGGGCTGCGCGCACTTGCACGTGAACCACCGCGTGTTGCGCACGGAGTTGATCCACGAAGCGCTCGACGCCGGCCTCGTGCTCGGCGCCTACACGATCAACGACCCCGATCGCGCCGAGCAACTCTGGGACCTGGGCATCAGCGCGCTGATCAGCGACGTGCCCGACCTGCCCGCCGTGCCGAAGGATTCCGATCCCGACGATCCGGAGTCGGATCCGATGCATGAAGCGTGGAGGCGCCGCCCCCCGGCCGCCTAGCGCTCGTCGGTTTGCGCCGCGCGCAGCTCCAGGGTTGCGCGCGCGCGCAGGCCGTCGTCTTCGAACTCCAGGCCGAACTCCGCGTGTCCGAGCGTGTCGAGCACGCGTGGGAACTTCGGGCCGTCGAGCGGGCGGCCCGGGTGTCCGTACACGCTCGACTCCATCACGTTGTCCTGCGCGTTCCAGCGGTACTCGCCGCCGCCGGGGCAGACCAAGCGCTCACCCCAGAGGCGCTGATGCAAGCTCACGGGGTCTTCGCCTGGGAAGCGTTGATGCCACTCGTTGAGGATCGGGAGGTTGCTCCACGAGAGGGCGCGCGGCGAGCTGGCTTCCAGACCGCGCGGCATCGTGTGGTCGAGCAGGTCGAGCAACGAGGGCACGTCCATGCGCAGGCCCAGGTGTTCGCCGAGCCATTCATGCGGCGCGCTGCTGCTCGGCGCGGTGACGTCGGTGTCCGTGCTCGGCTCGTCGTTGCCGGAGGCCGAGGCGCGGCGTGCTTTCTGACGCAACAGCGCGCGTTGCACCACCGGTTCGCTGAGTGAGAGCGTGATGCCTTCGCCCGAGGCCACGTAGTAGAGCGCGAGTCGCGAGAAGGAATCGTCGGCCTGAGCGTTCACGCCGAACTCCGACCAGGCGAGTTCAGTCGGCGAGATGCGCACGTAGGGCAGGCCCTCGTGTTCGCGCGTTTCCCAGAGCAACATGCCCGGCGCGGAGCCTTCGATCATGGCGCGCCCGGCGGCGAGGAAGCCGGCGAGCAGGAAACCGTTGCGCACGTCGGCGTGCAGCGCGACGGGTAGGCGGTAGAGTTCGTCGAGGGCGAACTCCTCGGGATCCTCGGCGGCGGCGAGCTCGGTCCAATAGGGATCTTCGTCGAGCCAGAAGGCCACGGCGCCGCCCAACCACTGCAGCGGGTCGAGCGAAGGCCCGAGGCTGCGCGACATCGCGAAGGGCGTGAGTGAGCGCAAGGGCGGGTCGTCCGGATCGACGGCCATGGCCCAGTGCAGCAGCGCGTCGTCGTGCGGGTCGGCGGCGCCGGTCTGCAGCGCGCCACCGCGTACCGGCGAGATCATGCGCGCGTAGTCGCTGTTGGCGATGAGCGGACGCACGCTCATGTCGAAGTCGAGCCGATCCGCGCTGAGCGTGATGCGCGCTGCGATGGGATCGAAGGCCTCGCTCCAGTTGCGCTCGTAGTCGCTGCGCCAGCGTTCGTAGAGCGCGGCTTCGTCTTCGGTGGCGCCGTCGATCTGCAGCTCGAGCACGGGCGTGCTGAAGTCGCGTGAACCCCAGGTGGTGGAGTTGATCTGGCCCGCGTCGGCTTGCAGGCGCCCCAGGTCCGCGAGGTCGTCGGGGGTGCGTACGGAACCGATGAGTTGGTTCGCGGCGAGCTCGTCGAGACGCCGTGCCTGCACCTCGAGCAAGCCCGCGCGCGCGCGCGCCACACGCGACGCACCGATGCGCCAGCGCGGTCCGCACCAACGCCGGATGGTGGCATCCGAGAGCAGCGCGAAGGCCGACTCGTCAGCGTCGCCGCGCGGATAGCGGTCGCGGAAGAACACGTACTCGGGCAGGCTCGCGAGGTTCTCTTTGCGGCCTTCATGGGTGGCGATCACGCGCCGCAGTTGCGGCAAGGAGTTGCTCACCACGACTGCCGTGCCGACCTTGGCCACGTAGGAACACAGGCGACGGTCCGGCGTAGTGAGCAGCTCGTACTCCACTTGGCGGATCGTGCCGGGGACCACGGTCGCCCCGTTGACCTTGGCGGCTTCGGCGCGCACGCGCGCGGTGATCAAGCCGTGCAGCACGTCGGCGTTGACCGCCTCGAAGATCATCGCGATGTCCGTGCCCGTGCGCAGCTCGTAGCCGGCGCCCGTGATCGCCACGCTGCGAATCACTTGCGGGCCGACCGTGCGCGCGAGCAGGCTGCGTGGCAAGCCGAGTTGTGCTTCGAGACGCTCCAAGCTGCGCACGTCCACGGCGCGCGGTTCGAGCAGCTCGACCACCGGTGCGCCGAAGTCTTGCACGTGATCGAGCACGCGCATCAGCGACGCGAAGTCGGGGAAGAGCAGCGCGTACTGGTCGGCCGGGATGAGCGACGCGAGCGGGTCGACCTCGGGGGTCAAGCCCTCGAGCAGCGGCTCCCAATCGTAGGGGCGCACTTCCACGCCCGGGATGCTCGACAGCGGCACGCTCTCGGCGGCGAAGGCGCTGGCCGGCAGGCGTCGGTCGAGCGCGAGGTTCTCGCTGATCGCGCGTGCGCCGCTGAACAACTCGAAGGTGTCTGCCACGGAATCGCGTTGCGCGGCCACGCGCTCGGGACCGTCGAGCGGATCACTGTCGAGCTCGAGCTGTTTGCGGATCTGCGCGTGACGGTGACGGAAGTACGCGGCGCCCGCCACGCCTTCGCTCACCAGCAGCGCGTCGTGATTCGCCTGCGCCTCGAGCCACGCGTCGCGTTGCTCGGCGCTGAAGGCCGACGCGGGGATCTCGAAGCGGTAGCGCTTGCGAACGCTTTCGGGCTCGCTCCACGTGCTGGCTTCGAGCACGAGTTCGCCGCGCAAGGTCTCGGCGCGCGGCACACGGACCGCGAGGCGCGGCGCCGTGCCAGCGTTCGGAACGACGGTCGTCGTGAAGAAGGAGCGCTGACTGATCGGTGCGCGCAGGCCGCACACGAAGGCGTCTGCGTGCGCCGGCAGCAGCACCGCCGCGATCTGCGAGGCGGGCGCGAGCAGCGTCGGGAGCGATCTGAGCGGGGCGAGTTCGTCGGTCCAGGTGACGTCGCTCAGGTTGAGCACGGCGTAGACCTCGCCGGGGTCTTGGCCGGCGCTCGCGTCGTCTGCGCTCAGCGGCGCGCCCGCGACAGGAGGCTCGGTCTGTGCGGCGGCGGCGCTCGGGGGGAGCAGCTGCGCGACGATCAGCGCGAGCAGAGTGAACAGGCGTGTTGCGGACAGCGCGGACGAACTCATCGATGACTCCCGTGGGCAGCGTGGATCTTCGCGGCTGACGCGCGAGCGAGCAAGTGACGCTGAGTGCGCGGCGCCCGGTGTCGTAAGCTGGCGCGCTCGCGGTGTCTGCGATCAGTGCGCAGAGTTGCGCTTGGGCGCAGGGCCTGATGTCACGCGCTGAACACTCTTGTGGGAACACGAGCATGAGCCGTCCTCTCGATCCTGAGCGTCGTCGCTTCCTGCGCGGGACGGGCGCGGCGCTCTTGGGCGCCAGCGCCCTGCCTGCGTGCTCGCTCGTGACGCAGCGCGGCAACTCGTCGCCCCCGGAGCGCTTCGAAGGGCGCTTGGTCGTGTCGACCTGGAACTTCGGCATGGCGGCGAACGCGGCTGCGTGGAGCGCGTTGCAGAGCGGCGTGCCGCATCCCGTGTACGCCGCCGCCGCGGGCGCGCGCGTGCCCGAGGCCGACCCCGCCGTGACCAGCGTGGGCTACGGCGGCTCGCCCAATGCGAAGGGCGTGATGGAGCTCGACGCCTGCGTGATGCGCGGCGACAACCTGGCCTGCGGCGGTGTCGCCGGCTTGCGCGGCTTCGCGCATCCCGTGTCCGTGGCGCTCGACGTGATGGATCACACGCCGCACGTGTTGCTCGTGGGCGAAGGTGCGGGCGAGTTCGCCGCGTCGCGCGGACACGAACAGCGCGACTTACTGAGCGCCGAAGCGGCCGCGCGCTACGCCAAGTGGCAAACCAAGCAAGAGCGTCCCGCGCCGATCGACGACCACGACACGATCGGCTTGATCACGCTCGACAACGGGCACTTCGGCATGGCCGTCACCACCAGCGGCTGGGCCTTCAAGCTGCCCGGCCGCGTGGGCGACTCGCCGATCATCGGCGCCGGCGGCTACTGCGACAACGAGGCCGGCGCCTGCGTGGCCACCGGCACCGGCGAAGAGATGATCCGTCACGTGGCCGCCTTCGCCGTGGTGGAGCAGATGCGCAACGGACTCAGCGCGAAGCAAGCGGCCGTGGCCGTGCTCGCGCGCATCCGCCGCAACTTCCGCGCGCGCGACATGAACACGATGGTCGCGCTGTTGGCCGTGGACACCAGCGGCGGCGTGGCCGGCGTGTGCACCACGAAGAACTTCGAGTTCGCCGTGCACGACGAAGACCACGGCGGCGTGCTGCACCCCGGCGAACACCTCGCACCATGAGGACTCCGCGATGATGCGTCCCCCAGCCACTCACGATCGCCTGGCGCCCGGGGCGCACTGCCGCATCACCGAAGAGCAGTGGGCGCTCGCGCTCGAGAAACACGAACCCTTACATCAGTGGGGCAGCGCCTTCTTGGTCGACGACGGCCCGCAGGTGCGCGCCTTCCTCCGCGACGTGTCGGGCGAAGGCCGTCACACCGCCTGGTGCTTCGACGACGCACGCAGCGCCCGCGCGCGCGACGGCGTGGCGCAAGTGGAAGCGCTCGAGATCGCGCTCGCCAAACTGATCAGCGCCGAGATGGACCGCGGCAGCGCGAGCCCGGCCGAGCAAGCGGCGGTGGAGGCGGCGCGCGGCGCCTACGTGCAGGCCGCCGAGGGGCTGTATGCCGAGCTGCTCGTGATCGGGAAGCCGCCTGCGGAGTGAGCGGCGCGCCGCGCAGGTTCAGCCGCTCGCGATCGTGATCAGCGTGCGCGCACCCTGACGGCCGCTGGTCGGATCAAGCCACCGCGCGCCTGTTCACACCGCCACGCGTTGCGCGTCGGTGGGGGCAGGCAGGGCCTCGCTCGAACTCGCGGGCAGCGCGTCGCTCACTTGTTCCAGCGCCGGCAACCGCGACAACGCGATCGGGTTCTTGCGCGTGAACCAGCTCGTGATCCGCAGGCGCATGTAGTACTTGAAGAAGCGCGGGAAGCGCGCCCAGCTCAGGTCGTAGCCCTTGCGCGGGTCGGGGAAGCCGCTCAGGTCGCCGGCCAGCGTGAAGGCCCACCACGCGCGCAGCATGCGGAAGATCCCGAACCAGGTGAACACGCGCCACAAGCCGGTGCGGTTCACGAAGCGCGCCAAGCCGGGCTTCAAGTGGTTGCGCACTTCGAGCCGCGCCGCGTAGGGCTTGGCGAAGGCGTTGTGGTAGCGACGCTCGGTGGCGATGTCGCCGGGTTCGGCGTGCGCGCGGATCGTGTCGGCCGTCTCTTGAGTGATCGTGCCGGCGTTCACGGCTTGGTCGAGCACCTCGGCGCCGGCCCAGATGTCGAGCCAGTACACCGACACCACATCGGGACTGTGCTGCTTGTAGAAGGCCTCGAGCTTCTTGCAGTCGTCTTCGGTTTCGCCGGGCAGCCCGAAGATCTGGTCGACGAACATCGCGATGCCGTGCTCACGCGCGAGGTCGATGGCGTTGGCGATCTGCTTGTCGCTGTTGGGTCGGCCGATCAACTTGCGGATCGACGGGTTGAGCGACTGCACGCCCATCTGGATCTGCTCGCAGCCGATGCGCTTGAGGTCCACGATGGTGCGTTCGTTGATGTTGTTCGGGATCGCGAAGCACTTGAAGGGGATGCGCTCGGCGTCGGTCATCTTCTCGGCGAGCTCGTGCAACCAGGCTTCGTCGGCGCAGATGTCGTCGTCGTTCACGCGCAACAGCTTCGGGTTGTGTGTGGCCTTCACGTGCCGGAGTTCGGCGAGCACGTGGTCCACCGAACGGCTGCGCAAGAACGACCGCGTGTACATGTAGTCGTCGCGGTCGGGGTAGTAGATGCGCCGGTAGTAGTTGTTGCCGCAGAAGGTGCAGCCCCACGGACAGCCGCGTCGCCATTCCACCAGGTGCCCGGTGGTGAAGGGCGGCCCGAGGTTCCAGAACAGCTCCTTGTCGGGCTCGTGGTAGCGGTCGAGCTCTTGCTCGTAGGGGCGCAGCGGGTTCTCGATGTAGACGTCGTTGTCGAGGCGCGCGAGGTTGGGGGCCGCGAGATCGAGCTCGCCGCGCTTCAGCCCGTTGACGAACTCCACCAGGGCGTCTTCGGCTTCGCCACGCAGCACGTAGTCGAACAAGCCCGTGCGCAGGACCGACTCGCTGTTCGCCGTGGCGTGGTAGCCGCCCGCCACGATCGTGACCCCCGGCAACCGACGCTTCAGCTCCGCCGCGTAGTCGCAGCACCAATCATGGTTAGCCGTGAGGATCTGGAACCCGATCACGTCGGGCGCGAACTCCACGGCACGCTGCAAGATCTCCTCGCGGAACGAGAACAGCCGCTTCATGAGCCGGCTGTTGTATTCCTGGCGGAAGAAGTCGAAGAGTCGCGGATCGAAGAGCAGCGCGGTCTCGTGACCGGCGTGCCGCAGCGCTGAGGAGAGGTACTGCAGTCCGAGACTCTCCACCTCGTTGTAGAGGAAGAGGACCTTCACGATGGATCGGGCACTTGGGGGGAGAGAGGCCTCAAAAGATACCACCTGTCGCCGCCGGTGGTGTGTCAGGACGAGCGGACGGGCGGCGCGCCGTCCGTCTCACGAAGTCTGGTGCCGCACGGGCCAGCTCGTTGACAAGCTCCGCACTCGGTGGTGCATTGTCCCTCTGCAGGGCGCCGTGAGGCCGCGCCCGACGCGGACATCACGCCAGAGCTGGAGAGCTGCGATGTGGGAGTGTTCCGAGTGCTTGATCGAGAACGACCTGGATCCGGATGCCGAGGAAGGCCAGATCCTGATCTGCATGGAGTGCGACGCCGAGTTCGAGATCCTCACGCTCGAACCGCTCGAACTGGAGCGGCTCGAACTCGTGGAGGATGACGACGACGACGGCGGCTCGATCGAGTCGCGCGGCTGGGACGAAGAAGAGTAGTCGTCGCGGCGTGCACCCGCGCTGAACCCGCCCGCGCTTAGCTCGTCACCCCGGGCTTGCGCGCCACGATCACGACCGAGTGGCCCAGCGGCGAGCTCAAGAGCTTCAGCACCTTGGCCTCGCTGCTGAAGATCCCGGCCAGCATCGCGTTGGCCCAGTTCGGGATGCCGATGCCCACGTTGCTGCCGGCGGTGGCGTCGTCGGGCTTCTTGATCGCTTCCTTCAACTTGATCAGCAGCACCGCCGGCAAGATCACCGGGAAGAGCCAGAAGTTGATGTAGCTCGACTGCTCGACCTCGAAGCCCACCGAGCGCGCCTTGCGCATGAGTTCCCCGCGCGTGTAGCGCCGGAAATGATGCGTGATGCGATCCTGGTTCGCGTAGAGGAACTGGTAAGCCGGGCAGGACGCGATCATCACGCCGCCGGGTTTCAGCGCGCGGTGCATCTCGCGCAACGCGCCCACGTCGTCGTCGATGTGCTCGATGGCGTCGAAGGCGGTGATGCAGTCGAGGCTGTCGTCGAGGAAGGGCGCGTGCGTGCCGTGGCTCGCGAGCAAGCCGGGGAAGCCGCGCGCCGCGCAGTGTTCGAGCCCCTTGAAGGTCACGTCGGTGCCGAGCGCCTTGCCGTACTCGGCCATCGGCCCGAGCATGCCGCCCACGCCGCAGCCCAGGTCGAGCAGCAGCCGATCGCTGTTGCTGCGTCGCCCGACGAAGCGATCCAGCAGCGAAATGAAGATCGCGCGGCGGCCGCGGAACCACCAGTGATCCGCCTCGAGCTCCAGGAACTCCTGATAGACGGCGTCTTCCATGGAGCGGGAAGCCCTGGACGGTGGGGGGATGCGGCGGGGGATGCGACGGCGCGGCGGCGCGGCTCTCAGTCATCGGCGAAGCGGCTCAGGATTCTAGAGGGATCTGCAGCCGCTCGAAAGAGAAGATAGGGTGTCCCGGCGCGCGTGCGCCCGATCGATTGTCGCGGAGACCGCTTCCCTTGCCGCGTTCCGGACTGCTTGCTTCCTGGCTCGTTCTGGGCCTGGCCGTCTTCTTGCTCAGCTTCGAGGGCTGGCTGCCCGGGCAGTCGCTGCTGCCCTTGGCACCCGGCGACTTCCCCGCTTGGTCGGAGGGCGCCGACGACGCCACGCTGCGTCAGCACCCGTCGCCCAACTACACCATGAGCGACGTGCTGCACCTGCTCATCCCCGGCCTCGCGACCACTTCGCGGGCCTTCGCGCGCGGTGAGTTGCCGCTCTGGGATCCCAGCCAGGCGCTCGGCCTGCCGCACCTCGACCAGGTGCACTACGCCGTGTATTACCCGCCGGCTTGGTTGCCGCTGCTCTTCGGGTTGCGCGGGCTCGGCCTGCTCGTGAGCTTGCACTTGTTGCTCGCGGCCGGCGGCACGCTGCTCTACCTGCGTGCGATCGGACGCACACCGATGGCCGCGCTCTTCGGCGCCATCGCCTTCGGGTTCTCCGCCTGGATGACGGCCCGCGCGCAGTCCTTCCCGGCGATCGGCGCGGCCGTGTGGTTGCCTTGGATCCTGCTCGGGCTCGAGCGTGCGGCGCGCGGCAAGCCGCGCTTCGCCTACGGGCTGGCGGCTGGCGGTACGGCGCTCACCTTGCTTGCGGGTTTCCCGCAGGTGGCGCTCTTGGTGCTCAGCGCGGCGGGCTTCGTGGAGCTGGCGCGTTGGTTCTGGCGTAGTCAGCGCGAGCGCAACGAGCGGCGGCAGTCGGAGCGTCGTGGTGTCGAGCGCCGCGACGTGGGTCACGGGTCCACGGCACCCGACAACGCTCCCGGTGTGCTGTCCCACGTGCGCGGTGAAGACCGTCGCTTCACGCTGCGCGGCCCACGTGAGCTGCCCCGCGCTCACACGCACTTCCTGCGCGCGCTGCTCGCCTTCGGTTTCGGCATGCTGCTCGCCGCGCCGCAGCTGCTGCCCACCCTCGACTACCTGTCCAACGAGTCGGATCGCGCCGGACAAGACCTCGACGCGATCGTGGCAGAGCATCTCGAAGCGCCGCTGCTCAACCACCTTCTCGTGCCCGACTACTTCGCGAGCTCGCGGCTCACGGGGCCGCACCCGCTGGCCTTGGGATCCTTGAAGCAAGCACGTCAGCCGGTGTCGTTGAACCGCGCCGAGACCTCCATGGGCATCGGCGTGATCGGTCTGCTGCTCGCCTGCGCGGCGCTGCTCTTCGGGCGGCACTGGATGACGCGCACCTGGTCGCTGCTGCTGCTGCTCGTGCTGGCCTTGTTGTTGTGGCCCACGGCGCTGCGCGTGGGCGCGAGCGTGTTGCCGCCGCTGCGGTTCGGGAGCCCGCGTCGCCTGCTGCTGCTGAGCAGTTTCGCTCTGGCCGTGCTCGCCGCGGGTGGTCTCGACATGTTGCGCCAGGCGCGCTTGCGCGTGGCGATCTTGTGCTGGGTCGGCGCGTTGTTGCTCACGGGCTGGGCGCTCGTGTTGCTCACGAGCGTGCCGGCGACCGCCGAGCAAGGCGACCTCGGCGTGTGGGCGCGCAATCTGGCCACGCAGTCCGGGCAGCCGGGGATCACGGCCGAGGTCGTGAGCGAATTGATCCCGTCGCGCAACTTCATCGTGGCTGCCGAGGATGCTTTCGACGGCGCCTTGTTGGCTTGCCTGATGGGGCTCGCCGCGGTGCTGCTCTTCCGTCCGCGCGCCGCCGACGACGAACGCGGCTGGGTCACGAGCGCCGAACGTCTGCCCGCACTGCTGGTCGTGTTGTTGCTCGTGCAGCTGCTGCTCGAGGCGCGCCCGATGCTGCGACCCGTGCGCAACGAACTCGTGTCGCCGGAGCCCGCCTCGATCGGCAAGCTCCATGTGCCGCCGCTCGCGGCTGCACTGCGCGCGGCGAGCTCCAGCGAAGGCGTGCCCACGCGCTTCGTACGTCTGGGAGACGACGCGGCGTGGTTGCGCCCTAACTTCGCGGGGCTCTTCGGCTTGTCCGACGTGAGCGCCTACGCGCCGATGGTCCCGCGACGCGTGGCCGAGTTGGTCGACCGCTTGGCGCCCGGCGCGCGCCTCTCGGGTTCGCGCCTCGGCGGGCTCAGCAGCGCGGCGCAGCTCGACGCGCCACTGCTCGACCTACTCGGTGTCGACGTGGTGCTCTGCGAGGACCCCGAGGTCGTGAGCGAAAGGTGGGAAGAGCGCGAGGTCGTGGGGGGCGTGCGTCTGCTCACGCCGCTCGAGCCGGCACGTCGCGCGCGGGTGGTGCCGAGCGTGCGCGTCGAGGCTCAGGACGACGCGCGCCTCGACGCGCTCGCCGCTCCCGACTTCGATCCCGACGCCGTGGCCTACGTGAACGCGCCGCTCGAAGGCCTGCCCACGTCGTCGCCCGGCGGGTTGCTCCCGCAACGCGACTTGGAGTGGCTCGAGTCCTCGCCCGGACATCTCGTGCTCGAGGTCGGCCCCGGCGAAGCGGGCTTGCTGGTCGTGGCCGAGACCTTCCACGGCGGTTGGAGCGCGCAGCTCGAAGAGCGCGACCTGCCGGTGGTGGCCGCCGACCACGCGCTGATCGGCGTGCCGCTGCCCGCGGGCGAAGGCGGTCGCGTGCGCTTGCGCTTCAACCCCACGAGCCCCGGGCTGGGCCTGTGGATCGGCGTCGCGGCGCTGTTGCTCTTCGCGCTGTTCGCCTGGCGCGGTCTGTTCGGGCGCGGCGTGGAGTTCCCCGAGCCATGAGTCGCGCGCACGCTGTCGTCGCGCTCGTGATCTTGTGCGCGTTGCTCCCAGCTTGCGGAGACGCTCCCGCTGAGCCCACCGCGGAGAGCCCGCCTGAGGTCGCGGCGCCGCTCACACGTTTGTGGCGCGACACCTCGCCCGAGCGCAGCATGCCCGTGGAGGGCAGCGCGCCGCCGCAGCTGCTCTTCGAGGCGCGTTTCGACGGCAGCCAAGCCTGGTGGCGCGGTGCCTTCACCCCTGAAGGCAACGTGAGTTTCGAAGCCGCCGCCGCGCTCGAGGGTGAACTCGAACTCACCGGCGGCGCCAGCATCGGACGCACGCACGTGCTCGCCGTGGAACCCGGCAGCGCTTTGCGCGTGCGCTTGCGTGTGCGGCCCACGGCGCCGCGCGCGCTCGCCGCGCCGATCGACTTGGCCGCGCTCGTGGAGCGGCGCGACGCCTTCGACCCTGCCCGCACTCATGGCCCCAAGGATGTGAGTGCCTTGCTCGATCCGTCGCGCAGCCGCGTGCACGTGTTGCACGGTGAGCTCGGCGACGGCCTGCTCGAGTGCGAGACGCGTTTCGTGGTCGACGCGAGCACGCGCGAGTTGCAAGTCATGTTGCTCGCGCCGGTCCAGTATGCGCGACGCCCCTTCGTGGTGGAGTCCTTGCGTGTGGAGCAGGTGTCGATGGCGGCGCACCTCGCGGCCGGCGGAGGGCTGCCCGATCTCGAGACGCTCGACGACGGCGTGGCGCTGAGCCTCGACCGTGATCGCCGCGAAGGCCTGCTGCTCGCGCCGGGCGCGACACTGACCTGGGACTTGCCGGCGCACGACAGCGCGCGCCGCTTCGAGTTCGCGTGGGGCTTGCCACCGTGGGGCGCGGGCTCGCAAGGCGTGCAGCTGCGCGTGACGGCACGCGCGCCGGTCGCCGAGCTCGACGTCGCCACTCGAGACTCTGAGCTCTTGCTCGACGAGACACTGCGCGCCCCCGACTCCGCCGAGTCACCGGCGTGGCACGACCGTCAGCTCCTCTTGCCGGCTTCGCCCCACGGCCCGCTGCGGTTGAGCGTGCGCGCCGACGGGCTCGACGCGGCCGCGCCGGTCGTGATGCTCGCACATCCCACGGTGTCACTGCCGCCCGAGCAGGATGCGGCGCGTCCCAATGTCTTGCTGATCAGCCTCGACACGCTGCGCCCCGATCGGCTCGGCAGCTACGGCGGCGACCCGCGCGTGAGCACGCACCTCGACGCCTTGGCCGCCGAAGGTCACCGCTTCAGCCAGGCCAGCAGTACGAGCAGCTACACCTTGCCGAGTCACGCGTCGATGCTCACGGGGCAGTACCCGGCTGAGCACGGCGCCGTGGACATCACCGACAGCATCGACGCCGCGCACTCGCCCCTGCTCGCCGCGCAGCTCGCCGCCGCGGGTTGGACCACCGCAGGCTTCACGGCCGGCGGCTATGTCGGCACGCACTACGGCTTCGGCGCGGGCTTCGATCGTTACAGCGAGAACGACCCGGTCTGGCCCTACGACACCCTGCGCGGCGACATGCTGCTGGCCACCGACAAGTCCGGGCGCGAACCGATCCCCAAGCCACTGCTGCGTCGCTACGGTGCTGACTCCATCGTGGACTGGCTCGGGACACGCGTGGACGGCCCGCCCTTCTTCGCCTTCGTGCACACCTACATCGCGCACAACTTCGCGCCCAGCGAAGCCTGGCTCGAGCGCTTCGACTTGCTGACCGGGCCCGAGCGTCGTCAGCGCCCCTTCGATCACAAGCACCGCTCGGCCTTCAACAAGGGGGAGCACGCGTTGCTCGCCGAAGTGCGCGACGACTACCTGCCCTACTACGACGCCACCATCGGGATGGCCGACGAGTTCGTGGGGACGCTGCTCGCTGCTCTCGAAGCGCTCGAACTCGACGAAGACACGCTCGTGATCGTGACCTCCGACCACGGCGAGGAGTTCGGCGAGCACGGTTTCTTCGGTCACGGCGAGACGCTCAACAACGCGAACACGCGCGTGCCCCTCATCGTGCGACTGCCCGGCCCGCGCGCCGAACGCAGCGCACAAGTCATCCAGGATCCGGTGAGCTTGGCCGACTTGGCGCCGTGGATCCTGGAGCTGTGCGGCCTGCCCGTCGATCCGCGCATGTCGCTGGCCACCGAGCGTTGGCGCACGAGCAGCGCGCCGCCCCGTCGCGACGGTTTGTTCATCGAGCTCGACACCTTTCAGTTGCGCACCAGCGCTGTGCGCGAGGGCGAACTCAAGTTGCACGTGGAGCTCGAGTACGACCGCGAGGCCTTCGAACCCGAGCGCGTGCGGCTCTACGACGTGCACTCGGATCCCGAAGAGACGCACGACCTCGCCGCCGAGCGCCCCGACGACGTGCAACGCTTACGCGAGCGTCTCACCTGGTTCCACGAGTTCACGAACTTGGTCTTGCCGCGCGACGGTGGGGGCGATCCCTGTTCGGTGCCGCGCGCGGAACGCGAACGCATGCAGGCGCTCGGCTACCTCGCCGGGGTCGACTGCGGCGATCAATGAGTCGCGCGGGCGACGCGCGGCCTGCGCACGGTGCCACCGACGCGCGCGGTGTGCAGCTCGAGTTGCCGCGCCCGCCGCAGCGCATCGTGTCGCTGGTGCCGTCCAGCACGGAGACGCTCTTCGCGCTGGGCCTCGGCGAGCGTGTCGTCGGGCGCACGCGCTACTGCGTGCATCCGGCGCCGGAGGTGCAGGCGCTGCCCGAGGTCGGCGGCACGAAGGCGCTCGCGTGGGAGCGTCTCGCTGCCTTACAGCCCGACCTGATCGTGGCCAACGCCGAAGAGAACAAGCCCGAGATGTGGCCGCGGCTGGAAGCGATCGCGCCGCTCTGGGTGGCCTTCCCGCGCGAGGTCTCGGACGCACTCCACGACCTACGCGACATGGCGCGCGTGTGCCACGTGCCCGCCGCCGGTGAGGCGCTCGCCGTGCGCATCGAAGAAGCACGCAGCGCCGCGCGCGCCGCCAGCGCGGGCCGCAGCTTCCGCTACGCCTACCTGATCTGGCATGCGCCATGGATGGCCGTGAACCACGACACCTTCATCGCGCGCATGCTCGCCGAGGTCGGCGGCGTGAACGTGTTCGCCGCGCACGACGAGCGCTACCCCAGCGTCACGCTCGACGAACTCGTGGCCGCCGACCCCGAGCGCGTGTTGCTCTCCAGCGAACCCTTCGACTTCACCGAGACGCACCGCGCCGAGCTGGGGCCGCTCGCCGAGCGCGCGCGTTTCGTGGACGGTGAGTTGTGCTCCTGGCACGGCGCGCGCATGGAAGCGGCCTTCGCCTACCTCGCCGCGTTGGGCTGACACGCTGCGACCCCATCGAGCTGGGTCGGCGAGCTGGGGCGGCGGCCTCTCGGGGCGCTGGTCGGCACGACGGCCGAGCGCGTGCGCCGTGCTCGGCGGACCTCAGCGGTAGTCGCTGAACCCGAGGTCGAAGTCGATCGGCAGGCGGCCGGGGAGCGTGTCCCAGAGTTCGTGCTCGATCTCGCCCAGGTGCGGCGAACCCACGTGGTAGCGCGTGCTCTCCACTTGATCACCCACGCCGTTCAGGTGCCAGGCGAGGTGGTCGAAGCCGATCTGCGGCGCGAGCGCGCGGGCTTCGTTCATCTCTTCGGGGCTGTCGTTCCAGTCGAAGAGGATGTAGCGCCAGATGAGCAGCGGGTGCGCGAGGCCGCGCGCATCTCGAGCGGCGCGGATGCGACGCACGCCGTCGAACACGCGCTCGATGTTGCCGTTCACGCGGTAGCGCTCGTAACTCTCTTGACGCGCGCCGTCCACCGAGATGATCAGCGCGTCGATGCCGCTGTCGAGCAGCTGCTCCACGCGTTCGTCGGTGTGGAAGAAGTGCCCGTTGGTGCTCGAGAGCACGAAGCTGTTCGGGTTCTTGTCTTTGCAGTAGCGCACCATGTCGTGCGCGCGCTTGTGCATGTAGTTCTCACCGCCGATGTGGAACTCCATGTACTTCAGGTCGGGCGAGAGCTCGTCGATCACCTTCTTGTAGAGCTCGAAGTCCATCGACGTGGCGGTGCGTCCGCCCTCGATGCCCTGGCGGTTGCAGCCGGGGCAGGCCAGGTTGCAGAGCGCGGTGCTCTCGAGGAACAACACGCGCGGCTTCTCGAGGCCGGTGGTGAAGTCTGCGGGCGGAGCAGGTTCGGCCACGCGGTTCGGACAGCCGCGACAGATCGGCACGGCGTCGATGTTCTTGGCGATCGCGGTGCGCAGGCCGGCGTAGCCCTTGCCGTTCCAGATCTCGTCGAGGCTCTGCGTGTTGAAGTCGCCCAGCGGGTTCGTCTTCTCGGCGTCGATGCAGGCGCACACGGCGGTGCCGTCGCTGAGCACGGCGATCTGCTTCCACGGACGCGTGCAGAACGGCCGACTCTCGTCGGCGCGCACCCAGGTGGCGATCTGGCGGTCGGTGTCGGTGGAGTCGGTCATGCGGGCGGGGCGGGTGGTGTTGAGGGCGCGGTGAGCGCGCGGGCGGGAGAGAGGGCAGTCTATCAGCACGGCGCGGGTCGGCACGCTGCCCTGCTCGCTGTCGGCAGGCCTGCCCTCTTGGCTGAAACGGAGCGCGGGGCGCCACGCTCAGCCCGCGAACAGCTTCCGTCGCCCGAGCTCCAGGAACAGGCCGAGAGTCAGCAGCAGCAGCACGCGCGCCAGCCGACCGTGGGCGAAACCGCCGCTGAGCTTCCCGTTCAGCCGCAGCAGTGTGAAGGCCAGGAAAGGCATGAAGAGCGCGCTCAGGACGGCGTAGGCGCGCTGCACGGTTTCGAAGCGGAGCTCCAGGCCGAGCAGAGCGAGCGGCAGCAGCGCGAGCCCGAGTTGGTAGCCGCGGTAGCTGCGCGTGTTCACCAGCGAGCCCTCCACGCGCGCTTCGCGACGCAACACTCGCAGCGTGTCGGCCGCGAGATAGGGCACGCCGTGCCACACGCCGAGCAGGCTCGAGAACACCGCGCCCCAGAAGCCGAACAGGAACACCGTGCGCCCCCAAGGCCCGAGCGCGGCGCCGAGTTGTTCGGCGAGTTGCACGGCCACCTCGCTGCCGCGGCCGTGCAGTTGCGTGCGGCTGCCGAGCACGAGCAGTGCCACGCCGAAGAGCGCCGTCATCAAGTAAGCCAGCCCCAGGTCGACGCGACACACGCGCAGACCTTGCGCGCCGGCGCGACCGTGCTCCGCGATCCAGTAGCCGTAGCTGAGCAGCGTGACGCTGCCGCCCACGCCGCCGAGCAACGCGAGCACGTGCACGAGCTCGCCGTCGCGCACGCGCGGGACGAGGCCGTCGAGCAGCTCGGCGGCAGGCGGCGCGAGGCGCAGCGCGGCCCAACCCGTGCCCACGATCATGATCACGATGCAGAGCGTCATGAAGCGCTCGAAGAACGCGAAGCCGCCGCGCCGCACGAGCACGAGACCGAGCACGCTGTGCAGCGCGCCCCAGAGCAGACGCGCCTGCGTGTCGCTGCCCGCGCCGAGGTCCCAAGGCGACAAGCTCTGCGCCGCCACACCGCAGGCCGAGATGAGCGCGCCGCCCACGATCAGGCTCCACAGCACGAGGTAGAGCGCGAAGCCACCCAGCACCCAGGGCCCGAGGCGTTCCCCCCAACCCTCGAGCAGCGTGCTCCCCGTGGCCAGCTGCCAGCGCGTGAGCCCTTCGGTGAGCGTGAATTTGAGCACGCCGCCGAGCAGCACGGCCCAGATCAGGGTGACGCCGACCGCCGAGCCCGCGAGCCCGCCCTGCACGAGATCACCCGCGCCCACACCCGTGGCGGCGACGAGCAGTCCGGGGAGCAGCTGACGCGCGCGCATGGCCGCCGACTCTACCCTCTGGCGTGCGCGATCGAAGGGCTGCGCGCTGGGCGAGTCGGCACTTCAACGAGCGCGGGCGCGCGACATGCCTGCCGCGCGCCCGCGTTTCGTCTCGGCCCGACAGGGCCCTCAGGCGTCGATCACGATGCTCTCGGTGTCGGGCTTCGGCACCTTGAGTTTCAGGCGCGCGCGGCCGAAGCCGATGCTGTCGTCGAGGCCACCGAGCAACAAGGTGTAGTCGCCGGTGTGCATCAGCTCGAGCTTCTTGAAGCGCACGAACTTGCCCTTCGGTGAGTACTCGAGGATCCCGCTGAGGTCGATCGGGCCCTCGGGCCCGGTGAGCGAGAGGATCTCGGGCACGAGGTCGGCGGGTTCGTCGTCGACCAGCTTGTACTTGCCCTTGGGAGCCAGGCGCTTGAAGTGTGCGAGCTTGAGCAGCGTGCCGGCTTCGGCGCTGAAGGTCAGCGGGACTTCCGGTTCGGCGCTGCTCACTGGCAGGACTTGCTTCACCGACTTGGTGAGCTTCACCTTGGTCTTGAGCTGGTAGTCGCCCCAGGTGATGCCGATGGCGTAGGCCTCGAGACGGTACTCACCGGTGCTCGGCAGCTCGAACTTCTTGAGCACGAGCGGCTTGCCCTTCTTCGGCACGGTGCCTTCGAGCGACACGATCTCTTCGTCGTCGGGGCCGTAGATGCGCATGCCCGAGATGAGACCGTCTTCCGGGTTGAGCGGGATCACTTGCGCGGTGAGCAAGGAGCCGCCGAGGCCCGTGAACTTGTAGCGCTCGATCTCGAGCGGATCGAAGTAGCTCGTGATGTCGTCGCCGGCACCCACGTTGAGCGTGTAGCGGAAGGCGCGCTCGAGTGAGGTCAGGCCGTTGTCGCTCAGCAGCACGATGTCCACGTTGCTGCCGCCTTCGCCCGGCGGGATCGTCACGGTGACGACCGTGTCGGAGGCTGACATGATCTCCGCGGACACGTCACCGATGGAAACCGTAGGCATCCCGTCGACGAGCAGGTCGACGCCGAAGAGGTCGATCGTGCCGCCACCCTCGGGCGGACCGAAGTCGGGCGTGGCGCTGGCCAGGATCGGGATCAACGGCACCACGTCGACCGTGAGGCAGTTCGCAGCCTGCAGCGCCGAGTTGATGAAGGTCGTGGAGACGGCACCGAACTTCTGCAAGTTGTTGGTGCAGCCGGGCAACGAGGCGCACATGAGCGCGCAGTCGGAGGTGCCGTTGCAGTGCGGCGCGCTCCAGTTGTGGCCGATTTCGTGCGCCGTGATGCCCACGCGCTGGATCAAGTTCGTGTACGCCCGCGACTCGGTGAGACCGTAGGCCACCGGCTTGTTGCACATCACGTTCACGTAGGCGATGCCGAGCACGGGGAAGTCGAGGTTGCGCCCGGTGAACAGGTGAGCGGTGGCGCGTGGGATGCTGTTCAGCGTGCCGCTCCCGTTCCAGGTGTTGCGCATCTGGTTCAGGATCACCTCGGCGTCGGTGCCTTCGTACGGATCGTTGGGAGTGGTGCGCACCACGATGTTGTCGATCACGTAGTCGAAGGAGATCTGCAACGAGTTCGAGTAGATCAGGCGCGACTGCTTCACGATGGTCTCGAGGTCGCCGACCACCGAACCCACCGACTCGAAGAGCAACTGGTAGTACTCGTAGTCGGCTTCCAGCGCGAGCTCAGCCACCTTGAGTTCGGTGCCGGGTTCCAGCGCGGCGTAGCTGGGCGGCACGCTGTCGTCGTGGGGGGCGAAGGTGCCGCATGTGCGCGTGTCGGCGCTCACCACCGACTCGCGGCGGTACAGCGCGTGACGTCCGTTCGAGAGCGGCTGAACCGCCCACAGCGGGCCGTCACGCTCCAGGCGCATCAGGATGCTGAGACGACCCTCCGCGAGCGACCCCGCGATCTCGCTGTGGGGGAAACCCTGGATCGTGCCGCGCACCGTGCGCGGTGGCGGCGGCGTCTCGCGGACGAGCTGGCCGTCGTCGCCGGTGACCAGCAGACGGAAGCTCGGCGTGCGGATCGAGTGCGGCTCGAGTCGCAGCATGCGCCACTGGCCGTCGATCTGCATGGGCAGCTCATGCGGCGCCGAGAGATGGTCGGGCAGCAGCATCTCCACCTCGCGACCCTCAGCCAGCGAGAGCTCTGCGAGTTGGTGCCCGCTGAGCGGACGTTGCTGCTGCGCGGCGCTGTCTTGCGACACGAGCGCGATGAGCGTGCCGACCAGGGCGCACAGGCCCAGCAACTTGTGAGTTCCACGATGCAGCGTGCCCATGAACAGCTCTCCCCTGACTCAAGACGTGATCGTTTCCCAGGGGAGACAGCGCTCTCTCCACGCCACACAGCCCAAGGGACAACGCGCGCCAGCTTAGCCGATTGTGGGGCTTTGTGGGGCCCGCGCTGAGCGGACGATCTGGTCGGCGACGGGCGCGATCTCGTCACGCGTCCGGCAAGTGGATGGGGCGACACTCACCAGCTCGACGGTGCGGCGGTCCATTCCACCGACGCGAACGCGTGGATCAGCGTGCGGTGCCGGCCGCCGCGTCGCCCGTGCCACTCGCGAGGTGCAGGTGGTAGAGCTTGTGGTAGAGGCCCTTGAGCGCGAGCAGCTCGTCGTGGGTGCCGGCTTCGCGCAACTCGCCTTTGTGGAACACCAGGATCTTGTCGGCGTTGATGATCGTGGACAAGCGATGCGCGATCACCAGGCTCGTGCGGCCCTGCATGAGCGCGGCGGTGGCTTCTTCGATCCAGTGTTCGGTTTCACTGTCGACGGAACTCGTGGCTTCGTCGAGCACGAGGATGTCGGGGTCGGCGGCGAGCGCGCGCGCGAACGCGATCAACTGACGCTGCCCGCTCGACAGGTTGCTGCCGCGTTCGAGCAAGCGCGTGGCGAAGCCGTCGGGCAGCGGGTCGATGAAACGGTCGGCGTTCACGGCGCGCGCGACCTCGTGCAGGCGTTCGTCGCTGAGCGGCTCGCCCATGCGCACGTTGGCGGCGATGTCGTCGCTGAACAGGAACACGTCTTGCTGCACGATGGCGATGCGACGGCGCAACTCTGCGTGGCTCAGGTCGTGCACGTCGTTGCCGAACAACTCGACCTTCCCGCGCGACGTGTCGTGGAAGCGGCACAACAGACTCACGAGCGTGGTCTTGCCCGCGCCGGTGTGCCCGACCACGGCCACCTTCTGTCCGCGCTGCACATCGAAGGACACGTTGGAGATCACGTCGGGGCCGTCGCCATAAGCGAAGGACACGTTGTCGAAGCGGATCGCGGGGCCGCTCTGATCCTTCTCGCGTGCTTGCGCCAGGGTGACGAGCGGCTCGGTGCGCTCCGCCTCGGCAGCCGTGTCGGCCACGATCTGTTCGAGGTCCTGCTTGCCGTTCTCGGTGGGCGCGTCGAGGATCCCGAAGATGCGTTCGCCCGCGGCGATGCCCGCCTGCAGCACGTTGTAGCGCTCGGCGAGCTCGCGGATCGGCTCGAAGATGAACTCGAGGTAGAGCCAGTACTGGATGAACACGCCGAGCTCGAGGTCGCCGCTGAAGATCAGCGCGGCGCCCCAGGTGAGCGTGCCCAGCTTCACGACCTGGCTGAGCACATCCACGGTGGGGAAGAACAGCGAGAAGTGCCGCACCGTGACCATGTTGTCGCGGTAGTAGCGCTCGTTGCGCTCGCCGAAGCCGACGGCACTGGCGCGTTCGCGACGGAACAAGTGCACCACGTCGAGCCCGGTGAGGCGCTCTTGCAGGAAGGCGTTCACGCGACTCAGCGACTGCCGCGTGGCGCGGTAAGCCATGCGCGCCTTCAAGCGGAAGCGGAAGGACACGAAGATCATCACCGGCAGCACGAACACGGCCACCAGGCTGAGCGAGGGCGAGAGCCAGAACAGCGCGCCGAGCAGCACGATGATCGACAGGATGTCCTTCGCGATCGTGGCCACGCCGGTGGTGAACAGCTCGCTCAGTGAGTCGACGTCGCTGGTGCTGCGCGTGACGACCCAACCCACGTGGTGCTTGTCGAACCAACCGACCGGCAGACGCAGCAAGTGGTGGAAGAGCACGTTGCGCACCGTGAGCACCACGTTCTGTCCCGTGCGGTTCATCAACCACTCGAGGAACACGGCGTTGGCGGCCAGGAAGAAGGCGGTGCCGAGGAAGACCCAGCCCCAGTTCAAGACTTCGCTCACGAGCGAGTCGGTGAGCGCGGGAGTGAGCGTGTCGTCGAGCTTGGCGACGCGCGCGGTTTCGACCGGGCCGTCGATCACCTGCGCGATGATCCACGGGCCGATGAGACGCAGCAGCACGTTCGCCATCAACATCAGCACGGTGACGCAGAGCGCTGTCACGTGCGGGCGCGCGAAGACCATCAGCCGCCCGAGCAGCTTACGGTCGGCTTTCGAGCCGACCTTGTTCTCGGTGTGCGCGTCGACACTCACAGCTCGTCGAGCTCCGCTTCGATCTGCTGACGCTCGTGGAGCTCGGCGTAGAGGCCGCCGCGGGCGAGCAGGTCTTCGTGGCTGCCGGCTTCTTCCACGCGGCCTTCGTCGAGCACGATCACGTGGTCGGCCAGCGAGAGCGCCGACACGCGGTGGCTCACGATCACGGCCGTGCGCTCGGCCAGCGCGCCGCGCAACTGGCGCAGGATGTTCTGTTCGGTGACCGAGTCGACGGCCGAGAGGCAGTCGTCGAGCACCATCACCGGCGGGCGCGCGGCGAGCGTGCGCGCGATGGCGGTGCGCTGGCGTTGTCCGCCCGAGAGCGTGACGCCGCGTTCGCCGAGCTCTTGCTCGTAGCCGGTGGGGAAGCCCTCGATGTCGTCGTGGATGTGGGCGAGGCGCGCGGCGGCGAGCACCTGTTCGCGGTCCACGTGCTCACCGGCGAAGGCGATGTTGTCGTGGATCGTCTCGCTGAACAGGAAGGTGTCTTGCGGGACGACGCCGATGGTCTTGCGCAGCCAGTCGAGCGGCAGGTCGCGCACGTCGACACCATCGATGAACACCGTGCCGGGCGGCGGTTCGATCAGGCGCGCGAGCAGCTGCACGAGCGTGGTCTTGCCGCAACCCGTGCGTCCTGTGATGCCGAGCGTGGCGCCCGCGGGCACCTTGAAGGACACGTTCTGCAACACCGGTGCGCCGTCGAAAGCGTGCGTGAGGTCGCGCACTTCGAGCGCGCCGCGCGTGGTCTCGGGCGTGCGCGGCTCAGCGGCTTCTTGCACCGACGGCTGCAGCGCGAAGAGCTCTTCGAGTCGCTCGGCGCCGGCCTTGCCGCGGTGGTACATGCCCAGCATCCAGCCGATGGCGATCAGCGGCCAGAGCGCGATGTTGAGCACCATCAAGAAGAAGAACATGTCTTCGGGCTGCATGTTCCCGTCGACGATGTGCAGCCCGCCGAGCACCAGGATCACGAGCACGCCGAACTCCTTCACGGCGGTGATCGCGGCGGCGGTGAGTCCGCGCAGCGTGGCCAGGCGCAAGTTGGCCTCGAAGAGCGAGGTGCCCATCTTGCGGAAGTCGCCGCTCGACACGGCTTCACGCGCGAAGGCCTTCACCACGCGGATGCCCGAGATGTTCTCTTGCGCCACGGTGGAGATCTCGGCCAAGCGTTCCTGTGTGGCTTGACTCCAGCGTTGCGTAGGCGGCGCCGCGAGACGGATCACCGTGGCGAGCCCCACGAAGGGCACCAGCATCGCGAGCATCAGCACGGGGTCGATGAGCGCCATGGCGATCAGCGCGCCGGGCACGATCACGATCGCCTGGCTCACGTACATCACGCCGGGGCCGAGCATCAGACGCACGGCTTCCACGTCGGCGGTGGAGCGCGACATGATGTCGCCGGTGCGCACATGTGACACGTCGCGCGGGGAGAGCGTCATCAAATGCGCGAAGAGATCCTGGCGGAAGTGTTGCTCGAACTCGCGACTCGCGCCTGTGATGTACCAGCGCATGCCGAACTTGGCGGCGCCCTTGATCAGCACCAGCAGCAGCGCGAGTGACGACCAGGCCGCGACCATGCCGAGGCTCATGTCGCCGCGCCGGATGCCGCCGTAGACCTCGCGCACGATGAGCGGCACGGCGATCTCGAGCCCGCTGCTCGGCAGCACGCAGAGCATGCCTTTCATCCAGCGGCGACGGATCCGCGGGAAGTACGAGAGCGAACGGCTGAACGCGCCGACCTTCACGAAGACGACGGCTCCGTGCTCGGCGCACTGTTCTCCTGAGTCGCGCTCGTGGTGCCTGCCGACTCGTTCGAACCCGCCGCTTCGACGGAGCCCGCCGCGCTCGCATCCCTCGCGCGACGGTGAGCGCGCACCGGCCCCGGCGAGGTCGCACGCAGCGTGCGCGCCGCGCTCTTGTCCACGCCCGCCACGCCCTTGGTGAGGCCTTCTTCGTCGATCTCGAGGATGCCGCGTTGTTGCGTGTCGAGCAGTCCCATGTCGCGCTTGATCGCGAAGCACAGGCTCGGCGGCACGCCGCACACGTGGCAGACCTTGCCCACGCAGTAGTCGGTCTTGATCAGCTGGCGCGCGCGTTCGCGCTCGGCCCACAGGTACTCGCGCGCCGGGCCGATGTCGAGGTGGTCCCAGGGCAGCGCTTCGTGTTCGCCGCGTTCGCGCAGCGCGAAGGCGTCGGGGTCGATGCCTTGCGCGTCGAAGGCGTCGAGCCAGCGGTCGAGGTCGGCGTGTTCGCTCCAGGCGTCGAAGCGCGCGCCGCGCTTCCAAGCCTCGGCGATGCCAGGTGCGAGACGTCGATCACCGCGCGCGAGCACACCTTCGAGGTAGCTCTGCTCGGCGTCGTGGAACTTGAGCTTCACGGAGCGGTTGCGGTTGAGGCCGCGCATCCAGTTCTGCTTCTCGCGCACGGTCTCGCGATCCATCATCCCGTCCCACTGGAAGGGCACGAAGGCCTTCGGGACAAAGGTGGTCACGGTGACGTTGATCTGCGCCTTGCCCTTGCCGGTGACTTCCCTGCGCAGGCGCGAGAGTTCGTCGGCGAACTCGACCACGGCGCGCAGGTCTTCTTCCATCTCGCCGGGGATGCCGATCATGTAGTAGATCTTGATCTTGCTCCAACCTTCGGCGTACGCGGCGCGCGCCGAGGTGAGCATGTCTTCGTTGCGGATGTCCTTGTTGATGATCTTGCGCAGGCGGTCCGTGGCGACCTCGGGTGCGAAGGTGAGCGCGCCCTTGCGCACGCCGTTCGTGAGGCCCGGCAAACGTGCAAGCTCTCCGGTGACGCGCAAACTCGGCAGCGACACCGACACGCCGCGCGGCGCGAAGCGCGCGTTCATCTCGGTGATCAGTTCTTCGATCCACGGGTAGTCGCCCGAGGACAGCGAGGTGAGCGTGATCTCGTCGTAACCGGTGTTGGCGATGGCCTCTTCGGCGGCAGCGACCAAGTCTTCCACACGGCGGTAGCGCATCGGGCGCGTGATCATGCCGGCCTGACAGAAGCGGCAGCCGCGCGTGCAGCCGCGCATGATCTCGAGTGAGATCGTCTCGTGGACGGTCTTCGCGAAGGGCACGATCGGGTGCGTGGCGATCGGCACGGCGGAGAAGTCGAACACGGCGGCGCCTTGGATGCGCTTCGGCACGTCGCTGAAGCGCGGGGTGAGTCCGTTGAAGGCACCGTTCTTGCCGTCGAAGGCGGCGTCGTACATCGCGGGGACGTAGGCCCAGGCGAAGCTGCGCGCGAGTTCGTGCAGCAGTTCCTCGCGCGGCGTGTTCGCGGCGCGCAGCTCGGCGACCTTGCGCAGGAACAGCGGCAGCGTCTCTTCGCCGTCGCCCGGCAGGAACACGTCGACGAACTCGGCGAGCACTTCGGGGGAGTGGGCGCCGTGACCGCCCGCGATCACGATCGGGTGGCTGGCGTCGCGCTCGCGAGCCCAGATCGGGAGGCCGGCGAGGTCGAGCGTCTCCAGGACATTGGAGTAGGTGAGCTCGGTCTGCAGCGTGAAGCCCAGCACGTCGGCGCTGGAAACGGGCTCGTGGGTCTCGAGCGAGAAGAGCGGCACGCCGGCCTCGCGCATGGCGCTGGCCATGTCGGGCCAGGGTGTGTAGGCGCGCTCGCAGGACAAGTCGGGCTCAGCGTTGAGCACGCTGTACAGCACTTGGCTGCCGTTGTGGCTCGCCCCGATCTCGTAGACGTCGGGGTAGCAGAGCACCATGCGCGCCGACACCGTGTCCGGATCCTTGACCACGGCATTCAGCTCGCCGCCGAGGTACTGAATCGGGTTCTGCACGCCCTCGGCGAGGCGGCGCACGGCAGGCAACAGGCTGGTCATCGCACTCGAGTCTGAGGGGCGTGGCGAAAGGCGGCCAAGATAGCATTCGAGCTACACCAGCATCGTCACGGCGTAGCGGCGGGCGATGTTGCGACCCTCCGTGTTCGATGGAACAATCTTCCTGCGCAAGGAACACGCTGGGTGGCGCACTACGCCCCCTGCGGGGGACTTCGGAGGAAACTGGGCAACGTGCTTGCTGCTCTACGCTGGTCCGCACTCGCTCTCGGTCTCGCATGCACGGCTCTGGCCGTGCTCGCGGGGGCCCGGATCGCACCGACTTCGTACGTCTTGGAGCTCGCTCCACCGTTCGTGGCCTACGGTGAGCATGCGTACAACACCCGCCTGCCCGTCCTCGGCCGCCCGCCGCTGGTTGCTCCCAGTGACGGCAAAGAACGGTCGGGTGCGTCGCAGGTTGAGCTGCGCGAAGACGGCGTACCAATCGGCCCGGCACACGAGGCCCACACGAAGATCGTGGACGTCGGTGGTGGTGCCTACTCGCACTGGGGCGAGACGCTCTACTTCTCGGCGTCCGACAACACGGACCCCAACACCAACGGCCTGCGGTACACCCTCGAGGTCCCGCTGCTGTTGCCCTCTGAGTGGTGGACGCTCTTCGCGGCGGGCGCGCTTGTCGGGGGCGCCATCTGGCTCAGCGATCGCAGAGCGCGCGCACGGGTGTTTTTCGTCACGTGGGCCACGTGCGCGTTCGTTGGGGGGACACTTCTGTTGGTGAACTTGTTCGGCCTCTTCTTCCCTCGTGACCTGCCGACACGCTTCGCCAGTCGCGACAACGACACAACACTCGATCACGCCGAGGCTCAGGCGGCGCTCGGCGCCGCGCGTCGCGATTTCCTCGCCGGCATGATCGACGATGCAGCATTCCTCGACGCCGTGACGGCTGCCGTCAACCAGCGCATGACGAACGTGCACCAGCGATTCGTCGACGAGGAGCACGCCATGCGCCTCGATGCGCGCGAGAACTGGCTCCTTGCCGCACTCAACCACGACGGGCGCTACGACAACTATGAGTTTCAGGATCCCGGCCGCGCCTTGCGACGTGGGCTCGGCACTTGCGGCGCGCAATCCATCACACTGCTGCGACTGCTCGCTGAAGACGGGATCGATGGACAGCTCTGGGGTTCGGGCGTGCACGTCGTGGCGCGCGTGACCTCGCCGGATGGGCAAGTCTTTGTGCTCGACCCCGACTACGGCGTGACGCTTCGCGGTGAGCCCACGGAGTTGCGCGAGGATCCGGCACGCGTGCGTGAAGCTTATCTAGGTCGTCGCCAAGCGACCTCCGACGACGTGCTCCCCGTCATCCAGAAACACTACGCGCAGGCAGACCCTCCCGACCTGTTGCCGCTCGAGGCTCTGGTCGGTCAGCGCTACGACGCCAAGTTCTTTCACGGTCTTGATCCGCTCGAGTTCGAGCGGGTCGCGTACAGCGCGAAGTGGGGTCTCCCACTGCTGCTGCTCTTACCGGGGCTCTTGCGACTCCTGTCACGACGCCGCCGCGCGCAGCGCAGTTAACCCTGCCCTTCACTCGCCTGTTGGGCGCGTGCTGCCGGGCTCTGGGGTGTCCAGGCCGGGGAGAGTTGGGTGAAGCGACGCCGCGTCGGGTTGCCTGACTCGTTGCCGAGCAGCAATTCCGACCGCAGCGGCTCGTAATGCATGAAAAACTTGTCGTGCGCTTTGGGGTCGTCGGGGAGCGCGCGCAAGGCTTCGACGATCTGTTCGCCGAGCAGCTCGGGCGCCTGGGTGTCGGGTTCGAGCGCGCGCGTGGTGCCAGCATCGGGATCGTGCGTGTAGCGCGTCTCCCAGGGCAGGAAGCTGCGCGCGGCGAGCACGCCCACGATCTCGGGGCACACCGGTGCGTCGCGTGTCCAGTCGAGGTTGAGCGCGAAGACGGTGAGCTCGCGGCGGTTGCGCACGAGGCCAGCTGAGAGCGGGCCGAGCTCGGCGGCGTTGGCGGCCACGAGCAGCGCCGCGCGACCTTGACGGTCGGGCAGGCCGTCGAGCACGGGCAAGCCGAGTTCCTGACCGAGCGCGTGCGCGAGCGGCGCGGCCACGTCGCTCGTGGGGACGACACACTCGTGCTCGAGCCCGGACCAAGCCAGCACGTCGATCAGGCGCTTCAGCAGGAAGGCCACCATGTCGACGCGCAGGTCGAGCATCTCGAAGCGCCCCGCGAAGGAGCCGTCCTCGAAGTAGCCGCCCGCGGTCTTGAGCAGCATCGAGGCGTGCTGGATGAAGTGCCACTCGCGCAGGCCGGCGGCCGTGAGTTCGGGGAAGTGGCGCGCGCGGCCGTGCAACGCGTAGAGCGCATCGAGGGTCTGGCGCTGCTCATCATTGGGCACGAGCGCCTCGGCTTGCTCGAGCAGGCGACGCGAGAACTCGCGGCGGTCGGCGTAGATGGCGGCCTCGGCCTGCAGCAGGCGCACGTAGATGAGTTCCGAGTCGGCCAGGTCGGCGGCTTCGTCGCTGCCCTGGTCGAGCGGGGCGAGGGTGCGCAGGCAGCCCTGGAACTCGCGGTTCTGGAGCTGCGCGAAGGCCAGCTCGCGGCGCAGCAGGGCCTCTTGCGGGCCGGACTCGATGCTGTCCATGCTGCGCTCGAGCAGCTGCACGGCCACGTCGGCGCGGCCTTCGTTGACCATGTGGAAGGCCAGCCGGTGGCGCGCGCCCAGGTCGTCGGGCTCCTTGAAGACGTCCTCGAAGAGCGTGCCCTCCTCGGGGGCTCCGAGCAGGCCGCACATGCGCGCGGCCGCCTCCAGGCTGGGGAGGTGCAACGGGTCCTCCGCGAGGCCGTCGAGCAGGGTCAGCAGCGCGCCGCGCAGCTTGCCCTGCCGGACCAAGTCGACCGACGTATCGAAAAGTTCCTCGACGCGAGTGCTCACGACGGCGATTCTAGCGATTCGGCGGCCGGGAGGCTCCCTGCGACGGGTTCGCGGGGAGGATTTCGCCGCGAGGTCTTCCGGGCTCGGCCCGGGCCACGCGACGAACCGGCGGCGCCGCACGAAGAAGAGGTGCCCACACAGCATGCGACGCGTCGCGATCATCAATCAGAAGGGTGGCGTCGGCAAGACGACCACCACGGTGAACGTGGGAGCCGCGCTGGCTCGCATGGGGCACCGCGTGCTGGTGCTCGACCTCGATCCACAGTGCAACCTCACGGTGCACCTCGACTTCGACCCGATGAACTGCTCGCCTTCGCTCTACGAGCTGTTCCAGGGCAAGGCCACGCTGGGGCAAGTGGTGCGCGCCAGCAGCGAGCCGCGGTTGTTCGTGGCCCCGGCCTCGGTCGACATGGCCGGCATGGAACTCGAGCTGGTCAACACGGTGGGGCGCGAGGTCGTGCTGCGCGACGCCCTCGAAACCGCGGTCGAAGCCTACGGCGGCAGCGATCCCTGGGATTGGGTGCTGATCGACTGTCCGCCCAGCCTGGGCCTGCTCTCGCTCAACGCGCTGGTGGCTTGCGACGAGGTCTTCGTGCCGATCCAGGCCGAGTTCTTCGCGCTGCAGGGTTTGGGCAAGCTGCTCGACATCGTGCAGCTCGTGCGGCGTCGGCTGAATCCTGAGCTGCGCATCAGCGCCATGGTGAGCACGCGTCACGATCCGCAGACCAAGCTCAGCAAGGCCGTGATCGACGACATCAAGAGCCACTTCGGCGACGCCTTCTGCGAAACCGTCATCCGGCGCAACGTGAAGCTCGCCGAGGCGCCCAGTCACGGCAAGACGATCTTCCAGTACGACGCGATTTGCGCCGGCGCTCAGGACTACCTGGCACTTGCACAGGAGCTCCTGGAGCGGAAGGATAAGGCGCCCTCTCCGGTGGTGGGTGAGCTTCCACAGTCGCCCTCGCCGACGTCGCAGCAGAGTTCGGAACCCGACGCGTCGCCTTCCACTGACGCACCGGAGTCCGACTCGAGCTGGGACGCCGACGAAGCCTCCACCGAAGCGGGAGAAGCGGGCGCGTCGACTTCGATCGGCGATCCCGAACGCTGACTCCGCGCCCCCGCGCGCATTCCGTCCCCCCGATGTGAGGCTCCGCGATGCGCGTCGCCGAGAACCTGCTCTCCGGCCGCAACGACTTCTTGAGCGTGTTGCTGCGCGTGGTCCTGTTCCCGCTGCAGCTGCTCTACCTGCTCGCCACCAGCATGAAGAACGCGCTCTACGACAGCGGGCTCGTGCAACCCGGGAAGGCCGAACTCCCGGTGATCTCGGTGGGCAACCTCACGGTGGGTGGCACGGGCAAGACGCCGTTGGTGATCGCGCTCGCGCGGCGCGGCCTCGCGGCCGGTAAGAAGGTGGCGGTCGTCACGCGCGGCTACGGTGCGCAAGCCACCGACGACGGCCTGGGCGACGAGGCCGCGTTGATCGCGGAGCGCGTGCCGGGCGTGGAGCTGATCGTGACCACGAACAAGCTCGCGGGCGCCATCGAAGCGGCGCAACGCGGGTGCGACGTGGCGATCATCGACGACGGCATGCAGCATCGCCGGCTGCACCGCGACATGGACATCGTGTGTGTCGACGCGCGCGCGCCACTCGGCAACGGCGAGGTCTTGCCCGCCGGCCCGCTGCGCGAAACCGCCTCGGGCTTGGGCCGCGCCGACCTGGTCGTGATGAGTCACTCCGAGATGCTCGTTGAAGACGAGCTGCGCGCGCGCATCGCGGCGCTCGGTGCGTACAAACGAGGTGTGCCCGTGCTGAGCGCGGTGCACCGTCCGCGCGGCGTGCGTGCTGTCACGGGCGGCGAGGAACAGCCCACCGACTCGCTCGCCGGTCGCAGCGTGCACCTGTTCTGCGGACTCGCGTCGCCGGCCAGCTTCCGTCACACGGTGGAAGCGCTCGGCGCGCACGTCACGGGCATGACGACCTTCCCCGATCACCACGCCTTCACCGCCGCCTGCATGGCGCAGGTGCGTGCCGAAGCCGGCACCTCCGAGTTGCTCTGCACCGAGAAAGACGCGGCCAAGGTCGCGCGCATCCCCGGTCACGAAGACGTGCTGTGCTTGAGCATCGATCTGGAGCTCGACGGCGAGTTGCCGCCACTCCCCGGTTTCGACGACTGAGTCGTGACGCGCACGCCATGAGCGCGCGCGGACACCGCTCGCTCGCAAGGATGCGCGCATGAGTGCGCCCCGGTCTGTCCCGCAGGACGATGCGGCGGGCCGTGCCTCGTCGCTCGTGGCGCGGGTCGTGCTGGCGCTGGCCCTGATCGTGGCGTCGCTCGGGATGTCACCGGGATTCGGCGGGGAGTTCCGTCGCTCCTGGCTCGGACACAACGGCGCGCGTTACACACACGTGGCGCGCAACCACTTGCGCTGGGGTTGGGTCGAAGGCGGCGCGCCGCTGTTGCTCACCGAGAGCGAAGCCTTCGGCGCGCAGGCAACCTACCTGCACCATCCGCCCGGCCTCGGTTGGTTGATGGCGAACGTGTTCCGCGTGACCGGGGTGCACGAGGACGTCGCGCGCGGCATTGCCGCCTTGGCCACCTTGCTGTCGCTCGTGTTGCTCGCGAGTCTCGTGCGCTCCGTGACCGACGTGCGCACCGGCGCCTTCGCTGCGTTGCTCGCCGCCTTGTTCCCGATGACCTGGGTGTACGGCACGCACGTGGAAGTGCAGGGTCCGATCGTGCTCGCGCTGAGCCTCGGCGTGCTGCTCGTGGGGCGTCGCGCGCTCGCGGGTGAGCGTTCCCTGTGGCCGACGCTGCTGCTCACCTTGCTTGCCGGTTGGGTGGACTGGTACGGGCTCTACGCGCCCGTCCTCCTCGGACTCTCGGTGTGGTCCCGCGGCGGAGCCACGCGGCGCCGAGGGTTGTTGCTCGCGGGGTGGGCCTGTCTCGTGTTCGCGAGCGTGGCTGCTTGGTTGGCCACGCGACCCGGAGCCGAGGGTTTCGAGCGTTTGCTCACGGCGGTCAGCAGTCGCGGCCCGGGCGAGGTGCTCTCGCCGCGTGAAGCCGCGGGGGGAGACTCGGTGGACTGGGGCCAGCGCGTGGGCAGTTGGGCGCGTCAGGTGCACGCGTTGTTGCCCGGCTTCCCGATCTGGCTGGCCGGCTTGGCCTTGTGGTGTTGGCGTGCGCCGCGCTGTCCGCGTCGTGTGGTGTGGATGCTGTTGGTGCTGCCCCCGGTGCTGCACGCTGCGGTCTTCCCGGCTGGCATGCTCGAGCACGCGTACTGGGTCTTCGGTTTGGCGCCGGCGCTGGGGGCCGGCCTGGTGATGGCGCTCGGTGCGCACTGGCGGGTGCTGATGGGGCTCGCGGCTGCGCTCGCCTTGGCGGGGATTTTCCTGCGTCCGCAGGCCCAGCTCACTGAAGACGTGCTCCCGGCGCGCGTCGGCCAGGCGCTGGCGCGCGAGTTGCCGCCCGGCTCATGGGTGCTCACGAACTACGACACGAACGTGCTGATCCCGGGGGCTTCGGGCGACCGCTTCGTGATGATGCGACCCGAGGTGACCTTCTACGCCGACACGCCTGTGCGCGGCGGCGTCGAGAGCGCGGCCGCCCTGAGGGACGCCCGGCAGCGCCTGCCGCAGGCGAGTTGGTTCCTGCTCACCCCCTGGCCGCGCGCGCCCGACCCGCAACTGCGCGCGGCGCTCGATCGCGCGTCCGAGAGCGCCCCGCGCAAGCTGTCGAGCAGTCCCGAGGTTTGGCTCTACGCCTTGGAGCGCTGAACTGCCGAGAGGAGTCTCTGCGCTTCAGCTCGATCCGCTGCAGGGCGCGGCCTACAGTGCCTGTGCCCGGCTCCTTTCCAACCGGTCCCGAGGACTGCCCCGATGAGCGTCTCCCAGCCCAGCTCTCCTCCGGTGCGAGAGGCGCCCGAGAACAATCCCTTCGAAGCGATGCTCGCGCGCTTCGACCTGGCCGCCGCCAAGCTCGAGCTCGACGAAGGCCTCTACAAGATCCTGCAGACGCCCGAGCGCGAGCTGAAGGTCGCCATCCCGATCCAACTCGAGGATGGCTCGATCCAGGTCTACGACGGCTGGCGCGTGCAACACAACTCGGCGATGGGACCGTGCAAGGGCGGCATCCGCTACTCGCCCTACGTGAACGTGGACGAGGTGCGTGCGCTCGCCGCTTGGATGACGTGGAAGTGCGCGGTTGTGGCCGTGCCTTTCGGCGGCGCGAAGGGCGGCGTGTGCTGCAACGTGCGCGACTTGTCACAGCGCGAGATCGAACGCATCACGCGCCGCTACACGAGCGGGATCATCGACATCATCGGGCCCGACCGCGACGTCCCCGCGCCCGACATGTACACGAACGAACAAGTGATGGCGTGGATCATGGACACCTACTCCATGCACACGCGCGGGATCCACACCGGTGTGGTCACGGGCAAGCCGTGGGGGCTCGGCGGTTCGATGGGCCGTCGCGAAGCCACGGGGCGCGGCTTGCTCACGATGGTGCGTGAGGCCTCGCGCGTGAAGAAGCTCGACCTCGCCAAGGCCACCGTGGTCGTGCAGGGTTCGGGCAACGTGGGCGGGACGATCGCCTCGCTGCTGCACGAGATCGGCGTGCGCATCAAAGCCATCTCCGACATCGACGGTGGCATCGTCAACGAGTCGGGCCTCGACATCCCGAGTCTGCTCGCGCACATCGAGAAGCACCGCACGCTCGACGGCTTCGAGGGCGGCGAACTCGTGAGCAACGAAGAACTGCTGCACATGCCCTGCGAGATCCTGGTGCCCTGCGCGGCCGAGAACCAGATCACGTCGGAGAACGCCGACCGTCTCAATTGCCAGATCATCGTGGAGGGCGCCAACGGCCCGACCACAGCCGGCGCCGACGCGATCCTCGACGCCATGGACATCTTCGTGATCCCCGACATCCTGGCCAACGCCGGCGGCGTGGTGGTCAGCTACTTCGAGTGGTGTCAGGACCGGATGGGCTACTTCTGGGAGGAGCGCGACGTGAACACGCGGCTCCACAAGTCGATGCAGAAGGCCTTCCGGCAGGTCTACCGTCGCACGCGCAAACACAGCGTGAACATGCGCACGGCGGCCTACATGGAGGGCATCGACCGCGTGGCCTACTACCAGAAGCTGCGCGGCCTGTACCCCTGAGTCGCGCGCCGCCCGCTCAGCCGGACACCAGAGGGCGGAAGGGCTGAGCTCAGGCTGACGGGCCAAGGGTGGCATGCTCGGCGGGTGTCATGCTTCCCCAGCTTCACGGACTGCGCTACGCTGCGCCGTTCGCCCACGATCCCCAAAGGGGGACGTTTCGGGCGACACCCTCAGCGGACGGCCCTCCCGTGAACCTGCGCAACATCGCCATCATCGCCCACGTGGACCACGGCAAGACCACGCTCGTGGACGCCATGCTCGCCGACGCGGGCGTGTTCCGTGAAGGCGCCGCGCGGGTCGACTGCGTGCTCGACTCCAACGAGCTCGAGCGCGAACGCGGCATCACCGTGCTCAGCAAGAACGTCGCCGTGCGCATCGGTGACCTCAAGGTGAACATCATCGACACGCCCGGTCACGCCGACTTCGGTGGCGAAGTGGAGCGCGTGGTGCAGATGGCCGACGGTGCGCTGTTGCTCGTCGACGCCTACGAAGGCCCGATGCCGCAGACACGTTACGTGCTCGGCAAGGCGCTCGCAGCCGGCCTCAAGGTGCTCGTCGTGATCAACAAGTGCGACAAGCCCATGGCGCGCCCCGACGAAGTGCTCAACGAGGTCTTCGATCTCTTCGTGGACCTCGGTGCCGACGACAACCAGCTCGACTTCCCCGTGCTCTACGCGTCGGGCAAGGATGGTTGGGTGCGCAACGAACCGCACGGTCCCGAGACCGACACGCGCAAGCTCTTCGAATCCGTGGAAGCGCACGTGCCGGCGCCGCCCAGCACCGAAGGCGCCGCGCGCCTGCAGGTCACGACCATCGATCACAACGACTTCGTGGGTCGCGTGGCGGTGGGGCGCATCGACCGCGGCACGCTCCGCAAAGGACAAGCGCTCTCCGCCGTACGTCCTGGTGAGAAGCCGCATGCGGGGCGCGTGGTGGCGCTCTTCGAGTTCAGCGATCTCGGTCGACGTGAGATCAACGAAGCTTCGGCCGGCGACATCGTGGCCGTGCAGGGTTATCCCGACATCACCATCGGCACCACGCTGTGCGCGCCCGACGCACTCGAGCCGCTGCCCACGCTCAACATCGACGAACCGACCATCGCCATGGACTTCATGGTGAACGATTCACCCTTCAACGGGCGCGAAGGCAAGATGGTCACCGGTCGTCAGATCAGTGATCGCCTGCAGCGCGAGCTGCGCAGCAACGTGGCGCTGCGTGTCGACAACCCCGGTGGCGAGTCGGTTTTCCGCGTGTCAGGGCGCGGCGTGCTGCACCTCGGTATCTTGATCGAGACGATGCGTCGCGAGGGCTACGAGTTCGCCGTGTCGCGCCCGCGCGTGCTCGATCGCGAGGTCGACGGCGAACTGCACGAGCCCGTCGAGACCCTCACGGTCGACGTGCCCGGCGACTTCGCGGGCAAGGTCATCGAGGCGGCCAGCTTGCGTCGCGGCGAGCTCGAAGACATGGACCCGCAGGGCAGCACCACGCGCCTGCGCTTCGTGATCCCAGCACGCGGCCTCATCGGCCTGCGCTCACGCATGCTCACGCTCACCAGTGGCGAGGCCGTGATGCACCACATCCTGCGCGGCTACGAACCCACGCGCGGCTCGATCCCGCGTCGCAGCTTGGGTGTGATCACCAGCTCGGAGACCGGTCGCGTGGCGGCCTATGCGCTCGACGCGCTCCAGGATCGCGGCGACTTCTTCGTCACGCCGTCGAGCCAGGTCTACTCGGGGCAGATCGTCGGCGAGCACTGCAAGTCGCAAGACATCACCGTGAACCCGTGCAAGGAGAAGAAGCTCACGAACATGCGCACCTCGGGCACCGACCGAGCACTCAAGGTCGCGCCGCCGCGCAGCTTCTCCCTCGAAGACGCGCTCGAGTACATCGAAGAAGACGAGCTCGTGGAGGTCACGCCGCAGTCGATCCGGCTGCGTAAGAAGATCCTGGACCCGACGGCTCGCAAGCGCTTGGAACGCACCGGCGTTTCCTGACGCGCCGGTCGTGCGCGCCTCGCCCCGCGCTTACATGCCCCGCCCCGTGCTCACATGCCCTTGGTGACAGCCTCGGAGACGGTCTCGCCCGTCTTCTCCCACTGCGTGCGCTTGCTGGGGAGGTCGGGCTCGGTCTCGAGCAAGCGCTTCTCGAACTTGCTCGGAAGCTTGAAGCCGCGCTCGTAGAGGATGAAGGGCATGTGCGGCTTGATGCACTTGCCGCAGGTGGTGCTCTGGTCCATCTCTTCGCGCGGGATGCGGAAGTTCGCCATGCGACGCAGCTCGCGGTACTTGTCACCGTTCCAGAAGTCTTTGAACTCTTGGAGCGTCTGGCCGGTGAAGTGGGCGAGGTCGTGGCCGGGTTCGGTGGTGCCGTCGCAGCAGGGCAGGATGCCGCCGTCCCAGTTGAAGAAGATCGAGCGGTAGAGCCAGGAGCAGGTGTTGACCTCGGCGGTGGGGCGGTCGGCGTCGTTGACGACCTTGCGCTCGCCGCGGGCCACGGCCTGTGCGTCCTCGCTCATGTGCACGCCGGGGCTGGCGTTGACCTTGCCCTCGCCACGGTTGGCGTCGGCGATCTCGTCGTCGCGACGCGGGCGCCACTCCTCCTTGTGCTCCGGAGGGATGTTCGGGTTGATGAAGCGCACCATGTTCACACCGAGCTCCTTGGCCATCTCGCGGGCCTTGGGGATCTCGTGCTGGTTGTGGCTGAAGCGCAGGAACTGCCAGTCGACGAACGGGCGCTTGCTGCCGAGCTTCTTCTTGGCGTCGCAGATCGCCTTCATGTTCTCCTGGGTCTTCCAGAAGTCGCCGCCCACGTTGTACTTGTCGTAGGTCTCGGGGCTGGCGCCGTGGCAGCTCACGATCAAGTGCTCGAGGCCCGAGGCCACGAGCTTCTCGGCGTTCTCCTTCTTGAAGGCCGAGAGGTTGGCCGAGATCGTGACGCCGATGTTCTTGTCGGCGGCGTAGCGGATGAACTCGTAGATGTCGGGGTAGAGCACCGGCTCGCCCGACCCGTACATGTTCAGCCGCAGGGTCGTGGGCGCGAGGATGTCGATGATCTGCTTGAAGCAGGAGAGGTGCATCTTGCCGAAGCCGCGGCCCTCTTCGTCGATCTTGCTGCGATCACGGTCGAGGCAGAACGGGCAACGCTGGTTGCACACGTTCGTCGTCTCGATCTTGAGCACGTAGGGCAGGCCACCGACGACATCGCTCCCGCGGAAGCGTGCCCACTCCACTTTGGCCATGTTGAGGGCCTTGCGCGGCGTGAGGTGGCGCGTGGCGGAATACGCGTAGCGGCTGAGAATCTTGAGATTCGTCAGCGTGGGGCCGGTTGTCGCGAGGACGAAGTTGAACAGCTTCATGGTGCGTGATCCTAACCCAGCCCCAGGGGACCGGCAAACCGAGCCAGCGCGAACGAGCCGCCGAGTGGCGGGGTGCTGGACGGGATGATCGGGCGCTGAGCGGGGCGTTGAGTCTAGCAGGCGATGCGCCCGCTGACGCTCAGGATCGTCGCGGCGCTCGCCTCGGCAAGCAGCTCGTGTGCGACGCTGCGCATCGCGCGGGCAAATGCGGCCCGCGGCTCAGCGCGTGGTCGCCAAGCTCAGCAAGGCGTAGCCCGTGCAGAGCGCCGGGTTGCCTTCGTACCAGCGAGCGCTCGACTCGTTGAGCCAGCTCCCGTCCTCGCGCTGGCGCAGCAGCAAGGCGTCTCGCAGATCCCTGCGCCAGGGGAGCGTGTTGCCGAACTCGGTGGGCAGCCCGTCGGGGGCGAGCTGACGCAACGAGCGTCCCATGGTGAGGTAGTAGTAGTAGAGGCCATCGCCGGCCTTCTCGCGATCCTTGAAGCCGGGGTTGCGATCGAACACGTAGTTGTCGGCGACCCAAGCCAGTGCGGCTTGCACGCGCTCGTCGTCAGCGGGGACACCGCAGAACACGTAGGACTTGAGCAGCGCGTAGGTCATCGAGCCGTAGCTGCGCGCCACGTAGCGGTCGTCGCCGAGTTCGTTTTCGCCGGCGGGGCTGTTGCCGGGCATGTAGGTCGCGCCGCCGTCGTTGCCCGAGACGTACACGCCTCCTTCCGGGCGCGGCCAACTCTGCACGCTGCGCTCGGCGAGGTTCTGGTTGCGCTCCAAGAACACGAGCGCTTTGCGGAACAGCGCGGAGTCGCTGGCGAGGCCTGCACGGTGCGCGGCCTCGAGCGCGATCTGGGTGTTCGACAGGTCGGGGCGTTCATCACCGCCATAGCCGATGCCTCCGTAGTGCTGATCCGCGCCGGCGTCGTAGCCTTCGCCCTCATCCGCTTGCACGTCGACGAGGAACTCGAGTGCGCGCTGCACCGCTGGCAAGTCGGCTTCGCGGCCGCCGTCGAGCAAGGCTTCCAGCGCGACCGAGGTCGTGTACACGATCACACCGTGCTCGTAGATCGCACCGCTGTCCTTCTGCAAGCTGAGCAAGTAGTCGAGTCCCTCTGCGATCCAGTCAGGGCGCTCTCGGCCGAGCTCCTCGCAGGCGCTCATCGCTGCAGAGAGACACAGCGCAGTGATGCCCGGTTCGGGGCGCGGGTCGATGGCGGCGCCCAGGCCGAAACCACCGTTGTTCTGTTCGCGGTCGAGGAAGTCGAGTGCGGCGGAGAGCGCGTCGGTGCGCGATCGCGCCACGCGCACGTGAGGTGACACGCTGGCGGGCGGCGGACCTTCCGTGCCCGCATCCCGACGCGGCAGGCCGTGGATCGCGAGCACGAGTTCGAGATCGTCGAGCAGCTCATCGAGGGAATCCTCGGGGGCGGGCTCGGGGAGATCCGGGTGTTCGGTGGGGAGACGCCCGCGCAGCTTCATCGCGCGCGCCCAGCGCGACCAGGCACGTGTGTCCTCGAAGCTGGGTGGGGCGACGCTTGTGGGGTCGTCGAGGGTCAGCACTGCGGAGGCGGGATCCTCGGAAGCCGCGACGCCGTCGAGCTTGAGGTTCTTCGCCGGGAAGCTCCAGTGCGCGATCAACTCGACGAAGCTGCGCGTGCCTCCTGCGCCGCTGCAGACGCTGAGGTTGTGGAGAGCTTGCTCACGCGCCGCGACGAGTTCGCCCGTGACCGCACCCGCGAGCGCCAGCGCGCGATGAGCTTCGCGCTCGCAAGCGAGCTGAGGATCCTCGGGCACGGCGGCGGCCACCAGCTGGGCGGCGCGCCGGAAGAACGGGCCGTCCACTTCGTTGTAGCGACGCGGCGACCGCGAGAGCAGGTCGAGCACGCGCGCCGTCGTCTCGAGGCTTCCGCCCCAGAGCCAGGTCTCGTGATCCTGCCGCGAGACGGCCTCGCGCACGAGCTGGTCGGCCAGGCGCTTGCTGTCCTGCGCACTCAGCGAGGACGCGGCCGTGAGGAGCGCTGTCAGGAACACCAAGCTGCGAAACGACATGACGAAGTCCTCGAAGGCGACAACAGGGGGCGCTCGGTTCTCGGGAGCCGGCGCTCGCGGCGGCAAGCTAGCGCGCTGAGCCGCTCGGGTCCATGGGCCCGCTGGGGGGAGGACCGCCAGTGGAGCCCGAGAGGTTCACGAGAACCGCAGAGCCCGCAGCACGCTGACCTGTTCTTGCCCTCTCGGCGTCAGGAGACGCGATCTCGGGGGGGGCGCCTCAGAAACCGAGCGCGAGCAGCCGTGACGTGGCGTCGGGGCGCGCGAGGTAGTTGTCGCCGGCGGCGAGTCTCGAGAGCGCCGGACGGCGGTCTTCGTCGAAGAGCTGCCCGATGGCGGCGGTGGCGAAGGAAGTGGTCACGCCGCGGGGGCCCTGCTTCTCGATCGTTTCCAAGAGTGGACCGATGGCGTCTTCGTCACCCATGAAAGCGATGCCGAGTGATGCGAAGGACGCCACGTAGGGGTTGCTCGTGGTGCGCACGAGTTCGAGCAGGTCAGGGATCGCGGCTCCGTCGCCAAGCACACCGAGCCCGAGCGCGGCTTGGCGCAGCACCGTGGGGTTGTTCTGTGTTTCCAGCGAGTTGCGCAGCGGTGCGAGAGCCCCGGGTTGGCCGCTGAGTCCGAGCGCGAGCGCCGCTTGTCCTGCGGAGAGCGTCGGTCCCTTCTCGAGTTCTTCACTCAGGATGTCGAGCGCACGCGGGTCGCGCGTGAGGCCGAGCGCGATGAGATACGCGGAGCGCGTCTCCAGGTTCTTCTCCTTGGCGGCGCGTTCGAGGAGCAGAGGCGTGAGTGTGCCGTCGGGGTTGCGGCGCTCACACAGGCCGAGAGCGAGCGCGAGCCACGGGCGCATGTCACTGCTCGGGTCGCTGAAGGATTCGAGCAGCGCGCGGCGCGCGGCGGGGCCGCCGAGGCGCCCCAGGCTGATCGCGGCGAAGTGGCGCGTGGGGCCGTCGGTCTCTTCCTTGAGGACGCGGGCCAAACGAGTGATCACGTGATGCATGCCGTCGTGCGCCACGTAGCCCAGCGCGGCGGCGGCGGCGCGGCGGGGTTCCTGGCGACTGTCGAGCAGTTCGAGCAGCGTGGGAACGGCGGCCGACTCACCGAGACGACCGAGCGCGGTGGTCGCGGAGGAGCGCACGTACTCAGGGAGCTTCGTGTCGCGGGCGAGTTCAGCGAGCGGCTTGAGCAGACGCGCGTCACCCAGCAGGCCGGCCGCGTCGCAGGCGGCGGCGAGCACTTGCAGCGGGAGGTCGTCACGTTCGTCGAGCAACAGCTGCAGCAGGTTGCGTGCGGAGATGCCGTCGCGCAGCGTGGCGGCGAGCAGCGCCGTTCCGCGCTCTTCCGACGTGACGCCCGACGAGCCCATGAGCTTGCGACCGCTCGATGAGTCGGCCGCGATGTTCATCAGGAGGTACGAGGCGCGAGCGTTGTCGAGCACGCCCAGCGCGAGCATGGCCGAGCGTCGCACTTCGAAGCTTCCGTCGCGCAGCAAGCTGGTGGCGCGGTCGACCATCTCGTCGCCACCGAGTTTGCCGAGCGCCACGATGGCCGAGGCTCGCACGGCCGGGTCATCGGCACCGGTGAGTTGGTGCACGATCGGCGTGACTTGTCCGCGCAACAACTCGCGCACGCGGCGCAGTCGGCGCAGGCGTTCGGTGCTGGTTTCGTCGAGGTTGCCCTGGGTGCTCGAGGGCAGGTCTTCCAGCCGATGCAGGCTGATGAAGTCGAACTTGTTGGTCTCCCACCAAGTTTCCCAACGATCGACGACGAGTCCGCCACTGACGCTGCCGCTGATGCTGCGGGAATCAGGGACGAGCGTCGTGCCCGCTTGTCCGCTGCCACTCAGGCGTCCGCTGGCGCCGCGAACACCGGGGGCCGGCGCCGCTGGCGTGAAGGGCGCTGGGGGAGTGCCCGCATCACCAGGCGGTGTGGGCAGGCCCGGGAGCACCGGGTCATCCGTCGATCCGCCTCCTCCACCACCACCATCATCTGGCTGCGGATTGAAGGAGTCGGGGTTGAAGGGGTTCACCCACGGCTTTTGCGGTCCTGTGGGTCCCTGCGCCGCAAGAGATGGGCTGGCGACGAGCAGCAGGAGCGGCAGCAGAACGATGAGGCGTTTCATGGGAGTTTCAGCGAGTGAGGCGGCGGGGAGCTGCACCAGCGTCAGGACTGTGAGTCTATCGCTCGGGGCGGCGAGGCGAGCAGGAACTCGACGCTGGCGCGCAGGACCTTCTGCCAATTCGGCTACGGGCCGAGGCTGCTGGAGCTGCGGCTGCAGCTTTTCGGGGGCATCTCAGGGGTTTTCGCGGTGGTCCGCTGAACGCGAGGAAGCGTGGCGACGCGGGTGAATCGCCCGCGCGGGCTCCCGTCGCTCGGCCGGGAGCGCTCGCCGCTCAAGTCGTCTCCTTCCAGCGACGACATACGCATCGATTGATTTCCATGCGTCTCCCGCTGCTGTGGTGGGCGCGCCCCGGAGTGCCTCGCCATGAATCCTCTCGCTCGAACCGACCGCCAGCGCCGTCAGCGCGGCAGCACCTTCTTGGAGGTGATCCTCGCCACGATCGTGGTGGGAACCACCCTCGTGGCGACGACCTCGTCCATGAGTCAGTCGACCCAGGTCTACGCCTTCTTCGCCGATGGCCCCCACGAGGCCCTGATGTTGGCGCAGGAGATCCGCGAGGCCGCCGAGCTCTTGCCGTGGGACGCCGAACCCGGCGCCGAGGCAACCTATGGCCCCGACGCGGTCACGCTCTGGGACCTCGACGGCGCCAGCTTCAAGCCGCCGCGCTCGGCGAACTACGAGCTCGTCGCGAGCCACCTCAAGTGGACGCAGGACGTCTCGATCTCCTTCGTGGACCTCGAGAACCCGAACACGGTCGTGGACCCCGCGAGCTTCGAGGGCGAGACGCTGGTGCGCCTCGAGGTCTCGATCAAGCGCCTCTCCAAAGAGGTGGACAGCTTCCAGTGGTGGCTCACCGACCCCGCTGAAGACGAAGGATGAGCGCGTCACCGACCCAATCAGGAATCCAAGCGATGAACACTTTCCACAACTACCAACCCTCGCCTCACCGCCAGCGCGCGCTGCGTGCTCGCGGTGAACAAGGCTGGGTCCTGCTCGCCACGGTGGTCCTCTCCGCGGTGGCTGCCTCTCTCACTGTCACCTGGGCGCGACACGCGGTGTTGCAGAAGTCCCAGCTCGAGATGTCCTCCGGCGCGAGTGAAGCTGAAGAGGCCACGCGCAGCGGGCTCGAGCGGACGCGCGAAAAGATGCGTCGCGGTAGTCCGCCTGGCAGCGAAGCCGACGGCGAAGAAGACATCGTCACCACCGACAGTGGCGACGTCATCATCTGTGAGCGCGAAGTCGATCCCGACGAAAGGAGTTGCAAGCGTCGGGTGCGCGCTCGCTCGCACAAGCCGGGCAAAGACTTCAACCTCGACTTCAAGGAGTCGGCGAGCGCTCGCGGGCGTTGCAGGGTGCAGCCTGGGAGCGGTGGCGGTGCAGCGGGGGGGCGCATCACGCGCGTGGACTGCAGCACGGGGGCTTCGGTGATCGCAGCGTCCGACTTGATCGTAATCAGCGGCAACGCGACCTACGCGAACACCACGATTCTCGGTGTCTTCCTGCTTGAGGCCGGTGCAGAGCTGACGCTCGACAAGGTCGTTCTCCAGGGCGGGATTGTGACGCGCGCTGGCCTGTGTGACGACACCTCCCCGCAGTCCGGCGGCGCTCGACCGCGCGTCAACTTGGTTGGCGGCACGCACATCAACCCCGGATACACACTCAAGGACATCGCCATCATGGCTCCCGATGCGGTGGTGGTTGCTGACAGCAACGCGCGCATCAACCTGCACGGCTTCATTGCGGCAGACGAGATCGATTTCGAGTGTCGTGGCTCGCTCCACGGCATGGTCGTCGCCGAGACCGAGCTCAACATCGGTTCGAAGATCGTGCGCCCCGGTGAGTCCCGTGGAGCGCGCGACTTCCCCGACACGATCGTGCCCGGCGCCGAAGTGATGACGTCGATTTCCTTCCCCGAGGACGTGCCCTCCGAGGCCGAGCTCGACTTGATGGAGACCTACGATGCAAACAGCTGAGCACAACACGCGCCGCTCGAGTCAGTCCGGCTTCACCTTGATGGAGCTGGTCACCGCGGTGTTCGTCCTCGCGATCCTGGCTGCGGTGGCGATGCCGAGTCAAAGCCAGAGCACCGACCGCAAGCTCGACATGGTGCAGCTGCAGATCCAGGACGCCTTGGACCACGCACGCTCGCTCGCCTACCACACGGGCGAGGTCGTGGGTGTGCGCTTCGGCACCAATGAAGTGTCGGATGGTGCGCCCTGGATCGCCGTGGTGAACGTCCTCGGCGTGCCGATGGTCGACCCGCTCACCAAGTCCTACTACCTCGTCCGCTTCGATGCGCCCGGCCAGCCGAGCAACGTGGACATCGTGGACGCGGGCTTCGGCGACGCGGAGCGTCCGACCGCAGGCTTCACCGACAAGGGGGTGCTCTACAAGCCCGGAAGCATCCTGATCGAGGCCGATGGTGAGCAGCGATTGTTTTCCGTAAGTACGTCTACGGGCCGACTCGAAGAGATGCCGATAGGGACCTGACGCAGGTCCACCAGGAGTCGGAGGAGAGAGGTCGTGAAGGTTCAAAAGGCCAGCAGGATCGGCATCGTCGTCGGCGATTCCGAACTCCGAGCGGCCCAGCGCGTCGATGGACGCCTGGTCTCCGCGCGGGTCCCGATGGGTTCAGATCTGAAGAAGAGCCTCCGCCAGTTGATCACCTCGTCGCCCTTCTCCGGGCGCGAAACGGTGATCGGGCTGGAAGGTAAGGCGGTGCTCATCGAGTCGCTCGTCGTGCCCGCGGGCGTGTCGAAGTCGCCGCGTGTGGTTTGCGCCGAGCGGCTCAAGGGTGACCCCGTCTTCAATGAAGAGAAGGCGGCGCTCGGTGTCGCCTCGGCGAGCCCGCCCAGCGGCAGCGGACCCTCGATGGTGATCCTCGCGGCTGTGAATCGCGAGCGCATCGCCGAGGTGATGCGTGTCTGTCGCGAACTCGAGCTGCAGGTGAACGCTGTCGAAGCCGCCGCGCTCGCAGCGTGGCGCGCGCTGCCCAGCAGCGGCTTGCAAGTGCGCTTGCTGCGCATCGGCCGCACCGACGTGATGCTCGCCGGGAGCGAAGGCAAGCCGTTGTTCTGTCGCATCGTCGAAGCGCCGATCGCTTCGGTGGAACTGCGCGCCACGATCAGCCGCGCGGCCTCGCTGCTCTCGAGCGAAGGCTTCCCCGAGCTGATCACCGCGGGTTTCTCCGAGGCTCAACGCCAGAAGCTCAGTGTCGATCTCGGGATGACGATCAACGCGCCCAGCGACGACGTGGATGATCCCGCGGCGCTCGGCCTCGCGCTCGACGGCACGATCCTCACCGAGTTCACGCCGCCCGAAGAACGCGAGTTGCGCGTGAAGCGCCGCGTGCGCAAGGTGCGCACGACGCTCGGCCTCGCGGCCACCGGTGTCGTGTTGGTCGTCGGGATGGTCGGGCTGCAACGGCTCTCGTCGTTGGACGACGTGAAGGAACACCTCGAGACGCGCGCCGCCGCGCGCGCCGAGGCGGACCGCGAACTCACCGTCGCGCAAGCAGACCTCGCCAAACTCAAGTTCAACGACGCCGTGCTCCAGAGCGCGCAACCGGGTCACCTGATGTCGAAGGTGTTCTCCACGGTGGCCAACGCTGCACCCGAGCGCATGATCCTCGACCGCATCAACGTGGAAGACATGGTCGCCGACACGGGCGACGACGGCTCCCGCAGCGGTCGCCAACTCGTGCTGCGCATCCACGGCCTCGCCGAGGGCGACGAGACGTTGCTGCAGTACTCACAAGCCTTGCTCGAGACCGGCGCCTTCATGGATGTGCGCGTCGAGAGCAGTGAACGCGTCCCGCTCGGTCCCACCGGGCTCGAGGGCGAACGCTTCTTGATCTACGCTCGTGCGGAGACGCGCTGATGAAGTTCCCCACACACATCATCGTGACGGTCGGAGCGCTGGTGATCGGCTCTGCCGGCGTGCTCTACCCGATCAACACGAACATCGACGAGCTGCGCAACGAGATCCAGGTCATGGAAGCTCAGCGCAACGGCGACGAACTCGTGAGCGCCGAGCTGCGCGCCACGCAAGATCGCATCGCGGCGCTCGAAGCCGAGATGGAGAGCCGCACCAAGGAACTCTGTCCGAACACGCCCGCCGGGCGCCACGCTGTCGAGACCGCCGTGCACGAGCGCATCAACCGCTCCGGCCTGCGTCGCATCAGCATGGACCGCCAACCGAGCGTGATGGGACCTGAGACACCGGCCTTCGGCATCTCGATCATCGTCGAGGGTGACGCCTTCGAGTTGCACGAGTTCCTGGTCGGTGTCGAGTCGCTGAAATGGGTGACCCGCGTGCTGAGCTTCAACATCCAACCGGGTGAAGAGCAGCGTCGCATCACATTGCAGATCGCCGTCTTGCTGGAGGATGCGTCGTCATGAATGCCCCCACCCCTCGTGTGCCCAAGGCCACGCCCGCACAGCTCGCCAAGGCGGGCAAGGAACGCAAGCAGCTGTTCGTGCTCGGCGGCTTGGCGCTGGCCTTCGTGGCCGTGCTCGTGATCCAGTTCGGCGGGAGCTCCGGCAAAGGCCAGTCCACGCCCGACGACGAGCCCCTCGCCGCAGCGTCGACGCCCGGTGCCAGCGCGCCCGCTCCCACGCTCAGCGGCACCCAAGTGGAAGACAACTCTGCGCTCAGCGAGAGCTCCGAAGCCGAGGCCGTGAGTCGCAGCCCCTTCGCGGCCTTCTGGAAGTCGGGCGACACGCCCGAGGACGAGGTCTCGACCGACGAGCCCGAGCTGCCGCCGCCGGCCATCCGCCTCGATGGCACGCTCACCTCTGGCGACAACCCCAAGGCCTTCATCGACGGCCAGCTGCGTTCCCTCGGCGACATCGTCGGTGGGTGGACGCTGGTGGGCGTGGCCTCGCGGGAGGTCACCTTGCGGTCGCCGACCAAGCGCGTCGTGACCGTCACCATGCCCAAGGTCCCCGGCATGCAATGAGCGGCATCTGAAACGCCGCATCCGTCCCCGCAGAGCGCGCCGGACGAGAGAACGCCGCCTCGAGCTTTCCGGCTCAAGGCGGCGTTCTCAATTGCCGATGGAGCCCATCTTCCTTTCCAGAGGGTCGCTCCGATGCTCCGCTCCATTCTTTCAGTTGTCGCTGTTTCGCTCGTCCTGCTCACTCCTGTGACGGCGCAAGCCGACGGCACTCCGCCGGGCGACAATATCCAGGCGCAGCAGCAGGACGCGCAGCGCACCGACCTCAACGTGAAGAACGTGCCGCTCAGCGATGTCATCGACGCGCTGTCCGCGATCTTCGAGGTGAGCATCGTGGCCGGCGTCGAGACCAGCCGCCCGGTGTCCGTGAACCTCTACCAGTCCACGCTCGAAGAAGCGCTCGACTGGGTGCTGCGACCGCTGGCCCTCGGTTGGTACTTCGACGGCAAGGTCTACACGATCCTCGAGGCCACCGAGATCGACCTGATCCAGCGCCCGTTGCTCGAGCAGATCTTCCGCCCGAACTATCGCTCGGCCGCGGAGCTGCAGGGCTACATCGTGAAGTTCCTGTCGCCCTACGGGAGCGTGATCGTCTCCGAGCCGCCCACGGTCGGCATCGGTTCGGGTGAGGACGACGCCGGCGGCATCGAGTCCACGCTGCAAGAGATGATCATCGTGATCGACAACGAGGACTCGCTCGCCCGCATCGAGCGCCTCGTGCGTGAGTTCGACACACGCCCGCGCCAGGTGCTCGTGGAAGCCACGATCCTCGAGGTCACGCTCGACGAGACCAACCGCTTCGGTGTCGACTTCAACTTCCTCGGCGCCTCGAACTTCCGCGACAACAACTACGACGAGCTGACCGACTTCCAGGACGTCTACTACGACCCGGCCGTGGCTGCCGGCGGTACGGGCGGCGCGGGTGCGGCGGCGGCCAACGTCGCGAACACCGGCGGCATCAAGAGCTTCAACCAGAGCGGCTTCACCGACGGCCCCGGCTCCGACGGCCTGCGTCTCGGCTTCATCGGCAAGGACATCGCGTTCTTCGTGGAAGCGCTGCAGAGCACGGCCGACACGAACGTGCTCGCCAACACCAAGGTGCTCGCGCTCAACAAGATGCGCGGCGAGATCATCATCGGTGGTCGCTTGGGTTACTTCGGCGGCACCACGGTCAGCGACGGCATCAGCCAGCAGACGGTGGAGTTCCTCGAAGTCGGTACGCAGCTGCGCTTCCGTCCCTTCATCGGTGACGACGGCTTCGTGCGCCTCGAGATCCACCCCGAACGCAGCTCCGGCATCGTGGACCCGAACACGGGTCTGCCCACCGAGCAGACCACCGAAGTCACGACCAACGTGATGGTGCGCGACGACGAGACCGTGGTGATCGGCGGCCTGATCGAGACCCGCGAAGTGCAGACCGTGCGTCGTGTCCCGTTCCTCGGTTACCTGCCGTGGGTGGGTTGGCTCTTCAGCAGCGAAGAGACCACCGTCGAGCGCAGCGAGATCGTGGTGATGCTCACCCCACGCATCCTCGAGGACGGCGAAGTCTACGAAGACGGTCAGCTGATCCTCGACGAGCACCGCCAGAACGCGTCCGACTTCATCGACGGCTTCGGCCCGGTCGCGCGTCGCACCTACGCGCTGCGCACGCTCGACGAATCGCGTGAAGCCTTCGACGACGGTCGCTTGCAAGAGGCGCGCTCGCTCTGCGACCGCGTGATCGCGCTCGACCCGCTGGCCGAAGGCCTCGGCGAGTACTCGCGCGAGATCGACCGTCGCCTGGCCGACGCGCGCATGCTCGAGATGCAAGCGCGCAACGGTGGGAACTGAGCACCATGATCCAACGAGTCGAAGCAGGACGTGAACTCGGCGCGGCGTCCTTGTCCGATCTGGGCAAGGCCTTGCCGGAGCTCATCGCGCAAGGCGTGACCCAGATCAGTCTGGACACCTCACGCGTGGTGGAGTTCGACAGCAACACGCTCGAGGCCATGCTCGAGTTCGACGCGCTCGCGGGGAGTCGCGGGCTGAACGTGGCGGTGATCCAGCCGTCCGAGGTGCTCGCCATGGCGCTCGAAGTCACGGGCCTGAGCGCGCGCCTCAAGGTCGAGGGTGCCGCGGCAGCGAGCGAGTCGGCGTCGGCAAGTTGAGCGGAATGCGAGAGCGGAGAGAAGAGCGATGACTGTGATCGGACTGGAACACGGCCAACTCGAGAAGACCCTGCGTGATTCGGGTCTCGTCTCCGAGAAGGATCTCGACGCGGCACTCGAAGCCGAGGGTGCCAATAAGAACGAGCGCCTCGCCGACAAGTTGATCCGCATGGGGATCGCCGACGAGGAGCTGTTGCTCCGCGCCGTCGCGATCCAGAACGACCTGCCCTTCATCAAGATCATCGCGGGCTTGGGCGACCCGTCGCTCTCCGACGTGCTCGACAAGGACTGGGCCAAGGGGCACGGCGTGCTCCCGCTCTACCGCGTGCACGGCGAACTCACCTGCGCCATCGCCGACCCGACCGACCTCTTCACCATCGACGCGCTGCGCCGGCTCACGGGCCTCAAGCTGCGCCTCGCGGTGGCCTCGCCGTCCGAGATCGAGGCCGGTCTGAGCAAGACCAACGACTCGATGCACAGCCTGCTCGTGGACGACATCATCCGCGAAGTCGGCGACCAAGTCGGTGAAGAGGAACTCGAAGTCGTCGACTCCTCGATCGACGAGATCGACGCGCTGGCCGAGAAGGCTGGCACCTCGCCGGTCGTGCGCTTCGTGAACGTGATCATCTTGAAGGCGATCCGCGACGGCGCGTCGGACATCCACATCGAACCCGACGAGACCGTGCTGCGCGTGCGCTTCCGCATCGACGGTGTGCTGCGCCAGGACGAGAACATCAACCCGCCGCTGGGCCTCGCGCCCGCCATCGTGTCGCGCATCAAGATCATGTCGGGCCTCGACATCGCCGAGCGCCGCGCGCCGCAAGACGGTCGCATGCGCGTGAACTCCGCCGGCCGCGCCATCGACTTGCGCGTGTCGGTGTTGCCCGCCTACACCGGCGAGAAGGTCGTGATTCGTATCCTCGACCGCGACTCGATGATGGGCGACCTCTCGGCCTTGGGCCTCTCGCCGCGCATCCTCGAAGGCCTCGACGCGCAGGTGCGCCAACCGAACGGCGTGATGCTCGTCACGGGCCCGACCGGTTCGGGTAAGACCACCACGCTCTACGCCGCGCTGGCCACGATCAACTCGGTCGACCGCAACATCTGCACGGTGGAAGACCCCACCGAGTACAGTCTGCCGCTGATCAACCAGGTGCAGGTGAACCCGCGCGCGAACCTCACCTTCTCCTCGGCGCTGCGCTCCCTGCTGCGTCAGGACCCCGACGTGATCATGGTCGGTGAGATCCGCGACGGCGAGACGGCCAAGATCGCCATCGAAGCCGCGCTCACCGGTCACCTCGTGTTCAGCACGCTGCACACGAACGACGCCGTGGCCGCGATCCCGCGTCTGGTGAACATGGGTGTCGAGTCTTACCTGCTCGCGGCCGCCATGAACGGCGTGCTCGCGCAGCGTCTCGTGCGCCGCGTGTGCTTGCAGTGCAAGAACATCGAAGCGCCGACCGCCGACGAGCGCGGCATCTTCGAACGCAACGAGATCGAGGTCGAGATGATCGCCAAGGGCGCCGGCTGCAAGGCCTGCGGCGGCACCGGTTACTCCGGCCGCGTCGGTCTGCACGAGATGTTCAGCATCGACGACGAGATGCGCGATGTCATCACGGTGGACGCGTCGCTCTCGAGCTTGCGCCAGAAGGCCAAGGACAAGGGCCACAAGAACCTCGCCTTCGACGGCCTGCTGAAGGTCGCGCAAGGCATGACCACCCTCGACGAAGTCGTCCGGGTCGCGGAGATCAAGCGATGAGCAGTCAGCTCGACCGTTCCAGCTTCGGAGTTCGCGTCGACGAACTCAGTTTCTTCGATCGCGTCCGTCGCGGCTCGCAGATCATGGTCAAGCGCATGCAAGTGCCGAACGACCAAGTGCTCGAGATCGTCACGCAGCTCGCGATCATGTTCGACACCGGCCTCAACCTCAGCCAGGCGCTCGAAGTGCTCGAGAAGCAGGCCGCCACACCGCACATCGGCGAGTTCGTGGGATCGATCCGCGCCGATGTGGAGAACGGCAAGCCGCTCAGTCAGGCCATGGGCCAGCACGAGTGGGCCTTCTCGCCCGTGGCGCTCGCGCTCGTGCGCGCCGGTGAGATGACCGGTGACCTCGGCGGCATGCTGCAGAAGGTCGCCGAGTTCATGGAGCGCGACATCTCGACCAAGAAGAAGGTGAAGGGCGCCATGGCGTACCCGATCTTCATGGCGGTGCTCGCGGTCTGCGTCGTGATCTTCCTGCTGATCAACGTGTTCCCCAAGTTCGCCGACTTGTTCGGCGACCAACCCGAGAAGCTCCCGGGGCCCACGCGATTCTTCCTGAACCTGTCAGAGATCCTCCAAGCGCACGGGATGTGGTTGCTGCCCTCGATGGCTCTGATGGTGGCCGGTGCTGTGATCGGCATGCGCACGCGCGAGGGCAAGAAGCTCTTCGACCCGATCTTCTTGCGCGTGCCGGCCTTCGGCAAGCTCATCAAGGCCGTGTCGATCTCACGCTCCTTCCACGTGCTCGGTGTGATGATGAACGCCGGCTTGAACGTGCTCGAGGCGCTGCAACTCGCAGCCGACGTGGCCGGCAACCAGCGCTACGTGCAGCTCTGGCACAACACCAAGGCGAAGGTCGAGAACGGTCGCGACATCAGCGAGACGCTGATCGACAACCCGCTCATCCCGCCGGCAGAGGCGGCCATGATCTCGCTCGGCGAACGCTCGGGCACGTTGCCTGTGGTGCTGCACAAGATCACCGGGCACCACGAGAAGAAGGTCGACTCGGCGATCAAGGCCTTCGTGGCCGTGATCGAGCCCGCCATGACGATCATCATGGGTGGCGTGGTCGCGTTGATCGTGTCTTCGCTCATCCTGCCGATGTTCAAGATCAGCCAGGTGATGAAGAACTGAGCGCGGCCTGCGCCGTCGCACGGAACCCTTCACGCCTTGCGGTGTTCAACGCTCGGTGGTTCTCGGAAGCGGGAGCCTTGCGTTAGGCTGGCGGCATGCGCGCTGATGTGGTGAGTCTCACCGAACGCTTGGTGTCCGTGGACACGGCTCCGGGCTGCGCCACACGCGCATTCGTTCACGATCTCGCCGCGCAGTTGCGAGCCGACGGCGCGCACGTGGGTGTGCAAGCTGGCTCGCTCGACGGCTTGGCGCAAGGCAACCTCGTGGCGCGCTTCGGTGGCGATGGCGAGGCGGGCCTCGTGCTCGCGGGGCACCTCGACACCGTGCCGTGGAACGCGTCGCAGCGTGCCACGATCACACCCGAACGCGACGCGCGCCGGCTCTACGGGCGTGGTACCTGCGACATGAAAGGTGCGCTCGCGGCGCAGTGGGAAGCGGTCGTCGAACGCGCCGACAAACTCCGTCGCCCGGTGCTGCTTGCGTGGACTTGGGGCGAAGAGGTCGGCTGCCACGGGGCCAAGGCGCTCACCGCCGAGCCTGAGCTGTTGGGGCCGATCCAGGAAGCCGTGGCGCTGGTCGGCGAGCCCACGGACCTGCGCGCCATCACCGCGCACAAGGGCTACCTGATCTTGCGCATCGAGTTGCACGGCGAGCCGGCGCACAGCAGCGATCCCTGGGCCGGTGTCGACGCGTCGGTGGGGCTCGCGATCCTGCTGCGCGACCTGCACGAGTTGCGCGAGAGTCTGCGGCGCGAAGGCGAAGAGCACGGCGACGCGCGTCATCAACCACCGGGCACCACACTCAACACCGGACTCGTGCAGGCCGGCAGCGCGCGCAACATCGTGCCCGAGCGCGCGGAGCTGATCGTTGAGTTGCGTCCGGTGGCCGAGCAAGACGGCGCCGAGCTGCGTCGCCGTGTGGACGCGTGCGTGGAGTTGGCCTGCGCGAGCGTGCCGGGTTTGCGCGCCACGTTGCACGAGGTCGAAGACAACCCGGCATTCGCGCAACCGCACGAACATCGCCTCGTGCAATGGCTGCAGGAGCGACTCGGCTCGCCGCCCGGCGCCGTGCCTTTCTACACCGAGGCCGAGCTCTATCGGCGTGGCTTCCACCTGCCCGTGGTCGTGTGCGGTCCCGGCTCGATCGCCAACGCGCATCGCGTCGACGAGTCGGTGAGCTTCGACGAACTCGCCGCCGGCCAAGCGCTCTACGGCGACGCACTCGAGGCGTTCTGCGGCTGAGCGCGCGAAGGGCGCGTGGCGTGAACGCGGTGCTGGTTCACCCGCTTCGCGCCGTGCCTACCTCTCAGCGGTTCGCGCTGACCCAGTCGCAAGCATTCTGGAACAGCGCCGCGCCGGGCCCGAGATCGGGCGCGCCCGCGCCGCGGTGTCGCCGCGTCCACTCGGGATGGTTGTGGCCGAAGAGCGCGCGGTCGGGGTGCGGCATCATGCCGAGCACGCGCCCGGTGCGGTCGGTGAGGCCGGCGATGGCGTCGAGGCTTCCGTTGGGATTCGCCGGGTAGTCGCTGGCCGTCTCGCCGTGCGCGTCGAGGTAGCGGAAGACCACGCGGTCCTCGGCGTGCAGGCGCTCGCGAACGCTTTCGCTGAGACACACGAGACGACCCTCGGCATGACCGATGGGCAGCTCGAGATCTTGGCTGTCGCCCACGAACACGCAGCGCTCGCTGGCCACGCCGAGGCGCACCCAACGGTCTTCGTACTTGTGCGACACGTTGTCGGTGAGCGCGACTTCTTGCGTGCCGACGGGCGCCTCAAGCCCGGGCAGCAACCCCAGGCGCACGAGCGCTTGGAAGCCGTTGCAGATGCCCATCACGAGGCCGCCCTCTTCCACGAAGCGTTGCAGGGTGGCGGCCAGGTGCGTGCCCATCTCGGTGGCGAGCACCGCGCCTGCGGCGACGTCGTCGCCATAGGCGAAGCCGCCGGGGAGCGCGAGCACGTGGTGTCGGAGGAGTTCGTCGGGTTCTGCGAGCAGTCGGTTGACGTGCGCGCTCTGCACGGCGGCGCCGCAGCGTTCGAAACCGAAGGACATCTCGACGTCGCAGTTGATGCCGGCGGCGCGCAGCACGAGGACAGAGGGGCGGGTCATTGCGGGTCGTGCTCCCCGTCGAGGTCGAGCGTGCCGAGGAAGGCGGCGCGCAGGTCGTCGAGCGCTTCGTCGATCACTTCGGAACCGGCGTGTCGGATGCTGAGTCGCGCGTCGTTGCTGACGACGCCGATCACGGCGTGCGGCAGGCCCTTCAGTTGTTTGAGCAGCGCGTCGAGCTGCCCGCGTTCGACTTCGAGCAAGAAGCGCGTGGGCGCTTCGGCGAAGAGCAGCCGGTCGAGGTCCGGCGTTCCGTCGACGGGAAGATCGTCGAGCGTGAGTTCCATGCCGAGCCCACCGGCGAAGGCCATCTCCGCGGCAGCGACGGCCAGCCCGCCCTCGGACAGATCGTGACAGGCCGCCACGAGTTGGCGTTCGATCGCGGCGTGCACGGCGGCCATCACGCGCGGCGCGCGTTCGAGATCGACCAGCGGCGCCTCGGCTCCCAACTCACCCTGCAAGCGCGCGAGATGACTGCCGCCGAGTTCCGTGCCGCTGCTCCCGACCAGCACGATCTCGTGCTCGGCCTGCTTGAGATCCATGCTGCAGGCGTGGTGCGCGTCGTCGACCTGCGAGAGCGCGGAGATCAAGAGAGTGGGGGGGATCGAGCGGCTTTCGTCGCCCACGCGGTAGTCGTTGTTGAGGCTGTCCTTGCCCGAGATGAACGGGGTGCGGAAGGCCATCGCGCCGTCGTAGCAAGCCTTGCAGGCTTCCACGAGGTCGCCGAGGTTGTCGGGCTTCTCGCAGTTGCCCCACGAGAAGTTGTCGAGGATCGCGGTCTGCTCGGGGTCACCGCCGACCGCCACCGCGTTGCGCAGCGCTTCGTCGATGGCGAGCAGCGCCATGCGGTAAGGATCGACGTCGCCCGCCCACGGCGCGAGGCCGCAACCCAGCGCGAAGGCGCGTCGACTCCCCAGCACCGGCGCGGTGACGGCGCCATCGCTGGGACCGTCGCGCCCGGGACCCACGAAGGGTTTGATCACCGAGCCGCACTGCACTTCGTGATCGTACTGACGCACGACCCAGGCTTTGCTCGCCACGTTGGGCGCGGCCAGGATGCGCTTGAGCATCGCGCCGTGTGTGCCGGCGGCGAGCGGCGCGGGGTCGCGCGTGTCGCGCACGCGGCGCGTGGCTTGGCGTTCCTGCTGCGGCAAGCCGTCGTGCAGGAACTCCATCGAGAGGTTCATGACCTCTTCGCCGTGGAAGTGCGCGCGCAGACGCTTGTCGTTCGTGAACGTGCCGATCACCGTGGCGGGCACGTCCTCGGACGCGAAGAGCGCGAGCAGCTCGGCCTCGTGTTCCGGCGGCACCGACACGACCATGCGTTCCTGTGCTTCGCTGATCCAGATCTCGGTGTAGCTGAGGCCGTGGTACTTGAGCGGCACGCGTTCGAGGTGCACCTCGGCGCCGATCAACTCGCCCATCTCGCCGACGGCCGAACTCAGCCCGCCCGCGCCGCAGTCGGTGATGCCGCTGTAGAGCCCGCGGTCGCGCGCGGCGAGCAGCACGTCGAGCATCTGCTTCTCTTCGATGGCGTTGCCGATCTGCACCGCACCCGACGACATGGTTTCCGATTCGTCGTGCAGTTCGAGGCTCGAGAAGGTGGCGCCGTGAATGCCGTCGCGGCCGGTGGCGCCGCCGAGCACGACCACCAGGTCGCCGGGGCGCGCGGCTTTCTCGACCATGCCGGCCGGGATCAAGCCCACGCTGCCTGCGTAGACCAACGGGTTGGCCACGTAGCGCTCGTCGAAGAACACCGCGCCGTTCACGGTGGGGATGCCCATGCGGTTGCCGTAGTCGCGCACGCCGTGCACCACGCCTTCCATGATGCGCGACGGGTGTTGGCAGCCGGGCGGCAAGTCGGCCGCGGGCAGGTCGTGCGGGCCGAAGCAGAACACGTCGGTGGACACGATCGGTTTCGCGCCGAGGCCAGTGCCCATGGTGTCGCGGATCACGCCGCCGAGGCCTGTGCCCGCGCCGCCGTAAGGCTCGAGCGCCGACGGGTGGTTGTGCGTCTCCACCTTGAAGGTGAGGTGGTGTTCGTCGTCGAACTTCACGACGCCGGCGTTGTCCACGAACACGGACACGCAGAAGTCGCGATCCAGTTCGTGCGTGGCGCGCGCGATGGTGCTCTTGAGCAGGTTGTCCCAGCGTTCGCCTTCGTAGTCGACGAGACCCGTGAGCGTCTTGTGCTTGCAGTGCTCGCTCCAGGTCTGCGCGATGGTTTCGAGCTCGAGGTCGGTGGGGTCGCGCTGCTCGCTGCGGAAGTGCGCTTGCACCGTGCGCATCTCCACGAGGTCGAGCGCGAGCACGCCCTCCTCGGAGAGACGTTGCAGCTCGGCGTCGTTCGCGTCGCGCAGCGGGATCACCGTGCGCGGGTGCGGCGTGTCGGGCAGCGTGGGTGCGGGCGCCACACCTTGCTCCGGGTCGACGCGCACTTCCTCCACGATCTCGTTGGCCAACCAGCCGTACCCGAGTTGCTCGAGCAGCTCGTCGCTGGGATCGCCGGGGAGCACGTAGGCTTGCCAGCTGCGCACGTCGCTGATCGTGACGCCCAGCGCGGCGGCTGCGCGCGTGACGCTGCGCGCGCTCGGGTCCATCACGCCGGCGCGCCGCATGACCTCGAGGCGGCGCGTGTCGGGCTCGGCCGGCGACTCGCTCGGCAGCCGCACGACAAAGGTGTTCATCACGGGGTCGGCGAGCAGGCGTTGAGCGAGCCGCTCGGCCTGGGCGCGATCACCTTGCACGTTCAGCGACCAGCCGCGTCGCGTGGAAAGGCCGTCGGGCAGACGCAATCCGGCGCGCTGAGCCGCGTTTGCCAGTCGCGCAGCCAGGACATCCTTGCGCCCGGGGCGGATGCCGACCTCGATGCAGACGGCGAGGGGCGAGCTGCCCCGGCTCTCGTGCTCCACGCGCAATGCCTCGATCAGGTGGGAAAAGCGCCGATTCTAGCGACCCGAGCGCGCGCGGCCCAGCGCGCGGAAGCGAGCGTTGCGGTCGCCTCGCCGCAGTCCCGAGGGACCTCCGTCGAGCGCCCAGCCAGCGCGCTCGAAGCCCAGCCCCCAACGCGGTAGGATCCGCGCTCCATGGCACGCTCCAAGCACGATCCCCTCAAGCAGGCACTGAGCTTCGAGAAGCCAGTGGTCGAGCTCGACATCCAGCTCAAAGAGCTCACCGACGAGCTCGCAGAGAAGGGTGACGACGCACCCGCCGAGCTGCTCGCCGAGATCGAGAAGCTCGAGGGCGAGCGCGACGAACGCCTGGCCGCCATGCAGGAAGAGCTCACGGTCTGGCAGCGCATCCAGCTCTCGCGGCACATCGATCGCCCCGTCACGGGGGACTACACCGACGCGCTGCTCACCGACCTCGTCGAGCTCCACGGTGATCGCACCTTCGGCGACGACCGCGCGATCCTGACCGCGCTCGCCACGCTCGGCGACCGCAAGCTGCTGCTCGTCGCGCATCGCAAGGGTCGCACGACCAAGGAGCGCATCGCGTGCAACTGGGGCTGCGCGCATCCCGAGGGTTACCGCAAGGCTCAGCGCGCCATGAAGCTCGCCGAGCGCCTTGGGCTGCCGGTGCTCACGCTGATCAACACGCCGGGCGCCTACCCCGGGTTGGAAGCTGAAGAGCGCGGCCAGGCCGGCGCGATTGCTTGGGCGATTCTCGAGATGGCTGCGCTGCGCGTGCCGGTGGTCTCGGTGGTGATCGGCGAGGGGGGCAGCGGCGGAGCGCTCGGCATCGGCGTCTGCGATCGCCTGATGGTGCTCGAGAACTCCTATTACTCCGTGATCACGCCCGAGGGCTGCGCTTCGATCCTCTGGAAGGACGGCAGCCGCGCCGAAGAGGCCGCCAGCGCGCTCAAGCTCTCCACCACCTCGCTGGCCGACCTGGGTGTCGCCGACGAGATTCTGCCCGAGCCCCTAGGTGGGGCCCACCGCGACAAGGCCCGCGCGGCTGAGATCCTCGGAGAGGCCGTCGAGCGCCATTTCGCGGAGCTTTCCGCGATGTCCGTCGACGAGCTGATGGCCGCCCGCCGGGCCAAATACCGGAAGCTAGGGCAGTATGGTGAGGGTCGTCGCCCCGCGCGGCGCTGATCCCCCGGCTGGCGTCGACCCGGGCTGAGGCCCTCCGGCACCCCAGGCGCAGGTCTCCGTGACAGCAGGCTGGGCGGTTTGGCCGTGGTCTGGGTCTGCAGCACCCATCACCCTGAACCGATGATGCGTAGGAGGCGCCAAGCGCCCGAGCCCAGCACGTGTTGCTTTTCGACGACTCCCCGAGCCCGACGACTTCCCGAGCCCCATGAACCAAGCCACCCGCGACGACCACGAGTTGATCCGCGCTTGCCTCGACGGCAGCACGGAGGCCTTCGCCGGCTTGGTCAAGCGTCATGAGCAGCGCGCCTTCTGGGCGGCCTATCGTGTGCTCGGCGACGCCGACGCCAGCCGTGACGTCGCCCAGGAAGCCTTCATGCGCGTGTGGCGCGCGCTCGAGCGCTTCGACTTCTCGATGGCGTTCACCACTTGGCTCTACCGCATCTGCGTGAACCTCGCCATCGATCACCTGCGCCGCAACAAGCGTCACAAGGGTGCTGACATCGACGTGATGCGCGAGACGCTCCCCGACGAGAGCACAGGCCAGGAGCCCGGACACGACGAGACCGCGCGCGAGATGACCCGCAAGGTGCACCTCGTGATGCAGACCCTCGACGAGAAGTACCGCACGGTGCTCGCGTTGCGCGACCTCGAAGGCCTGTCCTCCAAGCAGATCTCCGACATCACCGGTATCACGCATGCCACCGTGCGCTGGCGCCTGCACGTGGCGCGCAAGAAGTTCCGCGAGGGTTGGGAGCAGCTCGAGCTGCGTCTCGCCGCGCAACGCAACACACTCAGCGACAACGATGATCCTGATGGGGCAGCCGCCCCGCACCTCCAGACAGCCGACGTTCGATGACACCACCTCCCATGTCGATCATGTTCCGAGACACCTGCCGAACCATCCGCGACAAGCTCCCGCTGCACGTGGGACGCGATCTCGAGCCCAAACTCGAGAAGCAAGTCGACGAGCACCTGGCCACCTGCCTGAGCTGCTTCCGTGAGTACCGCGCGCTCGCCGAGAGCCGCGCGATCCTGGGCGTGGTCGCTGAAGAGCGTCTGCCCGAGGGCATCCTCGACGGCTTCACCGAAGAGGTCATGGCGCGCATCGCCGTGGGCGAAGAGGGTCCGGCCGCCGAACTCCCTCGCGCGGCGCGGCGCGCGCCGTTGCGCTTGATCCCCGCACTGAGTGCTGCCGCGGCCTTGCTGCTCGTGGCGCTCGCTGCGCAGCTCTACTTCGAGGGGGGGCAGACGGTCGCCAACCCCGACATCGGCGGCTTGCTCCAGCAGCACGACGCGGGTTCGAACGCCTCCGACGCCGGCGTGTCGTCGCGCCCACAGAACCTGCAGCCCATGCAACCCATGCTCTCCGGCACGCGCAACCCCAACGGTCGGCGCTTCGTGTTCCCCGGGCCGCGCATCGTTTCGCAGCCTGAGCCGGGCCAGGCCGCCGAGCCGCCGAACACGCTCGAGATGCAGATGAACGAGGCGCTCAAGGCTTGCGGCGTCGATGCGCACGTGGAGCTCGGTGAGCTCCAGACCACGATCACGGTCGAGTCGCTGCCGCGCGGGCGTTGAGTCCGGCGCTCGTCGCGCTCTCGAGCGTGAGGGCGCGCAGCGCGAAGGTTGAGTCACGCGTCGCGCAACGCGCACTCGAGAGACGCGTCGCGCAGCCCGAAGTTGGACGCGAGCGTCAGTGCGCGTGGCGGCGGAGTTGTCCGCAGGCCACGCCCACGTCTTGACCACGCGGACGGCGCACGGTGGTCGTGAGCCCCGCAGCGCCGAGTTGATCGGCGAGCGCGTCGACCTTAGCGGCTTCGGGGGCGCGGTGGGGGAGGCCGTCCACCGGGTTCCACGGGATCAGGTTCACGATGGCCGGATAGCCGCGCAGCAGTTCGATGAGCGCGTGACCGGTGCGCGTGTCGTCGTTCACACCGGCCATCACGGCGACCTCGATGGTGAGCCGGCGGTGATTGCGCTCGAAGCGTTCGCGTGCGGCGGCCAAGCTCGCGCGCAGGTCGGAGCGACCCAAGCCCGGCATGAGTTGTTCGCGTTGCGCGTCTTCGGGGGAGTGCAGGCTGAGCGCCACGTGGAAGGGGATCGGTTCCTCGGCGAGCTTCGTCAGCGCGGCGGGATTGCCCACGGTCGACACCGTGATACGACGTGCGCCGATGCCTAGGCCCTCGTCGGCATTCATCACGCGGATCGCGGCGAGCACGTTCGCCAAGTTGTGTGTGGGCTCACCCGAACCCATGAACACGTAGTTGCTCAGCGGCAGCTCGGGGCGCAGCTCGCGCACGAGCAGGATCTGCTCCAGGATCTCGCCGGCGCTCAAGTTGCGCGTCACGCCCTGTTGCCCGCTCGCACAGAAGCTGCAGCGCACGGCGCAGCCCACCTGGCTCGAAAGGCACAGCGTGTGGCGACGCTCTTCGGGAATGCTCACCGACTCGATGACTTCCCCGTCGTCGAGGCGCGAGAGCACGCCGAGTGTGCCGTCGTTGGAAGGGTGCGTGGACGACAGCGCGCTGCGTCGCACGCGGTAGCGCTCGTTGAGCGCGGCGCGCAACGGCTTGCTGAGGTCCGTCATCGCGTCCACGTTGCGCGCGCCGCGCTGCCAGACCCAGGCGCGGATCTGCTTCGGCGTGAACTTGCGCGCGCCGGGGAGCTCGGCGAGCACGTCGAAGTCGTCGAGCGGGAGGTCGGTCAGCGCGGGGCGCGGATCGGGCGCGCTGGGTGGCGACGGCGCGGGGCGTGTCGCATCAGCACCCGACTTCGGCGACTCAGGCCGACTCACGCTGCACGTCGGTTCCGCGCGGGACGACCGTGATCTCTTCGTCGCCGCGCACGAAGCCCGGCGTGACCACGTAGCGCAGGTCGCTGCCACGCTCGGGCAGGTTGTAAGTCACGTCGAGCATGCGCGCCTCGATGATCGAACGCGCGGCGCGCACGCCGGTCTTGAGCTTGAGCGCCGAGCGCGCGATCTCTTCGAGTGCCTCGGGAGTGAACTCGAGCTCGCAACCCTCCAGCGCGAAGAGCGCTTGGTACTGACGGATCAGCGCGTTGCGCGGCTCGGTGAGCGTGCGCACCAACTCGGACACGCTGAGCGAAGCCAGCGGCGCCACGATCGGCATGCGCCCGACGAACTCGGGGATCAAGCCGTACTCCACGAGGTCTTCGCTCGTGACCTGGGCGATGAGACGGTTCGCCTCGCGCGCGGCGTCGTCGTTGCGGGTGCCGTCGCCGAAGCCGATCGCGCCGCCACCGATGCGTCGACTCACGATCTCTTCGATGCCCGCGAAGGTGCCGCCGGCGATGAACAGGATGTCGCGCGTGTCGACCTGGATGTACTGCTGTTCGGGATGCTTGCGACCGCCCTGCGGCGGCACGTTCGCGACCGAGCCCTCGAGCAACTTGAGCAGCGCTTGCTGCACGCCCTCGCCCGACACGTCGCGCGTGATCGAGACGTTGCTCGTGGTGCGCGAGACCTTGTCGATCTCGTCGATGAAGATGATGCCTTGCTGCGCGCGCGCCACGTTGTAGTCGGCGGCTTGCACGAGCTTCAGGATGATGTTCTCCACGTCTTCGCCCACGTAGCCCGCTTCGGTGAGCGTGGTCGCGTCGGCGATGGCGAAGGGCACGTCGAGGATGCGCGCCAAGGTGCGCGCGAGCAGCGTCTTGCCGGAGCCGGTGGGGCCCACGAACAGGATGTTGCTCTTCTCGATCTCGACGCCGCTCGTCTCGGTGCTGTCTTGCTGGCGCGCGAGCATGCGGCGGTAGTGCGCGTAGACCGCCACGGCGAGCACCTTCTTGGCGTGGTCCTGCGCGATCACGTACTGGTTGAGCAGATCCACGATGCCCGAGGGCCGCGGCAGGCGTTCCAGGCTCAGGTCGGTGCCGCTGCCCCGCGCGACGTCGTCGCGTTCGCGCGCGCCCGGCTCGCCCGAGAGGCTCGGCGTGCCCGGCGCAGGCGCCCCCGACTGATGCTCCACGAGGATCGTGTTGCACAGCTCGACACACTCGTTGCAGATGTAGATCCCGGGCGGGCCCGCGATCAGGTTGCGGACCTGCCGGCGTCCCTTCGAACAGAAGGTGCAACGCTCGTCGTGGGGCCGGCCCTCGTCCTTGCTCATCTGATTCCGTGCGTGTGGGGGTGCCTGACGCGCAGGCAAGAGGGCGAACTCAGACGTTCTTGCCCTTCTCGAGCGGGTTGATGATCTCGTCGACCAGACCGTACTCCACCGCTTCGGCAGCGGATAGGTAGGTGTCGCGATCGGTGTCCTTCTCGACCTTCTTGAGGTCCTGACCGCTGTGCGTGGCGAGGATCATGTTGAGGTCGTGCTTCATCTTCACGATCTCGTCGGTCTGGATGCGGATGTCGGCTGCGGTGCCGCCGGCGCCGCCCCAGGGCTGGTGAATCATCACGCGCGAGTGCGGCAGGATGTGACGCTTGCCCTTGGTGCCGGCGGTCAACAACACGGCGCCCATGCTCGCGGCCTGACCGATGCAGAAGGTCGACACGTCGCAGGACACGTGTTGCATCGCGTCGTACATCGCGAGGCCGGCCGTGACCGAACCACCCGGCGAGTTCAGGTAGATGTTCACGTCCTGGCTGCGGTTCTCCTTCTCGAGGAACAGCAGCTGCGCGACGACAGCGTTGGCCACGTGGTCATCGATGGCCGTGCCGATGAAGATGATGCGGTCCTCGAGCAGACGGCTGTAGATGTCGTAGGCGCGTTCGCCACGACCCGTCTTCTCGATGACATAGGGCACGGGGTAATAGGCACGCGGCGTGTTGTCCTGCGCGTCGTCGGTCATGAAGGCTCCGTTCTGAATCGATGAGGGGCGTTGTGGCCCGCGTCAGGACTGTTCGGTGTCGGCCGTTTCGGCCAGCTTGGGTTCGGTTTCGGTCACGACGGTGCGCTCGCGCAACCACTCGCGCGCTTTCTCGTGAGCCAACTGCTCTTGCACGTCGGCGATCCAACCCTCCTTGAGGGCGGCAGCCACCGACTGTTCAGGATCCGCGTTCTGTGCCGCAGCCACCGAGCGCACCTGCGTGACGGCGTCTTCGATGGTGGGCACGATGTCCTGCTGCTTCGCGATGCGGTTGTAGATGAAGGCCAGCTTGAGCCCGCGTGCGCTCGCCTCCGCGATCTCGGAGCGTTGCTCTTCGGCCTTCTGGTGCCCCTCTTCCGAGGACATCCCGCCGCGCTCCATGAGCTGGTGCGCGTGCTCGTGCACGCGGCGATCGATGTTCTTGGCGAGCAGGCGTTCGGGCAGCTCGAACTCGTGCGCCTCGAGCAGCAGGTCTTCCAGGCCGCGATCCACTTGCTGCTGTCCGGACTGCGCGCGCTGCTGCGCGAGCCCCTCGGAGATGCGCTTGCGCAGGTCGGCTTCGTCTTCCACGCCGAGGCGCTTCAGGAACTCTTCGTCGAAGTCAGCGAGCTTCACCTTGCGGATGCGCTCCACGGCGAAGTCGAGGTTGGCGGCTTTGCCGGCGTGATCCTTGGGCTCGAAGTGCGGCGGCAGCTCCACGTCGATGTTCACGGTCTCGCCGACCTTGGCGCCCAGGAAGACCTCGCGGCTGCCGGGCGCTTGGATCGCGTCGACGAGTTCGTGCTTGAGGAACACGGCGCGTTCGCCGCGCGGCTCGAGCGCTTCGCCGTCGATCGTGTACGTGGCGGTGCCTTCGAGGATGTCCTCCTCACCGGCGGCGGCGCCTTCTTCGGCGTCCTCCAGCGAGGCACCTTGTTCGCGGATGCGGTTCACCTCGCCGTCGATCATCTCCTCGTTGATCTCGGCCAAGGCGATGTCGACGCGCAACTGCTCGGGCACCTTCAGCTCGATCTCCGGCGCGACTTCCAGCGCGAACTCAAAGGTGAGCGGCTTGCCTTCTTCATCCTCGAGCTTCTCGAGATTCATCTCGGGCTCACCGACGGGCAGCAGCTCGTGCTCCTTGACCGCCTCGGAGAAGGCGCGTCCCATCACTTGGCGACGCGCTTCCTCGAGTGCGGCGGCGCCGTGCGTGCGACGGACCATGGCGATGGGCGCTTTGCCCGCGCGAAAGCCCTTGAAGGCCGTGGTGCGCGCGATGTTCGCCACGCGCTCCTCGACGGCTTCTTCGAGTTCGCTGCGATCGATCGTGAAGGAGAGGGTGCGTCGGCAGGGGCCGTCGACCGTCATGGTGCAGGCCATGGTGTCTTCCTGGGGCTCGGTTTGGCCCCGCATGATCCCAACCACGCGCTGGCCCATCAAGGGCGCCGGAAAGTCCGCCGCGTTGAGCGCGCAAGCTCGCGAGCCTAAGATCCACCGGATGGACGTCCCCCCAGAAAGACGGGCAAAGCTGGAAGCCCTCCGCGAAGCAGGCTGTGATCCCTTTCCCCCGGGCTCCGGCTTGCTCGATCAGCGCCTTCCGCTGAGCCAGGCGCTGGCCGAGCACGACCCCGATGCCGAGCCGCGCGCGGCCTTCGGCGTAGCCGGGCGCGTGATGGCGCTGCGCGATCACGGGAACTCACTCTTCCTGGATGTCCGCGACGCCACCGGCCGCTTGCAGCTCTATCTGCGCAAGAAAGACCTGGGCGAAGAGGCTTTCAAGCTGCTCAAGCAAAACCTCGACTTGGGCGACTTCGTGGCCGCTCACGGCGAGCTCGGGCGCACGCGCCTGGGCGAGGCCACGCTCTTCGTGAGCGCTGCCGAGCTGCTCTCCAAGAGTCTCGCCGTGCCGCCCAGTGAGTGGTACGGCCTCTCGGATGTGGAGACGCGCTACCGCCAGCGCTACGTGGACCTCGTGGCCAACCCGCAGAGTTTCGCGCGCTTCGCCGAGCGTTCGCGTCTGCTCTCGGCGCTGCGTCGCGCGCTCGAGGAGCGCGGCTTCATGGAGGTCGAGACGCCCATGCTGCACGGCATCGCCGGCGGCGCGGCCGCGCGTCCTTTCACCACGCACCACAACACGCTCGACATGGACCTGTTCCTGCGCATCGCGCCGGAGCTGCATCTCAAGCGCCTGCTGGTCGGCGGCTACGAGCGCGTGTTCGAGATCGGCCGCAACTTCCGCAACGAGGGGCTGTCGCCGCGTCACAACCCTGAGTTCACGATGCTCGAGGCCTACTGGGCTTATGCGCGCATGGATGATTGGGTCGACGCCACCGAAGCGATCCTGGCCGAGCTCGTCGCCACGCGGCCGCAGCCGCCTGAGCCCGAAGCCGGCGAGGATGCTGGCGACGACGCGAGCGCCGCAGCTGGCGATGGCGCCGCATCGGGTGACATGCCCGAGAACGCAACCGACACACCTCCCGCGAAGCCTTGGAACCCCGAGACGCTGCAGTGGGGCGGCCACGAGCTGAGCTTCGCGCGGCCCTTCGCGCGCGCCACCTACGCCGAGTTGTTGCAAGAGCACGCCGGCGCCAACGTTCACGATGTCGAGTCCGTCACCAGCGCAGCTCGCGCGGCCGGCCTCGCCACCGAAGGCTTGGGTCAGGCCAAGTTGATCGACGAGCTCTTCGGGGAACTCGTGGAACCCAAGCTCGTGCAGCCCACTTTCGTGACCGACTTCCCGATCTCGATGAGCCCGCTGGCCAAGGCGCGCCCCGAGCAACCCGAGGTCGCCGAGCGCTTCGAGCTCTACATCGCGGGCATGGAGGTCGCCAACGCCTTCAGCGAGCTGAATGATCCCGACGAGCAACTGCGGCGCTTCGAGGAACAAGTCGCCTCGCGCGATCCCGAGTTGCCCGGCGAGGTCGACCACGACTACGTGCAAGCGCTGCGCTGCGGCATGCCGCCCGCCGCGGGCATCGGCATCGGCGTCGACCGGCTCACGATGTTGCTCACCGGCGCCGAAACCATTCGCGACGTGATCCTGTTCCCGTTGCTGCGTCGACGTGCACCGAGCAGCGCGGAAGCGGCTCAGAACGAGAGCGCGCCGACCGACGCCGCCCCGGCAGCGTCGGGTTCGGGCGAAGGCCCCGCGGCCGACGCCACGTCCTCCGGCCGCAGCGAGTAGCCGTGTACAAACTCTTCCTCGCCGGGCGTTACACCCTCGGACGGCCGGTGAGTTACCTCGCCATGGTCGCCATCGGGCTCGCGGTGATGGCACTGATCGCCGTCGCCGGGATCATGAATGGCTTTCTGGCCGAAACGGAGCGCGTGATCCGCGGCACCACCGCCGACGTGATCGTCACGCCCTTCCCGTGGGACGGCGAAGTGCCGTCGCGCGCGAAAGTGGCTGAGGTCATCGAGGCGCATCCCAGCGTGAAGGCCGCCGCGCCGCGCTTCTCGCGTCCGGCTGTGTTCAAGATGCGCGGACGCGACAGCGCCATGGGCCTCTCGAAGTTCGCCGAGCACTTCATGGTGAGCGTGGTCGGCATCGACGTGGAGAACGAGAGTCGCGCCACGGAGTTCGACGCCTACCTCGCCGCCGTGCGTAACAACCCCGAGGGCGAGGGCTACGCGGTCGAGAGCATGGAGCGGCCGTTCCGTCTGGATCGTGGCCGGATCCGCGACCCCGAGCTGCGCTTCGCGCCGCTGCCGCGCGTGCTCATGGCGCACTCGCGCATGCTCAGCTTCGGCCTCAAGGTCGGCGACGCGCTCGAGATCGTCACGATCCCCGACAGCAGCGACCTCGACTCCAAGAGCTTCGACGCGTCGACCTCCACCTTCGTGATCGCCGGCGCCTACGACACCAGCTACGACAAGTTCGACGGCGCCACGCTGTTCGTTCCGCGCGAAGACTTCCCCGCTTGGGCCGGCACCGACCAAGAGTTCAACGAGGTCGCGGTGCAGGCGGTGGAAGGCGCCGACCTCGAAGCACTCAAGCACGACCTCGAAGAGAGCTTGGAGCGCGAGCTACGCATGGCTTTCGAGGTCGAGACCTGGGAAGACCGTCACGCCACCTGGCTCGGCGCGGTGAAGAACGAGCGCAACATCTTGTTCGTGCTCTTCGGCTTCTTCCTGCTGCTCGTGTGCACGATCACCTTCTCGGTGCTCACGATGCTCGTGCAACAGAAGGTGCGCGACATCGGCATCTTGTCGTCGATGGGGGCGACCGCGGGCGGCATCGGCGCGGTCTTCGCGCTGAGTGGCGTGATGATCGCGACCCTCGGCGGACTGTTCGGCTTGCTCGCGGGCGAGCTGCTCGCCGCGAAACTCAACACCGTCAAAGACTGGATCGAGGCGACCTTCGGCGTGCAGATCTTCGACCGTCGTGTGTATGCCTTCTCCGAGATCCCGATGGACAACGATCACCTGCTGAACCTCGGCATCACCGGCGTCACCGTGATCGCCGCCGTGTTCATCTGCCTGATCCCGGCCCTGCGCGCGGCCTGGCTCGACCCCGTGGATGCCTTGCGCCATGAGTGACGTCCACCCGCCCGCCGCCAAGGAGCTCGTGCTCGACGCGCGCGGTCTCACGCGCCGTTACCGCATGGGCGCCACGCAGCTCGACGTGCTTCAAGGCGCCGAGCTGCAGCTCGCGCGCGGGGAGATCGTGGCCATCATCGGGCGCTCGGGCGTGGGCAAGAGCACGCTGCTGCACTTGCTCGGCCTGCTCGATCGCCCCGATGCCGGCAGCATGAAACTCGCCGGCGTGGAGACGACCAAACTCAGCAAGGCGGCGCGCGCGCGGCTGCGCAACCAGCACGTCGGGTTCGTGTTCCAGTTCTATCACCTGTTCCCGGAACTCAGCGCGCTCGAGAACGCCATGCTCCCCGGCATGATCACGCACCGCTTCTTCGCGTGGCGCTCCAAGCGAGCCGGCGTGCGCGAGCGCGCCAAGGCCTTGCTCGAGCGGCTCGAGCTCGGCGAACGCCTGAAGCACAAGCCGGGGCAACTCAGCGGCGGTGAACGTCAGCGCGTGGCGATCGCGCGCGCGCTCGCTGGTCGTCCCAGCCTGCTGCTGTGCGACGAGCCCACCGGCAACCTCGACGAACGTACGTCCGAGTCGATCACCAACCTGCTGCTCGACCTGGCGCGCGAACACGGGCAGTCGCTGGTGCTCGTCACGCACGATCCCGAGTTGGCCCGACGCGCCGACCGCTGCCTCACCATGCACGAAGGTCGTCTGGTGCCCGCCGAAGTCGCCACCGAGATCGCGCATCCCAGCGCCTCACCCGCCAGCGGCTCGCCCGAGTGATCCTGCGCGCGCGCACGATCGTTGCCGCGTGGTTCGGCGCGGGCCTGCTGACGCTCGGCGCCTGCGGAGACACGTCCGCCCCGCGCGAGGAGCCCGAGGGCCTGCGCGGCGCGCTCGCCGGACAAGACTGCGTGGTCATCCTGCTCGACGCCTTGCGCGCCGACGCGCTCGGCAGCTACGGCGCCGAGCCCAGCCCCTCGCCCGCGCTCGACCGCTTGGCGAGCAACGGCGTGCGCATGTCCCAGGCGATCTCGCAGGCGAGCTGGACGCTGCCGTCGACCACTTCACTGTTCACCGGGCTCTACCAAGAGACGCACGGCCTGCAGTTCAGCGTGGGCATCAAGCCGCTCAAGCTCGTGGGGGCCGCGGTCACGTTGGCCGAGCTCTTCGCCGACGCCGGCTACGCCACGCATTCCTTCACCCAGAACACCTTCGCGAGCGACGCCTACGGCCTCGACCAAGGCTTCGAGTCCTTCAACATGGTGAACTACTTCGTGGACGACGGCGACGCCATGGCGCGCCAAGTCCGCGAACTCTTGGACGAGCCGAGCGAGCGCCCGCGCTTCGTCTACGCGCACTTCCGCCGCCCGCACACGCCTTACGATCCGCCGGCCGAGTTCCTGAACGACGCGGTCGGAGCCGGGCAGGAGATCGACCGCGAGGCCGAGAGCCTCGGCACCGACGCGCGCATCAGTCAGCACAACAGCGGCAAGCTGCGCTTCACACCCGGCGAACACGCGCGTCACTTGGAGCTCTACCGCGCGAACATCCGCGCCACCGACGCGCACCTCGCCGACCTGCTCGCCGGCTTGCAAGCAGCCGGCACGCTCGTGGTCGTGTTGAGTGATCACGGCGAGGCCTTCGGCGAGCACGAACGCTACGGTCACAACTGGCTCAGCTACCAGGAGTACGTGCACATCCCGTGGCTCATGAGCCACCCCGAGTTGCCGCGCGGCGCCGTCTTCGACGAGCCCGTGATGACCGTGGACGTGCTGCCCACGCTGGCCGAGCTCTTCGCGCTCGAGGCCGACTCGCTCGCCGTGCACGGCAGCTCACTCGTGCCGCTGCTCGAGGGCGGCGCGGCGCCGCGTCGTGCCGCCGTGTTCAGCTCCTCGCGCGTGGCGGGCAACGGCCGTCAGCAACTCACGGCCTTCGACGGTCGCTACAAGTTGCTGCGCGATCTGCCCGGCGGTCGCGAGTGGCTCTTCGATCTCCAAGCCGATCCCGGCGAGCTCACGGACGTGACCGCGGAGCACGCCGAGCTCGCCGCGCGGCTCTCGGCGCTGCTCACCGACTGGGTGTCGAGTCAGCACGCCTCGCTCGCCAGTGAGTCGGGGGAACTCTCGGCCGAGAGTCTGGAAAACCTGCGCGCCCTGGGTTACCTCGGGGACGACGTGGGCGGCTGAACGCGCGCCCGCGCGTCTTCCGCGCTCGTGAGGTCGGTTCATGCCACGTCTGCCCCTCCTCGCTGTCTTGATCGCCGCGCTCGCAGCCTGCGCGGCGCCGTCGCACGAACGTTGGCGCCAGATCCCGCCGGGTCACGACGGCGCGTACACGATCTGGTGGAGCGACGACCAACCCAAGGAGCGCGGCGAGGCGCTCGGCGGTCAGCGTCACGGTGAGATCGAGCGCTTCCATCCCGACGGTAGCCTCTCGCTGCGCGGCGAGTTCGTGAGCGGCGTGCCCGAGGGCCGCGTGGAACAGTTCTATCCGAACGACGGCGGCCTGCAGGTCGCCGAGCATCGCGTGGCCGGCTTGCTCCAGGGCGATCGCGAAGAGTTCTATCCGAACGGTTCGCTGCGTCGTCGCACCCCCTATGTACGAGACCTGCGTGAAGGTCTCGAAGAGGGTTGGCATCGCGACGGCGCGCTGGCTTTGCGTCGTGAGTGGCGCGCGGGCCTCGGCAGCGGGCGCTGGGAAGAGTTCGACAGCGCGGGCAACCTGTTGCGCACGGAGCACCGCTGGCTCGCCGACGGGGAAGAAGTCGGCTACCTCGAAACCGTGTACACCGGCCCCGAGCGGGTCAGCATCCAGACCCTCATGCGGCGTCACGCCGGCGTGTGGTCGGGTTGGGAGACGCACTGGCACGAGAACGGCGTGCAAGCGGGCTACGTGGAGTACGAAGGCGGCCGCCGCCAAGGCCTCGACCGCAGCTGGGCGCGCAACGGGCAGCTGGTCGTGGAGGGCTGGCGCATCGACGACAAGCGTCATGGGATCTGGCGCACCTGGTCGCAGAACGGCGCGCTGATCGAGGAGCTCGAGTACAGCCTGGGCGAGCAGCTCACGGAGCCCAGCGCGCCGGAAGGCTGACGCTCTTCGGCCAGGCCCCGCCGTCACGCTTGCTCGTCGAGCCGCGACACCTATCCTTTGGAGTTCGGTCGCACCTCGCTGAGAGGCCCGGCCGATTCGCCGCCCGCTGTGCTGCCGAGGAGTCGTGAAGCATGTCCGAACCCCGCGAAGTCCTGGATGTCGACGTGCTCTTCGTGGGCGCAGGCCCGGCCGGCCTGAGCGGCGCGCTGCACCTGCAGAAGTTGATCGCGACGCACAACGCCGAGGCCGCCGAGAGTGGCGGTACGCCGCTCGAGGAACCCTTCGTGGCGGTGGTGGAGAAGGCCGACACGGTGGGTGCGCACACGATCAGCGGCGCGGTCGTGGATCCGCGCGGGCTCGACGAACTGATCCCCGACTGGCGTGAGCAAGAAGCGCCGCTGGTGCCCGTCACCCGCGACGACATCCGCTTCCTCACCAAGAAGAAGGCGCTGCCCTTTCCGCACCCGCCGTGGATGAAGAACACCGGCTTCGTGACCGGCTCGCTCAACGACCTCGCGCGCTGGCTCGGCGAGAAAGCCGAGGCCGCCGAGGTGAACGTGTTCGGTGGCTTCCCGGCGTCCGAACTCATCATCGAAGACGGCGTGGTCAAGGGCGTGATCACCAACGACAAGGGCGTGTCGGCGAGCGGCGAGCAGAAGCCCAACTTCGAACCCGGCGTGGAGATCCGTGCCAAGCTCACGGTGTTCTGCGACGGCTCGCGCGGTCACCTCACGAAGCGTCTCGTGAAGCACTTCGGCACCGAGGGCGAGAACCCGCAGGTCTACGAGACCGGCGTGAAGGAAACCTGGGAAGTGCCGGGCGCCAAGGAACACGTCGGGCGCGTGCTGCACACGCTGGGCTGGCCGCTGGGGCTCGGCATCTTCGGCGGTTCGTTCGTGTACTGGATCGGCGGCGACCTGATCACGATCGGCTTGGTGGTCGGGCTCGACACCGAAGACCCGAACATGGACATCCACGACGAGTTCCAGCGCTTCAAGACGCACCCGGCCATCGCCGAGCTGCTCAAGGGCGGCACGCGCTTGAACTACGGCGCGAAGAGCTTGCCCGCCGGTGGCTACTGGTCGATGCCGCGGCCGTGGGTGCCCGGCGCGTTGCTCGCTGGCGACAGTCTCGGCACGCTCAACACCGCGCGCCTCAAGGGTGTGCACGGCGCGATCAAGTCGGGCATGTTGGCGGCGCAAACGGCACTCAAGGTGCTCGTCGCCGACGATGCTTCCGAAGCGGTGGTGAGCGGTTACGAGTCGGCGCTCAAGGAGTCGTGGCTCGGCAAGGAACTCTACAAGTTCCGCAACTTTCACCAGGCCGTCGCGCACGGGCTGAACCCGATCGCCGGCTTGCACGTCGGGCTGCAACTGATCACCGGCGGACGTGGCGTGCGCGAGCGTTACCCGCAGAAGGCCGGCCACGAGCACATGAAGAAGAAGGGCACGGTGAAGCCGCGTCACGACGAGCCCTTCAAGCCCGACGGCGTGCTCACCTTCGACAAGCTCACGAACGTGTTCTTCTCAGGCACGAAGCACGAAGAAGACCAGCCCTGTCATCTCGTGGTGACGGTCGACGCCGAGCACTGCGCAACCACTTGCGCCGAGGAGTACGGCAACCCCTGCCAGCACTTCTGCCCGGCCGCGGTCTACGAGATGGTCGGCGACGACGCGCGCAGCGACGGTCGCGAGAAGTTGCAGATCAACTTCAGCAACTGCGTGCACTGCAAGACCTGCGACATCATGGACCCGTACCAGGTCATCGAGTGGGTCACGCCCGAGGGCGGCGGCCCGGCCTACCAGAACCTCTAGTTCACTCGGCGCCCAGCAGGCGCGGTACGGCAGCCGAGATGAGCAGCGCCACGATGGCTAGGGCCGTGAGCGTTTCGGCCACGCCCACCTTGCGACTGCGCGGAGCCTCTTCGTGATCGTCCTGAAGTGGCAGGTCGGCGAGGGCGGGGCAGGCCATGGCGGCGGTTCCAGGTGGGGCGCTCGGTAGGGCGCTGGGCGGGACGCTGGCGCGTGCCCGTGTCTTGGTCAGAGGTCGATCCAGGCGGTGCCGCTGGGCGCGGCTTCGTCGGCCACGTTGGCGTAGATCGCACCCAGTGCGGGGTTGTAGAAGTACCCCGTGGCGCCGTTGCTGTCGGCGCCGTCGGGTGCGGCGGCCACGATGGTGCCCGTGTTCAGGTTGTTCATCGTGTTGGGCGGGAAGCTCGTGCGCAGGTACGGGCCGTACACGCCCCCGGCGGTGCCGTCGGCATGCGTGGCCGTGGTGAGTTGGGTCACGAACTCGGCCCAGGTGCCGGCGTTCTCACCTGGGTAGGTCTCAAGGTGTTGCACGCGGTAGAGCGACACGGCCTGACGGATGGTGCTCAGGTTCTGCGTGAGCGTGGCTTCCTTGCTCTTGAGCGTGGTGTCGTTGAACTGCGGGACGACCACTGCGGCGAGGATGCCGAGGATGATCACCACGATGAGCAGTTCCACGAGCGTGAAGCCGCCTTGCGGCGCGCTGCGAGCTGTGTGGGGCGGGTGGGCATTCATGGTGAAGGGCTTCAAGGAGACGAGGTCTGCTGGGTGCAAGAAGGTCGTGCGTGTCGCACTGTCGACGATCAGGGAGGGGTGTCACCGGGGACGACGCCGAACCACGGGTCGTCGCTGAGTGACTGGCTCATCAGCACGGCGGACCGCTTCTGGACCAGCTTGCCTTCGGGCGCGAGCGTCACGAAGAAGCCCGAGATCATCTGGTGTGTCGTGGTGTTCGAGAGCACGTAGTCTCCCGAGAGAGTCAGCGGCACCGACACGGGCAAGGTCACGTAGCTGCCGCCGCCCGACTGGTAGTCCACGTCGTCGTCGTCGGAGCTCACCATGGTCGGGAAGCCCTGCACGAGCAGCTCCGAGTCGCCGGTGGGCAGCAGGCGCAGCGTGTACGCGTCGCCGGGCACGAGATCGTCGCCGAAGCTGCTCAGGTCGATCAGCGCGTCGACGGTGACGGCCTCCCAATCGCTGCTGTCCCAGACGGCTTGCGGCAAGGAGGTGCCGGGCACGCTGAGTGAGGCGACGGGGCTGCCGTAGGGGCGCGCCGAACCCGGGGCGCGCGCGGGGTAGAGCTCGATCTGCAGCGACTCGGGCAGCGTGCCGGGCACGAAGGCCAGCGGCAGCGCGAGTACGTCGAGCTCGGCCGAGGACAGGTGTTCGTCCGTGACGGAGCCGCTGGGCAGGTCTTCCTCGTGATACGGCACCACGAAGGCCATGGCGATCGCGTCACCCGACTCCACCTTGATGTTGGTGCTGAAGCCGGAAGGGTCGCGGTCGTACCAGGCGCCGATGTTGTTGCTCACGACGCCTTCGCGGTAGCGCTCCACGTAGCTGGCTTCGAAGTTGAGCGAGCTGATGGCGAAGGCCACCGTGCCCACGTCACCGTTGGGGCGCAGCAGCTTCACGTTGCCGTCTTCCAGGAAGTACTCGAGGAAGCCGCCCTCGGGGTTGGCGAGCTGGATGTGGTCGTCGGACGGTTGCAGCGCGTACCAGGCTTCGCGGATGTCGCGCGTCATCTGCTGCATGGCCGAGGTCTCGTCGGCATTGATGCCGGCCTTTTCCTCGAGATGGCTGACGCCGAGCGTGAACTGCACGCTGGCCTGTGCGACTGCCATCAGCAGCATGGCGCCGAGGACGCCCGCGACGAGCGCTTCGGGGAGCGTGAAGCCAGCCTGGCGGCGCGGCGGATCGGTGATGCGACGAGTGATGCGGTTCATCGGTGCGAACTCCCGAGGTGGTCGAGTTCCCCTTCGTCGTGGGCGAGGGGTGACTTGATCGACCCACAGATTTCTCATCGAAGCTGGCGCGGGGGCGGCTTGAGCCCAGCAGGCGAGCGAGCTCAGCCTGGGTTTCGCGGTGACGCGCGAGGTCACCGGCGCGCGAAGGACCTGCTCACCATGCGAGAGGCCCCCGGCGCAGCATCGCTGCACCGGGGGCCTCGGACCCGAGCGAAGTCGGGTGAACGCTCAGCTCAAGTCAGAGCGTGTTGTAGGCCACGCCTGAGGCTGCCAGGTCGGTGGTGTGGCAACGGAACTCGCCCGTGGCCGTGTTGTACATCCAACCCGTGGTCTCACCCGTTGCAGCCGTGGTGGTGGCTGCGGAAGTGACCGTGTTGACGCCGTCGACCGGGCTCGCGGGGAACGAGTTGCGGAGGTACGGGCCGAAGGGGCCAGCGTTGTTAGCGACGACCGCACCGGCGAGGTCGGTGGTCTGCGTGAGCGCTTGCTCGAGCGTGACGCCGGTTGCATTGCCGGGCAGCTCGTCGTTGTGCTGCACCTTGTACATCTCGATCGCCTGACGAATCGTGGCGAGGTTGGACGTCACTGCGGCTTCGCGGCTCTCGTTGGCAGCACTGTTGAACTGCGGAATCACCACGGCCGCGAGAATGCCGAGGATGATCACAACGATGAGCAGCTCGACCAGCGTGAAGCCCTGCTGGTTCTTGCGGTTCATGGACATGGGAAAGTCTCCGTGGGACGTGTGCTGGCCAGTCACCACGAGGGTTGAACAGGTCCAGCGTTATGAGACTTCCCTTCGTCACGGCGGGCGCATCACTTGACGAGCTTTTCGGAAAAGCTGTGCCCCTTGTGGAGCTGGGTAGCGATTTCCGTACAAACCCCCGTACGCGCTCGAATCTTCACCGGAGCGCGGGATCTGCGGGAGCAGGCTGTTCGGAAGGCCGGCTGGGCTGCTCGGGGGCTCAGCGCCGACGAGTGCGGCACTCGATCCGTGCCGCTCCGTGGCGGGGCCGCGCTCGAATCGCGCCGTGGCGGCGGCGCCGGAGCCACGCAGCAAAAGTGGTGGACGGTAGGGGGGTCGAACCCCTGACCTTCTGGCTGCCAGCCAGACGCTCTACCAGCTGAGCTAACCGCCCGACCGAGTGCTGCGAAGGCGCAGAAACTAGGCCACGAGACGGTGCTCGTGCAAGCCCTTTCCCTGCTTCGTCGCGTGAGCGGCTCTCGGCCAGGAGCCCGCGCTCCGCTATCCTGCGCCCGTCCCCGATTCGCCCGCTGAGAATGAGTCTGCTGCCGTGACGACGACCAAGGAAACGCGCCTGGGTGCCTACGACCCCAGCGCCCAGGAAGTTCGCTGGCAGAAGCGCTGGCTGAGCGAGGACTGCTACGCCGCCAAGGCGGACCTCTCGCTGCCCAAGTACTACGTGCTCGACATGTTCCCGTATCCCTCGGGAGCGGGGCTGCACGTGGGGCATCCGCTCAGCTACACGGCCACCGACATCCTGGCGCGCTTCAAGCGTCACCGCGGCTTCAACGTGCTGCACCCCATGGGGTGGGACGCCTTCGGCCTGCCCGCCGAGCAGTACGCGCTGAAAACCGGTGTGCACCCCGCCAAGACCACCGCCGCCAACGTGGACAACTTCCGTCGTCAGCTGCAGGCCTTGGGTTTCTCCTATGAATGGGGGCGCGAGGTCAACACCACCGACCCCAGCTACTACCGCTGGACGCAGTGGATCTTCCTGAAGCTCTTCGAGAAGGGGCTCGCGTACCAGGCCGAGATGCCGGTGAACTGGTGTCCGGCCATGGGCACGGTGCTCGCCAATGAAGAGGTGGTCGACGGCAAGAGCGAGGTCGGCGGGCACGAAGTCATCCGTCGCCCGATGAAGCAGTGGATGCTGAAGATCACGGCTTACGCCGACCGTCTGCTCGAAGGGCTCGACGATCTGGCTTGGCCCGAGCACGTCAAAGACATGCAGCGCAACTGGATCGGACGCAGTGTGGGGGCTGAGATCGACTTCGCGGTCGACGGTGTGACCGACGCCGCGGGCGAGCCGCTCAACTTGCGCGTCTTCACCACGCGACCCGACACGCTCTTCGGCGCCACCTACATGGTGATCGCACCGGAACACAAGGAGTGGGAGCGCCTGGTCAGCCCCGAGCAGCGCGCCGCCTGCGAGGACTACCGCGCGGCCGCCGAATCCAAGAGCGACCTCGAGCGCACGGCGCTGCAGCGCGACAAGACCGGCGTGCCCACCGGACGTTTCGCGATCAACCCCGCCACGGGCGAGCGCATCCCGATCTGGATGGCCGACTACGTGATGGTCGGCTACGGCACGGGCGCGATCATGGCCGTGCCTTGCGGCGACGAGCGCGATCACGAGTTCGCGTCCAAGTTCGAGCTGCCCATCGTGCAGGTCGTGACGCCCACCGACCCCGACGCGCCTCCCGCCGCGGAAGCCGCCTGGACCGGCGCCGGCACCATGGTCAACTCCGGCTTCCTCGACGGCACGTCCACCGCCGAGAGCAAAGCCAAGATGACGGCCTGGCTCGAGGAGCACGGTCATGGCCACGCCGCCGTGCACACCAAGCTGCGCGACTGGCTCTTCTCACGCCAACGCTACTGGGGCGAGCCCTTCCCGCTGCTGCATCACGAAGACGGCAGCGTGAGCACTGTGCCCGAGAGCGAACTGCCCGTCACGCTGCCCGAAGTCGACAAGTACGAGCCCACCGGCACCGGCGAGTCGCCGCTCGCCGTGGTGAGCGATTGGGTCAACACCACCGACCCCGTGAGCGGCGAGCCGGTGAAGCGCGAGACGCACACCATGCCGCAGTGGGCCGGCTCGTGCTGGTACTACCTGCGCTACCTCGACCCGCACAACGAGCAGCAACTCGTGTCGCCGGAACTCGAGAAGTACTGGATGCCCGTCGACCTGTACATCGGCGGGAGTGAGCACGCGGTGCTGCACCTGTTGTACGCGCGCTTCTGGCACAAGGTGTTGTTCGACGCGGGCGTCGTCTCCACGAGCGAGCCGTTCGGCAAGCTGCTCAACCAAGGGATGATCCTGGGCGAAGACGGCGAGAAGATGAGCAAGAGCCGCGGCAACGTGATCAACCCCGACGACATGGTCACCAAGTACGGCGCCGACGCCTTCCGGCTCTACGAGATGTTCATGGGCCCGCTCACGGCCACCAAGCCCTGGCAGACGAGCGGCCTGAACGGCACGCACCGTTTCCTGGCGCGCGCCTGGCGCTTGTTCGTGAACGACGACGGCGACTTCGTGGTCAGCGACGAGCCCGCCAGCGACACGGCGCGCCGCGCCTGGGCCGCCACGCTCGACAAGGTCACGGTGGACACCGAGGCGCTGTCCTTCAACACGGCGATCTCCGCGATGATGGAGTTCGTCAACGTGCTCACCAAGGAAGGCTCGACGATGCCGCGCGAGTTGGCGCACGACTTCGCCGTGATGCTCGAGCCTTACGCGCCGCACCTCGCCGAGGAACTCAACGCGCGCTTGGGCAGCGACGAGTTGCTCGCCTGGCAGCCCTGGCCCGAAGCCGACGCGAGCCTGCTCGTGGCCGACACGGTGTCGGTGCCCGTGCAGGTCAACGGCAAGGTGCGCACGGTGCTCGAGCTCCCCGAGGGCCACGACGCCGCCGCGCTCGAAGCCGCCGGTCGTGCCGACGCCGGCGTGGCGCGACTGATCGAGCAAGGCACGGTGAAGAAGGTGGTGGCCGTGCCGGGCCGCATCCTGAACTTCGTGGTGGCGGCGGGCTGAGCGCGGCGGTTGAGCCGCGCGGTGAGCGACCCTCGTGCTTGCGGTTCCCCGGCGTCACCAGCCTGAGTTCGCTCTGTCCCGCGGGTTCACCGCGCTTCGGGCTCAGCGCCCGAGGCGGTAGCCGGCCGAGATCGAGCTGAAGGCGTGACCGTTGCTGCGCTGCTCTTCGAACTCGCGCGTGCGACGTTCGTGCGCGAAGGCCAGGAACCAGTTGCCGCTGTGCCAGGCGATGCCCGCGCGCGCGGCGCCCACGAAGTTCTGCTTCGACACGCTGTGACTGTCGCGGAAGCTGTTGCCGTCGAGGAAGATGTCGCGCAGCACGGCGCGGCCGTCGACCCCGAAGAAACCGTAGATCGAGTCGGGTGCGCCGTTCAGGTTGCCGGTGGCTGTGCTGCGCTCGCCGACGCCCAGCGCGAAGGTGCGCGGCAGCTCGTAGCCCCAGCGCCAGGTGTTGCCGAGCAGTGCGCTGACGGCCACGTTGCCGGCGTTGAGCTGCCAGCCTGAGATCGAGTCGCCCGACCAGGCGCCGCCGTCGTTCCAGTAGGCGTCGCGCGATTGTCGGCCCACGCGCAGCAGCAACGCCGCTTCGTTGTGCAGTTGGTTGTCCCAGCCCTTGGCCACGTCGGCGTTGATCGCGCGGTGCACGATGGTCTGCGTTTGCTCTGCGTACGACAGTGGCCCCACGACGCCGATGTCGAGCTCCACGTAGGCCTGCTCGTCTCGGCGGCGTGTGTCGTCGTCGTCGAACAGTGAGGTGGTGTGGACGAGGCCTGTGTAGAGCCAGCCGGCGTAGGGGCGGTCGTCGAGGATCAAGCGCTCGGTGGTCAGGTTCTCGGGCGTGAAGATGACCTGTCCGAACACGAGCCCGACATGTGTGCGGCGGGTGTTGTCGTGGGGGACTTCGAGTTCGAAGAGGTCGAGCGACTCACTGAGTTCGCTGGCCCGGCGCTGCAGGCCATTGAGCGCGTCGTGCTCGGCTGAGCCGGGTTGCGGGCGCTCGAAGCTGTGCAGCCCGCGGAACCCGTTCGTGTAGTTGCGGTCGCTGCCGAAGATGTCGTTCTCGGCGGTGACGAGGCAGCCGGGCAGGAGCGCGAGCAGCAGCCAGGCCGGCCAGAGTCGCGCGCGCCCGACTCGCGCGTCCAGAAGGTGTCGATCGCTCACAAACATGGCCGCGGAGCATACGGGTCTGCGACGCCACTTCCGACGCGTTCGCAGCCGCGGCCACGCAGCGGCGAGGCGCCACGCAATTTCACACCGTCCACTTGCGAGCTTGACGCCCGCCTCCCGCCCCGGATCATCAACCCCTTCGCGTGCACCCGTAGCTCAGCTGGATAGAGCGCCTGCCTCCGGAGCAGGAGGTCACAGGTTCGAATCCTGTCGGGTGTACCACTGCTTCCCCAGCTCGGTGTAGGCGGGGGAGTTTAGCCGCCGAACGGGGGCGCTGAGCGGGATCCTAGGGGCGGATCGGGGGAGGGTGTCAACCATGGTGCCGTCGCTGCCCGGCCGTGGGAGCGGATCTGGCTCTCTGGATCTGCCTCGCGGGGCGCGAAACGTAGGCGTGGTTGATGAGGTTGGCTGGAGGGTGGGGGCGTCAACCGTAGAGCCATTCGGGGGCAGATCGCCGCGAATCGCATCCGCCTCGGCAATCGCCAAGTCTGACTGCCGCGAGCGCAGCTCCCGAGTGGAGGAGACAGTAGCTGAGCGCACCGCAGAAGCGCAGCGCGTGCGGCACTGGCGCCCGGAACAGTGAATCCGGCAGTCAGCCAGTCCCCGAGAGGGCGGCGTGTCGCTCGTCACGTTCGTTGCTCGCCACGATCGGACCTTGGCGGCTTCCCCTGACGTACACCAATACTCATCGGGGCCTGATTGCGGTGCCGATCAGCCCACTGCGCGGCACCGAGGGTGCAGCCCTCCGAGCTCGGCTCGCGACGTAGGTCTGGAGCAGCGCAGGTGGCCCGCCGGCGACGCCCGGGGGCGTTTCCATGCAGGATGGGGCGGGGCCGCGGCGAGGGCGCTCCTGGCTTCGGAACACCGGGGCCGCGCGAGGCTCGCCAGCCAGGGAGCCGAGTTCGCACCTGCGAGTACTGGTGTACCACTGGCACAACAGGCTTCCGACCTTGCAGCTAGCACGGCTGAGTCTATGGACCCAGCTGGGTAGGAAGCTCAGAACATGCGCGTAGCAGGCCGGACAGAGTTTCTAGGAGGCACAGGTGCAGCACAGGCGCGCGGCCTAGCGATGGGGCACCACGCGCCTGACCGATCAGGAGAGTTAGCGAACCTCGGAGCTGGGGCGACTCACCGTCTCATCTGCCAGCTCGATCCACGCTCCCTCCTTCGTCCGGCCCCGTTGTGTCCAGTAGCCCTCGTATCTGCCCCCTTTGCCAGGGATCACGACGAAGGATTGCGAGCCGCCAAGCTGCACTTTGTTGTCCGCAGCACCCTGCACGAGCACTTCATTCTTCCACCCGAACAGGACCCTATCTCTGTGCTCCCAGATTGTGCCGTCAACCTCCGTGATGCCACCCAGGGTCGGCCATTTGCAGAAACCCCTGATGGTTTTTGCTCGAAGGTCGACCTCAGTCAGCTCGAGGATGAAGGGCCACGCGCCTTGGTGGCCGCGGGCGCCGGTCAGGACGACAGAACCGTCCTCCATTAATGCCTGCCACCGGGGGTGAGGGTCCAGCACGGCTTCGTAGCCTCCCCATTGGGATGGGAAACACTCGGCAAGGGTCGCATGGAGCGCAGGCGACCAGTCCGCGAGTTCGAACACGGCCGAATCCCAGTGCTCGTTCGCCGCGGAGGAGGCTTTGTCCATGCGCATTCGGGAGGCGATGCTGCCTCCGGCGGCCCAAAGGCCTGAACTCGGATTCTCTGGAACCGACATCGGAGAATCCCATTCGATTATCGAGCTGCTGAGGTAGTCATCGAGAAGGATGGCGCGGTACAGCCTGTGCCGCTCGAGGTCTAGCTGTCGGCCTTGCTGGACGAGTAGATGAACGTCATTAGTGCCCGACGATTCCAGACGCTCAATGATCCAGTCATTGTGCAACGCTCCGATGACTTTGGGTGTGATCAGTGTGTAGGGCCAGTAGGCGAGAGTGCCCTTTGCTGTGTCGTCAAAATCGGTGGTCCAGCCTCTCGTCTTCAATAGGTACCGGCGGGTCGCAGTGACCTCTTTTCCATCACCCATTGGCACTTCAGACTCGCTGGTCACGCCACGGATCACCTCCCGGATGTGATCCGCCTCGGACCGGTACCGCCCCGGGAGTTCGGTGAGCAGTTCCTCCCACGCATGGGCGAGGCGTTCCTGCTCCTCGGCCAGTCGACAGACTGCGCTCTGCACGCGCCGGGAGTCCGGCATGTCGGCACGCAGCGCCGCGCCGACAGATTCGATCGTGTTTGCCGTGCTCACGGCTGCCGTAAGAGCGTTTCCGATGACTTCACCGGAGAGGACATCCGCGTACAGTGGCATGAGGACCTCAGTGGCGACGGCCACGCGATGTATTTGGATGTTAAGGCGGATCAGTTCCGGGTCGACATCGGCGTTGGATAGGGCGGTCGCCTGTTGCAGGCGACGTAGTTGCATATCGAGTATCCGCTCACTGTAGGGGATCGGAACGTTCGCTAAGTACTTCACGTCTCCCATCGACACCCCTAGTTCTTCTTGGAGTTCGAGGAGGCGCTTGAGGAACGCGAGTGTCGCTGGTCCCGACGCCTCGGAAGCCTGAGTGCTGCGACCGGCATCAGCAGGTTTCTCGCTAGAACTTGAGAGCTGTCCTCGGCGAGGTGGTGTGCTGATTACCGGTGACACCGAGCCTGCCTCGCGAGTGACAAGCTGATGCGCGGTTTCGGAATGCGGGGAGGCGATCCCGGTCGCTCCTGGTTGGTTGACGAGGAACCAGTATCCAGCTGCAACGGTGATCAAGAGTGCCGTGACGCCAAGTGTTGGCCCGAGCCATGGAATGTGCTTGCGGGAGGATCGTTCCTCAATCCTGCGTTGACGTTCGCATTCATCACATATTACGAGGCCATTGCTTCGCGTCGCACTCTCTTCCTGGTCCACGGGAATTGACACGTCGCAGGAATCACAGAAGAGAATCTCCATAAATTCACGACTCCATTCTGATCGCTGGTCACGCTAAAAGGGCCGATGCCGACATCTCTTTCCCCGTCGCTAATCGCGGAGATTGTATCGCACCTTTGGCGCGCCCCACCGAAGTTGATCAACGCCTGGCTCGTGCAGCTGACGTACACCAGAATTCGTCCGAGCGGGTGTGAACCTGACGTACTCCAGAACTCGTCCGAGCGGGCGTGGAGCCTGATTCCGCAGTCGGTGAGGTAAGTTCGCGCATCGATAGCGGTGGTACCTGACGTACACCAAAACTCGTCGAGGCACGGTTTCGGCGCTCATTTGCCTGCCGCACAGTAGCGGTGGCGGATCCCTCCGAGGACGGGCTCCGGTGGTGCACCAAAACTCATCCGGCAGTCATGCCGCAGGCTCGTAGCGATGGTGCAGGCCTGTGGTGCACCAATACTCATCCGGCCGTCATGCCGCGGGCTCGTAGCGATGGTGCAAGCCCCTGAGCACGGGTCGTGCATGGAGCCTGGGGGGAGCCCGCGACAGCCGCACTCTTCGCTCCGGCGAGTTTCGATCCAGGCTGAGGTGCGTGCGGCACTCGTTGTAGTACGCGACGTACTCGCGGAGTACGCGCTCGAGGTGGCGGGGCCGAGGGCGATGATGTTGTCGCTGTCGTGGCAGTGCGCCACGAGGAGCGGCCTTCTCGCCCCAATCCAGATAGGGTGCCGTGGTCGCCTTCCGCTAGATGTCGGCGAGGTACCCGAGGACAACCCCAGCATCGATGGAGGGATCCTCGACACTGACTGTTTCGCCTTCCGCGACGACAAAACCTGGCGGTACTGCGGGAATTGCTGGCCCGCCTCCGGCATACGAACCTCCACCGGCCCAGTCCGTCATCAACGCGGCGAGCGCCGGAGTGCCATTGACGAACGCCTGCACGCGCTTCGATGACGTTGCTTGCAGGGTGTACCCAGTGCTGCCCAAGCCCGTGACGACAAAGAGCTTCCCCGCAGGCACTGTGAATGGTGAGCCCTCGACGACCCGGTGCATCTGACTCGGAGCGGGGATGCCAGCGATTGTGGCGTGGCCGCCGATGAGGCCCAGTACTGGGTACTGAGGGCCAGCTACCTGCGGCCTGGGTCCGAACACGCCCTGTGGCGCCATGCTGGAGAAGAGCATCAGCGTCGCGATGGCGACGAGTACCGCTGCCAGGAACGGCCAAGCAAAGCTGCGAGTTGTCATGGGACTGCCCCCTCGATTCGGGAAACCTGCACTATAGAGAGCGGTGCGCTGCTGGGAATCGAAGGGTGTGCTTCACCACCTCGATCGAGAGTGAGCACACCTGAAGTACTCCAATACTTGCCAGGACCTCGTTCCGGCGCAGTTCAGCCAGCCGCGCAGTAGCGATGATGCAGCCCTCCGAGGACGGGCTCGGCGCGGAGATCCGGGGGAGCACGCGTGGCTCGCCGGCGTCGCTCGGGCGAGTTCCGCTTCAGGCTTCTGAGACTCGTTGATTGCGTGGGAACGCCCCTCGCTACAGCAGGTAGCGGGATGTGGGAGTCAGATCGGCCAGCGAAACTGAGATATCCCGACAACGCACGCCGACGTTCACCGACGTTGGTGGTGGGGCACGTACAGTTGCCACTCGACTCGCATCGGGCTCTCGCTCAGGCAGCTTTTCGCGCTTCGGCCATCGAACACACGAGTTCGAGCGCTGCTGCAGTCGCAGCGGAGGGCATCTCGTTCGCTGTGTAGCTGTGCGGCGCGAAGCTTGACGCGACCCGGCTGCGCGCGTGTCGGCGACTCGTGTTGGCGACGGCGGCATGAACCGACGTTCGTCAAAGCCTCGCGGGAAGAAAGAGATTGGCCTGGCGTCGCGCGTGGGGAATCAGCGTTCCGTGAGGATGCTGCATTACAGAGTGAGCGTAACCGCCTGAGTGTGCGCACCCACTCCACCAGCGAGGAGCGAGTGATGTCCAGGTCGCGCGCGACCTGGCTGAGATTGCTCGTCTCCGACACCAACCTCACTGCCTCGGCCTTTTGCTCAGCGGTGAAACGTCGTCTCGGTCTGCGGGTCATCGTTGCCTCCTCGGTCAGAGTGACCGTAAGTGAGGTGTCCGTCAAACCGGGGGAAGGTCATGGCGATGATCCAGGACAATACGCGTGATGTCATGTCTGGTGCTCCTTGAGGTTCTTATCTCACCCGCACGTAGTGGCCGGCGGGGTGTTCGTTGGGCCATAAGGCCTCGTGGTTTCATACATCGAGGCCGTATGGCGTGTCAGCACTGCAAGGCGTGAAGCGGTTCCCCGGCGTTCACAAAAAATACTAGGCGCTCGTCGCCGTGATCTCCGGAACGCAAAGATCCGACCCGCACCAATACTCGGCTGGGCGTGGTCTCTGTGCTGATGTACCCGCCGCGCGGTAATGACGGTGAGTGGCCCTATACCCGGCTTGGGGCGGGGCTGTGGTACGTCCGCTCGCACGTGCGCTGGAAGTGGACGCCCGGCTGCCACAAGGGAGTCAGGTGGGAGAAGCAGCCAGCAGCCGGGCGCCCGCAGCAGCGACCATAGCCCACGCTCGGTGAACCGGCTACGAGCGGCGCGAGCTCAGCGCGGAGTGCGATCATGTTCTTCAGCATCGGGCCAGCGGTGCTCGGACGCTCGCTAATCGCGGACTTGTCGTTCCGCTGTCCCGCACGTTGCCTCGTGCCGCCAGTGTCTTCCCGAACCGCGCAACTCGCGCTACCGCGGCGACGGTCCAAGGGGGACCGATGCGCTGACCGCTGAACCCTGACTGCTCATCGGCACCGGGAGGCAGAGAGCCAGGCTCGCCCCGGCTAGCTCCGGTCTACCACTCGGTTTTTTTGAAGACAACGTCCTTCCTAAGTGTGGTATTGCTTGATGAGACCCTCTCCTAGTGGCGAGGGTGTACTGATCATTTCCTTCTGGGGGACGTATGTTAAAGAGCATCGTTTTTTGCGTATTGACTATTGGCATGCTTTCGGCGTCTGTAGCAGCGGATACGAAAGTTACAATCACGGGTGAGGTCGACATCGGGTTGTGGTTTGACGTAGATGTGACAGTTACTCTCGACGCGGACGGGACCATGACAGTCGATAATTCAGGCGTCAACATCATCGATCCGATTCAGGTGCCTGATTGGTTGGTTCCGGATAATATGACGCCCGTTTCATCTGATATCGGAACCGTTTCTGAGGAAGGCGCGGCTGTGGTAATCGGCCTGGAGCTTGCCGAAGCAATCATTGGTGGGATTACAGAAACGCTACCCGAGAACATCAATGATGTGCTGGGCGATTTCATTGACTGGCTCAATGGACCGCAGGCACCCTCTGGGGGGCCGGGTGGTGGCCCCATGTTTACAGAAGAGGAAATTGCTGCAGGGATCCTCGACCCAGAGCTTGCCGTTGACATTGTGCAGTCGATGGGGACCGGGTTCTCCCAGTGGTTGCGTGCAAATCCATAGTTTTTTAACACACTAGATGAATCCGCCATTCGCGTCAGCGCTAACTCGCTATTGAGCTGAGCTGTGGAGGTTTGAGTCGTGCGCTTCAGGCGCGATGCTAGAGCGCGCGACTCATATTACATACATTTCTTTATCGTGCATTGATTTGGATTTTTATGAGTCGCAGGGTGCTCGCGTTTTTTGTGATTTTTTTGCTTCTTGTTTTGGGGGCGGTGCTCTGGTTTTTCGGTGCTTTTGATTTGGAGGCACTTCGCTTTCCCTCGGGGCGGCCGGTCGATCCTTCAGAGCGGAGCGCTTCTGTCGCCGACCGGGAGGCTGGCGCGCTCTTCGTCGAGAGCGATCGCTCGTCGCTCCCTTCGAGCGAGCCGGAGCAGTTGACTAACAATCTGAGCCCCTCGGGACTGATTGTCAGAGTTCGCGATGCCTCTGGAGCGCCCGCAGTCGCCCTGCGCCTCGGAGCGCAAGTTGACCTCCCTTCAGCGCTCTACGATTTGGAAAAGCTACCAACGATTCTCTCGCTGGGAAAGACGGATGCCTTTGGAGAGCTGAGAGTCCCCTCAGTCGTTGCGGCGCCGATGTCCTTACGAAGTCTTGACCCGCTTTGGATCGTCGTAGGAACTTCAATCATACCGTCGCACCAGCCGGGAGTTGTAACAATCCGAGTTCGTCAGTGCGGCGCCCTATCTGGTGTTGTGCGTGGGCCATCGGGCCCCGTTCGTGGCGCCGTTGTCGGAGCGCAGGCAACTCGGAAGTGGCCCGGAAGGCAGTCGGCGACCGAGGGGCTACTGCCGAGTGTGTTTGATCCCGCTAACACGCAACGAGGTGTGACGGATGTCGACGGCCGGTTCACCGTCCACGGCTTGCTTCCGGGATCCACGCGACTCGATGTCTTGGCGGACGGATATGCACCTGCTCAACACAACATCGAGAAGGGACCTGAGATCGGTGAGACTGTTGACGTGGGTGTTCTGCAACTAGCGCCCGGTGCCAGCGTCCTGGTGCGTGTCGTAGGTCTTGGGGAACTCGCGTCGCAGGCCACGGTGATGCTCGAAGGGTTGGGTACCGAGTACACGCGGGGCAGCTCGCCTATGCCGTTGAACCTTCGGGGTGAAGTGCGAGTTCTTGATGTGAACCCCGGCCGACGGAAGTGGACTGTTAGGCAAGCTGGGAGGGTGCCTTGCTCTGGCGTGGTTGAGCTTCCCTCCAGAGGGGGCGAAGTCGAGATTGAGCTGCCTCGCGCGGACGAACTCAGTATCGATGTCGTGGACTCTGCTGGTGCAGACGTTTCGGAGTTCAATGCACGCGTTCGCGAAGTGACGTCGCAATCTCAAAGATACGAAGCTGGCGCTCCGTTTGTCGTGCAACGAAGCGTTGGTCTCGACCTCAGCGTTCACATCGAAGCGGAGGGCTTCGTGCCTTCGGAGAGAGTTCTCGTACCGTCGCACGACAAGCAGGTTCGCATCGTACTCGAGCGACCCGGCCGTCTTGAGCTTGAGATCGTCGGCGACTTCAAGGCCTTGCGAGCGGGTTCACTTCCGAGAAATGACAAACGGTCGCACGCACTCTTAGACATTGGAGTGAGTCCAGTCCCACTGGCTGAGCACGAAATTACTAAGGGTAGTCTTGTTCTCGATCAGCTCGCTTCGGGGGACCATTGGGTTGTTGTTCAATCCGAGGGCGCGAGACCCCAAGCCTTCGGCCCGTTTGAAGTGAAGAGTGGCGAAGTAACGGTCGGCCTCATCGAGCCAGCACCCAGCGTGTACCTCACTGGAATTGTACGTGACGCGCGGTCGGGGGCTCCACTTGAAGGCGTGACGATTCGGGCTTCAGAAAGCGTCGAAGCAGATGCGCTTCTCTTCTCACTCGTTGCGGAACTCTCGCTTGCTGAAGACGCGGAGTTCGTCACCGAATCTGATGGTTTCTTTCGAATTCCCGCTCCTGGGGAGGGCAATACCTATCTGTCGGCAAGCAGGGATGGCTACGTAACAGCAACCATTCAGGCTGAGCCCGGCGACTTCAGGGCAGAGCAGATCGCTTTGCAGTTGGAGCCCGTCGCGGCGATTACGTTGACCGTGTTCTTCACTCAGGGAGAGTTGGCCAGAGGCGCTACGATCAGCTTTCAGTCATTGGCTGATGACGGCGAACCACTTCACAGCCCCCGTTTGGAGGCTGTGACTGATGGTGATGGGAAAGCAGCCCCCTCGATCAAATCGGGGAAGGCATATGCCGTTGCTGCTCGACTCGAAGTGATGGGCGGTGTGCGATATCGCGTCGCGCATCGGTCACGCCTGATCGATAACACTCAAGACTCATCACTCGTTCTGGTTGAGGACCCGGGCTGGCTTGTCTTGCCTCCACTCGTGACCGAGCTGAGGGTGAGTGGCATCTCCGACCAGGGCAGCTCCATCGATATTGAGTGCGAGCGACGAGAGTTCGATGCCCCTGAGAATCTACCTATTCCGGCTGGTGAGTATAGAGTCGAGGGATTGAGGGATGCTGAGGTCGTTTTTGCCCTCCTTCGTGTGGACCGAGGGGTGCATGTTCCGGTGCATTGGGATCGCGGAACTGGGCGCTTGGGAATCGACTTTGAAGCCTCGGAGTGGGCTTCCGCCCGATTCCGGCTCATCTCCCGTGAGCCTGCGCATCTCGGGCTCACTCGACATGTTGCTCTTCAAGCGGAGGGGTCTTCAGCGAGTGTCGAGGCCCTTCCGCACGGACGGTACGACGTGACGCTGCTGGACTGGATGGGGCGTGATGGCCAAAATCATCATGTGGGTCGCACGATAGTTGCTGTTGTGGACGCAAACCCTTCCCGAGTGGCCTTCGACGTCAGCGAAGACCGCGACCTTCGAGTCCTTCTTGTCGATGTTTTGGGCGCGTCCGTTGCTGGGGCTTCGGTGCGATGCCTGTTCGATCGGGCCGGCGCTCTCAGCCTTGCGGTGTCAACTTCCGACGAACTGGGATTGGCAGAGGTGCTGATCCCCCAGGGCTGTGATGGCGCTGTTCTTCGTGTAGTTCGCGCTGGATTCGCTCCCCTCGTGCATGCCCTCGACCTTACGAGCAAGGGAGCAGAGCTGCGGCTCCGTCTAAGCAGTGGCGGTCAGATCGAGTTGTCGGTCGATTCAGCGTTTCCCCGGGGTGAGCTTGCTGTTCAGCTCGTTCCCACCGACCTCGTTGTCTCAGAACTTCAGCGCAGTGTTCTCGCTGAAGTTGTCGCACGAGTCAGCAAGCGCCTGAGAGGAATCGGCCCCGGTGAACACCTGACGCTTGATGGTGTTCCGGTGGGGAAATATCTCGTACGGGCCTCTGTGAATGAGGAAATCGTGTTTGAGCAGTCGGTAGCCGTCTTCGAGGGCGGGTCGATAGCTGTTTCTGTGAACTCGCCCTGACGCTTACTGAGATCTGCTCGCCCCTCCCCTGGTTTGGTGGACACTGTTGTGGGCGTAGTGTCCCACCGAACGGCCGCGTCGCATCCTCGCTCCGAGCCACGAGTTACGACTCGCTAGGATGAGGCAATGACAGCCGAGTTCTATCCGTTGCGAGTCCTGTTGGTCGCCGTCGCTGGGTGGGCGAATCGCGAGCAGCAACGAATGATCGAGTATCTCGTCGAAGAAAACCGGGTTGTGGGTCCCAGAAACTTGAACCGAGCTTCCACGACGTGGGAATCTCGGTGCGACTTCGGTCGCGAATGCTCGGGGAGTACGTGAACTCGACTCGACTGCTCGGTCCAGCGCGCGGAATCGACTGCTGAGTTGTCGAGATGCGGATCTTAAGCGCTAACTGAACGTCTCAGCCGGTGTCACGCAGCGCGCGTGTAGACGTGATGCAAGCCGCCGAGCACGGGGCGACTCTTCACGTGGCCCACGTCGAGTGACCAGCGTTGCCGCCGCTCCGGCGCATCGCCGTCGAGCGCCTGGTGGCAGCGCCCCGCGTTGTAGTACGCGACGAACTCTTGCAGCACGCGACTGAGGTGACGCTCGTTAATCGCGATGATGTGATCCGTGCACTCACGCCGGATGGTTCCAATCGCGCGCTCCACGAACCCGTTGCACCACGGGCTCGCCTTTGGCGTGACGATGTCGGCCAGTCCGAGCGCGTTCACCTTGCGCTGAAACACGTGCCCGTAGATTCCGTCGCGGTCGCGGATGAGGTGTGTGGCCTCGGGCGCCGCTTCGTGGCCAAGTGCCTCGACGAGCTGTTGCGCGGTCCACTCCGCAGTGGGGTGCGCGGTCACGTTCACGTGCAGGATGCGCCGCGAGCTGTGGTGAAGCACCACGAACACGAACAGGTTCCGGAAGGTCGCCGTGGGCACGGTGAAGAAGTCGCACGCGATCGTCCCGTCCATGTGGTTGCGCAGGAACGTCGACCAGCTCTGCCCGCGGCCCGGTGGTAGGTGTCGCACGCGATACTTGTCGATGGTGGCCTCGGCGACTTCGTGCCCGAGCAGAGCGAGCTCGTCAGCGATCCGCGGCGTGCCCCAAAGCGGGTTCTCACGCGAGATGCGTTTGATGAGCGTCACGAGCTCCCAGCCGATCGACGGTCGGCCCACCGTGCGCGGCTTCGACTTGCGTCTCCAGTACGCTCGCCAGCCTGCTCGATGCCACCGGACCACCGTGTCGGGCTGCACGATGTGGAGCGTGTCTCGCCCGGTGCTCAACAACCTCAGCATCCGGATCCAGAAGATGGGGTCTCGGTCCTCGAGCCTCGGGCGCCTCACTCCGCGTCGGAGGACGGCGACTTGCTGGCGCAACGCGAGGTTCTCCAGGACGAGTCGCTGGCGATCGAGGAGGACGGTGCGCAGCAGCGCGAGCAGGTGTGCCGTGATGGTCATCCGCGGAGCGTAGCGCGCACTCAGGCGAGTCACGCTCAGCGGCGGGGAGGATGCCTAGAACACGCCTTTGAAGGCCGAATGGAGTTTCTGAGAGGCACAGGCCTAGCAAGGCGCGGTCGAGTGTATGGACCCCACGAGGTTGCGTGGTCGAAGGCGCGGACGCTAACTTGGCATCTCGATACGCTTGCCTTCTCTTGGTCACTTTGGGTGAGCCCTGGCGACGCACTCGGATTTCATGATCCAGGCGTGGCATTCGTTGAATGTCTGATTTCGCCAAGCAGCAGTGCCATTCGACGGGGGACACTTTGCTCAGCTACTACACTCTTGCTGACTCGCTTGCGCAGCGACATTCAGGTCTATCCGGTGAACAGCTCGCGCAGAGGATGGAGCGGGACTTAAAGGCCGCGCTCTTGCTGCACGACGGGGTGGTCATGCGTGCAACATCTGCGCTTCGATCGACCCACACCGCTCAGCTATTGCTTGGTAATCGCGATCTCTTGCGATCCGGTCTCGTTCGACCGGAAGTCCGAGAGGGTGAGCCTCCGCTTGCCGAGCAGATCAGAGGCTACCGTTTCGCTCCGGGATTGACGTGGAGGGATCGCGTGCCGCTTGCCGAGGCCCTCGACGATGCTGCCCGTCCATTTAGCGTTGACGCACCAGTCCTAAGCGATGCTCGAAGTAACCACCTGATCCGGCGGCTGTTTGCGCTAATGCTAAGCACTGACGCTAATCGTCGTGTGCTGAAGGATTCGGTGAGATGGGATGACATGGGCGCCTTTTTTGAGATGATGTTCACCAACCCGCCAGTCGAGCGGTTGCAGTTCATGCCGCACCTGCGAGCGTTGTTTCGCTCCAGGCGGGAGGCGGAGCGTTTCTATATTGCAACTTATGTTAGTTGTGGTGCTCACTATCTTCGGGCAAATCCGGTTTGGGCTGGGCCGGTCCGTCCATCGCACGGATCGTCCCTCTGGGCTTTAACTTCGGTCTCGGATATTGACAGGGTCCTACCGGCGGCGCGCTTGGCAGATCGATTCGATCTCCGCCCGTTTGTCGAGGCTCGGGCGGCTGTGAAGCGCAGCCGTGAGGCTGCAGGCGGAGCGCTGGGAGTTCTCGGTGCGATGGGTGTGCCACTTCCTGACCTAGACGCGCTTTCTCTCGAGGCCGTTCTTGAGTTAAGAGAGGGAGACGCGGCGAAGCGTGTGAGGCTAGGATTGGCTCGACTGCTCCGTGACCCCGAACCAAAAGAATCGAGTACATTAAATGCGATCTCGGCGTTGCGAGATGGAGAGGCGCTCGCCCTTGGTCACGCGAGAAAGGTCAAGAGGGTTCGCTCGATCGTCTTGTCGATTCTCGGATTTGTGCCCTATATCGGTGTGGTGGGATCGGGCGCCAGCTTGGTGGAGGCCGGGTTGGACTCTGACTCAGGTCTCGCTGCGAGCCAGAAAGCACCGCTACACGTGCTGAGCATGTCTATCCAGAGACGCGCGCTCGCGGAGAGACGGAAGCTGTTGAAAGACTGACGTTGACGTACATCAAAACTCGTCGGAGCTGATGTGGAGCCAGACTCCCGTGGTGTCCAAAAACTCGGCCGCGCCGTAACTGTGGCGATCTGCACGGCTTAGGGTCGCATAGAATGCGCCCATGAACGCCGCGATCCAACCCCTCCGTCTCCTACTGATCTCGGTCGCCGGTTGGATGACCAGGCATCAGCAGGATGTCCTCGAGTACTTGTTCGAAGAGAACCGTGTCCTGAAACAGCAGCGCGGTGGGCCTCGCCTGCGGCTCAATGACGACCAGCGGCGTCGGCTCGCAGCGAAAGGGAAGCGACTTGGAAGGCAAGCACTCCATCGCGTGGCGACGATCGTCACCCCCGACACGATCATGCGTTGGCACCGGAGGCTGATTGCCGCGAAGTGGACGTTCGCGCGCCCGCGTGTTGGGCGTCCCGGGCTGATGCGGAAGATCAAGTCGTTGATCGTCCGCATGGCAACGGACAACTCGAACTGGGGCTACTGCCGCATTCAGGGTGAACTAAAGGGGCTGGGGCAGCGCGTTGCATCGAGCACCATCGCGAGCGTGCTGAAGGAGAACGGCATCAAGCCGGCTCCTGATCGACCCTCGTCGTGGCGGACGTTTCTAAGGACTCACTGGGACCAGATCGCAGCGACCGATTTCTTCTCCGCGGAAGTTTGGACGCCGCGCGGGCTCAAGACCTACTACGTGCTCTTCCTGATCGACCTGAAGAGCCGGCGCGCTCACATCGCTGGAATCACAACATCACCAGACGGTGCGTTCATGGCGCAGGTCGCTCGGAATCTCACCGCGCTCGGCGATGGCTTCCTCACGTCTCACCGTTTCCTCATCTGCGACCGAGACACGAAGTTCTCTCGCGACTTCAAACGCATACTCGACGATTCGGGAGTCCACTCGGTCCTGACGCCGCCGCGCTCACCAAACTGCAACGCCTATGCGGAGCGCTTTGTGCTTTCGATCAAGTCTGAGTGCTTGAACCGGATGATGATCTTCGGCGAGGCGGCGTTGCGTCGGGCCGTTCGTGCCTACGTTGACCACTACAATCGCGAACGTCCTCACCAGGGTGTGAACAACGAGGTGATCGAAGGCAGTTCACGCAGCAGCAGCGGAGCAATCCACTGTCATGAACACCTTGGTGGCTTGCTGAAGCACTACGAACGAGCCGCGTGATGAGCGGCCTTCTCAATCGTTCAGCCTTTCTCCTGCGACCGCACGCGCCCTATCTCGCGTGGGCGAAGCAGGATGATGATGAAAGGAATATCGCCGAGTCTGTATTCCAATCTCTGCGAGAGAGGCCCCAAGTCTTCCTCCTGCCAGAGTGGGTTGATCCAGAATCGCAGCGGGCAGTGTTGAACGAGTTCTGGCCCGCTCTCTTCGAGTCGATGCTCGAAGGGTGGTTGCTCGACGCGACTCTCTGGCCTTCTGACCGAACCCGCGAGCGATTTGACGAGTGGTTCGAGGTCACCATCATCTCGATGATCCGCGACCTCAACACCGACGATCCGCTGGGATGCTGGTGAGCTGTCGGCTCACCTTGTTTCCCCTTGGTGTCTGTCGGCCGAGTTTTTGGATAGGACGCGGTTGGAGTTTTCGGGATGCACAAGGGACAATATCAGTTCTCGAACAACGGCCAAAGTTCGACGGTTGGGCTTGCCGCAGCTGCAGCCCGAATCGCAGCATCAGTTATGCTGCCCGTTGAGGAGAGGATGGCCCGCCTCACGCCGAGATCTTTTGCCGTACTCGAGAGTTGACGAACATCCACGAGCGAGATGGGGGTCCCGGAAGGGCGGTGCTTGACCTCAACTACTGACTCAAGCCCCTGTGGGTCGATTGCCACAAAGTCGTATCCCGCGTCTAGTGCGGGAGCACGCCGAATGCGGTAGCCCATTTCCTGGAACACTTCGGTAGCTAACTGCTCAAGCACTGTGTTGGTCCAGCGCTCCCCCCGGGGACGCGACGCTAGGTGCTGGCGAAAGCGCTTCGCTTCCTCGCTATAGCTGAATGCGCTCACAGATCTGACCGAAAATCTTAAGTGTTTGGTGATTTGCGTGACCGCGGCAGATACCTGAACACGAATGTCGTGCTGATCTGGGTCGATCTCGTGATATAGAACTCCAGAGAGGAGCAGTGGCAGCTTAAAGCCACGCCTGACGAGCAGCAGTGCCGGCTTGTTTGAGGCAACCGCATAACCTATTTCATAGGCGCTATTCATGCTTGGTTGCGACAGCACAGTAATTACGATGTCGCAGTCATCCAGGGACTTTCTAGCATTTGAGTTGCTGGTCTCTTGACTGCCTCTCACGGTGGTTGCGTTAAGTGTTCGAAGGTGCTCCTCAAGCGCGTCGGTGATTGCACGCTCAAAGGTGGTAGAGAGTGGGGTGGAGATGAATACTCTCATTGAACCAATTCCAGCGCTCGTGAGAGTGACCAGTAGTCATAAAGCAGCCGACTGCGCTCCTCCTCCTCATCCAGCGTTTCGCCTTGATGGCCGAGTGTGATCGCCTCAAGGATTCCCTGTACTTCCTCAAGCTTCGCCTGAATGATCGACGCCATAGTAACTAAGGCCACTGCGGTGGCGTTTTCGATCATCTGTTCACTGGGTGAGTTGGTAGTGGCGACATATCTCTTGTTTAGCTGAATGCTCCAGCTCGTGCATGATTGGTGCTGCCAGCGACTGCACGCCGCCTTGAACTCCGGTGCGTCCAAGCTCCGGCAGACGCACTCAAGGATACGGCGGATTTCCTCAGCGCGCCACGCAACAGCGCCAAGCTCAGGAGTTGGAAGTCTCTCCATATCATACGCGAAGAATCGGCCTGACTCGCTGAGCAGACACACAGATGCGATGAGAGTGCTTGCAAGTGCCCGGGGGGCAAGCTCATGCGTTGTGTTGGTGAGAGTTATAAAGTCGAAGCGAGAAGGCTCTTTCAGCATCATCACAGCGTCGTGAAGTTCGGCAACCCGCACCTCTTGGCCTGCAAGTTCTAGCCCTTGTGCAACTCGCTCCGTTTCGCGCACATGGAGATGATTAACATCGATCCCGCAGTAGTGGATCTTTGCGCGAGATTCCGAGTCGAGGTTGTGGCTCAGGTGGTGCAGGATCTGACCGCGCCCACACCCTAGATCGAGCCACCGCGCCTTGCTGTGTTGTGGGTTTGCGGCGATGTCCTGCAGAATCGTTAGCGCAGCTTGATGCTGAGGGAACTGGCGACTTCCGTCGCTGGCCGCATCTGAATCTCCTAAGAACGCCATATACGTTTCCGAATTTCGACTAGGGCGGCTTCGCTAGGAGCAGTTCTTCAGCCGGCTGACCATCGTACTCGATGCCTGACGTACGCCAAAACTTGTCAGGATCCTGAGGTACACAAAAACCCGTCGGAGCTCGGTTTCGGCACCGATCAGCCAGCTGACGTACACCAATACTCGTCGGGGCCGGTTTTGGCACTGATCAGCAATTGCACCTGACCTGTCACACGCCCAATGGTAGTGGCGCCGAGCTCCTCCTCGCTGCACGCGATCGCTGAACAGCCGAGAATCGCCTTCGCTCGCGAGGAGGGATCTCGCTTGAACGTGTGGAGCACACACGTTGACGCGTTGCCAATCTGTGAGGCCCATGGCGGTTGGGTTGAGGAGCAAGGCCATGCAATTTCGGATTCTCGCAGCGATGATTGTCGCTGCCAAGCTCTCGGGCTCCCTCGGTGCACAGTGCGTGGAGCCCGTAGTGTCCCATCGCACGGCCGCGTCGCATCCTCGCTCCGGGTCAGGAGTTACGACTCGCTAGGATGAGGCAATGACAGCCGACTTCTATCCGTTGCGAGTCCTGTTGGTCGCCGTCGCTGGGTGGGCGAATCGCGAGCAGCAACGAACGATCGAGTATCTCGTCGAAGAAAACCGGGTGCTCAAGGAGCACTTCGGCGGGCGGAGGCTGCGGCTGACCGACGATCAGCGTCGACGGCTTGCGGCTAAGGGCAAGAGGCTCGGCCGCAAGCTCCTCAACCGTGTCGCAACAATCGTCACACCCGACACGATCATGCGGTGGCACCGGCGCCTAATTGCTGCGAAGTGGACGTTCCCAGCTTCGCGCTGTGGTCGTCGCGGAGTCATGACCGAGATTCGACGGCTGATCGTTCGGATGGCTCGTGAGAACTCGACGTGGGGCTACTCGCGGATCCAAGGCGAGCTGAACGACCTTGGGCACCGCGTCGGTAGAACGACCGTCTCCAGGATCTTGAAGGCCGAAGGGATCAAGCCGGCGCCGGATCGGCCGTCGTCGTGGCGCACGTTTCTGAAGGCGCACTGGGGCCAGATCGCCGCGACTGACTTCTTCACCACGGAGGTCTGGACACCTCGCGGGCTGGTCACGATCTACACGCTCTTCGTCATCGATCTCAAGACTCGGAGAGTCCATATCGCGGGCTCGACTTCGTATTCCGATGGTGCGTTCATGAATCAGGTGGCGCGGAACCTGACCGATGTTGTCGACGGGTTTCTCGGATCGCACGGCTACTTGCTCTGTGACCGCGACAGCAAGTTCAGCGCGGCATTTCGCGCGACCCTAGAGAGCGCTGGCGCGGATGTCGTGTTGACGCCTCACCGAGCTCCGAACTGCAACGCCTTTGCAGAGCGCTTCGTGCGATCGATCAAGGCGGAGTGCCTTGGGCGGATGGTGTTCTTCGGGACCTCGTCTCTACGGCGGGCTGTCGCAGAGTACGCCGCGCACTACAACCGGGAACGCCCGCACCAGGGCATCGGCAACGTGCGCATCCAGCAGGGGCCGAGGCTTGCTAGTCCTGCAGGTGGCGTTCGCTGCGATGAACGGTTGGGAGGTCTGCTGAAGCACTATCGGCGCGCGGCCTAGCGATGGGACACTACGCGCTTCACGGTGCGTCGCAACAACCCGATCTGGTGCCTCAGGGCGAGGTTCTCGACGGCCAGGTCAGCCCGGCTCATCAGGAGGGCGCGGGTGGTTGACAGCAGCATCTGTACCGGTCGCATGACAGCAGCCTATCGCGTGCTCAGAACCCCTGCTGCGACCCCGGAATCGAGCAGTTCGAATCCCGTCTGGACGACCCACTTTTCGCCCCGGCGAAATAGAGCCAAGTTCGCCCCTGCGAGTATTGGTGTACCACTGGCCGCTCAGCGATGGGATTAAAGAGCATCGAGCGCCCGTGATCCCCCGATCGTTGCGGGAGTCCACGGGCCCTCAAAGGCGACGATTGGGTCTGGTCAAGTTACTCGTCACAGTCGGTGTGCTCGCAGGCCGTGGCGGCATCAATGCCGTCAACCTTGCAGTGCTGCGGGCCGCCCGAGAGGAAAGTGATCCACGGGTCGTAGTGCATAGTGTGCTCCCAGAGGCATGTCCGCGTGCAGACCTTGTAGCAGAAGTACCCCTGGACGCAGTTCCCCTCGAGGGCCGTCACCTGCGTGCAGACTTCGCCGCTGAGCTCACCTGAGGCGGAGAGCTCCAGGTCACCACCGAAGAAACCAAATGTCAGTTTGGCAACGATGCCTCCCTTCCACTTGTTGCACTTCTCCTTGCTGACCTCGGCGCCACACGGCGCGCAGACCACGTTCCCCAGCAGCTCGACCTTGTCGGCGCACGTGGCGTCTCCTTTCTCCACAGCCCCGTTGCACCGCGGCGTGCACTGTCCCGCAGTGCTGCAGACAGGTGCGGGCGGCGTGCACTGGGCCGAAGCCGTGGCGGGGTATGTAACGGGCCCCGAGAGCGGGGGGGCGGGCTGCGCAAGCGCGGGCTGCGGCTCTTTAAGGAAGATAAGGTTATCGCCGGTTCGGAGCTCACCCTCCAGTTCCACATAGACGTGCGTGCTGTCGATGCCAGCGGCGAAGGCCGTATGCCCTTGGCCATTGGGATGGTTGCCGAAGTATCTGGACCCGATCCTTGGGCCGGTTGTGCCGTACGAGTACCCGTCGTGGTCGATCGCGAAGGTAATTGGCGTGCCGGTCAGGTCGACGTCCTGTTCGACCCGAATCAGGATCCCGTGTTGCCAGAGCGTCTCGAAATCACCGGTCATGAATGCGTAGTAGTTCGAGATGACCTCTTCGGTTGGGAGTTCCGCAATCCAGGCGTCGAACACGGGCGGCGTGGCGGTCGTGTCGGCCACGGCCGTCCAGCCGGACGAGCCGTCGCGAAGTTGTTGGGTGGCCGTGAAATCGACCGTGAGCTGTCGCGCCGTCGGCTGGCAGTACACGAGTCGAACGTCATCCGAGGTTTCGTTCGCTTCACGGGCTACGAATCCGAAGTGCTGGCCGACTGTTATCGCCGGCGGTCCGCCAGGCCCATCGGTGGTCAACACCTCCTCGAGCCGCACGATGATTGGCTGGTCGAGCATCAAGAGCGGTGCGGTCACGTTGCCGGTTGCGTCGCCAGTGAGGCCGTAGGTCGTCCCGTCCTGTGAGACGAACACCAGCGGCTGCGGGATGCGGTCCATAACGTCGTTGCGGACGCTAACACCTAACGTGCCCGGGATCTGCGCCGCCACGTCCGCGACGAGCGCAACGTGGAGCAACAAGGCCATGGCGAACGCGACTGGGGCACGGTGTATCGCCGACACCCCAGTCGGGGTTTGGTTTCGTGCAAGCATGCTGAGTCTCCCTATCATCACGCGGGTCTGGAGTCCATGACGCGTCGTGATGCCAGCGTCATGATCGATGATGTGTCCCGCGGCCGTTCTTGCTGCGTGCTGGTTGTCTGTGGGTTCGGAGCCTTGGCGAGCGCGGAGGATTGCTCCAGACTTCTTCAAGTCGTGGAGCGGGCTGCCGCACCGCCTAACTTTCGCGCGCTCAAGTGGGTCTCCTGATCGACGATCTGCTACGTCGACGCCTTGAGAACCGTTGCTGGCAAGCTGGTCACCGACCAAGAAAGCTCGCTGACGATCACACGCGTACGGAGTCCCCCAGGATGTGAACGAGTCTCGATTCCCAAGCACGCAGCCCTGTCCGACCGCAAGCTACGTGCCTGATGGTATGGCAATTACGAGAATCTGCAACCTCACTGGGGCACTTCATGACGACTTGACCCTGTGGGTTCCAATAATTCGATCCGCGCTTTCACGACGAGGTCATCGCGAGATTTCGACGGGCTGCGCGGCATTGTGAGCGCGTGAAGTCGCTTCGAGTTTGCGTTTGGGCAGCTGAACCCAAGCGTGAGTCTTGGGGGTACAGAGGTTCAGCGCAAACCTAACGACGCTGCCGGTATCACGCAGCGCGCGTGTAGACGTGATGCAGGCCGCCGAGCATGGGGCGCGCACGCACTCGGCCGTCGGTTGGCGCGAAGCGCGATCGCGACTCCGGCGCATCGCCATCGAGTGCCTGGTGACAGCGTCCGCCGTTGTAGTACTCGACGAACTCCCGAAGCACGCGACTCAGGTGACGCTCGTTCATCGCGATGATGTGATCCGTGCACTCGCGCCGAATGATTCCAATCACGCGCTCGGCGAAGCCGTTGCACCATGGACTCGCCTTGGGCGTGATGATGTCGGTGAGGCCGAGGGCCTTCACCTTCCGCTGGAACACGTGGCCGTAGATGCCGTCTCGATCACGCAGCAAGTGTGTGGGCTCGGAGCCGTCGGCATTCCCGAATGCTTCGACGAGCTGCTGTGCCGTCCACTCAGCAGTCGGATGCGCGGTTACGTCACGTGCAGGATGCGCCGCGACCCGTGGTGCAGGATGACGAACACGAACAAGTTCCGGAACGTTGCCGTCGGCACAGTGAAGAAGTCGCACGCGATCGTCCCGTCCATGTGGTTGCGCAGGAAGGTCGACCGGGACTGTCCGCGGCCCGGTGGTAGGTGACGCACGCGGTACTTGTCGACGGTCGCCTCGGCGACTCCTTGCCCGAGCTGCGCCAGCTCCATCGCGATTCGCGGCGCGCCCCAGAGCGGGTTCTCACGCTACAGCCGCTTGATTAGCGTCAGAAGCTCCCAACCGATTGACGGCCGCCCGAGCGAATGTGTGCGGCTTCGAATTGCGCCTCCAGTACGCACGCCACCCCGCGCGATGCCATCGCACGACGGTGTCGGGCTGCACGATGTTCAGCGAGTCTCGCCAGGCGCTGAGCAACCTCAGCATCCCGATCCAGAAGATGCGGTCTCGGTCCTTGACCCTCGGGCGCTTCACACCGCGTCGCAGCATGGCGACCTGCTGACGCAGCGCGAGGTTTTCGAGCACGAGGCGCTGGCGATCGACGAGGGCGGAGCGCAGCAGCGCGAGCAGGTGTGCCGTGATGGTCATCCGCGGAGCGGAGCGCGCACTTAGACGAGTCACGCTTCGCGGTGGGGAGGATCCCTAGAACACGCCGTTGAAGGCCGAATGGAGTTTTTGGACAGGACGCGGATGGAGTTTCTGGGAGGCACAGGCACACGTCTGCCAAGGCTTGGTTTGCGTGAGTTTCAGGCCGCGGCGGCTCAGGCCCAGATCAGCAATCGGCCGGAAGTTCGGTCACGACCGACGAACCAGCTCACGGTGGAGCGGCGGCCGCGGTTACCAGGCTCGACCGAGTGAATGTGCTCGGTGTTGAGAGCAATGAGATCCCCTGGACGGGGTGTGATGGTCACAGTCGGCTTTCCTAGGTCGATCGTGTCGATTCCGTAGTTGCGCGAGCTGGCGCGACCGCGTCGTTTGGAGGCCTCGTCGGCGTCGACGGCATCCCAGACGTGAAGTGCGCCACCTGCTTCTGGAGTCTCGATGAATACATTGACGCCGAGCTGGCTGTCGATGTCGGGCGCCCAGACGCCGGTTGGAACTTCTTCGCCAACACTATCGCAATGGGGGCGAATGTCGTGGGACTCACCTAGAATCCTGACGATTCCCCCTGCCAGCTCTCGGCCACCATCGTCGACGGCTACACCGACCATTTCGCCACGCACCCGCACGAGATCATGGATGAACCGCCGAACGGGGAGCATCTCATCGGACGCGGAGTTCGTCGCACGAGCCTGTCGAAAATAGCGCCTCAGCGCCGCGTCGCTCGTGGCCGCCTCGAAGTACGAGATCCCCAATGACTCAAGGCCAGCTACGAGCCCATGCTGGTTTCGTTCCGTCGCTCGATCGATGCGACGCACGATCAAGCCAACTTCCTTGGACGAGAGGAACCCAGGAATGCGGACCGCGGCTATCTCGCCATCAAGCAACTGCCTGATTCCGCGGGAGACGTCGGGAGCTGTGTCGGCCTCGAACAGCGCCGAGGACCTCCCTTGTTCGCCGCAGTCCTCGTGGTGATCGGGCTCGTTTCCGTCGCTCTTGTTCATCGAGTAGGGGGATCCGAAGTCTCAGGGCTCATGCTCTTCGCAGTATGCCGCCGTTCTCTCCCATTCGGCCCCCATTTCGATTGAGACTTTGAGACAAAATGCTGTCAAGATTCCGACGAGAACCATCAGTGCTGCGCCACCGATGACCACCAAGTCGACTTTCGTGTGCTCGGCTACCGCCTGTCCATAGGCGATGGTCTGGTAGTCGTTGAGCCAAATGGCTATCTGAAGAGACACCGGCAACAGGAACTGCAGCCGGGCAATGCCGTTGAGGACTCTGCGGGAGTCTGTTGACTGGCGGCGTATGACGTTGCGAACTGCACGATGCTGCTCCATTGGGTTTGGTTTGTCATCCGCTCTCTGATCCTTGGGTTGGATGATGGGCGGAATCGATAGCACCTGCCGCATTCCGAGGAGCTCGTAGATGGCGCGGGGATGGCCCTGCTCGATCGCTCTTTCAAACACGACGCGCACATCGCTCTTCTCGCTGAGCAAGCTGAAATAAAGCCACAGCAGTAGGGCTGTAAAGGTACCTCCGGTGATAAGCGATAAGTCATTGATGTCGAATGAGATTCCAAAGAAAGGGACCGTTACAAGGTACACATGACTCAATCGCGTAGCGACAAGCGCCGCGTACTCCGTTTGCAGGAGTTCGATGTCAACCTCAGCGATCCCCTCTCTCTCTCGCAGGAGTTTGAGCGCCCGCCTCGTACGGTCGCCCGGCAGCTTCGACTCATCCTCAGGAGCGTCTTCTGGTGCTGCCTGCTCAAGCGGCTGGCAATTGGCTTCAGCGTCGGCTTCGGAAGCCTTCTTCGCTCGCTCGGACTCAGTGTCGTTGGAGGCGCGGTAGTCAATAGCCGCGTCCTCACCCTCTAGGCGCGCAATCTGCAGGGCATCGCCCAGAACGCGCAAGCGGCTGTTCATCCAACCGCTATCGAGGGACTTCCAGTAGCCGCTGAATGCCGTGACTGAGGCAATCGTGATGAATACAAGGATGAGCCTCCCGCGGCGGCTGCTCTCCGCCGCCGCATCGATATAAGGGAGCAATCGTTCGACTACCTGCGCCTGACGAGCCTCGCGCTTTCGAAAGTACTTCGGGCTATTGCGATTCACGGATTCGCCGGTCGACTCTGCCGCGTGTTTCTTGTCTCCCATCAGTTCTCCGCATCCATTCTTGAGAAATGGCTCCCCAGAGCACACCGAGCCGCATTTTCGCGTCCCGCAAGCAAGTGGGGGGCGCAGCTTCCGTGCCGGTCCCCACCTCCCCCTAGAACCTATCTCCGATGGCCTGATTCGTCGAGCCGGCGAAACTTCGAGGGGGCGTAGTGTCCACAAACTCGGCCGGGCGGGACCGGCGCTCGATTACGGCGTGATTGCGATCAACTTCCCGTTCGAGTCGGATCTGAAGCCCGATGTCGATCACCGCGGAGCGCTGCATCGCGATCAATGCATCGGTGCTTGCTGGCGCGCGCATCTGAGGTACACCAAAACTCGTCGAAGTCCGGTTTCGCCGGAGATCAGCTTGCTGCGCGGTAGTGATGGTGTAGGCCCCCGAGGACTGGCTGGGCGTGTACGTTGGGAGGAGCGCACGTTGATTGCCGGCGCCGTTCGGGAGAGTTCATCTCGAGACTGAGATGGGGCCGCGACTGGTAGTAGTACGCGACGTACTCGCAGAGGGCCTGCTCGAGGTGCTTGGGCGTGACTGCCGGGTGCACGATCCGCCGGCGATCGTGGTTCAGCACGACGAAGGCCAGCAGGCTGCGGAAGGTCACCGTTGGCACGATGAAGAAGTCGCACGCGGCTGTGACCTTCATGTGGTTTCAGAGGAAGGTGAGCCACGCTAGGCCATCGCCGGCCTTGCGGTGCCTCAGCACCTTGCGGTGCACGGTCGACTCACCGACCTCGTGGCCGAGCAGCGCGAGCTCGGAATGGATGCGCCGCAACCCCCAGGCAAGGTTCTTCCGGGACATGCGCTGGATCAGGCGCACAAGTGGTCAGCCGATCGGTGGCCGACCCTGGCGCCTCCTCACCGACTCGCGGCGCTAGCAGGCGCGGCAGCCCTTCTGGTGGCAGCCAACGACGGGGCCTGGCCTCATCGTGAGAGGACACTCGCGCCAGCGGCCGAACCACCGCAACAGCAGGATCCAGAGCCGTCGGGCAGCGTCGTCGATCCTGGAGCGCCTCAGGACAGTGCTCTGATGCCTCAGAGCGACGTTCTCAAGGGCGGGGTCGGCTCGGCGCATCAGAAGGGCGCGCAGTTGACAGCAGCAGCTGGAGCGGTCGCATCACCGCAGCCTGTCGCGTGCTCAGAATCCCCGTTGCGACCCCGAAATCGAGCAATCCGAACCCCGACTGGACGACCCACTCTTCGCCCCGGCGAAGGAGAGCCAAGTTCGCCCCGAAGAGTCGTGGGGGACCACTCACCTGAGGAGCGTCGCCGCATCCGCCGCCCGGCCCGTGTGCGGCCTGACGGCCCGTCGCGCGCGACCCCGTTCGACCTGCTGCGCGCCCGGTGCGAGCAACACGCGCTCAGCGACGGGCTCGACGTCGCCGGCCTCACCTCGCACGCCGCCCGACGGTCGCCCGCGCGGTGCCCAGCGTTCGTCGCGCCTCGTCCCGGCTCTTGAGGTCCGCGCCATGCCCGTCGTTCGTCGTCCCTTCGTGCTCGCCGCGCTCCTGATCTTCGCCCTCCCCTCACCCGCGCGCACGCAGACTTGTGACGTGTCTCCCGGCGCGTTTCCCGAGGGACAGGCTACGCTCGGCAGCTAGGGCTTCCCGACGGTGGCATTCGAGGGGCTACCGCAGGTGGGGCTGCCGTGCCCGAAGCTGCGCGTGGAGCGCGGGCGCGCCGGCGCTGCGGGGCTGTTGGTCGTCGGGCAGGTGGGCGCGTCCACGCCACTGCCGCGTCTCGGCGCCGAGCTCGTCCCAGCGGCGCCGCTGCGCACGATCCTGTTCACGCTCGACGGGGAGGGCAACGCGCGCGTGCCGCTCAGCGCCCTGGCCCACACACTGCCTGCCCAGTGCGGCGGGGAGTTCGTCCTGCAGGCGGCGGTCGAGGATCCCAGCGCGCGGGGTGGCTACGCCGTGACCCATGCACTGCGCGTGCGGATCGGGAAGCGGGCGCACGCAACGTTGACCGACACGCAGATCTTCGAGCTGCCCGTGACCTTGGCCGTGCCCACCGACCTGGACAGCAACGGCTGGGACGACCTCGTTTCGATCGACGCGACCGGCCTTCTCTCGAGCTTCCTCGCCGGGCGCGAATCCAGCTACACACCGGTTCCGGGGATCCAACTCGCTGCGAACCCGATCGTCCTCGACGTCGCCGATCTCGATGGCGACGGCGTCCACGAGCTCATCGTCGGACACACGTCCTCTGCGGTCTCGATCGTCTCCGGCGACGGCGTCGAAGTGTTCGAGGCGCACGTCGTGGAGACCGGACTCAGTGCTCACGGTCTCCCCACCACGCATGATCTGCAGCTCGCCGACCTCGACCTCGACCTCGACGGTGACGTCGACATCGTCGCGCTCGACCACGAGGCCTTCGCCGTGCTGCTCAACCTCGGTGATGGCAGTTTCGCGCCGCCCGTCGTGACGCACGTGGGGATCTGGCCCACGACGAAGCTCGAAGCCGTGGTCGTCGCCGACTTCGATCAGGACGGCGTGCCCGATCTCGCGGTGTCGCGTCACTGCGGGTCCGGCTGCGAACCGCCGGGCAGTCCCGTCGCGGGCTTCCTGCAGACCTGGCTCGGCGACGGACAGGGCGGGTTCGCCATGTCCGCCGAGTTCTGGCTCGGCGCGACGAGCTTGGCATTCATCCCGGTCGACCTCGACATCGGGGACCTCGACGGTGACGGCGTACTCGACGTGATGGTGGCGGTGATCAGGACCCACAGCGTGGGCACGTTCCCCTACGCCCTCGCGCTCCTCAACCAAGGCGACGGCACCTTCGAGGAGAGTTGGTACGAGCGCATCGGGGGCTACACATCGTTCGATCACGTCACGCTGGCCGACCTCGACGCCGACGGTGCGCTCGACGCCGTCTTCTCGAAAGCGACTGGGGGCTTTGTGACCGTCACCTCCGGTCTCGGCGACGGCAGCTTTGCGAAGGAGTTCGAGCTTCCGAACCCGATCGCGGCTTCTCGGCACGCGATCCGGGATTTCGACCAGGACGGGCTGCTCGACCTGCTCACCACGGTGCCGCTCTACGGACAACTTTTGGTGGTGCTTTAGCGTGCCGACGGCAGCTTCGGACGGCTTCCGCTGCTCCCCGGATTCGATCTACTTTCCGCGAGCATAATCGAGGACTTCGACGGCGACGGCCGCCTCGACATGCTGCGAAGGGAGCCGCCGAACACGGGCGCGAACGACTGGGCCCTCCGCTTCTGGCGCGGCACCGCGGCGGGGACTTTCGAGCCCGGCGCTTCCCTTCCCACCGGAGCACCACTCTTCGGCGGTGTCGTCGCCGACGTCAACGGGGACGGCCTGCTGGACACGGTCATGGAGCGGCAGGGTGGACACGCGCTCGCCGTGTTGCTCAACGAAGGTGACGGCGTGTTCAGTTTCGCCTCCGAGTACAAGCCGCCGGCGAGTGTGATCGGCATCCGCGCCGGCGATCTCGATGCCGACGGCTTGGACGATGTGGTCGTGTTGCTCACCTCCACCGTCAGCCCCGCGGTGCGCCTCCTCGCGCTGCGCTCGCTGGGCGACGGGACGCTCGAGCAGGGGACGAGCATCGTCCTCGAACAGAAGGTCGTGGACTTCCAGATCCACGACTTCACGGGCGACGGGCTGCTCGACGTCCTCGTGAGCAGGTCCAAGAACGACTCGCTCGTGCTTCTGGCTGGCGACGGCACGGGGGACCTCACGCCCGTCCCCGCGCTCGATCTGGCCGGCGAGCGCACGGAGTTCCTCTATGTCTATGTCGTCGACCTCGATCGCGACGGCCTCGACGACCTCGTCGCCACGCTGATCAACCCAACGCTCTCCATCGATGCCACGGCGGGGCTCGCCGTATGGAAGGCGCTCGGCCCCGGCGAGTTCGCGCCCCCGGCGTTCCAGCTGGAGCCGTACGCCCTGCCGTCACCCCAGATCGCCGACATCAACGCCGACGGGTTCCTCGACCTCACGGACAGCGTGTCGTGGGGGGCGCTCAGGATCTTCCACGGACTTGGGGACACGACCTTCGAGGCGCCCGAGGCCTACAGCGAGCTCGGCGCATCGGGCTCCCCCGCCTTCGCCGACTTCGACGGTGACGGCATCCCCGATCTGCTGTTCCTCCATTCAGGCGTGCTGCTCCACAACCGGCTCTTCGACTGACGCTCGCCGCGCCCGACGCTGCCCCAGTCTCGAAGCGGGTGTTCGCGACCGGATGCGAGCAGTTCGAATCCCGACTGCACGACCCACTCTTCGCCCAGGCGAAAGAGAGCCAAGTTCGCCCCGACGAGTCTTGGTGGACCACTGCCACCTTAGGGCGGCGCCGGCTGTCTCAACTTCGGTCAGTCAGCGATCTGACGGCAGCCGAGGGTCGCGTGACGAGTTTCGGAAACGGCCGCGTTGCAGAACGCTTCTTGCGGGCGCAAACGGGCCTCCGGTGCTGCACTCGAGCGCTTCACCTGCCGATGAGAGACCAACGCATCGTCTTGGCGAGTTGTGGTGGAACCATCTCGAGCGCGGCGACGGTGTGTTTTCGATGTGCTGCTTGAAGCGGCGCGCGCGTCGACGTGGTGTCGTCCGCCCAGCGAAGGAAAAGGAATTCTTGGCGGTTCCGCCTGTGCCTCGCCGCGGTACCACATGGGCACCGAGCGAAGACCACCGGAGATCCGTCGAGATGACGCTTCGAGCGATGATGTATTTGGTGTGCGTCTGCTGCGGGGTGCTCGTGTCGGCCCGTGCAGAAGGTGAGAGTTCCTTCTCCAACCTCCTCGTGAATCCGCATGGGAGGAGCGGCGACCTCTCCGGATGGACGATGACCAAAGCGAACCTCGGCACTTGGCGAGTGCAAGCGCCCCCGGCCTCCCCTGCGATTGCAGCGTCCTCAGGTTGGTGTGAGAAGACGCAGATCGTCGACCTCTTGGCTGCCGGTCTTACCGCCGCTTATCTAGACGCGTCTCCGCTAGTTTTTGCCGCCGAGGAGTTTGTGAATGCGAGCGGGCCAGCGGGAGTCCTCCTTCGCGTCGAGCTCTTGGATTCTGCAGGGCGGCCACTGGCGGCATGGGACTCCCGATCGACCGGCCAAGACTATGTCGTGAACGAGCGCGGTCAGGTGCTCACTCGTCCTCACTGCATGCTTGCCGGGTACCCGAGTGGCGTCCGGTTCATTCGCTGGACTGATGGCGGAGAGGCGCGTTCCGATCATGGGTCCGAGGACGGCTTGCTCCTGCAGAATGCCGGGCTCGTCGTCGGTGCTGAGAACCTCTTGACGAACCCTTCAGGGCGCTCGGGCAGCCTCGTCGGCTGGGAGTCCCTCAGCAGCGGCGGCGACGGCTGGCGGGTGAGTGAAAGCGGGGGATTCCAGACGTCGTACGGCTGGGCACAGAAGCGACAGACCATCGACTTGCTCGACCGCGGCTTCGACACTGCGTACCTCGACTCCTCGCCGCCTCTGGTCGTGACCGAGGACTTCTTCAAGATCTACGGGCCCGATCAGTACTATCTGAAAGTCGTGCTCCTGGATGCCGCGCTCAACGTTCTTGACACCTTTGACTCAGGTCGCAGGACTCACCAGCGGTCGGAACGAAAGTGGAGGAGTGAGTCGGAGCGAGTCACGCATGTCTTCGAGGGCTACCCGAGCGGCGTGCGATTCATCGTCTGGGAGGACGGTGGGCGAGACACCGAGTACTGGGCCGGCCACTACGGGGCGACACTACAACACGCGCACTTGGGGTTCTTGCCGCATCCTTCACGACGTCGCATGGTCCCTCTTCTTCCGATCGTGCCCTGGATCATCGCCATCGTAAAAGGCTCCGGGCGATTGCCGGTCGAAGCCACGCTCCCTGCCCGAGAGCCGGTGGCGATCTCGGGGCGTTTGACCTGGAGCACGGGCGAGGAACTCAACGGAGTCGCTGTGCGCACCGCGATCGGGAGCCTCAGGTGGACGGAGGTCACGGATGCTGGCGGGCGCTTCTCGCTCACGGTGGACCCCGGAAAGCTCACCGATCCGTCGAAGGTGACGGTGGAGATCCGGCTCCGTGATGAAGTCGTCAGGGTCTTGCATGAGTCGGAGGCGGACGGAATCACCCAAGCGCTCATCAGCAAACACATGAGCGTCCGAGAAGGCGAACAGCTCGTCGCGCTCACGGCGGCTGACTTCAGCGAGCTGCCGGCCGAAGCGGTCTTGCGAACAGCCTGGGATTCCGTACGCCGTGGATATGAGTTCGCGAAGGACGAGGGACGTGACACTGCGAACGAACTCGGCCGACTCACCATCAGGACCCCGGACGACAACAGCGGACTGGCATACCGGATCAACGGTGACTCACTTGTGCTCCGCCGAAGCTACCTGGCTGACAGACTCACTCCGAATCTCGTCATCCACGAATACGGGCACCGGGTGATGGCCAAGATCTACGGAGCCTTCGACTATGAAGACGTGCGGTGTCGTACCAGTCACGGGCCTGGGGCGGAGATCGACGAGGCCTGCGCCTGGATCGAGGGCTGGGCAAACTTCTTCTCGATCGCCGCTCGGGACAACCCGAAGTTCATCTATGGAAGTGGTGCCACCGTCGACTACGCCACTTACGGTGGGCTCAGTCGCAAGGACGAGGCGGCTGTCGGTGCCGCGTTGTGGAGTGTGCGGAAGTCGGGAGTCGGTCTCGCTCCCATGTTGACGGCACTCAAGGAAATGCGCGGGCTCGGCGCAGAACTCTCCCTGCGCGGCTTCTATCGCGTGCTCCGCAAAGGTGACCGCCTCTCTGAATTTGTGCGCGCGGCTGCAGACCAAGTCATGATTGATCGGGGAGTCTTCACGAGATCCGAACTCTCGAACGAACCGGCGCGACGCATTGATCTGAAACGCGACGCGACTGTCGAGCCTGGCCAGGGAGCTGGCTTCCTCGTCGATGGATGGATTGACGTCCGCGCCTTTGACGGCTTCTCTCGGGAGGAGGCCTCCTTCGCGGTCTGGGCGCGCATCGACACGCCGGCGGCAAGCCTCGACCCCTCGCCGCTGCCACCTGAGTACGGGACCCTGATTCACTTTCGGTCTGAAGACGGCGACGGCGCCCGACTCAAGCTCGTCAACGCGGACAAGTTGAGGCTCGAGGCCGCAGGAGGCGTGGTGAAAACGAATCGTTCGACGGGGGCCATCAGCGACGGCGACTGGCATCTCGTGGGAGCGTCCGTTCGCATGTCGGCGGGCGCCGCGCACTTGGTGGTGTACGTGGATGGCGAGGTGCGCGCCGAGAGCACCATCGAGGCCAGCAGCCCGTTTCCAGCGCACGGACTCCTCACGATCGGGAATGCGGAGTCGAACAGTCACGAGAGCGTGTTCGGGCGCATGGCCTTCTTTCGCAGTTGGGACCGCGTGCTGGCTCCCAATGAGTTCCGAACGCTGCATGAGACGCGCGGTGGGGCGGTCCCAGCGGGGGCAACCTCCGCATGGTCCCTCCGGAGCCTCCCCGAGGGCGACACCTCGTCCGGGCAGCCCCTCCGGGCGAGCTCTGGTTACGTCGAGTTCAGTGACGGCGAGTGAGGCGTCCCCGCGGATCCCGCTCCCCAGGCCAGAGCCTTCAGCGGTACGAGTTGATCGCGCGCTGCTGCGTTTCCCCTGCGCCCGCAGAATCTGCGCCCGCAGCGTGACTTCGATCCAGGCCGTGCGTCAGCGTGTCGGAAGCTTCGACCTCGATGGTTGTTGGGGAGGTCTGCTGGTGGCCCGACGGGATTCCGAGGCCTGTCGCGCCACCGGCAGCTTTCCGCCGTCGGCTCGGTCGCGCCCGGCCTCCGTCTCGGCCTCACTGTTGATATGGGGTGGAGAACCCGTTCAGAGCTTTGCAGGCCGCACCGATACCGGGGGCTCGGGAGGAACCTGATGACCTTTGCTGAGTCTGCACCCAACCTTGCGCCGACGCCTGGCTTGCGTCCGCTTTCGATCTTCACTGCGCCCGGCGGTGCGCGCGGCGTCATGCATCGGCGCGCGACGGCTAACCCCTCCGCGCGTAGGTTGATCCTCGTGTGCCAGGGAGGGTCGTGCATGGAGCGCGGGGGCGCCGAGCTGCTCGCCACGCTCCAGGCGCGCGCCGCGGCGGGCGAGCCGCTGGCCATCGGCACAGCCTCCTGCCTGCACTCCTGTCCCACTGGGCCGAACTGTTTGTTGGCTGGCGAGAGCGGCTTGCGCACCGGAGTCACTACCGGCGAGCTCCCGCGCCTGCTCGGCGAACTCGCCGCTCGTGACAGCCTCGCCGGACAGTAGGGCCGAGCGGGCGATCTGAGCGCTTCGGGCTCGAGAGCGAGCCGCATCATGCGGCGAGGCGCATCCGCCAGGCTGAGCGCTCGGACGCCGCGCCATGGGAGCCCCGTCAGGACGACCCGCCCTCGAACCCGGGGCACCAGAGTCAGCCTCGCCCCGACCCATCGCGCTGAACCACTGGTACCACTTGCTCCTCGCCGGGGCAGGGAGCCGATTCGACCTGGACGGATTTCGCCACCCGGGTGAACCTGAACGGGGCGCGGGGTTGGTCCTTAGCAGGCCCCCCCGCGAGTCGGCCAGTTTCCACACACGGGGAATCCCATGGACGCCACCTTTGCTCGCTCGATCTCGCTGGGCCTGATCCTCTTTGCAGGCTCCGTTGCCGGGCAGGTCACGCCCGTCCCCGAGGGTGTCAGCGCCGAAGACTGGACGGATGCTCGCTCCGCCTGGCAAGCCAAGCAACTCTTGGCGCAGCAGGCGTACCTCAAGGCCTCCAACGCCGAGAGCCTCGACTTCTTCGGGCAGGCCGTGGCGATCTCAGGCGACACCCTCGTGGTAGGAGCCTACGGCGAAGACAGTCCCGCCACCGGCGTGAATGGCTACCAGTTCAACAACGGCGCCGAAGACGCAGGCGCGGCCTTCGTGTTCGTGCGCGACGGCATCTCTTGGACCCAGCAGGCCTTCCTCAAGCCGTCGAACACCGAGGCCTTCGACATGTTCGGCCTCAGCGTGGCGATCTCCGGCGACACCATCGTTGTGGGGGCGCCCGAGGAAGACAGCAGCGCCTCGGGGGTCGACGGCGACTCGTCCGACAACGGCTCCGGCGCCGCGGGTGCGGCCTACGTGTTCGTCCGCGAGGGCACGACCTGGACTCAGCAGGCGTACCTCAAGGCAAGCAACGTCCAAACCGCCGACCGTTTCGGAGGCGCCGTGGCGATCTCCGGAGACACGCTCGTCGTGGGGGCGCGCTCTGAGGACAGCGGTTCCACGGGGGTCAATGGCAACCAGGGCAACAACAGCGCGGCCAGCTCAGGTGCCGCCTACGTGTTCGTGCGCTCGGGAACGACTTGGACGCAGCGTGCCTACCTCAAGGCATCCAACACCGACAGCGGCGATGGCTTCGGGACTGCCGTCGCGATCGCCGGCGACACCATCGTCGTGACGGCGACCGCCGAGGACAGCAGCGCCACGGGAGTCGACGGCGACCCGTCCGACAACAGCGACAGCCTCGCCGGTGCGGCCTACGTGTTCGTCGGCAGCGGCGCGAGTTGGTCGCAGCAGGCCTACCTCAAGGCGTCCAACACGGAGGGTGGCGACAACTTCGGGAACACCGTGGCGATCTCCGGCGACACGGTTGCGGTCGGCGCCATCTCCGAAGACAGCAGCGCCAGCGGCGTGGACGGTGACGGGACCGACAACGAATCGTTTCACGCCGGCGCGGCCTACGTGTTCGTGCGCGACGGCACGACCTGGTCTCACCAGGCTTACGTGAAGGCTTCCAACACCGAGTCCGAAGACCGCTTCGGCCGGGCTGTGGCGCTCTCCGGCGACACGCTCGTGGTGAGTGCCAGCCTCGAAGACAGCAATTCCACGGGCGTCAATGGCAGCCAGGCCAACGGCGCCGGAGGCAGCAAGTCGGGCGCGGCTTACATGTTCGTTCGCGACGGCACGAGTTGGACGCAACAGGCCTATCTCAAAGCGCCCGACACCCAGAACGCGGACGCCTTCACCGGGGATGAGTTCGGTCATCACCTGGCGCTCAGCGGCGACACGCTCGTGGTGGGCGCCCCCAATGAAGACGGCGGCAGCACCGGGGTCAACGGCGACCCGTCCGACAACAGCGTTTCGCGTTCAGGGGCAGCTCACGTGTTCGACCTCGGGGCGATCGGCGAGACCTCCGCCTTCTGCGACGCAGGCTTCGCGCTCGCCGGCGTGAACGGCGACCCGCTCCTCGAAGGCACGGGCGATCTGTCCTCGGGCGCCAGCAACTCGCTCACGCTCAGCAACGCGGCGGCCTCGGCTGTCGCGGGAGTGTTCGCCGCGATCGATCCTGTCGCGCCGGCCTCCTTCCGGGGTGGCACGCTGGTGCCGATCCCGTTCCTTGCGCTGAAGTTCGCCACCACCGGGGCCACGGGTGAGATCCCGCTGATGTTCAACACGCCGCCGGGACTGCCTTCAGGCCTCGTGATCTCGGTGCAGTGGGCCATCACAGACCCGGCCGCCGTGCTGGGCGTGTCCCTGTCGAACGCGGTGAAGGGCATCGTTCCCTGAGAAGTGAGCCTGCGCGACTAGAAGGCTGGGTAGGCGATGTCCTTGATGTGAGTCGGCATGCTGGGAGCCGGGCGGAACATGAGGCGCAATTCACGGCCCTCGCCGCGCAGCCATAGGTAGAACTCCGGCGGGGCCTCGTCGCGATAGCAGTAGACCTCGAAGTCGCCGCCACCGAGGTGGTCGCGCATGCTCAAGAAGAGGTCGGCGAGTGCGGCGTAGGAGTTGCCGTCTTGTGCGAACTCACCGGGCAGGAAGAACTCTTCGTGACGCGCGATGAGAGCGTCGCGATCGCCGGCACGCACGAGTTCGATCCAGGTGCCGACGGCGCGACCCATGGCGCTGTCGGGCAGCCCCTTGTCGGCGTAGTACCAGACCTCCTTCCGCGGGGGTGGGGCCGCGTCACCCAAGGCTGCGCGGACGAGCGCTCCCGTGGCGAAGCTGCCTGACTGCATGGGGTCGTCGCCGACAGCGTTGTTGAGCACCACGAGCACCAGCCCGTGCGCCGCGTTCACGTGCAGCACATTCGCGAAGCCGGGGACGTGGCCGAGTGCGCTCAGCGACTCGCGATCCTCGGCATCAGCGGCGCCGAAGCGGGAGAACAACTCGGCGTGGGTGCGCGGCTCGAGGAAGCCGGGTTGCAGCAGGGCGCTGCCGAGGGTGGCCAGGTCGCGCGCCGTAGAGAGCAGCGAGCCCGAGCAGTAGCGTTGACTCACGTGAAAGGGTTCCACCGGCTGCGGCACGCCGTCGCCGTCGAACACGAAGCCCCAGGCTTGGTCGGGAGCGCTGCCGTCGCCGTGGTCGACGCGCGTGGCCTCCAGCCCGAGGGGCGTGAGCACTTCGCGTTTCACGACAGCTTCCCAGGTGTCCTGGCCCACAGCTTCGAGCACGGCACCCACCATCCAATACCCCACATTGGAGTACGCGGTGCGGCTGCCTGGTTCGCTCTCGAGTTGGAGATCGGTGAGGGCGTCGAGGAAGGGGCCGGCGCGACCTTCGTCGTCGAACTCGATGCCCGACGTGGCGGAATCGTCGGTGAGTTCGCGCGGCAGACCCGACTGCATCGCGAGGAGTTGCCGCAGCGTCACGCGATCGCGCAGCACTGCGGGCAGGCTCGGGCGGTAGTGGCCGACAGGCAGGTCGAGGTCGAGCGTGCCCGCCTGCACGAGGCGCAGCACGGCGAGTTGAGTGAACAGTTTGGTGACGGAGGCGATGCGCACGGGGGTGTCGCTCGTGACCCGGGTGCCCTGCTCCGTGGCGCGTCCGCTTCCGCCCGCGAGCAACAACTCGCCGTCGAGCAAGATGCGCACCGCGCCGTGCGCGCGCTGCGTGGCCACGCCGTCTTCATAGGTGAGGGCGACGCGCTCGCGTGCTTCGTTGGCGAAGGGCGCGCAGGCGAGCAGTAGCAGAAGCGGCAGGATCATCATCGTGTCGGTTCCTGTGGGTGGGGCGGCTGGGTCTGCCGCGGAACGGCGTGCAGCCTAACCACGGCTCGGCTCGCGCCACGTTGCGCCACGAGACGGACACCTCCCCGGCACGAAGGCTTCGCGAACCGCCGCGCGCGGCGAAGGGCCACCCGTTGTGCACAGCACGCGCGCGTCGCAGGCGTTGTGCCGCGCGCGCTGTGCCGTGCGCTCTTCGACGCCTAGCGCGCGGGGATCAGCGGACCGTCGGGCGTGACGAGCAGACGCAAGATGCGTTCGCCGTCGCGGGTGGGGTCGGGATCGCTGCGCAGGTAGTCGAGTTCGATGCGCTCGTCGCCGACGACGCGCACGAAGAACACGCCCTTCTCCAAGGTGCCGCTCACGTCGGTTTCGAACTCGGGGACGCCGTCGCCGTCGTAATCCATGGCCTGCCGGTACCAGGCCTCGTTCGACCACGGCGGCGGCGACGGTGCCACCTCGCCAAGCGGCGGCCCGGCGCACTGCCCGGCGATCAGGTAACCCACGCCGGACCCCGAACCGTCGGCTTCGAGCTTCTCACCGAAGGCCACCACGTGATCGTGGAAGCTCACGAAGAGTTGCGCGCCGTGCTGCTTCATCAGCGCTTGCACCACGGCCTGTTCGCCCACGAAGCGGCCGCGCGGTGAGCCGTTCTCGGTGGCGGTGATGCCGCCGCGTCCCTTCCAACAGATCGACGCCTTGTTGCCCTCGGGCGCGCGCAGTCCGCCGAGCAAGTGTTCCGCGAACACGATCTTGAAGGTGGCGTCCGACGCGGCCAGCGTGCGTTCGAACCAGTCGAGTTGCTCGGCGCCGAGGCTCCAGGCTTCGGGATCGGTGGGCGCGCGCGTGGTGCCGTTGAGCACGTCGAGCACGAGGATCTGCAGCGCTCCGTGACGCACGCTGTAGTAACGATCGCTGCCGCTCGCGGGCGTTCCCGGGCTCTCAGGCGGACGCCGCGGCACCGTGCGCCGCCGCGCCTCTTCGCTCCACGCGAGTTCCTCGAGCGTGTAACCGCAGGCGCCCTCGACGCTGCCCCAACCGCGCTCGCCGTCGTGATCGCCGAGCATGTAGAGCAGCGGCAAGTCGGCGCTCACGCGTCCGTACACCTCGGGGCCGAACACCGAGCGGTAACGCAGCGCGGCGTCGTCGAGACCCACGGCGTCCTTGGCGGCCACGGTCACGCCGTCGATCTCACAACTCGGGCAACCGGCGCCGCACTTGGTCATGGCGCTGTCGGTGCCGATCAGCAGGAAGTCGAGTTCGCGCGACGCCGCCAAGCGCGTGAGGCTCGCGTCGAGCGTGCGCCAACCGGTGTCCCTGGCTTGGCAGTGGTGCTGCGCCCAGTTCTGAAACGTGTGAGGATCGGCCGCGATGGCGAAGCGCAGCTCGGGCGCTTGCCGAGACGACGACTCGCCCGCGTTGCCGGAAGCGTTCGCATCGGAAGGGCTCGCTCGGTCCGCATCCGCGCCCGGCACGTGCGGCGCGTGCGGTGCGTGCGGTGCGTGCGGTGCGTGCGGTGCGTGCGGCGCGTGCAGCGTGCGGAAGCTGTGCACGTCGCGCGCGGTGAAGTCGGCTTCCTGCGCGCGCCTCACGAACACTTGGTAGGTCGCGCGCACGCCGGGTGGGAGCTCCTGGAGCTCGACGCTGGCCACGCGTTCGGGTTGCGCGTGGATCACATCGCTGACCCGATCGCGTGTGTCGCCCACTCCGTAGTGCACGCGCAGCTGCAGCGCTTCGGCGGCCATCATCGCCAGCGTGACGCCGTCCGTGCGCGGCGCGAAGAGCAGCTCCGTGTTGAGGAAACGATGCGGCGACGCGGGCGGCTCGTCGGCACAAGCCAGCAGGCCGACCAGGCAGACCAGCGCGATCATCGCAGCGCGAGAGGGGAGTCGCATGCGCAGCAGTCTAACCAGCGTGCTCGCCGCCGAGCTCGAGCAGCGCCATCGCGCCCACGCCGAGTCCGAGCAGAGTGACCTTCGCGAGCACGTCTTCGCGATGGTGGAACACCTCGGGCAGCAACTCCGCGAGGCAGACGTAGAGGAAGGTCCCGGTGGCCAGGCCGAGCAGCACGTCGGAGAGCGCCGGGCTCGCGGCCACCAAGGCCGTGTCAGCCAGCAAGGCGCCCAGTGGCGTGAGCAAGGCGAAGCCGAACACGATCAGGAACACGCGCGCGCGTGCCAGCCCCGCGAGCTGCAGCAGCGTGGTCAGCGAGAAGGACTCGAAGGCCTTGTGCCCGACGATGGCGAGCAGCATGGGTTGCGCCACGTGGTGGGAGTGCGCCAATACGGCGTAACCCAAGCCCGCGGTGAACGCGTGCAGGGACAGGCCGGTGAGCGCACCGAAGCCCACGGCGCGATGGTGTTGCAGCTCGTCGTGTCCATGCGGACGCAACGCGAGCGCGCGCAACAAGCCGAGCAACAGAGCGCCGGCGAGCACCGAACCCCAGAGCAGCGGCGCGGACAACTCGGCGTCGCCGCTCTGCAAGCGCGTGGCGAGCTGCGGCAGCAAGTGCAGGAAGAGCGCGCCGAGGAACACGCCGGTGGACAGGCCGAGCGCCGTGTGCAGCCAGCGCTCACTGCTCCGCTTGCGCAACAGCGGCAGCGCGCCGAGCAGGCCAGCGCCCATGATCAGGCCGAGGTCGGTGAGCAGCAGATTCACGGGCAGCAGGAGCGACGACGTGGGGTGGAAAGAAGTCAGCCCGCTCGAGGCTGGCGCGCGGGCGGTCTGCCTGCGTTGCACTCAGCCCGGTTGGACTCGGGTGCGCGGATCATGCCCCAGGCGAGGAGGCGTTGTCGCCCTTCCAACCGCGCGCGCCGCCGGTGGCCAGGCGTTCGTGGGCCCGACTCCACACGCGCGAATCGGGCGGCGGCAGCTCCAGGTCGAGGCGCCCGCCGTCGGGGTGGGGGCCGCGCAGGCCCAGGGCGTGGAGCGCGATGCTCGCGTCGGAGAGCGCGCGCTCGGCGCCGTACTTCACGTCGCCGATGAGCGAGACGCCCAGGTGTTGCGCCGTCACGCGCAACTGATGACTGCGCCCGGTCTGCGGACGCAGGGCGAGCAGCGTGCGCCCGGGCAGCCGCTCGAGCACTTCCCAATCGGTGTCGGCGCGGTCGGTCCCCGGCGCCTGCGCCACGGTGCCGCGCACTGTGTTGCGCGTGGGGTGCTTGCGCAGATAGAGCGTGCAGCTCCCCGACTGCGCGCGCGGCTGTCCCTGTGCCATGCCCCAATACAGCTTCTCCATGCGACGCTTCTTGAAGGCCGCCGAGAGCGAGGCCGCCGCCGCGCGCGTGAGTGCGAAGAGCACCAGTCCTGACACGGGCCGATCGAGGCGGTGCACCACGCCCACGAAGTTCTCGGCCTCGCCGCGCCGACGCTGCAGTGCCCAGTCGCGCACGTCGTCGAAGAGGCTGCGATCGCCGCTGCTGTCCGGCACCACGGGCATGCCGGCGGGCTTGCCCACGGCCACGAAGCTCGCTTCGGAATGCACGACAAGGAGAGACATCGAGACGGGCGGCGCTCGCGGCGGGAACTCTGGCGGCGCATCATAGCGGTCCGCGCCGCACGGTGCGCTCGCTGTGGCGCGCGCTCTCTGTCCGTTCTCGAATCCGTCGATCCCGCGCGGCGCGCTCGCCGTCGCTGCCACCCCTCGCCTGAGACCGCGTGACGACCTCCGCTCCCCAGTTCGCGTCGCGCCGCACGCTCGTGCTCATGCTGCTGCTCTTCGGCGTGGCGCTGGCCTTCCGCTTGCTGCTGCGTGCCGCGTCGGGCGACGGTCAACTCCCGCACGGTCCCGGCTTCCAAGGCGACGCGCTGCTCTACCTCTTCGAGGCCGAGTCGCTGCGCCAAGGCAAGCTCTTCGAGTGGGGGCTCGCGTTGCGTCCGCCCGGCACGGCGCACCTGCTGGCTTGGTTGTGGGACGGCCGCGCCGAGAGCGTCGCGCAGCTGCGTGTGATCTGGTGCGTGTTGGGCGCTGCGCTCGCGCCGCTCGTGTTCATGGCGGCGCGCCGTCGCGCGAGCGAGAGCGTGGCGCTGCTCAGCGGCGCGCTCGTGGCCGCCAGTCATCCCTTGCTGGTGCTCTCGAACACGCTCGACGCCGAGACGCCTTACCTCTTGCTCAGCGTCGGCGCGCTGGCTTGCGTGCCGCGTGCGAGCACGCCACGTCGAGCCGGACGCGAAGCGTGTCGCGGCGCACTCGCCGGCCTCGCCTGTCTGTTCCGCGCCGAACACCTCGCGATCTTGCTCGTGACCGAAGTCGTGTTGTGGCGACGCGGCGCTCGTCCACGCGGCCTGGCCTTGGCGCTCGCGCTGGCCGTGTTGCTGCCTTGGCAACTCACACTGCACGCGCGGATGCAGGCGCTCAACGATGTCGAGCCGCAACGCCCGCCCGCGAGCGAGGCCGCGCTGTCTGCCGTGGAGACGCTCGGCGCCGCCGCGAGCTGGACCGACGAGGCCGCTGCCTTGCGCGAGGCCTGGCCCGCCTTCGCGCGGCGTGGCGCAGCGGCCTTCGTGAGCGCCACGGTGGCGCAACGCGGCGGCACGCGCGTCGATCTCGCCGAGCTCGAGATCTTGCGCCAAGCCTTCGGCGCTTGGCCGACGCGCTTGCCCGAGTGGCCGCTGCTGGTCTCGTCCACGCCGCTCAACCTCGCGCTGGCGCATCACAGCGCGGCGCGTCGCGGTTTCTCGCGCGCGCCGCTGGAACGGGAGCCGCCCTTGCTCGGCGACGTCGCAGGCTACCCCGCGCCACTCGTGCACGGCCTGCCGCCGCAACGTCTCGCGCTCGAGTACCTGCCGCACCTCGATCTGCTCGTGAACGGTGGGGCACACGCGCGACGCTGGATCGCGGCGCACCCCAGCGCCTTCGTCGGTCACCTGCTAGCCCGCGCACGACGCTTCGTGCACGGCGCGGCGGGCGGCTACGGCGCACTCGCCGCACCCTTCGGCCCTTCCGGGCGACGCGAAGCCGCCGACCTCGTGCAACCGCAACACGGCTCATGGCTCGCCACGCTGTTCTCTGGCGCGCTGCTCGCCGCAGCGTTGTGGGGGCTTGTGGGGGGAGCACGTGGCGCGCGACGCGCGGTCGTCAGTTGGCCTTGGTGGCTCGAGCTCGGTCTGCGCTTCGGCATCGCGCTGGCCAGCTTCGGCTACGCACGTTCGGGAGCGCTGGCGATCCCCGCAGTGGCCTTCGGGCTCGCGCTGCTCAGCGAACGCTGGCACGCGCGTCTGCCGCGTTGGATCGCGCTCGCGTTGCTCGTGCTCCTGCTCGCCGACGGCACACGCTCGCTGCGCGAAACCCGCGTGCGCATCTCGGGGCGCGCACCCGGCGGCTGGCCGCCCGGCCTGACCGCGCCGCGCGAGATCGTCTACTCGCGATCGAACTCGCCGGCGAGATAACGCGCGTTGTCCTCGATCTCGCGCAGCAGCAAGCGCAGGGACGTGCTCGAGCAAGGCGTGAGACGTCGCGCCAGATCGAGTTGATCCGCGAGCACCGCGATGCTGCGGCGCAGGCGTTCTTCGCTGCGGCTGGCCGAGAGTCGGGTGGGGGAAAGGTGCGCTCCGCCCCCCATCGAGCGGTCGTCATGTGGAACGTCGAGAGCAGCGCTCGATCGGAGCGGGGAGACGGAGCGCGAAGTGCGAGGCATGGTGGGCTTGTTCACGTCGGGAGTCCGGCGCAGGGAGAAGCCGCCGCTGCCTCGGGCGACAAGTGTTCAGTGCACGGACGTGTTGTGCGCACGAGCCACCCTGAAGCAGGAGCCTTCTCGATGACGTTCCCCCGCGCGCAGGGAGACGGAACACCCGCATGGGGAGAGGTGTCACGAACAGCGCGGACGAGTCGCATCGAGAAGGCTCCGAAAAGCGACGCAGCGGGCACGGGCTGCGCGGCTTCCATGACGCCCCTCGGGAGAACGGGCGTCAGCCTTCTTCACGGGAGGTGCGCGCCACGGGTGCAGTCTTTCTGAGGCCGACTTCCGGCTCTCAGTGGTGCGCGCTGCCCGCGGAAGCCGACTCGGTCTCCGCCTCGCTCTGGTCGGCGCTTTCTTCGGCGCCGTCGCCGCTTGCGGGCGCTTCGGCCTGCGAGCCCGCGGCGCCCGATTCGAGCGCTGCCTCGGCCGGTTCCACGCCGCTGAGCGCGAGTGGCTCCTCGTTCTCCGCTTCCTCTTCGCCGCTCGGGCCCACCTCTTCTGCTTGGCTGGCTTCCCCGGTGCTGCCCGCTGCAGCTCCCTGACCCGCTCCTTCGGTCTCGGAGCTCTCTGGGGTCTCGGCAGTTTCGGCGGTCTCGGCGCCCGAGGGGCCGCTCAGCGCCACCGCCTCGCCGGCAGCGTCGGTCGATCCGGCGGCCTCGGCCTCCACGCTCGCAGGCGTTTCGGGCGCGCTGGGGGCGGGCTGCTCGGGCTCCGTCGGCGTCTCCGTGGACTCTGGTGTGGAGCTCTCGAAGTCGCTCAGGTCGAGCCCGAACTCGCGGCTCCATTGCACGCGCAGTTGCCGCAGCCGGTCGGTGTTGTGGTTGTTGTGACCGGCGAGTTCGAGCGCCAGACGTTCGGCGTCGCGCAGCCGCTCCAAGGCGAGCTTGTCGTTGCCCAGCGCGCGCATCACGTGCGCCGAGACCTCGAGCGCCTCGCCCTGCACGGGGTGCTTGTCGAAAGACTCTTCGGTCAGCTCGATGGCGCGACGGATGGCGACGGCGGCCCGGTCGAGCGAACCCGAAGCCTGCTCGGCGCGCGCCAAGTCGATGCGCACCTGTGCATGCGCCAGCGGATGCGGCGGCGTGGCGTTCTCGTAGAGCCCGCCCGCGCGACGGAAGGCGCTCGCTGCGTCCACCCAGGATTCTCGCGCGAACAGGATCGTGCCGACGACCGCCTGCGCCTCCGCTTGCAACCCGCGACGCTCGGGGTGGTGCGCCTCGAGGTCCGCCAGCGCGTCCCGCGCCACGTCGCGCGCGGTGCCGGTGCGGTCGCGATGCAACAGGAGCTGCGCCAGATCGACGCGCGCCGCGAGCACCGCGAGGTGATGCGGGTCGGGACTCTCGGTGCCGATCCTGATCGCTTCGCGCAAGGTGTCTTCGGCGCTCGGCAAGTCGAGGTCGAGCTCCTCGTAGTGCGCCAACTCCGCCAGCGCCGCGATCGTGGCCGGGTGTCCGGCGGGCAGCACCTTCTTGAGTGCTGTGGCGCCGGCACTGGCGAGCACGACCGCGCGCTGGCTGTCGCCGAGCCCCGCGAAGAGTCGCGCGAGATGGAACTTGGCCTGCGCCACGCGCGGGTGACTTTCGTCGCGCCCGAAGGCTTCGGAGAGTTCCTCGATGCCTTGCTTCACGTGCGGCTCGGCGTCCTTCCAGAGCTCACGATCCATGAGCACCTCACCCAGCAACAGCTTGGTGGTGGCCATGTCTTCCAGGTTGATCGCGCCTTTGCTCTTGTAGATCTCGAGCACGCGTTCGAGCAGCACCTGGGCTTCGGGCAGGTCGTCGAGCGCGCGCTTCACGGTGGCTTTCACGCGCAGCGCGGCGGCTTCCACTTCGGGGTTGATGCTGTCGGCGTCGCGCACGTGCGTGAGGGCCAGCTCCGCCTGCGTGAGGCTGGACTCGTAGTCGTTCTGTTCGAGGTAGGCCTCCGCGAGCTGCGCGTAGGCGCGCGCCAGGAAGCGTGAGTCGGGTTCTTCCTGGGCGAGCAAGATGTCGCGACTGGCTTGGAAGTGTCGCTCGGCTTCGGCGCTCTTGCGCAGGCCCAGGTACGCGGCGCCCAAGGCGGAATGCACCATCGAGGCGGCGCGCGGATCGCTGAACTCCGGGTCGACTTGCTCGGCGAACTGGTCGAGCAGGTTCGTGACCGTGGGCTCACTCCAATCCTCGGAGGCGCTCGCGCCGGCGCTGCTGCGACGCGCCCAGGGGTCGGCGGTCGCGAGCACCTCGAACAGGAAGTCGAGCACGCTGCGCGAGACGTCGGCTTGCTCGCGCATCTTGATCAGCGCGTTGTCGCGCTCGCGCACCTGGCCTTCGATCTGGCCGCGCAGACGGTTGGCTTCCGCGAGGTTCGCGCGCGCGTCGGCTTCGGCGCGTTGGCTTGCGACGAGCCCCCACAGCGTCGCTACGAACACGCACACGATGCCGCCCACGAGCACGCGGTTGCGTCGCGCGTACGTGGCGAGTTGGTAGCCGGTGGTGGGGGGGCGCGCGGAGATCGGTTCGTCGGACAAGAAGTGACGGATGTCCGCGGCCAGCTCGTCGGCCGTGGCGTAGCGACGTTCGCGTTCCTTCTCGAGCGCCTTGCGCACGATGGTCTCGACGTCGCCGCGGAACATGCGGTCGATGGAACTCAGCTTGGCCGGCGCTTCCTCGCGGATGATGCGCGCGGCTTCGTGCAGCGGGCGGCCGCGCACGGGATAGGGCAGCGTGCCCGTGAGCAACTCGTAGGCGATCACACCGAGCGCGTAGACGTCGGCGCGCGCGTCGAGCTCCATGGTCTCGGGCGCGACCTGCTCCGGGCTCATGTACGGCATCGTGCCCACGAGCTGCCCGCGGTCGGTGAGCTGCGTGACGAGCGCCTGGTCGGCGTCCATCGCGCGCGCCACACCGAAGTCGAGGATCTTCGGTTGGCCGCCTTCGGTGACCAGGATGTTGGCGGGCTTGAGGTCGCGGTGGATCACATCCTTCTGGTGTGCGTGATGCACGGCGTCGCACACGCGCGCGAGCAACTCCAAGCGTTCGCGATGCGAGAAGCCGTGCTCATCCGCGTAGCCCACGAGCTGACGCCCACGCACCAACTCCATGGCGAAGTACGGTTGCGCTTCACCGCCGGTCTCGAAGGTGCCCGTCTCGAAGATCTGCGCGATGCCCGGATGCTGCAAGCGCGCCAACACGCGCGCCTCTTGGGTGAAGCGACGCAAGATCTCCGGCGTGCCGAGCCCGGGCCGGATGACCTTCAAAGCCACGGGGCGCGGCGGATTCTCCTGCACCGCTTCGTACACGGTGCCCATGCCGCCCTCGCCCAGCAGGCGTTTGATGCGGAAGCTGCCGAGTCGTTCGGGGAGGTCGTGGAGTCGCGCGTTGGTGGTCGTGCCCGGCAGGTGTGTGTCGGTGATCACGTCGAGCGGGCTGCCGTCGAGCAACTGATGCGTGCGGCCGTCTTGCTGCAGCATCGCGAGCACGCGGCGGCGCATGGTGTCGTCGTCGGGGCAGAAGCGATCCAGGAAGGCGGTCCACTCTTCGGCGGGCAACTTGCTGGCCCACAGGAACAGTTCCTCGAGACGATCGAGGTCGCTTCCCGTCACGACTTGAAGCCGTCCAGGGCGGTGGCGAGCCACGCACGTGCGACACGCCAGTCGCTCAAGACCGTGCGTCGCGAGACGCCGAGGATCGCGGCGGTCTCGTCGACACCCAGACCTGCGAAGAAGCGCAGCTCGACGATGCGCGCCTTGCGTGCGCTCTGCTTGGCGAGATCCTCGAGGGCGTCGTGCAGCGCCACGATGTCCACGGTGGCGTCGCTGCCCGAGGGTTCGGCGCCGGCGAGCGTGACCTTCTGCCACTCGCCGCCGCGCTTCTTGGCTTGGCTCGCGCGCCCGTAGTCGACCAGGATCTGACGCATGGCTTTGGCGGCCACGGCGAAGAAGTGCGGGCGCCCCGACCACTCTTGCTGACGCGCCGAGGCGAGCTTCATGTAGGCCTCATGCACCAGCGCCGTGGGTTGCAGTGTGTGATCGGAGCGTTGGTTGCGCATGGCAGAGGAAGCCATGCGGCGCAGCTCGGCGTAGAGCAGCGGGAACAGCTGCTCGGAAGCGGCCTCTTCGCCGGCGCCCAGTCGGGCGAGGAGCTCGTTGACCTCATCGTGGGTGGCGTCTTTGCTCATGGGATGGGGCGGTCGCGGGGGAGTGGGGCGCGCATCGTAGGCTCTCGCCCACGACGGTTTCGCTGCGTCGAGTGTCGGTTCTTTGTGCCGACGCGTCAGCCCGGCATCGGCAGCGAGGGAGACAGTCGCGGCGGCCTGACTCGCATATGCGAAATGCAGGATGTGAACCCAGAATTCGTACGCCGGGCCTTCAGGAGCCGCCGAACACCCCGATGAACACGACGAGGCGGTCCCGCTCTGCGGGCGCGCCCTGATTCGATTCCCTCAGGAGATCACGGATGAAGCGTCTTGTTTGCATCGGCCTGCTCGTGGCCACGGGCTGTGCCAGCACAGCCACACTGCCTGTCGAGGCCGAAGCACCGGCCGCTCCCATCATCGCTCTCGAGGATGGCGCCGACGGTGGCGGCGGTGACCCGCCCGGTATCCAGGGCTGGATCCCCGGCTTCTTCGCCGACCTCTGGCAAGTCTTCGACGCCAACATCGGCACCGGCTACGGCTTCGGCATGCACCTGCACGCCACTGAGCTCGCCCGCCTCGGCATCTTCGACTACAGCGACTTCTCGCTGCTCGGGATCGACAAGGGCATCTTCTACGGCGAGTACACCGTGCCGCCGATGGACCAGAAGGAAGAAGTCTGGGTGCTCGGTGCCAAGTTCGGCATCGGCTTCGGCATGGAGTTCAGCGCCGACCTCTGGGAGTTCGTCGACTTCGCGTCGAGCCTCGTCGGCTTCGGCTACTGGAGCTTCGACAACGACTGAGTCGAGCGTTCCGCTGCGCGACACCGTCGCCAGCTGAACAACGAAGCACATCGGGCCGGTTCCGCGCAGGCGGAGCCGGCCCGATCGCGTTTCAGCGCAGCGCGCCGCGAGCGCGCTCCACCGCGAGCAGGTGGTCCACGGCCGCGTCCACGAACTCGGGTTCGAGCCCGGTGGCCGCGATGCGACCGTCGGCATCGAGCAGGATGAAGTAGGGCCAGCGCGGCACACCGAAGGCGCGCTCCATGTCCCCGTGCGTGTCCACGCCGGTGGGGATGGCGAGGCCTGAGTCTTGCAGCGACTCGGCGTAGTCCTCGGCACCCTTGGGAGCGCAGATGCCGAGGACCTCGAAGCTCTCGCCGGCGAGACGCTCGCGCAGGGCGTTCGTGTGCGGCACGGTGGCCAGGCAGTCGGTGCACCAGGTGGCCCAGAAATCGAGCAGCACGACCTTGCCGCGCAGGTCGGCCAGGCGGCGCTTCCCGAAGCGCCACTGGTCGAGTTGCAGCTCCGGAGCGGGGCGGCCGATGTAGGCCGCGAGGTGCGCCCAGCGCGCGTCGCTGCCCGATTTGGCGAGGTGGGCCGGGTAGAACCACTCGCGCTCGAAGCCGGTTTCCCAAGGCGGAGGCGACGGGGCCGGGCCGAGGCCCAGCGTTCCGCTCGGGGCGTCGCCGCAGCCCGTGAGGCTGAGCAGCGCGAGCCCGAGCAGCAACGGAGCGCGTGGTGCTCGCCTCTGGCGGCGTCCCGCTCGGGGCGCGCGGCTCGCGGTGGACAGTCGGTCGGTGCGGCGACGGGCGGCACGCGGGGAGGCGGTGGACATCGGGAACTCCGCGGGGATCACGTGGCTTAGCATGTTGCCCCGGCCCGCGAACATGGCGCGGAAGCCGGGGCTGCGACTCGCCCCGCGGTGAGTCGAGGGCTAGACTGCCTGCGCCTCTGCCGACGCGGTTCGCGCGAGGACACCTGAGTCCGCCACCCTTTACTTACCTACCCCCGTCGAGCCCGCGCCCATGTCGTCTGACGCCCGCTCCGGCCAACTCGGGCGCATGCTCGGTGTGGCGCTGCTCTCGGCCGCCGTGTTGCTGCTGCAGCTCGTGCAGACGCGCATCTTCTCGATGATGCTCTGGTACCACCTCACGTACCTGGTGGTCACGTTCACGATGCTGGGCTTCGCAGCGGGCGGCGCGATCCTCGCCTGCCGGCCGTCGTGGCGCACGGGCAACGTGGGCTCGCGACTCTCGCTCTTCGCGCTGCTCTTCTCCGTGTCGGTCACGGGCGCGTACATGATGGTCACGCGCGTGGCGGCGGAAGCCGGCGCCGAGCAACACAGCACCGAAGGGATTCTGGGCGCCGCGCTCGACTACGCCGTGCTCGTGCTGCCGATGCTCTTCGCGGGCTTGGCCATCGCGCTCACCCTGGCCGACGCCGGACAGAAGGTCGGGCGCATGTACGGCGTCAACATGGCCGGCTCGGCGCTCGGCTGCCTGGTGTACATCCCCGTGTTGCGCGGCTTCGGCGGCGAGGGCGCGGTGATGTTCTGCGCTGCGCTCGGTGCGCTCGGCGCGCTGCTCTACGCGCTCGGTTCCGCGGGCGCGCGGCGCTTGGTCTTCCCGGCGGGGCTGGTCGCTGCGGGCGCGCTGATCATCGCCTGCTTCGCGCCGCAAGCGCTCTTCGAAGTGCCCGTGGCGCCGTACAAGTCGATGGCGCACTTGCTGCGCGAGAACCCGCACCTCGAGATCGAACTTACGCGCTGGGATCCGCTGTGCCGGCTCGACGTCGTCGGCGATCCCGAGAAGCCCGGTGAGTCGAAACGCATCTTCCAGGATGGCGACGCGGCCACCGAGTTGGTGATGGGGGCTGCCGAGAAGAACACCTCGATCCTCTCGAAGGAGGGCCTCGCTTACTTGCTGTTCAACGGCAAGAAGGCGCCCAAGGTCTTGGCCATCGGCATCGGCGGCGGCATCGACATCCTGCAAGCCGCGGCCGAGAAACGTCTGCCCTTCCTGCCCGAAGGTGAGCGCGTGGACTTCACCGGCGTGGAGATCAACCACACGACCGCCGGCTTGATGCGCAACGAGTTCGCCGACGTCACGAACGACCGCTACCACCTGCCCGGGGTGGAGGTGCACGTCGACGAAGGCCGCTCGTGGTTGCGTCGCTCCGACGAACGCTTCGACATCATCCAGATGACGGGCACCGACACGTATGCCGCGCTCAGCTCGGGCAGCTACGTGATGGCCGAGTCGTACCTCTACACCGTGGAGGCCTACGACGACTTCCTCGATCACCTCAGCGACGACGGCGTCATCTCGGTGCTGCGCTTCCGCTTCGAGCCGCCGCGCGAGAGCTTGCGCTTGTGCGCCATCGCGGTGGAGGCGCTGCGCAAGCGCGGCGTGGAGAACCCCGAGAACCACGTGGTCTTGCTCGCCATCGGCGCGCCGGGCGAAGGCGGCGCGAACAACGTCCCCAACGAGATCTCGCCGGACGCTGCGCGCCAGGACAGGACCCAGGGCTTCGGCTACGCGCAGATGCTCGTGTCGGCCAAGCCGTTCTCGCCCGAACAGGTGAACATCTACAAGCGCTACACCGACAAGGACGCGCGCTTCCGCGTGCTGCACGCTCCGTACCTCGAAGGCGAAGGCCCGGCCCGCGACTACTTCGCCGCCGTGAGCGCCGGCACCGACGCCGCCTTCCGCGACGCCTACGTCTACAACCTCGACCCGGTCACGAACGACAGCCCCTTCTTCTTCCGCTACCACCGCTGGCGCAACTTGTGGGGCACCCTCTTCGGCGACGGCGAGCAGGAGCAGTCGGGCACCTACGCGAGCCTCGTGGGCGCCAAGCCGATCGGCTTGATGGTGCTCGGCACGGTGCTGCTCGAGTCCACGGGCTTGGTGTTGCTGCTCGTGCTGCTGCCGCTGCTGCTCTTCCGTCGCGAAGGTCTCAAGGTGCAGGGCGCTTTGCGCTGGGTGCTCTACTTCGGCGGACTCGGCGCGGGCTACATGCTGGTGGAGATCGTGGTCATGCAGCGCTTCGTGCTGTACCTCGGTCACCCTGGCTACGCGATGGCGGTGGTGTTGATGACGTTCTTGTTGGGCAGCGGCGCGGGCGCCACCTTCGCCGGACGCAGCACCGACCCGGCGCGCACCTTGCGCCGCGCGTTGGTCGGCGTGCTGCTCTTGCTCGGCTTGCTGTGGTTCTTCCTGCCGAACTTCTTCGAAGCCACGCTGGCTGCGTCGATGCCGGTTCGCGTGGCGCTCACGCTGGTGCTCTTGGCGCCGCTGGCCTTCGTGATGGGGATGCCCTTCCCCTCCGGGCTCGCCTTGCTCGACCGTCGCGCTGCACCGCTCGTGCCCTGGGCCTTCGGCGTGAACGGCGGCGCCTCGGTGGTGGCCTCGGTGGGCGCGATCCTGATCGCGCTCGGCGCCGGCTTCTCCACCACCTTCGGCGTGGCGGCTGCGTGCTACGCGCTGGCCTTCCTCGCGGGGCGTCGCGCCACGGCCTGAACCGCCACGCGACCCGGCCGACCGCGCGTGGCTGCGTTGCGGGGGCGGGCAGGCCGGAGGAGCGCGCGGCGCTGCGTCGAGCCCCACACCGGCTCAGGCGTTACACTCCGCGCCTTTCCCCGAGGTCGTCATGTCTGCGCTCCCCGACAGCTCGCGCTGCGTCACCGTGATCGGTGGCGGCCTCGCGGGCACCGAAGCCGCGCGCGTGCTGTCGCGTGCCGGCGTGCACGTGCGCTTGTTCGAGATGCGCCCGGTGCGTGGCACGCCCGCGCACCAAACCGGTGACCTCGCCGAGCTCGTCTGCAGCAACTCGCTGGGCGGCACGGGACACACCACGGGCAAGGGCTTGTTGCTGGCGGAGCTCGGGCTGCTCGACAGCCTGATCGTGGAGAGCGCGAAGCAGGCGGCGGTGCCGGCGGGCTCTTCGCTCGCGGTCGATCGTGAGCGTTTCGCGGAAGCTGTCGCCGAGCGTGTGGCTTTGCTGCCGAACGTGGAGCTGATGCGCGAGGAGGCGGCGCGTCTCCCCGAGAGCGGCCCCGTGATCTGCGCCACGGGCCCGCTCACCAGCGACGCGCTCGCCAAGGACATCGCCGCGCTCACCGAGAGCGAGAGCCTGTTCTTCTACGACGCCATCGCGCCGATCGTCACCGCCGAGTCGATCGATCACGAGGTGGCCTACGCCGCGAGTCGCTACGACAAGGGCACCCCCGACTTCCTGAACTTGCCGCTCAGCGAGAGCGACTACGAAGGCTTCATCGACAACTTGCTCGCCGGCGACATGGTCGAGCCCAAGGACTTCGAAGAGGCCGCGGTCTTCGAAGGCTGCATGCCGCTCGAGGTGATGGCCTCGCGCGGACGTCGCACCTTGGCTTTCGGTCCGTTGCGTCCGGTGGGTTTGCCCGACCCGCGCACCGGACAGATCCCGCACGCGGTCGTGCAGCTGCGTCGCGAGGATGTCCACGGTCAGCTCTACAACCTCGTCGGCTTCCAGACCAAGCTGCGCTGGCCCGAACAGAAACGCATCTTCCGCACGCTGCCCGGCATGGCCGACGCCGAGTTCGTGCGCCTCGGCTCCCTGCATCGCAACACCTTCCTGTGCAGCCCGCGCTTGCTGGCGCCCGACCTCTCACTGCACGCGCGACCAGGTTTGCGCTTCGCGGGACAGATCACGGGCGTGGAAGGCTACGCCGAGAGCACGGCGATCGGCCTGATGGCTGCACTGGCCACACTCGCGCAGCTCGACGGCCGCGACTTCGAGCCGCCGCCGCAGGAGTCGATGATCGGCGGACTGATGCACTGGATGCGCACCGCCGACCCGAAGCACTTCCAGCCGATGAACGCGAACTTCGGGTTGCTGCCGCCGCTCCAGACGCGCATCAAGAACAAGAAGGAACGTCGCGAGGCGCAAGCGGCGCGCGCGCTCGACGCGATGCGCGCCTGGGCCGAACGGGTGACAGCGCTCGCCAGCGCCTGAGGCTCGAGGGCTCGCGCGCACGGTCCAGGCTGCCCGCCGAGGTCAGCACCTCAGCGGCGAGCAGGCCGGCGTTGGCCGCAGGCTCCCGGCGCCGAGCGCGCCGGAGCGCAGGCATGGCGTGAGCGAGGCCGGGTTGGTTCACGGCGCGCAGATGCCCATCATGCAGCGCACCTCGACCCCGCTGGCCGCTCATGCCTCGTTCGCTCACCTCGTTGCTGCTCTTGCTCGTCGTGGCTGGCCTCGGCTTCCTGGGCTGGCGCGCCTTCGACAGCTTGCGCTTCGACGCCTCGCTCAAGGTGCTGCTCTCGGGCGACCGTCGCAGCGCGGCCTCCTTCGGGCAAGTGCGTCGCGTGGTCGACGACAAGGCCTTGCTCACGGTGCTCATCGAGCACCACGACGTGTACTCGCCCGAAGGCCAAGCCCTGCTCACCGAGCTCGGCGACGCGCTGCTCGAGATCCCCGGCGCCACCGAAGTCGTGAGCCTCGTGCACAGCATCCGTCCGGTGCGCAGCGAAGGCTTCCGTCTCGACCCGCGCGATCTCATCGAGCACCAACGCGTGATGCCGCGCGCCACGCTGGGCCGCGACCGCTCGGTGTGGGGACCCTGGACGACCTCACGCGGCTGGGCCGAAACCGAAGCCGGTGGCGTGGACTGGGACGCCGTGCGCACCTTCAGCGAGTGGTGGCCGGGCGCGCGCGATCTGCTCGTCTCCGCCGACGGCCACACCGCGAACATCTTGCTGCCCGTGGATCGCCCGCTGCCCGACCAAGCCGCGCGGCTGCAGTTGCGCGAAGACCTGCGCGCCGCCGTGGAACCCTTCCGCGCGCGCACGAACGGGATCCTGCTCTTCGGCTTCCCGTTGCTCGAAGCCGAGGTGCTCGAAACCGTGCAAGGCGATCTGCGCGTGATGCTCAGCTTGGTGGCGGGCTTGGTCTTGCTGATCCTCGTGCTCGCCTTCCGATCGCCGGTGTTGATCGTGGCGGTGCTCGTGTTGCAAGGCTTGGGCGCGGGCGTGTTGGCGGCCGTGCTCGGGGCGGGGGACGCGGGCCTCAACCTCTACTCGGCGATATTGTTCCCGCTCGTGCTGGGTCTGCAACTCACCTTCCTCACGCACTTGCTCGCGTCGGTGCAGCGACAGCGCGCGGCGGGCGCGGGTTGGGGGCCTGCGGTGCGCGCGGCCTTGGCGTCGGTGTTCGGGCCGTCGTTCACTGCGGCGTTCACTTCGGTGTTGGGCTTGCTCGCGCTGCAGGTCTGCGAGCTGCAGGTCGTGGCCGACTTCGGCCTCAACGGCGCGATCGCCGTGGCGCTGATCTTCGTGCTCGTGTTCGGTCTGGCGCTGCTGATCGCCCAACTCCCCGGCTCACCCGCACGCACCCAGCAAGACGGCTTGAGCCGCGTGGAAGCGCGCCTGGGGAGCGCGCTCGCGCGACGCCTCACCCGTCGCCGCAAACTCGTGCTCGTGCTCGGCGCGGCCTTCGTGCTCGTCTTGCTCCCCGGCGCCCTGTCGATCCGCGCCGACGTCCGCGCCGCCGAACACTTGAACCCCGACGGCGCCTCACGCGCCGCGCTGCGTGTGCTCGACGAAGAGCTCGGCGGCCTCAACACCTTCATGCTCGAGGTGGATTCCGGTCGACCCGGCGGCGCCTTCCAACGCCCCGCGCTCGAGTTCATGCGACGGCTCGCCGCGCACGCCACCCAAGTGCCCCACGTGACCAACGTGTACTCCTTCGCCGAGCTGCTCTCGGCCGTGAACCGCATCTTCAACCGCGACGACCCGCGCGCGTACCACTTGCCCGAGAGCGACCTGCTCTTGGCCACCTTCGCCGCCGCCGTGCAAGGCCGCGACTACCCGCTCACCGATCTCCTGGTCGACGAGGAGAAGCGCGTCACGCGCTTCATCGTGCGCACCCGCGACATGCCCGGCGAGCGCTACATCGCCCTGCTCGACGACCTCATGAGCTACGCGCGCGAGCACCAACCCGAGGGCGTGGAGCTGATCGCGCGCGAGGGCGTGCACTCACTCATCGAGGCCGACCAACGCCTGGTGCGCAGTCAGTTGCTGAGCTTGGCCACGGGCGGTGCGCTCGTGTTGCTCGCGCTCATGTTGCTCTGGCGTTCGTTCCGACGCGCGTCGTTGGCCCTGCTCGTGAACTTGCCGGCGATGCTTTCGATCCTCGCGCTCTTCGGTTGGGCCGGGCTCCCGCTCAACTCGGTCACGATCATGGTCGGCGCGGTGGTGCTCGGTGTCGCCGTCGACGATTCGATCCACTTGCTCGCCTTCTACGCGCGCGAGCTGCGCTTGCATCCCGAGAGCCCGTCGCGCGCGCTCGAACTCACCTTGCAGCGCAAGTTGCGCCCGCTGGGCACCACCACGGCGATCTTGCTCTCAGGCCTCGGGCTGCTGTCCTTCAGCGACTTCCCACCCGTGGCGCACTTCGGCATGGCGGCGGCGTTGGCCCTGGCCGTCTCGCTTGCGGGTGTGATGTTGCTGCTGCCGGCCTTGGTGTCGCGCGCGGGATCGTCTGCCCCGCACGACGCCACGATCGACTGAGCGCTGCGACCGGCCCTGCGGCGCCCGCACCGGGTGGGCTTCAGTCGCTGAGCGCGCCGAGGTACTTGGGCAACATCGCGCGCCACGTGGGCCAGTCGTGGTCGTAGCCTTCGCCCCAGGCTTCCACGTTGTTCGGCACGCCCTTGGCGCCGAGCAGCTTGGCCATGGTCCAGTCCTGGTTCGGGTCTTCCCACTGACCGCCGCCGTGACAGAGCTGCACGAAGCGCCGACGCAGCGTGTCGAGCTGCACACCCTCGGGCAGGTTCGGCACGAAGTGCAGCGGCGACGAGAAGTAGAAGTCGCTGTCGCCGCCGCGCAAGGGTTCGCCGTCGGGGTCCTTGATGAAGCGGTTGATGTCGTAGCTACCGCTCATGCAGATCGCGCGACTGAACGCGTCGGGGTGACGGCACAACATGCCCATGGCGTTGAAGGCCCCGATCGACGCGCCGGCCACCACGATCTCGATCGTGTCGTCGTTGCAGTCGTTGCGGATCGCGGGCACGACCTCGTGATACACGTACTCCTGGAAGCCGTTCTGCAGCTTGGTCTTGTACCGCGGGTCCACCGAGGTGTCGCCCCACACGCGCGCCGCCACGCTGTCGATCGAGTAGACCTTGATCTTGCCGCCCTCGATCAACGGCGCGAGCACCTTGATCATGAGCATGCGCTCGATCTCTTCGGCGTCACCGCCGGCGGTGGGGAAGATCAGCACCGGTTGGCCGTAGTCGCCCCAGCGCGCGCACATCATCTCTTGGCCGGTGCGCTGACTGTGCCAACGACTGGTGGTCTTGTTGTCCACGGTGCTGCTCCTTGGGTCGTGCGTGCTGCGGGGGAGGGTGGGGCTGCCGCAAAGCTTGAGTCGCGAGCAGTGTGTCGAGGGCGCGTCGCGCGCGACGCGTCAGGCGCCGGCTTCGAGCTGCGGCGCGAGTTCCTGCGTGCGCCAGTTCTGGATGCGTTGCCAGAACAGCTCGGTGAACTCTTCGATCTCGTGCTCGGGGAAGAGCGCCGTGACCTTCTGCTGGATCGCGTCGCGCGCGTGCGGCGACTGGAAGTACTCGTCGGCCAGCGCGTTGAGTCCCGTGAGATGCGTGTCGCAGAAGGACTGGAAGTCGGCCGCGGCCAAGCGCTCGCGCGCGAGGTCGCCGTAGGCTTGCATGCGCTCGGCGAGCGGCGCGCCCTCGGTTTCGTCGGCCAGCTTGAAGAAGCCGTCCCAGTCGAGGCTGGTGCGCATCGTGCGCTTGGTGGCGGCGCAGTAGAGCGACCAACGCAGCTTGGCGAGCACGAGCCACGGGAAGTGTTGGTGCAGGCTCGTGACCTGGCTGTCGGGGCAAGCGTTGGCGAAGTCGATCGGTTGCCAGACGTCGTCCTTCAGCAGCGCTTCGCAGGAGTTGAAGTCCCAGCCGAAGAAGGCGTTGATCGTGAGCGTCATGTTCTCGATCAGCGCGCGGCTGTCGTCGCTCAGCTCGGCGGGCGTTGTCTGGTAGCGATCGTGCAGCGGCGCGCTCGGGTCGTAGAGCACGGGGCGCAGCTGCGGCCCCACACCGATGCAGCGGATGAAGGCCTCGAAGGGATCCACGGCCTTCTGCAGGTGCATCAGGCTGCGGCCGCTCTGTTCGTAGGCCGCGCGCAAGGACGCTTCGTCGTCGATGCGCGAGACACCCTTCCAGGCGCCGCCGTCGTAGGGCTTCATGAACATCGGGTAGCCGAGCTTCTCGCCGACTTTCCCGAGGTCGAAGAAGCGCGCGTAGCGTCGCAGCGTGGGTTGCAGGTCGTCGCTCTCGGCGTACTCCTTGGGCGGCACCATCCAGGTGGCCGGCACCGGCAGACCGAGGCGCATCATCGCGCAGTACGTGGTCTGCTTCTCCATGCTCTGGATGGCCCACGGGTTGTTCAGCACGTAGGTGCCGTCGAGCAGGATGGCCTTCTTGATCCACTCGCGACTCGTGGCGTACCAGTGCGTGACGCGGTCGAGCACCACGTCGTAGCGCGTGGGTTGCTGCAGGTCGTAGGGCTCGATCGTCACGCGCTCGCACTCGAAGCGCAGCGAGTCGCCACCCAGCTCGATGCTCAGGTCGAGGTCAGCGAGCAACTTCTCGTAACACATCGGCCAACAGAGGTCGGCGCCGAGCGAGAGACCGATACGACGAGTGATGGCGGGCACGTGAGCGATCCGGGAGAGGAGGGCGAGCGCGCCGCGCGAGGGGTCCACGCGCGCACCCGAGCCGTCCGGCACCGAGCTTCGGCGCGGGGAAGAGAGGGAGGCGCCGGAGCCCGCACCGGCGAGCGGGCATTGTGGCGGAAGAGCGCGCGAGGGGCCAGCCGTGGCCGCGCGCCGCTCCGGCAGTCGGGTTACTGGCGAGCCGGTCTACGAGCTCGCAAGCACTCAGGGCTGGAGCGCGTCCCGCAGGCCGGGGATGTCCTGCCGCAGTTCGACGAGCGCGTGCTCCAGCGCATCGACCGTGGCACGCGCGATGGCGGCCCGCGACAGGTCGTCGCTGCTGCCTGCGGTGCCGGGAAGGCTCGTGTCGTAGCCCCAGTAGGCGGCAGCGTGGGCGCTGCCCTGACCGCGCGCGCTGTAGCTCTCGAGCACCTCGCCCTGCGCGTCCAGCACCTCAAGGCTCAGCTCCAGCTCGCAGTGTTGCGAGCCGAGCGGCGCGCCGAAGAGGTTGATCACGCCGAGTGTGAGCACGCTTGGGATGAGCCACGCGCGTTCCGCCTCATGGTCTTTGCGTCGCACCAAGCGCACGCGCAGTGTTCCCGCGGCCGCGCTTGGCCTGAGCAGCGGCGCGGTGGCGGCCTGGATGAGTGCGCGCGCGTCGCTCACGGCGGGGGCTTCGCGGAGGGCGAACTCGCGAACGCTTGACACGTTCTGGGCGCTGCGACGGCCAGCTTCGTAGAGCGCGCCGACCCAGGTGGTGGTGAAGGTGATCTGTTCGTCACGGGCGAGCGCCGTGTTGCGCACGATCAGACTCGGGTCGAGGGTCGGTCGCCAGAAGGTGCGTTCCGTCCAGGTCTCCGACTCGGCGGAGATGAAGCTGGAGGCGTTGACCCAACGCGCGAAGAGCTGCACGTCCACGTCGCGTTGCAGCTCAGCCTCCGTGCGCCCCGCGAGTTCATTGCGCAGCTCGATGCTCTGGTCGACGAGCAGCTCCCCGACGTACGGCGGCACGCGCGCACTGAGCTGATAGTGACCCTCGCCGAGCGCTAGCAACAGGCTCCGCGTGTCGATCTCGAGGGCGAGTGGGAGCCGCGCGGAGTTCTCGCCTCGCGGTACGGCGAAGTCCTCGATGTTCAGTTGTGCGCAGCCGACAGTGAGCGCGGCGCTCAGTGCGAGGACGATGTGGCGAAGTTTCATCGGTGACTCCCCAGTGAGATCCGCGCGCGCGGCGCGTTGATCATTCGTACACGAACCCCAGCGGTCCCGGGAACAACCAGCTCAGCCCTTCGCGCAAACGGTCGCGCCAGTTCTCCCAGTTGTGGCCGTCGCGGGCTTCCACGTACTTCACTTCGAGGCCGGCTTCCTGGAGCACGGGCACGAGCGAACGGTTCTCGTAGATCAGCGACTCGTAGGTGCCGCAGCTCACGAAGGCCTTCTGCGTGGGCTTGCCCGGCGTCTCGCGGAAGGCATTCACGAACTCGACCACGGGGTCGAAGACGGGCGGGCGCGTGCTCTCGCCGATGTCGGTGAAGGCGAAGCTGCCCGATTGCAGCAGCAACCTCCCGAACAGGCCCTGCCGCATCCAGGCGGTGGAGAGCGAGGCCACGGCGCCGAAGCTGGCGCCCATGAGTCCGCGTGCTGCCGGGCGATCGATGAGCGGGTACTCACTTTGCAGGGCGGGCAACAACTCGTCGGCGAGGAAGGTGGCGTGGCGCGGGTCGGCGGCGTACTCCACCAAGCGATCGCCGGGATCGCTGAGCGCCACGATCATCGGGGGGATCTCGTGACGGTGGATCAGGTTGTCGAGCACGGTCTTGAGCGCGGCGAAGTTCATCGTGTCCGTGCCGTCGTGCGCGATGAGCAGCGGGTAGCGACGCGTGTCGCGGTAGCGCGCCGGCAGGTACACCCGCACGCGACGTTCGCCGCCGAGCGCCTCGCTGTGCATGAGGCGCTCGCGCACCTCGCCGGGACGCGCGTCGGGATCCTCGTGACTCCACTCGGGGACCTCGTAGCCAGCGCTCTGGCAGACCGAGTTCGCGCCGTAGGGGTCGTGCGCGAGCTTGTCGTTGAGCGGGTCGCGCACGAGCTCTTTGTGCTCGCCCGTGCGCACGAAGAGTTTGTATTCCACGCGCGATCGTTGCGGCAGTTCCAGGCGTAGCTGCCACAGGTCGCTGCCTTCCACGCGCTCGAAGGGCTGGCTCGTCTCGAGCGCGAAGATGAAGTGTTGCAGGCGCACCTCGTCGGCCTGTCCGCGCCACAGGAAGGTGACGCGGTCGTCTTCGACCAGCGGGAACTCGTGCGCGGCCAGGAAGCTGTCGATGGCCTCGGGCGTGGGGGCGCCTTGGCCGAGCAGCTCGGCCAGCGCGGGGTGTTGCGGGACGGGACTCGGTGCTGGGTTCACGTGGCGGCGCTCCCGACGGCGTGTTCGGCCAGCGTTCCCTCGGCCGTCATCCAGCGCGTGCCCGGCGCGATCGACCAGGCTTTGCCGTCCCAGTCGGCGCGGCTGCCTTCGTCGAGGCACACGCAGGTGGCGGGGGCGCAACGTCGCGCGAGCGCGGAGACGCGGCGCAGGTCGTGCAGCGCCAGCCGCGTGCGCGCGTGCGGCAGCGCCACGAGCCCCGGCGCGAGCGCGAGGCCCGGCGCGTACATCTCGGCGTGACCGCGACCCTGCGGCGGGCTGTCGTGGAACAACAGCACGCGCTCGGTGCAGGCCATCGCGCCCGCCGACCAGGCCACCACGAGGCGCTCGCCGATCAAGGCGCGGATGCCGAACAGGTGCAGCCGGTCGAGCAGCACGCCCACGTGTCCGCCGGCGATGGCCAACACGTCGCAGGCGGCGAGGCGCTCGGCGATCTCGGCGCGCGCGTCGGCGAAGGCGGGGCGCGTCTCGGGCGACCAGCGTTCGTCGAAGCGCGCTTGCAGTTCGGAGATGCGCTGCAGGTTGCGCGCGTCGAGGGCTTGCACGGCGCGCAGGGCGTCGTCGGCTTCGAGGCGCGAGAGTTCGGCGCGGGCTTCGTCGACATCAGCGAGCAGCGCGTAGACGCTGTCGGCCGCGTGATCCAGGCGCAGGCGATACAGCTCGAGCAGACGCAGGCGCTGATCGCTGTGTGCTTGCAGCGCCGTGAGCAGCTCCGGGTCCTCGTGGAAGAGTTGTTCGGCGCGGGCACACAGGCCGAGGCCCACGGTCTCGAAGTGTTCACCGAGATGCGCGCGCATCTCGTCGAGCTCGCTCTCGCGCTCTTCCCAACCTGCGGTCACGACGGCCACGCGCCCGCTCTCTTGGCGTGTCTTGATCACGTGCGCGACGCAGGGATTCCTGCGCTGGGGGCCGAGGAGTGTGAGGCGCGTCATGTCAGCCCGCGTAGAGTTGCAGGTCGGTGCCGACGGCGTCGCAGATCTCGATGCAACTGCTCAGGTCGGGATGGCGCACCATCAAGTGACCGTCGCTCAGGAGCGTTTGCTTCCAGTTCCTGCGTGGCGCGCCGATGGGCAGCAGCTCCACCGCCACGATGTGACGACCGTAGCGGTGCATCAAACTCTCGAGCCCTTCGATGCGCTGGATGCGGCCCTGACCTTGCGCGCGCTTGAAGATGCTCGCCGCGTTGTAGCGGCGCTCCCAGCTCTGGCCGAGTGTGCCGTAGCAGACGGCGCTGGCCCAGCCGGCGTGGAAGTCGGCGTCGCAGGCGTGGTTCATCACGTCGACCGTGCGCGCACCTGGCGGACGCGCGCCGATCTCACCGAACACGGCCTCGCCGCGCGGCGTGAGGAACCATTCCATGTGCGTGTAGCCGTCGCGGAAGCCGAGCGCCTTGAGCACGTTGAAGCCGAGCGCTTTGCCCGGCGCGAGGTGCGGCGCGTCGACATCACGCAGTGACATCGTTTGCGGCGAGGTCCACTCCAAGCTGCGCGCGATGAGCGGGCGCGGGCGATACCAGGCGATGTTGTAGTAGAGCACCTCGCCGTTGGCGCAGATCGTGTCGAAGGTGAACTCCTCGCCTTCGATGAACTCTTCCACCGACACCTCGGGCACGTGGCCCACGAGTTTGATCACGTTGTCGAGCTCGGCGGCGTCGTTCACGCGGTAGGTGTCGGCCGAGCCTGCGCCGGCGATGGGCTTCACGATGAGCGGGAAGCCCACGTCTTCGGCGGCGGCGCGCATCTGGTCGGTGGTGTTGCAGCGATGGTGGTGCGGCGTGCGCAGGCCGGCGCCGTCGAGCACCTGCTTCATGATCTCTTTGTCGCGGAAGGCCGTGGCCTGTTCGAGCCCCATGCCCGGCACGCCGAGCGCCTCGCGCAGCTGCGCGGTGAGCTCCACGGTGGGTTCCCAAGGCGACTCCACGCGGTCGATCGTGACGCCGTACTTCTTGAGTTGGTCGAGCACGGTGGCCACGGTGCTCTGCGTGTCGAAGAGTCCGCTCACTTGTTTGTAAGCGGTGAGCGCGCGCTTGGCGCGCTCGGGCAGCGCGCCCTCGGGTTGCTCGCCGATGCCGTACACGTGCGCGCCGACTTTCGCGAGGCCCTCCACGAAGGCGGGCATCTCGGCCGGGAAGGCGGGGGACAGGAACAACACGTTCATGACAGCTCTCAGCCGAGTTCCACGCGCACGCGTGAGATGAGATCGGCGAGGCCGCGCTCGACCACCGCCGTGTTGGGGTGACGCAAGATCGCGTAGCCGTCGCCTTCGTAGCCGCTGGTCGCGCCGGGCTTGCCGATCTCGGGCAGCCGCACGTCGACGACGATGTCGCCCATGCGCGCTTGCGCGTCGGCCAGACCGTGGATCGCCTTCACGCGTCCGCGTCCCATGCCGCGCAGGTAGGCCGCACCCGAGGCGTACTTGCGCGCGGGCGGGTCGAAGCTGTCGAGCAGCACGAGCTTCGCCCAGGCGGCGTACATGTCGGTGTCGTGCGTGTAGCTCATGAGCGAGGTGAACTGCGCGCCGGGCGGACGCGCGCCGACTTCGCTGATCGCGATCGAACCGTCGGGGCGCTGGAACCATTCCATGTGCGCCAAGCCGGTTTCCAGGCCGAGCACGCGCATGGCGCGTTCGCCGTCGCGACGGATCGGATCGAACTCGCCGCCGCTGATGTCGTGCGGCAGCAACACGCACCACTGGATCCACTCGTTCTGCACCACCTGCAGCGGCGACGGTCGGTAGCAGTTGATGTTGTGCCAGACCATGTGCCCGGCCATGAACACGGCGTCGAAGGAGAACTCTTCGCCTTGCACGAACTCTTCGAGCAGCAGCGGCGCGTGCGCACTCGGTGGGCTGTGACGCAACAACTCGGCGAGCTGCTCGGCGCTCTCCACGCGATACGTACCCTTGGCGCCCGCACCGTCCGGCGGCTTGGCGACGGCCGGGCCGCCGAGCTCGCGCATGAAGTGCAGCGCCTCGTCGGTGCTGTGACACAGGCGGTGCGCGGCGCACGGCAAACCGTTCGCGCGCAGCACGTCTTTCATGCGCGCCTTGTCGCGGAAGTTGCGCGCGGCCTGCACGCCGAGCCCGGGGATGCCGAGGTGTTCGCGCACCTGCGCCAGCGGGACCTGCAGTTGTTCGAGCACGCCCACGAGCCGCTCGACCTTGCCGTGTTGCGCTTCGAGCTTCTGGATCGCCGCGGCGAGCTGCCCCGGGTTGAGCGGATCGGCCACCTGCTCGAAGCCCACCAGCGGGTGCCGCGTGGCCTCCGGGATCTTGAAGCTCGGGTCGCCGCTGACCACCGAGAGCCGCAGCCCCGGCAGCCGCACCGCACGTTCGAGAAAGCGCAGCGAGGTCTCGAAAGCGAAGGGAACGACGAAGACAGCGTGGCGCATGGGAGACCGCAGGGCTCGGGGGAGGCGCAGGATACCGCTGCGGGGTCGCGCGCACCAACGCTGCCCGGCCCTCGTGTAGGCTGATGCTTACTGGGCCACCGGGGAGTCGCTGCATGCTCGAGATACGCTCGCTCACTGTCGGCGGTCGACGATCCTGGACGCATTGGGCCTTGCGTCCGAAGTTCGTAGGCGCAGCGCTCTTCGTGGTGCTCGCCCTGTGTGGCGGGGCAGGAGCCAGTGCCGACGAACCCTTCGTCCCCGAACTGCGCATCGGCGACAAGGCGCCGCGGCTCGTGGGCCTCGACTGGGTGCAGGGCAAGAAGGTCAACAGCTTCAAGCGCGGCACGGTGTACGTGCTCGACTTCTGGGCCAACGGCGGACGCAACCGCTTCAGCATCCCGCACGTGAACGCGCTGGCCGAGAAGCACCGCGATGCCTCGCTCGACGTGATCGGGATCGCGGCGCCGCTCGGCAACGAACTCGACCACGTGGAAGCGATCGTGGAGTGGTTGGGCGACGAGATGTCCTACAAGGTGGCGGGTGATCCCGAGCGGCGCAGCGTGGAGGCCTTCCTCACCGACAGCGGCAGCGCGACCTTCTTCTATCCGCTCAGCATGGTGATCGACGCCCGCGGCCGGCTCGCGTGGATCGGGCGCGCCGACCAAGGCTTGGCGGCCTGTGTGGACGACGTGCTCGCCGACCGTTGGGACCTCGACGTCGCACGCGATGCCTTCGAGGCCGAGCTCAACGAACGCGACCTCGCCGCGCGCAAGATGGGCTTCGTGCTCTCCCAGGTCTGGCAAGCCGAGAGCGACGGCCGCGATCTCAAGGAGCTCGAATACAGCCGTCGCTTGGTCGAGGCGCATCCGATGTACGAGTCGTGGCGACTGGGTTGCTACAGCGTGCTGCGTCGCATGGGCCGGCTCGACGAAGCGCGCGCCGAAGCGCTGGCCTACTTCGACGGCCCCGAGGGTCGCGAGCCCTTCGAACTCATCGAGTTGGCGTATCGCATCGCGGTCACCGACCCCACGCCTGAGGGCGAGGTCGTCGATCTCGACATCGCGCTGATGGCCGCCGAGCGCGCCGTGGAGCTGAACCAGCGCTGGGACCCCGACGTGTTGAGCGTGAAGGCCACCGTGCACGCCGCGCGCCAGGAGTGGGCGCAGGCTGTGGCGCTGCAGACGGAGGCGCTCGAACGCGCGCCCGACTTCGAGAAGCCACTGCTGCAAGCCAGCCTCGACGACTTCCGCGCGCGCCTCGCCGAGTTCGAGTCGGGCGGGGACGTCGACAGCCCGGGCGCCGACAGCTAGGGCGCCGCTCCTGAGCGCGGCACTCGGAGCACGCGCAGCTCGCACGGTGCGGTAGCATGGCCTCTCTCCACTCCGGGCCCCGGGAGCTGTGACTGTGTCGCCTCTGCGTTTGCTCTTCGTCGCGTCGGAAGTGGCGCCGCTCGCGAAAACGGGCGGGCTGGCCGATGTCGTGGCCGCGCTCGGCGCGCAGCTCAGCGAGTTCGGGCACGACGTGCGCGTGCTCATGCCGCTCTACCGGCGCGTGCGCGAGAGCGGCGTCGAACTCACGGCGGTGGAAAGTTGCCAGGCGATCCCGGTGCAGCTCGGTCCGCGCCAAGGTCAGGTGAGTGTGTTCGCGTCGACCATCAAGGAAACGGGCCTCGAGGTCTGGCTCGTCGACTGCCCCGAGCTCTACGACCGCGACGGCATCTACACCCAAGACGACGACGAGCACCTGCGCTTCGCCGTGCTCGCCCGCGCCGCGCTCTCGGTGTGTCAGCACACGAGTTGGTCGCCCGACATCGTGCACGCGCACGACTGGCATGCCGGCCTGCTTCCGCTCTACGTGAAGCAACTCGCCAGCTGGGACGACCTCTTCAAGCGCACCAAGACCCTGCTCACGATCCACAACATCGGTTACCAGGGCATCATCGAAGCCAGCAAGATCAACGATCTCGGGCTCGACGACGCGGCGCACATGCTGCACCAAGAGGACCTCGCCGACGGCCGCATCAACTTCCTCAAGACCGGCGTGATGTATGCCGACGCCGTGACCACCGTGAGCGAAACCTACGCGCGCGAAGTGCTCAGCGACGAACACGGCATGGGCCTACAGACCGCGCTGCGCGAACGCGGCGACGCCGTGCACGGCATCGTGAATGGCATCGACGATCAAGAGTGGAGCCCCGAGCTCGACCGCTACATCCCGCAGCACTACAGCAAGAAGACCGTGGCCGACAAGGTGATCAACCGCGTGGCGCTGCTGGAATCACTGGGTCTCAAACCCGCGCCGCACGGCCCCGTGTTCGGCATCGTGTCGCGGCTCGCCTGGCAGAAGGGCTTCGAGCTGCTGCCCGGACCGCTGGCCGACATGCTCGGTTCGCACGACGTGCGCTTGGCCGTGCTCGGCAGCGGCGAAGAGAAGTACGAGAAGGCCTTCACCGAGTTGCAGCAGCGCTTCCCCGGCAAGGTGTGTTTCTACAACGGGTACAGCAACAAGCTCGCGCACCTGATCGAAGCCGGTAGCGACGTGTTCTTGATGCCGTCGCGGTATGAGCCCTGCGGGTTGAACCAGATGTACTCGCTGGCTTACGGCACGATCCCGGTGGTGCGTCGCACGGGCGGACTGGCCGACACGGTTCAGCTCTTCGATCGCGGCAGCGGCAAGGGCACCGGCGTCGTCTTCGATCACTTCGACGAAGAAGCGCTGCGCCGCGCGCTCGTGTACGTGCTCGAACTCTGGAGCGACCGCGCGGCCTGGAAGCAGCTCATGTCGAACGCGATGTCGCAGGACTTCAGCTGGACCAAGCAGGCGCGGCTCTACGAAACGCTCTACGCGCGGCTGTGCGGCTGCGGGGGCGCGGCGGGAGCCAACGGAGCCTCGGACGGTTCCTCGGATGGAACGTCGGAAGCGGAGGAAGAAGCGTGCACGTGATTTTCGTGGAGCCGGGTTTCCCCTTCAACCAGCGCGAGTTCGTGCGCGGGCTGCACGCGGCGGGCGCGAAGGTGAGCTGCATCGGTGAACGTCCGGTGGAGTCCCTCGACGACGCGCTCAAGGGCTGGATGGTGCACTACGAGCAAGTGCGGTCGGTGGTGCATGAACCGTCGCTGCTCGAGGCCGTGCGTCGCATCCAGAAGCTCGGTTGGGTCGACCGGCTCGAAGCCACGGTGGAGGCGCACATCACGCCGGCCGCCAAGGTGCGCGAGGTGTGCGGCATCCCCGGCACGAGCGTGCAGACCGCGTTCTTGTGTCGCGACAAGCCGGCCATGAAGGAAGCGTTGCGCCAAGCGGGGGTGCCCTGTGCCGCGAGCACGGGCGCCACGAGCGCCGCCGAAGTGATCGCCTTCGTGGAGCGTGAAGGCTTCCCTGTGATCATCAAGCCGGCGGCGGGCGCGGGCGCAGCAGGCACGTTCCGGTGCGACACCAAGGAGCAGTTGCAGCGCGCGATCCAAGAGAGCCAAGTCGATCACGGCGCCGAGGTGGCCGTGGAAGAGTTCATCGAAGGTCACGAAGGTTTCTACGACACGATCAGCGTGAACGGGCAAGTGGCTCACGAGTTCATCTGTCACTACTACCCGAACGTGTTGGAGGGCATGCGGCAGCGCTGGATCTCGCCGCAGATCATCTCCACCAACCGTGTCGACTCACCCAGCTACGACGAGGTGAAGACGCTCGGCTCCAAGGTGATCCGCGCGCTGGGCATCGGCACGTCGGCCACGCACATGGAGTGGTTCTACGGGCCCAAGGGTTTGAAGTTCAGCGAGATCGGTTGCCGCCCGCCGGGTGTCGGCGCGTGGGATCTCTACTGCGCGGGCAACGATCTCGACCTCTACGAAGAGTGGGGCCACGCGCTGGTGGCGGGCGGCGCCAAGAACCAAGCCTCGCGCCGCTTCTCCAGCGGCATGATCGCGCTGCGTCCCAACCAGGATGGGCGCGTGGTGGGCTACGAAGGTGTCGACGAGTTGCACGCCGACTGGGCCGAGCACTTGATCGACACGCACTTCCCGGCGGTGGGCAGCGGCACGCAACCGGTGGAAGGCGGCTTCATGGCCAACGCCTGGGTGCGCATGCGCCACCCCGACTACGACACACTGCACAAGATGCTCGACACGGTGGGGGAGCGCGTGCAGATGTACGCGCAGTAACAGATCACTTCTCGGAGGATGAGTCATGGCTGAAGTCGAAACGGCCCGGCAAGTGCTGGCCGGGATCCCGTGGGCGCGCATGGTCGGCGTGGCAGTGATCTCGGCCGTGGCCGTGACCCTCGCGCAGACGCTCCTGTTCGGCGACGCGAACCCTGCAGTCACGGGGGGCGTCACGGCGGCGCTCACTGCCACGGTTGGCATGCGAAGCGAAACTGCGGTCGCCGGCGCGCCTTCCGACGAAGAGCTTTGAGCGCGGATCGTCGGCAGCCCGCCGAGCAATTCGCCGAGAAACCCGCGCGATGAACGCGCTGTGCGCGCTGTTCATGTGGGCGAGTCTGTACGCGCCGGTGCCGCAGCTTGCACCGGGCGCCCAGGTCGTCGAGTCGCAAGCGTCGGCGCTCGATGCGCCGCAGATCGACGCCTTGCTGCGCGGCCTCGAAGCGCGCTACGCCAACGCGCGCACTTATCGCGACGAGGTCTTCGACGCGTGGATCCAAGATCGCGACAGCTCGCCCAGCGATCACAGCTGGCGCGAATGGCGCCTGGCCTTCGAGCGCCCCGACGACGAGATCGTGCCGGCCGGCGCTGCACCCTCGACACTGCGTTGGTTGAGCGACGAGCGCTACTACCGCGAGCGCGCGTTCCCCTCGCGCGACATCCTCTGGGCCGACGGCGAGGCCTTCCGCACCTGGACGCCGAGGAGTCGTTCCGAAGGACGCAGCTCAGCGGGCCTCGGCGCGCTCGACAGCAACTGGGCCATGCTGCCGCTGCGTCTCGGTCTGCATGACTTCGAGCAGCGACCGCATCCCTTCGACGAGTTCAGCGAGCGGCACGTGCTCGGTGGTGAAGCGGTCGACGGCGTGCCTTGTCAGCTGGTCGAGTTGCGCCGCGATCAGCGCGCCGACTTCGCGTTGCGGCTCTGGATCTCCGAGTACGACCACAGCTTGCGTCGCCTCGAACACGGTTTCTTCGACACGGAGTCCGGCGGCTTTCACAACGAGGTCGTGTACCACCCGCGCTTCGACGAGGCGCTGCCCGCGAGCGCGCTGGCCTACGACCCGCCCTCGCCGCTGACCGCAGATCTCGGCTTCGGCGGCGGTGTGTTCCTGCTCTGGGGGCTCGCCGCAGTGTTGATCGCGTTGGCTCTGGCTTTCCAGCGTGTGCCGATGTTGGGCATGAACGGGTGGGTGTTCTTCGTGCTCCTCAGCTTCCAGGCGCACCGTGCGGTCGGCTTCCTGGTGACGTGGTTGTTGATGCCCGCCGAGTTGAGCGACCGCGCGCTCGACGTCCCGTGGTTCAGCCTCGTCTTCCTCGTGATGGTGTGCGTCTACCCTTTCGCGATGCCGCGCTTCGAGTGGGGCGCCTTCGGTGTCAACGGCAAGCAACTGCGCGCGGCGCTCGACAGGCTCGTGCAACGCCACGGTGCGCGCGCCGAATGGTCGGAGCTGAAGAGCTCTTGGGGCAAGCGCCAGGTGCTCGCCTTGCCCGACAGTGGGCTGCGCCTCGAGTTGCGTGGCAACAACCTCTCCGTGCGCGGCTCCGGCGCGAGTGGCGAACGGCGCACATGGCGTCGCGCACTCGAAGCCCAACTCCGCGACGACGGCGCGGAAGTCTCCAAGCTGCCCGCGCAACTGCTGGGCGTGTTCGGATCCTGTGCGCTGCTCGCCGGCCTCGCGATGGCGCTGTGGTGAGTGCGCGCAGGGGACACGCTTCTGTGAAAGCGTAGCGGTGACGGCGTGGCGGTGCCCGCGCGGCGGTGATGGTTCCGCAGTGCACGCTCAGCAGGCGAGCGCGTGATCGTCGTCCCGTGTTCGGTATCGTGTCTCGCGCTCCCGAGCTGAGTTGTCGACGCCGGGCTGACTCACTTCGCGCTCCTCCGAGACTTGCCATGCCGCTGCCCGTCCCGCCACACGCTTACCCCGGCGCCCGCGCGCTGATCCTGCTGCACGAGGCGCACCTGCGCGACTTCCTCGCGGTGTGGCGCAACGCCAAGTCGGCCGGGTTCACGTTGCCGGCCACCGAGGATCCGTCCTACGCCTCGCTCGAACACCTGTTGCACCACGTGTTCCGCGCCGCGCGTGGCTACATGGTCTGGTGCTGCAAGACGCTCGACCTGCCCGCCCCCGGCATCGACAAGACGCCGCTGCCCGACACGGTCGAAGCCGAAGCCGACGCCTACATCGAACACCTCTTGCAAGCCTGGACGACGCCCTTGGCCGGCGAGCCTGAGCCGCGTTTCAACACCGAGGCGCCGTCGGTGTGGAAGGTGGTGTATTGCGTGGACGCGATGCTCGAGCACGCGGTGATGCATCCTGTGCGGCATGCATTTCAGTTGCGGACGCTGATGGGTGAGTGAAGGGCGGGACTGCTGAACTGCGACGGTCACGGCAACAGCGGACTGCGCTGGCGCACTCGTTGCGGGCCTCGGCCGGCGCTGCCTGGGAGACGCTGCGAGAGGAATGGCTCGCCTGCGGCTCGAACATTCCTTCGCAGCGTCTCCCGGCGCGCGCCGTAGCGACGACAGATCGACTGCGGGACAGCGCACTGCGGAACTGCCAGACAACGGGGCAGCGCGACAGCGGAACTGCCGACTAGCCAGCCGGCTCGCGCACGGACGTACCAGGGACGATGCCGCACAGGCGCAAGTCGATGAGCAAAGACTGCTGAACTGCCTAACAGCACCACAGTCGAGCAGCACGCGAGCCGACAGACCTACTCAAGAAATGGCCCACGGGCTCCCGCCAAAGCAACACTCCCAGCCGCAGTTGCAGCCCGCAGTTGCAGCCCGCAGTTGCAGCCCGCAGTTGCAGCCCGCAGTTGCAGCCCGCAGTTGCAGCCCGCAGTTGCAGCCCGCAGTTGCAGCCCGCAGTTGTCGTCTGTTGTTGCAGTCTGTTCTTGCAGTCTGTTCTTGCAGTCTGTTGCTGCAGCCTGTTGTTGGAGTCGGTTGTTGCCGTCGCAGTTGCCGTCGCTGTTGCTGGAGGCGCCCCCAACCCGGCCCCCACGGCGCGCGCAAGGGTTGGCTGCGATGAGTCGTTCGAGCGCAGCGAGCCGACTCATCGCGGCCAACCCGATGCAGCGCCGGTCGATGCCGCTCCCGAGTGCGCCAGCCCGCAGTTGCAGTTGCAGTCGCCGTCGCCGTCGCCGTCGCATCCAGGCCCTACCCGTCAGCGTCAGCACCTACCGCTTGCACCACGGCCGCCCAACCGTCGCGTCGTGGATCGCCTGCCGCCTGCCAGGTCTCGTCGCCTGCATGGCGTAGCAAGAGGTGCGCCGCGCCCTGTGTGCCTTGGAGCGGCGCTGCGCTGGAATCGCCGAAGCGCACCTTGTGCCCGCGACTCAGCAAGTGGGACCACACCTGTTCGTTGTGACCGTTCGGTTCGAGCACGACGACGTCGGGGAACCAGCCGTGGTGCAGCCGCGGCGCGCGCACGAGTTCGTCGGCACTCAACTCGGGTTGGCGCAGCACGCGCCAGGCCAGGCTCGCCACCGTGCTCAGGATCGTGCGTCCGCCAGGGCTGCCGACGATCAACTTGGGCCGTCCGTGTTGCAGCACGATCGTGGGCGACATGCTCGTGAGCGGGCGCTTGCCGGGCGCGGCTTGATTCGGCGACGTGCCGATGCGACCCGCGCGATCCGTGAGCCCCGGCACGCGGTTGAAGTCGTTGAGCTGGTTGTTGAACAGCACGCCCGTGCGCGCTCCGAGGTGGCGTGAACCGAACGCTGCTTCGAGTGTGAGCGTGCACGAGATCGCCATGCCGCGCTCATCGACCACCGAGAGTTGCGTGGTGTCGTCCGACTCGGGCGCGCTGAGCGGCGGGCCGAGGCCTTCACTGGGCGTGGCCTTCCAGCGGTTCACGTCGGCGGCGAGCGCGTCGAGGTGCGACGGGGCGAGCATGGCACCTGTGGGCACGCTCACCTGGTCGGGGTCGGCCATCCAGCGCGCGCGTTCAGCGAAGGCGCGTTGCGTGGCTGCCACGAACAAGTGCGCGGCGAAGCGGCTGTTGGCTGAGCGACTGACCACCGGCGGCGCGTCGAGCGAGTCCGCGTCGAGGCGCTCCAACATCCCGAGCACTTGACCGAGGAACACGCCGCCCGACGACGGCGGCGGCATGCCGATCAACTCGTGACCGTCGGCGAGTGGCACGCGCACGGGTCGGCGCCACACGGCACGGTAGGCCGCCAGGTCGTCGACGGTCAGCACGCCGCCGACGTCGGCGAGATCGCTCGCAAGAGCGTCGGCCAGCGCGCCCGTGTAGAACGCACCGCCACCATGATCGCGCAGACGCGTGAGTGTGTCGGCGAGCTCGGCTTGCACGAGCTTCGCGCCGGCAGGGGGCGCCCACGCGCCGTCGCTCAGCAACACACGCGCGGTGTTCGCGCGCGCGGCGAGCTCATCACGGTAGGCGTCGAGCCACTCGTGCAACTCCAGGTCGACGACGAAGCCTTCGGCCGCGAGCGCGCGTGCGGGCTCGACCAACTCCGACCAGGGCAGCGAACCGAAACGCGCGTGCAGCGCGGCGAGTCCCGCCGGTGTTCCCGGCACGCCGACGGGCAAGGCCGGATGCGCGCGCACTGTGGGATCTTCGTTGCCGTCGTCGCTCAAGAAGTGGTCGCGTCGCACGGCGGCCGGGGCGGTCTCCCGGAAGTCGAGCGCGGCCACCTCGCCCTGGGGTGTGTGCACCACGAGCACGCCGCCGCCGCCGAGGTTGCCGGCTGGCTGCCAGGTCACGGCGAGCACCATCGCGGCGGCCACGGTGGCGTCGGCGGCGTTGCCTCCGCGCGCCAGGATCTCGGCACCCACGCGCGCCGCATGACGCTCGACACACGCCACGGCAGCGAGCCCGCGCGCGGCGTGCGCCAGCTCGACGCGCCGGGCCGGCACGACGCTGGTGCAGGCTGTCATCACCAGCAGCGCGGCGCACAGCCCTGCGCGCAGGGGGCGCGGCCGCGCGCCGAGTGAGCGCGGCGTGCGCGCGAGCGGAACTCGTGAGGAAGCGGTGCTCATCGGCGCCACGCTAGCCGAGTGGGGGGCGCGGAGCGAGCGCCCGGCGGGAACCGCGCCGCAGCGTGATAAAGTCGTCGCGCCCCCGTCGCCCCGCCAGGCTGCCTTCATGAGCACGTCGACCCCGTCGAACGATCAACGCTTGCGCCGCTACATGAAGGGTCTGCTCGACGACGTGAACGCCTTCGAGCGCATGCTCGAGGAAGAGCGCTTCGAGACCGGCATCCGGCGCATCGGCGCCGAGCAAGAGATGTTCATCGTCGACGACTGCATGCGCCCGGCGCCGCTCGCGATGGAGATCCTCGCCGACACCGAGCGCCACGAGCTCGTGAACGAACTGGCGCGCTTCAACCTGGAAGCGAACCTGCAGCCGCGCGTGTTCGGCGGCACCTGTCTCTCCGAGATGGAAGCGGAGCTGAACGAGTTGGTGGCGCTGGCCGACTCCGCCGCGCGTCGCCTCGATGCACGCGTGGCCCTCTGCGGCATCCTCCCGAGCTTGCGTCAGAGCGATCTCGGCATGAAGAACATGACGCCGAAGCCGCGCTACGCCGAGATCAACCGCGCCACGACCGCGGCGCGCGGCGGCAACTTCCACGTGATCATCAAAGGTCGCGACGAGCTCGACGTGAGTCACGACAACGTGATGCTCGAAGCCTGCAACACGAGCTTCCAGTTGCACTTCCAGGTCGCGCCGAACGAGTTCGCCAAGATGTACAACATGGCCCAGGCGATCACCGCGCCGGTGCTCGCGGCCGCCGTGAACTCGCCGGTCTTGCTCGGCCGTCGCTTGTGGCACGAGACCCGCGTGGCCCTGTTCCAACATTCGGTCGACGCACGCAGTCGCGCCGAGGCCGCGCGCAACGTGCGTCCACGTGTGAGCTTCGGCGATGAGTGGGTGCGCAGCTCACCCTCCGAGGTCTACCGCGAGAACATCGCGCGCTTCCGCGTGCTCTTCGTGGCCGACCCCGACGACGACCCGCAGAAGATCCTCGACGCCGGCGGCGTGCCCAAGCTCAGCTCGCTGTGCCTGCACAACGGCACCGTGTACCGCTGGAACCGCGTGTGCTACGGGCAAGACGGAAAAGTCCCGCACCTGCGCATCGAGAACCGCGTGTTGCCCGCCGGCCCGACCACGCTCGACGAGATGGCGAACGCCGCCTTCTACTACGGCCTCATGGCGGGCTGCACCGAAGAGTACGGCGACATCACCGAAGTCATGCAGTTCGACGACGCGCGCAACAACTTCTTCGAAGCCGCGCAGGCCGGACTCGAAGCCAACTTCAGCTGGGTCGGCGGCGAGGAAGTCTCGGCGCCCAAGCTGATCCTCGACACGCTGCTGCCGCTCGCGCGCCAAGGCTTGCAAGGCTCGAACATCGAAGGCCGCGACATCGACCGCTATCTCGGCACGCTCGAAGCGCGCGTGCGCAAAGGCCGCACCGGCGCGCGTTGGTGCTTGATGAGTCTGCGCGCCATGGGCGAGCAGGGCACCAACGATCGTCGGCATCGCGCGCTCACGCAGGCGCTCGTGGATCGCCAGTTCGGCGGCACGCCCGTGTCGGATTGGTCCCTCATCGGCGCCGAGGAAGTCGAGCGCATGAGCGAGGCGCGCGAGAGCTACCAGACCGTCGGGCAGATCATGTCCACCGACTTGTTCACGGTGCGCCCCGAAGACCTGGTCGACATGGCGGCCTCGATCATGGACTGGGAACACCTGCGTCACGTGCCCGTGGAAGACGACGACGGCAAGTGCGTGGGCATCCTCTCGCACCGCAAGGTCCTGCGCCTCGTGGCACGCGGTCAGGCCGGCGCCGAGCCGAAGGCCGTGTCCGAAGTGATGAAGGCCGATCCGATCACGGTCACGCCCGAAACGCACACGCTCGATGCCGTGCAGCTCATGCGCTCCTCGAAGCTCGGCTGCCTGCCCGTGGTCGACGAACAAGCCAAGCTCGTGGGCATCATCACCGAGAGCGATCTGATCGGCGTGGCCGCTCGCTTGCTCGACGAACACCTGCGCGGGGAGCGCGAGTGAGCACCGCAGGCACCACGCGCGCGCGCGTCACGCTGCCGAAGGTCGCGAGCGAACGCCTCATCGGTCACCTCGCCGGGGAGCGCGAAGGTCCTGTGTTCCTCGTGTCGGGCGGCATGCACGGAAACGAACCCGCCGGTGTGCACGCCGTGCAACGCGTGCTCGACAGCGTGCAGCGCAACGCTTTGCCCCTGCGCGGCGAGCTGATCGGCTTGGTGGGCAACGTGGCCGCGCTGGCCAAGGGCCAACGCTTCCAGACGCGCGACCTGAACCGCAACTGGACCGACCCCGAAGTGCGCGCGCTGCTCGCGTCGGACCCTGCGCAAGACAGCCCCGAGGACCGCGAGCAACGTGAACTCGCCACGCTGTTCCTCGAGCTCGGTCGCTCGAAGCCGCACCCCTTGTGCGTGCTCGACTTGCACAGCACGAGCTCGGTGTCGGCGCCCTTCCTGATCATGGCCGACACGCTGCGCAACCGTCGCATCGCCGCGGCGCAACCGCTGCCCACGATCCTCGGTCTCGAAGAGCTGCTCGACGGCACGATCATGGGCTTCCTCACCGAACGCGGGCACATCGCGCTGGCCATGGAAGGTGGGCGTCACGACGCACCGGCCACTGTCGACCACCTGGAGTCGGCGCTCTGGATGGCGCTCGTGGCGAACAAGAACCTGAGTGCAGCGAACGTGCCCGACTACCACGATCACGCGCGCCGGCTCGCTGAAGCGGGCGCGGGCTTGCCCGGTTTCCTCGAGGTCTTCCAGCGTCACGCGGTGTCACCCGAGGATGCTTTCGCGATGGACGCCGGCTTCTGGTCTTTCCAGACCGTGCGTCGCGGCCAACGCCTCGCGGAAGACGCGCGCGGCGTGATCCACGCCTCGCGCGACGCGCTGATCCTGATGCCGCTCTACCAACCCCAAGGCAGCGACGGCTTCTTCCTGGCCCAGGCGATCTCGCCGCGCAAGCTGCGCCTGTCCACTTGGTTGCGCCGCCTGCGCGCCGAACGCTTGCTGGGTTTCTTCCCCGGCATCGCGCGCCATCCCAGCCGCGACGACGCCTGGGTCGTGGCGCGCGCGCCCGGCGTGGAGCGCGTGAAAGCGATCCTGGCCTTCTTCGGCTACCGCCGCTGTTGGGAAGAAGACGGCCGCCTCGTGCTCGCGCGCCGTCGCCCGGGTCACAAGGGGCGCGGGCGACTCTGAGCGCGCCGCGCGGCGGAAGTCGTCGCGCCCGAGAAAGTCGGCCGAACCCGCAGGGAGTGCGCGAGCTCGGCCGACACGACATCACGTGGTCGCCGGAAGGGAGTCGGAGAGAGGGCGACTCACGAAGGGAGGCTGAGGGGACGGTGCGCGAGCAACACCGGCGCGAGCACGAGCAACGCGAGCAGCGGTGAGAGCAGTGAACTCGGCGGATCGTGCACCAGGTGTGTGCCGACCGCGCCGAGCAACACCACCAGCAGCAGCAGCGAGCCGGGGAAGGTCGTGGCCGACGCCAGCAACAACAGCGCCCCGACGATCTGCAGCAGCGCGGTGAACACGCGGAAGCCGTCGGGGAAGCCCCAGCGTTCGAAGTCGGCGGCCATGCTCGCGTCGCCCGTCAAGTTCTTGCCGGCCATGAAGAGGAAGAAGGCTGCGAGCAGGAGTCGCAGCACGAGCGTGAGGGTGTTGGGTTGCGAGAGCATCGGGATCTCAGCGTGGGGAAGTGAGTGCGGCGGCTTCTTCGGCGAAGGGCCGCGTGGCCGCGTCTTGCTTGCGCAACGCGCGGTCCACGAATCGCGGCAAGAGCGCATTGAGGCGCACGAAGAAGCACTCGGGGAAGCCGAGGTAGGTGTCCTTGCGATCCTTGCTCAGAGCTTTGACCACGCGACTGGCCACCCATTCGGGCGTGTCGAGCTTCATGCCCACAGCTTCGGCCATGCGACCGAAGCTGTTCGCCAAGGCGGTGCGCGTGGCGCGCGGTGCCACGTAGTGCACGTGCACGCCGCTTCCCGCGAGTTCGCGTCGCAGGGCCTCGGACCATCCGCGCATCGCGAACTTGCTCGCGCTGTAGCTCGCGAAGTAGGCGAAGGCGATCGAACCGAAGATCGAGCCCACGTTGAGCACGTGACCGCGCGTGGCGCGTAGCTCGGGCAGCAGCTCGCGGGTGAGCAGCATCGGCGCGGTCAAGTTCACTTGCAGCAGCTTCTGCAGGCCGGCGGCGCTTTCGGCTTCGAAGGGGCGAAAGCTGATCAGGCCGGCGTTGTGGATGACCACGTCGAGCCCGTCGAAGTGCTCGCGAGCGCGACGGGCGAGGGCGGGCAAGGCGTCGAGATCGGAGAGGTCCGCGACGAGCGGCGTGGCCTCGGCGCCCCGCTGCACGACCTCGCGGCAGACTGCGCCGAGTGTGTCGGCGTCTCGATCGAGCAAGACCAGGCGTGCGCCTCGGCGAGCCAGTTCGTGCGCCACGGCGCGACCGATGCCACCGGCCGCACCGGTGAGCAGCACGCGTTTCTTGTCAAGCAACATGGGGCAAGTCCTCTTGGGAGCGGCACTGTGGTCCGCGCGACGGGAGTGCGCGGAAGATGTCGGCGTAGAGCGCGTAGAAGCGTTGGGCGGCGTGCACGATGGCGCGCTGGTCGTCGGGCTCCGCCACGCGGTCCATGAGTTCTTCGAAGAAGCCCACGTGCTCCACATCGAGAGCGCCGTGGCTGCGCAGGTAGCGGAAGGCGCTGTCGGGCAGCCCGGTGTGGGCCTGGATCGCGTCGGCGGCGCGCGTGGCTGCGACCACACTCGTGCCTTCGAGCACGTGCACCATGCCGAAGAGCGCCAAGGGGTTGACGCGCTCCACGCAGTCGTAGGCATAGGCGACCATCAACTCGCAGGCGGCGGCGGGTGAGCCCTCGCGCGCGGCTCGGGCGTCGCCGCCGGCGGCCGCGAGGTCGTCGAGCACCCAGAGGTCATGCCCCGCTTCTTCAGCGACGTACTCGGTGAGCGCGTCGAGCGCCCAGCGTTGCGACGTGTGCAAGCGCGCGCCAGCGGCCATGAGCAGCGGCACGGTGTGCTTCACGTGGTGATAGGCCTGTTCGAGGAAGGCGCGGTACTCCGCGCTGTCGAGCTGGCCGGCTTGGGCGTGACGCACGAAGGGCACGTCCATCAGAGCCAGGCGCGCCTCGGCAGTGGCGTGCTCGAGTCGACGGAAGAAACCGGTGCATGTCGAGGTGGAAGCGTTCATGGGGACGGGGTCTCGAGGTGGGCGGTGGGAGAGAGAGCGCCGGCGGAGTGCTCGGCGAGCGCGCTGAGTTGCGCGCCGAAGTGCTGCCAGAGCGCCGCCCGTCGTGGGCGACCTGTGGCAGTCCAGAGTCCGCTGGTCGCGTCGAGCGCTGTGGGCAAGCAGAGCTCGGCACGCAGGCGGGCGTAGTCGGGGAGCGTTCGATTCGTGCGCGCGAGTGCTCGCGGTAACGCATCGCGTTCGGCGTCGCTCCAACCGCGCGCGCCGGGGCCGAGCAGGGCGACGGGGCCGGGCAGTCCGTCGCCGAAGACCACAGCTTGGCGCACACCGGGGAGCTCCAAGAGTCGACGCTCGAGCCATTCGGGTGAGACGTTGCGACCGAAGGCTGTGGCGAAGCGCAGGTCTTTGCGCCCGCGAATCCAGTAGCGGCCTGCTGCGTCGCGCTCGGCGAGGTCGCCCGTGGGCCACCACCCGTCGGGTCGTGGTGGCGACGAGCGATCCAAGTAGCCGAGGCACAGGGCGCCGCGCGCGTGCAGCTCGCCGTCGGCGGCGAGGCGCAACTGCACGTGCGGGAGTGGGCGTCCCACGCTGCCAGCAGGTCCGTCGCGCTCGCTGTCGAGGCACAGCACAGAGCCGGCTTCACTGAGGCCGTAGCCCTCGGACACCGGCAAGCCCAGTTCGCGCGCGTGTTCGAGAGTGGAGGCGGGGCCCGGCGCTCCGCCCACTCCCACGAAGCGCAGGGTCGCCGGGCCGGGCACCTTGCGCGCTGCGAGCCAACCCGTCCACGCGGCGAGTTGGGCGGGCATCAGGATGACCGACGTCGCGGCGTGTCGGCGCACGGCGCGGTCGAGTGCCGCAGGGTCGAAGGCGCTACTGCCCTGCACGCCCACTTCGATGAGCGGCGGTACGATCAAGCGCGCTCCAGCGAGCAGACTACGCTGCAGTCCGCCGACCGATTCGAGCAGCACCGCGAGAGGCAGCACGGCGAGGTGGCGGTCGCGTGGGGTCATGTGCGTGACCGTTGCGAGCGAACGCGCCACGCGACGCAGCCGAGCTGCGCGGTGCAGCACCACGCTGGGCTCACCGGTGCTCCCGGAGGTGCAGGTCAGGACGCTGACGCCCGGAAGCTGCCGCGCCTGCCTCGACTCGAAGCGTTGCATGCCCAGCAGGGCTTGCGAGGGTCGGGAGTCGTGGGGGAGCAGCGCGGCGAGTCGCGCGGGGTCGTCGGACAGCAAGGTGCCAGGCGCGCAACGCTCGACGAGTTGTCGCAGCTGCGCGTCGCGGAAGAAACCCGGCAGCGGCAACCAAGGCCGGCCCGCGCGTTGCGTCGCCAGTTCCAGCAATGCGAGCGACGGGCAGTTGTCTGCGAGCACGGCCACGGGCGTGGACCGCTCGGCGCGCAAGGTCGCGGCGAGGACGTCCACGCGGCGCTGCAGGCCGACGCCACTGGGCAGCAGCTTGCACGGATGGCTGGGGAGTTGATGACGCCGGGTCGTCATGCCGAGTGCCTCCAAGGGCGGGCACCGCGCGCGGCGTGCAACACAGGCGTGAACTGTGGGCGTCGCCGGTTCAATGAAGCGGAGGCGTGCAACAAGTCGGCGGCGTGAACCGTGCAGACGTGGGGGTCGTCGTCGTAGTAGCGGCCCCAGCGCGCCGCCTCGTCGCCCAAGCGTTGCGGATCGGCTCGCCCGTGGTCGTGCGCCGTCACCCCCATGTGCTCGAAGAAGTCGCGCAGCGCCGCCGTGCCGGCGAAGATCGTGAGCGGGCTGGCGTTGGCCACGAGGTGTTCAGCGAGTGCCGTGACCAACCAAGGGCCGAAGCCGGCGCGTCGTGCGGCAAGGTTCCCGACCTCCACGACCTCGTCACGCGCGACACGCCGCCCCAAGCGTTTCGACCAGAGCGCCTCGGCAGGGACGTCGAGATACTGTTCGACGAACAGCTGCGCGTGATCACAGGCGCGGCTCGCACCGATCATCCCGAGCGCTCCGCCCCTGGCGTCACGCAGTGCGAGCAGACGGTCGTGGAGGTGTCCGGGTTGCGCGCCGAAGGCTGCTCCGAACACCTCCTCGAGATGACGCCGCAGCGGCTCGCGCTGTGGATGACCAGGGTCGAGGATCTCGAGCTGTGCGCTGAGTGCGTGCGGTGTGGAGTGGGTCATGGGTGGGTTCCGTTGCGGTTCCCACTGAATACGGCACACGAGCTGGGCAACTGACTGACAACGGGGTGACGGTCCTGTCATCCAGGCGTGCGCGCGGCCTTGCAGATGCGAAGATCGGCGCATGTGATCGGGAGCGCGGCCCACGGCGGCTGCGGCGGTCGCGATGGCCCTGGACTGGAGTGCGAAGGTGGCGCGGATCCTCGTCGTGGACGACGACCCCAAGGTGCGCGTGTTCCTCGAGCGCGGGCTCGAGGAGTCGGGCATGTTGTGCACGACCGCGGAGAACGGTGAGCGCGCGCTGGCCTTGTTGCGTGCGCAATCCTTCGACCTCGTGTTGCTCGACGTCACGTTGCCGGGCATCCAGGGTTGGGACGTGATGGAGACCTTGCGCGCCGAAGGACGCGAGCTGCCGGTGATCTGGGTGACCGCGCGCGACGCCGTCGACGAGCGCATCAAGGGCCTGCAGATGGGCGGCGACGACTACGTGGTGAAACCCTTCGCCTTCGCTGAGTTGCTCGCGCGGATCCACGCGGTCTTGCGTCGTCGTCGCGACAACTTGCGCACGCAGGTCGGCGATCTGGAGATCGATCACCTACGCGGCGTCGTCACGCGCGGTGGCAAGACCCTCGATCTCACGCGCACCGAACTCTCGCTGCTCAAGCGCTTGGTCGACGGCAGCGGCGAGGCCGTCTCGCGCATCGACCTGCTGCAAGCCGTGTGGGGCATCGACTTCGACCCCGGCACGAATGTGGTCGAGGTGCACATCCGTCGCCTGCGCAAGAAGGTCGATGATCCCTTCGAACACGCGCTGATCCACACCGTGCGCGGTTCCGGATACGCCCTGCATGCCGACCGCTGACCGCCACTGGTCGCTCACGCGACGCATGGCGCTGCTCTTCGCGCTGACCACGAGCTGCTTGCTCGCGCTGACCTCGGGCTTCGCGGCCTACGCGTTGTTCTCCACCGTGCGCGACGAGCTGCGCAGCTTCCTGGCGCACGAGACCCAGGAACTCGCGCACGACCTCACGCGGAGTGACGGCAGCCGGGAGGCCGTGACGGCCGTGGTCGAGTCGATCGCCGCGGTGACGTCCACTCCGCTGAGCGCCTTCCGTGTGCGTGACGCCAACGGCTTCGTCGTTGCGGAAGCGGGGCAAGCCCACATGCTCGATGCAGTGCGCGAGCCCGTGTTGCCCGACGCCAGTTGGCGCGACTACCTGCTCGACGGCGGCATCGCGTCAGCCGCCGACACGGACCGCGTGCACTGGCTCACCGCCGAGGTGCTCGTCGACACCACCACGGCCATGGGGCGCGTGGCGGGATACCTCGAGTCGGTGCTCGTGGTCTTCCTCGTGTCCGTGTTCCTGGCGGGCTTGGCCGGTTGGTGGACGGCGCGACGGGGCTTGGCCGGCTTGAACCGCGTGGTCACGCGCGCAGCCAGTGTGCGCGGCCCCGGCGCAGGCATCTCGCTGCAACTCGACGGCGCGCCACAGGAAGTCCGCGCCGTGGGCGAGGCGCTCGAAGCCTTGATCCGTCGCCTCGATGAAAGTCTGCTCGAGATGCGCACCTTCACGGCGAGCCTCGCGCACGAGTTGCGCTCGCCGGTGCAGACACTCATGGGCGAGACCGAAGTCGCCTTGCTGCGCGCGCGTGAACCCGCCGAGTACCAAGAGTTGTTGCGCTCGAATCTCGACGACCTCTCCGACCTCTCGAGCGCCATCGACAACATCGTGGCCTACTGTCGCCAGTCGGAACCCACGCAACCCGACGCGCGCCCGCAGTCCTTCGACTTCGCCGAAGAAGGTCGGCTACGCCTGGAGCGCGAGCAACGTCGCGCGCGGCGACAGGGTGTGGAGCTCGAGATCCACAGCGAGGGCGACACGCGCTTGATGGCCGATCGCGAGGCGTGCCTGCGTGTGTTGCGCAACCTGGTCGACAATGCCGTGGAGTGGAGCCCGCGCGGCGGTCGTGTGGTCCTGAGCCTGATCGGTGAGCCTGAACACGTGCTGCTCGAAGTGCGCGACGAGGGCCCCGGCGTGCCCACCGAGTTGCGCGAGCGCATCTTCGAACCCTTCGTGAGCGGCCCGCCGCGCGCCACGCGGCGCGCCGGTTACGGCCTGGGGCTCGTGATCTGTCGCTCGGCGGTGGAGGCGCACGGCGGCACGCTCGACTTCGCCTCTCCGCCCGAGGGCGGGAGTGTGTTCCGCGCGGTGTTCCCGCGCGCGCCTAGGCCGCCCGAGCCGGCTGCGGAGGGCTGACGCTCAGGGCGCGCAAGGCGTCGAGCACGTCGAACTTGTGCGGCGACTTCTGCCGACGTGAGAAGGCGCGGTCGAGCCACCACAGGCAACGTCGCGCGAGGCTGTCCGAGTGGAAGGCTTCGTCGACCAGGGCGCGCAGCAAGTCGGGCGCGTTGTAGCCGGCGACCCAGGCGGCCAGGTCGTCGTCGAAACCGCTGGGGTCGGTTTTCTTGGCGAGACTGCGCAGGGTGGCGGCGACTTCCTTGGTGATCAGCGGCAGCACGTCTTGGCCGGGCAGGAAGGCCTGCTCGTGATCGAAGCGCACCAGGCGCTGCGAGCCGCCTTGCTCGCTCACGAACACGTGCGCCGCGCTGCCGTGTTCCTGGATCAACGCGGGATCGTTGTCGGCCAGCGCGCGCTCGTGTCGACGGCCCATCTCGTCGCCGAGTTTGCGCAGCAGGGCATGACGTTGCTCCGGCGGCGTGTTCGCCTTGCGGCGCACGAGGTCGAGCAGCGTGGGGCCGTCGATCCACTCGATGAGCAACGTGTTCGCGTCGCCCAGGCCGAGCTCTTCGGGTTTCCAGACCCGCGGCACGTCGTAGCCGAGCTGTCGCCAGTGGCGTAGCAGCGTGAACTCCGCGTGTCGACGCCCGCGTGCCGTGGGCGAGGACTTGCGACGCCACAACCAAGTGAGCGTGGAGCGCACGGCGTCGGCGACGGGGGAGTTGCGCATGGCGTAACGTTTGAGCGCCAGCGGACCCTTGGCCGACTCCACGCGCCAGACGCGATTGCCTTCGCTGCTGCTCACGGAGGCGCGGTCAACTCGGGTTCGTGAGCGAGGCCGCGTCGAGCTTCTGCTTCAGTTCCGCGGCCACGCTGTACTTGCTGAAGCGCTTGCGCTTGCCGGGGCGCAGCGCGCGGTCGAGCACGCGCGCGAAACGGATCAGCGGGTTGCGGTTGCGCCAGCCGTGTTCCCAAGCCGCCACCAGCATCGACGGGTCGGGGTAGTGCTTCACGGTTTCGGCGAGCATCACCTGGTAGATCTCTTCGCCGAAGAACTTCCCGCACGAGCGCAGGTAGGCCAGGATCTCGCGCCCGACCTGGTCGCGCAGGTCGCGCGAGCGGAAGATGATCTCGAAGTCGAAGGACACGAAGTGTTGGTCTTCGCCTTCGCCTTGGATGAGCACGTGCTTCACGTCGCCGTTCTCGTGGATCAGGCGCGGCTCGTTGTGTTGCACCGCGAGCGCGTGACGCCGATGCCAGATCTTGAGGAAGCGCCGCCAGGTGGCCATGCGCTCGTCGATCGGGATCGACGTGTCTTTGTAGTACTCGCGGAAGTGCGTGCCGGTGGTGAAGTCGAAGAGCAGGTAGCCGCCTTCGGGAAGGTCTTCGAAGATGACGTCGGGGTGGTAGCCGAAGATCTCGAAGCCGTGCTTCGACCACGTCTCCAGGCACTCCTTCTCGATCTGGCAACGCGCGCGCGGCATGTGCGAGCTGCGGCCGGAGAAGATCGCGTTGCTAATCGTCTTGCGCACGTGGAGCAGCGGGTTGCGGCTGCCGAAGTACACCTTGAGCACGGCCTTGCCGCCTTGCCACGGGATCTCGTACAGCCAGTTGCCTGCACCCGCCATGTGACGCTTCTCGAAGTCGGCGAGGCGCACGCGCAGGGGGCCGCTCGTGGCCGCCTTCGCCGCGCCTGTTGCGTTCGCCGCTTCGCCCGCCTCAGTAGGCGTGTCGGAAGGCGTGGAGGTCGGCGCCTGGGTGGGCTTGCCGGACGTGGGCTCGGGAAGCTCGGTGGTGCTCATGAACGCTGAACTCGTGGGAGATTATGGGCGCGGACGGGGAGCGTCGCGCGCGCGGGGATCCATTATGAAGATCGCAGGGTGCGCTCCAATGACGAAACCGTCAGCTGCTCAGCGCACGTAGCCGAGCTCGCGCAGCGCTTGCAGGGTGTCGTCGTCGGGGGCGCTGTAGAAGCTCTGAAACGGATCGGCCTCGGCGGCGGCCCTGAGACGCTCTGCGAGCCGATTGGCTGCCTCGTCGAGCGCGAGTGGTTGCAGTTCGAGGGGGTCGCTCCGCAGGTCGAAGAGCTCGTCGACCAACTGGTGACGCCGTTTCAGTCGCTCGGAATAGAGCACCACTTTGCGGCCCTCGGGCGTGCGCGCGGCCATGGCGCCGCCGCAGGCGCTCACGGCGAACTCGGCGGCCTGCACCGGAGTGTCGCCGCGCAAGGCGGGAGCGAGATCGCGGCCGGGGGTGCGCGGCACCGGCAGACCGGCGAGCCCGAGCAGCGTGGGCAAGATGTCCAGGTTCGTGACCAAGCTGTCCACGCGCCGGCCGCGGGGCAGGTCGGGGCCGCGCAGGATCAGCGGCGTGCGCACGAGCTCGTCGTAGAGCCAACCGTCGTGTTCCATCTTGAGGCGGTCGGAGAGACGCAAACTCTCGCCCCTGTCGGCGCGCACTTCGGCGAGCACCTGCAGGCGATCGGGATGTTGCCGACGACGGAAGAGCGTCTCGCCGTGATCCGCGGCGACGAGCACGTAGGTGTTCTCGTCGAGGCCGCGTTCGTGCAGCGCACGGAAGAGGTAACCCAAGGCGGCGTCGAGTTGACGCAGCTCGGCGTCGTAGCGCTGCACGCTGTCCGCGAGCTCGGGGAGTTGGTGGTAGAGCTCGGCGGCTTCGTCGTCGGGGAGCGACTCGAGCAGCGCGCGCGCCGTGGCCAGATCGTGCACGCCGAGCACTTCGTTCACCGGGCGTTCGGGGTCCTTGCGCTTGGGCTCGTAGGGCGAGTGCGTGTCGAGGAAGTGCAGCCACAGGAAGAAAGGTTCGTGGTGGTCGGCTTGCGAGCGGGGCTTGTCGCTGAGGGCGTTCGCCACGTCGGCGGGGATGCTGTCGTGTGGGGCGAGCGCCGGCTCGTCGTCGATGAAGTTGAGGCCACGCGTGATGACGTCGCGCCAATCCCACTGCCGATGCAACTTCTCGCGCGCTTGGAACTGCGTCACGCCGCGATCGAAGCCCGCTTCGCTGCCCACCAACGAGTTCGCCACGAAGGCGCCTGTGCGGTAGCCGCCCGCCGCAAAGTGTTCCGCGATCACCGGAACCTCGCTCGGGATGCGGTAGATCGACTGGAACAACGGCTGCCCCGTCATCAGCGAGATCATCGAGGGCATGGTCCACGAGGCCTGCGCGAGGCAGTCTTCGAAGAGCACACCCTGTGCGGCGAACTCGTCGAGGTTGCGCGTGACCACGGGCTCGTAGCCGTAGGCCGAGAGGTGATCGGTGCGCAGCGTGTCGAGCACCACGAGCAACACGTTCGGGCGTGGCGGCGTCGCGGGAGGCTCGGCGCACGCGAGCGTGAGCAGGCCGACGAGGAGGCAGAGGCGCGCGGCGGACATGCGCCCAGGTTACCGCGCCGCTCGGCCTGACGGCACGCGCTGGCTATGATGCGCCTTCCTCTCTTGGAACGACGCGTGCGAAGAGTGCTCGGAAGGGTCGTCTTGTGCGGAGCGCTGCTCTGCGGTGCGTGCACCGTGATCGAGCGGCAAGCCGGTCGCGACTTGCCGAGCGCTGAGAGCGTGGCGTCTCTGCTCGCGCGTTCGGCCTCGCGTGCCGAGGTGCTGCGAGCCTTCGGTCCGTCCGACGAGTACCGCGCGCCGCGCCCGATGCAGGCGCGCCGCCTGGAGCCGCTCGCACCGCGCGTGGCCGACGACGGCCGTCTGCTCCTGCCCGACACGCTGAGCTACACGCAGGAGCGGTCGCGCGACCGGCGCTTCGTGTTCCTGCCCTTCCTCAACTTCTTCAGCTGGCGTCACGAGCACGCCGAACTGGACCGCCTCGAGTTGCGCTTCGACGAGGCCGGGCGCTTGACCGGCGCCGCGCGACGCGTGGGCGGGGGCGCTTGATGAACGGGCGCTTGATGGACGGGCGCGTGATGAACAGAGCGCGCGGCACGGACGTGAACGGTGGGGGCGGCTCCGCGCGCCGCTGCGCGCTGGCGCTGACTTTCGTGATCGCCGCGCTGCCGGGCTGCCTCTACGTGGGCGCGCGCGGTCGCGTCGGCGCGCCCATCGAAGCGTCGGCCGTGCAGCAGTTGCAGATCGGCGTGAGCACGCTCGACGACACGCTGGCGCTGCTCGGTCCGCCCGACGAGTTCCTCAGCGCCGAAGAAACGGCGCTGCTGCTCGACGAACGCGTGCGCCTGAGCGACGCGCTGGATGTCGCCCGGCGCGTCGACCACGCTTTCACCTGGCAGCTCGATCGTTTTGCGCTCGACGGCACCTGGCTGCTGCTCTTCGCGTGGTTCGACATCGACACCGAGCACGACATGTTGGTCGTGTGGTTCGACGACCAGGCCCGCGTGGCCGCCGTGGCGAGCACGTCATGAGCGCACGTTGGCTGTGGATCGTGGTGCTCGCGGCCTGCGCGTCGCCGAGCTGCATCGTGCTCAGCGATCACGCGGGCGTGCCCGTGTCCGACGCGGCGATCGCGGGCTTGCAGCGCGGCCGGACCACGCGTCAACAGGCGCTCGATGCGCTCGGCCCGCCCAGCGGTCTGTATCGCGTGGACCTGCTGCGCTCCGCGGTGCGCCTCGGCGACTTGCTCGAAGAACCCACCACGCCCGGCCGCGTGGATCGCGATGTGCTCGCCTGGCAAGAAGTGAACGTCGATGCCTCGGTGTTCTTCCTGCCCGTGCTCTTCGCTTGGGGCGACACGCGCATCACGCGCCGTACCCTCGTGCTCTGGTTCGACGCCGACGACGTGCTCAAGCACATGGCCTTCCGCGAGGAGGCGCCATGACTCACGCTCACGCTCGCGATCGCCTCCCTGCGCACGATGTGCCGCGGCAGACTGACTGCCCCGCGCGCGAGACGCGTCGGCAGCGCTCGCACCTCGCGCTGCGTGTTCCGTGGGCCACCCGCGCAGCGCTCGCCGCCTGTTTCGCGCTCGCGTTCGCGCCGGCCTGCAGCATCGTGGCGCTCAACGACGCGCTCGCGCGCGTCACGCCAGCCGTCGTGTCGGATCGCGCGTTCGCCTGGGGGGAGCGCCCGGTCTTCGACGACACGGCCGCGTTGCCCGCCACGCAAGCCGAGGCCTTGCAGCGCTTCGGCCCGCCCGGCGAAGTGCTCGGCTTGGTCGACGGCGACGTGTTCGTGTACCGCTGGCGCGAGATCGAGCTCGACACGCTCAACTTGCACTCCGGCTTCGTGGCACCCGTGGCGCTGCCGCTCTACGGCCGCCTCGACGGCGATCAGCGCGACCGCAGCCTGATGCTCAGTTTCGATCGCGCCGGCAAGCTGCGCCACGCCGCGATCGATGGTCAGCGCTGGGGCGCTGGCGGCGCGGCAGCCGCGAGCGACTCGTCCTCCAACAACGCGCCGCTCGACACGCACGCGAAGCCCGCTGCCTCTGTCACGGAGTCGCAGCCATGAGACGCGCGCTCCTCTTCGCGGCCTGCTTCGCAGGGCTCGGCGCTTGCGCCATCGAACACCGCATCGCGGGACGTGCGCTCCCGAGCGCCTCCGAACTCAGCGCGCTGCAACCCGGCGTGAGCACCCTGCCCGATGCGCTGGAGTTGCTCGGCGCGCCCGCCAGCCTGCGTCGTACCTTCTCGGGTGACCTCTATGTCTGGCGCCGCAGTGAGAGTCACTCCTCGCGCCTGTTACTGATTCCGCTCTTCGCGATCTACGAGAACTCGCAGGGCGAAGGCGGCAGCGACCGCCTCGCGCTGCTCTTCGACACCCAGGGCGTGCTGCTCTCCTTCGGCCTGCGCGAGGAGACGCGTTCCGCGCGCGAACGTGAGGAGGCTGCGTCCGAACCATGAATCCCCTACGCCTCGACATCGACGCGGACATCCGCCGCGCGTGGACCCCGCCCGCCGCCTTCTACGGCGATCCCGCTTTCTACGCGCTGCAGCTGGAGCGCGTCTTCGCTGCCACGTGGCAGGCTTTGCCCGAGCTGGCCACGGCCCACGCCGGGAGCGCGTCGGGCGCGCGCCCCTTCCGCTTGCTTCCCGGCAGCCTCGACGAACCGCTGCTGCACAGCCTGCTCGCAGAGGGCGCGGCGAACACACGCGAACGCTTGCTCAGCAACGTCTGCACACACCGCGGTCATCTGCTCTGCGCCGAACACAACCCCGGCCCGCAGCTGCGTTGCCGCTACCACGGTCGGCGCTTCGGGCTGAACGGCGAGCTCATCGCGGCTCCCGGCTTCGAAGGCGCGCAGGCTTTCCCGTCCGCCAGCGACAACTTGCCGGCCTTGCCCTTGGAGCGCCTCGGCCCCGTGCGCTTCACCAGTCTCGCGCCGGAGGTCGACTTCAGCGCTTGGAGCGCGGGGGCCGAACGTCTCGCGCCCTTGCTCGCGCGCCCGCATTGTTTCGACGCCGACAGCGCCGCCGACTTCGAGATCGAGGCACACTGGGCGCTCTACGTGGACAACTACCTCGAAGGCTTCCACATCCCCTTCGTGCATCCCGAGCTCGCGGGCGTCCTCGATCCCGGCGGCTACGCCACCGAGCTGCTGCCACATGGCGTGCTGCAGACCGCGCGCGCGGCCGAGGGTGACGTCGTGCTCGAGCTGCCCGCCGATCACCCCGACGCCGACGCGCGCCTGGCCGCCTACTACCTGTGGTTGCTGCCCGGCACGATGCTCAACGTGTACCCGTGGGGGCTGTCGCTCAACGTTGTCGAGCCGCTCGGTCCGCGACGCACGCGCGTGCGCTTCCTGCCCTTCGTGGCCGAGCCGAGCCTGCGCTCGCGCGGCGCCGGCGGTCCGCTCGATGTCGTGGAGGCGCAAGACGAAGAGGTCGTGGAAGCGGTGGCCGAGGGGCTGCGTGCGCGACTCTACGGCCGCGGGCGGTACGCGCCCGCGCACGAGCTCGGCGTGCACCATTTCCACCGCATGCTGGCCAAGCGCCTCGACAGCGGTGGACGCGAGCGCTCGATGGCCTGAGTCCGTCAGCAGGTTGCTGAGTGGTCTGGTTTCGGGCGTCGCAGCCAACGATCCGAGGGCCGTTCGTTGCGCTCCCGAGTTTTCCTGTCCCCCGCGGTCCCGCTCCAGCGAAGGGGTTTTCGAAGCGCCGTCCCGATGTCTGGGCGGCCCCAGATCCCACGCCTCTCGGCGGCGCGCACCGGCGCCCTCGATGAAGGAGACCGCAGCATGTTTGCACCACGATTCTTGGCCGGCCTCGCGCTCGCCATCGCCTCCTTGACCCCCCTCAGCGCTGCCCAGGAAGTCGAGAGCATCGACCTCGACACCGCCACGCTCGGCGACGTCATCCGTGTGTTCGGCACCGACCTCGGCAGCAAGCCCAAGCTCGTGCTCGTGCAAGACGGCGAGCTCGCCAAGAAGACCAAGCTGAAGGTCGTGGGCAGCGGGACCCTCGGCGAAGGAGTCGAGAGTGACTACGTGGACGTCACGCTCAAGAAGGCCTTCGAAGGCACGTTCAGCATCGGCCTGAAGGTCAAGAAGAACATCGTGAGTGAGTCGGAGGACACGATCGATCTCGTGCCGCCGACGGTCGATTCGGTGGCGCCCGAGAGCGCGTCGCCCAAGCAAGAGGTCGTGATGATGGTGCGCGACTACGGCACGGTCGGCGCGCACAAGGTCTTCGTGGGCAGCAAGAAGGCCAAGATCACCGACGTGACCGTGGTCGATGAAGGCGGCTCCGATCCCGTGACCGCCGTGACTTTCAAGGTGCCGAAGGTGGCCAACGGCAACTGGCCCGTGTCGCTGCAGAACCGTCTCGGCACCGGCACGCTCAAGAACGCACTCGAAGTCACGGGCAGCACCGGCAAGGTCGGCGGCTTCTCGGCCGTGATCAACTTCGTCGGGCAGAAGCCTTTCAAGGCGAAGAAGAAGTTCATCGGCATCGACGAAGCCCTCGGCGATCCCGACACCGTCAGCGTGGGTCTGCTGAGCGGCTCGAAGAAAGCGCCCAAGGCCTTCGGCATCCAGATGCCGGGCTTGGTCGCCGACCTCGAAGCGGGCGACATGTTCACGCTCTCCGACGACGGCGCCCAGATCCTCTACACCGAGACCGCCAAGGACGGCACGCAGTGCGTGTGGACCTCAGGGGTCAACGCGAAGGGTGAAGACATCGCGGTGCAAGTCGTGTCGATCGACGACGAGACCATGGTGCTCTTCGTGTGCGGCAAGATCCGCTTCACGCCCGAAGGCAGCGACGGCGAGTGCGACGGCCCCGCCGTCCTCTGCTTCAGTGGCCTGGTCACGGCGCCCTCGCAAGAGGAAGAGCCCGTGTTCAACGGGCCCTGCCAACCGTTCACCGACGCCATCGGCAGCATGACCGGCGCCTTCGAAGGCGACCCTCAGGAGAGCATCGCGCTCGCCGACATCGGCGGCCCCGGCACCGTGCGACTCACCACCGGCACCGAAGACGGCGGCGAAGGTTTCCCCGCGCAGGTCATCTCGTTCAACGTGAGCTTCGAGCCCGGCACCACGGCCACGCCCGCCACCTTTGACCACATCGAAGTCCCCTCCGGCGACGGCATCACGGCCTTCACGCTGCAGCTCGGCTTGGAGATCTGGAGCCAGAAGTTCGACGAGAACCTCAACTCCAGCATGTCGGTCACGATCACCGACTACACCGCCGCGCCGAACAACCAGTTCGGGATCCTGGGCTGCTTCACGGGCAGCTTCACGGGCACGGTGTCGAAGGGCGCCGGCCCGACCGAGATGACGCAGACGCTCAGCGGCACCTTCGAGATCCCGCTCTACGATCCAGGCTTCGGCACAGTCACGGGAGGCTGATCCGAAGCGCGCGGCCGGGGCGCGGTGCAACGCCCCGGCCGCGCCCTTTCGTGGCGCACTTGCATCACGCATCACGAGTCCGCGGCGGCGACTTGCCGCGCGTGACTCAACCCTCGCCCACGCCGCGTCGCGGGCGACTCGCTCATCGTCCGGCGCCCTGATCCGCCACTCTTCAAGGAACACCGTCATGTCGTTCGCCCGTAGCAGCCTGAGATTGTTCGCCGGAGCGCTCGTCGCGCTGAGCCTCGCATGCGGCGGAGGTGGCGTGGATGTCGACGATGTCGTCGACGTGCAACTCGACGTCATGAACGAGATGGCCGACATCCTGGAGGGCGTGACGGACTCGGCCTCGCTGCAAGCCGCCAAGCCGAAGATGCGCGCGCTGGGTGAGGAGCTCGCCGAGCACGCGAAGGAGTGGAAGGAACAGGCCAAGCAGTGGGCCGTCAACTCAGGGACGGCGCAGAAGCTCGCCGAGAGCAGCCAACAACTGGCGGCGGCGCAACAACGCATGCAGGCAGCCGTGATGAACTTGGTGATGAACCCCGAGTTGCGCGAGCAGGCCTCGGAATTGATGGAGTCGATGGGCGACGCCATGCAGCAAGGCATGCGCTGATCGTGCGCGGGACCGGCGCCGATTCGGACGCGCCGCCGCCCGACGGCCTCCCGCAGGAGCCAGCCGGGGCGCGCGCGAAAAGGTGGACGCGACCTTCGGCGGGCCTACGATGGCCGCCCATGTCGCTTCCCGACGCCGGCGCCTTCAGCGAACAGTACGCCGGCATGGCCTCCGCCCTGCGCGCGTGGGCCGTGCTGCAGTGCCAGGCCGTGCTCGGTCGCTATGTGGAAGCCGACGACCTGGTGCAAGAAGTCTGCTTCCAGGCCTACCGCAGCTACGCCAAGTTCGACGCCACGCGCGGCAGCTTCCGGCGCTGGGTCTTCGGCGTGGCGAGTCACGTGGCCGCCGACATGTTGCGTCAGGCGGCGCGCGCGCGGGCTCGCGGTTTCGGTCCCGACCTGCTCGGCAGTCACGCCGGTGGTGTCCCCGAAGACGCGACCACACTCAGTCGACGCGTGGCCCGCGACGAAGGCTTGCTGCGCTTCCTGCGGCGCGTGTCCGAGCTCGACGACGAGGATCGCAAGCTCCTGGTCTGGCGCGGGCTCGAAGGCTTGCAACTCGCGGAGGTCGCGCGCCTGATCGAGTGCAGCGAGGAGACGGCCAAGAAGCGCTGGCAACGTCTGCGCGCGCGCTTGCAACAACTGCCCGCGGCCAACGAGCTGCTCGAACGCGACTGAAGCACGCTCAGAAGTCGAGCGCGAGCTCCGCGAGTTGGCGACGCAACTCGGCGAGTTCCCAGGTCTTGACCTCGCCCGCCGCCGAGCGGCTCGACACGCGCGTGCCGCTTCCGAGGATCTCGAGCGCTTGCAGGCCGGCGCTCGTGTGCGCTTGCCAACGCAGCAGCACCTCGCCGTTGGCGCCGTCGCGCAGTGAGACCGCTCCGTTGAGTTCGGCAGTGAGCACGAGAGCGCCGTCTTGTCCCAAGGCGGGCGCGACATGCGCGACCTGCGGATCGACCTGTGCGCTCCAGAGCAGCGTGTCGTGTTCGAGATCCCAGAGCATGAGTTGGCAGTCGTCGACACCTTCGGCGGCTTGCGTGTCGAGCAGCGGCACGTAGACGATCGCGGCCAAGCGCTTGCCGTCGTGGGAGAGTCGCGCGCCGAACACCTGTTTGTACGCCGTGGCGGAAACGCCCGGCAGCACGTGACGCGAGCCCGCCGGCAGCTCGCACCAGGCCAGCTCGCCGATCACCAGGCGCAGCGGTGCGCGCTCGCCCTCGCGCGACACGAGCAGTGCGCGCTGCAAGCTGGCGTCGGGGGTGATCCAGTGCTCGCGCGTGAAGCCGGGGAGTTCGTGGGCTTCGCCGGTGTCCAGTCGCACGAGTTCTTCGTTGCCGTCGGCGCGGCGCGTGAGCAGGCGCGGGGCGCCGTCGGGGCCGAAGGCGAGCGCGAGCGGGGTGCCGTCGTCGGGGCAAGGCAGCGAGGTGGGGCGAGCATCGGGCAGCGTCCACAACCAGGCTGCTCCCTCAGCGACGGCGGCCACGCGCGCGCCCGTGGCATCCAGCGCCAAGAGTTCGAGCGGCGCGGCGCCGTCGGGCAACTCCAGGCGCGGTAAGTCGCGCGTGCTGCCGTCGGGGCGTGAGAGGCTCGGCGCGCGATGCCCGGTCGGCAAGGCGGCCACGAGCTGCCCGTCGCCCGACCAGGCGAGCGCGCGCTCTTTCTGCGGACGCAGAGGAAGTGTGTGTTCGAGACCGGGGGTGGCCACGAGCTCCCAGGCGTCGCTGCCTTCCTGCGGCGAGTGACTCAGTACCTCGTTGCCGTCGGCTGAGAAGCGCAGGTCTTCGAGCCTGCGCGGCGAGTGGGCGGGGATGCGCAGACGCGGGCTGAGGTCCTGCGCGTCGAGCAGCAGCAGGTCGCCATGCTCGGTGGCCAGGGCCAGCGTGGCGCCGTCGGGCGAGCGACGCAGCAGTCCGCAATCCTCCGAGCTGCGCGCGGGCAAAGCGCGACGCGCGAGCAGTTCGCCGTCGAGAGCCATGCGAGCGATCTCATCCACGGGGCTGTCGGCGGGGCGCAGCAGCAGCGTGACCTCGGGATCGGCGCCCATGTCGAGCAGGGCGGCGCGCACTTCGGCGGGCGCTTCGAGCTCGGCGATCTTCGGCGCGCCCTCGGCGCTGACCGGCAGGCGCAGCAGTTGCATGCGTGTGGCGCTCACGGGCAGGAGCAAGTGCGAGTCGTCGGGCGCGAAGGCCAACCAGTCGTTCATGTCGGGCGAGCCGGCGCGGCTCTGCACCGTGTCCCCCGACCCGAGGTCCCAGATCGCCCAACCCGCGGGCAGCGTGGGGTGATGACCGGGTGCGCCCACGCCTACGAGGTAGCGCTCGCCGGGGAAGAACGCGACTTCCCAGCGGCTGACCTTGTCGGTGGGGCCGATGTCTTCGGGGATCGTCACCTGTTGCGCGTGATGGGCGTCGCGCGTGCGCCAGACGCTGATCGCGTCCGAGCGCGGGATCACGAGGTGCGCGCCATCCTCCGCGAGCGTCACGCTGAACGAGTTCGACACCAGGTAGCTGGCGTCCATGCGCAGCTCTTCGGCGCCGGTGGACGTGTTCAGGATGCGTACGCCCGACGACTGGAAGTCGGGCGCGACCCAAGTGAGCGCGAGGCGCGAGGCATCCTTCGAGAAGCGACCGGCGCCGAGGCTGCTGCGCTGGATCACGCGGTCGTGGCGCGCGTCGGGTGTGAGCAGCGCGGAGGTCGCGAGGTTGCGCAGCCTGAGACGCGAGGGCAGGTCGTCGGGCAGCGGCGCGGCGAGCTCTGTGCGCGTGGCGGCGGCGGCGGCGAGCGTGTCGAGCATCTCCCAACGACGTCCGAGCGCGCCGTTGAGTTGCAACAGCTCGGCGCGTTCGGCGCCGCGTTGCACGAGCAGCGCTTCGGCGGCGCGGCGTGCGTCGCGTTCGCGTGTGGCGGCCAGGCGTTCACTCTCCGCGGCGAGACGTTCGCGTTCGGCGGCGAGTTGCTCGCGTTCCACTGCGGCGACGAGTTCTTGCTGCCGCGTCTGCAACTCCGTGTTGAGCGCCTCGACACTCTCGCGCGATTCGCGTTCGGCGTCGGCCAGATCCGAGAAGGCCAGCGCGGCCCAGGCGCTGCCGATCAGCGCGGCGAGCACCACGAGCGTGAGCGCCGCGAGCGCCTGATGACGCCAGGCCCAGCGGCGCAAACGTCCGAGCGGGTTCGGCGGCTTGGCGTGCACCGGACGTCCGGCGCGCACGCGCGCGAGTTCCTCGGCGAAGTCCAGTGCCGTCGGGTAGCGACGGCCGAGGTCCTTCTCGAGCGCGGTGCCGAGCACCACGGCGAGGTCGCGCGGGATGCCGCGCTCGAGGCGCCGCGGGTCGCTGGGTTCCTCCACGCGGATGCGCCGCGAGAGTTCGTCCATGCCCGGGCCTTCGAAAGGGCGACGACCGGTGAGCAACTCGTAGAGCAGCACGCCCAGCGACCAGACATCCACGCGCCGGTCGGCGCTGCCCTCACCGCTCAAACGCTCGGGCGCCATGTAGGCGGTGGTGCCGAGCAGCTCGCCGCTGGCGGTGAGCGTGGCGAGTTCGCTGTCGTCGGCGCGCGCGAGACCGAAGTCGAGCAGCACCGGTTCGCCGCTCTCGTGGATCATCACGTTCGCGGGCTTCACGTCGCGATGCACCACGCCGGCTTCGTGCGCGGTGTGCAGGGCGCGCGCGAGTTTCTCCACGAGGCCGACGTCGTCGCGCAGCCGATCACGACGGCCGCGCGTGGGCGCGTCGCCACTGTGCGCCGCGACGCTGCGCTCCGACATGAGCTCGGCGAGCGAGCGCCCGGGCACGTAGCGCATGGCGAGGAACACTTGGCCTTCGAGCACGCCGGCTTCGTAGACCACGCCGAGCCCGGGATGATCGAGCCGCGCGATGGCTTCGACTTCGCGTTGCACGCGCGCGGGCAGGCCGTCCTCGCCCGCCAGGCCGGGCAGGAGTTTCAGTGCGACGGTGCGCCCGATGCGTTCGTCGACCGCGCGATGCACCACGCCTTGCCCGCCGCGCCCGAGCACCTCGTGCAAGCGATACGGCCCGAGCCGGCGCGTGGGGTTGTCCTCGGGTTGCTGCAGCGCGTCCCACTCCAACGCGATGCGCGCCGCGTGCTGCGGATAGAGCGCCTGATAATGTTCGACGCCCAGCGCCACGCCGCGCCGCGCGTCCTCGGCATACCGCCGCAAGAACTCGAGCACGATGCGTTCAGCGACAGGATCGGAAGCGGTCATGCGCGGTGGGGCGAAGAGTGAACGGGCGAGCGTGCGGCTTGGGACCAGCCTGCGAGAACTCGTGCGGCACGCGGGCGGCCGCGAGTCGCGCCCTTGAGCTTACGGGGCGCGCGCGTCGCCGGAAACGCTGGGCCTGTTCCAGGGTGCTGTATCGTGGTGCCGTGACCCGCGACCCTCCCACACTCCGCGAACAGCTCCCGCAGATCCGGCGCTGGTCGTTGCTCGTGATCGTCAGCACGTCGCTCACGCTGCTCGGCGGCGGGGCCTTCGGCGCCTGGAACCTGCCGAAGATGGCGACCTACGTGAGCGGCAACTTCGAGGTCGACGACGGCAGGCGTGATCGTGGCGGCTCGACGCAACCCGAATGGCGCGGCAGGCGCGGCACCGAGGGTTGCCCTGGTTGTCGCGCGAAGCGCGAAGTCCACCTCGAGGGCGAGACTTACACCGTGACATCGGCGTCCTCGGCCGACGTCTCGATCTGGATCGCCGACAACGTTCCCCGCCACGAGCACGCCTGGGAGCGCGAAGGTTGCTGGACCTCGATCTCCGACTCGGGGATGAGCTCCAGCATGCAGGCGAGTCTGACCGCCTACCGAATCGACAACGAACTCTGGGCGCGCTTCCTCCAAGCAAGCGAGGCTGACGACGTCCCGGGTCTCGTACGCATCATGACTCACGGTGGTACTGAGTTCGCGTCGTTGCTCACGAGCATCCGCACTTGGGGCGAAGCGCATCCGGTTTCCGACGACTCCGAGGAGGGCTGAGTGATGCGCTCTGACAGGCCATCGGAGCTCGCAAGAATTCGAGCGCTGGTGCGCAGCCGCTTCACTTGCATGCTGGGCTTCACGGGCGTCTGCGTCGTTGTGGGGATGTGCTTGCGTTCAGCCGCCGCGCAGGACGACACGCCCGTCGTGCTCGCCGCGAGCCAGATCGGCATGTCGTGCACGCCCCGGGAAGGTGGCGGCGTCGCCTGCGGCCCGGCCTCAGCGCCCGGAGCGCATCCCGCGGACCCCACGTTTGCGCACTTCGCGGAAGCGCAGCAGGCCGACGGTTCGTGGGGACCTGAGGGCGCGGAGCCCAGCGCGCGCGTCGGCACCACGGCACTCGTGCTCTGGGCCTTCACGAATCTCGGCTACAGCCTTCCGGGCCCATCGAAGTGGCCGCGCGGTGAGCATCCGTTCACCGACGAACTCCAACGCGCGCTGCGCTTCCTCGAGAACGCGCAGCAGCTCGCGCCCGACGACGTCGACCGCGGGCGCTTCGGTGCGCGCGGTCCCGACCTGCTTGCGCACACCTTTGCCACGCTAGCCTTCGTGGACCTCGCGGGTTTCACCGGCGATGCCGACTTGAGTGCACGCGCGAACCTCGCGCTCGATCATCTCGTCGCGCGGCAGTCGAGCGATGGCACTTGGCCTGACGCCGGGTCCGCGAACACGAGCGCGTGGGCCACGTACGCGCTCGTCGCCGCGCAGATGCGTGGGCTGCCTGCGGCGTCAACTCGCGACATCGCCCGCGAGCTGGCGCGCACCGCTTGCCGTCAGCAGGTGGACGCGGCGCTCGCCGACGATGCGTCCACGGAGCCGGTCGCGCTTGCAGCGCTCGCGTCCTTGGCGGTGCTCAGCTTCGTGGAGCCTGCCTCGCGCGACGAGTTCTCGAAGTCCACGCTGCGCGCCTTCGCGCAACGCGTGTCCCGCGACGTCGTCGAGTTCGGCACGCCCGAGGCGCGCCTGTGGACGTGGCTTGCGACGCGCACGTTGCCCGGTGAAGCCCGCGATCCGGGCCTCGCCTCGAAACTCGTGAGTCAGGCGATGAAGCGTCCCGCCTGTCTCTCGCCGGTCACCGAGCCGTGCGAGCCGGGATCCTTCGGTGGCACGCTCGACGGCGCCGCGCTCACGCAAGTGCTGCTCGGCAGCGTGCTGCGCTACGAGTCTGCGATGGGCGAACTGGAAGCTGGCTTCCCGTGAGGCGCGCGGGCGGCTGACGCGCGCGTCGCCCGCAGTCAGCTCAACCTCAACTCACGCTTGAGCGCCACCTTCATCAGCTTACCCATCGCGTTGCGCGGCAGCTGCTCGCGGAACAGCACGCGCTTCGGGCACTTGTAGGCGGCGAGCTGGGCGCGGCAGTGCGCGATGAGTGTGCGCGCGAGGGTTTCGCTCGGTGACGCGCTGCTTGCGAGCACGACCGCGGCGATCACGCGCTCGCCGAAGTCGGCGTCGGCCACACCGAGCACGGCGGCTTGGTCGACCGCGGCGTGTTGCTCCAGCACGAGCTCGACCTCGCGCGGGTGCACGTTGAAGCCGCCGCTGATCACGAGGTCCTTGCTGCGGCCGAGCAACGTGAGTTCGCCGCTTGGGCTGAGCGCGCCGAGGTCGCCGGTGCGCAACCAACCATCGGGCGTGAAGAGTTCGGCGTCGGCTTCGGGGCGTTGCCAGTAGCCGGCGAAGAGTGAGTCGCCGCGCACTTGGACTTCGCCTTCCTCGCCGAGGGGCAACGCGACGTGTGTGCTCGAGGAGGCCACGCGCAACTCGACGCCCGGCAGCGCGTCGCCCACGCCGCCCGCGTCGCGGGGTGCGTCGAGCGACTGGCTGGTGAGGATGCCGGTTTCGGTCATGCCGTAGCGCTCCACGATCGACACGCCGCAGCGCTCCACGAAGGCGGCGCGGTCCTCGAGCGACAGCGGCGCGCTGCCGCACGTCATCAAGCGCAGCCGGCCGACCTGTCGAGCATGCCTTCGCGACGCACCGGCAGCCTGTGCGCCCTCCTCGACGGTTGCGCTGCCACGCGACGCGTTGCCTGGCGATGCACCCGCCGCACCGGCGAGCATGCGGTGCACCATCGTGGGCACGGACATGAACACGCTCACGCGGCCCGCGGCGAGTTCCGCCCAGACGTCGTCGCTGTCGAAGCGGCGCGCGAAGTGCGTCTCGGCGCCAGCCCACAAGGCCCCGTGCAGCGCGACGAACAAGCCGTGCACGTGGAAGTGCGGCAGCACGTGCAGCAAGGCGTCGTCGGCGGACCAACGCCAGGCGGTTTGCAAGGCGCGCTGGTTCGCCGCCAGCGAGGTGTGCGTGTGGACGGCGAGTTTCGGGCGGCCGGTGGTGCCCGAGGTCGCGAGCATCACGGCGGGGGCGTCGGCAGTGGGCAGCGGCGTGACGGCGGCCTGCGCCTCGGACGGTGGCGCGTGGGCGGCGTGCGCGCGCTCGGCGGCGGCGTTGCGGTCGTGCGGGGCCGGGGCGGCGCCCGCGAGCGCATCGAAGAGCTCGTCGGTGGGGAGGCGGTGCACGGCGCAGTCGGGCGCGCCGGCGGGGAGGGTGTCGTCGAGCACGAGCGTGGCGGCGCCGGCTTCGGCGAGCAGCGCGTCGCGCTCACTGGCGGGGGCGCGCGGGTTCAGCGGCAGGATCACGAGCCCGCGTCGCAGCGCCGCGAGGTGCAGCAACACGAAGGCCGCACCTTTCTCGAGGCATAGGCCGAGTCGCGCAGGAAGGTCTGCGTCCGCAGTCTGCGCGCCCGCCGCGCCGAGTCCGCGCTCGAGCAACCAGTGTTCGGCGCGCGCGACACCGGCGGCGAGTTCGATCGCGGTGAGCGCGCCCCACGGTCCGCGCAGCAAGAGCGCGTCCGGTCGCTCGCGCGCATGGGTGTCGAGCCGCGTGAGCAGCGTGTCGACGGGCACCGCGCGCGCGCCTCCGCCCGTCATTCCGCCGCCGCGCGCAGCCGCTCGGCCAGCTCGGTCACTTGCCGACGCACGAGCTCGCGCACTTCGGCGAAGGCCTCGCTGTCCATGTCCTTCGGGTCGGGGATGTTCCAGTCTTCGCGCAGCGGCGCGGGGACGAACGGGCAGGCGTCGCCGCAACCCATGGTGACGGTGGCGTCGAAGGGCACGCCGCGCAACTCGTCGAGACCGGTGCTCGCGTGGTCGTCGAGCGCGATCCCGACAGCGGCCATCGAGGCGATCGCTTTCGGGTTCACTTGTCCCGACGGCGCGCTGCCCGCGCTGTGCGCGTCGAGCCCGAGTTGCAGCGCGAAGCCTTGCGCCATCTGACTGCGGCAGGCGTTCTGCACGCACACGAAGAGCACCTTGGGCGCGCGGGTCTTCGAAGCACTCATCGACACGGCTCGCTGCTGTTCACGCTCTCGAAACAGGCCGCACCCGCAGAGCGCTTGCAAGCCTGCACGGCCAACCAAGCGCCCAACACGGGCGCGATCAAGTAGAGCCAGAGCGCGCTGACGTTGCCGCTCACGAGCGCCGGGCCGAGGCTGCGCGCCGGGTTCATCGAGGCCCCGGTGGCGGGGCCGGACACGAAGGCCAGCAGGCTCACCGTGGCACCCACGCGCCAAGCGATGCGCGGCAGCGTGGCGTCGGGGCGCGAGATCACGCGCAGGATCACGTAGACCAGCAGACCCGTGACCCCGACCTCGATGGCGAACGCCGCTGCGAGCGGCACGGCCGGCAAGGTCGCGCCGAGCGCGGAGCCGGGCGCGGCCCACACGGCGAGCAGGGCGCTCGCTGCGATCGCGCCGACACACTGCGCGAGCATGTAGGGCAGCACGTCGCGGCGTGCGATCAGGCCGGCCGAGAAGGCGGCGAAGGTGACGGCCGGGTTGATGTGTGCGCCCGATGCGCGTCCGAAGATCAACACCATGGCCACGACCACGAGGCCGAAGGAGAGTGCGATCCCGACCGCGCCGAGCCAGCCAGAGCGGCCGCCTTCGAGCAGCATGGCGCCCGTGCCCACGGCCACCAATCCAAAGGTGCCGAGCGCTTCCGCGAGCAGACGTTGTGGGGGTGGTCGCTGCACGCGGGCGTGTTCCGGTCGGGAGAACTCTCAGCAACTGAGGGTGGATCGACCCTCGCAGAATCGGATCCTAGGGAGCCTCACTTCCCCTCGCAAGGGGCGCGCTCGCGCGTCGTTCGCCATGACCGAACTCATCGCTGTGGCCGTAGGTGGCGCGCTCGGTGCAGTCGGCCGACACGTGCTCGCTCAGTGGGCGCAGGCGCGCGCCGGTGCGGACTTCCCGGTGGGCACGCTGCTGGTGAACCTGCTCGGCTGCTTGTTGCTCGGCGCGATCGCGGCGGCCTTGGCGCACGGCCCGGCGGCGCAGGAACGCTGGCGGCTGCTGCTCGGCGTCGGCTTGCTCGGTTCCTTCACGACCTTTTCCACGTGGTCCTTCGAGAACCTCGCGCTGATCGAACACGGGCGCTGGGGCGCGGCGGCGCTGAACGTGTTCGGTCAGCTGCTGCTCGGCTTCGCGGCGCTGATGATCGGTCGCGCCGGGATGACGGCGGTGTTGCGCTGAGCGTTCGGCTGGCTCGCGTCAGCTGCTGATCGATGCGCTGCCTGCGAGTGGGGCGGCCCTCGCGTTCGCGTGACGCGTTGCGGCTCAGTCGTCGGCGAGGCGCGCGCGGACGGCGTCTTCGTCGACCTGCTCAGGAGTCCAGCGCAGACGGCCTTCCATGCCGCCGGCCACGGTGAGCACCTGACCGCTCGTGTGCCGCGAGGCCAACGGTGAACTCAAGCACAACACGCTGCGCGCGATGTCGGCGGCGCGCGCGAGTTGACGCAGCGGCATCGTGGCCACCACGCGCGACACGACACCCGGCACGCTGAGCGCCGGGCGCACCATGTGCGTGACCGTCCAGCCGGGTTGCACCACGTTCACGCGTCCGTAGGGATCCAGGTCGACGATCTCGTGCTTGAGCGTCTGCGCCAAGCCGACCAGCCCGGCTTTGGCGAGCGCGTAGTCGCCGTGACCGCTCTCGCCCACGGCGCCCGCGGTGGAACCGATGAACACGAGCGAGGCGCCGTGGCCGTCGGGGCGCGGGCCGGCGGACGCGAGGCCGCGCAGGAAGGCGGCGGCAGTGTAGGTCGCGCCGAGCAAGTTCACGCCCACGGTGTTGGTCAACCGGTCGGGGTCCATGCGATGGATCGGCACGTCGTCGACGGGCCAGAGACCGGCGTTCGCCACGGCGATGTCGATGCGGCCGAGGCGCTCGCGCGCGCGCGCGAGGCCTTCGTCGAGCGCGGCGGGTTCCCGCAGGTCGGCCTCGAGGACTTCTGTGCGCGCGGCGAAAGCTTGCTCGGCCAGCCAAGTGCGCAGGCCTTCGCCTCCACGGTGCGCGTGCAACACGAGGCCGCAGCCTTCCCCGCCGAAAGCGCTGGCGAGTGCGCGTCCGATGCCGCCCGACGCGCCGGTGATCAACACGTTCTTGTCACTGAGTCCGAGTTCCATGGGCGCGACCGTAGCGGGCGCGGCGTGCGCGCTCCAGCGCAACTCCACGAACTCGGCCAGCAGTTCGGAGCTGCGCCGCGTGCACGCTCGAGTGCAGCCCGCGCTCCGTGGCGCAGAAACGGCGGCGTGTCGCCCGCATCGCCCGCGGTCCGCGCTTGCTAGAGTCCCGCGATGCGCTCGCGCCTCCAAGAAGCCTTCACCCAGCTGCGTCTCGCCGGTCCGGTGATCGTGGTCAACCTGTCGATGATGGGCATGATGCTCGTGGACAGCGCGGTCGTGGGGCACTTGTCGACCACGGCTTACGCGGCCGTGAGCATCGGGCTCGCCTGGGCTTGGGGCGGCATGGCCTTCGGCATCGGTGTGATGCTGAGTCTCGACGCGCTCGTGAGCCAAGCGCGCGGTGCCGGCGACGAGGTCGGCGTGTCGCGTGCGCTGCAACGCGCTGTGCTGCTCGCGGCCTTGCTGGCGATCGCGATCGCACCTCTGTTGTGGTTCACCGAGCCCGTGTTACGTGCGCTCGATCAACCGCCTGCCGTGATCGAGCCGGCGTCGGCCTACGTGCGCGTGTTGATCCTGGCGATGTTGCCGGCCTTCGTGTTCTCGGCCCTGCGCCAAACGCTGCAGGCGATGGGGCATGTGCGCGAGCTCGTGATCGCCGTGTTGCTCGCCAACGTGTTGAACTACGTGCTCGACCGCGCGCTCACCGAAGGGTGGTGGGGGCTGCCTGAACTCGGCGTGGTGGGAGTCGCGTGGTCCACCGTGTTCTGCGACGTGTTGATGGTCGGCGGCGTGCTCTTCTTCGCGCGCGGCCTGTTGCTGCCGCGCTTGTGGCCGCTCGTGCCGCGCGTGTTCAACCTGCGCCCCTTGATGCGCATGCTCGGCCTGGGCTTGCCGATCGGCTTTCAACTCGCGGTGGAGGCGGGCGCCTTCAACGCCGTCACGTTCCTGGTGGGCCGGCTCGGTGAAGTGGAAGTCGCCGGACATCGCACCGCGCTCAACCTGGCGTCCACCTCGTTCATGGTGCCGCTGGGACTCTCGACCGCGGTCGCCGTGCGCGTGGGTCACTGCATCGGCGAAGGACGCAGCGCCGCGGCGCGACGCGCGGCAGGCACCGGCGTGGGACTCGCCGTGTTCGTGATGCTCTGCTTCGCCGCGCTCTTCGCCTGGCAACCGCGCGCGCTCTCGCTGCTGCTCACCGACCAGAGCGACGTGCTCGCCGTGGCCGTGAGCTTGATGCCCTACGCCGCCGCCTTCCAGTTGTTCGACGGCCTGCAAGTGCTCTGCTCGGGCATCTTGCGCGGCGCGGGCGACACGCGCTGGCCGCTGATCATGAACCTCGTGGGCTACTGGCTGATCGCGATCCCGATCGGCGCGTGGTGGGTCTTGCGCGGCGGAGGCGGCCCGACGCAACTCTGGATCACACTCGGCGGTGCCTTGGCGCTGGTGGCGCTGGGCCTCCTGTTGCGCGTGCGTTCCCGCTTGGCCGGCGACCTGCGACGCATCGACCTCGAGTCGGCCTGAGCCGCGTTCAGCTCGGCGCGCCCACGTTGGCCTTCGTCCAGCGCTGGATGACGTCGCGCAGGGTGTCTTGGCTGGCGGGCTTCGTGAGGTAGTCGTCCATGCCGGCGTCGAGCGCCTTCTGACGATCGCCGTTCATCGCGTGCGCCGTGAGCGCCACGATCGGCGTCTGCCGTCCCCAGCTCTCCTTGCGACGGATCTCGTGGCTGGCTTCGTAGCCATCCATGTTCGGCATCTGGCAGTCCATCAAGATCATCGCGTACTGTTTCTTGAGCGCGGCTTCCACGGCTTGCACGCCGTCGCTCACCACATCCACGCGGCAGCCGAGCTTGGCCAGCTGTGCTTGCGCGAGGCGCGCGTTCACCGGGTTGTCTTCGGCGAGCAGCAGCAGCGGTCCGGTGGGCGCGGGCTTCGGCTTGGCAGGACGCGGCTTGGGACGCTTGGCGAACTCCTTCGTGCCGGGCTCGAACTTGGGCGGCAGCGGGGACTTCGACGAGGTCACCGAGTTCGTCTCGCCCGCATGGCGCAGGGCCTTCACGAGGTTGCCCTCGCGCACGGGCTTACTCAGCGTGCCGGCGTAACCCGCGTCGCGCGCGCTGTCGGCCACGCGACTGCCGCTGCGTGACACGAGCAACAAACGATGCGTGCCGCGCAGGGCGGGATCGTTGTGCAGGCGGCGACTCAGTTCGAGGCCGTCGCCGTCGGGAAGGAAGCGTTCGATGAGCAGGTGATCGAAGGGCGTGCCCTCGCGGTAGGTGCGTTCCACGAGCTCCAGCGCTTCCGACATGCGCTCCACGGCGTGACACTTGGCGTGCCAGTTGTGCAGCGTGTTCACGAGGCCTTCGCGCGAGCTGTCGGGCGCGGCCACGAGCAGCACGCGGCGACCCTCGAGGAACTCGCTGCCGGGGCGCACGCTCTGTAGGTCGTCGGCCTCGAGTTTGAGGCGCACGCTGAAGTGGAACACGCTGCCGGCACCGGGGTTGCTGCGCACGCCGATCTCGCCGTCCATGAGTGACACGAGGCGCTTGCTGATCGCGAGGCCGAGGCCGGTGCCGCCGTGCTTGCGGGTGGTGCTCGTGTCTGCTTGGCTGAAGGCCTGGAACAGACGCGCCTGCTGTTCCTCGCTCATGCCGATGCCGGTGTCGTGCACTTCGATCATGATCAGCGCGTCGTGATCGCTGCGCTCTTGAACGTTGGCGCGCACCACGACTTCGCCGTGCTCGGTGAACTTGATCGCGTTGCCCACCAAGTTGGTGAGCACCTGGCGCAGGCGCGTCGGGTCGCCGTGCACGCTGTTGGGCAGGTCGGGTGAGGGCAGGCAGGCGATCTCGAGACCCTTGCCGTGCGCTTGCACGGCGAGCAACTCCACGCATTCCTGCACCGTGATGCCGAGGTCGAAGGGGATCGATTCGAGCTCGACCTTCTCGGCTTCCACCTTGGAGAAGTCGAGGATGTCGTTGATCACGGCGAGCAGCATCTGGCCCGAGTTGTGGATCGTCTTGACGAGCTCGTCTTGCTCGTCGTCGAGGTCGGTGTCGGCGAGCAACTCCGACATGCCCAGCACGGCGTTCATCGGCGTGCGGATCTCGTGGCTCATGTTGGCCAGGAAGTCACTCTTGGCTTTGGTGGCCGTCTCGGCCATGGCCAGCGCTTCGCGGTACTGATCGCGGGTGCGTTTGAGCCTGCGCACGTTGGCGCGCGTCTCGCGTGCGGCGCGGTCCTTCAACGACTCGAAGATCATGGTGAACAGGAGCACCACCGCGACCAGGCCCACCAGGCCGAAGATCCTGATCGTGCTCAGTTGCCCGGTGCTGAGACCGTTGCTGAGGTCGAGGCCGCGCGCGTCGAGCGCTTGGTAGAGCAGCACGCCGACCACGGAGATCGCGGCCCACAGGATCGCGCGCGCCCGACCGGCGATGCACATGGCGAGCATCGGCACCGTGGCGGTCCACGCGAGCTCGGTGGAGTGGAAGCCGCCGGTGAAGGCGGCCTGCATGATGAGCAGGCTGAACAGGATGCCCGCCGCGAGGTGTCCGGCGAACTCGAAGGAGCCTGTGCGCCGCAGCACCACCGGCGGCAGCCAAGCCAGGCCGCCCGTCACGAGCAGCAGCACCACCGGCTGCATGTTGCCCAGCAGGTAGTGCAGGGCCGCGAAGCAAGGCGCGAAGATCATCAGCGCGAAGCAGAAGCCGGCCGTGAGTCGCCCACGTCGGCGCAGCTCCGAGTTCCCCGGCATGAGCGCTTCGGTCGGGACGAAGCGGTCCAGGAATCGGTGCACGCTCTGACGCAAGGTCAGGAACTTGGTCAGGCGGCGGCGGCGGGGGGCGGGCGAGTCCACGTCGTCGCATCGACCAGCGGGGCGGGGTGCCTTGAGCCAGCCCCGATCGGCCCGCGGGGGGGGGGCGCTGGCTCGGGGGCCGCCTCGCCGCGGAGGATCTGGCAGGATCTTGCAAGAAGACAGGCAGGCCGACACATGGGCCGCCGACCCTGAAACCCCGCGTTCGGGGCCCACGACCCCGATAGGCTCACCCGACGTGAACCCGAAGCACGCCGAATTCACCCGCCTCCTGGAGGCCCAGCGCGACGCTTTGTGGCGTCACGCGCGGCGCATGAGTTGGGACGCCTCCTCGGCGGAAGACTCGCTCCAAGAAGCGGTGCTCATCGCCTACCGCAAGTTCGACGTGTTCACGCCGGGCACGTCCTTCCGCGCGTGGATGTTCCGCATCCTCACGAACACGATCCTCAACGCGAACAACTCGCTGCGACGCAAGCTGGCGCGCACGAGCCAAGTGGAAGACCTCGACCTGGTCGCCACGCTCGAGCGCGAGGAGTCCTACGACCGCGTGCTCGAAGCGCCCGAAGAGCTGCTCGACAAAGTGTCGGGCGAAGTGCGCGGCGCGGTGAAAGCGCTGCCGCCCACCGAGCGCATGGTGTTCCTGCTCAGGGCGATCGAAGGCTTCAGCTACAAGGAGATCTCTGCGCAGTTGGAGATCCCGATGGGAACGGTGATGAGTCACTTGTTCCGCGCTCGCGCGCGCCTGCGCGAGTTCCTCGCCGACTACGCCACCCAGACGGGCTTCGCACGGAGTCCTCAATCATGAGCATCCTCGACTGCAAACAGACCCGCACGCTGCTGATGGCGTACCTCGATTCCGAACTCGACGCGGTGCACACGCTCGAAGTCGGTCAGCACCTCGAGCGCTGCTCCAGTTGCCGCGAGCGTTTCGGTGCGGAGCAGATGCTCGAGACGCGCCTGCGCGAGCAGCTGCGCGACGACCCCATGCCCGACGCCGTGTGGCAACGGATCACGGATCGCCTCGCCAACGAGGCCAACGAGGCCAACGACGGTCCCGCGCCCGTGCGCCGTGTGCGTTGGGTGCCGCTCGCTGCCGCCGCGGTGGTGCTCCTGGCCGTGGGCTTGCTCCTCCGCGACAGCCTCCTGCACGCGCCGGCGCCGCGCGGTTCCCTGGCCGAAGCCTTCGTGGCTTCGCACCGCGAGTTGCTCGACGGTGCGCGCGTCGATCTGCAGAGCGAGTCCTTCGAGGAGCTCTTCCGCGCGGCGCACTTGGAGTCCGTTCCGGTGCCCGGCACGGGCCGACTCGACAACCACGCCGTGTCACGCCTGGGAGCACGCTCGCTCGAGATCACCGGCGAGCACGCGGTGAACGTGCACTTCGAGTGCTGCGGCGAACCCGTGTCCGTGTTCTTGATGAACCGCGCGCAGCTCGACGACGCCAGCGCCGTGGAGATCGACGTGCGGGACCGGGGCCTGTTCGGTCACACCCTCAATCGCGGCGACGTGCTCGTGGGCGTGGTGTCGAAGCACTCGACACCGCTGGAGCACTTCTGGGAGCACTGAGCGCGTCGCGCGACAGCGGCTTCAGGGCAGGCGCTTGAGACGATCGTCGACCAGCAGCACACCCACCGTGGCGCGGGCCACGCGCGCGGCTTCCTTGGCTTGCGCGGCCGTCAGTCCGGAACCTTCCACGCGCGCCACGCCGTCCTTCACGGACACGCTGATGCGCGACAACACACTGCGCAAGGTGCCGCTCCATTCCATCTGCCGCCGGATCAGCTTCATCAAGCGAGCGTCTTCGGTGGAGGACACCGGGCGCACCTCCATGAGGTTCTTCACGAGGCGTGCGCCGGGCACGAGCCGCGCTGCCGAGGTGGCGTAGTCGCGGGCGCCGATGCTGCTCGCCTTGCCGTGGATCTGCACCACGCCGGCCTCCACCGACACGACCACGTGTGCGCCGGCCAGGCCGTCGCGCGTGAGGAAGTCGAAGGGGCCCACCACGGGCTCTTCGGGCACCTCGACTTCGGCGGCGGCGGCTTCGGCTTCGCTGTCGTCGCCAGCGGCGCGCAGTTGGTTGTCGACCTTGCGCGCGCCGCTCACGGAGGCCGTGATCGACGCGGCCTTCTCCACCGCCTCACTGTTCACCGCCGTGCCGCGCAGACGCACGGTGCCCTCCACGCAACTCACCGAGAGCGAGCCGAGCTTCGTGCCGAGTCGCACGCGCAGCACCGAGAGCACGTCGCGCGCGACCGCTGCATCAGGGCGACGGTTCGTGGCGCGACCCAGGGCGTCGGCCGAGGTCGAGGCGCGCGCGTCGCTCGTGAGCGACTGGTGGATCAGCACGGCGATGTCCGCGTCGGACACACCGGAGGGCAGCAGAGCAGAAGTCAGCAGCAGGAGCGAGAGCATCGCGCGAATCTCCGGAGCGGTCGTGCAGGCGGTGTCAGGGCAGATCATCGGCGAGCGTGAAGTCGCGCGCCAGCAAGTAGGCCGAGGCGTGTTGGCTGCCCTTGTTGGCGCGCAGCTTCGCGGGCCAGTCGGGGGCGGAGGCGCCCTTGTCGAGCGCCCACTTGAAGAACTTGGGGTAGAGCGCTTCCACGGGTTGGCCTTCGCGCGCGAAGCGCTGTTGCCGCGGGAGCTCCATGAGCCAGGGCCAGCCTTCGTCGTCGAGGAAGGCGGAGGCGCCGGCTTCGGTGGGCAGGCCGGCGGGGCGGTCGCCGAAAGCGTCGAAGCCCGGGCGGTGCACGTCGGCCAGGCCTTGCGGCGTGTCGACCAACCAGTAGAGATCCCAGGGCGGCGCGCCGAGCGCGTCGAGTGACACGGGGCTGTTGAACTCGATGTGCAGTCGGCTCGACGCGGCGAAGGCTTCCACCGAACCGTCGCTCGTGTTGACGCCGCTGAGTCCGGGCAACACGGGCAGCGCGCTCGCGCTCGAGGGCAGCAGCGTCTCGAGGCGACGCCCGTTGGAGATGAGCTGCGCCACGGTCATGGCCGGCGCGCTCTCCAGCGGGGCGCTGGCCGAGCCGGCGAAACGTTCCACCGACACGCTGCCATTGGTGCCGCCCGGCAGGCCCGGGAAGTGCAGGCCGAGTTGGTGATCGTTCTGGCTGCCGCGCGCGAGCAGGTGCGCGTCGAAGACGATCTCTTTCACGTCGCCGGTGGCGTCGAGCACGAGGCGCGCGGCCCAACCGAGCACCGTGTCGTTCATGTCGCCGTCGCCCGCGTCGGGGTACTCCTCGTCGAGACCCATCAAGCGCAGGCCGTGCCCGGGGACGCGCAACACGCTGCCGCGCTGGGCGTCGGTGGGGAAGGCGTCTTCGCTCTGGTCGAGCTTGTCGCCGTCTGCGTCGCCGTCGTCGAGCGTGAGGATGTCGTCGGTGTCCACGGCGTTGAGGCGCACGATGGCGATCACGTCGTTGAAGTCGTGGTCGGCGTGGGCCTCGCGTCGATCCACGGCCTCGAAGCCGAGCACGAAGGTGGGTTTGCCGCCGGGCAACAAGCCGGGCACCTCGATCAGCGCCGCGTGACGCGCGCGATCCGATTCACCGCCCGCCATCTCGGGGTTGTGCGCGTCGAGCGTGGAGAACACACCGTCGCCCACGGCGCCGTTCGCGGCCGGGTCGCCGTAGGGCAGCGTGGCCGTGAGCGGGTCCCACTTCTTGATGAAGGGATGCTTCGCGCCGTGCGCCGCGAGGAAGAAGCCGAGGCGCGTGCCGGCGGGGAACAGGCGCACGTCGCCCGCAGCATCGCGCAGGGTCACGGCGTCGCCCGGGTTGAGCTTGCCCTTGTCGGCCAGCGAGAGGTCGGGGAAGTCGAGCTGACGGTCGAGCACGGCGCCGCCCGCGCTGTGCGTGAAGTGACCGATGGCGTGCTTGCGGTCGGCGTCTTCACGCACGAACACCAGCTCCACGAAGGAGTCCTGGGTGAGCACGAGTTCGGCGTTCACGTCGGGATCGAGCCAAGCGGCGTGCGCACGCGGGAACTCGGGCAGCAAGTCGGCCACGCTCTCGAGCGCGCCGTTCGAGAGGTCGTAGGCGCCGGGAGTCACGAAGCCCAACGGGTCCAGCTGCGCCGAGAGCGGCGCGACGAACACGGTGGCCACGATCAGTGCGCGCAGGCGGAACATGCTCAGTTCTCCAAGGGCAGCGCGAGCTGCACGAAGTCGAGGTCGTCCACGCTCACGGTGAGACGCGCGGCGGGGGCGAAGGCTCCCCAACGTTCGCGCAGCGCTTCGTGCGTGTAGGGTCCGGCGCGCCCCGGGGCGAGCAGGAGCACGTCGATCGCGTCGACGTCTTCGGGCAGGTCGAGTTCGAACTCGATCTCACCCGACGCGTCGGTGAGGCCCTGCGCGTACACGGTGCCCGAGCTGCGCAGCTCCATGCGCTTGGCGCCGGCACCCTTGGGCGGCAGCATCGCGGGCACGATCAGCACGTGCACGTTGATGATCGGCTGCGGTTGACCGTCGACCACGCGCACCATGATGTCGCGCGGCACACGTGCATCGAAGTCGAAGGGCGTCTCGAGCCGCGCGATCTCTGCTTCGGCGGCCGCGATCTTGTCTTCGTTCTTGTCGATGACGAGCTCAGCCTTGTCGATGGCGAGCTCGGCCTTGTCCATCTTCTTCTGGTACTTCGCCACGAGCTTGAGGTAGAGATTCTGCTCCTTGGTGGCCAGCTTCACGCCCAGCGTGGCCACCTTGATCGCCTCGGTCTTGAAGGTCAGTTCTTCCTCGGTGCTCTCGGGCAGTTCGAGCGCGTCAGCGAGGTCTTGTTCGGCGGTGGCGAGCAGCGTCGCCAGGAAGTCGGCGGTGTTCTGCGACTCGTCTTGATCGAGTTCGGCTTGCGTGATGAGCGCTTCCTTCAGCGCGATCTTCGTCTCCGACTTCGCGATCGCGGCCTCCGACTTGGCGATCAACTTCTCCTGCTTGCCGATCAACTTGGCGGTGGCGGCGGCGAGCGGTTTGCGCGGCACGACCTTGGCTTGCGCGGCGAGCGGACTCACCATCACGAGCAGGGCACAGACGGCCAGCAAGCTGGCGCGAAGAGAGTTGCGACGGAACACGAGCAGCGGTCGGGCCTCGATCGAGGGGGCGGACAACCTTCCCTTCCTCGGGAGCTGGAGGGGGTGTCTTGAGGGCAGGTTTCGAGAGCCGGGTCGTCCGCGGGCGCGGCGCCCAGGGCTCAGGGCTGAGGCAGGGTCAGCAGCCAATCCCGCGTGACGAGGTAGTCCTCCGCGGGAGCCGAGAGCTTCGCGTCAGGCGCCGGGAACTGCGCCCAATCCTGCGCCTCGGTGCCCTTGCTCGCGGCCCACTGGAAGAACTTGGGGTAGGCCGAGCGCACCGAGTGGTGCTCCACCGGGAAGCGGAAGTCGTAGGGGACCTCGAGCAGCCAGGGCAGGCGTTGGTCGTCGAGGAAGGCGTCGCTGCCTTGTTCGACGGGCAGGTCGGCTGGGTGATCCGCGAACGCGTCGACGCCGGCCTTGTGCACGTCGACCCAACGCGAGCCGTCGAAGATCTCCCAGTAGAGATCGTAGGGCGGCGCGCCGAGCAGCGCCGGCGGGACAGGCGTGTCGAAGCGCAGCAACACGCGCGCGGACGCCGCGGGGCGTTCCACGTCTTCGCTCTGCGTGTTCACGAACACGGCGCCGCTCAGCGGTGCGATCGCGAAGTGCGAGTTGGGCAGCAAGGTGTCGAGACGCCGCTCGTGTTCCAGCACGAAGCTGCTCATCGCGATGGGCTCGTCGAGCTCATGGCTCTGCGCGTCGTCTTCGAGGAAGCGCTCCACCTGCACGCTGCCTCCCGCGCTGGCCGGCACTCCCGGGACGTGGAGGCCGAGGCGGTGGATGAAGCTGCCGCCGCGCGCGAGCAGGTGGAAGCTGCCGAGCACTTCGCGCAGGTTGCCCGCCGCGTCCTTCACGAGCTGGAAGCGATAGGCGAGCACGGTGTCGTTGAAGTCGTTGTCGCCGTCGGCGGGGTAGAGGTCTTCGAGCCCGATCACGTTGAGGCCGTGGCTCGGGACGTTCTCGACCTGCGCGCGCTCCGGGTCGCCCGGGAAGGAGTCGAGTTGGTCGGGCACGCCGTCGAGGTCGCTGTCGGCGCTGGCGCTGGGTAGCTCCGGCAAGCCGTCGCCGAGCGCGCCGGGTTCGTGGGCGTGGAGCAGCAGCGCGAGGTCGTTGAAGTCGTTGTCCGAGGAGGACTCACGGTTGTCGTCCTCGAAGCTCAGCGCCAGCAGGTCCTCGCCGGCGAAGAGGCCGGGTGCGCCGTCGAGTGGCAGCACCACGGCATGACGCGCGAGCTCGGCGGAGCCGTGAGGGAACTCGGGGTTGAGCGCGTCGAGCGTGGTGAAGAGTCCTTCGCCGACCTGCTGGTTGAGTGCCGGGTCGAGCGCCGGGATCTGGGCCGTCGCGGCGCTCCAGTTCTGGACGTCTTGCGAGCTCTGCCAGCCTTCGTTCACCAGGAAGAAGCCGAGCTTGGTGCCGCTGCTGAAGGTGCGTGGCAGGCCGTTCACGTCGCGCAGCACGGAGCGCGCACCGACCTCCAAGGCCTGTCCACTGGCGCGCGGGAAGATCAGTTGACGGTCCACGATCGTGAGCGGCGACTCGGTGTACGTGAAGTAACCGAGGGTGTGTTGCTTCCCGGTGGTGTTCGCCAAGTACACCGCGCTCACTTGGCTGTCGGCGGTGAGACGGAGTGCGGGACCGAGCGCCCATGTGAGCAGCGCGCTGTCGGCGTTGGGCACCGACGGCAACCACTCACCGAGTTGATCCAGCACGCTCGCGGGCACGTCGAGTTGCTCGTCGACGAAAGCCGTGGCTGTGATCTGCGCGCCGACAGGAGCACAGAGCAGCGCCGCAACCAGCGCGGCGCAGAAGAGGGAGGCGCGCGTCATCACGAGGCTCAGGGCGCCACGGTCGGGTCGGGCAGCGTGACCGACCAATCGCGGTTCACGAGGTACTCGCCCGACTCACTGCTGACCTTGGAGTTCGTGGGCGTGTCGTACCAGGCGCCGAACTGACTGCCGTGACTCGCGGCCCAACCGAGGAAGCTCGGATAGGCCTGACCGATGAAGGTCGACTCGAGCGGGAAGCGCCAGTTGAACGGCACTTCGATCATCCACGGGTAACCCTGCTCGTCGAGGAAGGCTTCGGGTCCGGTCTCTTCGGGCAGACCTTCGGGGCGGTCTTCGAAGGCATCGAAGCCTGCGAAGTGCACGTCGAGCCAACCGTTGCCGTCGTTGACGGACCAGTAGAGATCCCACGGCGGCGCACCGAAGTCCGCGAGGTCGATCGCTTCGTCGAAGGTCATCATCAGGCGCGACGAAGCGCCCTGGCGATCCACGCCCTCGCCCGTGGTGTTCACCAGGAACTTGCCGGGCAGCCCGGGCATGGCCAGCGCACTGCTCGGGAGGATCGTTTCGAGACGGCGCTCGAGGTCGTCGATGAGCGTCGCGATCTCCAGCGGTGTCTCGATCACGTGCGTGTCCTCGTCGTCGCTCAGGAAACGCTCCACCTCGATCGTGCCCTCGGTGCCGTCGGGCAGGTCGGGGAAGTGCAGACCGAGGCGGTGATCGAAGCTGCCGCCGCGCGCGAGCAAGTGGAAGGTGCCGCGCACGTCTTTCAACATGCCGGTCGCCGAGAGCACCAGGTCGAAGCGGTACATCATCACGGTGTCGTTGTAGTCGCCGTCGCCGATGGCCGGGTAGAGGTCCTCGAGGCCCACGCCGTTCCAACCGAAGGACGGGTAGCTGAGCACGAGCGCGCGCTCGCTGTCGAGCGGGTAGGCGTCGGCGAGTCCGATCACGCCGTCCTCGTCGGGGTCGTCCACGGCGGTGGCGAGGAAGCTCGTCGCGTACGCTTGCGGCGGGGTGGACTGCACCAGGAACACGGCGTCGTTGAAGTCGTTGTCGCCGACGGTGCGCAGCAGGTCTTCGAAGCCCATGAGCACGAAGTCTTCGCCGTCTTCGAAACCCGGGATGCCGTCGAGCACGAGCATCGCCGTGTGACGCGCGATGTCGGAGCGCCCGATGTCGTTCTCGGGGTTGGCCTCGTCGATGGTGAGGAAGGTGTGCAGGTCCTGCTGCGGGAACTGGTAGTTGTCTGCCGGGTCCTCGGAGGGGATCGCGGTGCTCAGCGGGGACCAGTTCTGCTTGATCTCGTTCGACTTCCGGTAGCCGTCGGCCACCAGGAAGAAGCCGATCAGCTCACCGGCGTTGAACTGTCGCACGTCGCCGTTGGCATCGCGCAGCGTGGAGCGGTCGCCGCTCGCGAGCTCCGAGAAGGACACGTCGGGGAAGATCAGCTGACGGTCCACGATCGTGAACGGGTTCAAGGTGTAGGTGAAGTAGCCGAGCGTGTTGTGGTAGTCGGCACCCTCGTGCACGAAGGTCACCGACACGGTGGCGTCCTGTTGCATGAGCAGGTTGGGCGAGTAGGTGTCGCTCAAGAAGTGTGCGTTGGCGTTCGACTGTTCCGGCAGCAGCTCGCCCACTTGCGTGAGCACCGATTCGGGCAGCGACACGAAGCCGTCGACGAACTGGCGGGGAGTCGTCGGCCCGGCGCCTTGTGCGCTCACGCCGCTCACCATCACAGCGAGCGCGAGCAACGGCCAGCTGGCGCGCAGCTCCACGCGACCGAGCAAGGCTTGTGCCACGCGACGCAGCAAACGGTTCCAGTGGGAGTCGGACGCGGTCATCAGAGGTTCTCCTGGAGCTCGATCACGAGCTCTGCGAGTTGGTCGTCCTCGAAGGTCTGGCGCGAGGCGGGGGCGAAGGGGCCCCAGAGTTCACGCAGGCCTTCCTCGGTGTAGCTCCCGCGGAAGCCGGCCTTGGTCACGATGAGGTCGACCTCGTCGATGTGCCCGGGCAGGCGCAGCTCGGCGGCGAAGGCGCCGCTCTCATCCGTGAAGCCCTGCCAGTACACGGCGGGCGTGATCTCGTTCTCGATGAGGTGCTTGGCTTTCTTCGGGATCTTCAGTTTGTCGACGACGGTGATCTGCGCGAAGGCGAGCGGGGCCCCCTGGCCGTAGGTGACGGCGCCGTCCATCCCCACGACGCGCGTGGACTGGAAGTCGAAGTCACCGCCGAGCGCGGCGAGCGTGTCCTCGAGATCCGCGACCGCGTCTTCCGCGTCGTCGACCTTGTCCTCGAGCTTGGCGATCTTGGCCGCCAACTTGCTGAGCTTCTTCGTGGCCTTGGCGGCCTGCTTGTTGGCGACCTTCTGCGCTTTCTTCGCGGCGGAGACAGCCTTGTTCGCGGCCTTGATGGCGGCCTTGCGCGCGCTGATCTCCTCGGGCGTTCCTTGCGGCAACTCCAGCGCGTCGGCGAGCTGTTGTTCGGCGGCGCTCAGGTCGAGGGCCGCTTGCGTGGCGTTCGCTTCGGCAGCGGTGAGCGCGCTCTCTGCGTCGGCCTGCGCGCTTTCGCGTGCGGCGAGCTTGCCTTCGAGCGCACCGAGCTTGGTCTCCTTCTTGGCGAGCGCCTTCTCGGCCTTGGCGATCTTCTTGCTCGTGAGCTCTTGCAGGGCGCCGAGCGCGACCGGCTGATCGGCTTGCGGCGCAACGAGTTCACCGGCGAACAACGTGGGCGACGCCTCGACGAGCGGGCGCGGCGTGTTCGACATCCCGACGCTGGTGGCTCGCGGCGCTTCGGCCGCGCGTGACGTCTCGATCTGCAGCGCGCGCGCGGGCACTTGCCCGTCGACGGCGGACCCGCTGAAGGCGAACCATGAGCAAAGGGCCGCTGCGCCGACCAAGCCGAGCAGCGGGATGCGTGAGGACGTCATCGTGAATCTCCGGAATCGGTGTCGCGGGCCAGGGGCCCGACTCCGACCCATCGAGTCGCGCTAGGACATTCCTTGAGCTACATCGATATTTCGATTGGCGGTTTCAGCTACAAAAACGAGCGCCTTCAGGACCCCCGGTCGAGCGGCGCACTCCAGCGCCTCGGGAGCGCGATCGAGTGAATACCGTCCCTGAACCATGCGTTCGGCGGGGATCGTCCCGCCGCCGAGCAGCTCCAGTGCGGGCGCGAAACGCCCGCAGCGGCTGCCCACGAGGCGCTGCTCCCGCACCACGATCGGCGCCAGGTCGAGGGACACGGCACGCTCGGCGGTGGTCTTGAGCACGAGGTCGCCACCGGGGCGCACTAGCGGCGAGAGGCGCGCGAGCACCTCGGGGTTGCCGGTGGCTTCCACGGCCAAGTCGAAGGCGTCGAGCGCTCGTGGCGGCGGCCCGGCCGACTCGAGCCAGCCCGTGTGCAGCGGCACGCCCGGCGGCAGCAGGTCGGCGTGTTCGGCGTGACGACCTGCCACCTGCACGCGCGCGCCCGCCGCGTGCAAGGCATGCGCGCAGAGCAGACCGAGGCGTCCGTCGCCCGCGACGAGCGCGTGTTGGTCGCGCACCTGCAACTGCTCCGTGATCTGCAACGCGGCCGCCATCGGCTCGGCGAACACGGCGACCTCGTCGGGCATGTCGTGCGGCACGGCGAGCAGGTTCGCTTGCGGCAGCGCCAGGTATTCGGCGAAGGCGCCCGAGTGATTCAGGATGCCGAGCACGCTGCGTGTCGCACAGTGTCGCGGGTCGCCCGCGTTGCAACGCGCGCAGCGCCCGCAGCCCGCGTTGATCTCGCCGACGACGCGTTGTCCGGCCAGCGGGCCGCTCAGCGCTTCGCCCACGAACTCGTGACCGGGCACGCCGCGAAAGCCCATGTAGCCGCGCGCCAAAGCCAGGTCGGTGGCGCACACGCCGACCACACTCACCTTCACGCGCACGTGGTCGGCGCGCGCTTCGGGTTCGGGCAGGTCGCTGCGCACCCGCGCGCCCTGAGCGTCGAGCACGAGCGCGCGCATGTCGTCAGGCTTCCAAGCTGAGCGCGACGAGTGCGCAGGCTTCGCGCACCGGCACGCCGAGCTCGGCGGCGCGCGCGCTGAGCTCGGGGCTCTCGGCGCCGGGGTTCACGAAGACCTCGTCGGGCTTCACGCGCGCGATGTCGGGCAGCGCGTCGACACCTCGTGCGGGCGGCAGATAGAGCGAAAGGCGGTCCACGTGCTCGTCGACCTCATCCAGGGAGCGCAGCACGGGGAGGCCCTCGATCGTTCCGCCCTTGGGATTCACCGGCAGCACGCGCCAACCTGCGCTGGCGTACATGCGCACGCAACGGTTGCCGTACTTGGCGGGATCGGCGCTGGCGCCGAGAACCACGATGGTGCGCATCAGTGAACCTCGCTTCAGGTCTTTGGGCGATGTCCGGGAGCGCGACGCTCCGTTCGGGCGCGCCAGACTAGCGCGCGCGCTCGGGATCGGCCAGCGTCTGCGGCGCGGCGTCGAGCTGACGGAGCACGGCCGCTTCCACCTGGTCGACACTCAGCGACTCCATGCAGTTGGGCTGCTTGTCGCAGTCCATCAAGTAGCAGACGAGGCAATCCAACTCGGGAGCCAAGCGTTCGCCGCGCTCGAACACGTCGATCTCGTGCAATGACGTGGGACCGAAGAGCACCACCACGGGCACGCGCCGCGCGATGGCGATGTGCATGGCGAGCGTGTCGCCCACCACGAGGGCGTCGCAGGACTGCACGATGCCGGCGAAGTCTTCGATGCTGTTGTCGCAGCCTGTGTCGACGGCGCGCCCCTTGCTCGCTGCGACCAAGCGCGCGTTGCGTTCGCGTTCTTCGGGGCCGCCCAGCAGCAGCACGCGGTGACCGGCGGCGTGCAAGCGCTCGATGAGTTCGACGTAACCGTCTTCGGTCCAGCGTTTGAAACGCCAACGTCCACCGGCGCCGGTGTTCAGACCCACGAGCGAAGCGCCGGGACGCGCCAGTTGTTCGCGGCGTGCGCGGCTCGCGGCGAGCACGCGCTCCGGCAGCACGAGCTGCGGCGGGTCGCGACGGTTCTCGATCTCGAGCACGTCGCACATGTGCGACTGGTAGCTGCGACGGTTGGCCTTCTTGAGCGCGTCGTCGAGGCCCATGGCGTGCCAGGATTCGGCGCCGGGTGAGAGTGGCACGGAGGCGCCGCGCTCGTCGAAGCCGAACCCCACGCGCAGCTCGGTGCGCGCGGCGTGGGCCAGCGCGGCGGCTTCGGGGTCGGCGTCGGGGTTGAGCACGGCGTCGAAGCGTTCGGTGGCCAGCGCCAAGGGCAGCGCACCACTGTAGGTGAGCACGCGGTCCACGAGCGGGTTGGCCTTGAGCAACGGCACGGCGTTGGGCGCGGTCACCCAGGTGAGATGTGCGCCGGGCCAGCGCGCGTGGATCGCGGGCAGCAGGCTGGTGGTGCGCAACACGTCGCCCATGGCTGCCAACTTCACGAGCAGCAAGCGCGTTCCGGCCGGGTCGTAGTGCGGGCAGCTCGCCTCGCAGGCCACGCCTTCCGCCTTGTGCGGCGCACAGGGGCGGTCGCCCTGGTAGTGGCGGCAGTCGGTTTGCGGGGGGGACATGGCGCAGGGAGCGGGGGAGGTGGGCACGTTCTTGTCGGCAAGCCGACGCGTCGAGCCACAGTCTGCTTCGGCGCCCGAGCGTCTCGGACTGATCCCGATCCTAGCGGCTCGTCGCCACGAGTCTCCACTTCGGCAGCGCTGCACCTGCGGGGCTGCGGTGAGGATCGCATGTGGGACACTGCAGGCCACGCGCGACGTGCTCGAGGCCCTACGCGGCTGAAACTCGATCCCGACGCGTCCCAAGAGATCCGCATGTCCGCCCGGCCCCGCCCCGAAGCCTCCGCCGCCACTCCGTGCCCGGAGCCGTCCGAGCCGTCTCAGCCGCCCGACGATTCGGAGGTGCCCGAGCTGGGGCCGCTGATCAGTGAGCCGCATCGTGAGCGCCCGCTCTGGCAACGCGTGGTGCTCATCGTGATCGCGGTGTTGGCTTTCGCGGCCGGCGTCGTGGGCTGGTTGGTGCCGGTGATCACGGGCATCCCTTTCTACGTCGTCGGGCTGGTGTGCCTCGCGAAAGTCTCGCCGTGGATGGCCACGCGCATCAACCGGCTCGACGAGCGCCTGTCGCCGCGTTGGCGTCGCGGCTTGCGCTGGCGTCCGAGTTGGTGGCCGCACGAGGCCGCTCCTTAACGCGCGGAGGCCGGAACGACGCGTGGTCGCTCCGGCCTCCGGTTCAATCAGCGCGTGGTCGTGGGTTCAGGGAACCACGAGCTTCAGCCCGTTGCTGGCAGACGCGCCGGACACGGCCGCTGCGTCGGCGAACCACCACTGGGCGATGATCTCGAGACCGCTGGGCGTGCCCAAGTCGATCGTGCTCGGGATCGTGCGGTTGCCCGCGCCCGTCATGTTGATCTGCGTGAGGAACAAGAACGGGGACGGGTAGAGCGTGCCCATCTTGAAGGGCGTGCTGCCCTCAACGAGACCCAGGAACAGGAAGCCCGTGTTGAACGGGATCGCGCCGGTCACGGTGGTCGAGTAACCCATGGCGCTGCCCGGCGTGAGGTCGCCGGTGCCCGTGAAACTGGGCGTGCCCAAGAGGCCTGCCACGCCGGGACCGATGTCGATGAACTCACCGCCCGGCTCGTCGCCTTCTTCGACGTCGATGTCGATGTCGTACATCTGCACGATCGAGAGGCTGCCCGTCTCGTAGACCCGGATGAAGATCGTGCCGGGGCCGCCGATGTTGAGGTCCGTGATGGTTTCGGCCTGGCCCACGCCCGCCGAGTCGCTCGTGGCGAGCACGGTGACGCCGTTGGCGGCGATCACTTGCACGGCGAGGTCCGTGGCATCCAGAGAGTTGGTGCTGCTACCCGTGTTGCACGAACCGTTGAAGGCCTGCGAGTTGTTCGAGTAGGTCAGGCCGGTGGGGGACACGGTCACGCTGATCGTGTTCCCCTCGGTGACGTTGATCTCGTAGAAGTCGACCTCGCCGTTGGCGTCGAGCGAGCACAGCGAGCTGTTGTCGGGGATCGCGATGGCCGCACCGGGGATCTCGCAAGGCGAGAAGGTGCCGCTGGTGTCCACGTCGCCGAAGTCGTGCGCGGCGCCGGCGCTGTTGTTGTTCTCGAAGGCGTCGCCGTAGAGACGGTGCGCGGCGCGCAGGTCGTCGTGGCGCGGGCCCACGAAGTTCGTGTTGAGGAAGGGCTCCATCAGCTTCGTGCCGTTCGTCGGGCAGACGTGGTTGATGCCGAAGGAGTGGCCCAGCTCGTGGAACAACGTGTTGCGCAGCAGGCGGTCGTCTTGCGAACCGTTCCAGCTTTCCGCCGTGTCGAAGACCATGTTGCCGCCGCCACCGCTGCCCGGGAAGAAGGCGAAGGCGAGCGTGCCGCCGCCGCCGTCGAGGCTGCGCATGCCGATGCGGATGTCACCGCGGTTGGCGTTGCCGCTGGAGTTCCAGCTGGCGCCGTCGTCCCACTCGTTGCCGCCGTTGGTCACGCGTTGCACGTCGAGACCCGTGAGCAGCGACCAGCGGTTGAACGTGGCTTCGAAGCGCGAGATCCACAGCGCGGTGTCGCCGCCGAACTTGCTGTCCATGGTGGAGAACATCGACGAGTTGCCGCTGCCGCCGACCGAGCCGGGGAACGAGTAGCCGTCGGGCAGGAAGCTCCAGGTCAGGCTCGCGGGCGCGCCCTGGCCGTTCCAGTTACCGCCGAGGAAGTACTCCGCGAGGCCGTCGTCGCCGAGCTGCGGCTCCAGGCCGGGCTTGTACGCGCCACGCTGATACCAGTACTCCATCACGCTGGGCGAAGTGCCCTGGTCGAAGCAGGCAAAGAAGGGGTCGAGGGCTTCTTCTTCGGACGTCGGTTCGGGGCTCTGGCTGAGCCAACCAGCACCGAGTGTCAGTGCGAGACCGAGTCCGAAAGCGACGAGTGACTTGCCGGGCAACGCACGGCTCCACGCAATCTGCATGAGTGAGATCCAGACGGGAGAGGTCGCACCCGGAGCTTCGGGAGAGGGCGCGACGAGGGGAGAGCCGGTTTCTTCGGGGAAACCGCAGGGCCCAAGTCTATGCGCCTCACGGGGATCGGTCGAGCGTGAGCTGCTGACAGCGCTCTTCCGCGGCCCGCTTGCGGGCACTCAATTCAGCGCTCCTCCCCGCCTCAGACGGGCAGACCGAGCGAACGCATCAGCTCCAAACCGTTGCCTCGCGGCACGACACCGGCGCGCAGACGGTGATCGAAGTGCGGGCGACCTTCATGGAGTTCGTCGCGGAAATGCACGTTTCGGGCCGCTGAGCCGGCTTCTTCGGCGAGCGCCGTGAGCGCCAGGTCGTGGGTCGTGAGGATCACGAGCGCGCCCTGCTCGCGCAGGTGTTCGAGCAGCGTGCGGGCACCGGCGAGGCGGTCGCTGCTGTTCGTGCCGGCGAGCAACTCGTCGAGCAGGGCCAGCACGGGTAGCTCGCCGTTGGTGGCCTGTTCGATGCGACGCAGGCCCTCGATCTCGGCGAAGAAGCGGCTGCGTCCGTCGAGCAGCGAGTCGCGGGCACGCAAGGAGGCGCCCAGCTGCAGCGCGGTCGTGGAGAGCGCGTGGGCGCGCACCGGCGCGCCCGCGAAGGCCAACATGAGGTTGCAACCCAAGGCCCGCAGCAGCGTGCTCTTCCCCGACATGTTCGAGCCCGAGACCACGAGCAGGCGTGCGGGGTCGCCGAGTGAAAGGTCGTTGCGCACGGCCGCGTCGCTGGCGAGCAGCGGGTGCGCGAGACCCGTGGCCGTGAACCGCGCGGGGCCGCTGAGCAACTCCGGGCGCGCGTCTTCGGGATGATCGCGACGATAGGCGCCGAGCGCGAGCAGCGCTTCGAAGGCGTCGGCGGTGGCGATCCAGCGCGGCGCGTGCGCGGCCCAGCGTGCGCGCCAGGTTTCGAGCGCGCGGCGTCGCGGGAGCTCGAGGCGCAGGATGAAACCGAACACGAAGGCGAAGGGGTTGCGACGTCCGGTGTTGAGCGCGTCGAGGCGCGACTCGAGCGTTGCGAGTGCGGCGTGCGCGCTGTGATCGCTGGCGCGCACGCTGGCTTGCAGCGCGCGCACGGCGTCGGTCTGGGCGTTGTGCTCGTCGAGCAGACGCAGCAGGCCTTGCACGCGCGCGAGGCGAGCGAGCGCCATGTCGGCGGCGGCCAGCGTCGCGCGCCGGCGCTTCACCGCGAGCTGATCCACGAAGGCCTCGATCAAAGCCACCAAGGCGAGCAGTGACGGGCCGCCGTCGAGCAGCAACCACTGGATCGAGGCCCACAAGCCCGCGGGTGCGAGCAGCGCGCCGGCGTACCACTCCCAAGCGACGGGCGGTGCGGGCGGCTGCGCCACCCAGGCGAGCAACTCGTTGCCCGGCGGTTCGCTCGGTGTGCGCGCCTCGGTTTCACCGTGAGGCAGCGCGGCGGCGGCCTCGAGCAACCCGTCGTGCGCGGCGAGCTCTTCGACGGCGTCTTGGCGGGAGCGCACGTCGTCGAGCACGGGCGGCTCGGTGAGCCAGCGCAGCAGCGCGCTGGGGCGTTGCAGCGGTTGCGCGGGGGCGCCGAGCAGACCCAGCAGCGAGGCGCCACCGTCGAGGTCGAGGTCGTGCGCGAAGAGGTGCGTGTCGGGCAGGTCGCCAGCTTGCTCAGGGGCGGGCAGGTCGCTCCACCGCGCTTCGCGGCGCGCCAAACGGAAGGCCGCCGCCGCGCGCCGCGCCTCGGCCCGCGTGGCGCGCAGGTCGGCACGATGGTGCAGGACCACGAGCACGGCGAAGGCCGCGACCGGCAGCCCGAGCAGCGGCCAGGAGGTCACGTGCGTCTTGATCAACCAGAGCGACGCGAGCCCGCCGATCACGAAGAGCGCGAGGCGCGCGTTGCCGAGTGCGCGCACGCGAGCGCGTGCGGCCTCGGCTTCCGTCGACCAATGCGCGTTGCGTGCCCGGCGTTCTTCGAGCGCCGCGTCTGCGGACTTCGGCGCGCTGCTGCTGGGTGCTGCGGCGGCGTTCACTCCACCACGAAGCGCGCTTGCTCCAGCACGACCGGCGCGCTCGTCTTGCCGCTGCGCGAACCGAAGCCCTCGATCTTCTTGAGTGTGCTGCGACCCTCGGCCCCGACGATCTCACCGAAGAGCGTGTGCTTGTTGTTCAGGTGCGGCGTGGGCACGAAGGTGAGGAAGAACTGGCTGCCGTCGCTGTTCGGGCGGCCGGTGTTGGCCATCGAGAGCAGGCCCGGGCGGTCGTGCACCACGCCCGTCTGGAACTCACCGTTGTAGCCGTAGCCGGGGCCGCCCATGCCGGTGCCTTGCGGGCAGCCGCCCTGCGCCATGAAGCCATTGATCACGCGGTGGAACTCGAGCTCGTCGTAGAAGCCGAGGCGCGTGAGGTAGAGCGTGGACGACACGTGCAGCGGCGCCACGGTCTGCCACAAGCGCAGGCGCATCGGGCCGTGGTTGGTCTGCAACTCCCAGAAGATCTTGGCGTCGGCGGGGAAGTCGAAGACCGGTGGCTGCGGGAGACTCTCGCGCCACTTCGGGTTGCTCATGTCGATGTTGGCGCTGGCGATGAAGGCGTCGATCTGCGCGGTGAGGTCGGCGCCGGCGGCGCTCGGTGCGGCGGCGCTTTCGTCGTCGGTGGCGACGGGGGTGGCGGCGTCGGTGGCGTGTTCGCTGGCGGCGTCGCTCTGTTCACCTGCGGTGGCGCCGCCTTGCTCCGCGACGCCCTCGCTGTTGAGGCTGCCCGGGTCGGAGGATTCGTCGGCCTCACAAGCAGTCAGCGAGACGAGCAACGCGAAGAGAGCGAGGGACAACTGGGACAGGCGCAGCATGCGAAGAACTCCTGGCGACGTGAACGGCCCCGGCCACACGGATCGTGGCGACGAGCAGCAGCGCGCAGGATACCGACGCGCCGGGGCCGCACAAAAGCCGCGACTCAGCTGATCTCGATCGTGGCCGTCTGGATGCTCATGGGTTCCTTCGGCGTGCCGCTCTGGCTGCCGGCGGCTTCGAGCGCGCGCAGGTTGTCCATGCCTTCCACGACTTCGCCGAAGAGCGTGTGCTTGCCGTCGAGCCAGGGCGTGGCCACGAAGGTGAGGAAGAACTGGCTGCCGTCGGTGCCGGGACCGGCGTTGGCCATCGAGAGCAGGCCGGGGCGATCGTGCTTGGCACTCGGGTCGAACTCACCGCCGTACTTGTAGCCAGGGCCACCGGTGCCGGTGCCGAGCGGGCAGCCGCCCTGCGCCATGAAGTCGCTGATCACGCGGTGGAAGGCGAGGCCGTCGTAGAAGCCGGCGCGCGTGAGGAAGACCGTGGAGCCTACGTGCTTGGGCGCGATCGACTGCCAGAGCTTGACCTTGATCTCGCCCTTGTTCGTGTTGAGCACCCAGTGGATGTTCGCGTCGGCGGGGAGCTCGAAGTCGGGCGGCGCTTGGAGCGACGTGCGCCAGCCGTTGGAGTTGCTGTCGAGCTTGAGCGACGCGATGTGCGCGTCGACCTGAGTGAGGATCGGGTGAGCGGTCATGGGGCCTCGGGTGATGTGTTGTCGGGTGGGCGAATCGAATCGCGCAGCATAACGGGCGGGGCTTCGCGCGACCAAGCAGCGAGCGCGCCGAAGAGCGTGAAGGGCAGCATCTGCAGCAGCAGTCGCCACAGGCTCGTGTCCACATGCCATTGCGGGTCGTCGGCGATGGTGAGCACGTACACGAGACACAGCGCGGCGAGCCAACCGAAGGTGGCCAGCAGCGGCACGCCTTGCGCCGCCCGCGGACGACGCAGCACGCCGAGCAACAGAGCCACGAGGCACAGCGCGCCGAGGCCACCCCAGCGTTCGATCCACGGACCCTGCAGGAGCCCTTGGAGGCCGTAGCCGAACTCGAGTGGCACGAACTCGCGCGCCACGCCGTCGAGCGCGATCCGCCAGCGTTCCGGGTCGGGTACGAAGTTGCGCATCGCCGGCTTGAGTTGCTCGAGCATGCGGTCGGGCGGCGCCCAGGCGTGCTTGAAGTGACGCACCAACGCGAGCGGCAGCAGCGCGCCGAGGAGCAGTCGGCCGAGCAAGGGCGCGTGGCTCTTGAGGCGCCCGATGACCGCGGGCAGCGCGGCGAGCGCGAGGCACAGCGCGAGCAGCATGCCCTCGTTCTTCATCCACGGGAGCAGGCCGATGAGGAAGCCCGTGAGCGTGGCCGGGAGCGGGTCGGCGTCGCCACGTGCTGACGCCTGCAGACTCGCGACCAAGCGTGTGCCCGCGAGCAAGGTGAGCACCGCGAGTGGGAGGTCGGCGATCTGTCCGCGCGCGGCGAGCTGCAGCGCGGGCGCGGCGAGCAACGCGGCGCTGGCGAAGCAGGCGCTGCGTGAGCCGGCCACGCGCGCGAAACTCCCGAGCGACGCGGCGGCGAGCAGCAGCACGAAGAGCACCGCGAGCAGGCGTGGGACGTGTTGGGTCTCGTCGCCGGTCCACTGCCAGCCGAGCGCGATGGCGAGCGGCAACATGAGTGGGTAGTCGGCGTGACCGACCACGCGTGCGCGCAGGCCTTCGCCGGGATCGCCTGCGCTGCGCGCGAGGTGACGCGCCTGCGTGGTCCAGTTCGCCATGCCGTCCCAGTTGCCGGCGGGTTCGCGCTGTCCCCAGTCGCCGGCCATGAGCACGGCCAGCGCGAGCGACGGCAGCACCACAAGCCATGGCCAGCGCGGCGACGTCGCCTCCGTGGGTTCGCGCTCTGTCGACTCGCGCGCTGTCGACTCTCGCCCGGACGACGTCCGCCGGGACGACGTACGCTCCTGCCCCGCACGCGGACGCGCGAGGACGCGTGCCAGCTGGATGCCGCCTGCGAGCAGCGCAAGTTGCAGCAGCGGCCCGGGGAGTCCCCAACCCACGAGCGCGAGCACGAAGGCCGCGAGCGTGAGCAGCCCCAAGCTCGCCGCGGTGCCGAGCGCCCAACTCTCGAGCGCGCCGAGTCGTCCGCGGCTCAGCGCGCGGCCGCAGAGCCAACCCGCCAGCGACACGCAGAGCACGTAGGCGTCGCCGCTGATCACGCTCCGGGCTCCGCGGGAACCAGGAGCCGCGCGTGGTGCGAGGGTTCGTGCAGCACGCGCGCACCGGTGGCTTCCGCGAGCTGCAACGCCGCCCTGACCGAACGTTCTTCATCGGACAGATCGACGAGCACGGGCGCGCCGGCACGCAGGGCTGCGAGCGCTGCAGCGAGCTTCGTCACGTCGTGCACGCTGCGTGGCACGGCGTGGAACTGCAAGCCGAACACGCGATGTTGGTGGTCGCGCGCCACGCGGTCGCTGAACAGGATCACCTTGCTCGCGTTCGGCAGCGCGGCGTCGAGCTGCTCGACCAGGGCGGGATAGACGGGTTGCATCCAGAACGGGCGCCCGCGCTCGGAGTTCGCGCTGTGTTCACGCCACTGCGCCCGCGCGCGCGGCAGGTTGAGCAACAGCACCGCGCACAAAGCGAAGATCAGCGCCGAGCCACCCGCGCGGGGTGTCTTGGTTCTGGTGGGGGATGGCGTCGCGGGCGGCGTGTCGCTCATGGGCGCGCGCATGATACGCGGTGCGTGTGGGCCGCCGAAGCGCGCGCGTGGCTGCCGGCAAACGCAACGAGGGCCGGGAAGCCGCGCTGGCTCCCCGGCCCTCGAAGGACCGCCGAGGCGGTGCTCAGATCAGAACAGGCTGGTCGTGATCTGCTTCTTCTCGCGCCAATCCTTGATCTTCTGGCTCAGCCAGCGGCCGTGCGCGGCCACCGTGCGGTCGGAGGAGCCGCTGTACTCCTCCAACTTGCTCTGAGCGCGACGGATCAAGTTGTCGTTGGCGGCCAGGATCTGCGGCATGGTGTCCGTCTCGGCGGTGCTCGTTGCGAGACTGACCCAGTCTTTCTGGATCCAGAGATCGTGCTCGTCGGGGTTGTCGACGAACACGGCGGCGAACACGCGGTCACCCACTTCGTGGATGCTCGGCGCGCCTTCCACGAGCGCAGCTTGGTTGAGCAAGCGCTCCTGCAGGAAGGTGCTCATGAGCGTGGCGAGCGTGAGGAAGCGCGAGCTGTTCACGCTGCGCGCCACGTTCGTCATCGACCACGGGGTGAACCAGCTGGTGAGCGTGCCGTGCTTGCGGTTGGCCAGCAGCAGCACTTGCTCGTTGCTGAGTCCGCCGTCCCAGCGCAGGCCCTTGTCGACCATCAGGTCGAGCGCGTGGTTCTGCACGTCGGCGTCGACAGCGACCAGCGGCGGACGGCCGTCGGTCTGTCCGACCACGTCACGGTTGAGCGTGAAGCCGCCGAGGAAGCGACCCAGACCGCGGTAGGCGTTGTCGTACATGCCCTGGAACATCGCGCGGTAGATCGTGTACTCGTAGAAGCCGTCGCCTTTCTCAGCGCCGCGCTCGAGCATGTTCGCGAGACCCCACTCGGCGAGCTCCATCTGGCTCTCGGCGAAGGCCACCGGGTCGGCGCCCATGTCCCAGGTGACGGTGTAGGGATCGCCGACGAAGGAGTCTTCGTCGGTGCCGTACTCGTGCCCGGGGAGGTTGGAGCGCTCGGCGATCTTGGCCAGCGCCTTCTCCTCGTTGGAGCCGAACTCCTTGTAGCCGTACTCGATGGCCCAGTAGTCGTAGGCACCGACGTGCGACTGGAAGAACTCACCCTGCGTCTTGCCGGGCGCCGCGATGTTGATCGCGGGGTAGTCCATGAAGGAACCACAGATGCCTTCCGCGGCGGTGAGCTCCTCGTTGCCGAGCTCCTCCATGCTGCGCCAGCGCGACGACTTGAAGTTGTGGCGCAGGCCGAGCGTGTGCCCGACTTCGTGCGCCGTGACTTCGCGGATGATCGCGTAGAGGAAGTCGTCCTTGTTGAAGTCGCCGTCGAGGGCCGGCAGCAGCATCGCGGCCGTGCTCACCTGCATGGCACGCTCGGTGCTCATCATCATGCAAGTGGCGTCGGTGGACATGGACGCGAGCTTCTCGAGGTCGGGCTCGAACATCTCCTGGACCATCTGCAGCATGTCTTCCTTGGTCATCGACTCACGACCAGCGATGTACTTGTCGAAGCGCTGGGCGTAGGTGTTGAGGAAGCTGGCCTGCATCGTGATGTCGGCGTCGTAGATCTCGCCGGTGCGCGGGTCGGTGCGCGACGGGCCGATGGCGAAGCCCACGTTCTCGTCCTCGGACCACTGCACGACGGCGTAGCGCACGTCGGCCGGGTCCCAGTCGGCGTCTTCGGGCATCTGCTTGGCGATGATGCCGTTCTGGAAGCCGGCCTTGCGGAAGGCGGGCTCCCAGGCCTCGATGCCTTCACGCACGGCGCCGCGCAGCTTGGGCGGCGTGGAGTTCTCGATCCAGTACGTGATCGGCTTGATCGGCTCGCTCACGTCGAGCGAGGGATCCTTCTTTTGCAGGCGCCAGCGGTTGATGTACTGCGTGACCGGGTCCTCGCCGTCGCGGCGGAACAGGTCCTTGCGCAGCGTGGGGAAGTAGCCGATGCGCTGATCCAGCGCGCGCGGCTTGTAGCCCGGCTCGGGCAGCGCCACGAGCGAGTGACGCACCTTGAGGGTCACGCCGCGACCGTCGGCCAGCGCGATGTTGGTCGGGTTGCTGGAGCTGCCGGAGAAGTGCAGCTCCTGGTAGACCTCCACGTTGCTCGGGAAACTCTTCACGTCGGTGAAGGCCGAGAGGTCTCGGTTCGGGCCGAACTTGCCGCGCAGGCTGCGCGCCAAGCTGAGGTTGTCGCTCATGAACCAGGCGCCGATGTCGATCAGCGCGCGGCCCTCGTCTTCGAGCTCGGCGTTGATCGGGAAGGCCTGGATGATGCTGTCGGCCGTGACCTGTTCGAGCATGCGTTGCTCGCGAGCGTCGTCGGCCTCGAAGTAGCGCGTGTTCTCGGCGACGAGCACGATCTGCTTCTCGTTGCGGCGCTCGAAATGCACCACGAAGGGTGTGTCGGAGAGCATGGCGCCGCGGTAGATGTTGCCGCTGCCGAGGCCGCTGTTCATGTGGCCGTGGTAGAGGAACTCACGACCCAAGCTCTTCTCGTCGAGCTCGATGAACAGCTTGTGCTCGCCGCGGTGGGTGGTGAAGAGGCCGGTGGCCTTCTCGGTGTCCTTGAGCGTGTCGTCCCACTTCTTCTGTTCCTTGCTCTTCTCCTCGTCCGACTTGTCCTTCTTCTTGTCGTTGGACTTGGCAGCGGCGGGGGCTGCGTCGGCAGGCGCGCTCTTGGCAGCAGCGGGCTTGGCAGCGGCCGGCTCTGCGGCGGCGGCCTCGGCGGGCGCGGGAGCTGCGGGCGGCGCGTCGGTGCTGGCCGCCGAAGAAGAGTCGTTCGTAGGCAGCTGACAGGCGGGGCTCAGAGCGAGCACACCGAGCATCAGCGCGGAAGTGAAACTACGCTTTCGCATCGTGGAATTCCCAAGCACGAGATGGAGTGAGGCGGCGACCTTACCAGACGGTGGATCGGGCGCCCGAAGTGCGGCGTGGCAAAGGTGTGGCGGTGCCTCGGACGCAGTTGTGGCGGCGACTGTGGGGCTCCGCAGCGTCGTTCCCGACGGCTGGGGTGAGCGCCCTACTGGATTCGCGCGTCGGCGCCTGAGTGCACGCATCTGCCAGCGCCAAAGCGCCGCCCGAGCTGCAGCGGAAGTGGGCGCGCCTAGCGAGCGAGCCCCCAGCGACGGTTCCATGCGTCGAGCTGCCCGTTGGCCTCGAAGCGTGCCAACAGAGCATTCAGCTCGGCGAGTAGCTGCACGCGATCCTTGGGCAAGGCCAGGGCGTAGTGCTCGCTCGTGAGTGGCGGTTCGATCAGCGTGAGTGCGCCGCCGCTCTCGCGCACGACCTTCTCGGCGGCCGGGCCGTCCATGGCCACGCCGTCGACCTCACCGAGGAGCAAGCGCTCTGCGGCCCCGAGCGCTTCCTTGTTCTCGAGCACCAGCGTGGCGCCGGGCAAGATCTGACGCACGGCGCGTTCCGAAGTGGTGTCGATGCTGGCGGCGACGGGCCGCCCGTAGAGGTCACTCCAACCGCGCGCCTCACCTTCGCCCGCGCGCACGACCACGTGGATCACGGTTTTGAAGTAGGGCCGCGTGAAGGCCACCTTTTGTTTGCGTTCCGGCGTGATGCCCAGCGTGGCGCAGACGACATCCACGAAGCCTCCGTGCGCAGCGGGCAGCAAGGTCTCGAAAGGGCTGCGCTTCCATTCGACCGGGCGACCGAGCGCGGCGGCGAGCGCTTCCATCATCTCGACGTCGCGGCCGATGGGCTTGCCGTTCTCGTCCACGCCGGCGAAGGGCAGGTTGTCGAGGTCGGAGGTCACGACAAGCGGCGCGACGCCGTCGCCCTGGTTCGAGCGGGCGGGGGTGATGAAGCCGCGCTTCTCCTCGGGCGCCATGCAGGCCACCAGCAACGCGGCCAGGCTCGCCGCGAGCAGCGTGCGGCGGGTCGGACCGCGTGCGCGCGCACCGTGGGTGGTCGCAAGGTCGACTTGGGTGCTGTTCGGGGCGACGCGGTCGGTCATGCGTTCAGTCCTCGCCCATGTGGGGGTAGCGCCAGTCGTGTGCGGGCACGTGCGTTTCCTTGATCGTGCGCACGCTCGTCCAGCGGATCAGGTTGAGCATCGAGCCGGCCTTGTCGTTCGTGCCGCTCGCGCGCGCGCCGCCGAAAGGCTGCTGCCCGACGACCGCGCCGGTGGGCTTGTCGTTCACGTAGAAGTTGCCCGCCGCCTGACGCAGTCGCTGCGCCATGTGCCGCACGACACCGCGGTCGCGCCCGAAGATCGCGCCGGTGAGCGCGTAGGGCGAGGTCGTGTCGCAGAGCGTGAGCGTCTCTTCGAACTTGGCGTCGTCGTAGACATGGATCGTGAGGATCGGGCCGAAGATCTCTTCGCACATCGAGGTGGCCTTCGGGTCGGCCGTCTCGATCACCGTGGGCTGCACGAACCAGCCGGTGCTGTCGTCGCAACCGCCGCCGACCAGGATCGAGCACGCCGGATCGTTGCGCGCGCCTTCGATGTATTGACGGCACTTGTCGAAGCTCTTCTTGTCGATCACCGCGCACATGAAGTTGCTGAAGTCGGTGGGGTCGCCTTGCGGGATCGCGCCGACTTCTTCCACGAGGATCTCGCGCAGCTCGTCCCACAGCGAACGCGGCACGTAGGCGCGGCTCGCGGCCGAACACTTCTGGCCTTGGTACTCGAAGGCGCCGCGCAGCAGCGCGATGCCGAGCGCGCGCACATCGGCCGAAGCGTGCGCGAAGACGAAGTCCTTGCCGCCGGTCTCACCCACGATGCGCGGGTAGCTGCGGTAGTTCGCGATGTTGCCGCCGATCGTGTTCCACATGCGCTGGAACACGCCCGTGCTGCCGGTGAAGTGCACGCCCGTGAGGTCCTTGTGCGCCAACGCCGGGTCGCCGATGGCGGGGCCCGCGCCGGGCAGGAAGTTGATCACGCCGTCGGGCAAGCCGGCCTCACGCAACAGTTCCATCACGGCCCAGTTGCTGAGCGCCGAGGTGCTCGCCGGCTTCCACACGGCCACGTTGCCCATGAGCGCCGGCGCGCTCGGCAAGTTGCCCGCGATCGACGTGAAGTTGAAGGGCGTGACGGCGAACACGAAGCCTTCGAGGTTCCTGTACTCGACGCGGTTCCAGATGCCGGGCGCCGACTCGGGCTGCATCTCGAACAGGTCGCGCGCGTAGGACACGTTGAAGCGCAGGAAGTCCGCGAACTCGCAGGCCGCGTCGATCTCGGCTTGGTAGGCGGTCTTGCTCTGGTTGAGCATCGTGGTGGCGTTGATGCGCGCGCGCCACGGACCGCAGAGCAGCTCGGCGGCCTTCAGGAAGATCGCGGCGCGGTCTTCGAAGGGCATCAGCGCCCAGTCGTGACTCGCGGCAATGGCGGCGTCGACCGCTTGGTTCAGCGTGGACGCGTCGCCCGCATGACAGACCCCGAGCGTGCGCTGGTGATCGTGCGGCTCGACCATCTCGAAGGTGTTGCCGGTGCGGATCTCCTGTCCGCCGATGAGCAGCGGCACGTCGGCGCGCTCTTCGCGGGTGCGCGCGAGCTCGGCCTTCAGGGTGGCGCGCTCGGCAGAACCGGGGGCGTAGGACAAGACAGGTTCGTTGTGCGGCGTGGGCACCGCTGTGATGGCGTCGGACATGGGGGCGGAGGATAGCAAGCGCCTCGCGCCAAGTCTGGGCGCACTCCCGCCATCGAGGGCGTCGGGCGTCGGGCGCTGGGCAGGCGACCCGGCGGCTTCAGCCCGGCTCCGCAGGGATCACGGGAGCACCTGCTGTCGCCCTGTCCGCGCGCGGGGTGGGCGGCTCGGCGGCACTGCGCCCTCTCTCGCCGAAGGGACTCAGCCGTGAGAGCACGCCCGCGAGGTCGTCGAAGAAGGTGTAGAAGAGCGGCACGACCAGCAGCGTGAAGGCGGTCGACACCGCCAGGCCGCCGGCCACGGCGACCGCCATGCCGCGGTACATGTTGGAGTTCTCGCCGCCCGAGAACAGCGTGGGCACGGCCATCGGCAACAGCCCGCAGATCGTGGTGAGCGCCGTCATCATGATCGGACGCACGCGATCCGCGCCGCCATGGATGAGCGCCTCGCGACGCGACCGTCCCTGCTCCCGCAACCGCTGCACGCGATCCAGGAGCACGATGGCGTTGTTCACGACCACGCCGGCGAGCAGCACCCCGCCGATCATGCCCATGGGGTCGAGCGGCGTGGCGGTGAGCGCGAGCGCGAAGATCACGCCGGTTCCGGCGAGCACGATCGACATCAGGATCGAGAAGGGCAGGATCGCCGACTCGAGCAGGATCGCGATGAGCAGGTAGATCAGCGCCACCGACATGAGCAGCGTGCTGATCATCTCGCTGGCCACTTGGTCGAAGTCTTCGCGGCCACCCTTGCGCACCCACTCGTAGCCCTCCGGGATGGGCGTGTTGCGGGTGACGGCGGCGAGCTCGCGGCTCACGCTGAGGATGTCGTCGACGGCGGGGGTGGCCGTGATGCTCAGCATGGTGTGACCGTCGCGCCGGACGATGGCGCCGAGCGCGTTCTTGAAGTCGAGCTCGGCGATGGCGGCGAGCGGGATCATGTTCCCCGTGTCGCTCGGCACGCCCATGTTGCGTAGGAACTCGAGGCTCTCGGCCTCGCCGCGCGCGTACTCGATGATCACCGGGATCTCGCGCTCGTTCACGCGCATGTCGGGCAGGCGCTGCCCGCTCAGTCCCCAGGCGACCATGCCCTGCAAACCCTGCGGGCTGACGCCCAGCTCCGAGCTGCGATCACGGTCGATCGACACCTGCACTTCGTCGAGGCCGTCGGTGAGGTCGGTGCGCACGCGTTCGAAGAGCAGCACCGACTCGCCGGCTTCGTTCACGGTGCGCAGCTCGCGGAGTTCCTCAGCGACTTGCTCGACGACTTGCGCCAGCACGTCGATGTCGGCGCCTTGCAGGCTGAGTTCCACGTCGCCCGTGTTGCTGGCGCCTTCGCGTCCCAGGGTGATCGTGACGCCGGGCAGCTTGGGGTACTCGGTGCGCAGGCGCGCTTCCACGGCCTTGGTCTTCAGTTCGCCGATGCTCGGGTCGAGCCACAGGTTCACGTTGCCGCGGCGGCGCGAGAAGCTGCACGAGAAGCTGTCGATGTGCAGCTCGTCGCGGTTCGCGTTGAGCCAGGCCTCGATGCGTTCGAAGACGCCGTTGGCGTCGGCCAGCGAGTAGGTCGACGGCAGCTTCACTTCCATGTTCGTGCCCGACCAGTTGCCGCCCTCGGACATGGCCATGGGCACGCCGCCGTTGCTCGCGATCCCGATGGCGAGCGCGAGCGGCGCGACCGCGAAGAGCAAGGTGGCGGCCAGGCGTCTGCGCAAGGTCCACGCGAGCAACCGCGGGTAGATGCCGCGCGGAGGGCTCGACGCCTCGGTCGCTGCGACACGCGGTGCCGCTGCTGCCGCACGTCGCCTCCGCATGCGCGCGGAGAAAGCCGGCAGGAACACGAGCGCCACGACCAGCGAGGCCATCAGCGAGAAGCTGATCGGCAGCGCCAGCGCTTTCATCATCACGGCTTGGTTGCGCTCGACGTCGAGGAAGACCATCGGCAAGAAGACCACGATGGTGGTGAGCGTGGCCGTGAGCACCGCCACGCCGACATCGCGCGCGCCGTTGGCGGCGGCGGTCAGGTCGTCGTCGCCCAGGCTGCGACGACGCACGATCAACTCGATCACCACCACAGCGTTGTCGACCAGCATGCCGATGCCGATGGTGAAACCGGCCAGGGAGATGATGTTGAGCGTGCCGCCGCCGAAGTGCAGCGCGATCATCGCGCCGAGCAAGGCGCTGGGGATCGCGAGCGCGGCGAGCAAGGTCATGCGCAGGTCGCGCAGGAAGGAGAGCAGCACGATCACGGCGAACAGGCCGCCCCACAGCGCGGAGCTGCGCATGGTGTCGAGCGAGGCCGTGATGTCGTCGGCTTGGCCCCAGAGCTCCACGATCTCGAAACCTTCCAGGCGCGGGTCGTCGATCAGGCCGGCGAGCACGTCGCGCACCCGCTCGGTGGTCTCGAGCGTGTTCGCCCCCGCTTCCTTGGAGATCTCCATCGACATGGCGGGGCGGCCGTTGCGGCGCCACACCGAGTCGCGCACGCTCGAGGCGAGCACGATCTCGGCCACGTCGGCGAGCACGAAGTTCTCGCCCACGGGGTAGCGGCGCAACTCGTCCACCGACTTGAAGGTGGAGTCGATGCGCACGGCGAAGCGGCGGTCCCCTTCGTCGACTTGGCCTGCGGGCAACGTGAAGTTGTCGGTCTGCAGCTTGCGGATGACTTCGCCCAGGTCGATGCCGAAGCCCTTCACCTTCTCGATGTCGACGAAGATGCGCACCGCGTCGTCGATCACCCCATTGAGGCCCACGTTCGCCACGCCCTCCACGCTCTCCAAGCGCGGCACGACGATCTGCTCCAGTGGCGTGAAGGGCTCGGCGTGTTCGGGTGGGTAGTGCACGCCCATGAACAGCACCGGCAGCTGACTCATGTCCCACTTCTGTACGCGGTAGCGATCCATCTCCGGCGGCAGTTCGGCGCGGATGCGCTCGATGCGATCGCGCACTTCGCCGTAGGCCACGTCCATGTCGGTGTTGGACGAGAACTCCACCGTGACGCGCGACTGTCCCTCGGAGCTGATGCCGCGGATCGACTCGATGCCCGGGATCGTGCTGAGCGCGTCTTCCACCGGGCGCGTGATCTGATCCTCGACCTCGCGCGGGCCGGCGCCGCGGAAGGGCAAGCTGACCGAGAGCGTCTCGCCGGTCATGCCTTCGGGCACGAAGGTCAGCGGGATGCGCGAGTAGGCCATGACCCCCAGGCCGATCAGCGTGAGGAACAGCATGAAGAGCGTGACGGGGCGTCGCACGAGTGCGGCGGCCACACCGCTGCTGGAGCCTGGCTGGTCGGGCGGGACGTTCATGGCGTCCGATCCTACCGCCCTGCCGGCATCCGGCGCCCCAGCGAGCCCATGTCCTGCGCGTGTCGAGCTGCTCGTCCCCGCACTCGGATCCGACATGGACCGTTGGTACAACCGCAGCATGAGCCTGACACTTGATCTGACGTGCCTGGTTGCCGGCGGCCCGCAAGGTGCCGTGGGTGTCGATCCCGCCGATCTGCAAGCCGCCGAGTCGGCGCACGCAGCTCACCGCAAGTCCTTGCTCGACAAGCGCGCCGGCGGGGAGCTCGGTTTCTTCGACCTGCCCGATCAGCAGATCGACGCCATCCGCGCCTTCGCTGACAAGCAACACGGGCGCTTCGAGAACATCGTCGTGCTCGGCATCGGCGGCTCGGCGCTCGGCACCCAAGCGCTGCACGCCGCGCTCTCACCCGCGCTGCACGACCGTCGCCCGCGCGACATCTCGCGGCCCAAGCTCTTCGTGATCGACAACGTCGACCCGGTGTTGGTGGGGGGCATCCTGCGCGCCGCGAACCCCGCGACCACGCTCTACAACGTGATCAGCAAGAGCGGCTCCACGGCTGAGACCATGAGCCAGTTCCTGCTCGTGCTCGAAGCGCTCAAGCACACGGTGGGCGATCACTGGCAGCAGCACGTGGTCGTGACCACGGATGGCGAGGCGGGCTTCTTGCGTCCCTTCGCGGAAGCGAACGGGCTCACCACCTTCGCGGTACCCGGCAATGTGGGTGGACGCTTCAGCGTGCTCTCGCCGGTGGGCTTGGTGCCCGGCGCACTCATGGGTTGGGAGCTCGACGAACTGCTCGAAGGCGCCGCGCACGGTCGCGAGCGCTGCCTCAGCGAAGACTTCCGTCAGAGCCCCGCAGCGATGTTGGCTGCCACGCACCACTTGCTCGACACCAAGCTCGGTCACAACGTGCAGGTGCTGTTCCCGTACAGCCACAAGCTGCGCCTGATGGCCGACTGGAACGTGCAGCTCGTGGCCGAGAGTTTGGGGAAGTCGCGCAACGGTCAAGGTGTGGGGCCCACGCCGCACGGCGCGCTCGGCGCCACCGATCAACACAGCCAGGTGCAGCTCTTCGCCGAAGGCCCGCACGACAAGGTGTTCACCTTCTTGCGCGTGCTCAATCACAAGGACGAGGTCGTGATCCCCGCGCCGCCTGCGGGGCTCGAGGGCCTGAGTTACCTCGGCGGCAAGACCTTCGGTCAGCTGCTCGACGCCGAGTGTCGCGCCACGCAGCTCGCGCTCACGGAGGCCGGTCGTCCCAACTGCCTGATCACGCTGCCCGAGGTCGACGCACGCTCCGTGGGCGAGCTCATCATGTGGCTGCAGATCGCCACCGCTTTCGGCGGTGAGCTCTACGGAGTCGACGCCTTCAACCAACCCGGTGTCGAAGCCGGCAAGGTCGCCACCTACGGCTTGATGGGGCGCGAAGGTTTCGAAGCCGAGAAGGCGCGCGTGGAAGGCAAGGCGCTCAGCAATCCGAGTTGGCGCATCGCCTGAGCGCGAAGGACCGGGGCGTGTCGCACGCGCCGCCAGAGAAGCGGTGGCGGTGAACAGGTCGGATCGCGAAGATCGGGGATCCGCGTTCTCCCCGCGAACCACCTTCGACCGGAGTGCCTCCATGCTGTTCGCTCGCTCGCTGCCCGTCTTCTTCGTTGGCCTCTCGCTCGCTGGCGCGCTGCGCGCTGACACGATCCAGGTGCCCGCGGAGGCCGCCACGATCCAGGCTGCCGCCGACCTCGCTGCAGAAGGTGACGTGGTGCTGATCGCCAAGGGCACCTACGCCGAAGCCGTGACGCTCTCGGCCATCGCGGGCGTGACCTTTCGCGGCCAGGGCAAGGTGATCCTCACGCCCTCGATCGAGGAAGGCAACGCGCCTGCCTTCACGCTCGCCTTCAGCGCTGATGTCGTGTTCGAGTCGCTCGAGTTCGAAGGGTTCGCCGATGCCATCGAGGTCACGCAGGTGCAGCGACTCGTGGTGCGCGACTGCGTGTTCCGCGAGAACACGATCGCGGTCAACCTCAACAACGTGTCCCAGGCTTCGGTGCGCGACTGCCGTGTGGACAGCGGTTCCACGGGTGTGCAGGTGGCTGGGGGCGAGGCCGTGGTGATCACCGAGAACCGCTTCAAGGTCACGGCCACGGGCGTCAACGTGTCGAGCGGCGAGCAGCACATCGTGGACGACAACAAGTTCACCGGCGGGCTCTTCGGCATCTTCCTGGGCGGCACCACGAGCCAGGTGGAGCTCAACGACAACCTGATTCGCGACGTGGCCAACATCGGGATCGCGCTCGCCGGTGGCGGCCACCGTGTGCTCGGCAACACGCTCAAGAAGTGCGGCACCGGCATCCGCAGTTCCTTCGGCGCGGCGCACACGCTCTACACGATCGCCGACAACCGCGTGCTGCAGAGCGCTGTCGACGGGATCTTCCTGCGCGCGTCGGAGAGCCGCGTGATGCGCAACATCGTGAAGAAGACGGGCGGCTCGGGCATCGCGGCCGACGCCGTCAACATCCAAGTCGTGCGCAACACGGTGAGCGCTACGGGCGGCGCTGGTCTGCGCGCTGTCGGCAACGATGGCAGCTTCGTCGGCAACAAGGTCAAGAAGAGCGGTGGCGACGCCATCTCCGTGGAAGGCACGGGCAACTTCTTCGCCGGCAACCAGCCGAGCACGCCCTTCGACCTCTGACGCGGGCGCGGGACGTCCGCGGCCACGCTCACCGCCGGGTCGACCCTTCCGCTGCTGCGTCACCCTCGGTGGCCTGAGCGGTTCATGCCGCGCATGCCCCACACGCTCGCGCATCCTGCTGCTGTCTTGCCGCTGCTCCCGCTGTTGCGGAATCAGCTGCCGCTCTCGGCTCTGGTGGTGGGGAGCGTCGCCCCCGACTTGGCGTACTTCCTGCCGCTGAACGTGGGGCGCTCGGAGAGCCACTCGTCTGCGGGACTGCTCTGGTTCTGCTTGCCGGTGGGGGCGCTGGCCTACGCGGCCTTTCATGTTTGGGTCGCGCCGTTGATCGCGGATCTGTCGCCGCGTGCGTGGCGCGCGCGTTTGCCGCAGCGCTGGTCGAGCGCTTTGCTGCCGAGTGTGTCGAGTTGGCGCGTTCTGTGCGCCCTGCTGCTCGGCGCGCTCACGCATGTGAGCTGGGACGCCTTCACGCACGCAGGTGATCCGGGTGTGCGCGCCTTCCCGTGGTTGGGTGAGCCGCTGCTGCGCGTGGGCGGCTTCCCGTTGCGTCCGTACAAGTTGTTGCAACACGGTGGTAGCGTGGTGGGCGCGCTCGCGATCGCGTTCGCGCTGCGTCGCGGGTGGCGCCGGGGCGCGCGTGAAGACCACGAGCGCGAGCGTCACCAACTCTCGGAAGCTGGCATGCCCCTTCTCAGGCCGTCGTCCAAACTGCGTGCGACCCTCGCGGCATTGGTGTTCCTGCCCCCGCTCGCGATCGTGCTGCGCGCGCTCTGGCAAGCGAGCTTCGAGCAGGCCGGCTTCGTGCGCGGCCTCGATCACGTGTTCACCGTGGCCAGCTTCGACGGCGGCACGGCGCTGCTCGGCATGTCGCTGGCGGTGGGCGCGAGTTGGCGTGTGTTGCGCAGCAACCGCTGAGCGCAACCGACACAGCCCGCCGTCGCAGAGTACTGCTGACGTTGATCGCGTTGTTGATCGCTGCGCTCGTGGTCACGGCGTGGGAGTTCGACGAACCTGCGCAGGCGCCGCCGATCCCGGTGCGCGCGGTGCCGGTGGAAGCCGTCGCGGTGGAGGCCGCTGCAAGCGATGCGCCCAGCGAGCACGCGCGCGAACCCGAGGTGTTGCACTTTCCCGATGCGCACACCGGGCCGTCGCCAGCGCAAAGTCAAGTCGTGCTCGATCCCTACGTGCTCGACGTGTACGTCTTTCGCGAGACCGACGGCACGCCGGTGCGAGGTGTGGATGTCTACGCCTACGGTCACGGCGCCGGGCAGCTGCACCCGGGCTGCGGCGAACGCGCTGCCGGCACGACGATCCGTTGCCGCACGAAGAGCGTGCGCCGCGTGACCGATGAGCACGGGCTCGCGCGCTTCGCCGGCAGCTGGCGCCCGCGGCTCGAAGCGATCGTGGTGGATCGCAGCGACGACACGGCCTGGCGTCTGCTGCCGATGACCCCGATCACGCACGACGACGACTTCGTGCGCCACCCGCACGAGATCGTGTTGCACGTTCCGCCCGGCGGCACGCTCAGCGGGCGCATGATCGGTGTCGATGGTCGCGGCGTCCCCGGCGCGCTCGTGCTCACGACGCGGCTGCCCTTCGAACTCGGCACGGAGCGTTCCCAGCCGCTCGCGAGCTTCACGGGCCGCGCCGTACCCACCGATGCAAACGGTCACTACGAGTTGAAAGGTGTCGGCCCCGACGTGGAGTTGGCCGCGCGCGCGAACGCCCCCGACATGGCGGTGTTGCAGCGCTTCGTCGGGCGACTGGAGTCACCCAACGCGCACGCCGAGCTCGACTTCCTCGCGGTGCGTGCGGCGCCTTTGCGCGCCGAGCTGGTCACGCTCAGCGATCGACCTGTGCCGGGCGTCGAGCTGCGCGCCAAGGCCGACGCGCGCGCCAGCGAAACGTTCGAGCTCGCCCACGCGCGCGGCTTCGAAGACCTCGGCCCCTGGATTCACGCCGTCTCTGGCGCCGACGGCAGCCTGCTCATCGACGCGCCGGGCTTCCCGATGAAGATCGAGGCCTTCCGCGACAACATCCCACTGTTCGTGCGCGGTGCCGAGGGGCGCACGCGCTTCTTCGCGAAACACGATCCCGCCGCCGGGCCGTTGCGGTTGACGGTAGTGAACTAAACGATTGCCGGGTGCACAGGCTCAGTTGTGTCACTCAGCACGGCGCGTGGGATAGTCCCTCACGTGGCACGACCCTGAAGGGCTGGAGGTGGTCGACGCCCTCCAACCCGCCCGGAGCGACACATGACACGCGCCCTGTTGCTGCTCGCGCTCGTGGTCGCAGTAGGCACGGGGGCATCATGGTTCATCGCGAGTGACGACCTGCGCACGACGCAGCGCGAGCCCGACGAAGAACTCGGGCAGCCGCTGCTGCGCGCGGGACTCATCGTTGACGGCAGTGCAAGCGAAGTCGCCTCCGAACTGCCGCGAGCACGTCCGCTCCACATCCCCGCCGCGACGAGCGAGCTCGCGGCGTCGCACGCTGCGGCGGGAGCGCTGCCGACCTGTGAAGTCGTGGTGCGACTCAGCGGTCGCCGCCACGCCACGAACAACGCGAGGGTCACGCTGCTCACAACCGGGCTGGAGTCGGAGTTCGGTTCCGGCGAGGAGCGTCAGAATCCCGAGGCGCAGGCCGACCGCCTCGGAGTGGCGCGGCTCCAGGTCCCAGCGGGACTACAGATTCACGGCTGTGTGGTGAAGCACGGTTCGGAGTGGGTCTGGTCGTCGCAGCTGTTGCCCAGTCCGAAGCAGCTCGACGCCTCGGGTTCCTGCTTCGTGGAGCTGGACCACGCGGTGCCAGGCGAAGGCGGCTCGATCTCCGGGCACCTTCGCGCGCTCGACGGCCGTGAGCTTGAGCGCACAAGAGTGGTCGCGGAGGTCACGGCTCAGCTTGCGGCGCACGAATCCTGGGATCCTGGCTACGTCACCGGCCGTCCGTTCTTCGCCGACGTCGACGAACTCGGTCGCTACAAACTCTCGCGCTTCAGCGGGGCGTTCGAGTTGAGCGCCTCCCTGCGCGACACCGTCCCACTCTGGACCTGGCGCGGCACACTTGCTCACGGGACCAAGCTCAAAGACCTCGACTTCGTGTTCGTGCCCAGCGTGATGTTGCCGGTGAGCGTGCCAGCCTTGGTCGACCAGCCGAAAGGGTCAGTGCTCGTCATCGCGCGCCTCGCCGCGGCGCAGCGTGAAGCCTTGCTCGGAGACAGCTGGGCTGCAAGTTTGCCGGCACCGCCGCCCGGGGTCGAACGCAACGACCGCGTGGCGGGCGCGCACCTCCCAGCAAGCGCCAACCTCTCACTCACGGTCCCGCAACACGCCGTCTGGGTGAGCGTGATCCGCGGCGGCGCGCCGCTCGCGCTGCGTCACAACGAGCAGCGCGTGTTCGAAGTGTTGCACGACCCGGTGCACGGGCCGCTCACGCTCGTACTGGAGGAGGAGCAGTGATGCTCGCTGTCCGCTGGATCTGCGGCTCAGCTCAATCCGGAAACAACGGCGCCGCACACACCTCGCGCGCGCCGCACCCGTCGCAGAGATTGTTCTTCGTGTAGATGCCGAGTTCCTTGCGGGTCTCGAGCAAGGTCTTCACCTCGGTGGGCGGCAGTGGGGTGACGTTGCCGCCGAGCGTGCGCGCCGCGTGGGTGATCTTGGCGGTGTGCTCGACCATCTCCATCTTCTTGTAGGCGTCGATCAGGTCGCTGCCGACGCAGACCACACCGTGGCGCTCCATGATCACGGCGTCGCCCTTGGAGAGGAACTTGCGCAGTGAGTCGGGCAGGCCGTCGGTGCTCGGCGTGGCGTAGGGCGCGGTGGGGATCGAGCCCATGGTCACGATGATCTCGGGGATCGCGCAGCCGGCCAGCGAGATGCCGGCGAGTGAGAAGGCGATGGCGTAGATCGGGTGGCCGTGTACCACGGCGCGGATGTCGGGGCGCTCTTGGTAGGCGGCGACGTGCATCTTCACTTCGGTGGTCACGCGGCGACCGTCGAGCGCATTGCCTTGCGGGTCGCACTCGATCACTTGGTCGGGCGTCATGTAACCCTTGAGCGCGCCCGAGGCGGTGATCAGCAAGTTGCCGTTGGGCAGGCGACACGAGACGTTGCCGTCGTTGGCGACCACGAACTCGTGCTGGTACATGATCCGCATCACGTCGCAGATCTGTTGCGCGAGCGCGGCCTTGTCGGCGGGCTCGGCTTGCGTGAGCACGCCGTGGCGCTGCGGCGGTTGCTCCGGCGCGCTCCACGGCGTGGCGCCGAGGGGCTTGCCCTCGAGCGCGGGGTCGACCGCGGGCAGCGGGCAACCCGTGTTCGTGGGTGGGACGTCGTCGATGTCGGAGGTGGGGCGCATCGGATTCATCATGCCTCTCGCGGGACTACAGCGGCTCGCTGCCGTCGAAAAGGATCTCGTCGCCCACGGCGATCTGATCGACCACGCCGACCACGGCGCAGCGGATGGGGGCGTGTTCGTTGCTGAGCACGGCGCGCACGGAGCTGCCTTCGGCCATCAGCAATACGGTGTCGCCCAGGCCGGCCTGCGCGCGGTCGACCGCCACGAACATGCGTTCGCCCGACTCGCTGCCGTCGGGTTGGATCGGACGCACGGCCAGCAGCCGTCGCCCTTCATAAGCCGGATGTTGCACCGGCGTGACCACCGTGCCGACGACGCGCGCGAGCTTCACTTCTTGCCGCTCCGCGCGGACTTCGACTTGCCAGCGGACTCGCTGCCCGACTTGCCGCGCGTGGCCTTGGACTTCGGCTTGCCGGCCTTCGTGTCGCCCGGCGCGTCGCCCAGCACCGAGCCGTGCACCTGCGGGCCCGGCCCCGTGTGCGCGAACTCTTCCACGTGACCCACGATGGTCGCGTCGATGGGCACGAAGTTTCGGCGCAGCGCGAGCGTGGACTCGCGGCCGTCGCACACGTGCACGAGGTCGCCGGGGCCCGAGTCGACCACGTCGCACGCCACGATCACTTGATCGGGGTGCTCGCCGTGTTCGTCGAGCACGCGCACGAGCAGCAGGCGCTCGCCGTCGAGTTCCGGTGTGCGTTGCGTGGCGACCACGCGACCGATGACGCGTCCGAGGTGCACGCGCTCAGACCTCTTCGGGCTCGCGGTCGAAACTCTCGAGCCCTTCCTTCTGGTAGACGAGCTCGTTGTCCACGTCCCAGCTGTCGATGATCGCGAAGATCGCGGCGTCGATGGGGCGGCCGTCGGTCTGCGTGGTCTGACGCGCCGAGCTGCCGCTGGCGTAGAGCACCAGGTCGCCCTGGCCCGCGCCGACCGCGTCGGCTGCCACCACGTACTTGCCGCGCGGCTCGTTGTGCTCGTCGAGCTCCTGCACGATCTGCAGCTTGAGCTCGGTGACCTTGGGGTCCTTCACGGAACTGACCACCGTGCCGACGACTTTTCCGATGAACATGAGGCGCGCCTTCGGCGGTTGGGGTGGTGAGTGAGGGTCGTGCGCCCGGCAAAGCCGCTCCCGTAAGGACCAACCTGCCGCTCGCTCGTTCAGTACCGGCGCACGATCTTACTCTCGGCCATCAGGTTCTGGTAGCTGCGCCGACGGACCTCTTGGAGCACGCCGTGGCGCGCGCCCGCGAAGTCCACGTCCTCGCCGTAGCGCTCGACGAAAAGCGCGCGCTCGCGCTCGAAGAGCGCTTCCAGCTGCTCGTCGTCCCAGCTGAGATCGACCATCTCGCGCAGCAGCACTTCGGCCGAGAAGCGCGGGCTGGCCACGAGTTCTTCCAGGCTGAGGCCCTGGGTCTGCTCGATGATCTGTTCGTAGGTGAGGCCTGCGGTCGACACGTTGTGGGCCACCAGCGCCTCGCGCTCGGCGAGCTCGGCGGCGGCGGCCTCGGTGCTCAGCTCCACGCCCAGCTTCTTGGCGTGCGCGTGCAGCACGAGCACGCCGAGGAACTCGCTGAGCAACTCGCCGCGGTCTTCGACGGGGAGCTGCGCGAGCAGCGTGGCGCCCAGCTCGGCGCGCGTGAGTTCGCCGCCGGGCCAGCTCACGGCGAGGTCGTCGCTGAGCGGGTGCGGCACGAGCGGGTGTTGCGCGCGTTGGCTCTCGAGCCAGGCGGACTGCGCGGCCGGGTCGAGCGGGTCGTCGACACCTTGGGTTTGCATGAGCAGCACCTGTTGCGTGAGCAGCGTGAGGTGCGCCTCGAACTCGGGGTTGTCGCGGAAGGCTTCGAGTGAGGAGCCGGCGCGTTCTTCGAGTTGCGCGACCACGGAGTTCACGCGTTCGGGGGTGGCGACCACGTTGGCGCGCGCTGCGCTGACGCGCACGACCCAGGCGTCGTGCGCTTGGCGGATGATGGCTTGGCCGAGTTCGCTGCGCGACTCCGTGGCACCCACGTACTGCTCGAAGGCGGGCAGCGGCACGGCGGCGCCGTTCACGCGCGCGACTTCACCGGCGGCGAGCGGGGCGTCGTGAGGGAGCGCGGTGTCGGTCGCGGCGTCCTGCGCGACGAGCACCGCGGCGAGCGCGCCGGTGATGAGGAGTGCGGGCAGCAGCGTGGAGAGCAACAGCGAGCGGAGTGTGAACATGGCCCCATCGTCGCGCGCTGACCCACTCGACGCAAATGGACCGCGCGGGCCGCTCGCCGCTGCGTCATTGACCGCTCTCGAGCACCCCGCTAGCGTGCGGCCTTCCTGTTTCGTGGGAGCATCGGGACGTGCCAAGGGTGAGTTTCACGCCGAACTTGCAGCGCCATGTCGAGCTGCCGCCCTGCGAGGTGGTTGGCGACAGCGTGCGGGCGGCGCTCGAAGCGGTGTTCTCGGAGCGACCTCGGGCGCGTGGTTACATCGTGGACGAACACGGCGCCTTGCGCGCGCACATGAACGTGTTCGTGAACGGCACGCCCATCAAGGACCGCGTCACGCTGAGCGACGTGCTCGACGAGCGCGCCGAAGTCTTCGTCATGCAAGCCTTGTCGGGAGGTTGAACGGATGGTCGCGAACCTGTTGGTGTCCACGCGCAAAGGCTTGTTCGAGTTCGAGCGCGGCAGCGACGGCTGGGCCGTGTGCGACACGCACTTCCTGGGTGACAACGTCACGCTCGCCCTGCACGACCCACGCGACGGCAGCGACTACGCGGCCCTCAACCACGGACACTTCGGCGTGAAGTTGCACCGCCGCGACAAGGGCGGCGCGTGGCAAGAGATCGCCACGCCCGAGTATCCCGAGAAGCCCGCAGCTTCCAGCGAAGTCAATCCGATGTCGCAGCAAGAGCGCGAATGGAAGTTGTCGCTCGTGTGGGCGCTCGAGACCGGCGGCGCGAACGAGCCCGGTGTGATCTGGTGCGGCACCCTGCCCGGCGCGCTGTTCAAGAGCAGCGACCGCGGCGACTCCTGGCAGATCGTCGAGAGCCTGTGGAACCACGAGTTGCGCCAAGGTTGGTTCGGAGGTGGCGCAGACGAACCCGGCGTGCACTCGGTGTGTGTCGACCCGCGTGACAGCGCGCATGTCACGGTGGCCGTGTCCTGCGGCGGCGTCTGGCGCACCCGCGACGGCGGCGACAACTGGGAGCTGTGCGCCCAAGGCATGCGCGCCGAGTACATGCCGCCCGACGAAGCCTACGACCAGAACACGCAAGACCCGCACCACATGGAGCTGTGCCCCGGCGCGCCCGACAACTTCTGGGTGCAACACCACAACGGCATCTTCCGCTCGGTCGACGACTCGGCGACCTGGACCGAGATCGAGGAGGCCGGGCCGTCGGTGTTCGGCTTCGGCGTGGCGGTGCACCCGCGTGATCCCGACACGGCCTGGTTCGTGCCCGGTGTGAACGACCAGAAGCGCCACGCGGTGGCGGGGCAAGTCGTCGTGACGCGCACGCGAGATGGCGGCAAGAGTTTCGACGTGCTGCGCGACGGCCTGCCGCAGTCCAACGCCTACGATCTCGCGCTGCGGCACGCCCTCGACATCGACAGCAGCGGCGACGTGCTCGCCTTCGGCTCGACCACCGGCAATCTCTGGCTGAGCGAGAACCAGGGCGACGCGTGGAGCACGCTGGCGAACCACTTGCCGCCGATCTACGCGGTGCGCTTCAGGGAGTGACGCTCCCGCGACTGCCGGCTCTCCGTCCGTAGGTGACAGCGACCCGATGACAGCTGGATCCCTCGCGAGCGCAGCTCCTCACCACCGGCGCTGAGCGTTCAAGCACGGGGAGTCCGTCGATTCCATACGCACCTGTGCGGGGCGTAAGGAGCTTGTTCTCAGGGGAGCGCGCGCCTAGCTTCAGTGCTCGCGGCGAGCATGCCGGGCACGGGGCAGCGAGATGGGCGAGACCTCAGCAACGAAGCATTTTCCGCGGGCCTGGCTGTTGCTCGCGCTCATGGCCGGCGGCGCGCTGGGCCTCGGCGGCTACACCTTTCACTACGCCGAAGGCACGTCGTACCTGAGCACGGATCCGAAGGCCTGCGTGAACTGCCACATCATGCGGCCGCAGTACGACTCCTGGCAGAAGGCCAGCCATCACATCTCGGCTGGTTGTGTCGACTGTCACTTGCCGGCCTCGGGGATCGAGAAGTGGATCGCCAAGGCCGACAACGGCTACCGGCACAGCAAGGCCTTCACCTTCCAGGACTTCCCCGAGCCGATCCGCATCACGCCCGGCAACGCGGAGATCCTGCAGAACAACTGCGTGCGCTGTCACAGTGACCTCGTGCACGAACTCGCGCCTGGTGTCGGTGGCGCACAAGAAGCCGTGAGCTGCGTGCATTGTCACAGCAGCGTGGGGCATGGAGTGCGCGCCGGCCTCGGTGGGCGCGACTTGGGAATCGAAGCGGAGATGCGATGACGCAGCACTCAGATCGCGAGAGCGGTAAGGCTTTGGTGTTCGTGCTGATGGTGGTGGTGCTGATCGCCGCCGCGCTGCTCACAGCGCTGCTGCTCAACATCCAAGAGCGCAAGAGTGAGGAGCGCACGTCCTTCGCGAACTTGCAGCCCGTGACCGAGAACGACACCGACCCGGCCAAGTGGGGCGTCAACTGGCCGAGCCAGTACGACGGCTACAAGCGCACCGCGATCTCCACGCGCACGCGCTTCGGCGGACACGGCGGCAGTGAGGCCTTGCCCGAACAGAAGATCGAGCGCGACCCGTGGTTGCAGCGCATGTTCCAGGGCTACGCCTTCTCGATCGACTACCGCGATCGCCGCGGCCACGCCTACATGCTCGAAGATCAAGAGACGACGCGCCGGCTCGAGAAGCCGCAGTCGGGCTCGTGCATCCACTGCCACGGTTCCGTGATGCCGCTCTACCGCGAGCTCGGCGACGGCGACATCTTCGCCGGCCTCGAAGCCACGCACTCGATGTCCTATCAGGAGACGAACGAGAAGCTGCACGGCATGGGCCACGGCTTCGGCGTCTCCTGCGTGGACTGCCACTCGCCGGACAACATGGCGCTGCGCGTCACGCGACCCGGTTTCATCCTGGGCATCCGCGCGCTGGCTGAGTCCGACGCACCCACGCCGCACCTGCCGAGCATCGAAGAGTGGCGCGCCGGCGACCGCGAGCAACCCTACGACCCCAACACCGACGCGCGCCGCAGCGAGATGCGCGCCTACGTGTGCGGCCAGTGCCACGTGGAGTACTACTGCTCGTCGAAGATGATCCTGACCTTCCCGTGGGGCAACGGTCTCACCGCCGAGAACATCGAAGACTTCTGGGACGAGACGACCTTCCCCGACGACGGCTCCGAGTTCCTCGACTTCAAGCACAAGGAAACCGGCGCGCCGGTGCTCAAGGCGCAACACCCCGAGTTCGAGCTCTGGAGTCAGGGCATTCATGCGCGCGCCGGCGTGTCCTGCGCCGACTGTCACATGCCGTACCAGCGCGAGGGCGCGAGCAAGGTGTCGGATCACTGGGTGCGCAGCCCGCTGCTCAACGTGAACCGCGCCTGCCAGACCTGCCACCGCGCCTCGGAAGACGAGTTGCTCGCGCGCGTCGACTCGATCCAGAGCAAGAACTTCGAGCTCCTGCAACGCGCCGGCAGCGCGCTCATGGATCAGATCGACGCGGTGGTGGAGGCCAAGGAAGCCGGCGCCACCGAAGCCCAACTGCTCGAAGCGCTCAAGCTGCAGCGCAAGGCGCAGTGGCGCATCGACTTCATCGCCGCCGAGAACTCGATGGGCTTCCACGCCCCGCAAGAAGCCGCCCGCGTGCTCGGCGAAGCGGCCGACTACGCGCGTCAGGGGCAGATCGCCGCGCTCAAGTGGAACGACACCGACGACTGACCGCAGCAGGCGTGGGGCCGCAACGGCGTGCGTCGCCGATCAGCTCGCGAGGGCCTCGGGTCGACTCAGGCACCACTTGCGCAGCATGCGTGCGAGTTGTTCGCCGCTGTGAGGCTTGGCGAGGAAGTCGTTCATGCCAGCGACGAGCGTCGTTTCGCGATCTTCGTCACGGACACTCGCGGTGAGCGCGATGATCGGGGTGTCGGTGTGCGCGGGCAGTTCGCGGATGCGGCGCGTGGCTTCGAAGCCGTTCACCCGCGGCATCTGGCAGTCCATGAGGATCGCGTCGAAGTCACGTTGAGCGGCGTGCTCGTAGGCTTCCAATCCGTCTTCGGCGAGGGTGACGGCGCAGCCGAGCGGGCGCAGGAAGGCGCTCACCAGGCGGCGGTTCACGGGGTTGTCGTCGGCCGCGAGAACGCTCAGGCCTTCGAGCGTGCCGAAGGCCTCACACGCTACGCCAGCCGGTCCCTCGTTCAGCGCATCGGCTGCGTGTTCGGTCAGCTCGAGTTCAGGCGACGCTTCCGTTTCGCTCGGGGATGTCCGTGACAGCGGCAAGCTGAACCGGAAGTGTGAGCCCGCGTCGGAGCTGTCGACGAGACGCAGCGAGCCGTCCATCAGCTCGGCAGACGCGCGCCCGACGGTGAGACCCATGCCTGCGCCGCCGAAGCGACGCGTCGTGGCGTCCTCCGCCTGATGGAAGCAGGCGAAGATCTCTTCGCGGATGCCGCTCGGGATCCCCACGCCCGTGTCGGTCACGTCGAACACGAGCTGGCCCTCGAGCACCGTGGCGCTGAGCTTGATCTCGCCGACCTCGGTGAACTTGGCGGCGTTCTCGAGCAGGTTGGCGAGCACGAGTTCGATGCGGTGCGGATCGCCGGTGATGTACTCCGGCACACTCGGCGCCACCTCGCACACCAGGGAGACACGCCGCGGTCCGATCAGTCGACGCGAGCGCTCGGCCAAGTTGTCGCAGACCTCGCGCACGCGGAAGGGAACATGCTCCAAGGCGATCTCGCCGCAACGCAGCTTGGCGAAGTCAAGGATCCCGTCGATCAGTGTGAGGAGAGAGGTCGCTGACTCACGACTCGCTCGGGTCCAGGTGCGCTGTTGCGCGTCGAGCTCGGAGTCGCGCAAGAGTTCCGTCATCCCCAAGATGCCGTGGAGGGGTGTGCGCATCTCGTGACTGACCGTGGCGAGGAAGGCTTCCTTGGCGATCGTTGCGGTCTCGGCTTCGCGGCGCGCCCGCTCGAGTGCGAGCATGCGGATCTTCAAGGAGCGACGCAGCGGCTCGAACAAGTAGAAGGCTTCGAGCAGCAGCACCATCAGGGTGGCGCCGAGCAGCAGGAGGCGCGTGATGCGCAAGCCGTGGAGCTTCGCGGTGGCGACGGCTTCGTACGAACCCACCAGCTCGTCCATCACGGGGAGGAAGGCGGCTTCGTGTTCGAGCATCTTGCCGAGGAGCGCGTGGCGGCGCGCGGGGGCGCTCTCCGGCGTGTCGAGCAGGGCCTGCGCGCTGGTCGTGAGCCCGAGGAAGGGCGGCTCGAGGCGCGCGAAGAGCGGAGCGAGAGCGGGGCCGTAGCCGGCGAGTTGCGGCAGCGTCCGGTGGCTGGCTTCCAGTCGACGGAGAGTTTGTTCGAGCTCCTCCCGCGCGTGATCGCTGTCGAGGCGCGACGACGGGCTCATGAGTTCGAGCGCCGCTTTCGTGAGGCGCTGCGAGTGCATGCGTTGCAGACCCGAGCGGTTGACGAGCTCCGCGTCGTGCTCGTTGTTGGCCAAGAACTGCTGGGTGAGCAGCTCGCCCAGGGTCGCCACGAGCGCGATGCTGCTCAGGGCGAGCAGGTAGCCTCTGCGGTAGGACTGAAGGCGCTTCGTATGACGTGGCAGCATCCGCCTGCCTTCGGCCCGGCTTGCGTGCAGCTTGAGCCGATGCTGGCCACGTTCTTGCTTGCGACAACGAGGGGTGGCGAAGGCGCGACAAAAGCCTCACTGAGGTCTGGACAACACCCTCGCGCGCGCGAGTCAGTTCGCCACAAGCATGCCTTCGCGAAGCGCGGTCGCCGTGTCGCTGTCGACGAGTTGTACGACGAGATCGAGCGCGAACTCGAGCGAGGTGCCGGGGCCGCGGCTCGTCGTGACGTTGCCGTCGCGGACGACGCGCGTTTCGCAGTACTCCGCGTCGCCCAACTGATCGCCGAAGCCGGGGTAACTCGTGGCGCGCTTGCCGGCGAGCACGCCCGCGGCGGCCAGCGCGATGGGGGCCGCGCACACGGCCGCGAGCTTGCGACCCGCCGCGTGTTGACGCTTGAGCAGCGCTTGCACGTTGGCGTCGTCGCGCAGGTTCGTGGCGCCGGGCAGGCCGCCGGGCAGCACGACCATGTCGAAGTCGGTGTCGGCGTGATCCGCGAGTTGACCGTCGACCGAGAGCGTGAGCCCGTGCGCGCCCGTGACCGACGAGCCGTTCAGCGCGAGCACACTCACTTGGACCTCAGCGCGGCGCAACACGTCGATGATCGTGACGGCCTCGATCTCCTCGAAGCCGGGAGCCAGCGGGACACAAACGGTGGGCATGACAACTCTCACGTGGGGGACGGCGCGCCAGTTTAACCCGTCGCGCACATGCATTGGGCGCGAACAGGTGGCCGGAGCCGTCGGCTTTGGGCCCGTCGGCCACTCAGTTGAGCGCGGCGGCAAGCGCCTCCGCCCATCAGTCGACCGCGGCCAGCACGATCACGCGATCGCGCCGGCCCATGCTCAGCTCGCGATCGCGCGCAGGGTTGAGCAGCAGCTCTGCCGGTTCGTCGTCGCGGGCCTGCAGCACGCCGAGCGCCACGCACTGTTCACGGCGCGCGGCGTGTTGCAGGTCACGGAAGCTGACCGTCTCGCTCAGGAGTCCGAGCTCGCCGGGCGTGCGCAACTCGAGTTCGCTGCCGCCCGCGCAGATCAGCTCGTCGTAGACCAGGTTGAGCTCGGGACGCAAGGACACGTGCGCCAGCAGATGCGAGAGGATGCGCGGGCTCACGAAGACCAGCTCGCCGCCGTCGCCGAGGATGCGCTCGTTGTCCGGATCGAGGAACTCGACGAGCACTTCGGGCGGCTCGGGCGCGCCGCGCAACAGGCTGCGCAGCAGGAGCAGGCCGAGCACGCTGCGCGCGTCGGCTTCCTCGGAGGACTCCATCCAGTTGCTGGCCACGAAGAGCACGTGGTCGTGGCTCGCGGGGTTCACGCTGCGCAGGTCGCGCTCGATCGAGTAGTCGCCTTGCACGTGCTCGATGTGCAGCGCGCTGTCGTCCACGTTCAGGTGCGCCAGCATGCGCTCGCGTTCGCCGATGTCTTGGCGCGTGAGCAAGGTCACATGGAAGCGTTCGCCGGCCGACTCCTGGAGCTCGCTGAGCAGCGTGGGCAGCTTGTGTCCCCAGCCGAGCACGAGCAGGCGCCGACGGGCGCGTGGGGTGTCGGTTCTCTTGCTGGCGTGCTCGCCGGTTGCGCTGGGGGCTGAGATCTCGGGCAGGCTCTCTGCCGCGGCGGCGACCTCGGGCGGCACGTCTTGCGGCACGCAGTGGTGATGGCTCTCGGCGACCAGGATCAGCATGTCGTCGCGCGCGAGCTGCACGTCGTGGGTGGGATCGAGGTGCACCACGGCGGTGCCGTCGGGGTCGCGCACCACGCCCAGCACGATCGCCAGCGGGAAGCGTTCGAGCAGCGAGCTCAGGGGCGCGCCTTCCAGCTCGGGGAAGCGTCGCAAGTAGACCGCGTTGCCTTGTCCGTGCGTGAGCAGCTTCAGCAGCACGCGCGCGATCCCCGGATGACGCAGGCTCTGCGAGAGCAGCCGACTGATCAATCGATCGCTGGCGATCACTTCGGTGGACGTGCGCACGGCGTCGCGCGCGATCGACACCTTGTGTGGGTCGAACATCTCGGCCACGACTTGCGGGCCGCTGTCCGGCGGCGCGTGCCGCAGCAGCGAGTCGAGATTGAGCAGCGTCTTTACCACGCGCGTGTCGCTGAGTTCGGCGCCGCCGAGTTCGAAGTCGGCGCCGGGCACCATCACCACGGCGGCGCGCAGGATGTCGAGGCGTTCGAGGTCGTCGTGGTTGAGCGAGCTGCCTGAGCGCACGAAGATCTGACTCTCGCTCCAGAACTCGCCGAGGTGTTCGCGCAGCTCGAGTCGCCGCGCGGCGTCGACCTCGTCGGCGAGCACGACCACGCGCAGTCGACCTACGTTGCGCTCATGAAGGAAGCGTTGCAGACGTCCGCCCGCGCCGAGCAACTTCTTCACGGTCTCAGGCGTGCGGTTCGTCCAACCCAGGATCACGAAGTGGTTCTGCATGGCGATCGGCGTGAGCCCGCTCTCCAACTTGCGCAGCGTGAGCGCGAGCCACTGGGTCATGATCGCGATGAGCGAACCCATGAAGAGCACGTAGCCCGCCACGGTCACGACGGTGGAGATCACGCGCAGGGTCGTGCCCTGGTCGTCGCCGAGGTAACCGGGATCGGTGAGCCGCAGGAAGGACCACCAGATCGCTTCGGGCAGCGTGGCGAAGGATTCGGTGAGCGCCCACGCCGCCAGGCCGCCGAGCGCCGCCACGCCCGCGATCAGCGCCGCGATGAACAGCAGTTGTGAGACGAGGCCGCGCTGCACCCAGCGCTCGAGCAGGAATCGCAAGCGGCGCACGAAGGCGTCGAGGTCAATCACGGTTCGTTGCGAGCCACGATCTGGAGCTGGACGGGTTCGCCGCGCTCGACGACCTCCCCGTCGGCCCGATAGTTCAGGAAGGCGGCGGGCATGCCTTGGCCCGCACCGAAGCGCGGCGTGTCCTGCAGGTGGTAGTGGATGTGGGGCTCGGTGGTGTTGCCGCTGTTGCCGCACAAGCCGAGCAGGTCGCCGGCTTTGACCTCGTCGCCTTCGGCCACGACGAGCGTGTCCTGCTTGAAGTGCGCGAGGAAGGAGAACTCGCCGTTGCCGTGGTCGAGGATCACGTGATTGCCGAGTGCTTGGCTCGGGTTCATCTCGCCGGGCACGTTGTCGACGATGCCGTCGCGCGCGCGCACGACCACGCCGTCGCCGGGTGCGAGCACGCGCCGTCCCCAGGCGTAGAACTGCTCGAGCTCCGTGCCGTCGCCCTCGTGCGTGGCGCCCTCACGCGTGACGAGGATGTCGTAGGCGAAGCGCTGGTCGCGCGTGAACGCGTGGTAGTTCTGCTGGATCGTGCGGCCACCCCACACGATCGTCCACACGCCGTCGAAGGGCAGCGACAGCGGGGTCTTGGTTTCGTAGTCGAGGTAGTCGCTGGGTGCTGGGACGCGTTCGGGTTGGATCGTGAAGCTCGTGATCTCGCCGTCGGGGGTGAACATGAAGGTGGTCACGAAGTTCCCGTCGGCCTTCTCGTGCGTGGCCGTGCGCACGTAGGTGCGCAGCGGGCCGCGCAAGAACACGACCTCACTCACGAGCTCGTCTTCGAAGCCGAGCTGCGCGTCGACCTGCAACTTGAAGGCGGCCAGCGTGGTGGGGTCATCGCTCATCGCTGCGCGCATCTGTGGCGAGAAGCTTTGCCACAGCGCTTCGTGTTGGCCCGCGTGGAACTTCGCCACGAACACGCGGCCCCGCTGGGTGATGGCGGCGTCGAGCTCGTCGTCGAGAGCAGCGGCTCCTCCGGCCAAGGGCGCAAAACAGCCGGTGCAGAGGAGCAGTGCGGCGATCAGGCTCGGCATGACGGCGGCTCGACGGGGCGCGAACGCGGGATGGCCACCAGCCTAAGCCCGCGCGCGGCCGTCTCCCAACGGATCTCCGCCACGGAGTCCTCGGTCACTCAGCCCTTCGGCGCGAAGATGTCCGACTTCCAGATCCCGCTGCGCTGCCCGACGAACTGCGCCAGCGCGCCGAGTGTGCCCAGGCCGTAGCGCGCGCTGCGCTTGAAGTTGATCTGGCTGGCTTCGTCGAAGTAGCGGCAGGGCACGGGGATGTCGCCGATCTTGAAGCCGAAGTGCACGGCCTGCACCAGGAACTGCGTGTCGAAGACGAAGTCGTCGGAGTTGCGCTCGTAGGGCAGCGTCTCGAGCACCTTGCGGTTGTAAGCGCGCAGGCCCGTGTGGAAGTCGCCGAGGTTCTGGCCGAGCACCACGTTCTCGGTGATCGTGAGGCAGCGGTTCGCGATGTACTTCCAGAGCGGCATGCCGGCGTCGAGCACCTCGCGACGCGTGCGCACGCGCGAGCCCATCACGACATCGCAGATGCCGAGGCGCAGGATGTTCACGATCGCGGGGATCGTGCGCGCGTCGTACTGATAGTCGGGATGGATCATCACCACGATGTCGGCGCCCAAGTCCAGAGCCTTCGCGTAACACGTCTTCTGGTTGCCGCCGTAGCCCTTGTTGCGCTCGTGACGGATCGTGGTGATGCCCAGGCGCTCAGCGACTTCGCTGGTGCGGTCGCTGCTGCAGTCGTCCACCAGGATGACCTCGCTCACGACATCTTGGTCGATGTCGCCGAAGGTGACCTCCAGCGTTTGCTCGGCGTTGTAGGCCGGCATCACCACCACCACCTTGTCCAAGGGGTCGGGCGGCGGGGCGATGTGCTGGAAGCTCTGGGCGCTCATGGGGTGCTGGGAGGCTAGGCCCGGCGGAGCACTCGGTCAACTGCACGTGCTGTTCGTGCGACGCCTCTTCAGGACTGTGACTCGGCCCGTGACGGTTCCACGAGCTCGCGACACGCCATCGTGATCGCCTCGTGCGAGAGCTGCACACCGAGCGCGCGCACCTCGGAGCGATCGTCGGTGCAGAGCGCGTAGAGCAGGGCCGGTAGCGCGCGCGGGTCGTGCTCGGGATCCTCGAGGAAGCTGTCCACCGTTTCGGTGAGGCAGCGGTCGTCCATGCCGCGCACGACCATCAGGGTGTCGAGGTACTGCAGGTCGAGGCGGTCGCGCACGCGACGGTTCAGCGCCTCGTCGGATTGGGTGCGCGCGTGCAGCTCGGCCCGGCAGCGTACGCCGGGGCTGTAGCCGGAGGCGTGCGGGCTCTCGTCCCAGACGCCCAGCTCGAGCAGGTCGGCATCGGAGACACAGAGATTGAAGAGCGTGGCCCGCGCGACGCAGCACAGGTCATGGAAGAGGGGTTTTGAGGCCATGGCTTGATCCCGATGGTATTGCGACTCAATCGCAATATACAGCGAGCGAGAGACGGGTCAAGGCTTGTGGGACAAGGCGTCGCGCGGGGAGGCGGGGGCCGAGGGGCGCTGCTCAGTCGTCGCTCGGCGCCAGCGGGTACACGTTCACGGGCATCTGCTGGCCCCAGAACTTCACGGGGAAGAGCACGGGCTCGAAGCCTGCCTCGCGTGAAGCCTTGGCCACGGCTTGCTCTACGGTCACATCGAGGTGACGCGGGCCGAAGAGCGCGAAGTCGACCGGGGCGGCGCCCAGGGGCCAGGGCCCGGGCAGGTTGCGGTAGGTGAACACGTCGTGCCCGGTGAGCAGCGAGAGGATCGAACCCTTCTCGTACATGAGCGGCGCGTCGGGCGGCAGGTTGTCGCCGATCCAACGCGCCACCTGACGGTCGGCGCGAAAGTTCTGGAGCTTCTTCTCGCTGGGCGTGCTCGCGTCGGGCAACTCGAGCAGGGCGCTCAGCGCGAGCAGGCCGGCGAGCGTGGCGGGCACGGCATGACGCGCACTGTCCCCGCAACGCTTCAGCGCGAGCTCCACGCTGAAGAACAGCGCGGACAGCAGCGCGGGCACGAGCGGCAACAGCAAGCGGTCCACGAAGGTGAAGTAGAGCAGCACCACGCCGGCGTAGGCCACGGCCCACAGATCGAAGAGGCTGCGACGCAGCGCCGCCGTGATCAGCAGCGCGAGGCCGAAGAGTCCTGCGAGCCACGGTGCGATGTCGAGGTGTTCGCGGTCGTCGGCGACATCGTGTCGCGGTTGACCTTCGCGACCCGACGCGCTGCCCAGGCTCATGCGCGCGAGCGTGCCGGCGATGTCGGCGCTGTTGGTCGTGGCGCGCGCGACCCAGTCGTCCCACCCGATACGGGCGCTCTCGGGATCTGAAGGGTTCTCGCGGAACATCGCGGTGCCGTAGTCGAACATAAGCAGCTGGGTGGACGGGCGCGGGGCCGCGTCGGCGCGCGCGCCGCTCTCCAGCATCCAGGGCAAGGCGAGCGCGAGCGTGAGCCCGGCGAGCAGCAGGCCGCGCGCGCGCGCCTTACCGCTGCCCGGCGCCACCGCCTCACCGAACACGATCGCCGGCAGCACGAGCAGGCCCACCGAGCGGAACCACATCGAGGCGCCCAGCAGCAAGGCGCCGGCCACGGCGGGCGCCCACTTGGCGCGCGTGCCGTCGGCGCGCGGCATGAGCAGCGCCAGTCCGCCGAAGAGCAGCGTCATCGAGGGATACTCGGCGAGCACTTCGTTGAAGCTGTCGACGCACAGCGGGTTGAGCGCCACGAGCAGCGTGATCGCCGTGCCCCACAGCGCGCCGTGCAAGCGTCGCAGGATGACCAACAGCGACAACATCGTGAGCGCGTAGGCGCCTTGCACGAGCAGGTTCAAGTCGCCGACCTGCCCCGCGTGGAAGGGCGCGTCGACAAGGCCGCTGATCAACCACGACAGCCCCGGCGGACGCACGAAGAAGGGTTGCCCGAGGTACTGGTATCCCTCACCGAGCGCGAGGCTCTGCGCGGTCAGCAGATAAATCGCGCTGTCGACCGAATGACGCCAGGTGTTCTCCACGAAGACCGTGAGGCACAACACGAGCCACACCACGAGAGCGCCCAGCAGCACACGTGAGACGAGTCGGAGGCGGGGCGTCACGGGCGCGCATCTCTCAGTGCTTGCGGCAGTTGAGCGATGCCGTCGCAGGCACGTTGCAGGTCGTGGTCTTGCTTGGCGAAGCACAGCCGCAACTGGTGGCGACCGTCGGAGGGATCCGTGAAGAACGACGACCCGGGGACCGCGGCCACGCCGCAGTGTTGCAGCAACACGTCGGCGGCGTGGCGGTCGTCGCGCAAGCCGGCGCCGCGCACGTCGACCATCAGGTAGTAGGAACCTTGGGGCACGAGTGGCTCCAGGCCCACGGCGCGACAGGCCTGCATGGTCTGCGCGCGCTTGCGCTCGTAGTCGCGCGCCATGTCCACGTAGTACTGCGCGGGCAGATCGAAGGCCGCGAGCACGCCGTGTTGCAACGGCGTGGGCGCGCAGATGTACACGAGGTCGGCCACGACACCCATGCGCGCCGTGAGCGCCGCGGGCGCCACTGCGTAGCCCAGGCGCCAGCCGGTCATGTTGTAGGTCTTGCTGAATCCGGAGAGCGTGATCGTGCGTTCACGCATGCCCGGCAAGCTCGCGAGCGACAGGTGCTCGTGACCGTCGTAGAGGATGTACTCGTAGATCTCGTCGGTGATCGCGAGGCAGTCGTGTTGCTGGCAGAGCTCGGCGATGAGCGAGAGCTCGTCGCGCGTGAACACCTTGCCGCAAGGGTTGCTCGGCGTGTTCACGAGGATGGCCTTGGTCTTGTCGCTGAAGGCGGCGCGCAGCTCGTCGGGGTCGAAGCTGAAGTCGGCGCCGCGCAGGGTGACGCTCTTCAGCGTGGGCTGCGCGAGCCGCAGCACGTTCATGTGGTAGCCGTAGAACGGTGAGAACAGGATCACTTCGTCGCCGGGCTCGATGAACGAGAGCGCCGCGGCCACGAAGCCGCCGGTGCTGCCAGCCGTCACGAGCACCTCGCTGTCGGGGTCGCAGCTCACGCCGTTGTAGTCGGACATCTTGTGCGCGATGCGGCGACGCAGCTCGTCGATGCCTTCGTACTTGCTGTAGATCGATTCGTCGCCGGTGATCGCGGCGATGGCGGCGGCCTTCACCGGGTCGGGCGTGGGTTGGTCGCAGATGCCCTGGCCGAGGTTCACGCCGCCGAGTTCCATGCAGCGGCGCGACATCAAGCGGATGTCGCTCTGGGCGAGGCCGGCGATGCGCTGCGCTTCGAAGGAGGTCATGGGGGCGGAGCCTACCACCGCGTGCTTGTCGCGCCCTCGCGTGGGTTATTCTGCGCCTCGTCTCACCCCCAGCGCCTCGTGCTCGCCGACTCTCGTGACACTGCTCCTCGTCGTCGCTGGGGCCACCTTGGTGGCGAGCTTCCTGTGTTCGCTCTTCGAGGCGGCGCTGTACTCGATCACGCCCTCGCAACTGGGCGTCTTGCGCGCCAGCGGGCGCCCCGGTGCCGAACGACTGGCGCACCTGCGTGCCGACGTGGAGTCGCCCATCGCCGCGATCCTCACGGTGAACACGGTGGCGCACACCGTTGGCGCGGCGTGGTGCGGCGCGCTCGTCTCCGAACTCTATGGTTCCGAGGCGCTGGGTGTCTTCGCCGCGCTCTTCACCGTGGCCGTGTTGCTGGTCACCGAGATCGTGCCGAAGAGCCTCGGCGTGCGCTACGCCACCACGCTGGCGCCGAAGATCGTGTGGCCGCTGCAACTGATGATCTGGAGCACCTGGCCCGTGGTGTGGCTCGCGCGTCACGCCATGCGCTGGCTCTCAGGTGGCGACGCCGGAGGCCCGAGCGAAGACGAGATCGTGGTGCTCTCGAAGCTCGCGGCTCAAGGCGGGGCGGTGCGTCGCGAAGAACATCGCTGGGTGACGAACGCGTTGGCGCTCGATCAGCTCAGCGCCGCCGAGTTGCGCACGCCGCGCACCGTGGTCGAGGTCTTCGACGCCGAGACGACCGTGTCCGAAGCCGTCGCGATGGGCGCAGCTTGGGTGCACTCGCGCGTGCCGCTGGTGGAACACGGCGACCCCGACAAGCTCCTCGGGCTGGTCTTGCGGCGCGATGTGTTCGAGGCGGCGCTGCGCTCGACCGATGCCGAGCTGCGCCTGGTGGACCTCGCGCGCCCGCTGCCTGTGGTGCCGGGGAGCAAGCGCGGTCACGAGTTGTTGCGTCAGTTCATCGAGGAGCGCACGCACCTGCTCGCCGTGGTCGACGAGTACGGCGGCTTCGAAGGCGTGGTCACCTTGGAAGACGTCCTCGAACGCCTGCTCGGCAAGCAGATCGTGGATGAGCACGACGAAGTCCACGACATGCAGACCCTGGCGCTCGAACGCGCACGACGGCGTGCACGACCAGACTCGGGGGCCGGCGAAGACAACGGCGACGAGGCGGCGTCACGCGGGGACGCGTCGCCCTGACTCAGCCGAGGCGTTCGACCTTCTCGCGCGGCTTGCGCACGCTCATCACGACCTTGCTCTTGCCGCGCACCGAGATGTTCACGGTGTCGCCGGCGTTGAAGTCGCCGTTCATCAGTCGTTCGGTGAGTTGATCCTCGACCTCGTCGCGGATGTGGCGACGCAACTCGCGCGCGCCGTACTCCGGCGACCAACCCAGCTCGGCGAGTCGCCGCTCGAGGCTGGTCGAGAAGCGCAGCTTCACGCCGGTGCGCTCGAGGTAACCGGCCATCTCCTTGAGCTGCAGGCCGGCGATGGCTTGGCAGTCGTCCATGCTGAGTGGACGGAACTGGATCACGTCGTCGAGGCGGTTGATGAACTCGGGCTTGAAGGCCTTCTTCACGGCTTCGCTCACCGTGAAGGCCATCGAGTCGTCGGTGACGTTGTCGAGGCCCTTGGCGCCGAAGCCCACGCGGTCGGCGAGGGCGTGCACGTCGCGCACACCGATGTTGCTGGTGAGCAACACGACGCAGCGCTGGAAGGACACCGACTCACCCTTGCTGTCGGTGAGGTGGCCTTCGTCCATCAGCTGCAGCAAGAGGTTGTGCACCTTCTCGTGCGCCTTCTCGATTTCGTCGAAGAGCACCACGCAGGTGCGCTGCTTCTTCACGGCCTCGGTGAGCTGGCCGCCGTCGTTGTGCCCGATGTAACCGGGAGGCGCGCCGATCAACTTGGCGTACTCGTGCGGGAGCGCGTACTCGCTGCAGTCGATGCGCACGAGTGCGGAGAGGTTGCCGTGCAGTTGACGCGTGAGCGCCTTGGCCATCTCGGTCTTGCCGGTGCCCGTCGGGCCCACGAGCAAGAAGGTGCCGATCGGCTTGCGCGGATCCTTGAGACCCACGGCGGCCTTCTTCACCGCGCGGGAGATGGCCGACACAGCGGGGGCCTGACCGACCACGCGCGCCGTGAGGCAGGCGTCGAGGTCGCGCACGCTCGCTTGGAAGGCTTCCAACTCGGCGCCTTCCAGGAAGTCGGCTTCGTTGGCGTCGCCGAGCTCGGTGGCGCCGTCTTCGCTGCCCGCTTCGGCAGGCAGGGTCACCGAGTGGATCTCGAGGTGCGGGTTGACCTCGATGCAGATCTGGTAGAGCAACTCGACCAGCGCTTCGGTCTGGTAGATCTTGTTGTGACGCTCGAAGAGCGGAAGCACGGTGCTCTCGTAGTCGACCACGCAGTGATGCACGACCAGGTCGTGGTAAGCGGCACGATTCGTGATCGTGTCGTTGCCTTTGAGCTGGAGTGCGTCCTCTTCCGGCGTCGTCCGGATGCGGATGAACTCATCGAGGAGTTCGCAGTACTTCAGGACGACACTGTCATCGGATCGGGGCACCGGCTTTCCTCCGAGGTGTGGGCTGCTCAGCGTGGTGTGCCAGCAACATCGGCCGGTGTTGCGTGTTGCCTTGAGGTTCCGTCGCGGCACTCGTGGCGGAGCACCCATCGGACCGCTACGATGCGTCGCGCATGAACCTCGACCCCGCATCAGAAGCACGCCTCTTCGGCCGGCTGGCGATCAAGGGACATTTGCAGCGTGAGCAGGTGGAAACTCTGTTCACGCAGGCTCGCGCGGCGCAGGCCGCAGGCGCGCCGGTGTCCTTGGCGAGCCTCGCGATCGAGGCCGGATGGATCGACCGAGATCGATTGGAACGGCTCGCCGCCACGGATGGCGAGTCGGTTCCCGAACTCAAAGGTCACACGTACTTGCGCAAGTTGGGTGAGGGCGGCACGGCCAACGTGTTCGCGGTGCGGCGTCCCGACGGGCGCGACGTGGCGGTGAAGATCCTGCACGAAGCCATCGCCGAAGACCCCGCCCAAGTGCGCGCCTTCCTCGCCGAGGCCAAGCTGCTCGCCGAACTCGCGCACCCCAATGTGGTGAAGGGACTGAAAGCCGGCCGACTCGCCGGTCGCTACCTCTCTTTCATGGAGCTCGTGGAAGGTCGCACCTTGCAGGAGGCCATCTCCGAAGGCGGCGCCTTCGACGAAGACGGTGCCCTCTATGTCGTGCTGCAAGTGGCACGCGCGCTCGACTACCTGCGCACACACGGCGTGGTGCACCGCGACATCAAGCCGGGCAACATCATGGTCCGGCCCGACAACGAGGTGAAGGTGATCGACCTGGGCTTCGCGCTCGAAGGCGAAGGCAGTGGCGACGCGAGCACCACCACCGGCACGGCCGCCTACCTCTCACCGGAACAGGCGCGCGGCCAGTCGGATCTCGACGTGCGCAGCGACATCTACGCGTTGGGCGCCACCCTCTACCAACTCGTGCTCGGCGAGCTGCCGTTCCAAGGCGACGACGAAGAGCTCGTGCAAGCCGCCGTGCTGCAAGGCCTCTCGGCGGCGGCCACCAAAGGCGGTCGCATCTCGCAGCACATGCACTACTTCATCGAGAAGATGATGGCCAAGGAGCGCGAGCTCCGGTACCAGAGCCCGCACGATCTCATGGCCGACATCGAGGCGCAGATCGAGGGCAAGAAGAGTCTCGACTACCAAGATGACTCTGCCGACAACGACGCCGCCGCACGCAAGCGCCGCTTGGCGCGCATGAAGCGTCGTCGGGGGCGGCGATGAGCGCGCCCGGCGACGACACGTCCCAGCACGCAACGGGCGATGCGCTCAGCGCCGACGTCACGCAGGAACTCGCCGATCTGTATGCCCGCGTCGACGCGGAGGTCGCCGGTCACGCGCCACGTTGCGAGATGTCGGGGCGTTGCTGCGATTTCCCGCGCAACGAGCACCGGCTCTACGCGACAGGCTTGGAAACACGCTATGCGCAGGAGCGCGCAGGCCTCGTGGTGCCCGAGGCGGATTCAGGTCTCTGCCCTTGGCATGTCGATGGACTGTGTCAGTTGCGCGACGGGCGGCCACTCGGCTGCCGGCTCTACTTCTGCGATCCCGACTGGGCCGACACGATGCCGCGCGTCTACGAACGAGCTCACGCCGAGATCCTCGCGCTGCATCAGCGTCACGACATCGCGTACAGCTACGGGTCCTTCGTGCACACGGTGCGCGAGGGGGTCGATGCGGCACAGCGAGGCGGGCTCGGCCCCGCGGCCGGCCCGAACGGGGGCCAAGCATGATGCGCTGGAGCACGTTGCTGCTGAGCGCGCCGCTCGTGCTCGCGCTGAACGTCGCGGGCGCTTTGCCCGACGACGCCATCGCGCTCAACGAGAAGGCCAGCAAGGCGCTCGCCGAAGGGCGTCCCGCTGAGGCGGTGCTGCTGCTCGAGTCGGCTCGTCGGCAGATGCCCCACGATGAAGTGCTCAAAGGCAACTTGGCCTGGGCTTACTTCCAGCGCGGGCAGAACCGTCAAGCTGCCTTCGACGACACCGGTGCGTTGAGCGACTTCCGCTTGGCCACCGAGACCTATCCGAGCGAGCCGGGATACGCGCTGCATCTCACGAACCTGGCGCTGCAGCAGTACCGCCTCGCCGAAGCGCTGTCGGCGGTCGACGAGGCCCTCGAGTTGCATCCCGAGCACGCGCAGTTGCACCTCTTACGTGGCGACGTGCTGAACCTGCTCGATGAACTCGACGGCTCGGTGGAGGCCTACGAGCGCGCCGTGAAGCTCGGCGAGGGCGACATCCGCGCCGCCGCGCAAGAAGCGCACGCGCGGGCTGCGCGTCAGGCGAACGTGGAGCGCGACTACGCGTCGCACGCCAGCGACACCTTTTTGATCCGTCATCCGCAGGGCACCGACTTCCTCGACCTGCTCACCGGTTTGGACCGCGCTCGCGTCGAGGTCTGCCAAGCGCTCGACGCCTGGCCCGCGAGCCGCGCCCTGGTCGTGCTCTACCCGCCCGACGCCTTTCGCGCCGTCACCGGCACCCACGATTGGGTGGGGGGGCTCTTCGACCGCAAGATCCGGCTGCCGATCGGCGACACCCAGTCCGACGCGGGGCAGGTCGAAGCTGCCTTCCGTCACGAGTTCGCGCACCTGCTGGTGTCCGAGCGCAACCCGCGCTGCCCGACCTTCCTCAACGAGGGGCTGGCGCAGTGGGTCGAGTTCGGGCGTGGTCAGGGCCTCGAGCGGCTCGTAGATCACCTACGGGCGGTGGGGATGTCGACCGACGAGCTGCCGCGCATCGAGGAGCTGCCCACGTCCTTCGTGAGTGTTGCGGACCGTGGGCAGGTGATGCTCAGCTACCTCTTGAGCTACGCCTTCGTGGACTACTTGGTCGAGCATCAGGGCAGCGGAGCGCCGTTGCGTTGGGTGCGCGAGTTGCGTCGGGCGCCGATCGCAGACGCCTACGCCGCCGCCACGCGTCGCTCCTTCGAGCGCGACGAAGAGCAGTTCCGCGAGAGTGTGCGCGTGGCGCTCGGCCACTGAGCCCGTCGGCCGCTCGTTGGCGTGGCGCTCCCGCGCGTTCGCCCGGCGCGTGGGCTCCGCCGCAAATCGCCTGAGAAGGCGCTGATCTCGCGCTGGAACCGGCCCATCCGTTGTCCTAGGTTGGGTCGTGGCGATCAGGACTTCCCGTTGGAGGGTGGCGGACGTGGGATCTCGACATCCGCTGGACATCTTCAGATCCACCGACGACGGCTTCGACCACGCGAGTCGACGTCGCCGGACGGTCTCGGGCAAAGTGCTCGGCTCCAACGCTCGCAGCAGCAGCGATGAGGCCAAGGCCTCGCGCGGTGCCGGGCTGCTCGGCGCCAAGCTGAAGTCCAAGTCGAGCGCGTCGAAACCCAAGCTCGGGTCGACCAGCGCCAAGCGCCCGCCCGCCCGCGTCAAGGCCAAGAACACACGCCCCACGAGCCAGGCCAAGTCGAAGGCCGCCGCGCCCAAGGCCCTGTTCTCACCGGCGGCCTCGGCGGCGGACAGCATCACGCGCAAGCTGGGCTACGGCGCCGGTGTGATCGTGGTGATCTTCCTGCTCGTGTTCGTGATCCGCAGCACCTTCGTGAACGACGGCGGCGACGCCTCGGGCTTCCCCACGCTCAAGGCCAGCGAGGCCGACGAGCTGCTCGGCGGCGCGGTCGCGGAAGACCTCACGGTGTCCACCGTGCTGGCCGCCACCTACCCGCCCACGCAACACGGTCTCACGACCGCGTGGAACGCGCACGACGAGCTCGCCGCGCGCGGCTTCGAGAGCATCGAGGTGGCGCAGATCCTCGGCGACGACGGCGCCGTGAAGCACTACCAGCTCGTGGTGGGGCGCGCCGCCGCGTCTACCCTGGGCTCGGTGCGCGACGCCCTGCAGGCGCTGAACGACTGGCCCGCCGCACCGGCGGCCCCCTTCACGGGCGCGCAGGTCATCCCGCACCCGCTGGTCGCCAGCGAAGGCTGAGCGCGCGCGGGCCGGATCGGGGTCCTCGGGATCGTCCTCGGGATCGCGATCGCGTGGGCTGACCGCTCTTGACCCGCCCAGGCCGGTTGTGGAGACTCGTCGGGCTCAGCGTCATGTGCAAAACGGAGTCGGTTATGAGCATCCACCGCAGCCTCAAAGTCTCGGGAAGTCTGTTGCGTGAGCGCAACGTCTGGACCCGCATTGAGCGCCTCGAAGCTCTTCAGAAGAAGGGCGAGTGGAGCGAGGGCGAAAGCATCTACGGCCTGCGCAAGGTGCGCACCAGCTTCGGCGTCAAGAAGGCGAAGAAGGGCAAGGACAGCGCAGACGAGAAAGCTGCGGAGTAAGCGCCCCGCGCGCCGACTCCCTTCCTTCCGATGCTCTCGCATCGTGCTGACCGCATCGAAGCAAGCGGCATCCGCCGGATCTTCGAGTTGGTGTCCTCCATGGAGGACCCCATCAACCTGTCCATCGGGCAGGCGCACTTCGATGTGCCCGACGCCGTCAAAGAAGCGGCCATCGAGGCCATCCGTGAGGGCTTCAACCGCTACACCGTCACCCAAGGTCTGCCCGAGCTGAACGACGCGGTGCTCGCGCGCCTGCACGAGCGCTACGGCTACCAAGGGCGCGAGAGCCTGATCACCTCGGGCGTGAGCGGCGGCCTGATGCTCGGCTTCATGGGCCTGCTCGACCCGGGCGACCGCGTGCTGCTGCCCGACCCGTACTTCACGATGTACCCGGTGCTCGCCGGCATGGTTTCCGCCGAGGTCGACACCTACGACTGCTACCCGGGCACCCCGCTCACCGAAGAGTTGCTCGAGGCGCAGCTGCATCCGAAGACGCGTCTGATCCTGATCAACTCGCCGAGCAACCCCACGGGGCGCACGCTCACCGCTCCCGAGTTGCGTGCGGTCGGTGCCGTGGCCGAGCGCCACGACCTGATCGTGATGAGCGACGAGATCTACGACGACTTCGTCTACGACGGGCCCTTCGAATCGGCCGCGAAGTACATCGAGCCCGAGCGCTTGTTGTTGCTCGGCGGCTTCTCCAAGACCTACGGCATGCCCGGTTGGCGCATGGGCTGGGCCGCCGGTCCGGTCGCGCTCATCGACGCCATGCGCAAGATGCAGCAGTTCTCGTTCGTGTGCGCGCCGTCGATCGCGCAGAAGGCTTGCCTGGTCGCGCTGCAGACGAGCATGGACCACGAGATCGAGAGCTACCGCCGCAAGCGCGAGATGCTGATGGCGGGGCTCAGCGAGCACTACGAGATCGCGTGCCCGGGCGGCTCCTTCTACATGTTCCCCGCGCTGCCTGCCGGTGTCGGTGGCGCCGCGTTCAGCGAGCGCGCGCTGGAACGCAACCTGCTCATCGTGCCGGGCAAGGCGTTCTCGGCGCGCGACACGCACTTCCGCCTCTCCTTCGCCGCTGAGGACGCCGTGCTCGAACGCGGCATCGTCGCGCTGCGTGAGTTGGCGGAGTCGTTCCGCGAGGGCTGAGCGCGTGTCCGTCACGGCGGCTTCCCCGCAGGCGCGCGTCGCCGAGGTCTTCCGCTCGTGGCAGGGCGAAGGTCTGTTGCTCGGCAAGCGACAAGTGTTCGTGCGGCTCGCCGGCTGCGAGGTCGGTTGCCGCTTCTGTGACACGGAGTGGGCCTTCGACACGCCGGCGCGCGTGGCCGTGCCGAACCGCGCGGGCGAACACCTGAGCAACCCGCTGAGCGTGGCGCAGGTCGTCGACCTGGTGAACGCTGCCGATCCGCTCGACGCGCCGGGCGGGCTCGCGTCGGTCACGCTCACGGGCGGCGAACCCACCGAGCAACTCGAGCTCTTGCGCGCGTTGTGCCCCGCGCTCACGCCGCGCGAACTCATGCTCGAGACTGCCGGCCTGAACGGCCCCGCGCTGCACGCACTCGCGCCTTGGTTGCGCTGGATCGCGCTCGACATCAAGTTGCCCACCGCCAGCGGCCTGGCCGACGCCTTGCAGCGTCACGCTGAGGCCTTCGCGAACGGTCTGCCCGCCGGCCCCGAGATCTTCGTCAAGCTGGTCGTCGACGGGGACACGCCCGTGAGCGAGTTGCAGGCCGCCGCCGATTTGCTGCGCGCGCGGCTCCCGTCGGCCCCGATCTTCTTGCAACCCGTGTCGCCGCTCGGAGGCAGCCCTGCGCTGCCCGCCGCGCATCTCGACCGGCTCGCCGAACCGCTCCTCGCCGCAGGCCTCGACCTGCGCGTGGTCCCCCAAGTGCACAAGGTGCTCAAGGTCCGATGAACGCGCCCGCCTCCTCCATCGCCGGGATCCCGCGCGTGGTCATCGTGGGTCGACCGAACGTCGGCAAGTCCACGCTCTTCAACTCCTTGGTCGGCAGCCGCATCGCCATCGAAGACCCGATGGCCGGCGTGACCCGCGACCGCATCTCCTTCGTGCTCGACGTGGACAACCGCTCGGTCGAGCTGATCGACACCGGCGGCATCGGCATGGTCGACGACGCGCTGCTCAAGCAAGAGATCGACGAGCAGATCGCGATGGCGCTCGACCTCGCGCAGCTCGTGCTCTTCGTGGTCGACGCCAAAGACGGCCTGAACGCACTCGACCAAGACATCGCGCGCCGCCTGCGCAAGCTCGGCATCCCGCTGATCCTGGTCGCGAACAAAGTGGAAGGTCGCGCCGACGACCAAGGCGTGGCGCAAGCGCACGCGTTGGGCCTCGGCGATCCGGTGTGCCTCTCCGCCAAGGAGAACGTGGGCGTGGAAGGTCTGCTCGACGACGTGCTCGAGCGCGTGGGCGAGTCGGCCGTGATCCCGATGGCCCCCTCCGACGTGGTGCGCCTCGCCATCGTGGGACGCATGAACGTGGGCAAGTCCACGCTGGTGAACGCGCTCGTGGGCGACCAACGCGTGATCGTGTCGAACGTGCCGGGCACCACGCGCGACGCCGTCGACGTGCCCTTCAGCGTGAAGGGTCGACGCTACGTCGCCATCGACACCGCCGGCATGCGCAAGCGCGCCACGATCTCCGACTCCGTGGAGTTCTTCGGGCAAGCGCGCAGCGAGCGCGCCATCCGTCGCGCCGACGTGGTGCTGCTGCTGCTCGACGCCACGCGCGAAGTGGGGCGCATCGACAAACAGATCGGCGGCATGATCGGTGAGACCTCGCGGCCCGCGATCATGGTCGTCACCAAGTGGGACCTGGCGCGCGGCCACGCCGAACCCGCGGCCTACGAGGAGTACCTGCGCAACACGATCAAGGCGCTGCCCAACGCGCCGATCGCGTTCATCTCCGCGCCCGAGAACCTGAACCTCGTGCCCACCTTGCAGCTCGCCGCGGAGCTGCACGACCAGGCCGGTCAGCGCGTGGGCACCGGCGAACTCAACCGAGCACTGCGCAAGGCCTACGAGACGCGTCGCCCGCGCCCGGTGCAGGGCCGCATCGGTAAGATCTACTACGGCAGCCAAGTGGCCACGCATCCGCCCACTGTCTTGCTCTTCGTGAACGATCCCTCGCTCTTCGAAGACGCGTGGCGACGCTTTCTGGAGCGCCGTCTCCAGCAAGAGCTGCCCTTCGGCGAGGTGCCGATCCGACTGCGATTCGCGGAGCGCAGTCAGCCTTCGTGAATCGGCCGGAGCGCGCCGTTAGACTCGGCGCGCACGTGGCGTCGTCCGCGCCCTCCGTCCCTCGAGCCGACTGCCCGCCCATGCCGTCCACGAACCCGCGTCGACTTCCTCTTGCTGCGTTGCGCTGGCCGTGCGCGCTGCTCGCACTCGCGCTGACCCTGGGCGCTTGCACGTCGAGCCCCGAACGCTGGGCCGTGATGAACCTCGAGCGCCTGTCGTACAGCAACCTCTACCAGCAAGTGGTCGACGCGCTCGACGGCTCCGGCTACCGCGTGATGAAGCAGGACCTCAGCAGTGGCCGCATCGAAACCGACTGGCAGTACGGACCGTCGGTGCGCGAGGTGCGCGGGCCGTCACGTCGGCGCGCCATCGCCGAGCTGCGTCCGCTCGAAGACGGCGTGCACGAGGTGCGCGTGCGTGTGAGCGAGCAAGTGATCCGCAAAGGCGGCACACTCGCGCGTCACATCCGCGAGAGCAACGATTGGGAAGACTGGCGTGACGACTACGACGAGGCCGAGTACTTGATCGCGCGCATGGGCGCGCTGCTCGCCGAGTACCGCGTGCGCTTCGACGCGCACGACGGAGCGGCCTCCCCGTGACGCGCTCGGAGCGCGCCGCTGCGGTGGCCGGCTTGCGTCTCGGCTTGGTGTGTCTGGCCCTGCTCGTCCTGCTCGGCTACTGGGCCTTCAGCGACGACAGCTTGCCGCGCGCCGACCGTCGTCTGCGCCTCACGCCCGCCAACTACGTGGGCCGCTTCGAACCGGTGCCCTTGGCCGGCGAGGAGCGCATGACCTGGAACCTGCACTCCGGCGACGAGCTGCGCTTCTCCGTGCGTGTCCCCGGCGACAACGCCGTGTTGCGCTTGAACCAGGCCTATCTCGCGGGGCGCCCGCAGCTCGCCGTGCGCATCGTGCGCGGTGACGGCCGCACCCAGGAACTGGCCGTGCTGCCCGGGAGCGACGAGCGCTGGAAGCAGGAACGCGTGCCGCTCCCCGTCGACGCGGGCGAACAGATCGAAGTGGAGTTGGCCGCGTTGGGCACCGCCGCGCGCCCGACCATGGGCGGCTTGCTCATCGCCGACGTGGTGCTCGAGTCGGAAGGTCGCGGGCGACGTCCCGAGGAGCGCCCGCTGGCCGTGCGTCATCTCGCCGCCGACTTGCTCGCACAGCGCGCGCTCGATCGCGTGGCGGCGCCGAGCAGCGTGACCAGCGCGCGCGTCGGTCTGCCGGGCCCCGCGTGCCTCGAGCTGGTGTCGGGACAGTCGGCGGACTTCGTGCTCGAAGAGATCGGCGTCGACGCACAGTTGGAGGTTGTGGTGCGCGTGCACCCGCAAGCGCCGGCAAACGTGCTCGCGCCGGCCCGACTGCTCATCCGCGTCGGCGACGAGCTGATCAGCAACACGTCCTTGCGCGAAGTCGCGCAGCCGGGCCCCGAGGGTGACCCCGCCTACGAGACCTTGATCCGCGCGTCGCTCACGAACTTCGAGGGTCGTCCGCTCGAACTCGAGTTCGTGCTCGAGGGCGGCGAGAACATGTTCGTGGGTCTGCGCGAAGTGATGATCACGGAGCCGCAGGTCGCGCCGCGCCGCGCGCCGGACCCCGCCGAATCGAAACGTGTCGTGCTCGTGCTCATCGACGGCTTGCGCAGCGACCGCCTCGGCGCGCTCGGCTACGAACACGGTCACACGCCCAACCTCGACGAGCTGGCGCAGCTCGGCACGCTCTGGTCGAAAGTCATGTTGCCGTCGTCGTGGAGCACGCCGAACGTGGCCACCTTGCTCACGGGGCGTTCGCCGCTCGTGCACGGTGTGGGCATGGCGTCGGGGCGTAAGTTGTCGCCGCGGCTTCCCACCTTGGCGCACTGGGCCAGCTGGGCCGGCGTGAGCACCGCGGCCTTCGGTTCCACCAGCGTGATCGGTCCGAGTACCGGCTTGCACCGCGGCTTCGATCACAGCTTGCGTCGCGCCGTGCCGGCGCCGGTGTTGGTGGAATACGCCGTCGACTGGTTGTACGAGGTGGCGCCCTTCGACTCCTTCCTCGTGATGCACTTCGGCGACTTGCTGCCGCCGCACCAGTCGGAGCCGCAAGACCAAGCGGCCGTGCGCACGACGCCTGACCCCGAGCTCGTGGACTTCCTGCGACCGATGGATCCGCGCCCGGGAGTGGCCGAGTCGATGGCGATGGAACTCGGCCCGTACTACGACGCCGAGTTGGCGCGCGTCGACCGCGCCATCGGTGACCTCGTGCGCGGCATCCAGGAGCTCGATCAGTGGTCGAGCACGCTCTTCGTGGTGGTCGGCACGCACGGTCAGGAGTTCTTCGAGCACGGCGGTCGCGGCGCGGGGCAATCGCTCTTCGACGAGGTCGTGACCACGCCGGCCTTGCTCGTCGCGCCGGGTTTGCCTGCGCTCAGCCGACCGGTGCACGAAGCCATCACGCTCGCCGACCTGAGTGTGTTGATCGGACAACGCAGCGGTTTGGCTTCGGCCGATGCGCTGCCCGGCCGCGAGCCGCCGCCCTACGGCCCCGACGGCAGCGACCGCCGACTGCACGCGGTGTTGATGCCGCACACGGGCGTGACCACGCGCCGTCTCGAAGCCAGTCGGCGCGGCGACATGCTGTACCTCTCCGACCCCGTGCTCGACCTGCGCGGGCTCTTCGACCTCTCGGTGGATCCGCTCGCGCGTCAGAACCTGCTCGAGGGGGACGACGACCTCGTGTTGCGCACGGAAGCCGAGTCCTTGGCCGAGAGTTTCGAGAACTGGTATCGCGACGAACTCACCGAGAGCGCCGCCTGGCCGGTGCAGCGGTGAGCGACAGCGCCGTGCTCGCCTTCGACGTGGGCGGCACCCACGTGCGCGGCGCGCGCGTGGGGAGGGCGGGCGAGGTCTTCGAGCGTGCGCGTCGCGGCACACCGCAGGACGATGGCGCGGCGCTCATCGCGACCTTGGCCTCGCTGTGTTCCGAACTTGACCCGACCAGCACGTGCAGCGCGGTGGGGGTGGCGATGGCCGGCGTACTCGATCGCCACGCTGGCTGCGTGCGTCACAGTCCCTCGCTCGGGATCAGCGACTTGCCGCTCGTGCAGGAACTCTCGGCGGCCAGCGGGCGCGGCGTCGTGCTGATCAACGACGTGAACGCCGCGGCGCTCGGCGAGGCGCAAGCGCTCGGCGAATCCGAGCTGGCTGCGATCTTCGTGGGCACCGGCGTGGGCACGGGCTTCGTGTGCGGCGGCCGGCTGGTGGAGGGGCAACGCGGCATGGCGGGCGAGGGCGGCCACGTGGTGCATCGCTGGAGCGGGCGCCCTGGTACGGCGGGCGTGGACGGCTGCTTCGAGAGCTACCTCGGCGGGCGCGCGCTCGGTCAGCGCGCCGCGGAGCTGGGTCTCGGCGACACCGCCCACGATCTGCTGGCGGCCTGGCGCAGGGGGGCTCCCGAGGCGCAAGAGGCCGTGCAGGAGGCGCTGCAGGCCATGGGCGCCATCACGGAGCTGATCGTCACGCTCTTCGACCCGGCCCGAATCGTGGTCGGTGGGGGCGTGGCGGCCGGATTCCCCGAGCTGATCGACGCGGCTCGTCAGGCCATCGCGCGCCATCCTCTTGGCGACGGCCGCCGCGACCTGCCGGTGCAGGCCGCCCAAACCGGCGACCTCGCCGGCCTGCTCGGCGCCGCAGCTCGAGCCCACGACCCCCAGCTCTGACCGCGCTCCCCCGGGTGCGACAGAGGTCGCGACAAAGCTCACCGTGGTCCGCCGTGATCGCGAGCGCTCACTGAGATAGACTGCGCCGTTCGTTTTCCGAGTTCCTAGGGCCCCTTCGGCGATCTCTCCCACGTGAAGCCCCTGCGGCAAGCCCTGGCCTTCCCGGCCGTGATGTTCCGGCACCACGAGTTGCTCGTGGCCTTCGTGCACCGTGAGCTGAAGGCGCGCATCGAAGGCTCGATGCTCGGTCGGCTGTGGCCGATCATCCAGCCGGTGATGCTCTTCGCGATCTACTACTTGGTCTTCGCCAAGATCCTGAAGATCGGGTTCAGCGACACGCTCGCCCCGCACGGCGAAGGCAACGAAGGCTGGCGCTCCACCTTCTATCTCGTCACCGGGATCCTGCCCTGGACGGTGCTGGCCGAGGGCCTCACGCGCGGCAGCGGCGTGGTGCTCGAGAACGCCAACCTGATCAAGAAGATCGCGTTTCCGAGCGAGCTGCTGCCCACGTACACGACCGTGGTCTTCCACGTGTACTTCCTGCTCGGCATGGCGATCCTGCTGATCATGCAGCTCGCGGTGGTGGGCAGCCTGCCCGCGGCGCTGGTCTGGTTCCCGCTGATCCTGTTCCTGCAGTTCCTGTTCGTGAACGGCGTGGCGATGTTCTTGTCGGCGTCGAACATCTTCGTGCGCGACATCAGTCAGGCCGTGCCGGTGCTCGTCACCTTCTGGATGTTCACCACGCCGGTGTTCTACGACCCGGGGCACATGGAGAACCTGGCGGCCGATCATCACGCGGCGCTGATCGAGAACGTGAACCACCAGGAATACCTGGCGGCTCAGGGTGATCCCGACGCGCACGTCGAAGAGGCGGTGGCTGCGCGTGACGAAGCCGCGCAGAAGCACGAAGCGCTCTCCACGATCACCTACGCCATGTCCTTCAACCCCATGGCTGGCCTGCTCGACATGTACCGCGCGATCTTCTCGCACGGCAAGGTGCCGGTGGAGCCGGGCAAGGTGCTGCGCTTCGGGATCATCGCGCTCGTGGTGCAGTGGCTCGGCTACGCCTGGTTCTTGCGCTGCAAGGGCCGCTTCGCGGACGAGGTCTGATGAGCGATCACGAAGTCTCCATCGTCGTTCGCGATCTCCAGAAGGAGTACCGCATCTACCCGGGTTCCTTCGCGCGCTTCAAAGAAGCGATGACCTTCGGGAAGGCGAAGTTCCACATGGCGCACCGCGCGCTCGACGGCGTGAGCTTCGAGGTCAAGAAGGGCCGCGCGCTCGGGATCATCGGCGAGAACGGCGCGGGCAAGTCCACGCTGCTCAAGATCCTCGCCGGCACCACGCTGCCCACGGGCGGCGAGTTCGAGATCCGTGGCAGCGTGGCCAGCCTGCTCGAGCTCGGCACCGGCTTCCACGCCGAGTTCACCGGTCGCGACAACATCTACCTGGCCGCGCAGGTGCAAGGCTTCAAGAAGGCCGAGATCGCCGAGAAGGTCGACGGCATCATCGAGTTCGCCGAGCTCGGCACCTACATCGACCAACCCGTGCGCACTTACAGCTCGGGCATGGTGATGCGTCTCGGCTTCAGCGTGGCCACCGCCATCGACCCCGAAGTGCTGATCATCGACGAGATCCTCGCGGTGGGTGATCTGTACTTCCAGAAGAAGTGCATCGATCGCATCTTCGACTTCCGCGAGCGCGGCAAGTCGATCCTGTTCTGCAGTCACTCGCTCTACGACGTGCGCCAGGTCTGCGATGAAGTCATCTGGATCGACGACGGCAAGGTGCGCGAACAGGGCCGCCCGCAAGATGTCACCGTGGCCTACGCGAACTACGAGCGCTCGCTGATCTCGGATCCCAACGCCGCCATGTCGCAGCACACGCAGATCGAGGGCGAGGGCCTGCCCGCGATCCTCGAGGTGCGACTGCTCGAGACTGCCGACGGCAGCTTGGTGAAAGGTGCGCTGCAGCCCGGCGTCGACCTGACCTTCGAGGTCGACTTTCTGATCCGCGCGCCGCGGCACGTGGTGCACGTGGGCGTGGGGCTGTTCCGCAACGACAACATCGTGGTCTCGTCCTTCAGCTCGATGTCCACCGATCTGCCCGCCGTGCCCGAGCCCGGCCGCCATCGCGCGCGCCTGGCGCTGCCCAACCTGGAGCTGCTCGAGGGCGAGTACCACCTCGTGGCCTACCTCCTCGATGAGACGGGCGTGCACGTCTATGATCATCGCCAGCTCGATCAGGGCTTGCTGATGAACCAGGAGCAGAACATCCCGGGCATCGTGCGCCTGGCTCACTCCTTCACTCTCGATTCGCTGGACAGCAGCTCATGACCGCCGCCGTCGCCACTCCGAACACGTCCGAGCCTGCTGCCGACACCGAGCAGGGTGAGCGCCCCGAAGTGTCGGTGCTGATCGTGAACTACCGCTCGGGCGCGATGACGCGCGGGCTGATCGAACACTTGCGCACGCAACGCTTGGCCGGCCGCGAACCGGGTGAAGGCCTCGAGTTCATCGTGCTCGACAACGCCAGCGGCGGGAACGAAGAAGCGCACCTCACTGCGTTGGAGGCCGACGGCGTCAGCGTGATCCGCGCCGGACAGAACTCGGGCTACGCCGTGGGCGTGAACCTGGCGGCCGAACGCGCGCGCGGCCGCTTCGTGTTGGTCAGCAACCCCGACGTGATGATCTTCCGCGGCGCGTTGCGCAATATGGTCGAGTACCTGCAAGCCAACCCCGAGTGCGGGCAAGTGGGCCCCAAGAGTTTCCTCGACGCCGGGCGCTTCTTCTGGCTCCCGCCCTGCGACTTGCCGAGCCTGTGCGAGCTGAAGTCCGAGACCTTCGCGCGCTTGTTCAAGTTCTGGGGCAAGCGTCACGCCGCAGCGCGCACGCGTCGTGCGCTCAAGCACTGGACGATGACCTCGCCCACGCCGGCCACGCAACTCTCCGGTCACTGCTTCATGATGCCCGCGCCCTTGGCGCGCGAACTCGGCCCCTTCGACACGGCCTACCCGCTCTACTACGAAGACGCCGACCTGTGCTTGCGCCTGCATCGCAAGGGTTTCAGCACGATGGTCTTGCCGAACGTCTCGGCGGTGCACTTCTTCAATCGCAGCGCCGGCCCGGTCGTGGGCGCGGCGATGTCGCGCTACGCGGTGTCGCGCAAGCTCTTCTACCGACGTCGCTACGGCTTGCTCGGTTCCTGGCTCGCGAGCTTGCTCACGTCGCTCGGCAACTCGGGCCTCGGCAAGGGTTACCAGTTCGCCCGCGTGGAAGACCTCGGTGAGGTCGACGAAGTGCCCGAGATCGAAGTGCCCGGCACCGGCGCTTATGTGGCCGAGATCTCCGGCGACCCGAGCTTCGTGTTCGCGGCCGGCCGCCTCGACGTGGCGCGTCGCTTCCAAGTGCCCAACGACGTGTGGAAGGGCCTGGCCGAAGGCGGTTACTACCTGCGTTTCCTAGAGCGTAAGACCCTGCGCGTGTTGCGCACGGTGAAGCTGCACAAGGTCGGTCACTCGGCGCCCGTGTCGGCGGCGCGCGCCGCACGCACGATGGTTCACGCGTGAGTTCCGGGGCGCCCGACAAGGCGCCCTCCGCAAACGAGGCGCGCGGCGGTGCTCAGCCTGCGGCCACGAAGGGGCCAGCTGAGCAGGCCAGCAAGCCTGCGCCGGCTGAGCCGAACGTGTCGCCCGAGATGTCGATCGTGGTGCTCAGCTGGAACACGCAAGACCTGTTGCGTGACTGCTTGGCTTCGCTCGACGCCGTGCGTGGCGAGTTGCCGCTGCAGATCATCGTGGTCGACAACGCCAGCGAAGACGGCAGCGCCGACATGGTGGCGGCCGAGTTCCCGTGGGCCGAGCTGCTGCGCAACCCCGTCAACGACGGTTACGCGCGCGGCAACAACCTGGGCGCCGAGCTGGCCACCGCGCCGCTGCTCATGCTGCTCAACTCCGACACCGAAGTGCCGCCCGGCGTGTTGCCGATGTTGCGCGACTTCCTCGCGGAGCATCCCGAGCACGGCGGTGTGGCCCCGCTGCTGCACCACGCCGACGGCACCGTGCAGCGCTCCTGCAAGACCTTCCCCACGCTCGGCGTGGCGTTCTTCTTCGACACCTACTTCGAGCGCTGGTTCCCGAACAACAAGACCTTGCCGCGCTACTTCATGGCCGACTTCGATCACGAGCACAGCCGCGACGTCGACCAACCTCCGGCGGCGGCCTTCTTGCTCTCGCGCGAACTCTGGGAGTCACTCGGTGGCTTCGACGAGCGCCTCTGGTTGTTCTTCAACGACGTCGACTTGTGCCGCAGGATCAGCGAACGCGGGCTGAAGATCCGCTACCTGGCCGAGGCGCGCATCCTGCATCACGAAGGCAAGAGCACGTCGCGCTTCCACGAGATGGGGCGCGAGTGGCACCGCAACCGTCTGGCGTACTTCCGCAAGACCTTCGGCTGGCGCGGCACCCTGTTGTGTCGCCTGATGTCGAGCTTGCGCGGATGGGAGGAGGCCCGCAAGCTGCGTCGCAGCGGCGCGCCGAAGGAGGCGAGCGATCGCGTGTGGCAGATCGTGAAGGAGATCTGGACGGCATGAGCAGCTTCGACGTGCGGCTCTACGAACCCGGCGACGAGGTCGGCATCCTCGAGCTCTTCAACCGCGTGTTCGCCGAGGGCAACCCGGCCTACGTGCCACGCACGATGGACGTGTGGAAGCACATCTACGAGGCCAATCCCGCCGGCCACGAGATCCTGGTCGCCACGGATGAAACCGGCGCGATCATCGCCAACTACTCGGCCATCCCCACGCACTGCAACGTGAAGGGACAGCGCCTGCGCTGCGCGCAAGCCGTCGACACCTGCGTGGCTCCCGAGTGGCGCGGTTCGCTGCGTCGCAACAGCGTGTTCGTCACGATCGCCAAGCGCTACGTGGAGGTCTTCGGCAACACGCACCCCGAGTACACCAACGAGTACATGTTCGGGCTGCCGAACGAGAAGGCCTTCCCCGTGGGCACGCGCATCATCGGCTACAAGCCGGTGCACTGTCCGCTCATGCGCCAAGTGAAGCTCGCCGACGAAGCCTGGATCGACGACCTGGCCGCGCGCGCCGAAGGCGTCGAAGTGGTGGAGCTCGGCGGCAGCGACGACGACCTCGCCCTGCTCGAGGCGCTCTACCTCGAACACCTCCCCGAGACCCCGCTGGCCGCCTGGAAAGACGCCGCCCACCTCGCCTGGCGCTACCGCGACTGGCCCGGCGTCGACTACCGCTGCCTGCTCGCCCGCCGGCACGGCCGCCCCGCAGCCGCCATGGTCTTCCGCCTGGGCTGGATGGGCCAACCGATCGTCCCGCTGGTCGACTGGATCGGCGCGGGCAGCGACCCCGCTCTGCTCGCAGGCCTGATCGCGGCGGTGGGTGGGCTCGCGCTGCAAGCCGGCGGCCGTCACCTCGAGACCTGGGCCACGCCGGGCATGCCGCACCGCGCGAGCTTGCTGGAGCTGGGCTTCGGCGAAGAGCCGTCGCCCTTCAATCTCTGCATCATGGACTTCAGCGAGCACTTCGAGTTCGAGTGGGCCAAGGCGCACTGGATCCTTACGATGGGCGATTCGGACATCTACTGACCACTGCCGTCGCCGGGCACCCGAGCAGGTCGCCCCGACGAGGCCGGAGACCGAAGTGACCTCAAAGAAGACGGGCATCCTGGCCGCCATCCAGGACTACTCGCTGCCACTCATCTTCGGTGTGTTCGCCGCGCTCGCCGCCGCGAATCTCTACCACGATGACTACCACCATTTGGTGCACGCCAATCTGTTCGGCGAGCTCAAGTTCATGGGTCACGAGCTGAGCCTGCACTTCCTGGTGAACGACATCTTCATGGTGTTGTTCTTCGGCATCGCGGCGAAGGAGATCACCGACGCCATCCTGCCCGGCGGCTCGCTGAACCCGCCGAGCAAGGCGATCAATCCGCTGCTGGGCACGCTCGGCGGCGTGCTCGGTCCGGTGGGAGTGTTCCTCGGATTGGTCATGGTCTTCCACGGCGGTGAGGCCGACTACGCCGCCGTCGCGAACGGCTGGGGCGTGCCGACCGCCACCGACATCGCGCTGGCTTGGCTCGTGGCGCGGCTCGTGTTCGGAGCGCGACACTCGGCCGTCAACTTCCTGTTGTTGCTCGCTGTGGCCGACGACGCCATCGGGCTCGGCATCATCGCCGTGGCCTATCCCGACCCGGCGCACCCGGTCGAGATCACGAACCTGCTGTGGACGCTCGGCGGCATGGGCGTGGCGCTCGGCCTGCGTCTCGCGAACGTGCGCAACTGGGTGCCCTACATCCTGCTCGGCGGCGGCCTCGCTTGGTTCGGTCTGCTCACGGCCTACCTGCACCCGGCGCTCGCGCTCGTGTTCATCGTGCCCTTCTTGCCCGCCACGCGTCCGACTTCAGGTCTGATCAGTGAGGAAGACGACGCCTCCGGCGCGCTCGTCGACACCCACGCGCACGACACGCCGCTGGAGCGCTTCGAGCACACGCTCAAGACCCCGGTGGACTACGGCTTGTTCTTGTTCGCCTTCGCCAACGCGGGCGTGGAGTTCGCGAACATGGGTTCGCTCACCTGGATCATCCTGGCGTCGCTGGTGGTCGGGAAGACGCTGGGCATCACGGCCTTCTCCTTCGTGGGCGCGAAGCTCGGCTTCCCGCTGCCCGAGGGCATGAACTTCAAGACGCTCGTGATGGCCGGCTTGATCGCGGGCCTGGGTCTCACGGTGGCCTTGTTCGTCTCGGGCGAGGCCTATCCGTCGTCGGATCCGGCCACGGCGATCATGCAGGGTGAAGCCAAGATGGGCGCGCTGTTCAGCGGCGGCATCTTCGTGCTCGCGATCGTGCTCGGTCGCGTGTTGCGCATCAAGAAAGTGGAGCACTGACGAGCCGGTGAGCGACTCCGCACCGCTCTCGCCGCCGGCAGCTCCGCGGGTCGTCGAGGGCCTGCCCGGTGATTCGCCGGTGCTCGTGCTCGCGCCGCACCCCGACGACGAGTCGCTGGGTTGCGGCGCCACGCTCGCCTTGCACGCCGAGGCCGGTCACGCGGTGCACGCCGTGTTCCTCACGTCGGGGGTGCACGGCGCGCCGGGGGGAGCGGCGGACCCGCAGGCCTACATCGCCACGCGACGCGCCGAGGCCGAGGCGGCGGCGCAGCAGCTCGGGTTGGCGTCGACCTCGTTCTGGGGCTTGCCCGACTCGATGGTCGTCACGCAAGCCGACCTGCACGCTGTCGTGGAACGCTTGGTGGCGCTGCTCGACGAGTTGCGGCCGGCCTTGGTCTACGCGCCGCACGCAGGTGAGCAGCACAGCGATCATCACTTCGTGGCCTTGGCCATCGAGCGCGCGGCGAAGCGCGCGGCGCAGACCCCGCGCGTCTTGGGTTACGAAGTCTGGAGCCCGCTCGTGGCCGACCTCGTGGTCGACGTCACGGCGGTGTACGCGCGCAAGCTCGCCGCCGTCGACTGCTACGTGAGTCAACTCGAGCACACCGACCTGCGCGGCGCCGTCGAAGGCATGAACCGCTACCGCGCGATCCTGTTGCCCGACGCGCCCGCCGACGGCAGTTGGCGCGCCGAAGCCTTCAAGGAACTGTCGTGAGCGCGGACAGCCCGGAGGCGCGCGACGGCGCGGGCGAGGGCGCTCGCGCAGGCGAGGGCGCTCGCGCAGGCGATGACACTCGCGCAGGCGAGGACGCTCGCGCAGGCGCGCCGCGCACCGACACGAGCGGGGGCGCCGCGGGCGACACCGAGCGCGCCTTCAAGGTCGTGCACCTCGTGCATCATTACCCGCCCGAGTTCCGCGGCGGGACCGAGGCCTGCGTCGAGACGCTCGCCGAAGCGCAACACGCGCGCGGTGATCGCGTGGTCGTGATCGCCGGCAGCGACGAGCGTGACCCGAAAGGTCGCGTGGACGTGTCCGCGGTGGAGCACGTGCTCGTGTGTCGCCTGCGTCGTCGCCCCGACGAGAACTACTCGGTCGATGCGCGCCAACCGCGCGTGACCGAGGTGATCCTCGAGATGCTCGCCGCCGAAGCGCCCGACATCGTGCACCTGCACCACACGCTCAACTTGAGCGGCGACCTCGGGGCGCGCGTCGCGGCGGCCGGGCACACCGTGGTGTCGAGCCTGCACGACTACACGGCCTTGTGCGCGCGACACTTCCTGGTGCGTCCCGACGGCGAGGCCTGCGCGCCGCAGCTGCCCGTGCCGCGCGCGCGCTGTCACGCTTGCGTGCTGCCCGACTTCCCCGCCGGCGCCGAACAACTCGAGCACGAGCTCGCGGCCAAGACGGAGATCACGCGCGCCGAGCTGCAGGCGCCGGCCTTGGCCGTGGTGCCCAGCGAGAGCGTGCGTCGCAACTGGCTCGCCTCCGGATTGATCGACGATGCGCGCCTGCACGTGTTGCCGCACGCCGTCGCGGGCGTGGCCGGGCCGCGTCCGCCCGAGCGTTCGCGCGCCGACGGGCGCTTGGTGATCGGCACCTGGGGACACCTCGCACCGGCCAAGGGCGTGCTCGACCTGCTCGCGGCGCTGCGTCAGGCCAACGACCCGCGCTTGGCGTTGCTGATCCTCGGTGAACCTGTCGACGCCGACCACGCCGGTGAACTGCTCGACGCCGCCGAAGGGCTCGACGTGAGTTTCGCCGGCGCCTTCCAACCCGAAGACCTGCGCGCCGTGGCCGAACACATCGACGTGGCGGCCTTCCCGAGTCGCGCCGAAGAGACCTTTGGACTGGTCGTGGCGGAGGCGCGCGCCTTGGGCCTGCCCGTGTTGTGTTCCGATCGCGGCGCGCTGCCCGAGTCGCTCGGCGCGGCGGGCGCGGCGCTGCCCGCGGGCGATCCGTCGGCCTGGGCGGCGAAGCTCGTGGAGCTCGCCAACGATGCGTCCACCCTTGCGAGCTGGCGCGCGTCGGCCTTGCTCGACCTGATCACGCCCGCCAAGCACGCCGACGCCATGGCGGCGCTCTACGCCCGCGCCCTGCAGCGGAGTCCCGCACCGTGAACTCGCCTGCTCAAAGCTTCCCGCCGCTGTACGGAGTGGAACACCTGCCAGCCGGACAAGTGCTCGTGGTCGCGCCGCACCCCGACGACGAGATCATCGGTTGCGGCGGCGCGCTCGCCTTGCACTGTCAGCGAGGCGACGCCGTGCACGTGGCCTTGGTCACCGGTGGCGAGGCCGCAGGCGACGCCGACGAACGCCTGGCCGAGTCGCGCGCCGCCGCGCGCTTGCTGGGCGACACGCAGCTCAGTTGCCTCGGCGCCCCCGACGGTTCCGTGGCCGGTGACGCGCGCCTCTCGCGGCGTCTCGCTGAACTCGTGGAGCGCATCGAGCCGCGCGTGATCTACGCGCCCTCGCCCTTCGAGATGCATCCCGACCACGTGGCCAGCTTGGTCGCGCTCGGCCACGCGCTCATGGGGCAGGCCCCCGAGGCGCTGCTGCTCTACGAAGTGAACACGGAGTCGATGGCGAGCTTCCTGCTCGACATCACGGCCGTGGCAGCACTCAAGCGTTCGGCGCTGGAACGCTTCGCCAGCCAGATCGGCGCCATCGACATCGTGGAGAAGGTGGCGGCGCGCAACCGCGCGCGCACGGCGAACGTGGACCTGCCCACCGTCACGCACGCCGAGGCCTACCTGCGCCTGCGCCCGGAGCAGATTCCCGACGTGCTGCGCAGGTTGCACGAGCTGGCCGGCGAGCTGGGGCTGTCGCGCCCCGACTGAGCGCGCGCCTTCGGACGCAGGTCCGCGCGCCCCGAAGCAAGCGTGGCCGGAGCGCTGAGCGGGTGCGCTCGCCATCGGGTCGAGGCTCCGCGCGGCACAGGGGTTATCCTTTCGCGCTTCCGTCGCTCGCGCGTGTCTGCGCGCGAGGTCGCCCGCCTCCCAGCATCTCCAGCCGTTGCCTGCCCGATGAAGATCACCGCCGTCATCTCCACCTGGAATCGCTGCGACGACGTGCTCGCCAACGTGGCCGCGCTCAAGGCCGGCAGTCGTCCGCCCGACGAGATCATCGTGGTGGACAACGCCTCCAGCGACGACACGGCCAAGCGCATGGCACGCGAACACCGGGATGTCCGCTTGCTCGTGATGAGCCACGATCAAGCTGGCGCCTGCGAGACCTTCAACATCGGCTTCAAGCTCGCCCGCGGCGACGCCATCGCGATCATGGACGACGACGTGGTCGCCACGCACGACTGGCTCGGCACGCTCGAGGCCGCGCTGCTGAGCGAGCCGCCGAGCACAGCCATGGTGAGCAGCCGCGTGATCGAGCCCGGCATGCCCGAGAGCTACCAGCAGGCCGAGGTCGAGCGCGGGCGTTACTACGCGTCGACCTTCCGTGGCTGCGGAACACTCGCGCGTCGCCACGTGATGGAGCGCGCCGGCTGGTACGACGAGCGCCTGTTCATCTACGGCAACGAGCGCGAGCTCTCGGCGCGCGTGCTCGGCCTCGGCTACCGCATCCTTCAGATCCCCGACGCGGTCATCCACCACGGCACGCCCTTCGGCATGAAGGCCGGCAAGCGCTCGCTCTACTACCACGTGCGCAACTTCTGGATCTACGCGTTCAAGCACTGCCGTTGGAGCGACGTGTTCGCCATGGCGCTGCGCTTGTTGCGCAAGTCGCGCGGCGGCGCCGACAGCACCGTGCGCACCGACGCCACCGGCAGCGAGCGCGAAGGCGAACTCGAGGCCACCGGCACCGTGGGCCTCGCCCAGTCGATGCGCGACACGCCCGGAGCCCGCGGCATCGTGATCAAGGCCTCGCTCAACGCGCTGCTCAACCTGCCCTACTGCCTGGCGCGACGCGAAGTCGTGCACGCGCCCGACTTCCGTCTCCCGGGGGTGTGACTCCTTGAGCGCGCAGGCTGGGGGAGCGTCGCGCGAGTTGGCCGAGCCGATCGGCGCCACGCCTGTCACGGTCACGGTCGTGAACTACAACGGCGCGGCTTTCCTGGGCGCGTGTCTCGATCACCTCGCGGCGTTGCGCGGCGAGATCGCCGAAGTCATCGTGGTCGACAACGCGAGCACCGACGGTTCGCTCGAACTCGCGCGCGCGCATCCCGTCGCGCCGCGTGTCGTGGCGCTGGACAGCAACGACGGCCCCTGCGTGGCGCGCAACCGTGGCCTCGCCGAAGCACGCACGCGTTGGGTGTTCCAAGTGGACAGCGACGTGCTCGTCGAGCCCGACGTGCTGGAGAAGTTGCTGCCCGAGTTAGCCGACCCCGAGGTCGTGGTCGTGCAGCCGCGCGCCGTGCTCGCGAACGACCCCGCCGTGGTGCACTACGACGGCGGCCGCATGCACTACGTGGGCGTGATGTGCCTCGACAACCTCCTGCAGCGTGTGGACGGCGACGCTGGCCCCGCCAACGACGTCGACGCCGTGATCTCCATGGCGCTGCTGCTCGACGCCCGCCTCGTGCTCGACATCGGCGCCTACGACGAGGCCTTCTTCATCCTCTTCGAAGACCACGACCTGAGTTACCGGCTGCGCGCCCGCGGCCTGCGTCTGCGCCGCGTGCCGCGCGCCCGCGTGCTGCACGACACGGGCACCGAGGGCCTCTCTTTCCGCCCCGGCGCCGCCGCCTATCCCGACCGTCGCGCCTTCCTGCACGCCCGCAACCGCGCCTATCTCGTGCTGAAGAACTACTCTTGGCGGGCGATGATCCTGAGCTGGCCCGGGCGCTGCGTCTACGCGCTCGTGTGGCTGGTCTTCGCGGCCTCGCGCGGGGTGCTGGGAGGCTACATTCGGGGTCGAATCGACCTGTTGCGCCACGTTCCGCGGGCTTTGCGCCTGCGGCGGCAGCTCGCGGGCCAGCGTCGGCTGGGCGATCGGCGCCTGCTCGGCGCGGACGCCCTCACTTTCAGCCCCGTGATCGACCGACGAGGGATGGAAGCTGGACTCGAACGGGTGCTCAACGCGATCCTTCGGGGCTGGTGGCGATTGGTTTCCGTCTTCCTCCCACGCTCTGCCGGCCCGACTTCCGGAAGTTCATGACAGCCCGTGCTCCCGAGCCCGACTCCGGCAGCGCGCCACACATCGTGGCGGTGGTGCTCAACTGGAATGGCGGCGAAGAAACCGGCGACTGCCTGCGCGCCTTGCGCGCCGTGGAAGGCCTGCGTCCGCAGATCTTGCTGGCGGACAACGGTTCGGTCGACGGATCGGTGGCCACGCTGCGTGCCGAGGATCCCGAGATGCAGGTGCTCGAGCTCGACACGAACCACGGCTACGCCGGCGGCAACAACCGCGCCATGCGTCACGCCTTCGGGGAGCTGGACGCCGAGTGGGTCTGCTTGCTCAACAGCGACCTCGTCGTGAGCCCCGGCTTGTTCAGCGGCATGGCGGCGGCCGTGGAACGCGCCAGCGCAGCTGGCGGCGCGCCGGTGGGGGCCGTGGGGCCCTGCTTGCTCTACCGTGATCGGCCCGAGGTCATCTGGGCCTGCGGTGGCAGCGTCGCGGCTTCGCTCAACGTGACCACCTTGCTGCAACACGACCGACCCTATGTGCCCGTGAAGGCCGTCGACCATGAAGTCGAGTACCTGCCGGGCGCCTGCCTGATGATCTCGCGCGACGCCTGGGAAGCCGTGGGTGGCCTCGACGAGAGCTTCTTCTGTTACCTCGAAGACGCCGACTGGTGCCTGCGTCTGCGCGCCGCGGGCTTCCGCGTGCTGGCCACGCCTTCCGTGACCGCTTGGCACGGCCTCTCCACGAGCACCGGCGGCGGCTACTCGGCCGGTCGCAAGTACATGACCGCCGTGAACTCGGTGCACTTCCTGCGCAAGCACGGCACCTGGCGTGGCTGGGCCGCGCTGTTCCTGTTCGACGTGGCGCTCTGGCCGCTGGCCTTCCTGCGCCGTCTGCCCACCGGACGCGCCGCCGGCGCCTGGGCCAAGCTGCGCGGCGTGATCGACGGCTTGCGCGGCGTGCACATCGATGCCAGCGTGGCAGAGCGTTTCGCCCGGAGACCGACGTGAAGATCTTGATGCCCGTGCACTTCTTCCTGCCCGACCACTCGGCCGGCACGGAGGTCTACACGTACAACATCGCGCGCGCGCTCACCGAGCGCGGCCACGAGGTCGAGATCTTCTGCAGCGAGAAGATCCTCTCGCGACGCAGCTACTCGATGCTCACCCGCGATGTCGACGGCCTGAAGTGCCACGTGATGGTGAACAACCTCGAGCACGAAGAGTTCAGCGAAACCTTCGCCAACCCGCGCGCCGAGGGCGCCTTCGAGCGCGTGTTGCAGAGCTTCAAGCCCGACATGGTGCACGTGCAACACCTGATGCTGCTGAGCCTCGGTCTGCCGCGCCTGGCGCGCACCAACGGCGCGCGCGTGGTGATGACGCTGAATGACTTCTGGCTCTACTGCGTGCGCTTCGGCCAGCTGCTGCTGCCCAACGGCAACCTGTGCACCGGCCCCGAACTCAACGACTGCGCGAACTGTCTCAAGGACTTCCGCTTCAGCCAAGGCGCTCCCGAGAAGGCCGTGATCAAGCTGTTGCAGGTCACGCGCGAACTCTCGGGCGTCGATCTGGCGCCGCTCGTGTACTGGGCGCAGGATCGCAGCAAGGTGCTCAAGAAGCGCAAGACGGAGAACCCGAGCAAGGCCGCGAAGGCCGGCAAGGGCGCGAAAGACGGTGGCGACGCCGCGCTCATCGAGGATCTCAAGCACCGCATCCGCAAGGTGCAGCTGCTCATCGAGCAAGTCGACTTGTTCCTCTCGCCGTCGGCCACGGTGGCCGATCGCATGGCGCAGTGGGGTGTCCCACGCAGCAAGCTGCGCGTGTCGCGTTACGGCATCGACACCACGCCCTTCGAGAACCTGGATCACCACGATCCCGAGGGCGACAAGATCTCCTTCGGCTACGTGGGCACGCTCGCGCCGCACAAGGGCGTGCACATTCTGATGCAGGCGCTGCGCAAGATCCCCGCGGAGTTGTGCCGCTTGCACATCTTCGGGAGCGACAGTCACTTCGGCGAGTACGGGCGCATGTTGCGCGAACTCGCCGAGGGCTACGACGTCACCTTCCACGGCGCGCTCGACCGCGAACACATCGGCAGCGCCTTCGAGAAGATCGACTGCCTGGTGATGCCGAGCTTGTGGCTCGAGAACTCGCCGGTCGTGATCCAGGAGGCCTTCGCCGCGGGCGTGCCCGTGATCGCGTCGGGGCAAGGCGGCATGGCCGAGCTGATCCACGACGGGCGCAGCGGGCGACTGTTCCCCGCCGGCGACGTGCACCAGCTCGCGAAACACATGGCCTCGGTGATCGCGAACCCGACCACGCTGCGCACCTGGGGCGTGTCGATGGACGCACCGCGCACCATCCAAGACGACGCCGAGTCGCTCGAGACGATCTACACCGACCTGCTGGAGCTGGACCGCCGCAAATGAGCAAGATCGGCCTCGTCGTCCACGGTCAGCCGCCGGAGTTGGTCGGCGGCACGGAGCGTCAGGTCGCGGCGCTGGCCGAGTTGCTCGCCGACGCGGGCCACGAGCTGCAAGTCTTCTCCGGCTCAATCGAATGGCGCCCCGACTTCGAGGTCGTGGAGCTGAGCGATGGCCGCGTGCCGGTCCGTCGCGTGCATCGCAACGACCTGTTCTTCGAGCGCTGGGACAAGCTCGAGAACCCGAACGTGGAGCGCGCCTACGGCGACTGGCTCGCCGACTTCCGTCCCGACCTCGTGCACGTGCACCACTGGGCGCGACTCACGACCACGCTGGTGCGCACGGCCAACGACCAGGGCATCCCCGCGGTCGTCACGCTGCACGACTTGTTCAGCTCCTGCCCGCGCTACCACCGCGTGAAGGAAGACCTGACCTTCTGCGAAGAGACGCCGAGCGTCGCGGCCTGCAGCCAGTGTGCGCCGCGCTGGTTGTTCCAAGGCGACCAAGAGATCCACGCCTCGCTCGAGGTCTTCGTCGACGACCTGCGCGAAGAGTTGAGCGCAGCGGCCGCCTTGCTCGCGCCCACGGCGGGGCACGGTGAACGCCTGCTGAGTTGGTTGGGATTGCAGCGCCCGATGATCGAGTTGCCGCCGCCCGGAAGTGGTCTGGGTGCGCAGGCCGCGCCCGCCACGCGTCCGCTGGGTGCGCGCATCGCGCGACCGGGCGACCCGCTGCGCGTGGGCGTGTTCGGGCATCTGCATCCGCTCAAGGGCGTGGAGATGTTGCTGCGTGCGCAAGCGGCGCTGCTCGACCCGGGCGCCATCGAGTTGCACGTGTGGGGCGATCCACCCGACGAAGCCACGGGCACGCAGCTGCACGCGCTGGCCGGCAACCGTCCCGTGATCTGGCACGGCGCCTTCGCACCCAGCGATCTCTCCGGCGCTCCGGTCGACGTGATCGCGCTGCCGACCCTGTGCGCCGAGTCGTACTCCTTCACGCTCGACGAGGCCTGCGAGCTCGGCGTGCCCGTGGTCGCCACCGACCTGGGCGCCCTGCGCGACCGCGCCACCGATCGGCTGTGCCTCGTGCCCCGCGCCGACGAAGCGAGTTGGGGACGCACGCTCATCGAGCTCGGCGCCGACCCGCAACGTCGCGCGCGCATGGCCGCCGCCGCGCCGCCCAGCAAGCTCGACGACGCGCGTCACCTGGCCGAGTTGCAACGCGTGTACGCCGAGGTGCTCGGCCAGCCGCGCCCGCCCGTGCGCCCCCGCGACGAACGCGCGCTGCGCCGCCGCGAACACGCCCACCTGCTGCGCGAACGCGGCCTGCACGAGCTGCTGCGCTCGGAAGGCTGGGAGCGCGTCGTGGCGGATCTGCAGTCCCAACTGGCGAAGAACGCGCCCGCCGAGTGAGCGCCGCTACGGCGGCAGTGAGCGCTTGGGGCCCTGTTTTCGTGGCGCAGCCGCGGCTCGGCCCGTGGCCAGAAGCGCCTCGGACAGCCAATCAGGTGCGGGCGCCGCATTGCCGATAGGGGGAAGCGATCCTGTCGTCCTCCTGCGAGCTGTTTCATGTCCACCACTGTGCGCACCTGGCTGGCCGCCCTCGCCTTGGGCTTCTCGGCCCTCGTGCTGTTGCTCGGTGCCGACGGCTCTTCGCTCTCGCAGAGCGCACCGACCGCGCTGCTGCTGGTGTGCTTCCAGGGCTGGATGATCGCGGTCGCGGAGCGCAACGGTCCCAAGAAGGGCGGCCTCGAGTTCCCGCGATTCTCGCTCGGCCCGCGCTTGGGCCACGGCCGTCCGAGCTTGTTCCCACAGTGCGCGCTCATGGCGCTGTCCTTGGGTTGGCTCACGGGGAACGGAACCTGGCTCGCGCTCGCGGGCGTGGCCTTGCTGATCGGTTTCGCCGACCTGGTGCGTGCGGCGCTGCCACTGTTGCTGCCCGTGGCCGGCATCATCGCGGGCTTGCTCACGATGGACGAGTTCCACTCGCTGGGCGACCTGCTCACGACTGCGCAGTCGTGGATCCAGTCGGCTTTGCTGCTCGCCGTCGGTGCGCTCGTGGTGTGCGGTCCCTTGCTGCGCACCGACGCCGCTGGCCCGCTCTCGCGTCGCGGCAAGGCGCTGGTGTTGATCGCCGGCCTGCCGGGTTATCTCGGCGCCGTGTGGTTCGCGTGCTTCTCGCCTTGGGCCGGCGCGCAACCCGACCTGATGAATCTGGTGCTCGTGCTGCTGCTCGGTGGCTTGGTGCAGACCCTCGTGATGGGCCTCGGCATGAAGCCGGCCGGCCTGAGCGAGCGTCGCGCGAGTGAGCTCCCGCGTGTGACGGCCGCCCACGTGGGTCTGGCGATGTTGCCGCTGCTGTTGCCGCTGCTCGCGATGGGCACCGCGCGTTGGGTGGAGCCCGCGGGCGCGCTCTCGGGGCAGGTGCCGCGCGAAGCGTGGATCGCGCTGATGGGGGTGCTCGTGGTCGTGCCGGCTGTGCTCGCCGCGGGCATGGTCGCGGCGCGCCTCGACCGCCTCGACCGCACGCACCGCTCGCGCGTGCCCGAGTTCGTCACCTTGGGTTTGTTCGGCGTGTGGTTCGTGCTCGGACCGCAGCTCATGCACGGCGCCTTCGGGCCGGCCGGGTGGGGGCTGCAGCTGAAGAGTCAGTTCCCGGTGCTGGGCGCCGAGGGAGCGTTGATCGCTGAAGTCGGCGCGTCGTCGGCGTTGCCGCTGGGCTTGCCCATGGAAGGGCTCGCGATCTGGGGCTTGCCCGCCGCGGATCTGGCGCGCGCACTCACCTTGCTCGTCGCTGCCTGCGCTTTGTTGTCCACGCGCCTGTTGCGTCACGCGCGGGTCGACTGTCTGGGCCCGGGCGTCGCGCCGCTGCTGCTCTTGTTCGGCTTCGGGTTGGGGGTGGGGGCGCTCGCTTCCACCATGATCGGGCCGGTGGGGCTCTTGCTCGGTCCGCTCGTTTCGACCTGCGGCGTGCTCGTGCTCGACACCTTGCGTGGCCCGCGCCCGCGACCCGCCGAAGCCGTGACCGAGTTCGAGAGTTCCTTCGTGGGTGAGATGGACGCGCCGCTCGACGCCCGCGAGGTCTCCGCCATCGACGACGACGGCAACGGCGACTCCCTCGCCCTCGACGACGCCGCCTTCGAGGGCAGCGAAGCGCTCTTCGAAGACGGCTGGGAGCCCGCCCAACGCTTCGGCGAGGTCGACGACACCGAGGCCGACGCGCGCGCCGCCGAAGCCCAGGATGTCGACGACGAAGAGGAAGAGCTCGGCATCAAGCTCTGAGGCGCGCGTCGCGCAGCTCGAGCTGCTGCCTCGGCCTGTCGTGCTGCGCTGCTGAAGCGTCCCGCCGGGCCTCGTCGACCGCTATGATGACGCGCCCTGTGCGGCTCGACCATTGGCGTCGCCGCCTAACCAGCGTTTGAGAGAGACCGATGAGCGATTCCCAGAACGAGGGCGCCGCCGTGCTGCGCCTCGGCGACAAAGCCCCCGACTTCGAAGCCAACACCACCCACGGCCCGCTGCGCTTCTACGACTACAAGAAGGACAGCTGGGCGATCCTGTTCAGCCACCCGGCCGACTTCACGCCGGTGTGCACCACCGAGTTCGCGGGCTTCGCGTCGCGCGCGAGTGACTTCGCCGATCGCAACGTGAAGCTGATCGGCAACTCGATCGACAGCGTGTACAGCCACATCGCCTGGGTGCGCGACATCGAGGACAAGCAGAAGGTCACGGTGGGCTTCCCGGTGGTCGCCGACCTCGATCAGAAGGTGGCGCGGCTCTACGGCATGGTGCACGAGCCGATGGCCGTGACCGCCACGGTGCGCTGCGTGTTCATCATCGACCCGAACAACGTGTTGCGCACGATGATCTACTACCCGCTCACCACGGGCCGCAACATCGATGAGATCGTGCGTGTGATCGACGCGCTGCAGACCTCCGATTCGCAAGGCGTCGCCACGCCGGCGAACTGGGTCAAGGGTGACGACGTGATCGTGCCGCCGCCGGCCACGCAGCAAGCCGCCGCCGAGCGCGTGGCCGACAGCTCGCTCAAGGTCACCGAGTGGTACTTCTCGAAGAAGAGCCTCTGAGTCGAGGCCGTCGGCGTCTCCCGCGGCTGAGCGTGTCGCACGGCCGCGCAACCTCGCGCGCCGGCTGGCATCCCACGGCGCCGCGTCGGTGAGCTGAGCTCGGATTAAGGGCAAGCTCACCGGCGCGCTTCGACATGCTCCGCGCGCGCCGCGATCCCGCGGCCGCTCGGCAGGTCTTTCCAGGGAGCCACCAAGCGATGAGCCACGCCTCGACCTCTGCCGCGGGCAGCCGCGTGCGGCTCGTGATCCTCTTGCTCGCGATCGTCGCGCTCTTCGCCGCCACGAAGTTCTTGCCTGTGGGCGAGTGGATGCAGAGCGCCTTCGACGGGATCGAGGGGTTGGGCGCCTGGGGGCCGGCCGCGCTCGTCGGGCTCTACATCGTGGCCTGCGTGCTCATGTTGCCTGGCTCGGTGATCACGCTCGGCGCGGGCGCGGCCTTCGGGGTCGTGCAGGGTTCGATCGCCGTGTTCATCGGCGCGACGCTCGGGGCCACGCTGGCTTTCCTGGTCGGTCGTTACCTGGCGCGCGCGCAGATCGAGAAGAAGGTCGCGGGCAACGAGCGCTTCGCAGCCATCGACAAGGCCGTCGGCCAGCAAGGCTTCAAGATCGTGGTGCTCACGCGGCTCTCGCCGGTGTTCCCGTTCAACCTGCTGAACTACGCCTACGGTCTCACGTCGGTGAAGCTGCGCGACTTCGTGCTCGGCAGCGTGGGCATGTTGCCGGGCACCGTGATGTTCGTGTACCTCGGTCACGCGGGCAAAGCGGCCGCCGCAGCCGCCGCCGGCGAGGGGAGCGAGCGCACGCCCGCGCAGTGGGTGTTGCTCGGCGTGGGACTGCTCGCCACCTTGGTCGTGACCGTGTTCGTGACCAAACTGGCCAAGCGCGCGCTCGATGGGGAAGTCGACGCCGACCTGGAGGATGCCGAGGGATGAGCACCACGCCCCGCCCTCCCGCTCCCGATCGCACTGCCGACCGCGATGACGCCCAGAACGCTGCCCAGATCGCTGCCCACATCGCCGCGCAACACGCCGCCGCCTCCGCCGAGATCCGCATGCTCCCCGACGACACGCACAACCGCACGCTGATCTCCCACGTGGCTCCGCGCGACTGGGTCAACCCCACTCCCGACGGTCGCTACAACATGGTCGTGATCGGCGCGGGCACCGCGGGCTTGGTCACGGCCGTGGGCGCCGCCGGCCTGGGCGCCAAGGTCGCGCTCATCGAGAAGAACATGATGGGCGGCGACTGTCTCAACGTGGGCTGCGTGCCGAGCAAGGCTTTGATCTCCGCCGCCAAGCGCGCCGCCGAAGTGCGCGACGCCGCCGACTTCGGCGTGGATGTGCCCGAGGGCGTGCGCGTGAACTTCCCGCGCGTGATGGAACGCATGCGTGAGCTGCGCGCGCGCATCGCGCCCAACGACTCGGCCGCGCGTTTCCGCGACCTGGGCGTGGACATCTATCTCGGTGGGGGGCGCTTCACGAGCGCCAACACCGTCGAGGTCGCCGGGCAGACGCTCGAGTTCGCCAAGGCCTGCATCGCCACCGGAGGGCGCGCCGCGGCGCCGCCGATCCCGGGCCTCGCCGAGGTGGAGCACCTCACGAACGAGAACCTGTTCGAACTCACTGAGCTGCCCGAGCGCTTGGCCGTGATCGGCAGCGGCCCGATCGGCTGCGAGATGGCGCAGAGCTTCGCGCGCTTCGGCAGCCAGGTCACGCTGATCGAGATGGGCCCGCACATCCTGATGCGCGAAGACGAAGACGCCGCCGCCATCGTGCAGCGTGCCTTCCAGAAGGATGGCGTGCAGTTGCTCATGGGCGCCAAGACCACCGCCGTGCGCGAAGAGCAGGGCGAGAAACTCATCGACTACGAGCTCGACGGCACCACGCACACGCTGCGCTGCGACGCGATCCTCGTGGGCGTGGGGCGCGCGCCCAACGTGAACGGTCTCGGCCTCGACGCAGCCGGCGTGCGCTTCGACACCAACACCGGCGTCGTGGTCGACGACAACTTGCGCACGAGCAACCCGAGCGTGTTTGCCGCGGGCGATGTCGCGTCGCAGTACAAGTTCACGCACACGGCGGACTTCCTCGCGCGCATCGTGATTCAGAACGCGCTCTTCCCAGGGCCCAAAGGCAAGGCCAGTGCGCTCACCGTGCCGTGGGCGACCTTCACCGATCCCGAAGTCGCGCACGTGGGCATGTACGTGGCCGACGCCGAGCAGGCCGGCCTCGAGGTCGACACCTACACGCAAGACTTCGCCGACGTCGACCGCGCGATCCTCGATGGTGAAGACGACGGCTTCGTGAAGATCCACGTGAAGCGCGGCAGCGACAAGATCCTGGGCGCGACCATCGTGGCGCGTCATGCGGGCGAGATGATCTCCGAGATCTCCGTCGCCATGAAGGCCGGCATGGGGCTCGGCGGTCTCGCCAGCGTGATCCATCCCTATCCCACCCAAGCCGACGCGATCCGCCGCGCCGGCGACGCCTACAACCGCACGCGCCTCACGCCGCTCGTGGCCACGCTCATGGAGAAGTGGCTCCGCTTCACGCGCTGACGGTGGTCGGTGCACGCGCCGACTCGCTGCTCGGTCGCGTACGCTGTGCGCTCCCCGAGGGTCACGCCGATGAACGACCGCGCGCAGCGCTTCCGTGAACTGCATGCCGAAGGCTGCTTCGTGCTCCCGAATCCCTGGGACGTGGGCAGCGCGATCGCGCTGAAGCAACTCGGCTATCAGGCGCTCGCGTCGAGCAGCGCGGCGCTGGCTTTCGCGCACGGCTTGCCCGACCGCCCCGACGCGCTCGAGCTCGAGTTGGTGCTCGAGCACTTGAGTCTGCTGGCCGGCGCGACCGACTTGCCGCTCAACGCCGACTTCCAATCGGGTTACGCCGACTCGCCCGAGAGCGTGGCGGAGCACGTCGCGTTGTGCGCGGGCACAGGTGTCGCGGGCTTGTCGATCGAGGACGCGCGCCCGAGCGGTGAACCCGAGTTGTTCGAGATCTCCGAGGCCGTCGAACGCATGACCGCCGCGCGCGCCGCGCTCGACGCCACGGCCCCCGAGGTCGTGCTCACCGGTCGCGCCGAGGGCTTCCTCGTGGGCCATCCCGACCTCGACGACGTCGTGCGACGGCTCGTGGCCTACTCCGAAGCCGGTGCCGATTGCCTGTTCGCGCCCGAGCTGAGCACGCGCGAACAGATCCGCGAGGTCGTGTCGGCCGTGGCACCCAAGCCCGTGAACGTGCTCGTGTCGGCGCCCACGGAGCTCTCGCTCGACGACCTCGCCGAGCTCGGCGTGCGCCGTGTGAGCATGGGCAGTTCCCTGGCGCGCGTAGCCTGGGGCGCGATGCTCGCTTACGCACAGCACGTGCACGACACCGGTCGCTTCGAGGGCCTGGAGAACGCTGCAGGCTTCCAGGAACTCAACGCCCGCTTCGACGCGTAGGCGCTGCCAGCTCACGGTTCCGGAGCGCGACCTGCAGCCGGTAGGATGTGCGCCTCTCTCGTCTCCTCGCAAAGAGCGCTTCTGTGGCCAAGGCCAACACCTCTCCTGCGCGCGGCATGCGCGACCTGCTCCCCGACGAAGTCGCGCTGCGCGAATGGGCCACGACCGAGATCCTCGGCGCCTACGCGCGCTACGGTTTCCGGCGCGTGGAGACACCCGCGCTCGAGAACATCGCGCGCCTCACGGGCGGCCAGGGTGGCGACAACGAGAAGCTGATCTTCAAGATCCTCAAGCGCGGCGACAAACTGAACCTGTCCGCCGCCAAGAGCGATGCCGACGTCGTCGACTTCGGCTTGCGCTACGACCTCACGGTGCCGCTCGCGCGTTTCTTCGCCGAGCACCGTGGCGCGTTGGGCACGCCCTTCAAAGCGATCCAGGTGGGCCCTGTGTGGCGCGCCGAGCGTCCGCAGAAGGGGCGCTACCGTCAGTTCACGCAGTGCGACATCGATGTCCTCGGCGACGGTTCCACAGCTGTCGAGATCGAACTCATCGAAGCCACGCTGCAGGCCCTCGCGGCGCTCGGTTTCGAAGGCCTGGTCGTGCGCATGAACGACCGCCGTCTCCTCGGCGCGATGGTGGCCGAGTGTGGTTTCGACGACGCCCGCGCCGGCGCCGTGCTGATCGCTGTCGACAAGCTCGACAAGTTGGGTGTCGACGGCGTGTGCAAAGAACTCGCCGAAGCCGAGCACCCGGAACCGGCCGTCGCGAAGCTGCGCGCTTTCCTCGAGCGCGCGGACTCCTCCGGCGATCCGTCCGGCGACGGCGCACTCGACGCGCTCGCCGAGCTGCTCGCAGAGGTCGAACCCGCGGTGAACGGCATTGCGGGACTGCGTCGCCTGACCGCGGAACTCAACAAGTCGCTGCCCGGTGGCGCGCGCGTGCAACCCGACCCGACCCTCGTGCGCGGCATGGGGTACTACACGAGCACGATCTTCGAGATCGCACTCGAAGGCGTGCCCTACTCACTCGGCGGCGGCGGTCGCTACGACAAGATGATCGGCGACATGATCGGCGGCGAGGTGCCGGCCTGTGGCTTCTCGATCGGCTTCGAGCGCATCGTGCTCGAGTTGCAGCAGCGCGGCATGGGCCCGCGCGAGGTCACGAAGTTGGCCGCCTTGCTGCACGACCCCAAGCGCGACGACCCCTTGGCCGTGACCGCCGCCGCGCGCGCGTGGCGCGACAGCGGTGTGCACGTGACCGTGCTGCCCAAGCGCAAGAAACTCGGCACGCAGCTCGACGAGTTGGCCGCCAGCGGTGTGGATCAGTTCTGGGTCTTCGTGCCCGACAGCGCGGCGCAACCCAAGCCGCTCGGTGAAGGCGCCGCGTCGTGACGCCCGGCATGCCGCGCAAGAAGCCCGCGCCCGCGCCGCGCGCTGGGTCGACCTCGGGCGCCACGAAGAAAGCCGCCACGAAGAAAGCCGCCACGAAGAAGGCCGCGAAGAAGGCCGCGAAGACGACCGCCAAGCAGGCCTCGAAGAAGCCCGCCGCCAAGCGCGCGCCGCGCAAGCCCAAGGCGCCCGACGCGCTCACGATCGCGTCGCTCAACGTGAACGGGTTGCGCTCCGCCGGGCGTCACGGCTTCCTGCCTTGGCTCGAGTCGGCGCGTCCCGACCTGCTGCTGCTTCAGGAAGTGCGCGCGCGTCCCGAACAGGTCGACGACGACCTGCGCTCGCCCGCCGGTTGGGACAGCCGTTGGGTCTGCGCCGAGAAGCCCGGCTACTCGGGCGTGTCCACGCTCTCGCGCTTACCGGTGCAGCGCCATGCCGAAGGTGTCGGGCTGGACTGGGCCGACAGCCAGGCGCGTTTCTTGCGCAGCGACTTCGAGGAGCTGACCACGCTCAACCTCTACTTGCCGAGTGGCTCGTCGAGCGACGAAGCCCAAGCGCGCAAAGACGCCTTCCTCGATCACTTCCTGGCCTACGCCGACGCGCTGCTGAAGGAAGGCCGCCCGATGGTCTTGTGCGGCGACTTCAACATCGCGCACACCGAACTCGACATCCACAACCCCAAGAGCAACGCCAAGAACTCAGGCTTCCTGCCGCACGAGCGCGCTTGGATGAGCGAGCTGCTCGCGTTGGGTTGGCGCGACGTGCTGCGCGAACAGCACCCCGGCGCCGCGGGCCTCTACTCCTGGTGGAGCAACCGCGGTCGCGCGCGCGAGAAAGACCTCGGTTGGCGTCTCGACTACGTGCTCACCACGCCCGACCTCGCCGAACGCGTGGTCGAGGCGCGCATCGACAAACACGCCGGCCTCTCCGACCACGCGCCCGTGTTGGTGAGCTTCGCGCGCTGAGCGCAGCGCGCGCGGCCCGCAACGCATCGCGGGCCGTCGCACCGAGCGGCACGACGACCCGCGAGAGGGAAGCTCCCGAAGGAGCGCTGGCGTGGCGTGCGCTGTTCAGTCGCTGTCGGCGTCGACCGCGGCGGCTTCCACGTCGGTGATCTCTGCCGGCTTCAGCTTGAAGCCGAAGAGCTTCGCCGTGAACTTCGAGAGCAAGTAGTCCGCCGACTCGGTGGACACCGACTTGGCCTTCACCAGCTTGGCCGTGAGCCCGGTCTGGTTGAGCGTGTAGCCGTGCTTGTCGGCCTGACCTTCCTTGGTCTTGCGCGTCTCCTTCACGGTCACCGGGAAGCTCTCGCCGTTCAGGTCGAGCGTGCCCTCGGCGCCCATCTTGCGCGTGGCCTTCACCTTGAACTTCGTGTCGACGAGCGTGTTGAGCTCGAGCGTGGCGGTGTCGGCGGTCTTGGGCGTGATCGGCAAGGCGAAGCTGCCGGCCACGTCCTTGCCGGATTTGTACTCGATGAGGATCTCTTCGCTGTCCTCGTCGAGCACCGCCTTGCTCTTGAGCACCAGCGGCTTCTCGAGCAGGCCCTTGATCTTGCCCTTGAGCGTGAGCTTGGCGAGGCCCTTCTTGGCGTTGCCCTTGATCTTGCCCTTCATCTGGAACTCCACCGGCGTGGGCGCCTCACCTTCTTCGGGCACCTCCGGTTGGACCGCCGAGACCATGCCGCGCAGGAAGGCCTTGCCGCTCATGTTGTGCTCGAGGAACAAGCCGCTGAACATCACGACGTCGTCGCCGGCGGCCTTGTCGCTGGCTTCATTCAGGTGGAACAGGCCGGGCGTGTCGAACTCCATCGTGCGCAGGCTCGTGCCGGGGCCGGGGAACTCGCCGCCCACGGTCTGGCCGGGGAGGATCGCGGCGTTGAGCACGTGGTCGTTCGAGTTCGGGTCGGTGGCGACCTGGATGCCGATGCCCTGCCCGTTGAGCGTGTCGGCGGTGTCGATGAAGGTGGCGTCGAAGTCTTCGTCGACGGCTTCGAAGAGCAGATTGAAGTCCCAGTGCCAGTTGTACATCTGCACGTCCGCTGCGATCGGATCGATCGCGGGTGTGCCGGGGTAGAAGCCCGGGCTGCGCCAGCTCACGTTGATCGAGCCGGTGACGCGGATGTCGATGTCTTCGTCGAGCGGGCCGATGTCCACGTTGGCCTCGAAGACTTCGTCGACCTCATTCTCGAAGACGTCCACGTCCACATCCGTGGTGGTGGTGCCCACGACCAGCGGTGGCGTGAAGACGATCGGGTCGAGCTCGACGTCATCGAAGTCGCCGTCGTTGCTCTGGAAGCGCATGCGGTAGAGCAGCAGGTCGCCGCTCTCCACGCCCAACTGCATGCGCACGGTCTGCAGGCTGTCGATGAAAGGAGACTTCAGGTTGTAGCGGACGACGCCTTTCACCAGGTCGACGCTGCCGATGTCACCGAAGGTGGTGTCGTTCGGGTCGTCGTCCTGCACGTAGTTCCACTTGTTGAACACGCCGAGCGGGACGTACTCCGTGGTGTCGATGATCTGGCTGGAGAGCGAGCCTGCCAGCAGCGCGAAGGCGGCCGCGGTTTTGAGCAGTGACATGGGGACTTCCTTGTGTCGGAGCGAAGAGGTCTCTCTCACCGACGGGCCGACGTGCCCGCGCGGCGCGTGTCGAGGGGCGCGGAGGGAGGTCGCCAGAACGCGCGGCGCCTGTGAGAAACCGCCTGCGCCGGGGCCCGGAGACTCCACACTCTGCCCGTCGAACAGAGCCGAGGGTGCCTGCTCTTCGGATGATCGCCAAGAGAACTTCAGCCTCGGGCCGCTACAATCCGCGGCCTATGCGCGCCACCGAAGTTCCTCTCCCACAGCTCGTCGAGCCGCCCGACAGCCCCTTGCCGGGTGATCGGGCGCTGATCGGCAGTGGTTTCGCCGTCACGCTCGGGCCTGGGCTCGTGGCGGGCGGCATGCTCCTGCAACGCGTCTTCGAGCAGCTGGAGGCCGTGCTCTGCGAGACCTTCGCCGCGGCGGGGGCAGTGCGAGCGAGCTTGCCGGCCAGTGAAGGTGAGGCCCTGCTCAACTTGGCGTTGCACGCCGGGCCGCTCGGCGCGGGACGACCGCGCGGTCTGTTCGCGCTCGGCACCGGCTTCCGTGAAGAGTCGCGCAGTGAGGCCGGCTTGGGCGGGCTCGCGCTCTACCGCCGGCTCGACGTGGTGCGTCTCGTGCAGGCCGGCGCCGGGGACTCACCCGCGGCCGCGCTGCTCGCGGACTTGCGTCGCGCCTTGGCCTCCTTGGGGACCTCGTGCAGCGAGCTCTCCGCTCAGGGTGACGCGCACGACCTCGATCTGAGCTGGGGCGAGCGCGGCGTGGGCCGTGTGTTCGAACGCGCGCTGGGCGAGGGCGACGACGCGCCGCGCGCCGGCTTGCTGGGGCTCGACCTGCACGCGCTGCTGGCCGCCGTCGCCGACGTGCACCTCGACCGCGAAGGCTTCACCTGGCCCGCGAGCCTGGCGCCCTTCGAGGTCGGCATCCTGCCCGGCGCGAGCGACGACCAACTCTCGCGCACGCGCGCCACCAAGTTGCACGACGCGCTGCAACGCGCCGGCGTGTCGGTGTTGCTCGACGACCGCGATCAACGCCCGGCCGACGCGCGTCGCGCGCTGCGCGCCTGGGGCCTGCCCGCGGCCGTGCTCTTCGGTCCCGGCCTGCCCGAGGACCAAGTGCTGCTCGAGCTGCGCAGCGGCGGCGCGCCCGCCCCCGTGCCCGAAGCCGAGCTGCTCACGCGGCTGGGTCTGAGCGAGCGTGCACCGACTCGTCGTCGCTCCAACGCCACGCGCGCCAACTACTGAACTGTCGTGCGCACGCTGATCCTGATCCACGACTTCCTCCCGCATCACGCGGCCGGCTCCGAGATCTACGCCGCCAACCTCGCGCGCGCGCTGGTCGACGCCGGCCACGAGGTCTCGATCTTCTGCTGCGAGGAGAACCGCGCGCTCGAGCAACACACGCTCACCGAGCGCGAGTGGAACGGTCTGCCGATCTACGAAGCGATCGACAACCGCATCTACCACGACCTCGCGATCCACTGGGACGACGCGCGCATGGCCGCGCTGCTCGACGAAGTCTGCGCGCGCGTGCAGCCCGAACTCGTGCACGTGATGGGCCTGCAATCGGTGGGGGGCGTGTCGGCGCTGGAGGTCGTGCGTCGCCACGCACGCTGCGTGTTGATGACGCTCCACGAGTACTGGTGGTTGTGCCCACGTCACGGCCTGATGTACGACCTCGAAGGACGCGCCTGCACGCGCGCCACGAGCACCGACTGCGCGCGCTGTGTCGACGTCTATCCCATCGATCGCGAGCGTTGGTCCGACGAAGCTTGCGACAACGCGCACGCGGAACTCGGCACGCGGCGTTGGTTCGCGCGCGCCCTCGACGGTCGCCGCGCCGCCCTCGACGCCGCGGTCGCGCACGTGGACCGCTTCATCGCGCCCTCGCACTTCCTCGCCGAGCGCTACGTGGAGCACGGCTTCCCGCGCGAGAAGTTGGTCGTGGCCGACTACGGTTTCCCGTCCGTGGAGCGTCCGCCGCGCGCGCTGGCTTCCGTGCCGCTGCACATCGGCTACGTCGGCACGCTGAGCGACTACAAGGGTGTCACGACCTTCGCGCGCGCCGTGGCGCACAGCGGACTGTCGCGCGAGCAACTCGTCGCTCCGATCCATGGTCACCTCGACTGGTTCCCCGAGGTCGCCGCCGAGCTGCGCGCGCTGGCCGAGAGCTGCCCGGCCCTCGAGTTGCGCGGCGCCTTCCCGCAGGAGCAGCGCGAGCAGGTCTTCGCCGAGCTGCACGCGCTGGTCGTGCCCTCACTGTGGTGGGAGAACAGCCCGCTCACGATCCACGAGGCCTTCCAGCGTGGCGTGCCGGTGCTGGCCAGCGATCGCGGCGGCATGGCAGAGCTCGTGGGGCACGGCGGCGGGCTGCTGTTTCCACCGGGAGATCACGAGGCGCTGGCGGCGCTGCTGCTGCAGCTGGTCGACGATCCGGCGCGCCTCGACGCCCTGGCCGCGAGCTTCCCCGAGGTGCGGCCGCTGAGTGCCGACGTCACGCTGGTCGAAGCGCTCGCGGAGGAAGCTGGGAGTGGCGGCGCCCCTCGCTAGAATCGACCGGATGGAATCTCTGCTCACCGCCGATGCCGAGGGCCTGCGCAAGGCCGCCTCGGAAGATCTCGCCGCCGCGCGCGAGGCCGTCGCCAGCTTCAAGGCACTGCCCGCCGACGCCAGCTCCGAAACCCTCCTCTCGGCTTGGGACGCCGTGGGTCGCCCGCTCAATCGCAGCGGCGGCCTGGTGCACCTCTTCTTCCAGGTGCACCCGGATGAAAAGGTGCGCGGCGCCTGCGCCGAGATCGAGCAGGAGTTGTCGCGCTTCCACACCGAACTCTCGCTCGACCGCGAGGTCTTCGCGCGCCTGGAGGGTGCCGACCCGAGCACGCTGAGCGATCCCGTCGCGCGGCGGCTGCTCGAGCACGAGCTGCGTGACTTCCGTCGTTCGGGGGTGGATCGCGACGACGCCACGCGCGAACGCGTGATCGCCCTGCGCGAGAAGTTGGTCGAACTCGGTCAGGCCTTCTCGCGCAACATCGCCTCCGACGTGCGCGAGATCGTGCTCGACTCGGTGGCCGACCTCGACGGCTTGCCCGACGACTACATCGCCGCGCACCCACCCGGCGACGACGGCAAGATCCACGTCACGACCAACCCGCCCGACGCCACGCCCTTCATGCAGTTCTGCTCGCGCCGCGAACACCGCCGCGCGCTGCACCTCGTGATGAGCCAGCGCGCCACGCCCGACAACCTGCCCGTGCTCGACGAGCTGATCGCCACGCGCCACGAGCTCGCCGGCTTGCTGGGCTACACCAGCTGGGCGCACTACATCACCGAAGACAAGATGATCAAGACGCCCGAACGTGCGGCCGAGTTCATCGCCAAGGTGCGCGAGCTCACGGGCGCGCGCATGGAGCAAGAGATCGACGAAATCTGGCAGGCCTTGAAGGCCGAGTGCCCCGAAGCCGAGCGCGTGCGCGACTTCGACCGCCTGTACTTCCGCGAGAAGATCAAGCGCGCCAAGTTCGACTTCGACGTGCGCGACGTGCGTCCCTACCTGCCCTACGACGCCGTGCGCGACGGCGTGCTCGACACGGTCTCCAAGCTCTACGGCGTGCAGATCCGCAAGGCCACTGAGATCGCCACCTGGCACGCCGACGTGGAAGCCTACGAGATCCACGACGACGGCAAGTTGCTCGCGCGCTTCTTCCTCGACATGCACCCGCGTCCCGACAAGTTCAAGCACGCCGCGATGTTCGATCTCGTGAGCGGTCTGCGCAGCGCCAGCGGCACCGGCGACACCGTGCCGCGCGCCGCGCTCGCCTGCAACATGCCGCAGCCCACCGAGAGCGACCCCGCGCTGCTCGACCCCGATCAGCTGAGCACCTACTTCCACGAGGTCGGTCACTTGATGCACCACTTGTTGGCGGGCGATCACCGCTGGTTGGGTGTGTCGGGCATCGCCACCGAGTGGGACTTCGTGGAGGTGCCGAGTCAGCTCTTCGAAGAGTGGGGGCGCGACCCGGCCTTGCTGGCCGGCTTCACGCGTCATCACGAGAGCGGCGAGCCGATCCCGGCCGATCTCGTCACACGCATGAACGCCGCCGAAGACTACGGCAAGGGCATCGTGACGCGCGCGCAGATGTACTACGCGTCGCTCTCACTCGAGTGCTTCCGGCGCGACCCGGCCACGCTCGACACCTCGGCGTTGGTGGCGGAACTCAAACCTCAGTTCGTGCCCATGCCGGTCGAAGAAGGCAGCTGCTTCCAGGCCGCCTTCGGACACCTCGAAGGCTACTCGGCGCTCTACTACACCTACATGTGGTCGTTGGTGCTCGCCAAGGACATCTTCTCTGCCTTCGAGGGCGACTTGATGAACACCGACATCGCCCGCCGCTACCGCGACGCGGTGCTCGGTCCGGGCGGCAGCAAGGATGCCGAAGAACTCGTCGCTGACTTCCTGGGACGCCCTTCGAGCTTCGAAGCCTTCGAAGCCTGGCTCGCGGCCTGAGTCGATCATGCGCGTCTTGTTCCTCAGTGCGAGCTACTTGCCCGAGAGCGTGGGCGGTGTGGAGCTGCACATCGAGGGGCTGTGTCGCGCGCTGCGTGAAGCGGGGCACGAGGCGGTCGTGTTGGCGCGCACCGGGGCTCCCGAAGTGGGGCACCTGGAACTCGCGCAGGATGAAGTCAACGCCGTGCCTGTGTGGCGCCTGGGCAACGACTTCTCCGACGCCACCGAGCTGCGCAAGCTCTACGCGCACGAAGGCATCGACGCCGCCGTGATGCGCGCCGTGCAAGAGATCGAACCCGACCTCGTGCACATCCATCACCTCACCTGCCTGTCGACCACGGTCATCGCGGCGCTGGCCGAAGCTCGGCTCCCCACGGTGATGACGCTGCACGACTTCTGGATGGGCTGCCCACGCGGACAGCGCATCACGGCCGGGCTCGAGTTGTGCCCCGAGATCCGGCTGGCCAAGTGTGTGCCCTGCTTGCGCGAGTTGTGGCCGCACCTGCTGGGCGTGAACCCGTCGCCCGAGGCACCCGCCGACGAGAAAGACGCGCACGATCGCGCGCTGCTCGAGGAGTACCACGCCACGATCCAGCGCATGCTCAGCGAGGTCTCGGCGCTGGTCACGCCGAGCGCCTTCATGGCGCGCATGTACGAGGCCTACGGTGTGGCGCGCGGTCGCATCCGCGTGCTGCCCAACGGTCTGCCCACGGCGCGCTTCGCCGGCATGGGGCCACGCTCTTCGCACGAAGGCCCGTTGCGCGTGGGCTTCCTCGGTTCGGTGTTACCGAGCAAGGGCGTGCACTTGTTGATCGACGCCTGGCGTCGTCTGGGCGACCCGCTCGGCATCGCGCTGCACATCTGGGGCGAGGCGCTGCCCTTCCACAACGATCGCAGCTATGGCGAACGCCTGGAAGCCATGTGCGCCGGCGACGCGTCGGCCGTGCAGCTCCACGGTCGCTACGAGAACCATCAGGTGCCCGCGTTGCTCGCCGAACTCGACGTGCTCGTGGTGCCTTCCATCTGGTACGAAGCTTTCGCGCTCACGATCCGCGAGGCCTTCCTGGCGGGCGTGCCCGTGATCGCGGCGAACCACGGCGCGATGGCGGAGGCCGTGCAGCACGGCGTCACCGGATTACTCTTCGAGGCTGGCGACAGCGCCTCGCTGGCTGCGTGCCTGCGCCAACTCGTCGACGACGCCGAGCTGCGCCGTCGTCTCTCCGAAGCTGCGAGACTCACCGTGCGTGATGAAGCCGAAACCGCGGGTGAGTTGCTCGCGCTCTACGACTCGCTGCTGGAGACTCGCGCTTGAAGATCGCCTTCGTGGTGCATCAGTACCCGCCGCGCTTCAGCACCGGCACCGAGATCTACGCGCACCGCTTGGCCGTGGAGCTGCGCGAGCGTTCGCACGACGTGCGCGTGTTCACGCACGAGCCCGATCCGCGGCGCTTGGTGGCCTTCCGTCAGATCGATGATCAGGTCGACGGTGTGCCCGTGTCGCGGCTCACCTTCTTCGACGGCATGGCGCCCAACCACGCGCTCAACGACTACTACAACGTGTTCCTCGGCAAGGTCTTCGGCGAGTGGCTCGACGAGTTCCAGCCCAACCGCGTGCACGTGTTCCATCTCATGGGCCTGGGCCTCTCGCTCATCGAAGAGTGCAAGCTGCGCGGCATCCCGGTCTACGTGCAGATGATGGACTACTGGTTCCTGTGTCCGACCGTGCAGCTGCTGCGCCACGACGGCGCGCTCTGCGACGGACCCGAGACCAACGCCTGCATCGAGTGTCTCGCGCCGCACAACTACGGTTACGCGGGCCTGCGCATCTTCGCGCAACGTGATCGCTTCGTGGAGGCCGCCGCACCCGACACGCAGATGATCGACGTGAACCACGCGCAGCTCGGCCTGCGTCGCACGGCCTTGCACGGGCGCTCGGCCTTCATCCGCGCCGTGCTCGACAAGGCCGACGGCCTCATCGCGCCCTCGCGCTTCATCGAGCGTTTCTTCCGCGACCGTGGCTACGCCGACGCCAACATCCGTCACCTGCCCTACGGCGTGAACCTGCCGCAAGGCAGCATCGCGCCCATGCCGGTGAACGGCCCCGGCACGATCACCTTCGGCTTCTTCGGCAGCGTGAACGCGCAGAAGGGGCTCGAGGTCTTGGTCTCGGCCTTCCGCGATTGCAAGAGCGATCGCCTGCGACTGGTGGTGCGCGGCAACATGACGCACTTCCCGAAGTACGCGCGTCGCGTGCGCTCCTTCGCCGAGATGGACGCGCGCATCTCCTTCCGCGGGCCCTTCGGTCACGACGGCTTGGCCGAGGCGCTCTCCAGCATCGACGTGCTCGTGGTGCCCTCCGTCTGGTACGAGAACACGCCCTTCGTGGTGCTCGAAGCCTTCAGCGCCGGACGTCCCGTGATCGCGTCCGACCTCGGTGGCCTCTCGGAGCTCGTGCGCGACGGCGTGAACGGTCGCACCTTCCGCGCCGGCGATCCCGGCGCGCTGCTCGAGGTGCTCAAGGACTTCGACCGCGACCCCGAACTGCTGCAACGGCTCGCAGGCGGCATCGAACGCGTGCGCACCCTGGGCGAGAACGCCGAAGAGTTCATCGAGTTGTGGGAAGGCGCTCCGAACGGGGCGGAAAGGAAAGCATGAGTCCCTCGTCGAAGCCCTCTCCGCCCGGCGCTCCTGTCCCGGAGCGCAGCCCCGATGAAGTGCGCCGACACGAGGCGCATCTCGTGGCGCAGATCTACTACCTCATCGAGCAGAACCATCGTCTCGAAGAGCAGCTCGACCGGCTCGCGAAGGTCACGGAGATCGCGAAGCTGTTCCGTCAGCGCAAGATCAGTCGCGACACCTTCGAGTTGCCGCCCCTGCGTGGCGTGATCCCGAGCCAGGCCGAGCAGAGTTGGTCGGACATCGCGCACTGCCTCGAAGATTTACCGCAAGATCATCCCGCCATGCCCAAGCTGCGCGACGCTCTCGGCATGGTGCGCGCGATGGGTTGGCAGGCCGACCCCGACTGGCTGGCCGAAGCGCGCGGGCGTCTGCTCGCTGCCGAGCAAGCCATCGCCTTCCTCGATGAACAGTCGCGCGAGATGGACTTGCTCAAGAACGAGAAGGCCAACATCCAGGATGGCGCAAGTCGCTTGGAGCAGACCGTCGAGGATCTCTGGAAGTCGCTGCACGAGAAGACCACGCACATCCAAGGTCTCGAGGCCGAGGTGCGCAAGGTGAAGGGCACGCTGGCTTACCGCACCTACCGCCGCATGACGCGGCCGCTGCGAGGAGGCCGGCCCTGAGGATCGGCGTGGTCCTGCCCACACTGAACGGTGGCGAGCGCTTGCGTCGCTGCCTGTCTGCCCTACGGGCGCAGCGGCCAGGTGCCGACGCGTTGGTGGTGGTCGATTCGGGCAGCGACGACGGCAGTGATCGCTTGGCCGAGGAAGCGGGTGCCACGCTGCTGCGCATCGAGCGTGCGGACTTCCGTCACGGCGGCACGCGCAACGCGGCCGCGCGTCGCCTGCCTGAGGTCGACGTGATCGTGTTTCTCGTGCAAGACGCCATCCCGCAAGGCAGCGACTGGTTGATCACCCTGGCCAAGGCGGCGCTCGTTCCGGGTGTCGGCGCGGTCACGGCGCGGCAGGTGCCGCCGCCCGAAGCCGGTGCGCTCACGGCCGCCAGCGTGGCGCGCTCACCCTTCGCCGCGACACGCGCGCGTCAGGTCGGCCCGTTCTCCGCGCAGGAACTCGAAGCCCTGCGTCCGCAGGCTTGGCGCGGTCGACTGCTGCTCGACTCGGTGGCCTGCGCCGTGCGTGGCGCGCTCTTCCGCGAGGTCGGTTTCCGCGACACCGACTTCGGCGAAGACGCGCTGCTGGCCTACGACTTGCTGTGGGGCGGCTGGGCTCTGGCGCACGAACCGCGCGCCGTCGTCGAGCACGGTCACGTGTACGACCCGCAGAGTGTGCGCGCCCGCTACGAACAAGACGCCCGCTTCTTCCGTGAGCAGTTCGGCCTGCGCGTGCGTCCGCACCTGCTCGCGCGGCTCAAGGGCTTCCTGGCCGAGCTGCGCGCCGACAAGCGCTGGCAACGCGAACAGGGCGCCGGCGCGGCGCTGAACGGGAACCTGGCCTTGCGCTGGGCCCAGGTCGTCGCGCAACAGGCCGGCAGCGTCGGTCCGCTCGGCGGTCTGCCCCACGTGCGCCGCGTGCCCGGTCCGCAGGAGCTGGCGGCATGAGCTCAGCGAGCGACGGCACGAACGCGGCGGGCGGCGGCACGAGCGAGTCCGCTCGCGCAGGCGACGCAGTCGCGACCGAGAGGCGCGCTGCGCCCTCCGTGTCCGTCGTGATCCCGGCCAAGAACGGTCGGCCCGTGTTGGGTCCCTGTCTCGACGCGGTGCTCGCGCAGGCCTACGACGGCGAGGTCGACATCTTGGTCGTCGACTCGGGTTCCACAGATGGTTCGCTCGACGACGTCGCCGCGCGCCCCGGCGTGAAGTTGCACCGCATCCCGCCGCTGGCCTTCGACCACGGCGACACGCGCAACCTCGGCGCCGGCATGACGCGCGGCGAGCTGATCGTGTTCCTGGTGCAAGACGCCGAACCCGTGGGCCACGACTGGCTCGAGAAGCTCGTGCGCAACTTCGAGAACCCCAACGTGGCCGGCGTGTTCTCGCGCATCCTGCCGCGCCCCGACGCCGGCCCGCTGGTGAAGAAGGGTTGCGAAGGCGATCTGTGTTTCGGCACCGAGCGCGTGGAAACCCGCATGGCCTCCCGCGAGGCCTGGGACGCGCTCGACCCGCACGCGTTGCGGGTGCAGTGCAACTACAACGACGTGTCCTCCTGCACGCGCCGCGAGATCTGGGAGCAGTTCCCGTTCCAGCACGGCATGTTCGGCGAGGACATCAAGTTCGCGCGCGCCGCGATCGAAGCCGGTCACACGATCGTGTTCGAGCCCGAGAGCATGGTGCTCCACAGTCACGAGTACGAAGCCAAGACCGTGCGCGCCCGCACGCGCATCGACGGCTGGCTCAACCAACGCTTCCTGAACCGCAGCTGCATCGCGAGCAAGCGCGACGCGCGCATCATGACCGCGCGCTTCTGGGCCGCCGACCGCGCCTTCCTCAAGCAGCAGTCGCTGCCGCTCACCCAACGCCTCAAGTGGACCGCGCTCTCGCCCGTGTATCACTACAGCGAGTTCATGGGCTTCTGGCAGGGCGGCGAAGATGCCAAGGCCGACACGTCGCCGCCGCCGCCGGTGGCTGTGCCGGTGCCGCGTCGCGGGCTCAAGATCCTGGTGGTCGTGCACGCGTGGCCGCCCGATTCCTGGGCCGGTGTCGAAGTGCTCTCACTCACGCTGGCGCGCGCGCTGCGCGAACGAGGGCACGAGATCGTCGTCTTCCTGCGCTCGCCGGGCACGCCCGAGGAAGCCGATCGCTCGCTGCACGAAGGCGAGTTCGACGGCTTCCGCACCTGGCGCTACGTGAACCACCTGCACTTCAGCGGGGTCGACGAGACCTACAAGTTCGCCGACGCCGAACGCGCCTTCGCCGACGTGCTCGCCACCGAGCGCCCCGACGTCGTGCACATCCAGCACATGATCCACCTGAGCACCGGCATCATCGATGTGAGCCGCGACGCGGGCGTGCCGAGCGTGGCCACGGTGTCGGACTTCTGGCCGCGCTGCACCAAGGTGCAACTGATCCGCGACGACGGCCGCAACTGTTTCTTGCCGCCGCCCGGCCTGGGTTGTGCGCCTTGCGTGAAGGGCAAGCCGCAGCTCGTGCCGTTCTTTGCTCGTCTCGATCGCTTGCTCGGTGGTGTCGTGGAGCGTTGGGCACAGTCGGTTCCACAAACGATCCCCGCGCCGCCGCCCGGCAAACAGAAGAGCAAGGAAGACACCGCCTCGCTCGTGCGCCGCGAGAGCTGGATGCGCGACGTGTTGCAGCGTTGCGACGCGGTCGTCGTGCCGTCGACCACGCTCAAGAAGTCGCTCATCGAGCTCGGCATTCCCGCGATCCACATCCGCCTGTCGGCCTACGGACAAGACACGCGTTGGTTGCGCGACGGTCCGCCGACACGCGTGCCGCGCGCGCCCGGCGCGCCGTTGCGCATCGGCTTCGTGGGTTCGCTCGTCTGGTACAAAGGCCTGTCGGTGTTGGCCAAGGCCGTGGCGCGGCTGGCGCCCGGCGCCGCGGAGATCCACGTGCACGGTGATCACGAACCGTCCGACCCGGCCGTGGCCGCGATGGTGGGGCCGGTGGTCAGCGACGCACGCGCGATCGCCGGCGAGTGCGTGCACTTCCACGGTCGCTTCGATCACGACGCGCTGGCCGACATCCACGCGCAGCTCGACGTGCTCGTGGTGCCGTCCGTGTGGCAAGAGGCCTACGGGCTCACCGTGCGCGAGGCGCAGCTCGCGCTCACGCCGGTGATCGGCAGCGACATCGCCGGCATCGCCGAAGGCATCGAGCACGGCGTCGACGGCTTGCGCTTCAAGCCGGGCGACGACGCCGACCTCGCCGCGCAGCTCCAGAAACTCATCGACGATCCCGAGCTCGGCGCGCGCCTCGCCGCCGCCGCGCCGCCGATCAAGACCGACGCCATGGAGGCCGAAGAGATGGAGTGGCGCTACCGCCAGTTGCTCTCGGAACGCGGCCAGCCGATCGCCGCTGAGCGCACCGAGCGTGCGAGCGCCGCCGACCGCGGGGGCGCGTCCGCGAATCAGGATCCCGAACGCGGTGGCGGCAGCTCCCACGCCGCGCCCGCCGAGTCCAAGGAGTCGCCCACGTGAGCTTGCCCAGCGTCTCCATCATCTTGGTGAACCTCAACGGGGTGCACCACTTCGAGAAGCTCTTCGAGAGCCTGCGCGAGATCGACTACCCCGGCGACCTGCTCGAGGTCGTGATGGTCGACAACGCTTCGGTCGACGGGTCGCTCGAGTGGCTCGACAAACACGCCCCCGACGCGCGCACGGTGCAGTGTCGTCAGAACCACGGCTTCGCCGGCGGCGTGAACGTGGGCGTGGAAGCCAGCAACGGCGAAGTGCTCGTGTTCCTCAACACCGACATGCGCGTGGAGCCGCAGTGGTTGCGCGAGTTGGTCGCGCCGATCGTGGCCGGCGAGGCCGAGTGCACCAGCTCGATGACGCTCAGTTGGGACGGCAAGGTCGTCAACTTCGGCGGCTCGGCGATGAACTTCCACGGCATCGGTTGGCAGGTCGGCATGGACGACCCCGACATCGACCGCTACCGCAAACCCTGCGACACGCTCTTCGCTTGCGGCGGCTCGATGGCCATCCCGCGCGAGGTCTACGACGACGCCGGCCGCTTCGACGAAGAGTTCTTCGCGTACTACGAAGACGTCGACCTGGGCTTCCGCTTGTGGGTGCTCGGTTACCGCGTGATGTACGTGCCGAGCAGCCTCGCGTACCACCATCACATGAGCACCAGCCGGCGCATCGACGTGCACAAGATCCGCCTGCTGCAGATGCGCAACCCGCTCTGGGTCGTCTACAAGAATTACGAAGAGTCGGTGCTCAACCGCGTGTTGCCCGCCACGCTGCTCGTGCACCAGAAGCGCATGCACTATGTGCTCGCGCTCGACGACGTCGGTTATCGCATCGACGCGCGCGACGCCCGCGGCCGCGGCCGCATGCACCAGACCATGCTCAAGATGCGCGCGAGCAAACGCAGTGTGGGCATCCCGCCGCCCGCCAAGGCCGACATGCTCGCCATCTCCGACTTCACCGGCCTGCTCGACGCCATGTCGGTGAAGCGCCGCGAGATCCAAGCCCGCCGCAAGCGCCCCGACGCCGAGATCGTGAAGATGTTCCGCATCCCGTTCTGGGCCGTGGAACACCACCCCGAGTTCTCCCACATGATCCGCGGCCTGATGGACGCGTTCCGGCTGCACGAGATCTTCGGCACGCGGGAGGTGGTGGTGGACCCGCGCGTGGCGAGCGATCGGTAGAGAGCTCCGGCCTCGTTCTGTGTCAGCGAGCGAGGTCGTTTGCGTCGCTCCGCCCCGAACGTCGCCATGGGTGTCATCCAGTTCCCCGGGGGGATGAACACCCATGCAGGCGCTCCGCACACTCGCGATGTTCTTCGGCACTGCCCTCAGCGCTCTCGCCGCTGATGCTTTCGAGGTCACTACGCCGGGCAAGGCCGGCACGGGCGGCGCGGTCCCCACGCTCGGCGGAACCGGTCCACTCACGCCCGGCTCGATGCCCAACGCGCTGCACGTGGCCGAGGCGTTGCCCGGAGCGCCCGTGGTGTTCGTGCTCGGCCTGAGCGAGCTGGCCGTGCCCTTCCAGGGTGGCGTCCTCGGCCCGGCGCCCGACACGTTGCTGTTCGGGTTCTCGGTCGACGCGAGCGGCGCGCTCGCGCTGCCGTTCACGGTGCCGCCCAGTCTCCCCGCTGGCTTCCGACTCTGGGTGCAAGCCTTCGTCAGCGACCCTGCGGGCCTCGCCGGTCGATCGGCCACGAACACGTTGGCGCTCGAGTTGCAGGCGCCGCGGCCGCTGTTCCCCGGCAAACGCTTCGAGGTGGGCGCCGAGGCGCAGGACCTCGAGTTCGCTGACTTGGACTCCGACGGTTTTCTCGACGCCGTCACGGTCCTACCTCACGACGACGCGCTCTCGGTGGCCCGTGGTCGCGAGGACGCGGACTTCGAGTCGCACACCGAGAGCGCCACCGGTGAGGAACCGATCAGCGTGGCGGTGGGAGATCTCGACGGCGACGGGAACCTCGATGCCGTCACCGGCAATCACGCCTCCCACGACGTGTCACTCCTGTTCGGCGACGGACACGCCGACTTCGCGCCGGCGGTGAGCCTGCCGATCGTGCTCGACACGCAGCAAGTCGAACTCGCCGACGTCAACGCGGACGGCGTGCTCGATCTCATCACGTCGCGCCGGCGGGAGTCCTCCTTCGCTCCACCGAGCGAGATCGCGGTCTCTCTCGGCAAGGGCGACGGCACGTTCCGTGCGCACCGGCTCGTCGATCTCGCGCCGGGCGAACACGTCGAGTGGTTCGCGATCCAAGACTTGGACCAGGACGGGCTCGTCGACGTGGCCGTGTCCGCCTCCCAAGGCTCGAGTGAGACGCTGTGGTCCCACGCCGGGCTCGGCAACGGGCAGTTCGCGCCCGCTGTGCAGGTGGGGACCCTCCCGATGCTCGGCCCGTCGCTGCCTCCGCACGTGCGGGACCTCGTGGCAACCGACCTCGACGCGGACGGTTTCGTCGATCTCGTGTTGCCCGTCGACGCGACCGGGGGCGGTGTGGTGGCCGCCTTCGGCTTGGGCGCGGGCGCCTTCGATGCGGCGGACGTGATCCCCGCCACTGTGGGCAGAGCCAACGGCTTGGACATCGCCGACTTCAACGCCGACGGGTTGCTCGACCTCGCCGTCGCCCGCGCGTCGTCGTCCGCCGCGCTGTTCATCGCGACCGGCTCAGGCAGCTTCGAGTCACCGATCGAGTTGCAGGTCGGAGACTGGCAGCAGGGCGTGCGGATCCTGGAGGCGTCGGGCGAGGCTGTGGCGCGGGTGATCGTTCTCGGGTCGGGGGCTCCTCGACTCGCTGTGTTCCGTTCGGCGCCCGACGGGCTGCCGGAAGCGTCGACGCTGATTCCGTCCGGAGGCGTGGCGAGTGCGGTCGGCGTCGCCGACTTCAACCTCGACGAGCTGCTCGATGTCGTGAAGGTCGGATCCGACGCGAAGCTGGAGTTGCTGCTCGGCGACGGTGAGGGCGGCCTCGGCGCGCCGCTCGCCTTCGACACGGGCGTCCTCCCGAAGGACTTGATCATCGATGACCTGAACCTCGACGGACGGCCGGACGTGGTCGTCGCACACGACGCAGGACTCTCGATCCACCTCGGCGCCGCGGCGGGTGGCTTCGCTCCCGAGCAAACGCTGGCCACGCCTGAGGGCTCGTGGCAGGTGCGCAGTGGCGACCTCAACGGCGATGACATTCCCGACCTCGCCGCGACCACGAAGTTCAGTGACAGCGTGCTGATCTACCACGGCGAGGGCGACGGCTCGTTCACGCTGGCTCAGGACCTGTCTGCGGGTTCGGAGCCCGCGGGCCTGGCGCTGGAAGACGTGAATCTCGACGGCTCGCTCGACCTCGTCGTCGGGCTCGAGGGCGAGTTCAGCGCGGGCATCCGCATCTACCCCGGGGCTCCAGGAGCCGACTTCGAGATCTTCAGCAGCTTCTACGGTGGCGGCGACGTCGTCGAGATCGCCTTCGCCGACCTCGACCACGACGGCTTCCGCGACCTGCTCTCGGTGACGAGCACGCCAAGCGGCGTGGCCCGCTTCCGAGGTCACGGCGACGGGACCTTCACAGACATCTTCTTCACGCCGGACGGGGGTTCCTCCGTGGTCGTCGCCGACTTCAACAGCGACGGGATCGACGACGCGGCCTTCCCGGTGCTCGGCAGCGACCTCGTGTCCGTGATGCTCGGCGTGTCGGGCGCCTTCGGGCCGCGCTCCTCGTACAGCGGATTGCGTTCCAACAGCAGCCTGGCGCACGGAGACTTCGATGGCGATGGCGACGCGGACCTGATCAGCGCGAGCACCCACGGGCCCGAGCTGCTCCTGCTTCCGAACCTGTTGCTCGACGAGTGAGTCCACGGCAGCGCCGTGCTCGCGCGATGACGCGAGAGTTCGCGTCTTGCTTGCGCTCGTCAGGCCCGCTTTACGCAAGAGCCGCTAGACTTCGGCTCCTCGGGACTCTTGATCATGTCGCTCCTCCGCTTGTTTCTCAGCTTCGTCTGCGCGTCGTCGATGTCGATCGCGGGCGACGCGTTCCAGACCACCACTCCTGGCAAGCCGGGCAGCGGCGGGATCGTCCCGATGCTCAGCGGCAGCGGTCTCGGCACGCCCGGCTCGACCTGCAACGAGGTCACGCTCACCGGCGCCTTCCCGAACAGCTCAGCGATCTTGGTGCTCGGCTTCAGTGAACTCGCGTTGCCCTTCAAGGGCGGCGTGCTCGGTCCCGCGCCCGACAAGTTGGTCTTCGGGATCACCACGAGTGCGAGCGGCAGCTTCAGCCTGCCCTTCAGTCTGCCGCTCGACGTGCCCGCCGGCGTGAGCACTTGGAACCAGCTCTGGATCGACGACCCCGGCGCGGTCCTCGGGCGCTCCGCGTCGAACACCTTGCGCTTCACGTCGCAGGCGAGCGCGGGCGAGGGGCCGCTGTTCCGAGGCACGGAGTACGCGCTGCCGGGTTTCACGACCGAGCTCGCATGGGCGGACTTCAACGGCGACGGCGCCCTCGATGTGGCCACGCAAGTCGGCGGTTTCGATCCGGGCGTGGAGGTCTTGCTGGGGAGCGGCGCGGGAACCTTCGTCGACTCGGTGTTCACCACGCCTGTGCTTCCCGGTCAGCCCATGGCCTGCGACTTGAACGCTGACGGCGCGCCCGATCTCGTCTCCTACAACAACGGCACGGTGATCAGCTTGCTCGGGAGCGGCGACGGCAGCTTCACGATGCTTCCCGTTCAGCCGGTGGCGCCTGGTTCCGTGGCGCAGCGACTGCGCGACCTCGACGCCGACGGTGTCGACGACCTCGTGTTGCTCTACGCGGCGCCCAACAAGGTGGTCGTGCGCTTGGGTCGCGGCAACGGTCGCTTCGGCCCGCCGATCGACTCACTCGTGTTCGTCAACGCCGAGACCTTCGAGGTCGCGGACATGAACGGCGACGCCGCGCTCGATCTCGTGGTCGTGCACGACGATCTGCCCGGTCCGTCTGCCGGCGCCACAACGGTGATGCTCGGCACGGGCGACGGCAGCTTCGGCGCGCCCACGGCCTTCAGCACCGGCAGCTTCTCACGCGCGCTCGCCGTGGCCGACATCAACGGCGACAGCGTGCTCGACGTGCTGGCGCTCAACGTGGGCTCGCTCGATGTGTCCGTGTTGCTCGGCCAAGGCGACGGCAGCCTCGGTGCCGCCAGCTCCTTGCCGGTGGGCGCGGACGTCCTGAGCCTGCAGCTCCTCGATGTCGACGCGGACGGCGCGCTCGACCTGGCCGTCACGCACCAGGATGTCTTCGCGCTGGCGCTCTTCCTGGGTGACGGCGCCGGTGGGTTCACGCCGGCGCCTGCGCTGCCCACGGTCGACGTGCCCCGGACGGTCCAGACCCACGATCTCGACGACGACGGCGTGCAAGATCTCGTGCTGCTGCTCCAGCACGGCTACGAGTTCGCCGTGCTGCTCGGCACCGACACGGGCGGCTTCCAACGGGCGCCCAGCTTCCCCGCGGGTCCCACGCCCAGCAGCGTGCTCGCCGCGGACTTCGACACCGACGGCCGCACCGACCTCGTCACGCTCGATCAGCTCGCTGAACAGGTGCTCGGGTTGCCCAACCTCGGTGGCGGGCACTTCGGCGCGCCGGTGGTGCTGGCGAGCTTCGACCAAGTGAACGACCTCGGCGTGGGCGACCTCACCGGCGACGGGCGCGTCGACCTCGTGGTGTCGCACCCTTCGCTCGACGAGGTCCACCTGGTGATCGGCTCCGCCGAGGGTTTCGGCGCGCCGCAGCTCCTGAACAACGGCCGCGGCGACCGCGACTTCTTCATCACCGACGTGGACCTCGACGGCTTGGCCGACCTCGTGAGCCTCGACCCCGACGACGCCGACGACGCCGCAGTGGTGCTGCTCGGCACGGGCGGCGGCGCCTTCGCGGAGCCGGTTTCCCACGCGGTGGGGGGCAACGCCATCGAGCTGCTCGTGGGTGACGTGAACGCCGATGGTGCGCCCGACCTGGTGACCTCGCTGGCGACCACGCCGCGCAGCATCTCGGTGCGCCTCGGCCTGGGCGACGGCGCTTTCGACGTCGCGCAGTTCACCGAGTTCGCAGGGCTTCCCACGACCTCGCCGATTCTCGCCGACTTCAACGCCGACGGCGCCTCCGAGTTGGCCTTCGCGCGCCCGCTCTCGCTCGACGTGATCGTGTTCCCCGGAGGTGGCGACGGGAGCTTCGGCGCGCCGCTGGTGCTTCAAGGGGGCTCGGGCCCGCTGCGCCTCGCGGCCGGCGACGTGGACGGCGACTGCGTGCTCGACCTCGTGGTCACGAACAGCGGCGAGTCGGACTTCGTCTTGGCGCCGGGCGACGTGTGGGTCCTGCCAGGTGTGGGCGACGGCAGCTTCGAGCAAGCGCTGCGCTTCACGGCCGGCGCGTCGACCTACCTCGACTTCATCGCGAGCGGACCGAGCGAGAGCGTGCTCGCCGACTTCGACGGCGACGGTCAACTCGACCTCGCCGTGGCCAACGATGCCGAGGACGCGGTGGTGCTGCTGCTCAACCAACGCTTCGATTCATGACTCCGCCTGTGCCCGCCGCACGCTGACTGCGCGCCGCCGTGCGCCGAGCGCGCGCGATCCATGCTGAGCGTTATGCTTTCCGGAACCGAGCCACTGTCGGTTCGACACGGGAAGGAGGCGCACTCAGCATGCAGCGACGCCGAACGAGCGTGCGGTGGCTCACGGGCCTGCTGGTGGCGCTGGCCGTCGTCGCGCTGGCCGTGATGGCGATCTGGTCGGATGCGGAGCGTGGCCAGTCGTCTGCAGAGTCGCTGAAGGTCGTGCGAGAGAGCGCGCGCGGCGACGATGTCGCGCAGGGTCTGCCGCGCCGTCCCGAGCCGCTCGACATGGGCGCGCGTGCGACGCAGCCCGGGCTCACCGATCTTGAGCCGGGCGCCGAAGCGTTCGCCGACGCCGAGCCACGCGCGTTGCTCCCTCTCCTCGCGCCGCTCGAACTGCGCGTGGTCGACGCGACCGGCGCGCCGCAACCACAGGCTGAGATCTTCCAGGTGTTCCCCGCTGACCTGACGCTGCAGCCACCGCTCACCGAAGTGGAACGCGTGCTCGGTCGCAGCGACACCGGCGGTCGCTTGCAACTGCCTGCGCGCTCACTGGAGCTGGAGCGGAACTTCGCGGGGTTGCGGCTCGGCGCGCGCAAGCCGGGCTTCGTGCCGGCGCGCGTCGTCGTGAACTTGCCGACCGAGCGCGTGGAGTTCGTGCTCGAGCGCGTGCGGTCGGTTGAGTTGTCCGTGCGTTCCGCTCTCGACGGCTCGCCTGTTGCCGACGCGCGCGTCGAAGTGCGCAACCTGCTGCAAGATGTCGACGGCCACTTCCAAAGCGACGCCATCCTCGAAGGCACGCGCACCGACGCGCACGGTCTGGCGAGCTTGCACCAAGTCGGAGCGCGCGCGGTGTCCGTGGACGTGCACGCGCCGGGCTTCGAGCACTGGGTCGCAACGCTCACGCCACCAAGCGCCGAGGAACCCTCCTGGAGCGCGGAGCTCGTTCCCGCGCGCGTGGTGCACGTGCTGGTGAGTGACACGTCCGGTGTGCCCTTACCCGACCTGCCTGTGGAGCTCGACGCGGCGCGCGCCCTCGGCGCCGACCTCACTGCGCGAACCGACAGCGACGGTCGTCTCGTGCTCGACCGCGTGCCGCGAGATCGTATGGGTCTCGGGCTGATGATCCGTCAGCCGCCCTTCGCGGGATTCTCGGGCTTTCTGCCGTTGCCGCCCTTCGTGCCCGGCGAAGAGCCTGTGCAGCTCGAGATCGAACTCACGCGCGGCCCGGCGCTCGAGGTGCTCGTGACCGGCTGGCGCGCCGAGCACGGCGCACCGATCGTCACGCTCAGCTCAGGTGGCTTCATGAGTCTGCGCACGTGGGCGCGGCGCGCGCTGCCGGTGGACGAGGCTGTGCGTTTCGAGGCCCTGCCCGCCGCCACGCCGATCGACGTGGTGTTGCGCGCGCCGAACGGTGAGCAACTCGCTTCGGCTCCTGGACGGCTGCCCGCGTTGGAGGGCGAGGTCGAGCGTGTGACCTTCGAGCTCGAGCCGCACGTGTCGCTCACCGTCAGGGTGAACGGCCCGCCCAGCGCTGTGTCGCTCGGGACGGTGTCGCTCGAGACCCTCGAAGGACTCGAGCACGAGACGTTCTCGTCGACCACACGCAGTCGCAGCGGGCCGCTGAAGTACGTGCAACGCTGCTACGGCGAGGCCGAGTTGCTCGTGCGCCCCGGACCCTACTCGCTCCGCTACGTGGCCAGCAGCGGTTTGCATGCCGAGCGAGAGATCGACGTGCCGCCGGGCGCGCCCATGCAAGTGGAGCTCGAGCTGGGCGCTGGCTTGAGCTTGGCCGGGCGGCTCGTGGATCGCAGCGGCGCGCCCATGGCCGACCAACAACTCGCGCTGCTCGAGGAGGGCAGCACGGCGCGCGCCACGAGCGACGCCGACGGTCGCTTCGAGTTCAGCGAGCTCGGCACGCGTCGCGGCACGCTCTACTGGCTCAGCGACGAGGGCGCGCTCACCGAGCTCGCCGCCGTGCCGGCCGAGGCACCGACCTTCCAAGACTACGTGGCGCCGAGTTGCCGAGTGCGCGGCCAGGTGCGAGCGCCGGGCGGCCTCGGCGATCCGTCGAGCGTGTCGCTGCGCGTGCAGCTCCTCGACCCCTTGGACCCGCTGGTCGGCTGGCTCTCGTCGCGCGTGCCTTCGAAGCGCGCGCCGCCGCGTCACACACTCGACGCGGAGGGGCGCTTCGAGCTGTCGCTGCCGCGCGGCGTGTGGGCGATCCTTGCCACACACGACGGGCGCGCCCAAGCCTCCGCGCGTGTCACCGTCGGCAAACCGGGCTGCCCGGATCCGGTGGAACTGCTGCTCGCCGAGGACGGCGTCCTGAAGCTCTGGCGCCTGCCGATGGATCCTGCCGAGCTGAGCGTCACGCTGAGCAGTTTGACGCGACCCACGTGGGAGCCGCCCGCAGAAGTGCTCGTGAGGGACACGAACGGCACGCGCATAACGGTTCCGCTCGGCGCGCTGCACTACGTGGCTCGCCGCGACGGCGAGGTCGTGGCCGAGGGCGAGATCGACATCAGCACCGGCATCGAGGTCGCGCTGCAGTTGCCGTGAGTGGGGGGATCGTCCCAGAGCGTGGCCTCAAGCCAGCCCGCTCCGAGCGCCGAAAGCAGCCAGGCCCCCTCGATTCCTTGATCCCGAGTGCCCTGGGGTGAAGAATCACCCCGACTCACTCGCGACCTCGTGGCCCGGCCCGCATGAAGCTCTCCATCGTCATCCCGATCTACAACGAGCGGACCACGTTGCGCGACATCCTCGCCAAGGTGCAGGCCACGCCGTACGACAAGGAGATCTTGCTCGTCGACGACGGTTCCACCGATGGCACGCGGGAGATCTTGAAAGAGATCGAGGCCGAGGCCGACCCGTCGATCCGCGTGATCTTGCACGAGGTCAACCAAGGTAAGGGCGCTGCGCTGCGCACCGGCTTCCAGAACGTGACCGGCGACATCGTTCTAATCCAAGACGCCGACCTCGAGTACACGCCCGACGACTACCCGGCGCTGCTCAAGCCCCTCGAAGACGGCAAGGCCGACGTGGTCTACGGCAGCCGCTTCCTCGGCGGCGGCGCGCACCGCTGTCACCTCTTCTGGCATTACGTCGTGAACAAGGGCCTCACCTTGTTCTCGAACATGATGACCAACCTGAACCTCACCGACATGGAGACCTGCTACAAGGTCTTCCGCGCTGAGGTCGTGGAACGTCTCGACATCCAGAGCGCACGCTTCGGCGTGGAGCCCGAGATGACGGCCAAGATCGCGCGCATGCGTTTCAACGGCGCCAAGTGCCGCATCTACGAAGTGCCGATCAGCTACTTCGGTCGCGACTTCGCCGAGGGCAAGAAGATCGGCGTGAAGGATGGCTTCCAAGCGCTGTGGTGCATCTTGCGCTTCAACCTCGGCGGCTGAGTGCGCGTCGCGGGCACTCGCTGACTTCGCTCTGAGACGCCGCGCCCGGGGCGCCGCACGCGCCGGATTCAGCTCGCGGCTTCCACCCTCGCCTGACGCAGTGCGCGCGCACCGAGCAGCGCGAGCAGCAGCAGCGCGCCCAGCGTGAGCTTGCTGCCGAGTTCCCAGCCGCGGCTGCGGTAGCGCATCACGATGCGGCTGGGGCCGCTGTCCACGGCCACGCCGCGCAAGGCGTGGTTCACCGGCCAGACCAGCTCCCCGGCTTGGCCGTTGACCTCCGCAGACCAGCCGCTCGTGTAGCCGTCGGCGAGGACGACGAGGCCGGGGTGCGGCGCGTCGACCGTGAGCACGATCTCTTCGAAGTGTTCCGACTCGATGGTGACCGGCACCTCGTGCCAGGCTGCGAAGTCCTCGGGTTGCAGCAGCGGGAAGGCTTCGAGACCTTCGATCGGTTCCACGAGTGCGCCGTCGCGCGGATCGAAGTCAGGCGCAGCGAGACGCTCCAGGGCTTCCGCTTCGCTGGTCATGGTGAGCGTGCGCGCGAAGTAGGCGCGCGGCATGGCGTTGGCGCGCGCGTAGAGCCACGCGTCGCCCACGCGGCCCCGCAGCGCGAGACCCTGACCCGTGAGCGGCACCGACGACAACACGCGCGTGACGCCGAGCACGTCGAGCAGCGGCGAGTCGAGGTTGGCGTGTTGGCTCAGCGTGGCCTGACCGAGCAGCTGGGTGGACCCCGGCTCGAGCATCTCGAGCAGGTTCACCGCGCGGCGCGGCGCCAGCGCCCAGTAGCCGCCGAGGTCGCGCACGCCGCTGTCGAGCGCGAGGTTCGGCAGCAGCGGGATGTTGAGCATGTCCTCGAGACCGCCGGGGTGGAAGCGCACCAGGCGTCCGCCGCCGTCGTCGAGCAGCGCTGCGGCGTTCGGCGGCGGCGCGAAGAGTTGCTCGCTCGGCACCGTGCTCGCGTTGCGCGCGGCCGTGGTGCTGAGTTCGCCCACCACGAGCCCGGCCAGCAACCACGCGCCGATGCGCGGCCAGCGCAGGGCGTAGCGCAACGCGATCCAGACCACGGCGAGGCTGGCCGTGACCCGCGCGAGCGCGCGCTGCAACAGGTCGAGGTCGAGGCGCAGATCTTCGCCGAAGGCCGCCACCGCTTCGGGGCTCACGCCGCCTTGCAGCGCCAGCGGGTTGTCGACGAAGTCGATCCAGGTCTCGGTGCTGATGCGCCCGACGCCGAGCGTGAGCAACAAGAAGAACACCGCCGCCGTGGCCGCCGCGATGGGCACCCAGCGCGGCGGGCCGAGCAGCGCGAGCACGTGCAGACCTTGCGCGGCGAGCAGCGCGAAACCCATCTGCATCAGCAAGAGGAAGCGACGCGGATCGCCGGCGTCGAGGCCTGGGAGTTGCGCGACCCAGCGCACCACGGGCGTGTCGAGCGCGAGCAGCGCGCCGAGTCCCGCGAGGCAGATCCCGAGGCGACGGCCGCGTCGGCCGCTGCCTGCGCCGCACATGGCCAGCACGATCACGCCCACACCTAGGAAGGCCGACGACTCCACGGGGTTGTTGTCGGCCTTGGCGAACAGGCGTCGCAGCGCGCCGTTGTCGCGCAGGGCGGGCACGGCGTGGTCAGCGAGGTCGGCGGGATGCCCGTAGAGGTCCGGCACCACGCTGGTGAGCAGAGAGTGCGGCAACATGCCCTTGCTCTGGATCAGCTCCGCCGCGACGGGTTGCCGCGCGCTGTCCCCGGCGTTCACGTACTCGAGCGCGGGCAGCAACTGCGCCGAACCGAGCGCCAGACCCAAGGCGAGTCCGAGCCCGAGCTTCAGCAACCCGACGCTGGCCAGACTTCCCGAGCGCTTGTCGTTGAGCACGGCTTGCAACCAGCGCGCCGCAGCCCAGAAGGCCACGGCGTACACCAAGTGCACCGCGCCCTGGAACCAACCCGTGAGGAAGGCCAGGCCCGTGGCCAAGGCGAGCGTGGCCACCGAGCCGGCGCGTCCGCCGCGCAACAGTCGTTCGGTGGCGAGCAGCGCGAGTGGCAAGTAGGCCGCGCAGCCGTGGATCTGATACCAGTGCCAGCGCGCCGACAAGTAGCCGCCGAGCATGAAGGTCACGCCGCCCACGAAAGCTGAGAGCGTGGACGCGCCGAGTTCGCGCACCAACAAATACGCGAAGAGTCCGGCGAGCACCGCTTGCAACCACGACAGCGGCGCCCAGCCGTCCACCGGACCGAGCCAGGCCACCAACCAACTCGGCGGATGCAGCGCGGCCGGGAAACCTTGTGCGAGCAGCGGCACGCCGAGCAGGTTGTTCGGGTTCCACAGCGGCGCTTCACCGTTCTGCATGCGCTCCAAGCTGGCGCGTAACAAGGGTTCGAACTGCGCGGTCTTGTCGAGCGCGAAGGCGCGACCGGCGGGGTTCAGCTCGTCGACGAAGTTCGGATCGAGCTCGGCGTTCCACGGCGACAGCGCGCCCGTGTGCACCGCAACCAGCGCGCGATCGCCGAACAGCGCGGGCGCCAGCAGCAAGGCCGGGAGGGCAAGCAGCGCGATCAGAGCCGGGAGGCTCCGACGCCAGCGCAGGGCTCGTGGAAATCGGGGCAGCATCGCGCTCAGTGTGACGGTCGCGCGGCCCGCGTTCCACGTCGCTGGCAGATGGAACCCGTCGACCCGGCTCGAATTCGGGGCTCAGCCGAGGTCTCAGCCCGGCCTACAGGCGTGGGGCGACGGATTCCGATGGAGAAGGCGGGATGACCGCCAGTCACGACTCTTCGACGCGTCAGAAGTTCCTGATCGCCTTGCGCGTGATCGTGGTCGTCACCTTCCTGATCGGCGCCTTCCGAGCGACCTTCTTCACCGTGTACCGCGTGTCGGGCTCCTCGATGTTGAAGAGCTTGCAGGACGGCGACCGGATCTTCGTGTACGACCCGCCCTTCACGCAGCCCGAAGTCAGCGTGGGCGACACCGTGGTGCTCGAGGTCGACGGCGAGATCCTGGTGAAGCGCGTGCTCGCGGCGCCCGGTGATCGCATCGAGATGGTCTACGGTCACGTGGTGCGCAACGGCTGGGCCGTGCCCGAGCACATCGGCGTGGATCGTCGCAGCTACGATTGGTTGCCCGAGACCGAGATGACGGAGGATCAGTTCTTCGTGCTCGGTGATCATCGGCGCGTGTCGGTCGACAGCCGCGAGTTCGGCCCCGTCACGCGCGAACAACTGCTCGGCGTGGTCGCGCTGCGTGCGCCGGACGGCGGCGGCTTGGGACTCATCTCCGACACGCAAGTGCGCAGGCCCAATCTCTGAGCGGCACGCGGTAGGATCGACGGGTGATGCCCGCCTTCCTCGCCATCTTGCGCCGCTGCTGGTACGTGCCGCACATGCTGCCGCTGTGTGTGCTCGTGTCGCTGGTCGCTGCGCTCACGCATTGGTTGGGTGTGCGCGAGTTGGGGGCCGCGGACGCGTCGCTGGCTGAGCTGCGTGCGGGGCTGGTGCTCGGCGCCGGCTTGTTGCACTTGGGTCTGTGCACGCCCTTGGCTCTGCGCGACGAAACCAAGGCGGGCCTGATCACGCTACGGCGCGCGCGCGGCGTCGGGCCGGGCTTGTGGGTGCGTGCGGCGGCCGTGTTCGTGTCCATGCTGCCCGTGTGTGTGCTCGTGATCGCGATCACCACCGGCTTGCCGAGTGAGCCGCTGGCCGTGCTGCTGAGTCTCGCCGCTTGGGTCGCTTTGGGTTTGGCCTTGGGCACGTGGCTGAGCGGCGCCGCCTTGCGCACCACGCTCTGGATCGCTGGCGGCCTGAGCCTGTTCCGCGGCGTGTTGCTCAGCGACGAGGTGGCGCGCGTCTTGGCGTGGTTGTTGCCGCCGCTGCCCGCGCCGGGCGTGTCGCTGTGGCCGGTGGCGCTGTGGATCGTGGGTGCGTTGCTGCTCGCCGAGTGGCGCGTGAATCGCGTGCGCGTGTAGACGCGTCAGTCCGCGAACAGCGAGCGGCGTAGTGCCGTGAAGCTTGCCGGCCAGGCGCTCAGCTCGAAGCTCACCCAGGCGAGCAGCACGATCTGCGTGAGCGTCGAGCGGGTCTTGAGGTGCCAGAGCAGCGCCGCCATGCTCACGAAGAGGGAGAGCGCGTTGAAGTCGAGCGCGCGTTGCAGAGCCGCGGCCAGCTCACGCAGCTCTCCGTCGCTGGGCGCGGCGCCCGCCGGGAGCAGCACGTTCACCCAGTTCGTGTTCGACGCGGCGCCGGTGCGCAGCGCGATCAAGGCCAGCGCGGCGGCGAGCAGGAGCACGCCGCCGCCGAAGAGCATCTCGCCGGGGCCGCCGCGGTCGTCGGGGGCACGCGTGTCCAAGGTGCGCAGCGCGAGGCCCGCACCGACGGCGGTCCACGGACCGAGCCAAGGCAGCAGTTCCGCACGCGAGGGAGCCCACACGAAGAACACAGCCAAGAGCGCGGCCGTGAGCACGCGCCAGGTGCCGCCGAGACGTCCGCGCGCTGCGAGCAAGGCGAAGAGCGCGAGCAGCGCGACCACGTGACCACGGAAGGGCGGCGTGACCTCGGGCCTGAGCACGCTGTTGCCCGGCGGCAGCAACCAACCACCCGGCCCCGCCTGGAGCATCCCGGGCAGCAGCATCTCGAGCAGCGCCGCGGGCCCGTCGATCGCGCGGAGTTCGGCGGGGCCAGGACGCAGCATGAGCGGTAGCAGCAACGCGAGCGCCGCGAGGCAGGCGCCGGCCCAGGCCGCGCGCGGGCGCGTCTGCACGAGCTCGGTGAGGCTCGATGAGGGACGCGTCATGCCGGGCGTTCAGCGATCACGAAGAGTGAGTGACCGAAGGGCGCCGACACGTGCCGCAACAGGTGACGCTCGCCCGCGAAGACACCGCCCAGCAGCGCGTTGATCGGGCGCGGCGGCGTGTAGCTCAGGTTGGTCGTGGGGTCGTCGGACTGCGGACTGAGGCGTTGTTTGAACTTCATGGCCAGCACGGCGGGCACGATCAGCGGCGAGAGCGTCACGTTCACGTAGGTGGCTTTCACCACGCGCAGGCCAGCGTGGCGCAGCTTGCCCACCAACTCACGGCGCGTGTAGCGACGGTAGTGGTGCGCCACGCGATCGTTGTTCGAGAAGAGCCACTGGTAGGCCGGCACCGAGAGCGCGAGGTGCCCGCCGGGTTTGAGCGCGGGGACGAGTTCGGTGAGCACGGCGCGGTCGTCGGGGGTGTGTTCGAGCACGTCGAAGAGCGTGAGCAGGTCCACGCTCTGTGGGCGCAAGGGCAGCTGGTCGCTGCGCGCGACGAAGCTGCTCGCGAAGCCGCGCTCGCGGCACCACTCGATGGCGGGCTCGTCGAGCTCGAAGCCTGACACGGTGCCGAAGCGCGCGAGCGGCTCGAGGAAGCCGCCGGTGCCGCAGCCCGCGTCGACCACGCGCAGGTCACGTGGCGCGCGACCGAGGCGCGCCTGCAACACGTGTTCGAGCAGCGGCAGGTAGAGCGCGCGTCGACCGCGGAACCACCAGTGACGTTGCTCGAGCAGCGCGAACTGCTTGAAGGCCGAGCGGTCCACGTCAGGCTTTCGTGGCGACGACCACCATCTCGTCGCGCAGGTTCACGTAGAGGCTCTTGCCGCCGATCAGCCGCAAGGGCGACGCGAGCACCGAGAGCAGCGGGTGCACCTTGCCCACGCGCTCCGCGAGGAAGTCGAAGGAGATCACCTTGCCGCCGCGGCGTGGCGTGTTCTCGCGCACTTCGAAGCCCAGCTCGGCGAGCAGTCGACCGAGGCTCTCGGGGTGGAAGTGGTAGAGGTGCTCTTCGTGCTTGTAGTGCTGCCAGCGTTTGCCCATGAGCTTGGCGAAGCGGCTCGACACGTCTTGGGTCTCGAGGATCAGCACGCCGTCGTCTTTGAGCAGCTCGCGGGCGCGCGCCAGGTGCAGGTCGGGGCGCTCGAGGTGCTCGATCACGTCCCAGAGCGTGATCACGTCGAAGCTCTTGTCAGGCAAGTCGGCGCTCAGCAGATCGCCGCGACGCATGTCGGGCAGGCCGAGTTCGTTGCTCGCGTAGTCGACCATCGGCTGACTGATCTCGAGGCCGACCGTGTCCCAACCCTTGTCGTGCATCACCTTCAGGAAGAAGCCGGCGGCGCAACCGACATCGAGCACGCGACCCGGCTGCGGCTTGTAGTTGTCGAGCACGGCGCTGCGCATCGAGTAGGTGCGCAGGTAGAGCTCGGCGTCGGCGAGGTAGGCGGTGTAGCCGAAGTCCTTGGCGCGTTCGGAGCTCCAGTACTCTTCCTGGTACATCTCGTAGAGACGCTCGGGCGGCAGGCGCGGGTTCACGTACACGTGACCGCAGCGCGCGCAGCTCACCACGCGGAACTCGCCGTCGCGGAAACGCAGCTGCTCTTCGTGGACGCCGCAGAACAGGCAGGGCACCTCGCGGCGACCGTCGGCGGCGACACGTTCGCCTTCGTGGGCGGCACCCTTGTGACCCGGGTTCTGATCAGCTCGCGCTCGGGGCGACGCGTTGTCCGCGTGCGCAGGCGCGGCCGCACCGTGGTCGCCCGATGCGGGACGCGGGGCGTCGCCGCCGGTTGCGCTCACCCGAAGTACTCTTCGCCGGCTGCGACCTCTTCGTGGTCGATGGCGCTGTTCTCGAGCAAGCGGCGCGCCACGGCGTGACCCATGGCGATGCTGTGGTCCATGTTGCCGTAGCGGAACAGACCTTGGCGTCCGCTCGAGACCATGTTGTCGAAGGTCTTGAGGTAGTCCATCACCGAGCGCACGTGGCCGCGGTAGGTGAGGTCGTAGATCGGGTAGGCGTAGTCGACGCGCTTCACGAAGCCGCCGTCGAGCACCTCATCCTTGCTGAGCAGACCGAGCTCCACGAGGTTGGCGCCGGCGAGCTTGATCAGGTCGGCGTCGTCCATGCTCCAGCGCTCGTCGCCGGGGGTGGACGTGATCTCGGCACAGACCATCGACTTGCCTTCGGGCGCGGCGTCTTCCGAGAAGTTCGTGAACTCGGAGATGCGGTGCACCGCGATGTGTTCTTCGGGGATGTAGACCCAGTGGTCGGGCGTGAGCTGCGGGCGATCCAGCTTGAGGTACACGCAGATGATGCCCTTGTGGATCAGCCCGTTGATCGCGCGGTCCACCTCGGGCGGCGGGCCGTTCCCGATCAGCGGCACGAGCATCGTGAGCGGGATCGTGCTCAGGTAGAGGTCGCTGCTGTGTTCCTTGAGCTCACCGTTCTGCTCGTAGGTCACGCTCGTGATGTGACCCTTCTCCACGTTCACCTTGTGCACGCGCGCGTTGCACTCGATGCGGCCGCCGTCGCGCAGGATCATGCGTTCGTAGCCGCGGCCGAGCTCGCCGATGCCGCCGGTCTTCGGGTACAGGAAGCGCGAGACATAGGTGCGCGGCGTGTTCTTCGGCTTGAAGAGCGTCTTCTTGACCGTGTCCCAGAGCGACAGCAGCGAGATGCGCTGACTGGCCCAGTCGGCGGAGATCTCGGTGCACGGGATGCCCCAGGCCTTGCGCGTGTACATCCCGAAGAACAGGTCGTAGAGCGTGCGCCCGAAGCGCTTGATGACCCAGTTCTCGAAGTTGTCGTCGGGGATCGGACGCACGGCGTTGCGCACGCGCACCGCGGCGTAGTCGGCGAAGGAACGGAACAGCAACCACGGCGAGAGGCTCTTGACCACGTTGCTCGCCTTGAGCGGGTAGTCGAAGAAGCGCTTCTGCATGTAGATGCGCGAGAGCCGGTCGCGGTAGTGCCAGTTGCCGTCGAGCACTTCCTTGAAGTGATCGTTGAGCGACTCGAGGCTGCTGTACAGGCGGTGCGGGCCGTGGTCGAAGGTGTAGCCGTCGCGGGTCCAGCTGCTGGCCAGGCCGCCGACCTTGGGCTCGATCTCGAGCACCGTGACGTCCCAGCCGGCGGCGGTGAACTTCTGGGCCGCGGAGAGGCCGGCGAGCCCGCCCCCGAAAACAGTGATACTGCGCGTGGTCGCGTCGGGCATGAGTAGGGGCGAGGCGGCGTCGCGTCGGGCGGGGAGGGGAGCGCGAGGAGGATGCGGGTCCCGGCCGAGCAGAGCGCTCGAGCCAGGATCCAGTATCGGTCGCTCAGCCTACCTCATGAAGGCGGCGGGGGACGACGCCCCAGCCGACGGCGGATCGCGATCAATTCGCGGAAGCTGGAGATCACGTCGCGCAGGACCCGCACGCGCGTGTCGGGGTCGTTGTGCCAGCGCACCGGGACCTCCTCCACGCGCAGGCCTTCCTGAGCGGCCAGCGCCAGGATCTCCACGTCGAAACTCCAGCGCGAGGTCTCGCTGCGCTGGAAGACGCGCCGCGCCGCGTCGCCCCGGAACAGCTTGAAGCCGCAGGTGTAGTCGCCCACCGAGAGGCCCATCATGCGATTCGCGAGCCGGGTGAAGCCCAGGCCGAGCCAGGTGCGCAGCGGGGGCTGCCAGCGCTCGATGGTGGCGGCGGCCGATTTGCGGTTCCCGATCACCACATCTGCACCGCGCTCCATGACCTGCAGGAACTCGCTCAGGAACTCGGGTGGGGTGGACAGATCGGCGTCGCAGAACAGCACGAAGTCGCCGCGGGTGGCCAGCACGCCGGTGCGCACGGCGGCGCCCTTGCCTTGGTTCACGCTGTGGCTGAGGGCGCGGATGTGAGGATCTTCGGCTTCCAGGCGCGCCATCAGGGCGCCGGTGCCGTCGCTGCTGCCGTCGTCGACCAGCAGGATTTCCCAGGCTTTCGGGTCGCCGTCCCGCGCCGAATCAGCGCCTGCCACGTGCTGCAACACGGCGCGTGTGGCGTGCACGCCGGCTTCGAGGCAACTCGCCTCGTTGTAGACAGGTATGACGGCGCTTATCATGCTTCGCCACCGGAGTTCGGGACGCACCCTTCCCGGAAGGGCGACGGATGGTAGCGGGGCTTCGGCAGTGCTTTCAACCAACGCACGATGGCACGCGGCAGCCTTAACACTCTACGCCGTCCTCTCGATCGTGCTCTTGCGCGACGGATTGAGCTCCGATCAGGTGCTCATCTCGCGCGAGTCGCTCCAGAACTCGCTGCCCTGGTCGGCGGTTCTCGAGCGCAACGAGCCGCACAATCGCTTCGTCGGGGACCAGCCGCGGATTTTCTACCCGTACTTGGTGGAGGCCGCCAAGGTCTACGCCGGGGAGGCCGACGCCCTCTGGACCTCGCGCGGCGGCGGTGGCCAGCCCTTCCTCGGCAACATCACGAGCAAGCTCTTCCACCCGCTCACGCTGTTGGCGGCAGTGATGCACGTGGAACTCGTGCCGCTGCTTCAGGGCCTGCTCACGCTCTGGCTCTCGGCCTTCTTCACCTGGGCCTTCCTGCGACGGCTCGGGCTCGGACCGCCCGCGGCGCTCTTCGGTGGCCTGGCCTTCGGCTTCGGCGGGCACCAAGTGCTCTGGTTGCAGTACGCGCTGGCGCAGACCTTGCTCGCGCTGCCGTTCTGCTTCTGGGCCGTGGAGCGGCTGGTGGCCGACCGCAGCCGGCGACGGCTGGCAGTGCTCGCGATGGGCTTCGCCATGCTGATCTTCGGGGGGCATCCCGAAACCGCGGCGGTGGCCTCGTTGGTCGCGGGGCTCTGGGCCCTGTGGCGCCTGTGGGACGCCCACGGTCGTCCGATGGTGGTGGGCGCGGGGCTGCTCGCCGTGGCGCTCTCTGCGATCCAGTGGGCGCCCTTCCTCGAGTACGCGTCGAAGAGTCACGGGTTGAACCTGCGCGAACTCGAAGCGGCGCGCATGGACGGCCACGTGGCGCTGTCGAGCTCACTCATCTGGGGCTTCTTCGCGCTGATCTCGGCGGCCATGTTGCGCTCGTCGGCCACGCGCGGCTTGCTCAAGCACGTGTTCAGCGTGGGCGGTGTCGCGCTCACAGTGGTGTTGGCGCGGCGCATGGGGATGGCGATGGCCGCCGCCGTGCCGATCTTGCCCGAGGTCTATGGATCACCGATTCATCCGTCGGGCGGCATCTTCACCGGCGCCCAAGACTTCCCCGGGATGAACGCGGGCTACGCCGGCATGTTGCCGCTGCTGTTGCTCGTACTGGGCGTGTTCGCCGGCGCAGGCTCGCGCTACGTGCGCGTGTTCGCCTCGATGGCCTTCGTGCTCTGGGGCGCGGCTTTCGACATGCCGCTGGTGGGGGCGATGGTGGACCTACTGCCGGGGATCTCTGAGATCGGCTCCACGCGCTTGCTCGGCCCGGTGAGTTTCCTCACGGCCTGCGGCGGCGCCTGCGTGTTGCAGCGCGTGCTGGAGCCCGAAGCTCGACGCGGTCTGCTCGAAGCGATGGGGCGCGTGGGCGTGGTGCTGGGCTGCGGCCTCTTACTGGCCTTCGCGATCCTGCACCTGCCCGTGGATCCGCACGGCGGACGCGAGGTCATCGCCGGCCTGCGCAGCCCGCCCCACGAAGCGGTGCACGACGGCCGCCAACCGATCCTGATCTGCGTCGACCTGCCGCTGGGTACCGAGGAACTCTCGATCCGCCTCGACGGTCTCACGCTCTTCCGGGCCCCGGTGCCGCCGACCACGCCCGAAGAGCCGTTCAGTTTCCGCTTCGCCGCGCAGCGCACCGAAGACGGCCGTCACCGCCTCACGGTGCGCACCGCCGAGAGCGACCGCGCGCTCGCCGATCAGCCCCTGGCCATCACGCGTGAACGACAGGTGTCACCGCGCGACACGCTCAGCCTGGGGCTCTCGCTGCTGCTGCTCGGATGGTTGCTCGTGCGACAGCGCACACGCAGCGTGGCTTGGCTCGCGCTCGGCGTGTTGACTGTCGATCTGTTCAGCTTCGGCGACGGCTACAACGTGTCGACACCCGCCGACGAGCTGTTCCCGCCGACACAGACCACCGAGTTCCTGGCCGACGCCTGGGAGGCACACGGACCCTTCCGCGTGTTCACCGAAGGCAACATCCTCCCGCCCGACACGCACTACATGGCGGGCGTGGATCATCTGCTCAGCTACGACAACCTCGGCTACCAACGCCTGCAGCAGTGGCTCATCGAAGTGCCCATCGTGATGGACGCCTTCGCGAGCTTCGCCTTCGACGAACGCACGGTCGACTACGCCAGCCCGCGCTTCGACACGCTCGACGTGCGCTACGTGATCACGGCGCTCGCGACCTCACTCGAGCACGTGCCGAACATGAAGTTGGTGCACGAGTCGGAGACCCGCATCTGGGAGAACACCGACAACCTCGGTCGCGCCTGGATCGTTCCCGAGGTCGCCTTGGTCTCGCGTGAGCGACGCGAAGAGTTGCTGCGCATGCATCCCGGCGATGTGGCCTTCGTGGAAGTCCCGGTCGACGCGCCCTTGGGTGGTCGCGGCGAAGTGCTCGCGCTCGAACACGAAGGGTCGCGCATCCGCGTGCGCGCCCAAACCGACGGCCCGGCTCTGCTCGTGCTCGCCGAGAACTTCGCGCCGGGCTGGAGCGCGCGCGTGAACGGTGAGCCCGCGAACTCGCAGTTCGCCGACAACGCCTGGCAAGCCGTGCCGCTCCCCGAGGGCCTCAGCGACGTCGAGTTCGTCTACGACCCCGCGAGCTACCGCTGGGGCTCACGCGTCTCGCTGATCGCCCTGCTGATCTGGCTGGCGATGCTCTTCCTGCCGCGTCGCATCGGCTGAAGCGGCGCTGCGGCCCCGCTACCGGCGGCTCCGCCTCGGCGGGCAGCTTGGAATCAAGGCTCCGCTCCGAGCTAGTCGATAGGCCAGAAGCTGGCCTGCCCACCTCGGAGCCTCATCATGGACGAGCGACACGACGAGCACGTGCGCACCCCTCGCGAACTCTCGCTCGAGGACGACGCCACGCAGCGCGCCGACAGCAACTACATCGAGCTGGCGCGCGCCGTCGATCGTGAACAGGAATGGCAAGACCTGCACTGGCAAGGCAGCCTCGCTCAGTACCTTGAGTTGGTGCGCAACGATCCGCGCCTGGCGCGCAACGCCTACCAACGTTTGCATGACGCCGTGCTCAGCTTCGGCGTGGAGCGTGCGCCGGCGGGCAGCGGTCGTCCCGCGCATTACCGTTTTTTCGACGACTCCTTCGATGGCGGCCGCGACGCCGTGTTCGGCATCGAGCATTGCTTGGCCGACCTCGTGGCGCACCTGCGCGCCGCCGCGCACGGACTCGGGCCCGAGCGTCGCGTGCTGTTGCTGCACGGTCCCGTCGGCTCGGCCAAGAGCACCATCGCACGCTTGCTCAAGCGCGGACTGCAACACGTGTCGCGCAGCAACGAGGGCGCCGTGTACACCTTCGGCTGGCGCATCGACGGCGAGCTGCATCCCTGCCCGATGAACGAAGACCCGCTGCACCTGCTCCCCGAGGAAGTGCAGCGCACGGTCTTCGCCGATCTCAACCGGCGCTTCGGTGGTGAGTACGAGTTGCGGCCCACGGGACAGTTGTGCCCGTTCTGCCGTCATCACCAAGAGCAGCTGTTGCGCGCGAGCAACGGTGACTTCGCCGCGGTGGAAGCCGCCATCGAGGTGCGCCGCTTCGTGCTCAGTGAGGCCGACCGCGTGGGCATCGGCACCTTCCAACCGAAGGACGAGAAGAACCAGGACTCCACCGAGCTCACCGGCGACATCAACTACCGGCGCATCGCGGAGTTCGGCAGCGACAGCGACCCGCGCGCGTTCAACTTCGACGGCGAGTTCCATGTCGCGAACCGCGGCATGATCGAGTTCATCGAGATCCTGAAGCTCGACGTGGCCTTCCTCTACGACCTACTCGGCGCCACGCAGGAGCAGACCGTCAAGCCCAAGAAGTTCGCGCAGACCGACATCGACGAGGTGATCCTCGGCCACACGAACAGCCCCGAGTACCGTCGCCTGCAGGGCAACGAGCTCATGGAGGCCTTCCGCGACCGCACCTGCAAGATCGACATCCCGTACAACCGGCGGCTCTCGCAGGAAGTGCGCATCTACCGCAAGAGTTTCGGCACGAGCAGCTGCGCCGGGAAGCACCTCGCGCCGCTCGCGCTCGACGCCGCCGCCATGTGGGCGGTGCTCACGAGGTTGCACGAACCGAAGAACGCGGGCCTCAGCCTGCTGCAGAAGATGGAGCTCTACGACGGTCACCGCGTGCCCGGTTTCATGCCGAGTGCCAGCGAAGAGTTGCGCGCCGAAGCGCCCGAGGAAGGCCTCACCGGCATCTCGCCGCGCTACGTGCAGGACCGCGTGGCCGCCGCGCTCGTCGCCGAGGACGCACCGAGTTGCCTGCTGCCTTTCGACGTGCTCGACTCGCTCGAGTCGGGCCTGCGTCATCACCCGCTGATGGAGAACGACGACGAACGTCGGCGCATCGGCGAGCTCGTGGGCATCGTGCGTGAGGAGATTGAGGAGCGCATCAAGACGCAAGTGCGCGAGGCTGTCGTGGCCGACTCGGCCGGCGTGGAACGCTTGTGCGCCAACTACGTCGACTCGGTGGCTGCGTCCGTGAGCGGCCACGGCAGCGCCGACGAGCGCCTGATGCGCTCCATCGAAGAGAAGATCGGGGTGACCGAAGCGCGCAAGAGCGACTTCCGTCGTGAGATCGTGAACTACATCGAGGCCTTGTCGTCGCGCGGCGAGAGCTTCACGCCGAGCAGCAACCCGCGCCTGCGCTCGGCGCTCGAGCTCAAGCTCTTCGAAGACACACGTGACACGTTCCAGTTGACCGCTGGCGACGGCGCCGTGGTGGACCGTGACGCCTCCGAGAAGGTGGCCGAGCTCACCGGGCGTCTGATCCGCGGACACGGCTACTGTGAGCGCTGCGCGGCACGCACCCTCGAACACGTGTCGGGGCTCTTCGCGCGCGGCGACGCCAAGTTGCCCGCCCCGGAGGAGGAGGTCTGACGTGTCTGCCGACACAGGGCGCATCGCCCGCGACCTCCGCCGCTTCGATGAGATCGTGCGCGGCCGCATCAAGCAGGACCTGAAACGCTACGTGACCGGCAGCGAGATGATCGGGCGACGCGGCGACCGCCTCGTGTCGATCCCGGTGCCGCGCATCGAGCTGCCGCGCTTCCGCTTCGGCCAGAACGGCAAGGGGCAGGGACAGGGCCAGAGCAGCAGCAGCGGTGAAGGCAAGCAGGGCGACGGCCCCGCCGTGGGCTCGGCGGGCAGCGAGTCGGGCCATCACCTGCTCGAGGTCGAGCTGAGCCTTGAAGAGATGGCGGCGATCTTGGGCGAAGAACTCGAGCTGCCGAACATCCAGCCGCGTGGGCGCGCGCGTGTCGAAGTCGCGAGCCGTCGCTACGACAGCATCTCGCCCGAAGGTCCGCGTTCGCTGCGCCACTTGCGCCGCACGATGAAGTCGTCGCTCAAGCGGCAGATCTCCGAAGGCACTTGGGACCCCAACGACCCGCGCCTCGTGCCCGCGCCCGAAGACTGGCGCTACCGTTCGTTCCGCGACGTCACGCGCCCCGACCACGCCGCCATGATCCTCTACATGATGGACGTGTCGGGCTCGATGGGCCGCGAGCAGAAAGAGATCGTGCGCCTAGTGTCCTTCTGGATCGACACCTGGTTGCGCAGTCAGTACCGCAGCCTCGAGACGCGTTACATGGTGCACGACGCGGCCGCGAAGCACGTGGACCAAGACACGTTCTACCGGTTGCGCGAGTCGGGCGGCACGAAGATCAGCTCCGCCTACGAACTCGCCGACGAGCTGCTGTCGAAGGAGTTCCCCGCGCCCGAGTGGAACCTCTACCTGTTCCACTTCTCAGACGGCGACAACTGGTCGGGCCGCGACACCGAGAAGTGCCTCGAGCTGCTGCGCGACAAGCTGCTGCCGAACGCGAACATGTTCTGCTACGGCCAGGTGAAGTCGGCCTACGGCAGTGGTCAGTTCAAGAAGGACTTGGACGCCGCGCTGTCCACCGAAGACCACGTGATCTCCTGCGACATCCTCGATCGCGAAGGCATCCTGCCGGCCATCAAGACCTTCCTGGGGAAGGGACTGTGACGCGCCCCGGACCGAGCCTGCTGCAACTTCAAGCCGACGTGCAAGCGCGCGCGGAACAGGCCGGGTTGCAGTTGCCCGAGATCGTCTACGAGGTCGTGGACCATCGTCGGCTGAATGAGATCGCGGCCTACGGCGGCTTCCCCGTGCGCTATCCGCACTGGCGCTTCGGCATGGAGTACGACCGGCTCATCAAGGGCCACGCCTACGGCTTGCAGAAGATCTACGAGTTGGTCGTGAACACGCGGCCGGTGGTGGCGTACTTGCTCTCGCAGAACGCGCCGGTCGAGCAGAAGCTCGTCATGGCGCACGTGTGTGGGCACGCCGATTTCTTCGCGCACAACGCGTGGTTCGCCCACACCGAGGGCGACATGATGGACCGCCTCGCGAGTCACGGCACGCGCCTGCGCGTGCTCAGCGACGAGGTCGGTGTCGACGCCGTCGAAGACTTCGTCGACCTCGTGCAGGGCCTCGACAACCTGGTCGACGCGGGTGCGCTGGGACGCGCCGTGGACCACGCCGGCAACGCCCCGCCGCTCGACGGCGAGGCCACCGAGCGCGACCTCCTCGGCCACTTGCTTCTGCACGCGCCGCTGCTCGACTGGCAACACGAGGTGCTCGCGATCCTGCGCGACGAGGCCTACTACTTCCTGCCGCAAGGTCTCACCAAGATCATGAACGAGGGTTGGGCCAGCTTCTGGCACAGCCGCCTGATGACGAGTGAGCTGCTGCGCGACGCCGAGGTCGTGGACTACGCCGAGCAACACAGCGGCGCCATGGGCGGCAGCGACGGCCCGATGAACCCCTACAAACTCGGCATCGAGTTGTTCCGCGAGCTCTTCCTGCGCGGCGGCGGCGAGCGCGGTGGGGGGCTCGACGCGATCTTCGAGGCGCGCACGATCCACAACGACCTCACCTTCGTCGACGCGCACCTCGACCTCGACTTCGCGCGCGCGCACCGTCTCGGCGACACCGACGAGCAGTGCGCGCAAGCGCGCGAGCAGCTGTTGGCCTCGCTGACCAACGGCGGGCAACCGGTGATCCGGCGCGTGGCGCCGCGTGAACGGGGTGAACTCTCGCTCTCGCATTCCTGGAGCGGTAGCGAGCTGCAGATCGATGTCGCGGGCGAAACGCTCGTGAACCTGGGGCGGTTGTGGCGAGCACCCGTGAGTCTCGTCACCCGGTTGGAAGGGCGGGAGCTGCTGCTCCTCTGTGTCGACGGCGAGATCCGTCGCGAGTTCGGTGAGCTGCTCGAGCGCCCGGCGGAGCTCGGCTCGTCGGCCTGACCGACGCTGGGCTCGGAGCGACGGCATCGGTCGCGCGCGGTCGCGTGCGAACGCGAGCACGACGAACTCAGCGTGCGCTGAGCTCGTCGAGGTAGGCGCTGAGGTCGGCGTTGTAGTTGGCCACGATGCCGGCGCGCTTGGCTTTCTGTTTGCGCAGGCGCAGCGGCGCCAGCAGCGAGCACAACAGGAAGTACGCGATGGCGCCGCCGAGCGCGGCCTCGAGGCCCTGCGTGGTGAGCGGCGAACTCAGGCGCGCGGCCAGCCCGAGGATGCCGAACAGGATCAGGTTGCGCCCCAGGAACCAACCCATGCCGCCCTGCACGCTGGCTTCCAGCTTCAGGTTGAGCAGTTGCCGGTGCGCGAGCGTGACGCGTGTGAGCACTTCGAGGTGTTCGTCGGTGAGCGGATCGTTGCCGGTCAGCTCGTCGATCAGCGCGCGCGGATCGCCGGGCTCGGGGAGTTGTTCGCGTGCGGCGGCGATCAGGCGCTTGCGAGCTTCCGCGCGGTTCACGGAGCTCACCCGCCCGGCGGTCCCGCGATGTCGGTCTCGGGCGCTTCACCCGGCTCGCTGAGCACGCGCTTGAAGCTCCACACCAACAACGTTGCCACGAAGACCCACGCGGAGAACATGAAGATCCAGCTGCCCGTGGTCATCTCCGGGGCGCGCTCGACGGCGGCGTCCTGCAGCAACAAGAGGGGCGTGATCATCAGGCGTCCTCCGCGAGGTTCTCGAGACTCTTGAAGCGTCCGCGCTTGGCGGCGATCCAGACCAGCACCACGAAGAAAGCGAAGAGCGCGAGCATCATCCAGCGCGCCAGCCCTGCGTTGTCCACGAGTGCCATGTGCGCGGGATCGTTCGGGTCGATGATGTCGCCGCCGGTGGTCTTCTCGAAGCTGAGGATCGGGAGCGCTTGCGTGATGCCCCAGAAGGCGAGCATGCCGATCAGCAGCACCGGCGTGACGAAGGTCATCAGGAACTTGAAGATCTTGGGGATCGCGATGTCGGCGCCGTGGTGGATCTCCTTCCACGCGCGCTTGCTGCCGAAGATCCACATGAAGAGCACGACCTCCATGGTGGAGAAGAACACGAGGCCGAAGGTGCCGGCCCAGTAGTCGATCTCACCGAGCACGCCGTCGAGCAGGATCACGGGCTGCACGAAGAGCAGGATGATGCCGCCCACGACCAGCGCGGCCTTCTTGCGCGTGAGGCCCATGGTGTCTTGCATGAAGGCCATCGTGGGCTGGCTCAGCGCGAGGCTGCTCGTGATACCCGCCACGAAGAGCAGACCGAACCACACGGTGCCGAGGATCGCCACGCTGTATTCGCCAGCCGCGATGCCGAACACGCCGGCGTTGGCGAAGACCTCGGGCATCGTGATGAAGGCGAGACCCATGCTGCCCGAGGCTGCCTCCTCCACGCCGCTCATCCCGAAGAAGAGGAAGGCTGCAGGGATCGCCAGCGTGCCACCCAGCACGACCTCGCAGAACTCGTTCATCGACACGGTGGCCAGGCCGGTGAGCGCGATGTCGTCGTCGCGACTCAGATAGGAGCTGTAGGTGTTGATGGCGCCGGAGCCGACCGACAGCGTGAAGAAGATCTGTCCCGCGGCGGCCAGCCAGATCGCTGCCGAGCCGATGCCGAACAGGCTCTTGGCCTGTGCGTCGTCGTAGAGCGCGGTCCACTGCTCGGGATTCCAGTAGATGTTCAAGCCGTCGAGCGCCGAGCGGCCCTCTTCAGCGGGCAAGGTGAGCACGCGCGCCACGAGCGCGATGGCGCACACGAGCAGCACCGGCATGCCGATCTTGGCGATGATCTCGATGCCCTTGGAGAGCCCGCGACTGAGCACCCAAAGGTTCACGGCGGCGGTGATCGCGAAGAAGGTGTAGGCCTTGTGCGAGCCGATCCATCCGGCCACCCCGAGGAAGCCGCTGTCGTTGCCTTGCGAACCGAGGTAGGTCTCGAAGTAGTCGCCGGTGCTCACTTGCGACGCTTTGTCGGTGACCGCGCCGAGCGCACCGGTGGCCGACTCCACCGCGTACCCGAGCGTCCAACTCTCGATGTACACGTAGTAGATGACGATCAGCAGCGGCATCACGACGCCGAGCGCGCCGATGTACTTGGCGATGCGCGCCTTGGTCAGACTCTGGAACATGCCCGGCGCGGTGCTGTAGCCGAAGTGCCCGCCGCGACGGCCGATGCCCCACTCCATCCACATGAGCGGGATGCCGAGCAGCAACAGGCTGATGAAGTAGGCGACCATGAAGGCGCCTTGCCCGTTGTTCACCGCTTCGTTCGGGAAGCGCAGGAAGTTGCCGAGGCCGACGGCGTTGCCCGCCATGGCCAGGATCAGGCCGACGCGTGAGCCCCACTGTTCGCGCTCATCGGGCGCGGAGTAGTCCGTCGTGCTCATCAGTGCTCCCTTGGGGCTCCGGAATGGCCCGTTTCTAAGCGTGGGCAGGCTCTGAGACAAGGATCAAGCGCTGCAGAAGGCGAGAGCGTGGACCGCGCGGCGTGGCGTCGACACAATCCCGGCTTCGATTTCTCTCGGGAGTGTGCGTGTGTTCGAGGCCGTGATCTTCGACATGGACGGGGTGTTGGTGGACAGCGAGCCGCTGCACTTCGCGAGCACGAACACCGTGCTCGCTGCGCACGGCGCGCGGCTCGAATTGCCCGACTACGCCGCCTACATGGGCATGCCCGAAGAGGCCTTCTTCGCGGAGTTGGTGACGCGCTTCGAACTCCGTGAGTCGCCTGCACGACTCAAGCGTCAGCGCTTGGCGCTCACCTTGGAACGCATGGCGAGCGAGCCCTTGCCGCCTACGCCGGGTGCGCTCGAGTGCTTGCTGGCTTTGGCTTCGGCGGGATTCAAACTCGGCGTGGCGTCGTCAGCGACGCGCGTGCAGGTCGAACTCGTGGTGCGCCTGCTCGGCGTCGGCGCACTCTTCTCCACGTTGGTTTCTGGCGACGAGGTCACGGCTGGCAAACCCGCTCCGGATCTGTTCCTCGAAGCTGCGAAGCGTCTCGGTGTGGCGCCGCACGCGTGCTTGGTCGTGGAAGACGCCGTGCACGGGGTCACGGCTGCGCGCGCGGCAGGGATGACCGTGCTCGCGCTGCCAGCTGCGCACGATGACGGCGCTGCGCACATCGAGGCGGGCGCGCAGGGAGTGCTGGGCTCCCTCGCAGAGCTCGACGCCGAGAGCCTGGAGTCGGGGAGCTTGCGGCAGACGGAGCCGGGCACCGAAGCATGAGTTCTGCGCCGCCCTCGGGCTGAACGGCGCGCAGGGAACACGTCGCTGGGTGTTTCGGTGCGGTGCATGTTTCCCCTTTGAACCACGGGGAAAACGCGCGCAGGGGAACACGAGCGTTGACACGTGCGGGGCGTGTCGGGGGGATGCAGGAGAGACGGAGCTGGCCGGCTTCCGGTCCGGGCGCGGAGTCGCGTCGAGGCCGAGCCTGTTCCGGTTCCAGCGCGAGCGTGGCCCAGAATTGAACAACGGGCGCCTCCTGGAGTTCCAGGAAGCGCCCGTCGTCACCCCGCCGAAGCGGGGGCGCTGATCAACGACGACGCGCGGTCTTGCGAGTCGCCTTCTTACGCGTGGCCTTCTTGCGAGTGGCCTTCTTACGCGTGGCCTTCTTACGCGTGGCCTTCTTGCGCGTGGCCTTCTTGCGCGTGGCCTTCTTGCGAGTGGCCTTCTTACGCGTGGCCTTCTTGCGAGTCGCCTTCTTGCGAGTCGCCTTCTTACGCGTGGCCTTCTTGCGAGTGGCCTTCTTACGCGTGGCCTTCTTACGCGTGGCCTTCTTACGCGTGGCCTTCTTGCGCGTGGCCTTCTTGCGCGTGGCCTTCTTACGGGTCGTTTTACGAGCGGCCTTCTTACGGGTCGCTTTCTTTCGGGTGGCCTTCTTCGCCATGGTTCCTGGAACTCCCTTTTGCAAAAGGTTCACGAGAGAACGCACCGTTCTCTGGTTGTTGGGTGTATCGGTGGCATCGGGAGCGGATGTAGAGGGGAAGATGCGGGTCGACGATCGCAACGCCGCGCGCATCGTGCAGCGTGTGCCTGCACGTTGACGCGCACGGAGCACCCGTTACGCGAGTTCTCAACACGCGACGCGCGTTCGGCCGCATGCGTGAATTGCCTGCAATTCAAGAGTTTCTGTCACTGACTGCGCGGTGGATGCGTGTTTCTCACCCGCGACGGACGTGTCGGCGCGAGCAATGCGCCGAGCGCTGCGCGCGCTTCAGCAACACGTCAAAAAAAAGTTGGGCCGACGCACGATTTTTTACGCAACGACACCCCGATTCGCCCGACGCGAGGGAGATCGCGTCTTGCACTCAGTGTTGACACGCGGGGGGCGCGGAGTGTTTCATCCGCCGCTTCGGCACTCGTGTCGAACCGCGTGCACCCGTAGCTCAATTGGATAGAGCGTCGGTCTACGGAACCGAAGGTTGGAGGTTCGAGTCCTCCCGGGTGTACCACTCTCCCTCTGCGCGGGCTCCGCGCGGGGAGCAGTTGGTGCGACTTCGAGCGCGCCTGCCGTGGTTGGTTCCGCTGCGGCTGCTCCTACTGCGGCCCGCATACCGGGATGGCTGGCACGCCGGAGCCAGCTCGACCAGCCCTGCCGGCTGAGTCCGCGGAGCAGACGCTGCGCAGGTCGCTCCTTATAGTTGCGGCGTCTGCGGTCACGTCAGCTCGAGCTTGGCTGCTGACCATCCGCCCCCTGGAGTGCTGCGCATGCCCTCTTCGCCACCCGAGGAGCGCCTCGAGCGCGCGATGCAGATGGCGCTGGACGAGGCTCGTCTCGCCGCTGCCGAGGCGGAAGTCCCGGTGGGGGCGGCCTTGCTCGGCCCGGACGGGGAGCTCTTGGCGCGCGACCACAACCGCATCGAAGCCAGCGGCGATCCCACCGCGCACGCCGAAAGGCTGGTGCTGAGCGCAGCGGGTCAGCGGCTCGGTCGGCCACGCATGCCGGCGGGGAGCATGCTCGCCGTCACGCTCGAGCCCTGCGCGATGTGCGCCGGAGCGCTGGTCTTGGCCCGCGTCGACTTCCTGATGTTCGGCGCGCCCGACCCGAAAACCGGAGCCTGTGGTTCGCTCCGCGACGTGGTGCGCGACCCACGCTTGAATCACCGCCTCGAGCTGCTGCCCAGCCGTGAACGAGAGGCCTGCGCCGAACTCCTGCGCGCCTTCTTCCGAGATCGACGCCACCGCGCGCGGGACGCCTGAGCTCCGCGAGCACCCACCCGATCTTGGCTCGGTTCTCGCCCGCGCCGGCTCGATCGCAAGCGAGCTGGCCGTCGACGAGCGCGGGAATCCGCGCGACTCGCCCCCGAGGGATTGAGCCTCCCGCCGGTGGTCCGTACAGTGCTGGGCCGGTTCGCGACCACTGCGAGCCGGGTGCAGCATGCCGTGCAGGATACGGAGAGGTGACAGAGTGGCCGATTGTGCTCGCTTGGAAAGCGAGTGAACGGGTCAAACCGTTCCGTGGGTTCGAATCCCACCCTCTCCGCCACTGCCTGGATCTCGCGCGCTTGCACGCTGACGTTGCACACCTGGAGAGGTGACAGAGTGGTCGATTGTGGCGGTCTCGAAAACCGTTGATCCTCACGGATCCGTGGGTTCGAATCCCACCCTCTCCGCCATTCCTCCTTGCTTGGCGCGTCGACGATGGGCGCCGGTGGCGAGCGGAACGCGTGAACCGGGTCAGGCCCTGACGGGAGCAGCCCTAAGCGATGTCTCCGTTGTGCTGCCGGCTCCCTTCGACGCCGCGCTGAGTGCGGGATCACGGCGCCGCGCTGAACTCGAGATCTGAATCCAGGATCCCGACCTCGCGCTGAGCGCGTGCGCCCGACGCGCGCCACCGCATGTGCGCGAGAACTCGCGCAGCCTGTCCTCGACGGCTCACGCGACGGTGCCGTAGGCTGAGCGCATGGCTGGCTACACCGTCCTCGCGAATCGTTATCGCCCGCGCGTCTTCGCCGATGTCGTCGGGCAAGAAGACGCCGCCCGCGTGTTGCAGTCGTCCCTCCGCGATGGTCGCGCCGCCCACGCCTTCCTGTTCTCCGGCCCGCGCGGCGTGGGCAAGACGTCCATGGCGCGCATCCTCGCCAAGGCCTTCAACTGCCTGGAGAACGCGCTCGGCGAACCCTGCGGCACCTGCCGCGTGTGCACCAGCATCGATGAAGGCAGCGAGTGCTTCGACGTGGAGGAGATCGACGGCGCGTCGCACAACCGCGTGGAGAACGTGCGCGAACTCATCGAGCGACTGCGCTTCGCGCCGGTGGAAGCGCGCTTCCGCATCACGATCGTGGACGAAGTGCACATGCTCAGCACGGCGGCTTTCAACGCGCTGCTGAAGACCCTCGAGGAACCGCCCGCGCACGCCAAGTTCATCCTGGCCACGACCGAACCGCTGAAGGTCCCGGAGACGATCCGCTCGCGCTGCCAGATCCTCGACTTCCGGCGTCTCATGGCGGATCAGATCGCGCTGCGACTCGGGCAGGTGTGCGACGGCGAGAACGTGACGGCGCCCGAGGAGCTGTTGCCGCGCGTGGCGCGTCACGCGCAAGGCGGTATGCGCGACGCCCTCACCTTGCTCGACCAACTGATCACCTTCGGCGAAGGTTCCCCGCGCGTCGAAGACTTCGAACGCCTCACGGGGCGGCTTTCCGCCGAACTGTTGCAGAGCATGTTGTCGTCCGCGCTGCAGAGCGACACGGCGGAGGTGCAACGCCTCGCCGAACAAGCGTTGGACCGCGGTGCGCGCCCGGCTGACTTGCTGGCTCAGCTCGTGGAGTGGCTCGAGGGTGTGTTGGTGAGTTGCGCGGGGGGGACGCCCGCCGACCGCGGCGATCAGGAACTGGCCGCGCTCACCGACTTGGCCGCGCGCACGAACGTGGATCACGTGGTGGCGATGCTCGACGTGTTGCTCGAGGCGCAGCGTCGCCTACGGCAGCGACACGACGGGCAGCTGGTCGTCGAGATGGCGCTGATCAGTTTGGCGCGGCTCGAACAGTTGGCGGGCATGGCCGAGTTGCTCGCGAGTGGGGGAGCGACGAGCGCCCCCGTGGCGCCAGCGCGGCCTGCGTCGCCGGCAGCGGCTGCACGCGCAGCGTCGCCGCGCGCGACACCCAGCGCGACGTCGCGACCTGCCCCGCGAGCGGCCGCGCCTTCCACGCAGGACGGCAGCGCGATGCAACGCGAGCCCGCGCCACAGCCCGCGCCACGCGCGGCGGCGTCACCGCGGTCTGCGCCAGCCGCGCAGCCTGTGTCGGCGGCACACGCGGCACCGGCAGCGAAGGCCGCAGCAGCCCCGCAGGCGGCGACTGCGTCTGCCACGCCAGCACCGACCGCCGATTTCCGCACGCGCTTCCTCGAGGCTGTCCCCGGCCGCTCGCTGCGTCTCGAGCTGCTGCGCTACACCGCGCTGCGCCACGAGGGCGACGCGCTCGTGTTGTGCCCGCCGCGCGATGGCCCACCGCCGCTCTACGACCCGCAATCGCCCGACGTGGCCAAGCAGTTGCTGGCCGCCGCCGAGAAGGCCTGCGGCGCGCGCCTCAGCTTGCGCATCGAGGAGGCCAGCTCCGCGCCCGACTCTCAGGCGGACTCCAAGGCCAACTCCAAGGCCAACCCCGCGAGCGCGCCCGGCTCCTCGGCGGAGGCGGGCGGCGGCAACCCCATCGAGCGTCGCGTGCGCGAGCTCTGGCCCGATGCTCACGACGTCGACGGCTAGCGACGCGTCGAACCACTCACCGAACCCACCGACCACGAACGCAAACAGGGGGCTGCACCATGGACTTCCGACACCTGCTCGAACAGGCGCAGAACTTGGAGCGCGCGCTCGCCGACCTCGAAGAAAAACTCGCCGCTCACGAGGTCCGCGCCAGCTCGGGCGGTGGGGCGGTGGAGGTCGTGGCCAACGGAGCTGGCGACGTCGTGAGTCTCAAGCTCGACCCGGAGCTGCTCAAGGAAGACGTGTCACTCGTGCAAGACACGCTGCTCGAAGCGCTGCGTCAGGCCACCGCCGCCTCACGCACTTTCCGCGACACCGAACGCGCGCGGCTCACGGGCGGGCTGAAGCTCCCCGAGTTCTGACACGATCCCGCGCCGACCGACGGTAGGATCGAGGCATGGCTGTTCCTCCCGCACTCGCCCGACTCGTCGACGCGCTGAAGCGCTTGCCCGGTGTGGGCACGCGCACGGCCGAGCGTCTCGCCTTCCATCTGCTGCGCGCTCCGCACGACGAGACGCACGAACTCGCCGAGGCGCTGCTCGCCCTGCAAGACGCGGTCGTGGCCTGCAGCACCTGCCACAACCTGGCCGAGAGCGATCCGTGCTCGCTGTGTTCGGATCCGGATCGCGAGCACGCGCGGCTGCTCGTGGTGGAGCAACCGCGTGATGTCACGGCCTTCGAAGAGGCCGGTTGGAAGGGGCTCTACCATGTGTTGCTCGGCCACGTGAGTCCGCTCGAAGGTGTGGAAGCGAAAGACCTCACGCTCTCGGCGTTGGTGGATCGCGTGTCGGGCGGCAGCGTGAGCGAAGTCATCGTCGCCACGAACCCCGACTACGAGGGCGACGCCACGGCGCTGCACATCGTGCGCGCGCTCGACGGCCAACCCGTGCAGGTGTCGCGCATCGCGCGCGGCGTCGCGTCGGGCTCGGCCATCGAGTACAGCAACTCGGCGATGCTCTCCGACGCGCTCGCTGGACGCGTGAACCTGGAAGGCGGCGGGCGGTGAACCTCGGTCTGCAGCAAGGCCTGCGCACGGATCTGCAGCTGCGTTTGTCGCCGCAGATCCTGCAGCGCATCGAGGTCTTGCAGCTGCCGGCACTCGACCTGCTCGAGCTCGTCGAGCAAGAGCTGCAAGCGAACGAAGCGCTCGAAGCGGAGCGTGAAGAGCCTGCCGAGAGCACCGAGGCCGACGCCGACACCGAGTCGGATTCCGAGGTCGACGACTTCGACCCCGACGAGTACGCCGACGACGAATGGCGACCCTCGTCGAACACTGAAGCGGCCTCGCGCACCGACGTGCTCGAGGCCACGGCGGAGGCCGAGGAGTCGCTGGCCGACGCGCTGGCGCGTCAACTCGACGTGCTCGAGCTCGAGCCGCGACAACGCGCGATCTGCCACGCGATCCTCGACGCGCTCAACGACCGCGGCTGGCTCGACCTGCCGCTGGACGACCTGGAACTCACGCTCGACCCGCCCGCCAGTGACGAAGAACGCGAGGCCGCGCTGCACGTGGTGCAGCGACTCGACCCGCCCGGCATCGGCTGTCGTGACCTCGAGGAATGCCTGCTGCTGCAGCTCGACCCCGAGCAGGCCGACTACCAGTTCCTGGCCACGCTGGTGCTGAACCATCTCGACGACATCGCGCGCAATCGCATCCCGCGCATCTGCCGCGACACCGAGCGCGAGGTCGACGACGTGCTCGCCGCCATCGACTTGATCAGCCACCTCGACCCGGTGCCGGGCCGTCGCTATGGCCGCTCCGACGTGCCTGTCGTGCGGCCCGACGTGGTGGTGCATCGCGTGGGCGACGACTACGAGATCCATCTCGAGAACGACTGGTTGCCCACGCTCTCCGTGTCGCGCAGTTATCTCGAGATGGCGCGCGACCGGCGCGTCGACAGTGAGTTGCGCAAACACTTGCGCTCCAAGATCGAGGGTGCGCAGTCGCTCATCGAAGCGGTGGAGCAGCGCAAGCACACGCTCTTCCGCGTGGCCAACGAACTCGTCACACGGCAACACGCGTTCCTCGACGACGGCCCCGCGAAGCTGCGCCCGCTGCGCATGCAAGAGGTGGCCGACGCGCTCGGCGTGCACGTGTCCACGATCAGCCGCGCGATCTCGGGCAAGTCGATCCAGACGCCGCGCGGCATCTTCCCGCTCAAGACCTTCTTCACCGGTGAGGTGGCCAGCAAACCCGGCGCGGCCGACAGCGAGACCTCGTCGCGCGCCTCGGTGCAAGACCTGATCCGGCGCATCGTGGATGCCGAAGACAAGCGCGCGCCGCTCTCCGACGAAGCCATCGTGCGTCTGCTCGCCGACGAACACGAACTCGAGATCGCGCGTCGCACGGTGACCAAGTACCGCAAGGCGCTCGGCCTCGGTAGCAGCCGCGCGCGACGCGAGTACGGCAGCACGTGAGCGCGTCGCCACGCCGCCTGTTGCGGGTGGCCTACGACGGCGCCGACTTCGCGGGTTGGCAGCTGCAAGCCGACCGCGCCACCGTGCAGGGTGAACTCGAGCGCGCGCTGGGCGGGATCCTCGGCGAACCCGTTCGCGTGCAGGGTGCCGGGCGCACCGACGCCGGCGTGCACGCCCTCGCGCAAGCCGCGCACTTCGACGATCCGCGCGGGCTCCCGCTGGCGCGCTTGCGGGGGGCGCTGAACGCCGCGCTGCCCGCGTCGATCCGAGTGCTCCACGCGGACCATGTGCCGGCCGACTTCCACGCGCTGCACGACGCCTGCCGCAAGACCTACGCGTACCAGCTGCACCTCTCGCGTGAGCCGGGTGGTCAGCGCGCCGTGGAGCACTCGGTGCCGCCGGAGCGTCGTCGGCACTTCCATGCGGTGCGCGCCGATCTCGATCTGCTCGCGATGCGACGGGCGGCGGCGCTGCTCGAGGGGCGTCACGACTTCACGGTGCTGAGCAAGGCCATGCCGGCGGGGCGCTCCACGCTGAAGCATCTGGGCCGGGTGCGCGTGCTGCGCATACCGCGCGGGCTGCGGCTGGTCTTCCACGGCGAGGGCTTCCTCTACGGCATGGTGCGCTTGGCTTCGGGCCTGCTCGTGGAGGTCGGGCGAGGCCGACGCCGGGCCGACGACGTGCCGGATCTGCTCGCCTCCCGGGACCGCGCACAGGCGCCCGCCTCGCTGCCGGCTCACGGTCTGTTCCTGTGCCGCGTGGACTACCCGCCGGAACGCCTTCCCGACGCAGCGTCACGGGTCGACGCCTGTTATCCTGATCGCACATGACCCGATCGCTGCCGAGGGTCGGAGTCCTCACCCCATCCAACTCTTCCGTCTCTTCCGAGGTCCCGATGGACGTTCGCATCGATCTCACTGATCGCCACAAGCAGCATCCGGACAACGTTCGTGAGTACGCCACCGAGAAGGTGCAGAAACTCACGCGCTACTTCGACAAGGTGCAGCACATCGAGATCGTGCTCGATCACGAGCACGGGCAGCACAGCGTCGAAGTCATCGTGACGGCCAACCACCAGCTCCACTTCGTCGGGCACGCGTCGCATGACTCGGCGCTGGCCTGCATCGACAGCGTGGTCGAGAAGCTCGAGCGCCAAGTGGTGAAGGCCAAGGAACGCCTCAAAGATCACCACCGCGGCGAAGCCGCCCGCCGACAACTATGAGCGACACGCAACCAGCGATTCACGAGTTCACGGCCGATGGCGTGCTGCTCACGGTCGAGGGCGACTCGAAGGTCGAGATCCTCGAATGCATGGTGAACCATGCCGTCTCAGCCAAGCTGCTCCCCAAGGCGCGCAAGGAGTTGGTGCTGCAGCTGCTCACCGAACGTGAGGAGCGGGGCAGCACCGGCGTGGGCATGGGCGTGGCGGTGCCGCACGCGCGCATCAAGGGCTTGAAGAAGGCGCTGGCCGTGATGGCGCGCTCGGCGGAGGGCGTGGATTTCCGGGCGGTCGACGGTGAGCCCGTCTACGCGCTGATCATGCTCGTCTCGCCGGAGAATCAAGCCGACACGCACCTGGCCACCTTGCGCTGGCTCTCTCAGCATGCGCGCGACCCCGACTTCGTGAGCTTCATCCGCCAGGCGCGGAGCCCCGAGGCCTTGCTCGAAGTGCTGCTGGAGCGCGCACCCTGAGTGCCGAGATGCGTGGGGAGGGGGCCGCAGGCTCCAGTGACAGCAGCGAAGCCAGCGCCACCGTGCGCGTGGTGAACCCACAGGGTTTGCACGCGCGCCCGATCTCCTGCTTCGTGAAGCTCAGCAGCCGCTACAGTTGCCGCATCTCGGTGCGCGGTCCCGGTGGGGAGGCCGACGGCGCCAGCGTGCTCTCGATGATGAGTCTGGCTGCCTCGCAAGGCGCGGAATTGGCGATCACCGCCCGTGGTGCCGACGCTCACGAGGCCTTGGCTGCCCTCGTCGACCTGGTCACTCGCGGATTCGACGAGGCCTGACGCCGCCTTGAGACCTCCCACTCCGGCGGTCTATGCTGGGGGGAATGGGCGCGACTGCCCACGAGTCGACTCCGGGCCCTGCCCGGCGCTCGTGGTCCCGCGCTCCCTGTGGACCCGATTTCGACCATGACCAGCCCCGAGCTGCGACACCGCCGTGCCCTGTGCCTCGCCAAACTCGGCGACACGCGCTTCTTGGGGCACCTCGACTTCCAACGCCTGCTTGAGCGGGCGTTGCGTCGTAGCCGGCTCCCGGTCTGGTCCACCCAGGGATTCAACCCCCGCTTCAAACTCGTGTTCGCCGAGGCCCTGCCATTAGGCATGGCCTCCGAGGGCGAATGGATCACCTTCTTTCTCAACGAGGACCTCAGCCCGGAAGCCATCCGGGAGGCTCTCGAGCCCGCGCTCCCGCAGGGAGTGCAACTGGTTGCCGTCAGTCGGGGTTCCCCTCCGACGACCTGTGCGCCGGTGTTGTTCGAGCTCGAGCTGCGCTCCGGACCCCCGGGCGAGAGGTCTGCCGCTGACGCACTCACCGAATTGCTGTCGCGCGACGAGTATTTCGTGGAGGACTCCCGCAAGCGCGGTCGGATCAACATCCGGCCCGCGCTCATCGCGGGCGAGGTCTCTGCGGGCCACCTCCGGGTGGAACTGGTCGCCAACGAGGGACGTCCACCCCGGCCCGGGCCTTTGCTCGAGGCGTTGCGCTGCTTGGCCCGAGAGGCCGGGCAGCCGATTCCGGAGTTCGGACTCCCGCTCAAGCGATTCGATGAGCAGCGTCGTCCCGGAGACGACCCATGGCTCGACGCCGCCGCAGCAACAACAGCAACAACAGCAACAGCAAGAAACTCCTCATCAACGCTCGCGAGTCCGAAGAAAGTCGGATAGCGGTTCTGCAGGGGGGGACTCTCGAGGAGTACTACATCGAGCGTGAGTCGCTCGGCAGCACGCTCGGGAACATCTACAAGGCGCGCATCACCAACGTCGAGAAGTCGATCGGCGCGGCCTTCGTGGACTTCGGTCACAGTCGGCAGGGCTTCCTGCACGTGTCCGATCTCTCGATGGCAGCGGTGGGGGACGAAGCCGCCGAGCTGCTCGCCGGTGTGCAGGCGGCACGTGAGGTCGCGCACGAAGAAGACGTCGTCGAGCCGCGCAAGAAGTCGACCGATGGCGCGGATTCCGCTGATCCAGAGGCGCAAGGCAGCGCGGACAGCGACGACGACCCGAAGGCGACGGAAGCGGCGAGCAGCGCTGAGTCGGCGCAGGATCCTGTGGGCGAAGCTGCGTCGGCAGACGGCGAGGAAGCTGGTGAGGCTACCGAGGCGTCGTCGCTCGACGGCGCGCCGGGTGGACAAGCAGCCGCCGCCAGCGACGACCGTGACCCCGACCCCGACGTCGCGGATGCCACAGCCACCGCCGACGGCGACTCGACAGAAGACGACGACGAGGACGACCCCGCTTACACGCCGGACGAAGAGGAATCCGACGCATCGGTGTGGAGTGGCACGGTGTCCGGTTCGGAGCGTGGCGCGCAGCTCAAGAGCCTGGACCAATCTGATGACGACGACGATGAGCACGAGCCCGAAGTCGCCGAGCTGATCGGTGAGGGCGACGACGACGGCGACAACGACGGCGACAACGACGGCGAGAGCAACGCTTCCGCCGACACCGACACCGACACCGACACGTCCGACAATCCCTCTGTCGAGAGCGCTCCTGCCGGCGCCGACCCGAGTGCAACCGAGCACAGCGACGCGCGTGCCGATGCCGGCGCTGAGAGCGACGCCTCCGACTCGCAAGACGCCGCCTCCGACGACGACGACGAACAACCGATCCTGCTCGAGATCCACGGCCCGCTCCCCAGCGAAGGCCACGAAGCTGCGCGCGCCGAACTCGCCGCCGCGGTCTCGGCGGAACATCGCGCGCGCAGTCGCGGTCGCCGCCGTGGGCGGCGTCGCGGGCGCGGGCGCGGCGGGCGCTCCGAGGACTCGAACGCGTCGTCAGCCAGCGAGAACGGCTCGTCGAGCGCGAGTGCCAATGGCGCCGCGATGGAAACCGAGCCGGAGGAAGGCAACCAGGAGCGCACGCGCGGCAAGCGCGGACGTCGCGGCGGGCGGCCGCGCGGTGGCAAGCGCGAAGTGCGCTCGATGCCCGCCATCGAAGACATCCTCCAAAAGGGCCAGGAGATCGTCGTCCAGGTGATCAAGGACGGCATCGGCACCAAGGGCCCCACGCTCACGACTTACCTCTCGATCCCCGGCCGCTTCATCGTGCTGATGCCCGGCATCAACAAGCGCGGCGTGTCACGCAAGGTCACCGATCAAAAGGAACGCGAGCGGCTCAAGGCGATCGTGCGCGACCTCGAAGCGCCGGAGCCGCTCGGCTTCATCGTGCGCACGGCGGGCGCGGGCGCGAGCAAGGAAGATCTCGAGCGCGACTTGGCCTACCTGATCTCGCTCTACGAAGACATGCAAGGGCGCACCAAGGACCATCGCGCGCCCGTGATGCTCTACCAGGAAAACGACCTGGTCATCCGCACCTTGCGCGATCTCTACGACGGTCAAGGCGAGATCGTCATCGATCATCAAGAGACCGCCGACAAGGCGCGCACCTTCCTCAAGCAGATCATGCCGCAGTGCCTCGACAAGGTGCAGGCCTACACCGACACGAAGCCGATCTTCAGTCACTACGGGCTCGAGGCTGAGCTCACGCGACTGCTCAAGAGCCGGCTCGAGTTGAAGTCGGGCGCGTCGTTGATCATCGAGCAGACCGAAGCGCTCGTCGCGATCGACGTCAACTCGGGGCGCTACAAGCCGGAGAAGCACAAGGACATCGACGAGACCGGCTTCCAGGTGAACTGCGAAGCGGCCGTGGAGATCGCGCGCCAGATTCGTCTGCGCGACATGGGCGGCGTGGTCGTGATCGACTTCATCGACATGCGCCAGGAGAAGCACCGCAAGCACCTCGAGCGCCTGTTCAAGGACGAGCTGCGCAAGGACCGCGCGCGCATCAAGGTGGCGCGCTTCTCACCCTTCGGCATCCTCGAGATGACGCGCCAACGCGTGCGTCCGAGCCTCAAGCGCACGGTGCACCAGAGCTGCCCCTACTGCGACGCCACCGGCTACATCCCGTCGGACGAGACCAGCTGCCTTTCCGTGGTGCGCAAGATCCGCGAGAACCTGTGGCGGCCGGGCGCCGTGCTGGTGGTCACCGTGCGGCCCGAGGTCGCCGAGGCCATCGTGAACACCCAGCGGCGCGCGCTCGTGCAGCTCGAGGACGAGGGAAAGAAGCAGATCTTCATCCGCGCGGATCACCGCTTGGCCTACGAGGAAGTCGACTTGAAGGCCATGATCACGCTTCCTGACGAGGTCGATCACCGGCGCGCCTGAAGGTCGGCGACCCGCAATCCGGGGGCCGCCGCGAGCGCAGGCTGGAGTCGATCCGCCGCGGCGCGCGTGGGCGGCTGGCTCGGTCCCGGAGCTGGCCGCGACCGGTGTCTTGATCGACAAGCGGGTCGTCCGTAGACTCACCCGGCTCCGAAGCGCCTCTCAGAGAGTGCTCCGGCCGACAGGCTTCTGGCCTGCCTCATCACCCTAAGACCCAAGACTGGGAGCTGCCCCGTGCCCGCCATCATCGACGACCGCGGTCGCCAATACGTCGTGAACGACGGTGACACTCTGCTCATCGACTACATCGCCGATGCCGAGCCGGGCAGTGAGCTGACCTTCGACCGCGTGCTCGCCGTCGATGGCGAGTTCGGCGCGCCGGTGGTCGAAGGCGCCGCCGTGAAGGCGCGCGTCGAGGGGCACGAGAAGGCCAAGAAGATCCTTGTGCAGAAGTTCCACCGTCGCAAGGACTACCGTCGCCTGCAGGGTCACCGCGCGCTGAACACGCGACTCACGATCACTTCCATCAGCAAGTAGGCAAAGATCCATGGCACATAAGAAGGGTCAGGGTTCCACGCGCAACGGTCGCGACAGCAACCCCCAACATCGCGGTGTGAAGCGTTACGGCGGCCAAGCCGTCACCACCGGCACGATCATCGTGCGTCAGGTCGGTTCCAAGTTCCACGCGGGCCACAACGTGGGCCAGGGCAAGGACTACACGCTCTTCGCGCTCACCGACGGCGTGGTGCGCTTCGGCACGCAGCGTCGCATCCACGTGGACGCGGCCACGGCCTGAGCCTCGGCTGAGTCCCTGCTCGACGCCTTGCCGCGTCGGGCTCCGCGAAAGCGCCTGACATGTTCATCGACGAGACGGAAATCGAGGTCTCGTCGGGGCGCGGCGGTCACGGCATGAGTTCCTTCCGTCGGGAGAAGTACATCCCGCGCGGTGGCCCCGACGGCGGCGACGGCGGTCACGGCGGCAACGTGATCCTGCGCGCCGTGATCCACCTCAACACGCTCGGCGGCTTGCAGCACAAGCGCAAGTACTCGGCCGACAACGGCGGCGGCGGCGGCACGGCGCTCAAGAGTGGCAAGCGCGGCGACGACCTCGTGCTCGAGGTCCCCGTGGGCACGTTGGTCAAAGATGCCCAGCGCGGTCACGTGCTCAAAGACCTGGCAGTCGCCGACGATGAGGTCGTGGTCGTGCAGGGCGGCGTCGGGGGCAAGGGCAACAAGCATTTCGCGCACGCCACGAACCAGGCGCCTCGGCGTACGACCGAAGGTCAACCTGGTGAAACGCGTCGCCTCAAACTCGAGCTGCGCCTCGTGGCCGACGTGGGGCTCGTGGGGCTGCCGAACGCCGGCAAGTCCACTTTCCTGAGCCGCGTCAGTCGCGCGAATCCCAAGATCGCCGACTACCCCTTCACCACGCTGCGCCCCATGCTCGGCATGGTCGAGAGCGGCTACGACGACGGCATGGTGATCGCCGACATCCCCGGCTTGATCGAGGGAGCACACGAGGGCGCCGGTCTGGGCGACCGCTTCCTGCGTCATATCCAACGCACCCGCATCTTGCTGCATCTGGTCGACGCGGGCGTGGGCGCCGAGCAGGCCGCGCTCGATTGGCGCACGATCCGCGGCGAACTCGAGGCCTCAGGGCACGGGCTCGACGACCGGCCCCATGTGGTGGCTGTCTCCAAGATCGATGTGGCTGCAGACGCTGCCGAGGTCGCCTCGGCCCTGGAGAGTGCGGGGGCCGGCACGGTGAGTTCCTTCTCCTCCGCCACCGGCACGGGCCTGCCCGAGTTGCTCGGGCGCCTGCGCCAGATGCTGGCTGAGCTGGCCGAGGGGGGCGGGAAGCCTCAGGCTTCAGGGCCGTCCAACGCCTAACGCGTTGCTTCGAGCCCTGCGGCGCGGCACCCTGGTTCCCCTCTCGCCCCTGCTGCGATTCCCATGGCGTTCCGACTCAACATCCGCACGCTCAAGTCCCTCAGCTGGTTGGCTGTGGTGCTCGCCCTGGCCTGGGCTGGTCTCATCTTCTTCGACATCTACGAAGGCAAGAACAAGGAGGGGCGCTACGCGTCGCGCCCCCGCTCTGAGATCGGAGAGATCTTGCAGCGCGACACCGCCGACGCGCGCGACTTCCGCGACTCACGCAATACCTACACCACCGAAGACCAGCAGAAGGCGTGGCTGGCGCGCACCGATGGTTCGGTGAAGCCGCCGCCGCCCAAGCCTGTTGATCCGACCACGAAGAACGACACGCCCGTGGTCAAGGCGCTCGAGAAGCTCGAGACGGTCCTCAAGATCTCGATGGTCGTGTGGAGCAACAACGAACCGTCGCGCTTCGTGGCCGTGCGTTACACCGACGATGCCAAGCCTGCCTCGGTGAACAGCAAGGCCAAGCGTCTTCACTTGAGCCCCGGTGATCCCCTGCGCTCGCCCTACGACGAAGCGCCTTACGAAGGCAAGGTGCTCAGCATCGATCGTCAAGCCGTCACCTTCTCGTGGGGCGGCGAAGAGGTCACGCTCACTCCGCCGCTCGGGCGTGCTGGCGACGGCCCGCTCATCGGCCAGGTGGAGTTTGGCGAGCGCGAAGACGTGCTCGCAGAGTTCAACGGCCAGCGCCCCAAAGAGACGCGTACGCTCGACGGCGGCGCGCTGATCATCGGCACCAACGACATCGCCACCTTCAAGGAGAACGGGCCGGAGATCTTCCAGTCGCTCGGCATCCGCTCGGTCACGCCGAAGAACGGTCGCACGATGCTCGAGCTCTCCGAGGTCCCGAACAACTCGCTCATCAAGAGCTACGGTTTCCAGACCGGCGACCAGATCATCTCGGTGAACGGCATCCCGATGTCCTCGAAGTCGTCAGCGTGGAACTGGTACGAGCAGAATCCAGACCTGCCGCGCTACGAGGTGAAGTACCTGAGCGCGGGTCAGGAGAAGTCCAAGGTGATCCACAACCCGCAGGACGGGTAGCTGGGCGTGCTCACGGTCGATGTGGGCAACAGCTCGGTGGGGGTCGCGCGGCACGTGCGCACGCACGTCGGCGTCGAACTCAGTTTGGAGATCGCTGCCGAGCCGCTGATCGCTGCGGCGCTGGTCGATGGCGCCTGTGCGGGGATCGCGGTCTCCGAACCGCGCTGGCTGGCTTTCTGTGACGCTGTGAGAGCGCGCGGGCTCCCCGAGCCTCGCCGGCTGAGTGGCATCCCACTTCCGTTGGCTGACGAGCGCCTCGCCAGCACCGCCGGCCAGGATCGGCTCGCGCTCGCACTCGCCGTGGGGGCGGGGCCCGCCATCGCCGTCGACGCTGGCACCGCGCTCACGCTCGACGTCCTCGATGCGGAGGGCGTGTATCGCGGCGGGTTCATCGCGCCGGGCCCTTCCGCGAGCCTTTTCGGGCTGTCGCAAGCGACGCACGCCTTGCCCGCACTCGGGGGGACGCCGTCGCGCCTGGAGCTGGGCGTCGACACGACCGGGGCGTTGTCGGCGGGCGCGTGGGGGCTGGCAGTCGGCGGCGTGGACCGCCTGCTCGAAGAGGCCTTGGCCAGCCTGGGAGCGCAGGCCCAGCGGGCGCGCGTTCTCGTCACGGGAGGATGGGGCGCTGCTTGGGCGGCGGCTTCCCGTCACACGCAACGCTTGGAGGTCGACCCGCTGCTCGTGCACCGCGGCTTGGCGCGTTGGGCGGCGACGTCATGAGTGGAGCCGCACGGCGCTTGACCGCGCCCGGCAGCGCCGCGCTGACGATTTTCCGAGTGCCTCGCGGCGCGATTCCTGAAGGGGTGCGGCTGTTCGGCCGCGACGGACGCGCGCGCGCATGGCCTTCCGCCGGGCGCTGGGCGCTGGGGCACTTGATGCACGCGGAACGCCGGCTCGACGAAGTGGTGGTGCTGGGGCGCAGCGACGCGCTCGAGATCCACGCGCACGGCGCGGAGCGGCTCGCCCGCGAACTCGAGCAGGTGCTGCGGGTCGTCCCCGCTCAGGCGCCGATCTTGGAGTGCGCGGCCGCCACACGTTCTTTGCGCGGTGTTCGGGCGCTGGCTTCCGCGCAACGAGGCCCCCTCGCGCAGCTCTTCGGTCAGTGGCGTCAGCGCCAGCACGGCGACCGGTTCCCCCAGGGCTGGGAGCGCGCGCGCGCCTTGCTGCCGTTCGGGGCCTACCTCTTGCGGCCTCCCAAGGTGCGGCTCGTGGGCCTCCCGAACGCCGGCAAGAGCACGCTCTTCAACCGCCTGAGCGGCGAAACGCGTGCCCTGGTATCCGACCAAGCCGGCACCACGCGCGACACCGTGACGCAAGAGCTCCAGGTCTGTGGCGTGCCGATCCAGCTCGAAGACGCGGCAGGCTCGGCGGCAGCCACCACCGTCAGCGACGGAGCGGATCTCCTGGTGCATCTGCTCAGCTCCGAGCAAGAGGAACCGCTGTCGGGGACGACGCTCTGCCTGCGGGTGCTGGGCCGAGCCGACGAGCGGGAGCCGGGCGAGCTCCCGCGAGTGTCGGGCGCGAGCGGCGAGGGGGTGCCCGAGCTGCTCACAGCTGTCGGCGCCAGCCTCGGCCTGAATCGCCCCTCAGAGGACGATTCCTGGACTCCACTGCTCCCGCTCCATCGAGCCCTGCTGGCTGAGTCCGCGCTCGGCTGAGGGCTCGCTGCCGCCCTTCGCCCGAAGCGCGCCGCGTCTGCTGGTTCCCCGCGCATCGGAGGCGCACCCAAGTCGGCTGGGACCGTCACCCCACAATTGGCCTGAATGGCCTGCTGTCATGCCGTTGGGGGCTGATTCGTCGACTCCGGCCCCGAAGCAAAAAGGTAGAGTTGAACATGCTCCACGCTAGGTCCGATCGCAGCCCCGAATGCGGAACGTCCGAGCGTCCCGATCCCTTTCAGGGCGGGAGGCTCTCGCTCGTCTCGGAGCTTTCCCGCTTCCCTGCGGGCGAGCTGACCTCGTGTGTGGGCATGCCGAGGCCCCGACTCGGCGATCACCTGTTCCGTGTCCGACACTCGTCCACACCGTGCCTCAACCGAGGAGTCACAAGATGACGCGCACTCTGCGTCTGTTCGCGATTTTCAGCGTGTGCTTCGCCAGCCTCCTTGCATGCGGCGGTGGCGGTGGTGGATCGAGCAAGGATGACAGCACGGGGCCCGGAGCAGGTTCGCTCGATCCTGATGTCGACTTCTTCGTGATCGGCGGCGCGATCGCGCGACCGATCTTCACGCCGGGTGGTGGCTTGTCGACCACGCAGCCGCTGGTCAACCCGGCGTCGCTCGCAGAGGTCGATCCGAACACGGGTGTCTTGCTCGCGGGCTTCCCGAAGCCGTTGAACCCAGGCACGCAGCTCACCGACCTGGCTGCGATCAACCTCGCGCAGATCACGGATCCGATCACTCCTCAGATCCCGCTCGTGCCGCGCAACGCCGCGGTCGTGCTCGAGTTCTCGAAGCCGGTGGATCGCGCCACTCTGAACCTCGACGACACCAACCCGTCGGCTCTCGGCCTGATCACGAGCGCCAGCACGATCCAAGTGCGGAACAAGGCTGGCGTGTTGCAACCGTCACGCGCGTTCGTGGTGGGCAAGCGTGTCGTGATCGTGGGCATCACCCCCTCGAGTTTGGGCTTCGCGGCCAGTCCGCTCGTGTTCAACCTGATGGGCGGCGCGGTCGAGGATCCCGAAGGTCACCTTCGAGTCGTGCTCGGCGTGGGCACGGGCGCGCTCCTCGCAACCGACGCCACCATCTTTTCGAAGCGCCCCGACCTCGCAGGCTTGGTGCCCTTCAATCCCGGCAACAGTCAACTCGATGCTGTGTTGCTCCAGACGGAAGCCGGCACGGAGGGCTTCAACGGTTTCCTGCCCGACCTCACCTCGCCGCGTATCGTTCGCGAGGTCGGCCTCGACGGCACACTCTCCGCGATCACCGCAGTGAGCACGCCCGATGGCCCTGCCTTCGAGCTCTCCGATGGCACGCTGCCCGTACTCCCCAATGTGCTCGCCAACGGCGGCCTGGGTGAGTGGGCGGGTGCACGCATGATCGTGAACTCGGGTGGTGGCGTGGAGAACAGCCTGGTCGTCACCACGAACTTCAACCAGGCGGGGACGGCCGTCTTCCGCTTGGCCGCCAATGCCGAGCTGCCACCCGCTGTTCAAGCTGGCGACACCTACACGCTCAACCGCACTGAGTTCTTCGAGCCGATCCCGGGTCCCTTGCCCCTCGACCCCGGCGAGTTGGCCGCTGTCACGGTCGACGCCAACCAAGCCCCGCGCGACCCCAACGACCCGCAAGACGTCTTCAACAGCGACCTGCGCTACTTCGTGCGCGTCTTCGACGAGTTCGGTGTGGAACGGACCGACCGCTGGGACCCGTCGACCGGGACCTTCCTCCCGTTGCCGCCGAAGTCCTCGCTGCAGATGCAGTTCAGCGAGCCGATGGACTCGAGCAGCTTCCGTGCTTACGAGAGCTTCTTCGTGACCGACGGAAGTTTGTCGCGCACGAACCCCGGCTTCCGCGCGATGCGCTTGGGCGCGATCGACAGCTCGTCTACGGGTGATGTCGTGCGCTTCATGCCTGTGCTCGAAGACCAGCTCAACTCCACTTCCGAATTCGTCGGCTTCGGCGGCAGCGCGGCGAACCTGAGCCTCGTGCTGCGCACCGCTCCGAGCGCGAGCACCATCACTGCTTTGTCCGACAGCCTGAGCGCGGCCAACTTGGAAGAGCTTCGCGACCTCGACTTCCTCGGTGTGCGCAGCATCACCGACTTGGGTGGTCGCGGGTTGGGGCTGCCCAATGCGCTGCTCGACGAGGGAGACTCCGACAACTTCATGCTGTCGGATTCGAGTCCTGGCCTGGGCGCCTTCCCGCCCGCCGTCGACTTCCGCATCGACTTCCAGACCGAGGCGAACTCCGACCCCGACTATCGCGCGGTCGTGCACCGCTTCATGGGGCAGGCCGTGACGTCGATCTTCTCGCCGCCCGACAATGGCCTCCCGCAGGACACGGTCACGGAAGGCGTGGAGTACGCGGACCAACTGCCGATCGACTTCGACGACGACGGCACGATCGATCGTCGTTTCATCTACGGTCCGCGCACGATCGAAGTCGGCCTCAACGCGCCGGGGCGCCTGACGGGTGGCGCGGCCACGGTCATCGAGCACCTGATCGACGACTTCAACGCGCCGTCACCCGGCAGCTTCACCAACCCACAAGGCGAAGACTTCCTGCTGGCAGTCGGCTTCGGCGTGAGCATGCCGCTCAACTCGCCGTTCGGCGCGCGTATGCAGCACGCCTTCCGCGCGACGGATGCTTCGCCTTCGAAGTCCGACTTCCTGGGTGTCGTCTTGGATCTCGTCGGGTTGGCGTGGACGCCGTTCGACAACGTCGTCAGCACCTCGAGCCTCGACGCGATGGGCATCGTGGTCGGCTTGAGCGGGTCTGGTAGCGGCTTCGGGCCGAGCACCAACCAGAACGCCGGCATTCCCACGCAGGGTGGCGATACGGGCCTGATCCGACAGTTCGACTGCAACTGGCTCGAGTACAACGAAGCGTGCAAGGGCTGCGACCCGAACGGCCCCGTCGACGCTGCGCTGATCGACTTCGTCGAGGATGAACCCAAGCACAGCTTCGTGGTGAAGCGCGACACGCCCTACGCGATGTTGCAGGGCAATCTGTTCAAGCCGCTCTCGGCAGGCAGCCTCTCGACGGGCTTCAACCTGTACCTGGACTACCCCAAGTTCAACACCGGCTCGGACCCGTTCTTCAACCGTCCCGACATCTTCTCGTTCCCGTACGACAACCGCTTCCCGATGCTGATCGAGTACCGCATCAAGCCGAACGCGGTGGCGCCGAGTCGCTTCAACCTCTACCGCTTCGGCCCGGGTCTGTTGACGTCGACTTTGCCGCGCTTCCGCACCTTCAGCCAGGGACAGGACCCGCTCGCCGCGTGCATCCCCAACTGGAGCCAGGAGATCGGGCTGAACACGCCGCCGCCCTTCGGTGGCGCCGCGCCGGTCAGCTACAACCTCTTGGGAGGCGAAGGCGGTCCGCTGCTCGAGCCGGGAACTTTCGCTGCCGACGTGGTCCCGCCGGAGTTCAACAACGGCATGCGCATCATCCCGGCTGAGGACTACATCCTCCCGCCGCGCCTGGTGCAGGATTGCTCAAACCCTGGTGGTAACAACTTGCAGCCTGCTGGCCCGCTGCCGAAGGGCGAGCTCTTCAACAGCGCCGCCACGATGCCTGTGAACCCGAACGAAGGTTGCTTCGTGAAGTTCCCGGTCTGTCGCGAGAACCCGAACGCGAACTACTACTTCGCCAGCGGACAACTCGCTTACCCGCTTCCGAATGTCACGGCCTACCCAGGTCAACAGGGGACACCGAAGACCTTCTGGAAGGGCTATGGCACGCCTCCTTCCGATCATTTGAACGGTGGTGGTGGCGCTGAGTCGCTCACGGGCACGATGCAGCAGGACGAAGTGGCCGAGTGCCTGATCCCCGGTGCCGAAGCCGGGCCGAATGGGCCGCTCCCGAACAACGCCATGGCTCTCGAGCCCGGCATCACGCCGGCGCCTCAGACCTACGGCGACAACAGTCGCTACTACATGCTCTGGAAGTACCGCAAGCGCGTCTCGATCGTGGAGTCGCCCACGCTCGAGGTCGAGGCGGACCCCGGCGAGTCGATCGAGGTCGTCCGCCCGATCATCGAACCCCCGCTGGCTGAAGCGGCCGGGAGCGGCGACGTGAAGGTCGAGATCCTCGCGGGTCCCGATCTCGACTTCGCAGCTTTTGTCTTCTCGTCTGGTTACGTCGACGCCACTGAAGACGACTTCGATGAACTCATGACCGGCGATGGCAGTCAGCCGCGCAACTTCGTGAAGTTCCGCGCCACGTTCGGTGTCTCGCCGAACGCGGTCTTCGCGCCCACGCTCGACACCGTGGTCATCCCGTATCGGAAGGTGAGCCCATGATCGCAGCCCGCGACCGCTTCCCTCGATTCGTGTTCCGCTCAACGGCACTCGCTCTGCTCAGTGCGCTGGTGTTGCTCACCGGCTGCGGTGGTGGCGGTGGTGGTGGCGGTGGCAAGAAGGCGAATCCTGATCCTGCAGAGGGCGTGTCCTTCCTCGGGTTCAGCTTCCGCACCGCGCCCACGACGACCACGACCACGCCGCCGCTCGAAGACGCGACGGCCTCGCCGCCGAGTCTCGGTGGCCCGCTGAACACCGTGGTGATCTTCCGCTTCGACGGTGTTCCGGTCGGGACCTTCGACCAGACCACGCTCCCGGTGTTCACCACGCCCGGCGAGATCGACCCGAGCGCTGGGGCGCCCGCCTCGAACCCCGTCATCCCGGCCAAGGGCACCTACGTGCCGGTCGGTAACACGGTGGAGTTCCGCCCCTTTGTTCCCACGGGCGCGATTCACCCCGTGGTGTCGGCCCCGGCCGGCTCGATCCCCGGGCTGTTCCCGGCCTCGATCTACACCGCGCTCGTGTCGACGAACCCGTTGTCCATGATCGACAACCTGCTCGGCTCCGGTGGCACGGTGAAGTTCGGCACGACCTCCAACGAGGCCGCCTACTTCCCGCTCGACCCCAACGCGGCCGACCCGCCGGCAGTGATCGCCAAGATCCCCGCCGACGGCACCGACACCTTCTTCCCCGGGATCTTCTCGAACCAGCCGATCACGGGCGGCGCCGACGTGTTCGCGCCCGGTCCCGACAGCATCCTGCTCACTTACGACCGCGCCTTGTTGCCCACGACCGCGAACCTCAGCGGCACGGACATCGATGGCGATGGCTTGGTCGACGGCAACTTCTTCATGCGCAGCCGAGCCACTGAACTGCTCGTGGCGCATCAGGTTCCCGCGAACACCTTTGGTGCCCACGCGGCCTTCTCCGCCCTGTCGGGCCTGGAGGTCGGCGACGCTCCCGCGAGCAACGGCAACGACGTCGTGTTGCAGTCGGCGGGTGTGCTGGTCGGCCCCGACGCGAGCTTGCCCGGGCAGCCGGTCTCGCTGGCTCCGGGTCGCGACCCCGACCTGCTCTTCGCGATCCTCGAAGTGCTGGGTGACAGCGATCAACTCGGTGTCGCCGATCGCCTGATGGGTGACCCCAGCTTCGCGCAGTTCGGTGTCGAGGCCGACGAAGGCGCCGCATCTGCCGCGCTCGACACGGGCCTGGATTCGGCCGTCGGTCTCACGACTTTGCTTGATGGTCGGCTCGTGACCTACGACCAGGCCACGCGTCGCATCTACGAGTTGCTCCCGACCGTGATCCGGCGTCGCCCCAGCCCGGGAGTGACGCCCGGTCCGCCGGTGCTCGTTTCGCTCGCCGTGGGCAACGGCGTCACGGGGTTCCGCAGCGCTGAGGTGGTCGGTCCGGCGGATCGTGAGATCATCGACCTCGCCCAGGCTCCCAGTGGGGAGCTCTTTGCTCTGGCCCATGATATCGGTGCGCCCTTCCCGAGCATCATCCGTCTCCAGCCGATCGACCGCGATTCCAACGGTGTGTTCGGTGACGACGACGGTGTGTTCTTGAACGAGGCAGGCGACGTCCTCCTGAACCTGAGTTCCGCCTACGCCGACATGGTGTTCGAGAGTGACCGCACAGTGCTCGCGCTGAACCGCAGCACCGACACCATCGATCGCATCAACATCGACACCGGAAGCGTGAGCACGGCGGTCGCCGGCGTGGCCGCCTTCGACATGCCGCTCGGTGGCTTCCCCGGTGGACTCAGTCCGGCGCGCGCCCTGACCGCTGGCTTCATGGAGATCGATGTCAACGTCGCGCTCGTGACGAACTCCGAAACGGGGGCGCTCGTGCGCGTCAGTCCTGTCGGCATCCTGCCCATCGGTCAGAGTGTGTCGGTGATGCAGCGCAACACGTTCAGCAGCCTGGTGGGCGGCAGCGTGGTGGTCAGCAACCCTGGTGAACCGATCGTGAACTTGGGTGCGAGCGCGATCTCCACGGTGATCACTGCAGACCCGCAAGCGGGACCCGGCATCACGATCACCGACACGTTCATCGAGGACTTCGACACGAACACCCTCGAGGGGGACGCGCAGACGAGCCTCGGTCCAACGGCAGAGTGGGCCTTGCCGCTCTCCGGTGGTCTCACCACGAAGGTGTTGCGCGCTTCTACGGGCTTGGTCGAGACCTCTGCCTTGGGCAACTTCCTGCCGTCGCCGCGTGACAACTACAAGCCGCTGCAGGCTTACGTCCGCTCACCTGCTCCCCCCGACACGTTCATCATCGGCAGCTCGACGGCTGTGAACGGGGGCATCGACTACGTCGACGATCCCGAAGTCAGTACCTCGATGGGGGTGTACCGCGAGATCTTCCTCAATACGATTTCGCAGGAGTTCCCGCTTCCCAACGGCTCCACTCCCGGAATCTCGGAACCTACGACTGTTCAGGGAGGGCGCTTCGCCTTCGGCGACTTCATCGTGCCGCCGGGCGTGCGCGTCATTGGGATCGGAAGCAATCCCCTCGTGATCACTGCGAGCGGTTCGGTGGTGATCGGCGGAATGATCGATGTCTCCGGGCGAACCGGACTCACCGACGATTCCTTCGACTCCGGTTTCCTACCCGTTCGAGGCGGCCCCGGCGGTCCAGGTGGCGGCCGCGGCGGTGATGCTCACCCCACGATCTTCGATCCCAGCGGGCCGGGATCCATCGATCAGTACGTGACGCCTGAGAAGGCGGAAAATGGTCTCGGCCCTGTGGTGAGCGCCACGGGCAAGATCAGCTTCCAGCCTGTTGGTGGTCGTGGAGCGGTCTCGACCGCTGGCTACCGCCCGACCAACTCGGACGACTCGTTCCCCGCAGCTGGCGTCATTACTCCCGCGACGCCAGGCACCCACCCCGACATGCCGGGCTTCAGGCACAGCAGCGACTGGATGCTGGGTTCCGAGATCCACCGTCCGCCGGGTGGTGGAGGTGGCAGCTTCCGCAGTGTGGGGCAACCCTCGCACTACGGCTCGGGCTCTTACTTGGTGCAGAGCGACTCCACGTTCTTCCCGTTCTCGATGTGCGGATCGATGAACGACCAGTTCCAGTTCATCCAATACGGCAACGAGGAGAACTTGCAGCGCGGGCTCATGCCGAACACCCCGTTGCAGTGCGTGTACATGTTGGGCACGCCGGGCAATCTGTCCTACCGGCTTCCAGGCACGCTCCCCGGTGTCTCGCCCTTCGCGGATGGGAACCCCGAGAATGACTTCCTCGGAGAGGGCGGCGAAGTCCCCGTGCTCATCGGCGGACAGGGTGGTGGTGGTGGTGGTACGCGTGTCGACTCGATCGACCAGAGTGAGTGGGCGGCGGACCGTCTGGGCGCCCCCGATTCGCTGACTCCACCCTTCTACACCTTCCTGTCACTCGGTGTGCTCACGTCGCCCACGGTCTACGACTCAAAGGGTGGCGCAGGTGGCGGCGGCGGCGGTGCCGTGCAGATCCGTTCCTTCGGCGACATCACGATTCAGCGCACCGGCTACATCAAGGCCACGGGCGGCATCGGTGGTGGCGGTGAGGTGATCGGTAACAGCATCTCCGCAGGTGGTGGCGGCGGTGGCTCGGGTGGTGCGATCCTCCTGCAGGCAGCGGGCACGATCACGCTCGAGGCCGACGCCACGAACACGGAAGCTGGCTATCTTGATGCCGACGACATGGCACAGGGCGCCTCGCTCAACGTGTCCGGTGGCTTCGGCGACGACGCGCGCGACGACCCCCAAGACCCCAACAACGCGTTCCAACAGGATCTCCAGTATCACCACGGCCGTGGCGATGGCGGTCAAGGCGGCATGGGGATCATCCAGCTCCAAGCGGGCATCGATCTCGAGGTCGAACCCGGCGTGACGATGTTCGCCAACCAGCGCGCGGTGCTGAAGTACGGCGACGGCAGTGAGCCGGTTTCCGAGCGCTGGAACCCCCGCATCGAAGATGACCAGCGCGATCACCCCTACCTGCGAGGTCTCTACGACCCGCAAGACGACAATGACCTCCGTCCCTTCGATGTGCGCTACATCGACATGCTTCACTACCGCTACTTCAACAACAACGACACGGGGCCGGTGGATCACTTCTACACCTTGAACGGTGCGTACCCCCCGATCATCCCGCACCCCACGGGCGACATGGGGCAGAGCCTCATCCACGAGTCACCCGCGTCCTCCGGCACGTTCTGGGGTGACACCAAGATGATGGAGCACCCGGATGTTCCTGGGTTGATGGTCGTGCAAGAGCCCGAACCTGAGAAGCGCATCAAGTTGATGAACCCCATCGAAGACACGCTCAGGCGGATCGACGAGGGCGGCCCCAACATCCAGTCCAACTTGAAGAACGCTGCCGATCAGTTGTTCAACGACAACTACGAGCCGGAGCTCTTCGCGCAGTACGGGCACGCGCCAGGCATCCCCTACGAACCCGACGACGAGATCCCCTTCGCCGTGCGTCTCTCCGACACGTTCATCGCGAGGGTCCTCGCCGATGAGGATAAGAACCAAACCACCGGCAACCCGGTCATGATCGAGCAAGATGGTCAGATGATCCTAGACCCTTCGACCTTGGTCTCGCGGCTGCCCGTCGTGCATCCGGACAAGACGCCCAAGCCGCTCAGCGGCACGAGCCGGGGCATCTCGAAGTGGCTCGACTACGCAGGCGCCACGATTCGTTCGCGTGCGCTCGACGGCCGCTCGCCGCCGTTCTTCGAGCCCATCAATGGCACCTTCAACGCCGCTCAGGGTCCTGTCAGTCCGGAGCTCGATGGTGTCGTGATGATCAGCGGGAACGCGCCGGATGCGCCCACTCTCGCGAAACTCGTGAAGAACGCCGAAGCCAAGTTGTCGGCAGGCACCAACCCTCCGCCCTTGAACGACATCAAGGTGGATGCGCCGGACGTTCCGATCGGCGGCGGGATCAGCGGCATCGAGAACGCCGTCTCGAACAACGCGATGGTCTCGCTCATGTTCCAGGGCGCGTACACGGTGCGCTCTGGTTCGCACGTGCCCGATCTCACCACGCTCACTCCCTGGGTCTCCGACCTGACTGAGCTCGACGGTTTCCCGCTCGTGCGCTTCCAAGTGGTGTTCAACCTCGACAGCGACGACCCGCAGTTCTCCTTCGGCGCGAGTTCGATGCGTCCTGCGGTGGACTACGTGCGCATGCGCTCCACCTACTGAGCGCGGACGCGGACGAGGCCGGGCTTCGTGCGTCTCCTTTCCCTGCTGCTGGCGGTCGTGATCACCGCCGCATGCGGGGCGGAGACGCCCCGGCCGCGCCTGCTCAAGCATGGGGCCCTCAACGACCCGATCCTCATCGGATTGCCGCGAGCGCTCGACGCCACGAGCCTGACCGCCAGCGCCGTTCGCTTGCTCGACCATCGCGGGCGTGAGCTCGCGTGGCGTGCGGAGACGCGCGGGCGCGAACTGACACTCTTCGCGGTGATCGGCGTGGAGCAACAGCACGCTGCCGCCGAAGGTTGGCGCGTGGTGCTCGCGGGCTTCCCGTCGCCGCATGCCCTGCGCTGGGACGACGCGGGTCTGCTCGCGGAAACTTGGTCGGCGCAGCTGCAGCCTGAGCTCGTTCTGCAACCGGGGCGCGCTTCCCCCCCGCGGCTGGTGGCGGTCGACGGCGCGGCCGTGGACAGCTCGGAGGACTACAGCGTCGGCGCAGAAGTCGAGCTGCACTTGGCCGGCGTCTTTGATCCCTCTGCGCTACGGGCGGAGTTCTTTCCGCTGCGCCCACGTCGCGGCGAACTGCTGCTCGACAGCCTGCTTCCCGAGTTCAGCGCGCAAGTGGTCGACGAGCGCACGAGGCTGCGGATCACGCTTCCCGAGGGGGAGCCGGAACTGCTGCTGCGCACACGTGAGTGGGAGCTGCACGACGTGGCGGGTCGACGCCTGGATCCGAGCGTCGTGATTCGCTTGTCGAGGCACTAGGATCGGCGGCCATGCTCGATTCGATCCCGCTCTGGTTCGCCCCGCTCGCCGTCGCCTGCTTCGGTCTCGCGGTGGGCAGCTTCTGCAACGTCGCCATCCACAGGGTGCCGCGTGAAGGGCTCAGCGTTCGTTCGCCGAGCCGCTCGCACTGCCCGTCGTGCGGCACGCAGTTGCTCTGGAGCGACAACTTGCCGGTGCTCTCGTGGCTGCTGCTGCGTGCGCGTTGCCGGCACTGCAAGCAACCTGTCTCGTGGCGCTATCCCGCGGTGGAGCTGCTCGTCGCGGGTTTGATGCTCGCGCTCTGGAGTGTGCAGCAACCCGCGAGCACCGAAGCCTGGCTCGTGTTCGGCGTGGGGGCCGTGTTCGCGGCCACGTGTGTGGTGGTGTCGGCGATCGATCTCGAGTTCTGGATCCTGCCGGACGTCGTCACCTTGCCCGGAACCGCGATCGGTGTCGTGTTGAGCGCCGCCTTGCCTGCGCTGCACGCCGCGCACCCGGGCTTCCGTCTCGACAACCCCCACGGTTCCGCGACGGTGCTCGCTTTGACCGGCGCACTCGCTGGCGGCGGCAGCCTGTGGCTCGTCGGTCAGCTCGGGAACCTCGCGTTGCGCAAGAAGATCGAAGAGGCCGGCGTGAGCGACGCGATGGGCCTCGGCGACGTGAAGTGGATGGCCTTGTGCGGGACCTTGCTCGGCCCCTTGCTCGTGCTCGAGGCGATCCTCGCGGCCTGCTTCCTCGGCGCGCTGGTCGGAATCGCACTCAAACTGATCCATCGAATCCGAGGTGGCCGCGGACCCGTCGGTCTGCCATTCGGGCCCTTCCTTTCAGTCGGAGCGCTGGTTGAGCTCGCTTGGCCCGGGTCGGTCTGGGGCTTGATGAACACGCTCCTCGGCGGCGCGGCTTGACGGATCTCGCGATGGCGCCCTAGCTTGGGGCCATGGAAAAATTCAGTTCGGCGGACATCCGTAACCTCGCGTTGATCGGTGGCCCTGCTACCGGCAAGACGACGCTCACCGAAGCGTTGCTGTTCAAGTCCGGTGCCATCGCGCGCATGGGGAGTGTGGGCGACGGCACGACCGTCACGGACTTCGGTGAGAACGAGAAGGCCAAGCAGCACAGTCTGCGCCTCGGCCTCGTGCACACCACGCACAAGGGCAACTGGATCAACGTGCTCGACGCGCCGGGTTACCCCGACTTCGTGGGTGAGGCCGCGTCGGCGCTCGCCGCGGCGGAGGTCGCGGTGCTCGTGGTGCACGCGGCGCAGGGCATCACCTTCCCGAGTCACAAGATCTGGGACCTGGCCGCGCGCAACGAGCGCGTGCGGTGTGTGGTGGTCACGAACCTCGATCACGGCGACGGTGAATGGTCCGACCTGGTCACCAACCTGAGTGAGTCACTCGGTGCGCGATGCTTGTCGTTGAGCGTTCCCGATCAACTCGGCGCGGGCTTCGGCGCGGTGCAGGCCGTGCCACTCGGCGGGCGCGGCGAGAGCGCGCTCGCTCGCGAGCGTGACGCGCTCGTGGAAGCCATCGTCGAGGTCGACGAAGACGCGATGGTCGCTTTCCTCGAAGCAGACACGAGCCCCGAGCCCGCCGTCGCTGCGAACTTGCTGAAGCGTTCGATGCTGAGTGGCGACGTGGTGCCCGTGTTCGCCGTGCATGCCGAGAAGGACCTCGGCGTCGACGTGCTGCTCGACACGATCTGCGCCGCGTTCCCGTCACCGCTCGACGGCCCGTTCTTCCACGACGTCAACGACGAGCCCGTCGAGCCTGTGGGCGAAGGCGCGTCCGCCTTCGTGTTCAAGACCATCGTCGACAACTTCGTCGGGAAGCTCTGCTTGCTGCGCGTGGTCACCGGCTCGATCGCGCCCGGCGACAGCTTGGTGCACTCGCAGTCGGGCAAGCCCGTGAAGCTCGGTCACCTCGAAGTGCTGCAGGGTAAGGAGCACAAGGCCGCGCACGGCTTGTTCGCCGGTGACATCGCCGCCGTGACCAAGATCGAGGAACTCGAGACGAACGACTCGCTGCACGCCGCAGACACACCGCACGTGTTCCGCAAGCTCGTGGTGCCGAAGCCGATGGCCGTGCGCGCGATCCAACCCGTGAACCACGCCGATGAACTCAAGCTCGCCACGGCGCTGCGTCGCGCGAGTTCGGAGTCCCCCTCGTTCAGTTACGAGCGCAACGAAGACACTCACGAGTTGCTCGTGCACGGCACGTCGCTGATGCAGATCGAGATGGAACTCAAGCGCATCAAGGACCGCGCGGGCATCGAGGTCGCCATGAGCGTCCCGCGCGTGGCGCTCAAGGAAACCATCAACGCGCCGGCCGACGGCCACCACCGACACAAGAAGCAAACCGGCGGGCGCGGTCAGTTCGCCGAGGTGTTCCTCTCGATCGAGCCCGGTGAACGCGGCAGTGGTCTGGAGTTCGTCGACGCCACCGTGGGGGGCTCGGTGCCGCGTCAGTTCGTGCCCGCGGTGGAGAAGGGTGTGCGCGAGATGATGCAGACCGGCATCGTGGCCGGTTACCCCGTGGTCGACGTGATCGTGAAACTCAAGGACGGCAAGTTCCACGATGTGGATTCCGACGAGGCCTCGTTCAAGCGCGCCGGAGCACGCGCCTTCAAAGACGCGTTCACGAAGGCGCGACCCGCCCTGCTCGAACCCGTGCTCGACGTGCAAGTGGCCGTGCCCTCACGCTTCATGGGCGCGATCACGTCCGACATGACCACGCGCCGCGGCCACATCAGCGGCATGGACTCGCTGGGTGACGTGCAGTTGATCAACGCGCACGTGCCGCAACTCGAGGTGCTCACCTATCCCACGGTTCTGCACTCGTTGACTTCCGGCGAAGGCAGCTTCTCCGCCGAGTTCCACGACTACGGCACGGTGCCCGCCAACGTGCAGAAGAAACTCATGGCCGAGTACAACCCGGTCGACGACGACGAATGAGTCGCGGCGTTTGCCGGAGTCGGCGCGTCGGGCGGAGTGGCGTCAGCGCGGGGTGGCGGGGGCAGCGCTCGGCAAGTTGAACAGCGCGCGCGCCGCCTGCGTGGTCGCGTCGCAGAAGGCCTCCAACTCGAGCTCGCGGTCGGCCGCGAGGCAGCTCGCCACGTCCGCGACGTAGGCGGGCTCGTTGCGCCGACCACGATGGGGGACGGGCGCGAGCCACGGTGCGTCGGTTTCCACGAGCAAGCGAGTGAGCGGCACCGCGCGCACGGCAGCGCGCAGGTCGTCGCGCGGCTTGAAGGTCGCGATCCCGCCCACGCCCACGTGCAGGTCGAGCTCCAGGAGACGGTCGATGTGCGCCGCGTCGCCCGTGAAGCAGTGCAGCACGCCGCGCACTCCACGCGCGCGCCAGGGTGCGAGTTGTTCGAGCAGCTCGTCGAAGGCGTCGCGGCAATGCAGGATCACCGGCAAGTCGAGCTCGACCGCCAGCCCGAGGTGACGCTCGAGTGAGGCCTGTTGCGTGGCGAGCGGAACATCGTCATGGAAACGATCGAGGCCGGTTTCGCCCACGGCGACGAAGCGTCCCCCGCGCAGCTGAGCGTTCACCTTGTCCCAAGCGAGTGGGTCGGCGCAGGCGGCTTCGGTGGGGTGTAAGCCTGAGGTGGCGTGCGCCCAGCCGGGGAACTGTTCGCTGAGTGCGAGCGCCGCTTCCGCCGACTCGGGATCCACGGCGACCGCCACGCAGCCGACCAAGCCCGCGCTCCGAGCCCGCTCGACGACTGCGTCGAGGTCGTCCGCGAAGGCCGAGAAGGCCAGATGACAGTGCGTGTCGACGAGGCTGGGCATCGCAAGGTTGCCGGGGGGCTGAGCTCGGACTCCCGGGGGGGCGGGAGGTATCAGATCCAGGGTTCACACCCGTCCAGGGCCGGAACCCCATCCAGGTCCTGCCCGCGGCGTGACGGTCCCGGGCGCAGATGGCATCCTATCGCGACCTGTGGCCGATTCCGCCCGTACGGCTGCCCCCGATCTGAGCCCACCATGATTCACCGCCTCCTCCGCGTTCCGCTGATCCTGTTCTTCGGCGTGCTCGCCGTCGCCTGTGGCGGCGGTGGTGGCGGCAGCAGTGGGTCCGGGGCTGGAGGCAAGAACTTCCAGGTGTTCTCGGGCCCCACAGGAACCACGATCCCAGGTCTCAACTCGAGCGTGCTGCTCGTGTTCAACAAGGCCATCGACGAGGATTCGATCTCGCCAGCCAGCGTGAACCTGGTCACGGTGAGCGACCCCACGGGGCTCTCCTCGCAGCCCCCTGGCATCCTCGCCTCCGTCACCTTCGAGGTCGACGACACCCGGCTGTTCATCCGCCCCACGATCGAGTTCAGCGCCGAGAGCGTGAGCTACGGCTTTGCGGAGAGCGCGCTCTACGAAGTGACTTTTGCGCCGCCCGGCTCTGGCAACGAGATCCTCTCGACCAAGAACAAGGCGCTCACGAATCCCGAGGCCAGCTTCTTCTTCCGCACGCCGAACAAGGCCGCAGATCCCCAAGCCGGCTTCCCGCTGGCGCGCGCCTTCTTCGTGGACGACGGCGCGAGCGTGGTGCTCCCCGACGTGATCGCCGACGGCACGGGTGATGCAAACACCGACCCGATCGACGAGGCCCTGGCGCTCTTCCCCGGCTCCGAAGAACTGCTCGGCGGGGGCTCGCCGTTGCCGATCCCGGGCAGCCCCTTCCCGGACATCGTCGTGGCCTTCAACGAGGCCGTGATCCCGTCCACGGTGTTCAACGCGATCGACGGCTCGAGCCCTTCGGTGCGCGTGTTGGTGAACACCGTCGCCTTGCCCGACTTCGCGCCTGTGATCGCGCCGGGCGAAATCGTGTTCCTGAAGCAACAGACGGATCTCACCCTCGTGCTGCTCACGAGTGAAGTGGAAGCGATGCCTCCGGGCGGCTTCGTGCGTCTCGAGGTGGCTGCTGGCGTGCAAGACCTCGCGTGCAACAGCAAGTTCAGCGTCACCCAGAGCATCACGCCGCTCGTGCGCATCGACTTCACGGTATCGAGCACGCTCGATCCCACGCTCTACGAACTCACCGAGCCCTTCGAGACCACCGCGCAGCAAGACATCCAGTTCGGCTCGGGCGCGTGGGGATCCGACGTCTACACGCCGGTGCTGGCGGGTGGACTCGGCACCGATGGCCCGTTGATCCTCGGAAGCGCGTCCACGCTCGTTCCGGTGGGAGGCGTGCTCGACACCGACGCCAAGGTGCTGCAGCTCCCGACCGTGCGCGCCAACAACCTGGGTGAGCGCGTGCCGCGGCGTTGGCAGTTCAGTCGCATCACGATCCCTAGTGGCTGGACCGTCGAGCCGCGCGTCGATGCCGACGGTGACGGCCTCGCCGACTTCGAGCTCTTCCAGGTCGCGCTGTCGGGCCACCCGCTCGACGGGCGCTCGGCCCCGCTGCAGCTCTACTCCACGGGCTTGGTCGACATCGGTGGTGTGGTGCGCGCCAACGGAACCGATGGCGCGCTGCGCGACCTTCCCGACAGTCAGGGCGATGCGAGTTTCGCGGCCTATCTCGCGCAGGGTGCTCCGGGTGCGGTGGGCGGCGGCGGCGCTGGCGGCGAGGGTGGCGCGGTGTTGATGCTCGACGACCTGGGCGCCATCGGGCTCCCGCTCGCGTCTCCTGAAACCGACGGCAACCTCGCCTTCAACGCGAGCGACGGCAAGCTGCGCGGCGTCACGGGTCGCAGCGAAACGCTCGACGCCACCACGCTCGTGGACGACGACGTCGACCTGTCGATCCTCACGGACCCGATGCTGGGGATGGGCGGGCAGTCCGACCTGTTCGCGCTGCTCGAGGCCGGGCGCATCCTGCTGCAACCCAACGTCGGCATCGGTTCGAGCTTGCAAGGCAACACGGCCACGCCCAACCAGTTCATCGACGAGAACCACCCGACCTTCGTGGTCGAGAGCGTGGCGGTGAACGCGGGGAGCAGCACGATCACCGTTGCGTCGGGTTCGATGGTGCAAGCCAGCCTCAACTTCGGCGACGGTGTGAACAGCTTCCACCCGATCGCTGCCGGCGGCGACTCTTACTTGGTGGGCCCGCTCGCCGGTGCGCAAGGCAGCGACCCCGCGGGTTACGCGCGCGGTGGCATCGGTGGACCGCCCTATGTCGTGGTGAACGAAGGTGCGCTGGGCATCACGACCACTTCGGGCGGCGGCGGTGGCGGTGGTGGTGTGCAACCCGGCGCAGCCGGTGAGAGCGACGGCCCCGCGCCCAATCCGCTCGCCAATGAACGCGGAACCACTGGCGGCATCTCACTCGACGCCGCAGCGGGTGCACCCGGTGGCGCCGGCGCGCCACGCGGCACCGGCATGGTCGTGAACGGCACCGAGTACGACCTGATCAGCCAGACCTCTGGCACGCCGCTCTCCTCCTTGGACCCCGCGAACTTGGTGGGCGGCCGATTGCTGCCCAACTCGCCGGACGACGGCTGGGGCTTCCGCGTCATCGCCTTCAACGATCCCACCTTTGAGCTCGAGCCGCTCGACGTCGTCACGCATGAGATCGATCTGCTCACGGGTCCTGCAGGATTTGCCGGCCCCGGACTCTCCGGCGGCCAGACCACCAACTTCTTGCTGCTGCCCCCCGACGGCGGCGGCGGCAGCGGTGGCGGCGGCAGCGGCGTCTCGGTGACCGGCACGCAGAACGTCACGGCTTCCACCCTGCCGCGCCTGAGTCCTGGTGTCGGCGGCGGGTCAGGCGGCGGTTCGCTGCAGGTCGAGACGCCCGGACAGTTCACCTTGCGGAGCAGTGCTGTCCTCAGCGCCAACGGCGGCGTGGGCGGCGCCTTCGACGACAACCAGCTCATGCTCGCAGGCGCGGGCGGCGGCGCAGGCGGTGAAGTGCGTCTCGGCGCCGGTTCCTTCCAGCTCTTCCAGAACGCGCAGGTCGGTGCCCAGGGCGGGCTCGGCGGCGGCGTCTCAGGGATCGGCAAGGGTGGTCAGGGTGGCGAGGGATGGGTGCGCTTCGAGACCCTCTTCGCAGATCCCACGCTCGCTCCCTTCTTGAGCCTGAGCGACAACACACTCCAGAACGAGAACGTCGGGCGCTTGGTGGGGCAGCCGCGCTCGGGCGCGCAATCGCGCTTCTACGACGTGGGTTTGGTGAACCCCGAGTTCGAGTCCGTGGTCGTGACCTACTCGGCCGACATCGACGACGACGGCACGCGCGAGACCGGCCTCAGCTGGACGCTCGATCTCGATGGAGTGGACGGCGGCCTCAACGACCTGGTGAACCCGCCCTTCCTCTTCAGCTTCAACAGTGTCGGTGTCGGGGTGGACGGCAATCTCGATCCCTCCGCCGCACCGCCGCGCTTCTACGAGGCCTACGACCTCATCATCGGTCGTTCGGGCTTGGTCTTCGACGCTGTGAACGACGGCTACCTCTACCTCGCCGGCGAAGCTGCCGAGCTCGTGCGCTGCCTCGAGGGCGGTTGCGCCTCGGCGCTCGTTCCGCCGATCGCGGGCAGCGCCGCTCCGATCGACATCGTCTCCATGGCGCTCGGCGGCCCCGACGACGAGCTGTTCCTGCTCGAGCGTGCCACCGGCAAAGTGCACGTGATGTCGCGCCAGGGTCTGTTCCGTCGCACGATCCAATTGCCCTACGTGATCGAAGGCGCGATGACCTATCGCACGTCTCTCATGGGCCCCGACGACGACCAGCTCGCCATCGTGGACAACCACACGAACCAGGTGTTGCTCTTCCCGGCGCGCGACCTCGACGCGATGACGCCGGGCACCACGAACTTCAGCCCCGACCGCGCCGACGAGATCTTCAGCGTCACGCGCGACGGCGACCTCGTGGCGCTCAGTGTCACCGGGATGGCGCACGACCCCGTCGCCGACACGCTGTGGTTGCTCGACGGCCCCGACGGACGCTTGCTCGAGGTCAGCTTGGTCGCGGGCATGGAGGGCGAATCCAACACCGGCGTGGAGATCGACACGCGCTTCACCTTCGGCGGCGAGCCCGTGATGCTCTCAGCTCTGGCGCTCGGCGACGGCGAACTGCGCATCACGCGTTCGGTGGACCCGCTCGCCTCCACCGTGTTCGGCGTGGATGTCATGGACCTGAACAGCATGGGCGCCGACCTGGAGCTCCCGAGCCTCGGCACGGCCTTGCCCGAGATCTCGCGCTCCATCGCTGATGGCGACGGCTTCCTGCGTTTCCGCCTCGCCGTCGACGGCACCTTCGTCGACCCGATGAGCGGTGTGTCCTTCCGCGACGTGGTCATCGACGAGGTGCGCGTGGGTGCGCGCAACCAGGGCTTCTGAGCTCCGCGAACGGATGGCGCCTGCGCGTTCGTCGCGCGCTCGATGGTCGCGCGCGCGCCTCGGACGCTCCGGTGTGGAGTGTGCTGCGTGGCCGCACGCTGAGCTTCGGGGAGGATCCCGGCGAACGCGTGGGTCCGCTCGTGGACGCGCCGGTGCTCTTGCTGCCGGGCTTGGTGAACGCGCACGCGCATCTCGATCTGTCGGCCAGCCCGCTGTTGGCGTCGAACGGCAACTTCTGCGACTGGTTGGCCGCGGTGGGGCAGCAACGTCAGGGCGCGGTCGACCCTGCCGAGGCGGCGCGTGTGCAGGCACGACGCATGGCCGGTCGCGGTGTCACCTTGGTGGCCGACATCGACGGCTCGCGCGGCGCCGGCTTGCGTGGCCGTCGCGCCGCGCAACTCGCGGGACGCAGCGATCAGGAGCTGCTCGGCGTCGTCGCCGAGGTGTCGCGCCGGCGTCTGCACGACGCGCTGCAGCGCCTGGATCGCGAAGGCGCGGGGCCGCAGGAAGCCGGCCTTTCACCGCACGCGCCCTACTCGGTGGCGCGCGACGTGCTGCCCGAGATCGCGCGCGCCGCGCGTCACCACGGCCGCGGCTTGGCCATGCATCTCGCCGAGTCCGTCGAAGAGACCCGACTGCTCACGCACGGTGACGGTCCGTTCGTGGCCTTCCTCGAGGCGCTCGGCATGCAGCTGCCCTTCGACGCGACGCCCGGCCTGCGTCCGATCGCCTACGCCCATGCCGCCGGCTTGCTCGGGCCGGACTCGCTCGTGGTGCACGGCAACGATCTCGACACCGACGACTTGCAACTGTTGCACGCCCAGCGCGCGCCTGTCGTGTGTTGTCACGGGACGCATCAACACTTCGAGCGTCCCACGCATCCGTTCCTGAAACTCCGGGAGGCAGGCGTGACCGTGGCTCTCGGTACCGACTCCGCCGCCAGCAACTCCGCGCCCGACCTGTTCACAGAGATGTGCCGGCTCGTGGCAGACAGGCCCGACATCGCTCCTGCAGAAGTGCTTCGCGCGGGCACGCTCGGCGGCCGGCGAGCGCTTCAGGTGGAGGAAGGGCCGGCGTGTTTCGAGCCGGGCTCACGCGCCGATGGCGTGCTGCTGCCGCTCCCCGATGAGCTGCAAGACGCTCCCGTCGACGACTTGCTCAGCTTCGCATTCTCGGGAGCGGTGCAACCCTGTGCCAGTGTGCACGCAGGGCGAACGCTCCTGCCCGTCGATGGAAGTGAGTCGGGCCCTCCCGGCTTCCTTGACACCCTGTTGGCGAAGGCCTAGCTTCCGTCGGATGGATGCCCTCCATCACGCCTTCGATGCGTTGCACGCGCTCCTCGAGAGCGCTGACTCGGTGGTGATCGCCGGGCACGAGCACGCCGATGGCGACGCCGTGGGGGCCGTGGCTGCGCTGCGTCGGCACCTGGAACTCCTCGACAAGCGCGTCACGGTGTTGCTCGACGAGCCGCTCAACCCGCGCTACGGCTTCATGCAGTTCCGCAAGCACTACGAGGTCTACGACCCCGCGCTGCACGACGAGCTCCTGCGCAGCGCCGACGCCTTCGTGATGTGCGATCTGTCGTCGCGCGCGCGCCTGGGTCCCTTGGGCGTGCCCGCCTTCGAAGGTCGCGCCACCACGGTGTGCATCGACCATCACCCCTGCGACGACGGCGGCCCCGCCGAGGTCAACGTGCTCGACGCCACGGCCACGGCCACCGGCGAACTCGTGCACCGCTACATCACGCACGTGGGCGGCAACATCGACCGGCAGATCGCCGAGAGCGTGTTCGTTTCGCTCTGCACCGACACCGGCTGGTTCCGTTATCCGAACACCACGCCCGACGTGATCCAGCTCGCGGCCGACCTGGCCAAGCAGCGTCTCGACCTGCCGGGCATGTACCGCTCGATCTACCAGTCGAACAGCGCCGCGATGTTGCGCGTGCTCGGACACGTGGCGCGCAGCATGACCGAAGAATGTGACGGTCGCATGGTGTGGGCCTGGGTGCGTCGCGATCTGCTCGACGAGCTGGGTGTCGAGCGCTATGAAGCCGACCCGATCCTCGACGTGCTGCGCTCCGGCGAACTCGTGGAGACCGTGGCGCTCTTCACTGAACAGTCCGATGGCCGCGTGGCCGTCAGCTTGCGCAGCCGTGGGCGCCCGGATGTCAATGGCGTCGCGCGTGCTTTTGGCGGAGGCGGACACGCTTTTGCCGCCGGCACCACACTCAGCGCCGCCACGGCACAGGAAGATCGGCGTAAACTCGTGTCCTCGTTGCGCACCGCCACGGCAGAGGCCTTCGCTTGACCCGCTTCGCGATCATCTCCGACCTGCACAGCAACACCGAGGCGCTCGGTGCCGTGCTCTCGCGTCTCGACAAGGAGGGCGTGGAGCGCGTGATCTGTCTGGGCGACGTGATCGGCTACGGTCCCGACCCCGAACACTGCATCGACCTCGTGATGCGTCACTGCGACCTCACGATCTGCGGCAACCACGACGAAGCGCTCATGCGCGGCGCCCAAGACTTCAACCCGGTGGCGCGCCAGGTGATCGACTACAACCGTCGCAGCCTCAAGCCTTCGCTGCTCGCGGGCTCACTCAAGCGCACACGCTGGAAGTACCTGGAGAACCTGCCGCTCACGCATCGCGAGGGCGACTACTTGATGGTGCACGGTTCCCCGCGCGATCCCGTGCACGAATACATCATGAAGACCGACGTGATCTTCATCCCCGACAAGATCCGCGACATCTTCACGCAGTTCGAAGGCCTGTGTTTCGTGGGCCACACGCACTTCCCGGGTGTGTTCACCGAAGACCTGCAGTTCCGCGACCCGACCCAGCTCGAAGGTGAGTGGGAGTGGAACGGCGAGAAGGCCATCGTGAACGTGGGCTCGGTCGGGCAGCCGCGCGACGGCGACCCGCGCGCGTCGTGCGTGATCGTCGAGGACGGTCGCGTGCGCTTCCTGCGCACCGACTACGACATCGGCACCGTGCAGCGCAAGATCTACGACGACCCGAACATCCCCGACCTGTGCGCAGCGCGACTGGAGATCGGCAAGTAGCCGACCCGCCACCATGGGCCTCTTCGATCGCCTCGTCATCGCGGGTCTCCCGCTGGTCCCGCGCCGTGTGCTCTGGACCGTGGCGCGTCGCTACGTGGCCGGGCAGTCGCTCGACGAGGCGCTCGCGCGCATCACCGCTCTGCGCGCCGAAGGCTTCGACACCATCCTCGACATCCTCGGTGAGGGCGAGTCGAGCGAAGCACAAGCGCGCGCCGCCGCCGCGTCCTACCACGAGTTGCTCGCGCCCCTCGCGCCCGTGGATCCGCACTGCACCATCGCGGTGAAGCCCACGCACCTCGGGCTGCTGCACTCCGAAGACCTGTGCGCCGAGCTGCTCGCCGAGTTGTGTGTCGCCGCCGCAGCCGCCCAGCGCTTCGTGCGCTTCGAAATGGAAGACGCACCCACGATCGACGGCACGTTGCGTGTGTTCGAGACGGTGCGCGAGCAGCACAGCAACCTCGGCTGCGTGTTGCAGTCGCGACTGTTCCGCACAGGCAGCGATCTCGAGCGCCTGCTCACGCGCTTCCCCGACCTGAACGTGCGTCTCGTGAAGGGCATCTACCTCGAACCCGCGAGCATCGCCCACACGGATCACGCCGCGATCACGCGCGCCTACCTCGAACTCGCCGATCGCTTGCTCGAGAGCGACGGCCATGTGGGCCTCGCCACCCACGACGACGAGATCGTGGCGCACACGCAGGCGACCATCCGCCGGCTGGAGCTCGATGCACCTCCCCAGCACGAGCGCAGGCACGAGTACCAGCTGCTCATGGGCGTGCGCAAACCGCTCGCCGAGCAGCTCCGCGACGCGGGCCATCGCGTGCGCATCTACGTGCCCTTCGGCGCCGACTGGCACGCGTACACCTTGCGCCGCTTGAAGTACAACCCCGAGATCGCGCGGCACGTGATGCGCGCCGTGTTGCGCGGCGACTGAGCTCGTCGCGCGAGCGGGCTCAGTCGAGCGCGAGGAAGACGAAGCCGTCGGCGCGCGCGACTTCGTGCAGCGCGGCGGTCCACTTCGGCGGCTCCACGCGCTGCGGCTCGACCACGACGCGCGTCGGCCATGTCTGCAAGCCGAAGCGTTCGCGATGACTCGCGCTCAGCGTGAGCGCCGTCTGCAGATCCCCGACGGGATAGGCCACGACCTGCTTGCTGGCCGCGTGCAAGAACACGAGCGGCACGCCCTCGGGGAACAGGTAGAGCGCGTGCGCGTCGGCGATCTCCGCGAAGCGTGCACCACGTTCGCTCTGTGCCGTGCTCGAGCGCGACGCGAGTTGCGCGCGCACTTGCAGACCCGAGGTCGCCAGCAGCAGCAGCACGACCGCAGCGCCGATCCAACCTCGCGGCCGCGCGCTCACGTCGCGCGGGAACAGAGCCGCGGTGCTCCCCAGCACCACGAACGGCGCGAGCAGCAAGCTGAAGTGTTCGTGACCGGTGGCGTGTTGCGCGAAGATCACCACGTTCAACACGCCCGTGCCGAGGAACATCAGCAACACGCGCCGCAGCAAGGCCCCGCGCTGCAGGAAGCCCGCGAAGGCGAGCAGCGCCGCGAGTTGGTAGAGCGTGGACAGGTGCTGCCACATCGCGCCGCCCCAGGCGTCCCAGCGGAAGGCGTGACCCAGGAAGGTGGCTTGCAGCGCCTGGACGAGCGTCTCACCCGGGCTGCTGGGCGCGAGGCTGCGCGCCAGGAGCGCCACGCCGAGGATCACGGCCGCCACGGCACCCGCCGCTCGCCACCAACGCGCGCGACGCAACAGGCCCGGCGCGAAGGCCAGCGGCAGGCAGGCGATCCAGTCGCCGAGGGCTGCCGCCAAGCCGGCGAGCGCTGGCGAGCCGCGCTGCAGCACGAGGCTGCGTGCGAGCAAGAGCACGCCGGGCAAGGCGATCGTCTCGTAGTTCACGAGCAAGCCGTGGTGCCAGCCGAAGGGAAGGCCGAGCCACAGCAGCCCCGCGGCCCAGGCCGCGCGTCGACCGAGCAGGCGCGCGGCGAGATCGGCGATCAGGATCAGACTGAGCAACCCGAGCAGCAGGGCCACCGAGCGCGCGGCGAGCTCGATGCCCGTCGGCAGTTGCGAGGCCAGCATCACGAGCCAGGGCAGGCCGGGCGGGTGGTGGGCGTAGGGGAAGCCGGGGCGGCCCGAGACCGGCGGTGCGGCGTCAACCGCGGGCACCCAGCCGGCTGCGCCGAAGCCGAGCGCCTCGGCGTTGCGCGCCATGATCGAGAACATCGCCGCGCAGTTGCCCACCTGACCGTCGTGGTAGGGGCCGGCCAGTCGAGGCACGCGCAGCACGAGCGCCAGGGCGAGCAGCACGAGCAGCGTGACGAGTCGCAGCCCTGGCCGCGTGAACACGGCGCCCGGCTGCGATTCGGGCTCTGCTTGGGGCTCGTCTTCCGTGGCGGACAGCGAGGCTCGGCCTCCTTCGGGATCGCTTCAGGATGACAACCGCGAGGGCGCGTGCAAGCAGGCCTTGATTCGGTTCCACATCGGGCGAAACTGGCCGCCTCTCTCCATGGAGTTCATCGTCGTGAGCGCGCAGCTAGAGCAGGTCAGGCAGGGGTTCGAGACCCTCGACTTCGAGCCGGACATCAAGCAGGCGGCGCTCGACGCCCTGGAACCCTGGCTGACCGACGAGCGCTTCGCCGACAGCCGTCCGCAGCTGCTGCGTCTCATCGAGAAGCAGGCGTGGGACACGCTCTTCGACGCCTTCTGGCAGATCATCCCGTTCGGCACGGGCGGTCGCCGCGGGCCGGTGGGGCTGGGCACCAACCGCATCAACCACCACACGCTGCTCACCTCGGTGCAAGGTCACGCCGAAATCCTGAAGGAGACGTACCCCGGCGAGCAACTCACGGTGGTGCTCGCCTACGACGTGCGCATCTTCCAAGACCGGCGCGGGGTCTACGATCCCGACCTGCCGAACCCGCTCATGAACGTGCGCTCGGCCGACTTCGCCGCGCGCGCCGCGGCGGTCTACGCCGCCAACGGCCTCAAGGTGTTGATGCTCGACCCGCACGGCGACACGTTCATGTCCACGCCGGAGTTGAGCCTCGCGATCCGTCGTCACAAGGCACACGGCGGGCTCAACGTGTCGGCCTCACACAACCATCCCGACGACAACGGCGGCAAGTTCTACAACCGTCACGGTGGGCAAGACGTCCCGCCCGACGACGAGATCCTGGCCGACCGCGTGGCGGGCATCGAGCGCGCCACCGAAATGCCCTTCGCGGATGCCGTCGCACAAGGCCTCGTGACCTTCTTCGATCCCAAGGCCGAGAACGACGCCTACCTCGCGCTCAACGCCGCGCTCTCGCTCACTCCCGAAGCGCGCGGCGGCACGATCGTGTTCACGCCGCTGCACGGCACGGGCAAGGTCACGGTGGGGCGCCTGCTGCGCAACGAAGGCTTCACGGTGCACGCCGTCCCCGAACAAGAGGAGTTCGACGGCGGCTTCCCGGCCGTGAAGTTCCTCGCGCCGAACCCCGAGGTGCCGTCTTGCTACGAGCTCGCGCGCAAGGTCGGTGAGAAGGTGAACGCCGACATGCTCATGTCCACAGACCCCGACGCCGACCGCATCGGCATCGAGGTGCGCGACCGCGACGGCAGCTGGCGCTTCGTCACCGGCAACGAGATCATCCTGCTCACCACGCGCTTCGTGCTCGAGCAGCGTCGCAAGCGCGGCACGCTCCCCGACGACGCCTTCGTGCTCACCACGCTCGTGACCACGAACCGCGCCACGACCATCGCCGCCAGCTACGGCTGCCGCGTGATCCCCGACTTGATGGTGGGCTTCAAGTACATGGCCGAAGTGATGGCCAGCCTCGAAGACAAGGGCAGCTGGCGCGACCTCAAGGCGCGCCCGGAGTCCTTCGTGCTCGGCATGGAAGAGAGTCACGGTCTGCTGCTCAGCCACGAGGTGCGCGACAAGGACGCCGCCGGCGCCGCGCTCGCGCTGGCCGAGCTCAACGCCACGCTCGTCGCGCGCGGCAGCTCGATGGCCGAGGAACTCGACGCGATCTACAAGCGCTTCGGCTTCATGAGCAACAAGCTCTTCACCACGGTGATGACGGGCGCCACCGGTCTCGATCGCATCCGCGCGATCCAGAAGAGCCTGCGCAGCAACCCGCCCAAGGAAGTCGCCGGCCGCAAGGTCGTGGGCTTCGACGACTGCGCGTCGCCCGAGTTCTGGATGGGTGACATCAAGTCGCGCACCGACGCGGCCTCGCGCAACGTGCTCGTGCTCACGCTGGAAGGCGATGCGCGCTTGGTGATCCGTCCCAGCGGCACCGAGCCCAAGAACAAGATCTACGTGGAAGTCCCCGGCGTCACGCCCACCGACGACCTCACCGACGCCGAGTTGGCCGCCGAGAAGCGCCGTTGCGAAGCCGCTGCCGACGAACTCGGTCGCGACTTCGAGCGCCTGATGCTGAGTCGTGTGGGCATCGAACTCACGCCGGCCGCGTCGCGCGTGAGCAACCTGCTCGGCCTCGACCAGAAGGTGCACTTCGGCACGGTGTTCCTGCCCGGCGTGTTGCGGCGTGCGCGCGACGGCGCCAGCGACCTCGAGAGCTGGGCCGAGCAAGCGCTCACGACCTACGGCAAGGATCCCCAAGAGCTGGTGGTCGACGGCGTGGCGCACTTCCTCAAGGATGCCGATCTCGAAGACGCGGCGCGCGCACGCGTGGCGGCGATCTTCGGGCTCTAACCGCCCTCGGCGAGTCGGCGCAGCGCGCTGAGTTCGTCCCAGCCGGGGACGAGCGCTTCAGCGTGTTCCACGCGGCGCAGCGCTTCGCTGCGGTCGCCGCGCAGCAGGGCGCAGCGCGCGTGACCGAGCAGCGCGCGCGGGTAGTGCGGGTCGGCCTCGAGTGCGGTGGCGAACTCGGCTTCGACGTCGGCCAGGCCGTGCACGTCGCCCGGGTTCAGTTGAGCGAGACGCGCCTCGGCCACGCTGCTCCAGCCGTTGGCGCGCACGTGCGCGTGGTGTCCGCGCGGCAGGAAGGATTGCGCGGCCAGCAGCAGCGCGACGAGCGCGCCCGCGAGCACGAAGCCCGCACGCGGACGCTGCTCCCGCCAGCGCGCGACGCCCACCGCGACGGCCACGGCCAACAACGGGATCAGCGGCAGTCGGAAGCGCTCGTAGTGGAAGAACATCAGCGTGCTCACGATCACCGTGAAGCTGAGTAGCCAAGCCGGCACGCAGCTCGGGGCGTCGTTGCCTGGGTGCGGGCCTGTGTCGTGCGCGGCATCCTTCGCAGGCTTCGTCGCTGCGCCAGCTCGCGCGGGATCGCGCAACGCGAGCCACAGTCCGGCGGCGAGGCCGAGCAACACGCCGAAGGGCAGCGCCGCCATGCGCAAGGGCGGGATCAGCAGGCGCTCGACCTCGGGCACGCTCACGATGCCCGTCTGGAAGGACTCCACCAGCGCGGCGCCACGCAAGCCGATGCGCTCGAGCACATCGAGCGGTTCGGTCACGAGCAACGCCAAGGCTTCGCTGCGCCAGTGCGCGGACACCTCGGCCCACGTGAGCGCGTGGCCCGCGGCCTGTTCGGCGGCGCGCTTGGCGACCTGCGCCTGCGAGTGAATGCTGCCGAACTCTGGTCGTGCCGTGACGAAGGTGCCAGAGGGTGGCCCTTCGTGCGCGAGCCAGAGATTGATCGGCCCGTTGTCGGACACAGGCACCAGCCCCGCGCCGGCCGAGACGTTGTGCAGTGTGCTCGGCAGCAAGACGAGCAGCGCGCCGAGTGCCAAGGCGAGTGCCGGCGCGCGCCCGACGCGCTTCCAGGTCCACAGCGCGAGCAGCGGCGTGAGCAGCAGCGCCTGCGGACGCAGCAGCGCCGCGAGTGACAGTGAAGCGCCGAGCAGCGCGCCGCGCCAGCTCGCGCCCTTCACGCTGGTCCCGGCTTGCGAGGAGCGAGACGCCGCGGAGGGCGTGACCTCGTTCCGCTTCACGCGCGGGAGCGCCTCCGCCAGCACCACCACGCCCAAGAGCAGCACGCTCGCCAAGCTGTCGCCGAGCCGCTTGGTCTCGAAGAAACTCAGCGGGCCGTAAGCGAGGCACAAGGCCGGGGCGATCAGCGCCCAGCGCGGGCCCACTCGTCGCGCAGCCGCGAGCCAAGCCAGCAGCAAGCCGAACACGCCAGCGAGCACCTGCAACACGAGCACGCTGGTGGACGCGCCCTCGGTACCGCCGGGCAGACTCGCGAGCAGCCGCGGGTAGAGCGGCGGCATGTGGAAGGGTTCGCTCGCGCGCGCCGCGCCGCTGCCGCCGCGCGCTTGGTCGAGGTAGTAGCGCACGTCGCTGGTGGCGTGGTGCGCGAGGGGGTCGCTGTCGAGCGCGGCGGCGAGCACGAGCAGCTTGAAGACCAGCCCGAAGAGCAGCAGAGCCGCGAGCGGGCGTCCGCCGGAGCGCAACAACGCGAAGCTCATGAGCTCGTGTTCGCGCGCATCGTGGCTCAGGGTCTCCGCGTTGTCCGGGGCGCGCGCGAGCGTATCATGCGCACCGCGTCGGTTCCGCGACCGACGAGCGGAGGGTTCCACTGAAGCACGCTCGCAGAGTTCAGTCGTTGGTCGCGCTGCTCGTGTGCGCGCTCGTGGGCTTGGTGGTGTTCTGGGGCAGCTGGGGTTCGGGGAGCCTGCTCTCCTTCGACCCGTCGCATCCGTTCTCGCCGCGGCCGTGGTCGGTGATGGAAGCGTCCGCCCCCGATGCAGAGCGTCCGGCGATCAACCCGATCACTTCGGACCTCGACTTCTTCGTGTTGCCGGGGATGCGACGTCTCGAGCAGCTGAGTGCCACGCCTCCGAACGGCGCTTGGGATTCAGCGCAGCTGCTCGGCTATCCGCTCAGCGCGAACATGCCGTACCCCTTGCACTCGCCCGTGTGGCAAGCGCTCTCATGGATCGACGCCGAGCAGCGCTTGGGCGTGGTGATGTGGTTGCACACGGCGATCGCGGCATGGTTGGCCTGGCGCGCCGCGCGTTGGTTGGGATGTGCGAGTCCCGCTGCGAGTGTGGCGGCCGTGGGCACCGCGCTCTCGTTCTGGATGAGCACGCGCTGGCACTTGCCGCACGTAGCTTGCGCCGCCGTGTGGTGGGGCGGTTTGATCGTGGCCGTGGAGCGCGTGCGTGCGGGACAGCGCTGGTGGGGGCTGGCCGAGTTCGCGTTGTGGGGCGGTCTCGCCTTGCGCTCGGGTTTCCCGCAAGTGGCGCTGCTGTTGATCGTGGGCTCCTGCTTGTGGGCCGTGTGGCAGGCCTGGCGAAGCAAGCGCGAGCTCTGGAGCACCGGGCTCTGCCTGCTCGGCGGCTTGCTGCTGGCTTTGCTGATCGGTGCGCCCGAGCTCGGCTCCGTGACGCGCATGTACGCCGACTCGGCACGCGCCAACGCCGACACGCAGGCCGCCGCGCTTGAGCGCGGCTTGGAACCCGGCGCGCTCTTCGGTGCCTTGCTGCCCGGTTTCTTCGGTCACCCTCCCGACTTCGCGCGCAGCGACCCGCCCGCGCCGCGCATGGAAGACTGGCTGCCGCGCCGCTGGTTGCTCAGCGACGACATCCAAGACAACGTCGTCGAGGACGCCTTGCACCCCGGCGTGGTGCTGCTCGCCTTGCTCCCGTTGGCTTGGGCCGCGGCTGGTGCGGCGCGCAGGCTGCTGCTCTTCGCCGCCTTCTGGGTCACACTTGCGCTGCTCTTCCCGTGGCTCGCCGAGCACGTGCCGCTGGTGCGCCCGCTGGGCGCGGGCTCGATCAAACGCGTGCTCGTGTTGTGCGCCGTGAGCGTGCCGCTGGCCGCCGCGCTCGGCCTGCAGGCGTCGATGGACGCCCGCGTGCGTCTGCCCAAGTTGGGTCTCGGCGCGCTCACCGCCTGCCTCCTCGCGACCGGCTGTCTGCCGTTGTTCTCCTCGGACCCAGCTGCCGACGCTTGGTGGTCGGTGCTCTGGCCGCAAGCCCTATCCGCCCTGGGCATCTTCGCTGCCACGGTGTTCCTGCTGACCCGTGCGTGGCACGGTGCGTGGCGCGGCTACCTGATCGCGGCGCTGGCGCTGCTGGAGCTCGGCTTCCTGGCGCGCGGCTTCAACCCGTTCACCAGCCCCAGTGAGCGCTTCCCGGGCACTCCCGGTCTGGCGGCCTTGGCTGACGCACCCGGTCGCGTGGCGGTGCTCGGCGACGGCTCGCTGCTGCCACCGCCGGCCACCGCGCTGCACGGCGTGCGCAGCCTGCACGGCGTGGCGCCGCTCATGAATGCGCGCACGGCGCAGTTGCTCGAGTGCATCGAGCCGAATCTGATCGACCCGCGCGACCCACGCGTGATCGCACCCTTCCACGACCCCGACAGCCTGTCGCATCCGCTGCTCGACCTGCTCGGCGTGAGCCGCGTGGTCATCAGTGATCCCACGCTGCCCGCACGCACCGGCCTGCCTGTGGTAGGTCAGTTCGTCGACGAAGGCTTCGGCATCCTGGCGCGCCCCGACCCGCTTCCGCTGGCCACCTACGTGACCGGTGCGCGCGCAGTCCCCGACGAGGCGCAGCGCCTGGCTCTGCTCGCGGATCGCAGCGCGCCCTGGCGCGACAGCGTGCTGCTCGACGAGGAACTCTCCGACTTGGCGCTGCCCGAGCGCGGCAGCACGCACGCGCTCTCCGTGACGAACGCCGCTCCCGGCATGTGGCAGCTCGACGTGACGTCGGAGGAGGCGGGCCTGGCGCTCGTCGCCGAAGCGTGGCATGCCGACTGGCGCGCCACGGTGGATGGCGTCGACGCGCCCGTGCTGCGCGCGCATCACGCGCTCATGGCCGTGCCCGTGCCCGCCGGCAGTCGCTCCGTGTCCTTACACTTCGAGCCACCGCTGCGTGAGATCACTCGCATCCTGGCGCTCTGCGGTTTCGCGCTGGTGCTTGCGGCGGCGGCGTTGGGTTTCAAGTTCCACAGGGCTGCGTCCACTCGATGAGGCCACGGCGGAAGAAGAGCGCTTCGTCGAGGTCCTCGGCGACGAGCTCCACGCGCTGATCCAGCGCCGCGAGGCTGCGCGCTACGGCGCACACGCGCGCCACGGCGCGCCCCGACAACGAGAAGGCCGTGATCGCGCGCTCGAGACGCGGCTTCAGCGCGGCCGGCAAGTTCGCGGGGGGCGCGCTGTCGAGCACGGCGCGCGCGGCGCCCACGCGTGCCGCCACGCTGGCGCTGTCTTCGGCGGGCAGCTCGTCGAGCAACTGGTGCGCGTCGGGGACGGGCAGGTCCACGTGCAGATCGAAGCGGTCGCGCAAGGGCGCGGAGAGCTTGCGTCGGTAGCGTTCGATCTGCGTGGGCGTGCAACGACAGCCGCGTCGCGGATGACCCCAGTCGCCGCACGGGCAGGGATTCATGGCGCCGACCAGCTGCAGGTCGGCGGCGAAACGCGCGCTGCCGCCCACGCGCGCCACGTTCACGGCGTGCTCCTCGAGTGGTTGGCGCAGCGCCTCGAGCAAGCTGCGCGGGAACTCGGCGATCTCGTCGAGGAACAAGACACCGCGGTGCGCGAGGCTGAGTTCGCCGGGCACCAACGGGCGACCACCGCCCACGAGCCCGGCGCGACTCACCGTGTGATGCGGCGCGCGAAAGGGTGGGTGGCGTTGCAGGCGCGGCGTGTGGTGCGGCAGCAGTCCGTGCAGCGCCGTGACCTCGAGCACCTGCTCTTCCGTGAGCGCGGGCAGCAGGCTCGGAAGACGCGTGGCGAGCATGGTCTTGCCGGTTCCCGGCGGCCCGCACAACAACAGGTTGTGACGACCCGTGGCGGCGACCTCGAGTGCGCGTCGACCGCTGGCTTGACCGCGCACGTCGCGGAGGTCGGCGCGCGGCATCGGCGCTTCGGTGAGTGTGTCGATCGGCGCGGGCGCGTCGCCGGAGAGGATGCCGAGCGCTTGGGTGAGTGTCTCCGCGCCCTCCACGATGAGCCCGTCGACGAGCGCGGCTTCTGCGGCGTTCGCAGCCGGCAAGAGCACGCGACGCAGCCCGCGTTCGCGCGCGTCGAGCGCCAAGCGCAAGGCGCCGTGGACCGGGCGCAGTCGTCCGTCGAGCGCGAGCTCTCCGAACACCACGCGCTCGCGCAAGGACTCGGCCGAGAGTGTGCCGCCCAGCACGAGCAGCCCGAGCACCAAGGGCAGGTCGAAACCGTTGCCGCTCTTGGGCAAGTCGGCAGGCGCGAAGTTCACCAGCACGGAACGACGCGGCACCGGCAAACCCAATCGCTCCAGGCAGCCGCGGATGCGGTCGCGCGCCTCACGCACGGCGCCGCCCGGCAAGCCCGTGAGCACGATGCGCTGCATGAGGCCGCCGGTGAACTGAAGCTCGATCTCCACCGGCCGCACCTCGGACCCTTCCAGGCACAAGGTCTGGATGCGACAGCCGCTCACGCGCGACGGGGAGCTCGGAGATGAGGGGGTGTCCATGAGCGCTTCTCGGTTCAGCTCGCGCGCGCCAACAAGCGGTCGCGCTCGGGGCGGAACTGCGCGAGCACGAGCAAGGCGGCGAGCACCAGGCCGCTCGCCAGCAAGGCCGGCAGCGGCAACGGACGCGGCGCGAGTGGCGCGGGCGCCCACTGCGCGAAGAGCTCGAGCATCCAGATCACAGCGTCGTTGAGGGGGGCGAGTAAGGCGGTCAGCAAGCTGTCGCAAGCCGGGCCGAACAACCCGAGGAACACCGCCAGCAAGCCGAGCCCGAGCAAGGCGCTCAGCGCTGGCACGAGCAGCGGTGTGAGCAGCAAGCCGATCGGAGCGACGGCGCCGAAGATGTCGGCGGCGAGCGGCGCCGTGACCAGGAAAGCTCCCGCGGGCGCCAGCGCTTGCCACACGCCGCCGGGCAGGAGGCGCGACATGGCGAGCAGGCCAGCCACCGCCAAGAAGCTGAGTTGGGTACCGAGCAGGGCGAAGCCGTCGGGGCGCCAGACCGCGAGTAACACGGCCACGCTGAGCAGTCGGTGCAGCGCTCCCGGACCAGAACCGTGAACGTCTCCGGCACGCGCGAGCAGGCGCCCGAGCGTGGCTCGCCAGAGCGACATGCGCCCACCGGCAAGACAGGCGAACACGCCCAGGCCCGCGCACTCGAAACCACGGCCACTCAGCAACAAGGACTGCGACGCGCCCCGCAACATGCGCGCCAGCAACACCACGTGCAGTCCGCTGAGCGCGAGCAGATGCGCCGTTCCCGTGCGACGCGCGTCGACCAGGCTTGCCGGATGCATCTCGTGCCGTTGACCCAAGAGCAGCGCGATGAGCAAGCCGCGTTGTGAACGACGCAACAAGCGTCCCAGGCGCTCCGTGACTGCCTCGCGTGCGCGAGCCCACCAGAGCCCAGCTCGCGCACCGCTGGACGCGAAGCTCACTACGCGCGGCCTGCCCTTCGCGCTGCCGCGCAGCAGAGCCACGCCGACTGTGCCAGCGCGGATCTCCGGGAGGTCGCCCGCCACGTCGACAAAAAGGGGGCCGGCAGCGGTGTGCAGTAGCGCGCGGTCTCCGGGTTGCGCTTCCCAGCGAGCCGTGAGGCGCGCCGCATCGGGGCCAGCCGCATCGCGCCCCGCTGGCTCGGCACTCCCCGTGCGCGAGCTGGCGCGCAGGGTCTCGGGCGAGCGCGCGCCGCCGGCCAATCCGAGCAAGGCGAGCCCGAGCGCGGCGCGAGCGCCCCAGCGCGCGAGCCAAGCCGACAGCGCGAGCAGCACGCCCGCCAGCGGACCGAGCAGGCAAGCACCGAGGGCAGCGCAGAGTGGGAGCAGCGGCGACATGTCCGCGTTGACGGCGCCGTCGACCCAGCGTTACCCCGCGGTCACGACGCTCGCCGCCGCGCGTCGCGTGATTGCTAACCTGTGCGTTCCTCCCGGACCGAACGATGCGCGACGACGACACTCCCGAACCCGAGGCGCCCGCGAAGCCCGAGTCCGCAAAGCCCGAGTCCGCAAAGCCCGCGCCCGCAAAGTCTGCGCCGGGGCCGTCGCCCGCTCCCACGAAGTCCCCCGAGCCCGCCGGGGCCGAGGCCGACGCCGACGCCGACGAGTGGGGCAAGGCCACGCGCTCGCCCGAAGAAGCCACGCTGCTCGCCGGCCCGGGCAGTCGTTGGACCGAGTTCCGTCGCGCTTGCAAGATCTTCGCGGAAACAGTGCGCGGCTTCCGCGCGCTGCACTTCCTCGACCCGGCCGTCACCGTGTTCGGCTCGGCGCGCTTCCCCGACGACCACCCCTCTTATGAACTCGCGCGCGAGATGGGGCGACGGCTCGGCCGCGCGGGCTTCACCGTGATGACCGGCGGCGGCCCCGGCATCATGGAAGCCGCCAACCGCGGCGCGCGCGACGTCGGCGCGCCCTCGGTGGGTTGCAACATCAAGCTCCCGCACGAGCAGCAGCCGAACCCTTTCCTCGACAAGTTCGTCGAGTTCAATTACTTCTTCCTGCGCAAGGTGATGCTGGTCAAGTACAGCTACGCCTTCGTGGTCTTGCCCGGCGGCTTCGGCACGCTCGACGAGATCTTCGAGACCGTCACTTTGGTGCAGACCGGCAAGATCAAGCGCTTCCCGGTGGTGGTCATGGGCACGGAGTACTGGGAACCCATGCGCCAGTTCATGCTCGAGCGCATGGTTCCGGAGGGCACCATCGATCGCGAAGATGTCGACAGCTTGCTCTTCACCGACGACCCCGACGAAGCCATGACCGCGATCCTCGAATCGGCCTTCCATCGCTTCGGATTGACGCGTCGACTGCGCGCCCAGAGCGTGTTGCTCGAACGCAAGTGAACGCACGGAGCAGATCACGATGACACGCACGGGATTCTTCGCCGGCTCCTTCGACCCACCCACGCTCGGGCACGTGGATCTCGTGCGGCGCGCGGCCGCGCTGGTCGACGCGCTCGTGATCGGCGTGGGCCACAACGCCGACAAGCGCGGCTGGATCGCGGTGGAGCAGCGCGTCGAACTGCTGCGCGAGCTGTTGCCCGGTCACACGGTGTTGGCCTTCGACGGGCTGGCTGTCGACGCGGCGCGCGCGGCCGGTGCGAGTGTGTTGTTGCGCGGTCTGCGCGGGCCCGAAGACCTGCCCGGCGAGTTGCACATGGCGCGCGCGAACGCGCGTCTCGATCCTGAGATCGACACGGTGTTCTTGGCGTCGGATCCTGCCATCGCGCACGTGTCCTCGCGCTTGGTGCGCGAGGTGCAGCGCAGCGGCGGCGACATCGAACTCTTCGTGCCGGCCGCGGTCGCACGCTTCCTCAACGACACACCACCTGGAGACTCGGCATGAGTCGTCTCGAAGTCATCGCGACCACCGGCGCACCTGCGGCGATCGGTCCCTACAGCCAGGCGATCGTGCACGGCGACACGGTGTTCACGTCGGGGCAGATCGGCATGACGCCCGAAACGGGTGAGTTGGTGAGCGGCGGCGTGGAGGCTGAGGCGCGGCAAGCGTTGAGCAACCTCGAGGCCGTGTTGCGCGAGGCCGGCTCGGGCATGCAGCGCGTGGTGAAGACCACCGTGTTCCTGCTCGACATGGCGGACTTCGCCGCCGTGAACGCGCTCTACGCCGAGGCCTTCGGTGAGGCGCGGCCCGCGCGCTCCACGGTGGCCGTGTCGCAGCTGCCCAAAGGGGCGCGCTTCGAGATCGACGCCGTCGCCGCGCGGCCCTGAGAGCGCCTGATCATGGAAGGTCTCGTCGACCGAGTGCTGGCCGTGACGGCCATGCTGCTCTCGCTGAAGGCGGTGCTGCACGGTTCGAGCGGCCCCGGGAACCAACCCTCCTGGCGACGCCTCATGGTGCTCGCCGGCGGCGCTCTGGCAGGGCCGGTGGGGGCGGTGGGCCTGCTCGCCCTGCGCTTCCAGCTGCTCGACGACGGCCCCTTCTTCCTCCCCGACGTGCTGGGTGTGACCCTCGCGGCCTTCGGCGGGCTGCTCGGCGTGGCGACCCTGCTCGCGCGTCGTGCCGACAGCGGCGCCGTGGAGAAACGCGAGCGCGGTCTCACCGAAGACCAAGCCATCGCCCACGCCACGCTTTCCGCCACCATGATCCTCTACGTGGCCCTCCCGGTCTTCGCGCTGTGCTTCCTGGGGCTCACCCGACTCATGCGCGCCGCCCTACCCTTCACCATCGATCGCAACCGCACGCGTCACCTCGTGGAAGGTCTGGTCATGATCGGGCTCGCGGCCGTGCCACGCGAGCACACACTGGGCGGTCTGCGGCAGCTGGCGAACGGTGTCCTCGGGGGCTGACGTGCCGCCCTCAACGCGCCGCAAGTTTCTTGGTTACAAGGGCTTAGCTATCAGCTCCAGTTGACTCCCCGAGAGGCGACACCTAAGCTGCCACGCTCGGCCTTGGGCGCGCGCAGTGGCCCTGATTCTCTGCGCTCCCGCCCGCTTCGATGCGAGGACTCCATGCTCCGATTTGCCCTGACCCCCGTGTGGGTCGCCACCGTGTTCCTGAGCTCGAGCGGCCCGCTCTTGGTTGCTTGTTCACCCACAAGTGAGCCTGTGGCCGCAGAGTCTGCCGCCGCCCATGCAGCGGCGCCTGCTGCTGTCGCTGCGCTGGCTGGCGACCTGACGCTCACACCTGAGATGGCCGCTGCGGGGCTCAAGGAGCACGATCTGGCCGGGCCCGGCGATCCGCCGGTGGATGCGGCCAACCCTGAGGGCAAGGTGAGCCCGGCGCTGGGTGGGCGCGCGATCCTGCACATCGCGAGTGAGCCGCCGGATCTCAACTTCATGATCGGCAACTCCGCCACCGTGCGGCAGGTGCTCTTCGAGACGCACGCGGCGCTGGTTCAGTTCAGCCCGATCACTTGGGAGCACGAGAACGATCTCGCCCGCGAGTCCTGGGTCGAAGACTCGCTGTTCCTGAACGACGGCTCGCGTGTCTGGGGCCGCATCACTGAGGAGGGCGACGCCGGCTTCCTGGTGGAGTCGGGCAGCCCGCAGCACGAGATGGAACCCACGCGTGTGTCGGCCGACGACGTGGCGCGCGTGGAACGCGGCACAGTGTGGACCTTCGCGCTTCGCGACGACGTCAGCTGGCACGACGGTCATCCCTTCGATGCGGGCGACGTGGCCTTCAGCATGGACCTCTTCGGCAACCCGCACGTGGACTGCGACGAGAAGCGCTACAAGTACGGCGACGTCAGCACCGAGCAGCTCGATGCGCACACGGTGCGCTTCTTCCGCGACGAGCAGTACTTCGGCACCAAGGCTTCCTTCGGGCTCGACTTCTGCATCCTGCCGAGCCACCTCTACAACCTCGCCGACGCCGACAACGCCGAGCACGACGCCGCAGCCGATGCTCAACGTCAAGGCGAGTTCGTGAACGACCACCCGGCCAACAAGGCCTGGGTCGGACTCGGCCCGTACCGCGTGACCAAGTGGGAAACCGGTCAGTACCTCGAGGCGCAACGCTTCGCCGACTACTGGAAGAAAGACCCCGCCGAAGCCGGTTACCTCGACACGCTGCGCTGGCGCTTCATCGACAACGACGACTCCGCGCTGCAAGCCCTGCTCAACGAAGAGATCGACATCTTCACGCGCGTGAAGACCGAAGACTTCGTGGGCGAGGTCACGCGCACCGAGTTGTTCCTGCGCAACTACTACAAGGTGCTCGCGTACGTCGGGAACCTCGGTTACACGAGCTGGAACTTGCGCCGCACCAAGTTCAAAGACCTGCGGGTTCGTCAGGCGCTGGCACATGCCTTCGACGTGCGCGGTTGGATCGAGACGAACTACGAGGGCCTCGCGCTGTGGTCCACCGCGTCGACCTTCTGGTTCGGGCCCGGCTACAACCACAGCGTCGAGAACATCGAGTACGACGTGGAGATGGCCGAAGACCTGCTCTCCGAAGCCGGTTGGTACGACCGCAACGGCAACGGCATCATCGACAAGGATGGCGAGGACTTCGTGCTCGAGGTGCTGATGCCCTCGGGGAACAAGGCCAGTGAGAAGTTCCTGCAGGCCATGCAAGAGGCCTACAAGCAGGTCGGCATCCAGGTCAAGATCCAGGGCTACGAGTGGGCCACGATGCTCGAGCACCTGCTCGACCGGGACTTCGACGCCGTGAACATGGCCTGGACGATCCCCGACCCCGAGAGCGACCCGAAGCAGATCTGGCACGGCAGCGAGAGCGGCATCGACACGCGCTCGAGCAATCATGCCGGTCTCAACGACCCGGAGGTCGATCGCCTCATCGACGCCGGGCGCCGCGAGCTCGACCCCGCCAAGCGCTACGTGATCTGGAGGCAGCTTCACGAGCGCATCCACAGTCAGCAGCCTTACCTCTTCGGTTGGACGGTGCCGCGCAAGCTCGCGATCAACAAGAAGCTGCACGGCGTGAAGATCTACAAGTTCGAGCCGGGCTTCCGGTTGCGCGACCTGTACTACGCCGAAGGAACTCCGGGCACGCGACCGCTGCGCTGAGTCCCGTCGCGTGACATGATCTTCCGAGCGACGCGCGCGGGCGCGTCGCCGGCCCGCACATCCGGAGCGAGAGACCCGAACGCTTGGCACTGTTCATCCTGAGGCGACTGCTGCTGATGGTGCCGACGATGATCGGCATCACGCTGCTCGTGTTCCTGGTGATGCAGCTCGCGCCGGGGGATCCCGCGGCGCTCGCCTCGGCGGGCGACATGTCGAGCGGCTCTGCGCCGGCCAGCGCCGGTCAGTCGGACACGCAGAGCGCCTACGACAAGTTCCGCGAGCGCTTCCACCTCGACGACCCGCTGCACGTGCAGTACTTCGCGTGGCTCGGCAACCTGGCCACGCTCGACTTCGGCGTTGAGTTCCACGACCCGTCGCAATCGGTGAGCGAAGAGCTGCTTCGACGGCTGCGCATCACCGTGCCGCTGGCGTTGCTCAGCTCGCTGCTGAGTTATCTGATCGCCATCCCGCTGGGCGTCTTCTCTGCCGTGCGACGCGGCAGCCTGGCCGACAAGCTCAGCACGGCCTTCGTGTTCCTGCTCTACTCGCTGCCCACCTTCTGGGTCGGCCTGATGTTGATCCTGGCCTTCGGCGCCACGGGCTTCGACTGGTTCCCCGTGATCGGCCTGCAAGGTAAAGACGCCGCCGACTTCAGCGCCTGGGGCAAGTTCGTCGACATCGCGTGGCACTGCGTGTTGCCCATCGCCACCATGACCTACGGCGGCGTGGCCTACCTCTCGCGTCAGATGCGCGCCGGCATGCTCGAGACGCTGCGCCAGGACTACGTGCGCACCGCCACCGCCAAGGGGCTGTCGAAGCGCGCCGTGATCTACAAGCACGCGCTGCGCAACTCACTGATCCCGGTGATCACGATCTTCGCGTCGCTGTTGCCGATCCTGGTGGGCGGGTCGGTGTTGATCGAGTCGATCTTCAACATCCCCGGCATGGGGCTCTACGCCTTCGAAGGCTTGCTGGTGCGCGACTACCCGGTGGTGATGGCCACGGTCACGTTCTCCGCCGTGATGACACTGCTCGGCTTCTTGCTCTCCGACGTGCTCTACGCGCTCGTCGATCCGCGGATCAAGCATGACTGACGCGCGCACCAACCCGGGCCCACCCGAGAGCAAGGACTACTGGGACCTCGTGTTCGGGCAGCTGCGACGGCGCACGTCGTACAAGCTCGGCCTGGGCCTGCTTACCTTGCTCTACGGCGTGGCCGTCTTCGCGCCCTTCCTCGCGAACGACTTGCCGCTCGTGTTCGAGGGCACGCGCTACGACCAGTACCGCAGCGCGCAACGTCTCGTGCCGCTGATCAGCAACGACCTGATCTCGAAGGCGCGACAGGGCGAGCTGGGCTTCTCCGAGTGGCGCGCCGCCGAAGACGCCAAGCGCAGCACGCTGAGCGACGGCGAACTGGAAGCGTGGCTCGATCGTCAAGCCGACGCTCCGCAGGACTTGCGCGGCTGGCTGGGTGTGGATCGACGCTCGCTCGAGTTGCGGCTCGTCACGATGCGTCGGCAACTGGCCATCGAACACGTGGCCACGCTCGACACCCTGGCCGAGGCCGCCGACGCGCTCGTGAACGCCGCGGTCTCCGCCGACTCCGCCGCGCTCGAGGCACAAGCCGCCGCGCTGCAGGTCTCCGCCGACGCGGTGCGCAGCAGCCTGCGCGCTGCCAAGTACGGTGCCGAGCCCGAAGCGGGGCGCAGCGTTCCGCTGCAGGCCTATCGCAGTCACCCCGTGCTCGAGAGTCTGGGCCTCCTCGAGGTGGCCTTCATGGCGCTGTGGTGCGTGCTCGCGAGCCTGCCGCTGTGGGGGCGCTTCGTCGACAAGCTGTGGCTCGGTGGATCGCGGTCGCGCATCCGTGCGGCGCGTCGCCCGAAGCTCATCGCTGTGTTGCTCGTGCCGCCGATCGCCGCCGCGCTCTTCGCCGCAGTCGTGGGCGTGTCCGACACCGAGCTCGAGACGACCACGCTCAAGCAAGCGCTCAGCGACGGCAAGGCGGAAGCCGTCGAGCTGCTGTTCCCGCCGTTGGCCTACGGCATGCCGGAGCAGAACCAGACCGAGACCTTTCGTCCGCCCACCTGGACTCGGGCTGCCGAGAAGGACGCCGAAGGTTACTACACCACCGAAGGAGGCAGTGCGCGCGTGGACCCCGCCACGGGCATCCCCGTGCGCGGCAACCCGGTGATCGTGCGCGAGGGCGAAGCCGAGCTGAACGCGGGCACGCGGCACATGCTCGGCACCGACAGCCTCGGCCGCGACATGCTCACGCGCATGGTGTGGGGCGCGCGCATCAGCTTGTCGGTGGGGCTCGTGTCCACGGTGCTGCTGGTGCTGATCGGCATCCTGATCGGATCGATCGCCGGCTACTTCGGTGGCTGGGTCGACAGTGTGTTGAGTCGCGTGATCGAGATCTTCCAGTGCTTCCCCGTGTTCTTCCTGATCCTGATCGTGGTCAGCTTCCTGGGGCCGAGCATCCTGAACATCATGCTCGCGATCGGCTTGTTCCGCTGGACGGGCGTGGCGCGCTTGGTGCGCGGCGAATTCATCCGCCTGCGCAATCAAGAGTTCGTGGTGGCGAGCGAGGCGCTGGGTGTGCCGAGTCGTCGCACGATCTTCAGGCAGATGCTGCCGAACGCGATGGGGCCGGTGTTGGTGGCGGCCACCTTTGCGGTGGCGAGCGGGATCCTCACCGAGTCGGCGCTCTCGTTCCTGGGCTTCGGCGTGCAGCTGCCGGTGCCGAGCTGGGGCTCGCTGCTCGTCGAGAGCCGCAACCCCGAGTACTGGTGGATCCAGGTGTTCCCCGGCGTGGCGATCTTCGTCACCGTGATGCTCTACAACCTCGTGGGCGAAGCCGTGCGCGACGCCCTCGACCCGCGACTCAAGGAGGCCTGAGGTGAGCGAGGCCACGCCCGCCGACCCGCAACCGAACGCGACCGCGCCAGCCGCCGCTGGCGCGCAGGAGCGTGGCGCGAAGGGACAGCCGCTGCTCGAGATCCGCGGTCTGCGCACCTGGTTCGACACCGACGAAGGCACGGTGAAAGCTGTGGACGGCGTGACCTACACGCTCAATGCCGGCGAGACGCTCGGCGTGGTGGGCGAGTCGGGTTGCGGCAAGAGCGTCACGGCCATGAGCATCCTGCAGCTGATCCCCACGCCGCCCGGGCGCTACGTGGAAGGCGAGATCCTGTTCCGCGGCAAGAACCTGCTCGACGCCCGCGAAGACGAACTGCGCTCCGTGCGCGGCAACGACATCGCGATGATCTTCCAGGAACCGATGACCTCGCTGAACCCGGTCTTCACCGTGGGCACGCAGATCATCGAAGTGCTGCGCTTGCACCGCAAGATGAACGCCAAGGACGCGCGCGCCTACGCCATCGAGATGCTGCAGCGCGTGGGGATCCCCGCGCCGGAAACTCGCATCGACAACTACCCGCACGAGATGTCGGGTGGCATGAAGCAGCGCGTGATGATCGCCATGGCGTTGGCCTGCGATCCCGCCGTGTTGATCGCCGACGAGCCCACGACCGCGCTCGACGTGACCATCCAAGCGCAGATCCTCGACGTGCTGCGCGACATGCAACGCGAGCTCGGCATGTCGATCCTGTTGATCACACATGATCTTGGCGTGGTGGCCGAGATGAGCGAGCACGTGGCCGTGATGTACGCCGGCAAGATCGTGGAGAGCACCAGCACCGACAAGCTCTTCGCGGCGCCGCGTCATCCTTACACCTTCGGTCTGTTCCAGTCGCTGCCCGAGATGCACAGCGACCGCAACGAGAAGCTGCACGAGATCCCCGGCACCGTGCCGCACCCGCTCGCGCTGCCGAGTGGTTGTCGCTTCCGCACGCGTTGCTTCCGCGCGCAAGACGACTGCGCCGCTGCCGAGCCGCCGCTGCAAGAGATCGAGCCGGGTCACTTGCTGGCCTGCTTCCATCCGCTCGACGCGCAGCAGCGCTCCGAACACGGTCACGCGGCGCGTCCTCAGGCGGCGGGCGCGGCGGGCCCGGGCCGTGCCGACGAGACGAGCGCCGCCCCCGACGGCGAGGTCGCGTCATGAGCGCCACGAGTTCTGCCAGCGCGCGCGCCACGGCGCGTCTTCACCGCGGCGAGACGCTGCTCGAAGTGCGCGACCTCAAGACCTGGTTCCCCGTGCGCAAGGGCCTCTTCTCGCGCGTGGTCGCGCAGGTGAAAGCCGTCGACGGTGTGTCCTTCGACGTGCGCTCCGGCGAGACACTCGGGCTCGTGGGCGAGTCGGGTTGCGGCAAGACCACGGTCGGTCGCAGCCTGTTGCGGCTCATCGAACCCACCGCGGGCGAGGTGCGCTTCGCTGGCAAGGACGTGCTCGCGCAGTCGCCGCGCGAGTTGCGCACGCTGCGCAAAGAGATGCAGATCATCTTCCAGGATCCCTACGCCTCGCTGAACCCGCGCATGTCGGTGGCCGACATCGTGGGCGAGGGGCTCAAGGTCCACAAGTTGGTCAGCGGTCGCAGAGAACTCGAGGCCCGCGTGCGCGAGTTGCTCGAACGCGTGCGTCTCGATCCCGCCTACCTGAACCGCTACCCGCACGAGTTCAGCGGCGGTCAACGCCAACGGATCGGCATCGCGCGCGCGCTCTCACTCTCACCGCGCTTCATCGTGTGCGACGAAGCCGTGTCCGCGCTCGACGTCTCGATCCAAGCGCAAGTGATCAACCTGCTCGGCGAGCTCGGCGACGAACTCGGCCTCTCCTACTTGTTCGTGGCGCACGACCTCTCGGTGGTGCGTCACATCAGCGACCGCGTGGCCGTGATGTACCTCGGCCGCATCGTGGAACTCGCCGACACCGACACGCTCTTCGAGAAGCCTGCGCACCCTTACACGCAAGCGTTACTCTCCGCCGCGCCGCGCGTAGACCCCACTGAGCGACGCGAACGCATCGTGCTCAAGGGCGACGTGCCGAGCCCGCTCAACCCACCGTCGGGCTGCGCCTTCCACACGCGCTGCCCGCTGGTGTTCGATCGCTGCAAGGTCGAGGACCCTGTCGAACGCGAGGTGTCGGCCGGACAGAGCGTTCGGTGTCATCTCGATTTGTGAGGCGCGGACTTTGAGAGAGAGCTCTCCGGGGAAGGTTCGTTGCGCTCAAACATCCCCGGAGAGCTCTCTCTCAAAGTCCGCATCGCGCGACGGGCAGTGCACCGTGCGCGGTGGCGGCTCGCGATGGAGAGGGAGCCGCTCGTGCTCGAGGTGGGGCGGGTGAGAGTGGGGAGGGGCTTGCGATGGAGAGGGGACTGCTCGTGCTCGGGGGGCGGATGCGAAGGGGGTTGAGATGAACTGGATGCGGCTTGTGCTCGGGATGGGGGTTGTGGCTGGGGTGATTCAGTGTGGACCTCGTGGGGGGCTGGATGCGCGAGGGGAGCGCGCCGTGGGGGGCGGGAGTCTGGGGGAGTGTTTTGCGAGCGCGGCGCTCGTGGATCCGGAGGAGCGGGCGAACACGGCTTGGGCGGGAGTGCCGCGGCGGTACAGGGGAGAGATGATCTCGGGAGAGGTTTCCCCGGTGATGGTCTTCGGGGGCTTCGACGAGGTGTCCTACTGGCCGCCGGGCGAGCCGAGCTGCAAGCTCCGTCACGACACACTCGGCTTCGTGGCGCTCGCGCACGACTGGACAGCGAGCGCGCACGACGGCACAGCGAGCGCGCACGGTTTCATCAGCGGTGTCACGAACGGTGGTGTGAGCGTGGTCGTGGAGTACCGCGTCACGGGCGCGGGCTACGAGCAGCGGCGCGTGCTGGAGTCCGCCTGCCTCGGGATGCTCACCGGGCTCGTCCACGACGCCCACGCACAACGCCTGCTGCTCTGGGACGCACAAGCGGAGCGCCTGTTCGAGTTCAGCCTCGAGCGCTCCGAGTTACGCCTGCTCGCCGACGTGGACTCGATCCCCGAACTCGCCGGCCTCCGCGCACTCTGGTGGCTCGACGGCAGCACGCTCTGGCTGTCGACCGGGTGGCTCACCGATCACCACAGTGACCCCGCGTACCACACCAAGCTGCACGACTTCAGCGCACACGACGGCCGCATCGACCGCTACCAAGCCTTCGACATCCATGGCCGGCCGCGCACGGAACGCTTGCCGGCACCTGTGTCACCTGACACCACGGTGCATGCCTTCCCCGCTCCCGAAGCGTGGTGAGTCCTGTCTCGGGATGCGGGCAGACGCGCCCTGAGTCGCGTTCCCGTGGGCGCTGGCGCGGGCGCGCTGCGCCACCTCTCGCCGCCGACTCAGTCGTCGCCGATGTACCCGAGTTCGCGCAGCTGCTCGAGCAGCGCGGCGTCCTCGTTGCCACCGCGCGTGCTGGGCTCGCCGAGCAGCGGGTTCGCGCGGAGGTAGAGCCGCAGCTCGTCCACGAGGCGTTGGCGACGTGAGGGGTCGACGTCCTCGAGCGGGTTCTGCTCGAGCGGGTCGGCGCCGAGGTCGTAGATGCCCTCGCCCAGTTCGCGCGCTTGCTCCGAGCTGTCGTCGATGAGTCTCCAGTCGAGCACTTGCACGGCGAGGCCCTCGGCGTCGTGCTGCATGATGCGGGGGGCGTCGTCGGTGAGCTGGTCGGCGAAGAGGTCGCGGCCCGGCAGCGTGGGATCGCGTGGCGCGCCGGCGAGTGCGAGCAAGGTGGGCACGAGATCGAGGCTCGACACCGGTGCGTCGACGACGCTGCCGCCGACCTGACCGGGCGCGCTCACGATGAGCGGCGTCTGGAACAGCTCGCGGTGCAGCGTGTGACCGTGCCCCGTGACCCCGCGTTCGGCGAGCTCCTCGCCGTGGTCGCTGGTGAGCACCACCACGTAGGGTTCGTCGCCGAAGATCTCGGGCAGCGCCTCGAAGACCGGGCCGAGCGATTCATCCACGCGCTGGATGCCAGCGTCGTAGACATCACGCAAGTAGCGGGCGTCGCGCTCGGGCAGCGTGCCGCCCGCCGCCTTCGCCGCAGCTTGCACGTGGCGGTTGCGCACGGGTTCTTCAGCGAGCGGGCCGGTGTACGGGTCGTCGGGGTCGTCAAAGCGCGGATCGTTCACGAAGGGGCCGTGGATGTTGTAGGTCTGCAGGAAGACGAACATCGGTTGGGACGAGTCGCGCCGTCGCATCCAATCGAGCTCGGCCTCCCAGCCTTCGCGCTCCAGCTGGTAGGCGCCGCGCGGCTCGGCCAGGAAGCGCTCGAATCCGGTGTCGAAGCCGCCCGGTGGGGTGACGACGCCGGCCTCCGTGCGCGCGAGTGTTTCGTAGCCGAGGGCGGCGAGCCGCTGCGCCAGCGGTTCGTGGCGCTCGTCGATGGCCTGGCTGGGGTGGAACACGCCGTGCCGGTTGGGAGCGAGCCCGGTGAGCATGGTCACGGTGGACGGCAGGGTCCAGCTGCCCACGGAGGTGTGGTCGCGGAAGAGCACGGCCTCCTTCGCTGCCCAGGCGTCGATGTGCGGCGAAGTCGGACGGTCGTGGCCGTAGCAGCCCAGGCGGTCGGCACGCAGCGTGTCGAGGTCGAGGATCACGATGTGCGGGCGCGTGGGCGCGTCGTGCACGGGATCTCGAAAGCGCGGCGTGGACCACATGGCGAACAGGTCGGCGTGAGGAGGAGCGCCCTCCACCACGAAGTCGACGCGGCAGGCGCGGCCCTTCCAGGCTGCGAGGTCCAGGCGCGCGTCGCCGAAGTCGTTGCCCGCGCTGACCTCTTGCTCGAACACGCGTTCCTGGCCGTCGGGTGTGTGGATCTCCACCGCGAAGGTGACCGACGGGGGCGGCCCGCGGCGCGTGCGTACCTCACCGTCGACGAGTTGCACGCCCAAGTCGGTGAGCGCGAAACCGACGTCGAGCGCGGCGGAGTCGAGGCGCGGGGTCTCGTAAGCCAGTCGACTCGAGGCGGGAACGCCGACCACTTCGCGCGTCTCCGCGCCGAGCGTGACGCTGCTGCGCTGCGCGACCGGCTGCTCGTCGGCCCACCACTGCCATTCGGTGGGGAACGGGCCGAGTGACGCCGGGTAAGCCAGGCTGAGCGCCAAGGGGCGACGACGCGAGGCGGCTTCGAGTCGCCCCAGGTTGTGGTTCCACCACACCAGCGGCGTGCGCGATCGGTTCGTGTGCCAAGCCTTCAGCGGCTTCTCGCGCCCCTGCGGCAGACCGTTTTCCGAGAGCTGCAGCGGACCGGCCACCGGGCTCTTCAGGCGCACCGGGTTCGGGGGCAGGTCGAGGTCCACGGGCGGGGTCAAGCTCCACAGGACCAGACCCGAGATCTGCTTCGGATCGCGCGTGCCGAGCAGGCGTGCGGCGGAGCTGCGCGGGAGGTCGGCGCCTGCGACCCATTGCTCGCTGGGGATCTGGATCGAGCTGCCCTTGAGCACCCAGGTGAGCAGCGCGGCCCCGTCGGGATCGAAGCGGGGGTGGTCGGCGCCCTGGAGCAGCTGGAGCACTCCGAGCTCGTGGAACAGACTCGTGCCGGGGGTGCTCGCGGAGCCCGCCGCGCCGGGTTCGTTGCTGCCGCAGCCCGGGAGGGTCGTCAGCATCACCGCGAGGAGAAGCAGACCACCGGGCAGGCGGGCGAGCAGGCCCACCGACGACCAGGGCGGCCTCACTCTGGGTCTACAGTGGTGCCATCGGGGCAGGGGGCTGCGGTGCATGGGGAGAGGGGCCGGGCCGTGGGCGCACGAGGACCTAGCCAGCGTGATTCGGGAGAGGCGACCAGCGTAGGGAACAGGCGTTCAGGCGGGGGATCTTTGCATGTGGCGAATGTGTGGCCGCCGGAGCGGGGGAGTGGGTCAGCCGGCGGGCTTGCCGTTGCGGCCGGTGCGCGGGTCGAGGGCGTCGCGCAGGGCGTCGCCGAGCAGGTTCAAGCTGAAGAGCGAGGCGGCGAGAGCGAGCCCAGGGAAGACGACCAGCCACCAGCTGCGACTCACCGGCGTGAGCGCCGCGAGCCCGTCGCTGGCGAGCAGGCCCCACGATACGCCCGGCGGTTCCACGCCCAGCCCGAGGAAACTCAGGAAGGCTTCGAAGAGCATCACGCGTGGCACCGTGAGCGTGAGCACGACCACGATGATCCCGCCCAGATGCGGGAGTAGGTGGCGCCAGGCGAGACGCAGCGGCGTGACACCCAAGGCGCGCGCCGCCGTCACGAACTCGGCTTCGCGCAAGCTGAGCAGCTGCCCGCGCACGAGGCGCGCCATGCCGAGCCAACTCACGGCGCCGATCACCAGGAAGAGCAGCGAGAGTTGGTCGAGGCCCCAGCTCTGCACGGCGGCGGCCACGCGCTCGTCGCGCAGCACGGACACGACCAGGATCACGAGGAACAGGAACGGGATCGAGTAGAGCACGTCGATGGCGCGCATCATCACTTGGTCGACGCGGCCCCCGACGAAGCCGGCGAGCACACCGTAGGCCACGCCGAGCAACACCGACACGAGGGTCGCGGCGAGCGCCACGGCCAGCGACACGCGCGCGCCCCACACGATGCGCGCCGCGAGGTCGCGACCGAGTGCGTCGCTGCCGAGTGCGCCTTGCAAGGCGTGCGCGCCGAAGAGCTGCGTGCGCACGGCGCTGGCCCAGGGGTGCGCGTCGGCGGCTTCGCGTTCGACTTCGGCGCTGCGTTCGGTCCAGCTCGGCGACGGCCCCTGCGAGGCGCGCGCCGTGTTCGTCTCCGCCGGATGAGCGAGCGGCAGCAGCGGTGCGCCGATCGCGAGCAGCACGAAGAGCAGCAAGACCGTGAGCGCCGCGAGGCTCCCGCGCCGACGACGCAAGCGTCGCCAGAGCCCGGGGCGCGCGGGGCGGGGGAGCGCATCGCGAGGGGGCGCGTCGCGGGGGGGCGCGTCGCTCACAGCCGGATCCTCGGGTCGAGCCAGGACGCCACGAAGTCCACGCTCATGTTCGCGAGCCCCAACATCAGCGTGTAGACGAGCAACACGCCCAGCGCGAGGTTGTAGTCGGCGTTGAGCCCTGCCTCCACGAAGTGCGCGCCCAGGCCCGGCAGCGCGAAGACCTGTTCGACCACGAGCGAGCCCGACAAGATCGCCGCCAGGGCCGGGCCGAGTCCGTGCACCACCGGCAGCAAGGCGGGGCGCGCCGCGTGCCCCACGAGCACCGCGCCCGGCGACAGACCCTTGGCGCGCGCCGTGCGGATCCAGTCTTCGCCGAGCACCTCGAGCAGGCCCGTGCGGAACAGGCGCGCGTTGGCCGCGGCGTAGGGCAGACCCAGCGCGAGCGCGGGCAGCACCAGCGAGAGCGGGCCGTCGAGCCCGGCCACGGGGAACAGCTGCCAGTGGAACACGAAGAGCAACACGAGCAAGCCGGCGAGCACGAAGTTGGGCAGCGCGAGACCCAGCGTGGCGGCGCCCATCACGGAGGTGTCCCACCAGCTCCCGGGACGCAGCGCCGCGAGTCCGCCGGCACACAAGCCGATGCCCAGCGCGACGAACAGGCCGAGCAGCCCGAGCGTGGCCGACACCGGCAAGCTCTGCGCGAGGATCTCGTTCACCGACACGTCGCGCATCTTGAAGCTGGGGCCGAGGTCGCCCTCGGTGAGCAGGCCGCCCATGTAGGCCTGGTACTGTTCGAAGAGCGAGCCATCGAGCGCCCAACGTTCTTGCAGGTTGGCCACGATGGCGGGGTCGAGCGCCTTGGCGTCCTCGAAAGGGTTGCCGGGCACCGAACGGATCAGCACGAAGCCGAGGTGCGCCACGATGAGCAGCACCACGGTCACGCCGAACAAGCCGCGCAGCAAATTGGGGATCACCGGGCGTCGTCTCGCGGGGGCGCGCTGTCGGCGGGAGACGCGTCGCCCGTGTTCGCGGCCCCGGTCGACGGGTCGGCGAGGCGCACGTCGCGCAAGGGGTGCAGGTCGAGCAGGTTGTCTTCCCAGCCGGCGATGCGCGGCGAGACGAGGTTGATGTTCACGCGCTGGTACACGGGCGCGATGGGGAGCGCTTGCAGCAAGCGTTCTTCGGCGGCGCGCGTGAGCGTGTTGCGCGTGTCCATGTCGGTGGCGGCGCTGGCGCGCGTGATCAAGTCGTCGAACTCGGTGTCGTGCCAGCCGGTGCGGTTGTCGCCGCTGCCGGAGTGGAAGATCTCCACGAAGCTGGCGGCGTCGAGCCAATCACCGATCCACGCGCCCCAAGACACCTGGTAGAGACCGCTGCGCGTGCTGTCGAGGTAGACCTTCCAGATCTGTTGCACCATGCGCGTGTCGATGCCGAGTTCACGTCGCCACTGCGTGGCGATGGCGTCGCAGAAGTCGCGGTTGGTCTCGTTGTGCGGGTAGAGCAGACGCAACTCGGGGAAGCCTTCGCCGCCGGGGAAGCCGGCGTCGGCGAGCAGCGCGCGCGCGCGTTCGGGGTCGCAGGGTGGCAGCACGGCGGGGGTGTAGTCGGGCAGGCCACCAGGCACGAAGGAGTTGATCGCCTCGTGTCCGCCGCGCATCACATCGCGCGCCAGGCTGTCGCGGTCGAGTGCGAGCGTGAGCGCGGTGCGCACGCGTGGGTCGCTGAGTGGCGTGGGGCGCGCGTCTTCGGTGAAGGGGGCGCCGTGCACGTTGAAGCGCAGGAAGGTCGTGCCGAACTGCGCGCCCGTGAGCAGGTCCTCGCGCGCGGAGAGTTCGTCGACCAACGTGGGCGGCGGCTTGATGATCCAGTCGACGACGCCCGTGAGGTACAGGTTGAGTTGCGTCGTGAGTCCGTCGGCGGAGTAGGCCGTGACGCTTTCCAGCCCGACCTCGTGAGCGCCCCAGTAGTTCGGGTTGCGCACCAGGCGCAGCCGGTCGCGCAGCCGACGCTCCACCAACAGGAAGGGCCCGTTCCCGACGAAGTTCTCGGGGCGCGTCCACGCGCGGCCGAGGCGTTCGGGGAGCCCCGGCGGCACCGGGAGCAGCTGCGGCGCGGCGAGCACTTGCGGCAGCGTGGGCAGCGGCCGGTGCAGCCGGATCTCCACGGTGTGCGCGCCCACGCTGCGCAGGCCGACCCGCTCGAAGTCGCTGAGCGTGCCGCTCGTGTAGGCCTCGGCGCCTTCCACCGCCCACAACAACTTGGCGTGGCGCGAGGCCGTGGCGGGATCGAGCAGACGTCGCAGCGCGCCCACCATGTGTTCGGCGAGCACCGGGCGGCCGTCGCTCCAGGTGGCGTTGTCGCGCAACTTGAAGGTCCACAGCAAGCCGTCGTCACTCACGCTCCAGTGTTCGGCCACGCCGGGCTGGATGCGCCCGGCTGCGTCGCGACGCGTGAGGCCCTCGAGCAACGCGGTGAGGATGCGCGCGGAGGGCACGCCGGTGGCCTCCGCCGGGTCCAGTGACTCGATCTCTTGCTGGTTCGCGAAAGCGAAGTCGGCGCGCGGGCGACGTGTGCCGCCGAGCAGGGCGCCGCCGAGCGCGAGCAACAGCGCCACACCGAGGCTCAGCCCCACCAAGAAGCGACGCAGCTCCGACGTCATCACCGAGCTCCCGCACGGGAGCAGCGCCGAACTCTCGCCGTGCTCACGACGGGACGTCGAGTGACAGCCCGTGGAACTCGTTGAGCAGAGGCGGCAACTCGGTGAAGGCACGGATCGTGTGCGTGGGTTCCGTGATCGACGCCACCTGGGCGTAGCGGTTGGCGCTCAGCTTGCGCACCGTGAGCATGCCGAGACCGTTGGGCGGGTCGATGTCGTGCGCGGGCGAGTCGCCCACGTACATGACTTCGCGCGGGTCGAGGCCGAAGCGTCCGCAGGCGCGCGTGTAGAGCTTGGGGTTGGGCTTGCTGATGCCGACCTGGTCGGAGATGAAGATCGCCTCGGGGTCGATGTACGGGAGCACGCCCAGCCGCAGCAGCTTCTCGGCCTGCTTGATCTCGAGGCCGTGCGTCACGATGCCGAGCAGGAGGTCGGTCTGCGTGGCGAGCGCCTCGAGCACGGGCAGCACGTCGGGGAAGGGGTGCAGCTCGGCCTTGGTGTCGTGGTAGGCCATCACACCGGCGGCGATGATCAGGCCGCGGTTCGTGCCGCGCCAGGCTTCGTCGGGCAAGCGCAGCAGCAGCTTGTCGAAGTGGTTGGGGTAGTTGCTCGAGAACTCGGCGATGACCTCGTCGAGTTCGCGGCGCACCACGTCGACGGGCAAGCGCAGGCCCGTGCTCACCATCGCCTCGACCGCGCGTTGACGCGCGAGTTGCGCGAAGCCGGTGGTCGAGTAGAGCGTGTCGTCGACGTCGAAGAAGATCGCGGAGAGGCGGCGCACGAGGACGATTCTGGAGCCTCGACGGTGGCGGATCAACGGTCGTGCCAGATCGCGGCCGCAAGTGCGCCGCGCTGCCGACGACGTGCATGGCAAGACGGGGGTGAGAGGCACCGGGGGCCGCGGGCCGGCGTCCACAAACGCAACGAGCCCCGCCGGTGAGGGCGGGGCTCGCTGTGAGTCTCTCGGCCACGCGCGGGGCGCGTGCCTCGATCCCGGGCCGATCAGCGCAGCTTGTCGAAGTCCGTGATCTTGGCGCGGATCACGATGATCAGGTCGGTGACTTCGTCGGCGAGACCCTTCTCGCGGAAGAAGAAGCCGAAGATCGGGATGTCGGCGAGCCACGGCGCCTCGGCGGTGCGGTTCTTGTAGCGCACGTGCTTGAAGCCACCGAGCACCACGGCGCCGCCGTCGGGCACGACCACCGTGGTCTGCGCGTCTTGCACGTTGAGCACGGGGATCGAGAAGGTCACCGGCGAACCACTCGGTCCGAGCAGCGTGGTGATCGAGCGGAAGGGGCGTTCCAGCTCGGCCACGGTGGTCTGCACGTCGAGCGTCACGTAGAGGCGGTCGTAGGAGATCGTGGGGCGTACGTCGAGCACGATGCCTTCTTGCAGCACACCGATCACCGGGTCAGCGATGAAGGAGCCCGTGGCCACGTCGACCTCGTAGCCTTGCACGTAGCTGACTTGGTTCACCACCGTGACGAAGGCGCGCTGCGTGTTGTAGACCGACACGATCGGCGCCGTGATCTCCACCGCGTTCTGACTCTTGGAGACCAGGTTCATCACGATGTTCACCTCGGAGTCGTCGAGGATCGTGAACTGGAAGGCGCCGCCACCCACGGTGGAGAGCATCTCGCCGAGCGGGTTCTGGAAGAAGTTCTCCGAGCTGGCGGCGTAGATCTGGTCGCCGCCGTCGTCGAAGAACGCACCGGCGTTCGGGTTGCCCGAGCCGTCGCCGTTGTTGTCGAGGCCCTGGGTGGGGGTGCCCGTGGTGCCGGCCGCGTTGAGCTGGTACTCGCTCGAGAACGGACCGTTCGGCGTCAGGCCGCGCAGGTCGGTGCCGATCTCCTCGATGAAGGAGTCGGTGATCGAGAAGAAGCGCGACTCCAGCGTGACCATGTTCGTGGAGAAGGCGCGCAGCTCGTCGAGGAACTTGGCGACTTGCGCCTGCACCTCAGCCGTGTGGATCACGAGCAGGTTGTTGTTGTCGACGAAGTCGATGTTGTAGTTGTCGGAGAGGTCCCAGTCTTCGGCGGCGATGTTCTCGCGCACCAGGTTCAGGATCTCTTCGGCTTCGATCAGCGTGGCTTGGTCGAGCTCGGTGTTGAAGATGCTCGTCTCGGCGTCGTCGCCCGCTTCGCCGGGCAGCGCGATGTCACGCAGGTTGCTGCCCTTGAAGTCGGTGATCTTGAAGGTGAGGTCCTGGATGTAGTGGACGCGCGTGACCGGCATCGAGCCGGCCTTCTCCTTGGTCGTGATGTACACGCGACCGTTGCGCACGGTCCAGGCCAGCTCGTCGCCGACTTGCTCGACCAGGATGTTCAGCACGGCCTTCACGTTCACGTCGCGCAGGCCGCGCAGGTTCACGGTCTCGCCCGAATCGTCGAGGTCGAGTGCGACCTCGGGATCGATCGACACCGGCACGCCCTGGTTGATGCTCAGCGAGTTCGCGACCTCGGTGATCGTGAGATCGTCGAAGTCCACGTCCATGCGCGTCTCGTCGAGCAGCGCGCGCAGCTCGATTTCTTCGGGCGAAGCGCCCGTGAGGCCCAAGCTGGCGTCGTTGTTGCGCAGGCGGTTGATCTCGCTCCAGTGCGCGGAGGACGGCGGCGTGAAGATGTCGGCGTTGGGGATCCGCACGCGCTCCATCTCGTTGCGCCAGCGGTTGAACTCCTCGCGGCGACGCTGCACGAAGATGCGGTCGGCGTATTCGCGCTCGGCATCCTGGGCGGCGTCGAGGATCGCGGCGGCCTGATGGTTGTGGTGGTCGAGGTCGAGCACGGCCAGCGCCAAGCCTTCGGCGCCCTCGTAGTCGGAGCTGTCGAAGGCGCGCGTGGCGGCGATCAGCATCGTCTGGATGCGCGCCTCGTTCTGCGCGACGGTGGCGACTTCTTCTTCGCGCAGGCGATCGAAGGCCTCGCGACGCTGACGCTCGAGCAGCTCTTGGTCCTGACCTTCGAGCGCGCGTTCGGCGTCGGCGAGCAGCGCCTTGGCTTCGCTCTCGAGCGAGCCCCATTCACCGGAACCAGCGCTCCAGGTGATGCGATCCACGACACCCTTGGAGAGGCGCACGGCGCGTTGCGCGTCGTTGGCCTGGAGGGCGTAGCGCGCCTGTTCCAGATCGTTGCGAGCCAGCACGGCGCGTTGCTCGCGCTGGGCTTCGTAGCGCTCGCGGGCCGAACGCACGAGCAGGGCCGCGTCGGAACGCTCTTCGCCGAGCAGCGCCGCGATCTGATCCTGGTAAGTGCGCACGATCTTGTTCGTGGGATCGAGCTGACGCGCCTTCTCGAGTTCGGCGTGCGCCTCGGTGAGACGCAGCTGCTCTTCGAGAGCGCGCGCGTTCGCCAAGTACTGCTCGACGAGCACGTAGGTCTTCTGCTTGAGCATCTCACGACGTTCGCGCTCACCTTCGGCGAGGTCGCCGTCGGCGTCTTGCGGCGCGTTCGCCAGCGGGATCTCCGACACCAACGCGGGCGCGGCAGGCGCTTCGTCGAAGGCCAACAAGGTGGCCTCCTCGGGAATCTGCTGGGCCAGGTCGTCGGACTCGGGGCTCTCTACCGAAGCAGAGCGACAGGCGGCCGCGACGAGCAGCAAGCACACAGTGCGGGTCTTCATGAGGGGCGATTCCCTGGAAGCGCGATCGGCCGGCAAGCCGACGTGCGCGAGCACGACACGACTTGCCACGAACGGCGGGTCTCGGGGCGGACCCAGCCGGTGTGGAGTGAGTTGCGGCTTCGAGCCGAAGCTCCCCCAGAACAGGCAGGAGCAGCGATTCGAGGCGCGCGGAGTCTAGCATTCGACGGGGCGCCAGCGCAGCGGGGGAGATACCCCCAGAGCACCGACTTTTTGCGGCGGAGCGACCCGTTTCGGGGAGCGCTGCCGCGTCCTCGCAGGAGGTGGCTGGGAGCGTGCGGCGAGCGCACGTTCAGACGTCCCAGTCCACACCGGCGAAGGTGATGTCCGTGAGGTCCACTTGCAGCAGTTGGTCGACGACCATCACGACCTGCTCGTAGTTGACCTCGGTGCGCGGATGGATCGTGCCGCGCGCGGATTCGCCCTCAGGCGCGGCCGCCACGAAGCGTGCCACCGTGTCGCGCAGCGTTGCCATGTTCGGCATCGTCTGCCCGTTCACCTGAGTGATGAAGCCATCGGGTGCCGAGGGTTGCGGGACGATGTCGATCTCGATCTTGTCGATCAAGGTGACGTCGCCGGCGTTGCTGCCTTCGTCCTTCGGCAGCTCGGTGACGAGCTTGCCCTCGAGCACTTTGAACTTGATCGTGACGATGAAGAAGATGAGCAGCAGGAACACCACGTCGATCATCGGCGTGAGGTCCAGCGGCACGTCTTCGATCTCTGCTTTCTTACGTGCCATGGCTTACTGCTCGTTCTGGGCGGCGGCGAGATCGATCTTGTAGATGTAGATGCCCGGTTCCGCGGCGATCCGCATCAGCTTCTGCACTTCCTTGAACTTCGTCTCTTTGTCGGCACGCACGAGAAGCGAGCGCGCGGAGAACTGAGGGTTGTCGGGGTCCCGTTCACCGAGCGCGACCGCATTGGCGAGGTAGCCGCGCACTGCCGTCTGGGCCGTGGGGTCATCGAGCGATTGGTAACCCACTCGTTTGATCTCCAACGAACCGTCTTTGACGATGTTGATGATCATGCGGCCTTCTTCGGTCTCGTCGTCCTGGGCCATCTCGGCCTTGGGCAACACGAGCTCAGCAAGGTCTTGCTGGCTCATGTCGCTGACGATCATGAAGAAGATGATCATCAAGAACACGACGTCGATCATCGGCGTCATGTCCATCGCGACTTCGGTACCTGCCGATTGCTTCTTGCGACCCATGGGGGCTCAGCTCCGGTCAGTGAAAGGAAGTGCGATCAGGCGTCGCGCGGGCGGAAGCGTTCGAAGAGGTCTTCGACCACAGCCGAGATCTCGAGCGAGTACGACACCACGCGGTTGCGCAGGAACACGAAAGCGGCGGTCACCGGCACGGCCACGATCAGACCGAGCATGGTCGTGATGAGTGCACCGGCGATGCTGCCTGCGAGCTGGTCAGGCGTGGCCTGACCCTTGAGCTCGGCGATCTTGGCGAAGGCGCCGATCATGCCGTTCACGGTACCCATCAGTCCGAGCATGGGGGCCACGCCGGCGATCAGCGAGAGCCAGGAGAGGCGCGCGTGGAGCTTGATGGTCTCTTCTTCGACCATCTCCTCCAGGCTCTTCTCCATGGCGTCGAAGTTCGCGTTCAGCTTGGGCAGGCCGGCCGCCACGATGTTCGTGAAGTAGCAGGGCTCGGTCTCGCAGAGCTCGATGGCCTCTTGGTACTCACCGGCTTCGAAGAGCGCTTCCATCTCGTCGACCAGCTCCGGCGGCGCGAGCTGATCGCGACGCATGGCCATGATCTCCTTGATGATCAGCGTGAGCGCGACCACCGAGAGCACCATGATGACGAGACCGATGGTGCCGGCATCTTGGAAGAAGCTGCTGGCTTTGTCGCCACCAGCGGGAGCAGCATCGGCCGCAGCCTCACCCTCCTGAGCCCAGAGGGCCGGGGCGAAGAAGGTCAGCAGAAGGGCGTGGAAGGTGGAGGTCATGATCGCGCTCTCAGGTCTCTAGCGGCGGGTTTCAAGGAAGTGACTCACGAGCCATGCGGGCCCAGCGGCTCTCGGGGTAGCGAGCTTGGACGAGCTTGGCGTATTCACGGGCCTCTGCGCGGGCTCCGTTCGCGTCGCCCGAGCCGGTTTCGGCCAGGGCCAGGGCGCAACGCCCCAGGAAGTACAGCGACTTGGCGTGCTGATCGTCGATGGCGGCGCCCAGGACAGCGGCCTTCGCGAAGCCCAGCTGGGCCTGCTTGAGCTTGTCGTGACCGCCTTCTTCGAGGTCGACTTGTGCGAGCCCGTTGAGCGCAGCGACTTCGACACCGCGGGCGCCGCCCGCGTCGGCCTGCAAGGCCTCGAAGTAGGTGCGTGCGGCGCGCAGGTCGCCGGCGGCGAGCAGTGCCGAGCCGGTGCCGGAGCGGGCGTCGAGGGCCAGGCGATCGAGCTCGGCCACGAGGTCGGCGCGCTCGGCGAGATCGCTGCGGGCGCGCTCGGCGGTGGCTTGCGCCGCCTTGTAGGAGGCCTGCGCCTCGCTGGCGCGGTCGTTGGCGAGCAACGAGTCGCCCAGTTCGATTTCGGCGCGCGCCTTCCAGGTGCCCGGCGTGCGCCCTTGTTCCACGAGTTGCGCCACGCGTTGCGCAGCCGTTTCCATGGCGCTGGCTTCGCCGGCGGCGAGTGCGTAACGCCCGCGCAGCAGCAGCGCCTCGGGAAGACGACGGTGATCGGGGTGCTCGCTCAAGAAACTGTCGAGCGTGCTGCGTGCTTCAGCCAGGTGCGAACCACCGCGACGCGCTTGCGTCTCACCGAGCTTCAGCAGTGCCACGGCCGCCTGCCAGCCCGGCTCATCCTGTTCGGCGGCGGCGGTCAGCAGGTTCACGGCCTGCACGAGGTCGCCGTCGTCGAGCGCGGCCAGTGCCGACTCATAGGTGTCGCTGCCCGTGCCGTATTCGATGTGCACCACCTGATCGGTGCGACGCGTCTCCGTGCGGCTGCTGCTCCCGCGACGGAAGCGGACTTCGTCGAGCGTTTCGCTGATCACGAGCACCGGCTGCAGCGGCGTGACTTCACCGCGCGCGTTGAGCACGTCGAGCCGACCGTTGCCACCGGGGCCGTCCTGAGCCAGCGCGGCGGGGCTCAGCGCCAGGCTGGCCGTGAGCGCGAACAGGGCTGCCACGCGGCGCGAGACGGAGCCTCCGAACCGAGTGAAGCGGGCAGCAGGACGAGCAAGCGGCGGCAGGGAGGTCACGGTGGACTCCGGGGTAAGCGGTGGGGGCCGCCGGGGCGCGGCATTCTAGGTGAGGCTCAGGAAACGATCAACGTGCCTGCAAGCACCCCATGCCGAACCCTGCCGGGCCGACGCGGTGCTGGCGAGCGGATTTACTTCGGCAGCTTGCGGTCGAGGTAGCGGAACAGCGTGAAGTACCGGGGCGTGAAGCGCTTGTCCTCGGGCAGCAGCTCTTGGACGGTCTTGTCGTATTGCGGGGTGAAGAGCTGCACGTTGGTGAGCACCGAGCGCGCGCGCGTGCCGTGTGAGCTGTCTTGCTCCATGCGGCGGTAGTCGGTGTAGATCCCACCGAGCTTCGTCTCCCACCAGATCGGCTCGTGCTTCGAGGTCTGGTTGACGACGCCGTAGATCTTCTGGACCCAGAGCTCGTTGGCTTCTCCGTAATCGCCTGATCCGGGGATCTCGATCACGTCGCCGTTCTCGTCGACCGCGAGCCAACCGCCGTAGCTGCGCGCTGCACCCACGAGCACGTCCATGCGGTTCGGGTTGCGCGCTTCGAGGTCCTTCCAGATCGGACGCGCGCGACCGTAGTCGCCTTGCTCGTCGAGTGAAGTGGCGAGCGCGATCTTGAGCGCGTCGGCGCTGCTGGTGGGCGGCTTGCGATCTTGGTGCGCCTTCTCGACGGCGCGCGCGGTCGCCTCGGCCTCAGCCGGTTCACCCGCAGCGAGGTAGTGCTGAGTGGCCAGCAAGCCGTTCGTGAAGCTGGCGTACTCGGAGACCTCGTTGGCCACGCTGAGCGCGCGGGCTGCGCGCGACCAGAACTCGCGCGCCTCGCTGCTCGTTTGCACCTCGACCGCTTCGGCGGCGTCCTTCAAGGTGCTGTAGGTCGCGAGCGCGGCGCCTTGGATGCGCGCCGAGCTGGCTTTGCTGTTGCGCAAGACATCGAGCGCGTCTTCGGCTTCGTCGAAGCGACCGGCCATGGCGTAGGCCAACACGCGCTGGTACTTCACGGGCGCGTGGAAGGTCTCTTGCCCGGGGACGTCCTCTTCGAAGTCTTGGAGCATGGCGAGCGCGTCGTCGGCACGTTGCAGCTCGTCGGAGAGCAGCAAGGTGGCGGCGCTGTAGCGCGCCTGGGCCAGCGCCCCTTCGCGACGGCTCAGGCCTTGCGCGTTGGTGGGGGCCAGGGCCGGGTCGGCAGCGCGTTCGATCATCTGGTTGAAGCGCGCGAGGGCGTCGTCGTAGCGCCCGGCGCCCTCCAAGGCCTCACCTTGCTTCACGAGCGCGTACTCGTAGTTGGGCGAGGTCTCGGGCACGCCCTCGAGCTCGACCAGCGCCTGCATGAAGCTCGCCGGGTCCTTGCTCTGCTCCGCTTCACTCAGCAACTCCGAGGCGCGGATGAACTGCACGTCGAGGCTGATGCCGGGGATCTTGTTGAGGCGGTCCTGGGTGTCGCTGCGCAGCTGACGATCAAAGTCGTCACCGGAGGCCTTGTACTGCTTCTCGAAGGCACCGATCAGGTTGACGGCCACCTTCTCGACGGCGATGAGGTCGCTGCCGTTGCGCGCGCGCAGGTCTTCGAGCTGCAGCTCGTAGGCCATGGCGGCTTCGAGGAAACGACCTTGTGCGCGCAAGGCGCTGGCGGCGCCGCCGAGCGCTTCTTGCGTGTAGAGCTCGCGTTCTTCGTCGGTGGAGATCAGGCCGTAGGCGCGCAGGTAGGCGTAGCCGGCTTCGGCGTAGTTCTGCTCGCTGCGCAGCCCGGCCCCCACGCTCACCAGCACGTCGACCGACGCGATGGCGCTCACGCCTTGCGTCTGCACCAGGCTGGCCAGTTGACTGTTGGCCTCTTCGCCCTCGGGAGTGCCGCGACCGCCTTCGGGCCCGGCGACGAACTTGAGGATGTCGGTGGCGGCGTCGGTCTGACCGAGCTCGCTGAGACGGATGCCCCAGTCGGTGAGCGCGCGCAGGCCGTCGGGGCCGAAGCGCACGCCGAGGCGCTCGTGCTCCGAGCGCATGCGGTCGATCCAGGCTTGTGCGGCGTCGAGGTCACCGCCTTCGACTTCGAGCTCGGCCATGTAGGCCCAGGTGCGATCGAAGAGCGCGGCGATGCCCGCCTGACCGGCCGGCGCGAAGTCGTTGATCGACTCCCAGTACACCTCGGTGTTCTGCTCGTTGAGCACACCGTTGGAGAGGATGTCGAGCGCGTCGGAGAGGTACTCGGCAGACTCGTCGGGGTCGCTCGTGTACTTGGCGAGCGTGGCGTAGGCGCGGCCTTGTTCGAAGGTGGCCATCGGGTAGAGCAGCGCGAACTCGTCGACCTCCCAGAGGAAGTCATCGAGGTTCTCGATGGCCTCTTCCAGGCGGAAGGCGGGGGACTCACTCACGCGCGCCCAGTTGATGCCGTTGAGGCCGCGCAGGTAGAGCGTGAGGTTGGCGCGCAGGGTCGTGCGCGTGGCTTTGTCGTCCTCGCCGTTGCTCTCTTGCTGCTCGGCGAGCGCCATGGCTTCGTCTTGCAGACGCTCGAGCGCTTCGTCGGCGGCTTGGTAGTCGTCGGCGGCGTCGAGGGCGGCTTCGGCGTCGCCCGCAGCAGCTTTGCGCGACAGCTCGTCGGCGCGCTTCATGTGCAGGTCGGCGAGGTCCTCGAGCGCGTCGAGCAGGCGATCGTGGAACGCGAAACTCGAGCCGGTCTTGGAGAAGTCGCTGAAGCGCTCGATGGCCGCGCTGCGCGCCTCGGCGCGGCGCGCGGGGTCGAGAGCTCGCTCGCTCTCGGCCTTGTGGATGCGCGCCTCGACGAAGGCGAGGTCGCCGAGGAGGTCACTGCTGGCGTCGCGCCCGACTTCCGCTTCGAGTTCACCGATGACTTTGCCGGCGAGGTCGAAGTACTGGTAGCGGGCGAGGTTCTCCGCGAAGGAAATGTCGTCCTTCTGCAGCTCGGTCTCGCTGTCAGCCGGGGGGAGGAAGGCCGCAGCAAGAAGGAGGGATGCGATCATGTCGGGTGGTGTCTCAGCGGAGGAAGCCCGTGGCGGGCTCGTGCTCCTCGGGGGCGATGATCGTGGCCGTGAGCAGGATCAGCAGCTTGCGCTTGCTGACGTACTCGCCATCACGCTTGAAAAGTGAACCGAGCAGCGGGATGTCAGCGAGGAACGGGGTCTCGCTGGTGAAGTCTTGCTCGAGTGATGTCTTCAGGCCGCCAAGCAGGAGCGTGGCGCCGTCGGGGATCGTGGCCGTGGTGCGCACGCGTTGCACGCTCAGCTCGGGGAGCTGAACCGTGACGTTGTTGGCGTTGGCCGTACCCAAGCTCACGAGCGCCTCGGGGAGCAGGTCGCCGGTGGCGTCGGGGATCAGCTGAGCCAGCGTGGGACGCAGCTCGAGCGTGATGAAACGCTTGTCGCCGGAAGCCACGGCGCGCACGTCGAGCACGATGCCGTCCTTCACGATGGCCAGCTCGGGCTGGGCGATGACCGCCGACTGCGCGATCTCAGGCTCGAAGTCGCGCACGTAGGTGCGGTTGCTGATCACCTGGATCATGCCGCGTTGACCGGAGCGCAGCGTGAGGCTCGGCGCGTTGACGATGTTGCTCGTCTGGTACTTGGTGACCGCGCGCAGCACGGCGTTCACGTTCGTGTCGTCGAGGAACAGCGCTTCGAGCGAGAAGCCGCCCGAGCCGGTGAGCACGTCGTCTTCGCCGAGGATCGAGTCGAAGAGGTTCTCGGTGCGACCGGCGAGGTTGCCGTGCTGGCCGCTGTAGAAGGCGCCGCTGTCGATGCCGGTACCGATGCCGGACGGGTTGCTGGGCGTACCCACGCCACCCGCGTTGGCCTGACCGAAGTCGTCGAGCTGTCCGCCCTGGGACGTGCCCAGCCCGCGGATGTCCACGCCGATGTCTTCGAGGAAGGAGTCTTCCACCTCGAGCAAGCGCGTCTCGATGTTGATCATCGTGGTCGTGTTGCGACGCAGGTCGGCGAGCAGCGAGCGGATCTGCTCGTGCACGTCGGGCGTGGTGTTCACCACCAAGCGTCCCGGCGTGGACGAGATCGAGCGCTCGGGATCATCCGACCACGTGTCGGGTTGGATGTAGTCCTGGATCAGCGAGACGAGCGTGTCTTCGCTCACCAGCTGGATCGGCTCGTCGTCCTCGACACCTTCTTGGTAGGACTCGGCATCGGTGCCCGAAGGCAGCAGGTTGAAGTCCTTGCTGGCGTGGTCGACCGGCACGAAGGTGAGGTCGAAGACGTCGTAGAAGTCGAGGATGTAGTCGCCGCGCGATTCGGTCTGGGTGATCACGCGCACGATGCCGTCGCGCACGGTCCAGGTCATGGGCGGGATCGAGAGGTCCTCGAGCAAGATGCGCAGGATGCGGTCGATCGACTGCTCACGGCCGTCGACCAGCGTGTACTGGTTGTCGGGCAGCGAGTCTTCCACATCGGGCGACATGATGAAGTTGAGGTTCGCCACCGAGCTGAGTTGGGCCAGCACGGCGTCGAGCTCTTCACCTTGGAAGTTCACCGGGATGCGGACCTCGGTGAGGCGTTGTTCGACCTCGAGGTCGTCGCGCGGGCGGTTGCGTTGCGCGTTGCCGAAGCTCTTGTTGCCGCGCTCCACGTTGGCCTGGAAGACCTCGGCGTCGGGGAACTCGATCACGTTGTTCGGAACGATGACGTCTTGTTCGAGCTCGCGGAAGGTGTCGCGCCACTCGGCGGAGTAGACCTCACGCAGGTTGCGGGCTTCGGCGTCGTTGCGAGCGCGGGTGACGATGCTGCGCAGGTTGAGCGCGTCGCTGTTGCCGCGGTCGAGGTGCAACACTTCGTCGAGGTTGGTGAGCGCGGCGGAGTAGTCGTCGCCCAGGAAGGCGTCGTCGGCCGCACTGAGCAGGCCGGCGATGCGCAGGCGGTCACGGTTGGCCTCGAGCGCTTCTTCGCGCGCGGCGGCTTCCGAAGCGCGGCGCGCCAGCTCGGAGTCGCGCGCTTCCTGTGCCTGCGCGCGCTCGAACTTGGCTGCTTCGACCAGGCTGGCCACGTCGGCCAAGCTCAGCGTGTCGCCGCTCAGTTCCGGGTGACTCGACAGCACGCGGTGCGCGTCCTGGAAGAGTGAGAGCGCGTTGGTGGGATCGCCGTTGGCGAGCGCGGCGCGGCCGCGGTCGAGCAACAGTTGCACCTGGCCGCGCGCGGCTTCCTTGCGGACCTGCGCGAGCATGCGCGCTTCTTGACGCACGCTGGCGAGCGTGGCGTCGTCGTCGCCGAGCAGCAGGCCCACGCGTGCGTAGAGCTCGTTGGCGACCGGGTCGCTGGGGTCGAGCTGCAGCGCGTGCGCGAAGTGTTCGCGCGCGGCGTTGGCGTCGCCGTCCTCGAGACTCACGAGACCTTCACTCACGAAGGCCTCGACGAGCGCGCTCGTGCGGTCGTCGCGCAGGGCGGCGTGGGCGCGCGCGCGCTCCATGAGTCCGTCGAACTCGCCGTCTTGCAGATTCGTCGGCGCAGCGGACGTGACCGCTTGCGCAGGCGACATCCCGCTGGCAGGAGCCGACTCAGGCGTTGTCGCGCTGCTGGCCACGCCGTTGTCGCCGGTGGCGAGCTGCGTCGAGGCCGGCGGCGTGTCGCCGTCGTTGGAGGCGTCCTGCACGGTCGTGGACCAGCAGGCGGGAAGCAACGCCACGGTCAAGCTGAGGCAGGCGAGCAGTCGGGTGCTGAAGCTGTTGCTGTACATGGGCAAGCGATGACCATCGGGGGGGATCACGGCAGGTCCGTCTCCAAGGTGCGCGACGCCGTTCCGTCACGGCCGCGCAGCGTAGCAATCAAGCGCTCGACGGGCACGAGCACTTGTGAGGTCGTCTGTCTGGGCTCGCCCGAGCGGGCATCCAGCACCAGGCTTCCGCCCGGGCCGAAGACCATCCGTTGTCGCTCGAACATGCGCTCTTCACGCTTCATTTCTAGGCTTTCGAGAATCAGACCCGTGGGACGGCCGGCCACGCTGAGTGGCTCGCCCGGCCGCAGTTCGAGGCTTTCCGCAACCAACGGGACGCCGGGTGGGCCGAGCTCCACGCGGAACTTCGCCCGCTCCAAAGTCCCGTCGAGCAGCACCAGCCTGAAGTGGTCGGGCACCGCGACGGTAACCAGATCGGAGGTTTCCGCGCTCAGCAGGGCGTCGCGATCACCGGCCAGCAGCACGCTCCAGAGCTCGTAGTGGAGCTCGCCGCCGACCAGCGGCATGAGCGCGTCGCGGTAGCGAGAGGTTTCCAGGGGCACCGTGGCCAGCAGCTCGGCGGGGGACTCGCCCTCGGAGCGATAGATGCGCACGGCCAGTCGGTGCTGGGCGGGCAGACGGCCGGCCAGCGCGCGAGTCGCGGCGGCGTGCTCCCAGCTGAGCGCGACCCCACCTGCGGAATACAGCGCCTGAACGGCCATGGGGGCGGCCAGCTGGGCGTCGGTTTCTTCCGGGATGGCGGTCTGCCAGCGGACCCGGGCGAAGGCTGCGCGTTCGCCCTCCTCATAGAAGGGGAGCACGTCGACGCGGCGTGGGTCGGGGGCCAGGCTCAGCAGGCGGTCGAACTCGGCAGGATCCGCGAATTCCACGTCACGCGGGCGGGCAGGAGCCGACAGGCGTGTCTGGAGGGCGCTCTCCACGGCGGTCACCCGGTCGAGCAGCGGGCGGTGCAGGGCGCGCGGGGCCAGCCAGGCGGAGGCCGCAGCGCCCAGCAGCACGAGGCCCGCGAGGATCTGAACCCTCAGGTGGCTCGCTGCATTCATGGGCGCGCCTCCCCGACCACCATCGCGATGTGCATCCAGAGCCTCACCGGCGGGCTCGACAGGTCGGGCGGCAGGGTCTCCCAGAGCGAGGGTTCGAGCCGACGCAGCGAGGCGTGCTCGATCACGATCAGTGGGTCACCGCGGCCGGGGATCATGCTCTCGAAGGCCTCCAGCAGCTCCGGCAGCTGGTCGAGCAGCACGAGCTCGAACTCGAGCTGCTGCAGGCCCCTGGTGTCGGGCACGGGAGTCAGGCCGCCGCTCGTTCGGAAGCTGAGGTCCTCGATGCGCGGCTGGCCGGCGTCTTCGAGGGCGGCGAGCAGGGCTGCGAAACCGCGCTCGAGGGCCGGTTCCGCAGCAGCCAACTCGCGCAGGCGCGCTCCAAAAGGAGCATCCACGGCGAGCAAGGGCGAGGGGTGGTTCTCGAGCAGCCCGGCGAGCGCCGGGGGTGGGGAGCTGAAGGCGCGATCGAGCAGGCTCGCGCGGGCCGCACCGGCCTGCTCGGCGAGCGTCTCACGCTGCAGGCGTAGGCCCTCGATCTGCTCGCGCGAGGCCGGGCTGAGCTCGCGCATGAGCGCCCGGGCGGCGTCGGCACGCTCACTGAGCCGGTCGGCCTCCAGGCGGCTGGCCTCCCACGCACCGCGAACGCGCAGCCCGGACCAGGCCAGTGAGCCCAGCAGCAGCGCGACACACAACCACGTGACGGTTCTCATGGGAGTTGCAGCTCCAGGACCCAGCGCGACGAGCTGCCCTCGGGGGCGAGCGTGGGGCCGCGCAGTTCGAGGTGCGCGGCCAGCGAGGCGTAACTCTCGCGCAGCACGGCAGCCAGGCTGTGGTCGAGTTCGGGGGCGGCGTCGAGTGTGAGCGTGAGCAGGCCGGATCGGCCCGGGCGCTCCGGCGTGAGCCACAGACTCTGGATGTGGAGCTCGCCGCGTTCGCGCAGCGTGAGCAGTTGCTCGCTGGCGACGGCGAGGGCGCGCCGCACACTGAAGGTCGCGCGGCGTCGCAAGGCGAGACCGCGCAAGGTGTCGTGTTCCTCTTTGAGCTCGGCGAGTTGCGCTTGCGCTTGGCGCGCGCTGGCGTCGAGGTGGTGCAGCTCTTCGAGTTGGTCGGGCGCCAGGCGGCTCGTCATGTCGTCGAGTCGCGCGCCGATCCACTCGCCGGCTCCGAGCACCACGACCGCGGCCGCCACGAGCAAGGCGCGCGTGAGCGGTCCGCGTCGCGCGGCTTGGCGACGCGAATCGTCGAGCAAGATCGGCGCGCGGAATCGATCCAACTCGAGTCCGGCGAGCGCCAGGCCGAAGGCCTTGCCCATCGACAACAACTGCGCGCGGCTCGGTTCCCCCCAGCGCGCGCCCGCGTCGATGCGCGCGAGCTGATCGAGGCGGCGCACCGGCAACTTCAGCTCGGCGCACAGCGCGTTCGTGAGCGGCGCCGAGAGCGCGCCGTCCTCCGAGAGGATCAGCTCTTCGGGGTGGAAGCGCGCGTCGGGCGGCAAGCAGTTCTGGACCGCGGCGCGGATCTCACTCGCCAAGCGTTCGGCGAGCCGTTCGATGTCCTCTTCGTGTTGCAGCCCGAGCGGGAGGTGACGCGTCCACAAGCCCGACTCGCGCACCAGAGCAACATGACTCGCGAGTTGGCCCACGCCGAGCAACACGCGGTCGCGCCCCGACGGTTGTTCGTGTTCCACGAAGGAAGCCAGCGCGAAGGTCGGCGCGACGAGCATGTCCCACGGGCGTTTCTGTTCTGCCAGCTCTTGCAGCATCTGTTCGATCGGGCGACGCGGCAACGCGACCGCGTGCACTTGTTCTTCGACCACCCCGCGACGCCGATGATGGCGCACGAGCAGCTCGCTCTCGGGCAGTTGCAGCTCGCGCAGGATCTCGTAGCGCACGAGTTCGTCGACCTGTTCTGCGTCCATCGCGGGCACGACATAGGTGCGGCTGAAGTGTCCGCGGTCCGGCGCAGACAGCGCGATGCGCACGTCGTTGCCCGGGCGCACGCGGCGCAAGAACTCGATCAAGGCTTCGCGCGCGCCGCGGTCGGTGTCGGGGTCGCCATGGAAAGGTTGTTGCCAGGCTTGCAGCAAGCGCACGCGACGTCCGCGTCGCGCGAGCAACACGGCCTTGAGCGTGCCGTCGGAAACATCGAGGCCGAGCGCGCGTTCGGAGAACCAACTCATGCGTTGTTTGCTCGCTGCATCACGCGTTGGATGTCTTCCCAAGTCGGGCGCTTGGCGGCTTCGTTGCGCAGCAGGTAAGCCGGGTGGTAGGTGGGGATCACGGGGAGGCCGCGCCAGCTGTGCTCGCGTCCGCGCAGTCGGCTCATGGGGGAGTCGGTCTCGAGCAGCAGGTGCGTTGCGGTCGCGCCGAGTGTGCAGATCACGGCGGGGGACACGGCGGCGATCTGACGTTGCAAGTAGCCGCGGCAGGCGGCGCTCTCGTCGGCTGTGGGGGCGCGGTTGTTCGGCGGGCGGCACTTGACGACGTTCGCGATGAACACGTCCTCGCGCGCGATGCGCATGCCTTTGGTGATGATGTCGTCGAGCAACTTGCCTGCGCGTCCCACGAAGGGACGACCCGTGCGGTCTTCGTCGGCGCCGGGGCCTTCGCCGATGAACATCACGCGCGCGTTGGGTGAGCCTTCGCCGGGAACCGTGTGATGGCGACCTTCGCAGAGCGTGCACGCGCGGCAGTCGCTGACTTCGGCGGCCACAGCGTCGAGCTCTGCCACCGGATCACTCGGGCGCTCCAGGGCGCGCGGCTCGAGCACGGTGGCGAAGTGCGCGGCGCTCCCGGCGGACGTGGACGACTCGTTGCCAGCGTTCACGACCGGAGCGCGTTCGACGGGCGTGCCGGATGCGGCGGCGGAGGCGGCCGCGGCAGCTCCTCCGGCGGGGGCGCGGTCACGCGCTGCGGCGGGGGCGCGGTCACGCGCCGCCTGGACGTCGAACAGCGCTCTCGGCAAGCGACGCACGCCAGCGGCGGCCAGAGATCGGAGTGAGCGGCGCAGCACGGGGTCCATGCGGGCGAATCCTAATCCATCGGAGCCGAACCACCGCCGGCGAGGTGCAGCCTGACGTCAGTCCTGCCGCGGATCCGGCGCCGCGGAGCCGGCGGCAGCGAGCGCCAAGAGCGCGAGGGCGGCCGTCTCCACGCGCAGGACGCGCTGGCCGAGGCTCACGGGGGAGGCGCCCGCCTTGCTCAGCTGAAGCAGCTCCTCCGGGGACCAGCCACCCTCCGGGCCGATCAGCAGGTCGAGCGGGTGGTTTTCGGGGCGTGGCGTGGAAATGCCTGCGGCCGTAGTGTTTGCGCCGATTGGCGCGCTGCCGAACCAGCGTGTCCGAGGGCCTTGGAGGGCCAGCGCGGCGCCCAGGTCCAGCGGAGGGCCGAGCTGCAAGCGGTGCAGGCCGCGGCACTGGAGCAAGGCCTCGTCGGCCTTGCGACGCATGCGCTCCCAGCGCGCTTCGTTCGGCAACGGGCCGGAGAACTCGGTGCGCAGCAGGCGCAGTTCCAGCGCGCCGAGCTCCACGGATTTCTCGACCATGACGTCGAGGCGGGCGCCTTTGGGTGCGGCCACGAACAGTCGCGGCCCGTTCGCCGGCGCGGGCTGCAGCGGGAGCCGCTCATGCGCGCGGAGTTCGCCGCCGGCTTGCCAGCGCGCGCGGGCGAGCCCGCCGGAACCGTCGATCAGTTCGACGTCATCGCCGGGGCGCAGCCGCAGCACGCGCTGCAAGTGATGCACGCTGTCGCGCGAGAGGCGGAGCGGCTCCGCATCCAGGTCATCGACGAGACAGCGCGGGGTACGGGCCACGAGAGTGCTCAGCTTGGGACGCTTCAGACGACTGTGATACCGTCCTGCGCCGCCTTACGGAATGCCCCGGAGACCTTTGATCATGCGCCTTGCCGCCGTTCCTGCTGCCAAGCTCGCTGGTAAGAACCCGCTCGTCGTCCTACTCGTGCCTGAGGGGCGTGACCCTGGCCTGCCGAGCTTTAAGCTCGCCAAGCGCGCCGGCGCCCTGATTCGCTCCAAGGCCTGGGCTGCGAAGGCCGGCAAGTCGCTCACGCTGCATGCCGAGAGCGCCGACGGTCCGCGCTGCTTGGTGCTCGTGGGTCTGGGTGAGGCCAAGTCGGTCGACGCCGAAGCGCTGCGCCGCGCGGGCGTGGAAGCCAGCAAGGCGGCCTCGAAGCACGAGGCCAAGAAGCTCGTGGTCGGCGTGTCCGAGAAGCTCTCGATGGATGCGGACGGCCTGGCCGCACTGGGCGAAGGCCTTGTGCTCGCCGACTACCGCTACCAGCTCAAGAAGCCCGACAGCGTGCCGCCGGCCAGCGTGGAAGTCGCCAGCTCGGTGCGCTCCGCGAGCGCCGTGCTCAAGCGCGCCCAAGCCGTGGCCGAGGGCAGCAATCTTGCGCGCGACCTGGGCGACCTGCCCGGCAACGTGTGCGACCCGACTCACCTCAAGCGCACGGCGCAGAAGCTCTCGCGCACGGGCAAGTTGCGCTTCAAGGCCTACGACAAGGCCACGCTCAAGCGCATGGGTTACGGCGGCATCCTGGCCGTGAACCAGGGCTCGGTCACACCGCCCTGGCTGCTCGAGATGGAGTACAAGCCGGCCAACCCGAAGCGCACGATCTGCGTGGTCGGCAAGGGGCTGACCTTCGACTCGGGCGGCATCTCCATCAAGCCCGCCGGCAACATGGAAGAGATGCGCTACGACATGTGCGGCGCTGCGGCCACGCTGGGTTTGATGCAGGCGATCGCCGCCACGAAGCCCAAAGACGTGCGCGTGATCGGCCTCGTCGGCACCACCGAGAACATGCCCGACGGCGGCTCCTACCGTCCGGGTGACGTGGTCACGACGGGCTCGGGCATCACCGTCGAAGTGATCAACACCGACGCCGAAGGCCGCGTGGTGCTCGCCGACGTGCTGCACCACGCCAAGCGCTTCAAGCCCGACCTCATCGTGGACATGGCCACGCTCACCGGCGCGGTGGTGGTGGCCCTGGGTCACGAAGCTGCCGGCCTGTTCTGCCCCGACGACAAGGTCGCCGCGCAACTGCACGAAGCGGGCGAGCGCAGCGGCGAGAAGGTCTGGCGCCTGCCGACCTACAAGGCCTACGACGAGGCGGTCAAGAGCAGCTGGGCCGACATCCGCAACTCGGCCGGCCGCGCGGCCGGCTCCTGCACCGCAGCCGCCTTCCTGGCGCGCTTCACCGAAGGCTTCAAGCACGCGCACATCGACATCGCGGGTGCAGCCTGGGAGATGAAGTCGCGTGGCGGTCTGGCACCGGGCGGCACCGGTTTCGGCGTGCGCTTGCTGCACGACTTCATCCAGAGCTGGCGCTGACGCGACCGCGAACGGGTGAGTGTCACGGCGGCGGAGTCCCTGCAGCCCTGACCACTTGGCCGTGAGCGGAACACAGGCGCGCGCCTCCGAGGCGAGGCGTCCCGAGATGACGAAACGAGCCCGGCCCGCGCGCACGCGGACCGGGCTCGTTGTCTGTCAGGCGCGGCCGCAGCGCGCGCCGAGAACTCGCAGGTCTCAGGCCTTCGGAGCGGCGTTGTGTTTCACGCCGACCTTGGGGATCTGCAGCTTCACCTGGTCGCGCGCCAAGCGCTCACCCCACTGGTTCTTGATCCGCTTCAAGTACTGCTTCTTGCGACGACGGATCTCGAAGAAGTCGGAGATCAACACGGGGTAGCGCGCGAAGGCGCAGATGCGCTCCCACTTCTTGTGGATCTTGTGCTTCCAGCTCCCGATCACTTGGTGGTGACGGCGGATCAAGCGATCGCGCTCCTCGACCATCTCGTCGTGACTGAACGTGGGGTGTTTCCACATCTCGGTGTGGTGCCAGAAGTGGAACTCCGTCTCGGTGACGTCGCCCGTGAGCTGACCTTTGATCTCTTCGAACACGGCAGTGCCCGGGATCGGCACGAGGATCGACACCGAGATCGCGTTGCTGCGCGCGTTCGCCACGAGCTCTTCGGTGAGCCTGTGATCCTTCACCGTGTCGCTCGGGAAGCCGTACAGGATGAAGAACTTGAAGTACATGCCGACCATGCGGTTCAGCTTGGCGCCGCGCAGGATCTTCTCCGGCGTGACGTCCTTCTTCATGGTCACGAGCATGTCGGGCGAACCCGACTCGAGGCCGTAGTAGATCTTCACGCAGCCGGCCTTGCGCATCCACCGCAGCATCTCGATGTCCACGGTGTCGACGCGCGACTCACACGACCACTCGAAAGCCAGCCCGCGCGCGACGATCTCCTTGCAGATGCCGAGCACACGCTTGCGCTGGATCGTGAACAGGTCGTCGAAGATGAAGAGCTGCGGCGGGTTGTAAGTCTTGAGCAGGTGCTCGAGCAGGTCGACGGTGTTGTTCGGGTTCATCGCGCGGTAGGTGCGCGGCGTCATCTCGGCATCGCAGAAGGTGCACGAGAACGGGCAGCCGCGACTCGACATCAAGGTGACGCCAGGCGTGACCATCGTGTCGAAGTACTTGGCCATGTCGTAGAGGTGGTACGCCGGCCACGGCACCTCGTCCATCTTCTGGATCAGCTCGCGCCGCGGGGTCGCGTGCAGCTCGCCGTCCTTCATGAACGTGATGCCCTTGATGTTCTCCCAGTTCTCGGGCTTGTCGATGTTCTGCAGCACTTCGGGGAGCGTGAAGTCGCCCTCGCCTTGGCAGCAGATGTCGGCGGCGCCGCTCTCCAGGAAGTACTCGGGGTTGGTCGTGGGATGCGGGCCACCGAGGATCGTGGGACGGCCGATCTCTTGCTTACAGATCACGCCCAGCTCACGCGCGCGCTTGGCGTTCGGCGTGAGCGAGGAGATGCCGACGACGTCGGCCCAGCGCATGGCCTCCTTGAGCTCGTCGAGTGAGTCGAGTGAGTCGTCTTGCAGACGCACTTCGTAGTCACCGTAGGTCTCGAGGCGCGCGGCCAGAGTGGCGATGCCGAGCGGCGGGTAGATCTCGTCACGCGAGTACTCGCCCTTGGTCTCGTCTTCCTCCGCGTAAGCGTTGGCGACCTTGCCGCGAAGCGTCTGGGACTTCGCGTAGATCAGCGCGACTTTCATCGTTCTCTCCCTAACACCTGCAGGGTGCGTGGTGGTTCAAGCGGGCACGGGCCGCATGCCCGTGCGGCACTGCTTGCTTGTCGTCATGTTGGTGGAGCTGCCTTGCGGCGGATCCAGGAACTGGTCGTGCCTTCCTCGACACGGGTTCACAGCTCGGATCCCCCTAAGACTGGGGGAGTCTACCGCCTTCTCAGCGTTTCGACGCGGTTGCGGAGCCTCAAAAGTTGAGCGCTTCGCGATCCCTGGGTCCGAGTCGCGCGATCTTCGAGGCGCATGAATATGCATGCGGTTATGCGCGCCGGCTGAGCTCGAGCGGGACGCGCCGTTCACGCGCGAGTTCGCGTGGGGGAGCTGCGGCGCGGATGACTATGATCCCTGCCCGTCCCCGATGACCGCGTCCGCCGCAGGAGAGCTTCCCCGTGCACCGCCTTCTTACTGAGATGTCGCCTGATCGCTTGGCCGAGATTTACCGCGCGTTGCCCGATGCGGTTCGCAACGCGCTCGACGGCCCGATCGCCAGCTCGCTCAACTCGCGGCCGGCTTCGGTGCGCAAGCGTCCCGAGGAGCTCAAGCTCAAAGCCCTGCGCGCCTACTTCGTGCGCAAGCGCGACGACGACGTGGCCGGCGACCTGCTGCGCGCCTACCTGCTCGGCCCGCGTAAGGAGCTCGTCACCGGTTTCCTCGACGCGACCGGGGTGCCGCACGAGGACGGCCAGATCGAAGGCGACGAGCAACCCGACCCCAAGAAGTTGCCCGACGCGCTGAAGGCTGCCCGCGAAGCCCACGGTGACGCCGACGTGGATCTCTACCTGGAGATCGCCCGACGCCAGTGGCCCGAACTCGACGGCTTGCAGGCCTCCACCGACCCAGCCGGCGCCTGACGGAGCCTGCGCTCAGGTCTCGCTGAAGAAGGCCCGCTGCGCCTCGGGAGACAGCTCGCTGCCATCGCGTTCGGCGCGCCGCAGCAGCTGCCACCAGTAGCGGTAGCTGGCGCGGTCGTAGAGCCGCCCGTCGATTTCGATCGGACCCCAGCCGGCGGCCTGCCCCGCGAGCAGCACTTGCTCGGCGCGTGCCGTTTCGTCGCGGGTGGGGGCGAAGGCCGTGAGGATCGGCTCGATCTGACTCGGGTGGATCGACCACATGCGCAGGTAGCCGAACTCGTGATGCGCGCGCGAGGCGTCGGCGGCCACCTGTTCGGGGTCGCGCACGGCCAGCGTGACGCCATGGGTGGGCACCAAACCGTGCGCCAAGGCAGCGGCCACCTGCGTGGTCTTCGCGCGGCGCAACAAGGCGTGCTCGAACTGCAGCGGGCTGTGCATCGCGGCGGCGTCGATGGCGCCGTGGTGCGCTGAGATGAAGTCCATGATCCCGAAGTCGAGGCTGCGCAACCACGGCAGGCTCGCCAGCGGGTAAGCGTCGTGCAGCGCGCCGTGCGTCTCGAGCAGCACGTGCAGCGGCAGCTCTTTCTTGACGCCGTGCGACTGGCAGGCGCGCTGCACCGCCGTGATCGTGTCGGCGAGCTGACGCGCGCCGAGCACCTTGGGGATCGTGAGGTAGTCGAAGAGGCCGGCGGCGCCAGCCAGCAGCGTCTCGAGGTCGCGTTGGAACCAGACGCTCTCGGCGTCGTGCACGCGCACGCCGACTTCGCCGGGTGAGCGGTCGCGCTCGCGCAACAGCGTCACGATCAGATCGGCGTGGTCGGCTTCGTGCCCGGTGGGGGCGCCGTCTTCCATGTCGAGCGTGACGTCGAAGCGCCCGGCTTGCTCGGCCTGCAACGCGAGCGCCTTGCGCATGCGCGGCTCGGTGCCCGCGTAGTGGTCGCAGGCCGAGATCGCGGGGAACGGACGTTGGGAACTGAACAGCGCCTGCTCGGGGTGAAGTCTCAAGGCGTGTCGACTCGGTGGGGCCGGGGGGAAACCAGGGCTTGCGGTTCTACCCGCTCGGGCGCCGGGAGCCGAGGGCGCTTTGCTCAACCGGGGGGCGTTGCTAGGGTATGCGGCTCTTCAGCGGGGCGGCATAGCCAAGTGGTAAGGCAACGGATTGCAAATCCGTCATCGTCGGTTCGACTCCGACTGCCGCCTCCATTGCTGAGACCCTGCTGGTCCGCCGCTGAGGCCCTGCTGATCGGCGGCTGATCGGCAGCTGATCGGCGGTGTCGCTGCTGAGGCCCGGCGCCGCTGGGTGCTGAGTCTTGTCGTGAGGGAGCGCTCGGCGCTGGCGTGCCCCGAAGCCGCGGCGTCCTGGGTCTGAGGTCATCCCTGTCCGAGGCCCGAGGTCACCGATGCCCGAGGTCATCATGCGAGCCCTGACCCTGCGATGCCCAGCCTGCTCGGGCGCCTGGGAGCTGCCCTCGAGTGCGAGCGAGCCCGGCAAGAGCAGGAGCGGGCGGCCCGCGGACGGTCACGAGGAGGCCTCGGCGGCGGTCACGCTGCGCTGCCTGCACTGCGCGCATGAGCTGGAACATCGCGGGGGCATCCTCGAGCTCGACGAGCGCCCCGGCGTGCCCGAGTATCCCGCCGAACTCTCAGCCTCCGATGCCGCGCTCGACGGCGACCATTGGTGGTACGCCTCACGCAACGCGGTGATCTTGCAGACGCTGCGCGCGTGGCAACGCGCCCGCGGTCGCGCGGGCCTGGCCTTCGACTTGGGTTGCGGTTCGGGTTACGTGCTGGCCGCCCTCGAAGCTCAAGGGTGGCGGAGCGTCGGGCTCGACATGCAACGCGCCGCGCTCGAGGTCGCGCGCACGCGCCTCTCGGGCACGCTCCTTCGCAGCGGCACGCCGCGCCCGCCGCTCGCTGAACCCGTCGACCTGGCGCTGCTCTGCGACGTGCTGGAACACGCCGACGAGAGCGAACTGTTGACGCCCTTGCGCGAGAGCTTGGCTCCCGACGGCGCGCTGTTGCTCACCGTGCCCGCGCGGCCCTCGTTGTGGTCCCTCGAAGACGTGGCCGTGGGACATCGGCGTCGCTACACGCCGTCCACGTTGCGCCAGACTCTGCTCGAGCACGGCTTCCGCGTGCGCCGGTTGCGCGGTTTCCATAGTTGGCTCACGCCGCTCGCTCGGCGCGCCGCGCGCCGAGCCGGAGCGCCACCCGAGCGCGCCGAAGCCTTGCGACAGTTCCTGGCGGGGCGCCGTCTACCGAGCGCTCGTGCTTCGGCGGTGTGTGGCGCCATGTGCGCGCTCGAGAACGCCGTCGGGCGTGTGCTGCCGCTGCCCTTCGCCAGTCACCTCGTAGCGCTCGCTGAACCCCGCTGACACTCCGGCGTGAGCCTGCGGCGCTGGCAGCCGAAAGCGCGCCGCACTCAAACCTGTGCCCGCGCTCAGGTGAACTCGGCGATCACCGGGGCGTGATCCGACGGCTTCTCGCGCGCGCGCTCCTCGACATCCACGCGCACGCCGCTGCAGGCGGCCATCGCGGGCGGGCTGAGCAGCACGTGGTCGATGCGCAGGCCGTCGCCACGTTGGAAGCCGCGCGTGCGGAAGTCCCACCAGGTGAAGTGCCCGGCGTCCTGTTCGAACTCGCGGAAGGCGTCGGTGAGGCCGGGCTTCATCATCGCGGCCAGTGCGTCGCGTTCGGGTTGGCTGCACAGGATCTTGTCGCGCCAAGCTTCCGGGTCGAGCATGTCGCGGTCGTCGAAGGTGACGTTGAAGTCGCCGACGACCACGACCTTCTGGTCCATCGGGAAGTCGGACGCGATGTAGTCGGCCACGCGCTGCATCCACTCGAGCTTGAAGTCGTACTTCGGGTCGCCGACCGACTTGCCGTTCACCACGTAGAGGTTGAGCACACGCAGGTCGCCCACGGTGCCGGCGATCACGCGCGCCTGGGCGTCGTCACCTTCGCCGGGCACGCCGCAGACCACGTCTTCCACGCCGGGGCGGCTCAGGATCGCCACGCCGTTGTAGGTCTTCTGTCCGTGCAGCGCGCACTCGTAGCCGAGCGCTTCGAACTCCTCCACGGGGAACACGTCGTCCACGCACTTGGTCTCTTGCAGGCACACCACGTCGGGACGGTTCTCGTCGAGCCACGGCAAGATGCGCTGCAGGCGCGCGCGCACCGAGTTCACGTTCCAGGTCACGACTTGCATGGTGGGCGTCTCGAGGGGCAGAGCAGGGGAGGGAGCGGGCATGGGAACTCTTGATCGGCGTGCGCGACGGCTTGCGCGCGACGGCTTGCGCGCGACGACGCACGCTGCGCGCAGGTCTCGCGCTTCAGTGGTAGAGCGCGTCGACCTTGGCGGTGATGTAAGTGCGGAAGGCGTCGACGGAGAGCGGTGCGCCGGTCACGCGCTTCACGAGTTGTCCCGCGGTGTACACCTGGTCGTGCCGATGGATGTTCACGCGCAACCACTCGCGCAGCGGTTCCATGTCGCCCTTGGCGATGCGCCCGTCGAGGCCGCGGATTTGTTTGCGCGCGGTGGCCATGAACTGCGCGGCGTAGAGGTTGCCCAGGCTGTAGGTGGGGAAGTAGCCGAACAAGCCCATGGCCCAGTGGATGTCTTGGAGCACGCCCTCGGTGTCGTGCCGCGGCGTCACGCCGAGCATCTCCGACATGTTCGTGTTCCAACGGTCGCGCAGCTCGCGCACTTCGAGCTCGCCTTGGATCAGGTCGCGCTCGATCTCGTAGCGCAGCACGATGTGCAGGTTGTAAGTGAGCTCGTCGGCTTCCACGCGGATCAAGGAGGGACGCATCTCGTTGGCCGCGGCCACGATCTTGTCCACGCTGAGACCCTTGAGCTGCGGATGCGCCGCGCGCAACTTGCGCGCCCAGTAGGTCCAGAAGGGCTTGCCGCGCCCGACGTTGTTCTCCCACAACCGCGACTGACTCTCGTGCACCGCCGAAGAGATCGCACCACCGAGCGGCGTGCGCGCGCGGCGTGCGTCGAGGCCTTGCTCGTAGAGGCCGTGGCCCGCTTCGTGGATCGCACCGAAGAGCCCGCCGCGCGTGTCGCGTGGGTCGTAGCGCGAGGTCATGCGCACGTCGTCGGGAGCCACGCCGCCGCAGAACGGATGGGTGGACAGGTCCATGCGCGAACGCTCGGGGTCGATGCCCATGGCCAGGCAGATCTCGCGCGCGAAGGCGCGTTGCGCGTCGACCTTGAAGCGCCCGACGAAGGGCTTCATGTTCGGCTTGACGCCGCTGGCCACCACGCGCTTCACGAGCGGCACGGTGAGCTCCTTGAGCTCGGTGAGCAGCGGATCGATCTCGGCCATCGTGGCGCCGGGTTCGAACTCGTCGAGCAGCGGGTCGTAGAGCTTGCCGGGTTTGCCACGCAGCGCGGCGACTTCGCGCTTCAGGCCGACCATGCGTTCGAGTGCGGGCACGAAGCCGCGCACGTCGCGCGCCTCACGCGCGGCGCGCCAGGCCTCGAGGCCAGCGCTCTCGGCGTGCGCGATCTCGGTGGCGAGTCGTGCCGGGATCGCCGAGGCCTTGTCGACGGCATGCTGCGCGAGCTCCAAGCTGCGCCGCTCCCGCGGCTTCAACTTGGCGCGACCGCGCTTGAGCGAGCCCAACAGCTTGCGCAGCTCGGGCGCCGTGCGCTTGGCGTGCAACACGCCTGCGAGCGAGGCCATGCTGTGCGCGCGCGCCGCGCCGCCGCCGGCGGGCATCATCACTTCTTGGTCCCAGCCGAGGATCGACTGTGCGCCTTCGAGGTCTTTGATCTCGGCGTAGCGCTCGAGCAACTGGTCGTAGGCCGGGGTCGCCATGTCGGGCTCCGCGAGTGAGGGGAGCCCATTGTGGGCACTGCGCCCTGTGTCTCAAGGGCGCGAGTGCTCGTCTGCTCAGAAGGTCATCTGGGCGCGCAGGGTGATCGCGTCGAGGCCGTCGGCGTCGTTGGTGGCGGCCGAACCGCCGCGCGTGCTGAGCACATTCGTCCAGCCGAACAGGAAACGCGTGAAGTCGGTCGGGTACCAGTTCACGCCGGTGGTGAGCATGTTGGCTTCGCCGCCGGCCACGGCGCCGTCGTTCAGGTCGATGTTCGACACGCGCGCGGCCAGCTCCCAGGCGCCGCCGCTGGCCAGGTCGAGGCCTTGGGCGTCGCGTGCGGGCTTGAGGCGTTTGAACTCGCCGGCACTCATGCGGTAGGCCTCGGCGCGCGACTCGCCGGTGAGCGAGTAGGCGCTCTCCAACGACCAGCCGTCGAAGTTCACGTCGCCCATGCTGCGATCGAGCATCACGGTGCTCCATTCGCCGGCGAAGGAGAGCGGCCCGGTCACGTAAGCGAACTCGAGACCGGCGAGCGCTGCCGAGTCCACGCCGGCGAGCGTGCCTGTGTCGACCACGTAGAAGTTGGACGCGTGCGTGGTCTCGTGACGGATGCGGACCGACTTCGTGCTGCTCATCGGCTTGCGGAACGCGCCGCGCACACCGAAGTGCAACACCTCTTCGTCGTCGTGGATCGGGGCGTGGACGAAGCGCGCCGCGGCGCCCCAGCCTTCGTCGTCATCCTTGTTCGCGGCGACGCTCTCGCCGAACAGGCCGGCGGCGAAGAAGCTGTCCTCGAAGGGTTTTTCGTAGCGCACGCCGATGGCACGGTCGACGAAGGGCGCGATGAGCGAGGCGTCGGCGCCGCGTTCGGTGAACGGGATGTCGTTGGAGCTCATCTCTACGGCGAGGCTGAACGGTTGCTTCTGGTGACCGAACATCAGCTTCGAGCCGTCGTCATTCTTCACGCCCATCCAGAAGTCTTTGAGCGAGGTGGCGTCGTCGGCGAAGTCGGCCTCGGCGGCCCAGATCCAACCGTTGCGCATGGCGCCTTTCATCTCCAGCCGGGCGCGACGCAACTCGGTGCCGTCGGTGATGTCAGTCCCAGCTTGTCCGTTGCGTGAGTGCGCAGAGGCGTCGGCTTGGATGCGTCCGCCGATGTCGATGCGGGTCTCGCCGTCGGCGGAGCGCACCGAAAGACCGGAATCGTCCAGGATCACGCGCGGCTGCCCGCCGGGTTCGGCAGCGGCTGCCGGCATCACCGGGGTGGACGCGGGCGGCGCGGCGCCCGTGAACTCAGCGAAGCGCGGATCCTCAGAGAGGGCGGCGTACTGCTCGGGGGTCAGGGCTCCGCTCTCCACGAGCATCGCGAGCAGGTCGAGCGCCTGATCCTGTGGAGTGCTCGCCGAAGGGACGGATCCACCGGATCCAGGGGCCTCTGCCGAGGAGTTCCTGGTCGGCGCCTGCTGTTCGCGCGTCTTCGGTCGTTGAGCCGCAGGCGGCATCACGCAGGCAGTGGCGAGGCAGAGCGGGAGGGCAAGCGCCACGGTCTTGGAGCAGCAGTGAATCAGCATCCGGGAAACCTCTGGGCAGTCATTTCTTGTGCGCTGGGTGAGAGTCGGGTGGGTATTCAGCGAACTGCACGTGCGGTTTGTGTGAGGATTGCTTGTGCTCTGGGTGTGGGGCCCGGAGTGGGGCCCGCCAAGCCCTTCCGGCACGGAGGTGCGCTGTCAGCTCGAAGAGCCGCGGAATGGGGAGACGGAGCCCGTCTGGTGTGACTCGATGCCGCGGCGAGGCCGCGTCGGTTAGTCGACCGGGTGCACCACGGTGCTGAGTCGCGCGGCCACCACCTGCTTGATGTCACGCGCGAGCTGCTCGAAGTCCTCACTGTTCGGTGAGGTGGCGCGCCAGACCAGCGCCAGCGTGCGCTCGAAGTTCTTGCCCCGCACGCGCGTGAAGTGAAGCGTGGACGGCTCGCGGAGTTCCGCGTGCACATAGAGCGCGGGGAGGAAGGCGATGCCCATGCCCATCTCGAGCATCTGGCGCAGCGTGTCGAGGCTCGTCCCCTCGCAGTCGTGCAGCACGCGCGCTCCGAAGCCGCGACACAGCTCTTCGACCTGACGGTGGAAGAGGTGGTGCTCCTGGATCGTGAGCACTGGCTCATCGGCAAGTTCCTCAGCGCGCACGAGCTTGCGTCCGGCGAGGCGGTGATCGTTGGGGACCACCAGTTTCAGCGGCTCGCGGAACAGTGGCACGACCGTGAGATGATCGCGTGAAGCGAGCGGCAGTGAGGTGAGGATCAGGTCATGATCGTTCGAGAGCAGGCCGCGCTCGATGTCGCGGGGGGCGTCCTCGCGCACGAAGAGCTTGAGGCGCGAGTGCAGCGCGTGGAGGTCGGGCAGGATGTGGGGGAGCAGGAACGGGCCGAGCGTCGGCGAGATGCCGAGCCTGAACGTGGCTGCCAGGCCTTCACCCATCGCGCTGGCCTGCGCCTGCAGGGTCTCGAACTCGTGCACGACCCGGCGGGCCTGACCGATGAGTTCACGGCCAGCGGCCGTGAGCGCGCTCTTCGCGTGTGAGCGCTCGAACAGGCGTGCGCCCAGCCCCCCCTCGAGCTTGCCGATCTGCGAAGTGAGCGTGGGCTGACTGATGCCGAGACGCGCTGCGGCCTGCCTGAAGTTGAGCGTGTCGGCCAGCGTCACGAAGGACTCGAGCTGCCGGAGGGTGATTTGGCTGCGGTGCATGGCGGAAGAGGCGCGATGGCGAGTGGAGGGGGGGGGGCAGGCAGGTGATAGATCTAGTCTATCGATATTGAGCTTGGCAATCATTCAGTCTATCGTTCCGTAACCCGATGGACTGATCGAACTCCCGGCACACGGACGATCTGAGATGAAGGCACTGCACTCCTTGCGACGAGACCTCCCCGCCAGCGTGGTGGTCTTCTTCGTCGCCGTTCCGCTCTGCTTGGGCATCGCGCTCGCGAGCGGCGCGCCGCTGCTCTCCGGACTCATCGCGGGAATCATCGGCGGCATCGTCGTCGGCGCGGCCAGCGGCTCGTCGATCGGCGTGTCGGGTCCTGCAGCCGGCCTCGCCGTGATCGTGCTCAATGCCATCGACGAACTCGGTGGCTTCGCACCCTTCCTCGCGGCGCTCGTCCTCGCGGGGGTGTTCCAGCTGATCTTCGGTCTGCTGCGTGGCGGCATGATCGGGTACTTCGTGCCGACGTCGGTGATCAAGGGCATGCTCGCCGGCATCGGCATCATCATCGTGCTCAAGCAGATCCCGCACGCTTTCGGCTACGACGGTGACTTCGAAGGTGACCAGTCCTTCTTCCAACCTGACGGCGGCACCACGCTCTCCACGCTGCAGCGCATGTTCGACTACGTGGAGCCGGGGGCGATCCTGGTCACGCTCGTCTCGCTCGTGTTGCTGATCAGCTGGGAGCGCGTGTTCGCGAAACGTTGGAAGCTGTTCAAAGTGCTGCCCGGTCCGCTCGCGGCGGTGCTCTTCGGCATCGTCTTCCAGATCGTGGCCAGTCGTTGGATCCCTTCCTTCGCCTTGTCGTCTGAGCACCTCGTGTCGGTGCCCGTGCTCGACTCCTTCGCCGAGTACTCCGACGTGCTCGTGTTACCTCAGTGGTCTGCGCTCGGCAGTCCCGCGGTGTGGGTCACGGCGCTCACCATCGCCATCGTGGCCAGCATCGAGACGCTGCTCTGCGTGGCCGCCACCGACAAACTCGACCCCGAACGGCACATCACGCCCACCAACCGCGAGCTCATCGCACAGGGCGTGGGCAATGCGGCTTCGGGACTCATCGGCGGCTTGCCCGTCACCCAAGTGATCGTGCGCAGCTCGGCGAACATCCAGTCGGGCGGCCAGACGAAGCTCTCGCCGATCTTGCACGGCGTGTGGTTGCTCGTCTTCGTGACGCTGCTGCCGGGCGTGCTCAACCTGATCCCGCTCGCGGTGCTGGCCGCGATCCTCTTCACGGTGGGCTACAAGCTCGCCACGCCGAAGCTGTTCCGCGAGATGTTCGCGCTCGGCAAGGGACAGTTCGTGCCCTTCCTGTCCACCATCGTGGGCATCGTGTTCACCGATCTGCTCACGGGCATCGGCATCGGCATGGCGCTCGCGGCGTTCTCGATCCTGCGCGCCAACTTCCGCAACGCTCACTTCCTCCACATCGAGGAAGCCGACCAAGCAGGCAAGCCGCACTCGGTGCGCATGCGTCTCTCGGAAGAGGTGTCCTTCCTCAACAAGGGCGCGGTGATCAAACAACTCGCGGCGCTGCCCGACGGCTCGCAAGTGTCCATCGACATGAGCGGCTGCGTCAGCATCGATCACGACATCATCGAAGCGGTCGACGACTTCATCGCCAGCGCGCCGTCGCGCTCCATCGAGGTCACCGTGATCGAGCAGCGTCCCGTCGACATGCGCTTGTTGGCCAGCGCCTGACCCTCGCCCAAAGTTCCAGGAGACCGTTCGTCATGTCGCCTCACTCCAAGCTCAGCCGCGCCACGCTCACGCCCGACGCCGTGTTGCAACTCCTGCGCGACGGCAACGAGCGCTTCGTGTCCGGCAACCCGGTGGCACGCGCGCACGACGCCGACATCGCGGCCACGTCCGGCGGGCAGTTCCCGCTCGCCATCGTGCTCGGTTGCATCGACTCGCGCGTGCCCGTGGAGCTCTTGCTCGACGTGGGCGTGGGCGACGTCTTCAGCGCGCGCGTCGCCGGCAACGTGGTCAACAACGACATGCTCGGCAGCGTGGAGTTCGCCTGCAAGGTCGCCGGCGCCAAGCTCATCGTGGTGCTCGGGCACTCGCGTTGCGGCGCGGTGATGGGGGCCTGCGACGGCGTGGAGTTGGGACACCTCACTTCGCTGCTGGGACGCATCCGCCCCGCGGCGGAGGCCGTGCGTGAACGTCTCGGCCGACCCGAGGCCGACTCCACCGACGCGGAGTTCGTGCAAGCTGTCGCCCTCGAGAACGTTTCGCGTAGTATCGCGGAGCTCCGTGCGCGCAGCGCCGTGATCAAGGAGCAGCTCGATGCAGGTGAGATCCGCGCTGTCGGCGCGGTCTACGACGTGAGCAGCGGGCGAGTCACCTTCCTCGACTGAGAGCTCCCGTGTCCGACGCCCCCACGCTCGTCAGCAGCGCGCACTTCGACTACATCGCCGAGCGCACCGCGGGCGACGACGCCTTCCTCGCCGATCTCAAGCAGGCCGCGCGCGACGCAGGCATCCCCCCGATCTGGGTCAACGCCGCGCAGCTCAGCTTCATGCAGGTGTTGCTCAAGCTCGTGGGTGCGCGTGAGGTGCTCGAAGTCGGCACCTTGGCCGGCAGCACTGCGATCGGCTTGGCGCGCGCGCTGCCGGAGGGCGGTCGCGTGCGCACGGTGGAGCTGGAGCCCAAGCACGCCAGCTTCGCCGAAGACTGGGTCGCGCGCTCCGACGTGGCCGAGCGCGTGCAGGTGATCCGCGGCGCCGGGCAAGACGTGCTGCCCGCGCTTCCCGACGGTGAGCTCGACGCGCTGTTCCTCGACGCCGACAAAGCCGGCTACGTGGACTACGTGGAGCAAGGCCGTCGCTTGCTGCGCCCCGGTGGCTTGCTGATGGTCGACAACGCCTTCGCCTTCGGTCAGCTCTTCGACGACACGCCCACCGACCGCGAGGCCGGCGCCGTGCGCGCCTTCAACGACCGCATGGCGAGCCAGGCCCACGGCGACGACGCACCGTTCCAAGCGATCATCGTCCCGCTCGGTGACGGCATGTGGGTGGGCGTGCGGCGCTGAACGCAGGCGCGTCGCAGCGCGCGTCGTCTGCTTAAGGCAACACCTCGATCGTGCGCACTTCGCTCGTGCCCACGAAGTTGCCGCTCTCGAGCGCGGCGATCTGCAAGGACAGCACGAGCCCTGAGAGCGAGGCGGGCACGTTCACGTTCAGCTCGGCGAGGCCCACGGGATCGAAGTGGTGGGTCGTGAGCAGCTTGAACGGGTACAGCAACTCGCTGCCGCGGAAGGGCACCGTGGCGTCGCTCAGGCTGGCGAGCAGGAGCCACTGAGCGTTCGCGCCGCCGCCGAAGGAGAGCTTGAGCGTGTCACCCACGGACGGCTGCGCTGCGGTCGTGAAGCGCGGCGGGTCGTTGTCCTGCACCTGAACCATCAGCGCGTTGCTCAGCTGACCGTTCTTCAGCAGCTGCACGTCCTGCCAACCGAGCAAGCTCGCTGCGGGTGTCACGAACTCGAGAGTGTCTTCGGTGAGCACGCGAAGGCTCGCGGCCGACTGTCCGTCGAGCAACACGTCCTCGACACCCACGAAGCCGCTGCCCGTGAGCGTGAGCGTCTCGCCGCCGAAGCTCTGCAGTGCGCTGCCTGAGATCGTCTGGAGCTCGGCGCTCTCGGGTGTCGTGAGTGCGTTGGTTGCAGCGAGCAGGTCGACGCGCCCGTGTTCGACCCAAGCACCCACGGGGAGCGCCGAGTCTTCCAGCGCGGCGCGCACGGCTGCAGCGTTGGCGGGGCTGCGCGTGCCGCCGAGTCGCGCGTAGAGCAGTCCCGCCATGCCGGCCACGAGCGGGCAGGCCATCGAGGTGCCGCTCTTGTACACGTAGGCGCCGGTGTGGGCGGTGCTGTAGATGCTCTGACCCGGCGCCGCCACCGACACCCAGGAACCGTAGTTCGAAAAGCTGCTGCGCCCGTCGGAGGGGGAGGACGACGCCACCGCGATGACCTCGTCGAGTGCGGCCGGGTAGAACTTCTGCGAAGTGTTGTCGTTGCCCGCAGCGGCCACGAGCACGCAGCCCGCGTCGGCGGCGTCTTCGAGCGCGAAGCGCACCAGGATGTTGTTCGACGCGCTGCCCCAGGACATCGACAGCACCTGCGCGCCCTGCTCCACGGCGTCGTCGATGCTGGCCACCAGCGAACTCGACGGGAAGCTGCCGTTGCCCGCGCGGTAGGCAGCGTAGCGGCAGCCGTTCGCGACACCCGCCACGCCCACACCGTTGTCGGCTTCGGCAGCGGCGATGCCGGCGCAGTGCGTGCCGTGCCCGTGCGTGTCGGTGGGGTTGCTGTCGTTCGCGTAGAAGTCGTAACCCCAGGCGTAGCGCTCGTCCAAGTCCACGTGCGACGTGAGCACGCCCGAATCGATGATCGCGATCACGCAGTCGGCGTCGCCCGGCGCGACCTCCCAGGCCTCGGTGGCGGACACCTTGGGCGGACCCCACTGCAGCATCCAGTACGGGTCGTTGGGAGCGTCGACAGGTTGCAGCAACACGTCGGGTTGCGCGGCGCGCACTCCGGCGAGGTCGGCGTAGCGCGCCATCGCCACGTCGAGATCGGTTCCGGCTGGCAGCGACACGCGATCCAGGTTGCGACTGATCGTGGTGATCGGGCCCAAGCTCACGCTCTCGTGCACGCTGAGTCGTTGCGCCGAAGCGGTCCCCGCTTCGAAGGCCACGAGCAGCACGTCGGCGACCACGGTCTGGCCCTCCCATGTCCGTGTGTTCAGCACCGGGTCGGGGCGGTTGACGGCTTGAGACTGGAGGCCGGCTGCCAGCAGCAGCGCGGCCCACACGGTGAGGATCGGCTTGTGAGGGCTCATCCCACTGATTTCGGCTGGAGAGGCCGGGCTGCTTGAGCGGCCCCTCGCATTCGCGGGTCGAGGCGCGCTCTGCGGGCGCAGGGCGCAGGTCAGCGCTGGGTGTCGGCTGGGAGAGTCGCGGCGTGGTGGGGCGCGGCAACGCTGGAGGCGCGCGGCGTGTGGGACGGAGAACCCAGGCTGCGCGGCGCCCGCTCGCAGGTCGACAGAGCGCTCGCGTCCGCAGCGCAGGCAGCGTTTCGACGAGCGTTGCTCAGCGCGGTGCGCGCACGAACGCGTGGTATCCTTCCCCGATCGTTTCGTCGCGTCTCCCGACCCCGAGTCTTCCCCGCGACGAGCAGCTCTCCCGCCCGCTACCGTTCACCTGGAGTGACTCCATGAGGTTCGTTTCCATCGTCGGCCTGCTGCTCGGCGCCGCGCTCGCGCAACCGCTCGTCGCGCAGTCGAGTGAGTTCCGCAACATCCTGCTCACCAGCGAGTTCGTGAATCCGACCCAGATTCGCGCCGCCCCCGGGCACGACGACTACCTCTTCGTGGTCGAGCAACGTCAGCACGACATCCACATCTTCGACCTGACCTCGAACACCACGATCTCCACCTTCCTGAACCTGAACGGCAAGGTGAACTCGGGCGCCAACGAGCGCGGTCTGCTCGGCTTGGCCTTCCACCCCGACTACGAGAGCAACGGCTACTTCTACGTCAACTACACGAACACGGGCGGCAGCACGGTGGTGGAGCGCTACACGCGCGACGCAACGGACCCGCTCAAGGCCGACGCGAGCAGCGCGCTGCAGATCATCACGTTCAGTCAGCCGCAGTCGAACCACAACGGTGGTGCGCTGACCTTCGGCCCGGACGGCATGCTCTGGATCGCCACCGGTGACGGCGGCGGCGGCAACGACACCGGCACCGGTCACGCGGCCGGCGGCAACGCGCAGAGCGGCACCACGCTGCTCGGCAAGATGCTGCGTCTCGATGTCGACGGCGGCACGCCCTACGCGATCCCGGCCGACAACCCCTTCGTGGGCACGGCCACCGTGCTCGACGAGATCTGGGCGCTCGGTCTGCGTAACCCGTGGCGCTTCGACTTCGACATGGAAACCGGCGACCTCTGGATCGGCGACGTGGGACAGAGCACGCGCGAAGAGATCGACTGGGTCGGCGCGAGCACCATCGCAGACGTCGCTGCCGGCACCACGCCGGGGCTGAACTTCGGCTGGCGCTGCCGCGAGGGCTTCGTGTGCACCGGCCTGTCCGGTTGCTCGTGCACGGACATCACGCTCACCGATCCGATCAAGGACTACAACCCGGCGGGCTCGCAGTCGGTCACCGGTGGCTACGTCTACCGCGGCGACTCGGTCCCGGATCTCGACGGCTCGTACTTCTACGCCGACTACGTCTCGGGCCAGGTGTTCTCGCTGCGCTGGGACGGCAGCGCGCTCGTGGAAGACCTCGACCAGACGGTCGGGATCAACGGCAACTCCGGTCGCATCAGCGCCTGGGGCATCGGCCCCGACAACGAGCTCTACTTCGTGCGCCACAACAACGGCGACCTGCGCAAGGTGATCCCCGAAGGCGACTTCTTCGGTCTGGGCAACGCTCTGGCCGGTTCCGCCGGCGAGCCGATCCTGTTCGGTACGGGCGACGCGGGTCCGGGTGAACCGGGCGCGTTGAACTTGAAGAACGCTGCTCCGAGTGCGCCCGCGGCGATCTTCCTCGGCGTGGTCGAGGGTGCGGTGAACTTCAAGGGTGGCACGCTGGTGCCGGCGCCCTACTCGGCGCTCAAGTTCGTGAACACGAACGCGTCGGGTGAGATCACCCTGCCGTGGCTCGACCTCGGCGCGCTGCCCTCGGGGCTGGTGATCTACTCGCAGTGGGCCATCACGGACGCGGGTGCGCCTTCGGGCGCGGCGCTCTCCAACGCGTTGAGCGTGACGATCCCCTGAGCGGCCAGTACCGGTCGACAGGAATCGCTGAACGAGGCGCGGCCCGAGTGGCTTCGTCTCCCGCAGTGACACAGCCGGTGTTCCGAGGGCGAGTCGCCATCGGGCGCCGGCTGTGCGCGTTCCTGGCCGCCGTGATGGTCGCGGGCGGGGGGCTCGGATGTGTGTCGGTGCCGGCGCCCTTGGCGCGCTCGGCGCGTCTCGTGCACGTGGTCTTCTTCGAGCTCAACGATCCTGCCGACGCGGCCGCCTTGCGCCGGGACTGCGATCGCCTGCTGCAGCCGATCTCGGTGATCCATGGCTACAGCATCGGCGAGCACTTCGACACCGGCCGCGACAGCGTGCTGGCCGACTTCGATCTGGCGCTCGTGGTGCGCTTCCTCGACGAGGTCGACTACCGGGAGTACCTCGAGCACCCGGCGCACCTCGAGTTGGTCGACGTCTGGCGGCCGCGCGCTCGCGGGCTGCGGGTGCACGACTTCTGGGATGTCGCCCGCTGAGCCGCGGCCTCCGCGAGCGGCTGGGCCCGGCTCGAAGCGCGACGGAGCGAGGGCGGCTGGATGCGGGGGCGATTCACTCCTCGCGATTCCGTAGTCTCTGGGCGGCCGGTGTGACGCCGGCCCCGACGAAGCGGGGGAATGCCGGTGAGAAACCGGAGCTGGCCCGCAGCCGTGAGCCCCGTCGCCCTTCGGTGACGCGGCGAGCCGGAAGACCCGCGTCGTCGGCCCACGACCTTCGGACGCAAGGCTCTCTCGTGAACACACTGCCCGTGTCGGCTTCCGGCCGCTCGGCGTCGCCGCGCTGGCGACGTCTCCTTCTCTGCTCGCTCGTCGGTCTGTGGCTCGGTCTCGGCACAGCCTGCTCCGACGCGAGGTCGCGCGCTCCCGAGTCGGCCGCGCCCGCAAGCGCGCCGCAGCGCGTGGTGCCCGCCAGCTCAGGCGTGCTCGACCTGCTCGTGGAGTTGCTCCCGCCTGAGCGCGTGGCCGGGCTGCCCGAGCAAGCGTTGATCTACTCGAAGCCGCTGCCCGCGGGGCATGCGCTGTTGTCGCGCCCGCGCTTCGAGAAGTACGACGGCGAGTCGGTGCTCGCGCTGGATCCCGACTTGGTCGTCGCGCAAGCCTGGCAATCCCACGAGACGACCGCGCGCCTGCGCGAAGCCGGCGTGAACGTGCAGCTGCTCGAGGCCGCCAACGACTGGGCCACGCTGCGCACGCGCATCACGCAGCTCGGCGCGTGGTTGCACGAACCTGCGCGCGCCGCCGAGCTCGTCGCGCGCACCGACGCGCGCGTGGACGCGCTGCTCGCGTTGCCCGCCAGCAACCTCACCGCGCTGGCCTACAGCAACTACGGCGGGCACGGACGCGTGGCCGCCGCCGAGACGACCAGCCACGAGATCCTGCGCTTCGCCGGCTTGCGCGACCTGGCCGCCGAAGCCGGCTTGGTGGATCACCCGAGCTTCAGCTTCGAGCAGCTGCTCGCCGCCGACCCCGACGTGCTCGTGGTCGGTCGCGCCGACTCGGGCGCCGCCGGCAGCACGCTCGAGACCTTGCACAGCGATCCGCGCCTCGCGGAGTTGCGTGCCGTGCGCGAGGGGCGCGTGCTCGCGCTGCCTTCGTGGCTCAACACGACCACCAGTCATCACATGCTGTCGGCCGCCGAAGAACTGCGCGCTCAGCTCGACGCCCTGCCGCGGTGATCACCGGCCAACGACGCCTCTCGCCCGCGCTGCTCGGCGCCGCGCTGCTGCTGGCGCTGCCGGTGCTCGTGTTCCTCGGCGTGCGCGTGGGCGCCACCGGCGTGCACGACAGCGCCTACAGTTGGCGCGGCGTGTTGGCCGTGTTCGGCCTCGGCGAAGAACTCCCGCGTCTCGAACAGACGATCCTCGAGTTGCGCTTGTGGCGCAGCTTGGTCGCGGCGGGCGTGGGCGCGGCGATGGCGTACTCGGGCGCGCTCGTGCAGGGTGTGTTCCGCAACGGGCTCGCCGCGCCGTCGATCATCGGGGTGACGGGCGGCGCGAGCCTTGGCGCCACGCTCGCGATCCTCGCGCTGAGCGGCTACGGCGCCGCGCTCGTCGACCTCTCGGATGCAGGGCGCGCCTCGTTCCTGATCCCGCTCGGCGGCTTCTTCGGCGCGCTCGGCGCCACGCTGCTCGTGTCCACGCTCGCGTTGCGCGGCGGACGTCTCTCCGTGTCGACGATGTTGCTCATGGGCATCGCGGTGAACGCCGCCATCGCCGGCCTGCTCTCGCTCATCTCCTGGGCCGTGTTGAGCGACTGGCAAGTGAGCCAGGCGCTGCAAGCCTGGACCTTCGGCACCTTCGACGACCGCTCGCCGCAACACGTCATCACACTGTGGGGCGGGCTCGCCCTCGCGATGCTCGTGATCCCGCGCGTGGCCTGGGAACTCGACCTACTCCAAGGCGGCGAAGAAGACGCCGACGCGCTGGGCGTGCGCTCGGCCCGCGTGCGCGCGGTGTGCATCGCAGCCGCCGCACTCGCCGCAGCCTCCGCGGTGGCGGTCGCCGGTCAGATCGCCTTCATCGGTCTGCTCGTGCCGCACGGACTGCGCTTGCTCGTGGGCAGCGGTCACCGCGCGTTGCTGCCGCTCTCGGTGCTCGGCGGCGCCGTCTTCATGCTCGGCATCGACACGGCGCAGCGCGCCTGGCTCGGCGACCGCGCGCTGCAACCCGGCGTGATCATGGCGCTGGTCGGCGGGCCCGGCTTCCTCCTGTTGCTGATCAGCAACCGCAAGGAGGTCGACGAATGGTGAAGCTGCTCAGCGCTCGCGACCTGCACTTCGCGTACCCCGGCGGCGCGCCCTTGCTCGCGGGGGTGGACCTCGACCTCGGTGCGGGCGAGCTGCTCGTGCTCTGCGGGCCAAACGGTTCGGGCAAGACCACGCTGCTCAAACTGCTCGGCGGCAGCTTGCAACCCGCGCGCGGCGAGTTGCAGCTCACGGGCCGCGCGCTCAGCGACCTGAGCCTCGTGGAGCGCGCGCGCGTGTTGGCGCGTGTGCCGCAGAGCTTGCGTGGTCTGCCCGACGCGAGCGTGCGGCACTTCGTCATGGGAGGACGCTACGCCCACGTGACGGGCGGTCGACGCCCCGGCGCCGCCGACCGCACCGCCGTCGACGCGGCGCTGGCCGACACCGAGCTCGACGACTTCGCTGAACGCTCGCTCAACCAGCTCTCGGGCGGCCAGCGTCAACGCGCCTTGCTCGCGCGCGCACTCGCCGGCGCCGCGCAGGTCTTGCTCGTGGACGAACCCACCAACGCGCTCGACCCCGTGCACCAGCTGCACACGCTGAGTCGTCTCGCCGAGTTGGCGCGCGGTGGGCGTGGCGTGTTGGTCGTCACGCACGACCTGGCGCTGGCGGGACAGTTCGCCGATCGCGTGTTGCTGCTCGACGGCGGCCGCGTGTGCGCCGCCGGCACGCCCGCCGAGGTGCTGCGCCCCGAAGTGCTCGCGCCAGTCTACGGCGAACACTTGCACTACGGCGCCATGCCCGACGGTCGCGTCTACGTGCTGCCGTGGTTGCACCGTGACGGCGCCGAAGCGCGCGCACCCGACGCGGAACCCGACGCATGAGCAGCGGCCAAGCCGTCGGTGGCGACTTCGACGCGCGCACACGCGGCATCATGCCGTCCGAACACGTGCAGCACGTGCACTTGCTGCGTCACGGTGAGGTCGAGCACTTCAGCGAACGCCCCGTGCGCGGGCACCTCGACGTGCCGCTCTCCGACATGGGGCGCCGGCAACACGCGCGCCTCGTGAACTGGTGCGTGGCGCAACTGCCGCGTCCTGAGCGCTTGCTGTGTTCCGACTTGTCGCGCTGCGCCGAGTTGGGATTGCAGTTGTCGGCCGCGTGGAACGTTCCGCTCGAACGCAGCGCCGAGTTGCGCGAGCAACACATGGGCAGCTGGGAAGGACGCACCTGGGCGCAGATCACGGCCGAAGATCCCGCCGGCGTGACCGCCTATTGGGACGACTACTTGCACGCGCAGCCGCCCGAGGGCGAGTCGCTGGCGCAGGCCGCCGAACGCTTGCGTCGCTACTGGGTGCGCGAGGTCACGCAGTCGTCGGCGGGGCGGGTCGTGGCGGTCACGCACATCGGCGTCATCCGCGTGTTGCTCGGCACGGCGCTGGGTCTGCCGCTCGACGAGTGTCTGCGTTTCGCGCCGCCCGCCGCGAGTCACACCGAGTTGTTGCTGGCCGAAGCCGGCGCGGTGCTCAACGCGCTGGGCGAACGTCCGTGGGCGCTCGCTGCGGAAGGCGCCGCGCCGCGCTTGCCGAGCACGCCACGCGTGGCGCTCAGCGGTTCCGCCGGCACCGGTAAGACCACACTCGGTCGCGCGCTCGCCAAACAACTCGGCGTGCCCTTCCTCGAAGAAGGCATGCGCACACGCCTGGAGCGCGGCCTCAACCTGCACACTCTCGATCTCGACGCGCTGCGCGACCTGCTGCTCGAGCTCGACGAAGAACAGTGCGACGCCGAGGCCGCCGCCACCGACGGCTTCGTGTCCGATCGCTCCGCCGCCGACTTCGCCGCCTTCTGGATCCACTACGGCTTCCACCACGACACCGACCGCACCGCGCGCTTCCTCCCGCGCGTGCTCGAGCGCCAACGCAGCTACGACCGCGTGATCGTGCTGCCCTGGGGCGTGCTCCCGTTGGTCGACGATGGCGTGCGCTCCACGCAACCGTGGCTGCAGTATCTGTTCCAGAGCTTGGTCGAGAAGCTCGCGCGCGAACACGGCAAGCCGGGGCAACTGCTCGAGTTGCCGGCGCTCACCACGTTGGAGGAGCGCATGGGGTGGTTGGGAGAGCGGCTGGTCAGGGACGGTTGCGAAGGACCGTGAACCCCGACGGGCGCGGCAAGATGAGCTCGGGGCGGGCGTCGCCATTCACGTCTCCCGCAGCCGCGCCGCTTCCCGGGAACCCGCCTGCGAACCCCAACTCCGTTTGGAACGAACCGTCACCGCGGCCGAGTCGTAACGTGAAGTTGTCGCTGTTGCCGGGGAGCGCGACAAGATCAACGTGCCCGTCGAGGTCGACGTCGGTGAGTAGCGAGTCGTAGGCGATCACGAGCTCCGACGCGAGGGTCTGCCACGCTGAGAAGGCGCCGCCCGCTTCCCCGCGCAGCAGCGTGAGATCGCCCGCGCCCGTGGTCGTGACGACGAGGTCGGACCGCCCGTCTTCGTCGAGGTCCGCGACATCGAGATCCTCGGGGTGGTGACCCACGGCGTACTGCTTGGCGGCGAAGAAGGAGCCCGACCCCGTGCCTCGTTGCACGGTCACCGTGTCCGTGTCCCAGTTCACGACCGCGAGATCGAGAATCCCGTCGGCGTTGAAGTCGCAGAGCTCGACAGCCATCGGCCGACTCCCTGCGGGGTGGGACGTGGCCTCGAAGAACGTCGCATCGCCGCGGCCGCGGAGGATCGACACGGAGTCGCTGCCGTCGTTCGAGGTCACGAGGTCGAGGATTCCGTCGCCATCGAGGTCTCCCGCCGCCACGTCGGTTGGCGAGTCGTCGACCACGTACGCCAGCGCGGGCTGGAACCTGCGCTTACCCTCGTTGCGCGAGACGAGCACGCGGTCGCCGACGACCGCCGCGATGAGGTCGAGGTCGCCATCGTGATCCAGGTCTTCGGTCAGGATGGTCCTGACACCCGGTGCCGAGTCGAGACGGATCGGCGCCCCGAAGCTCGCGCCCTCGGCCCCGAACATCAACCAGAGGTCCCCTCCGAACGAGCCTCCCTTGACGAGGTCGAGGAACCCGTCGCGGTCGAGGTCGGCGGCGGCGACCACACCGCCCGTGTTGATTTGGTCGGGGATGTCGATCACGTCGCCGGTGCGCAGCGTTCCGTCGTCCGCACCCAGCGCGACGGAGATGCCGTCGGCGTAGCTTCCCACCACGACGTCGGGTCGGCCGTCGTGGTCGAGGTCGCCAACGGCTGCGGTTTCCCCATCGAGCACGGACGATGTCGGGCCAGCCCTGAAGCTCGCGCCCCCCGTTCCGAGCCACGCCTCGACGCGTGCTTTCCCGACGTCGAGGCTGAGGAGGTCGAGCGTGCCATTCGAGTCGAGATCGACGACCAGCGGGAGGAACGCGCCGTTGCTGGCCTCGACGGATCGCCCGATCTTCAGCGTTCCGTCGGGCTGACCGTGGAGTACTAGCAATGCGACGCCCGTGGAGAGCACGGCCTCGAGCGTGCCGCTTCCCGAGAGTGGTGCGAAGCGCACGTCGAACGCGCCGAACTCGAAGAGTTGAGGCCGCACGAAGCTGCCCTTGCCATCGCCGCGAAGAAAGATCGAGCGCTTGAAGTCGGACGAGACGGCTCCGACGTCGAGTCGTCCGTCGCCGTCGTAGTCGCCGAGGTCGATCCCGTTCACGCCAAAGCCGACGACGGGACCGGGAGCGCTCTGCAGCGAGCCGTCGCCTCGGTTGAGCCAGACGACGAGTGTGTCGACTTGCGCTGCCGCCACGACGACATCGAGGTCGCCGTCGAGGTCCACGTCGCCGAGCGCAATGTCCAAGGGATCGGCCGGAAGCGTGTAGATGACGGCGTCGGCGAAGCGCCCGTCGCCTCGACCGAGCAGCACGTGGAGATCATCGGAGATGCGGTTCGTGACGAGCAGGTCGGTGTGACCGTCCTGGTTCAGGTCGCCGCTCACGAGCGCCGTCGGGAGCGCTCCGACCGGCATGGAGCGCGGAGTTCCGAAGTCGCCGTTCCCGAGACCAGGGGTGATCCACAGCGCGCTGTTCCACACATCGGTGAGCACGATGTCGAGGTGCAGGTCGCCATCGAGGTCGTCGAGCAGTGACCGCAACAGCCCGCCCTCGATGGGGGTGATCGCACCGCCAAACAGAAGTCGGTCGCGTTCGAGCGCAAGACTCGCGTCCTGGCGAGTCGAGGTCGGTGAGACGCCCCGAGAGTTGTGCGTCGCTCTCGCGGGGCCCGCAGCGTTTCGCGCGGAGTCCTGTGCGGTGAGCGAGAAAGTGGTCAGCGACAGGATCAGCGCGGCGCGGAGCATCATCAGGAGCGTTCTCGGTTCGGGGTCGTGCGGGCGGCGCTCGGGGCAGCGTCGCCGACTTAGGACAACGCAGTCGGCCTGAGTTCGTTCGCCACCTCCTGGTGTCCTGACTGGGCCATGCTCAGGGGCGGTTGCGCAGGATCGTGACACCATCCTGGCTCGGCAGGAGCAGATCCGGGCGACCGTCGTGCGTGACATCGCCCACTGCGAACAGCCCGGCGGTGTTCCCCGCAGCGATCGAGATCATCGGGCCGAATGTGCCGTCACCGAGTCCAAGCCGCAGCGAGAAGACAGCCGTGTCGCTCGACGACTGGCCAGCCAGCGTGATGAGGTCGAGCGTTCCATCCTGATCGAAGTCGGCGAGCTCCGAACTGTCTGCACGAGGCGCGGCGGCGGGGTAACTCTCAGCGATCGAGAACAGGCCTGCCGCTTCGCCGTGCAGGATCGTGACTGCGCTTTCGATCTTGCTGGTCACGATGAGTTCGAGGCGACCGTCGCCGTCGAGATCTTGCGCTCGGATCGACTGAGGCCACTCGGCGACGGGGTAGGGCTGCCCGGCGAAGAACGCGCCGCTACCGGTGCCGCGCCACACCGTGACTCTGTTGGACTGCTCATTGACCACGGCGAGGTCCAGGATCGTGTCAGCGTTGAAGTCCGCGAGAGTGAGGTCGACGGGGCCATCGCCACCAAAGAAGGTCGTGGCTGCGGAGAAGCTGCCGTCGCCGCGCCCGCGAAGCAGGCCCAGGGAGTCCTCGTGCTTGAGCGCCACGAGCAGATCGGGGAGGCCGTCGCTGTCCACGTCGCCTGCAGCACAGGCCCAAGGGGAGCCGCCAACTAAGTAGTGCGTGGCCGGGCCGAAGGTGCGTTCGCCAAGGTTGCGGTGCACGCGGATCGCGCCTCCAGTGATGAGCACCATGTCGAGCTGGCTGTCGAGGTCGAAATCGGCGGTCAGCGACGGGAAGCTGGTTGGGGCGAAGGGCGCGACGGGCGCATCGATGCCCAGCTCGAAGCCGCCGCTGGGAGTGCCATAGAGCACCTGGAACGCGGCGTCGTCGATGTCTCGCGAGACCACATCAAGCAGGCCGTCGCGATCCACGTCGGCGAGCGGGAGGTAGGGACCTCCGCCAGTGCCCGGGACGCTCACGCCCGTGCGCAGATGGCCGTCGCCCTTGCCAAGCGCGACGCTGTGTCCGCTCAGAAGTGCTGAGACCAAATCCGGCACTCCGTCGCCGTTGAGATCGCCGGAGGTGATCTCGATACCGCCTGCCAGGGAACACGCGGGCCGCGAGAGCGTTCCGTTGCCGTCGCCGAGGAGCGTGCAGAACTTGTTGGCGGAACGACTGAGCAGACCGACATCCAGGGCGCCGTCTGCGTTGAAGTCATCGGCGATGACTCGAGTGTATTGAGCGGAGAACGATGTCGGCAACTCGCTCACCACAGTGAGTGTTCCGTTCGGAAGTGCGCGCAGGCGGAGCAGCGCGGTGCCGGTCGCCGCGAACAAGTCGGCTTCGGGCCCTGGGCCCAGGACCGCGAAGCGCAGGTCGGACGCAAGCAACGGGAGAACCTGGAGGCGCCCGAACTCGCCGTTGCCGTTTCCGCTCAACACGATTGTCTTCTCGAACGCCGTGCCGCCAATGGCGAGATCGATGTTCCCATCGCCGTTGAAGTCGCCGGCGGCCATACGGTGTGCCCCGAGGCCGAGCGTTGGGCCGAGGGCCGAAGAGAAGGTGCCGTCGCCTCGGTTGAACCAGCGCACGAGCTCGGCGCCCAGGTACGGCATGCAGACGATGTCGAGATCACCGTCGGTGTCGATGTCGGCGAGCACGAAGCTCAGCGGTTGGGTTTCCACGGGATAGGAGACCGCGGGCGCGAAGCGTCCCGCGCCTGTGCCCATCAGCACGGAGAGGTCGTCGGAGCCGTTGTTTGCCACGACAAGGTCGGCGTGTCCGTCGCCGTTCAGGTCTCCGGTTGCCGGTCCCAGCGGGTTGATGCCCACGGCGTGCGCGATGGGGGGGCCGAAGCTCCCGGTGCCGTCGCCGAGGCGCACCGAGACCGTGTGATCGGAGGAGCTCGTGATGGCTTGGTCGAGCTGGCCATCGCCGTCGAAGTCGGCCAGGACCGTCTCGTTGACCCCGCTGTCGAAGGGCAGGAAGCTCGGGCCGAACAGGAGTCGGTCACGTGTCGCGAGATCGCTGGCGCCAAGCGCAACTGCGGCCGGGATCCTGGACCTGACGGCCAGCCGTTCCGTCTGCGGGAGAAGCATGAGGAAACTCAGCAAGACGGTCGGCAGGCAAAGCGTGGCCATGGGCGCTTCCTAGGGATCGAGAGGTTCGTCGACGTTGGTCGTCGGGGGCGACCTCTGCGCTGAACGCGAAAGATCGACGAAGCGCGCGCATGCTCTCTACGGCACTGCGACCCGCAATGGCACCAGCCGCGCGCGCTCCTCATCCACGAACAGGAGCCCGATCAGCTTGCCGTCGCGGCGCGCGAGCACCGGCGCGCCGTGCATGCGCTCTGGCGGCAGCAGCCCTGGGTCGAGCCACCAGCCTTCGTCGTCGGGGACGAGGCGCGCGGCGGCGAGCACGAGCGGCGCGTGGCCCGGTTCGCCGAGCACGAGACAGTCTTCGGGTTTGCTCGGCGCGCGTTGACGCGCTCGCGGCCACACGTTCGGAAGGGTGACGCCGGGCAGCTCGATGTACTCGAGGCCGTCGGCGCTCGACACGTCGCGCTCGCCTAGCAGGTCGGAGAGCGCGTACTCGTCGCCGAGCAACTCGAGGTGCGCGCTGTCTTCGTCGGCGCGCTTGCCGGGCTGCAACATCGTGGCGGGCACGAGCGCGCCGCCAACCACGGGCAACACCCACGCTTCGCGCGACTCGGTGCCGCTCCACAACAGGCCTTCGGTCCACACGAGGCGCGCACGCAACGGTTGGGGGCGCGGTGTGCCCGGCGGCAGCAACATCGATCCGAGCGCCACGTTGGGTTGCCAGTCGAGCCAGGATTGCTTGGGCGACGCGTGCAACTCGAAGCGCTGACCTGTGCGCGCGATGTCGCCACCCTCGGGCGGTGTGGCCAACGCCACGCCGCCGCGCAACAACGACTCGAGCGTGTCGAGCTTCAAGTCCATGCCGCTGATGCCGAGTTCGAACTGCACGCCGCTCGTGTCCCAGAAGCGCGTGTTCTCGCGCACGAGTTCCGCGAAGGGTTGCAGCACGCGCGCCGTGGCTTCCACGCGACGACCATCGCTCGCGAGGCCCACCGAGAGCACGCGGCCCACGGTGATGCGTCGGTAGGTCACGGGCGAGCCGGCGCGCAGCGAGCCGCGGCGTTCGGCTTCCAGCGTGATGTCCACGCCGGGTTGACGCGCTTCGTCGAGCGGCGCCTCGCTCAGGCCCACGAAGCTGCGCATGGCGGGGCCGGCGCCGGGTTGCACGGCGAGGTACGCGCCGCCGAGCAGCGTGTCGAGGCCGCGCAGGCCGTCGAGCTCGAGCCGCGGATGTTCGATCCAGAAGCGCGAACCTTGGCGCGCGAGCTCTTCGGCTTCGGGCGCGAGACGCACCTCGAGGCGCACGCTCTGGGCGTCGCTGTCGAGTTGGCTGCCGAGGATCTCACCCACGACCACGCCGCGGTGCTTGACCACGTCGCCGGGGCCGAGGCCGTGGCCGTCTTCCACGATCACGGTGAGGCTCGGCCCAGCGCGTCCCCAGGCTTGCCAAGCGAGCACGGCCGCCAAGGCGGCCACGATCAACGGCACGATCCACAAGCGGGAGCGCGGCGGCGTGGGATGCGTGCTCGCGAGCGGAGCGTCGTGGGCGGCGGGGGCCTGCGAGTCGGCGACGGTCATGAACGGGTGTCCCAGAGATCGCGAGGATCGAAGCAAGCCGAGGCGCCCAAGCTGAGCATCACGGTGATCAAGAAGGCGAGCGCGCCGGGGCCGGCCGTCAACTCCACGAGGCCTTCGAGCTTGAGACTCGCGACGAGCACCGCCACGAGCAACACGTCGAGCAGGCCCCAGCGCCCGGTGAGTTCCACCAGGTGGTGCAGGCGTGCGCGCAGGGCGGGCGACACGCGCGCGCTGTCGTGCGCGAGCAACACGATCACGAGCAGCTTCACCGTGGGCAATACGAGCGAGCACAGCGCGACGACCAGGCCGACCGCGAGCGGTCCTTCGCGCAGCAGGTGCGCAGTGCCCTCGAGCAGGCTCGTCTCGTGCACGCGGCCGAAGCGCTCCACGCGCAGGAGCGGCAGGCACAGGGCCACGGGCAGCAGCAGCAGCGCTGAGAAGGCCAGCGCCCGGGCGCGGTCCTGGCGGCGGCGGCGATTCCCCGCGCGGTCGAGAGGTCGCGAGCAACGCGCGCAGCGCAGCTGCAGCTCGGCTCCCACGGCCGGCGCGCGCTGAACCAGGCCGCAGGTGCCGCAGGCGCGCAAAACAGTGGTGGGGGCGCCAGGGGCGACGCGGAGCTCGGATTCGGCCATGGGCTGCAGTCTACGGGGGCGGAGGCCGGAATCGCGGCCTCAGGGCCGCAGCTTGGCGAGGCTGCCCGTCGGGGAGGGAATGGCTGGGCGCCCGCCGGAGGCTTGCTGTCTGGCCGGACATCGTGGGCTCTCGAACGGGCGCCCAGCGCGGCCCTCCTTGGGCAGCGCGAGAAGCCGCTTTCGTGGCGCTTTCGGCGGGCCTCACGTCAGACATGGGCTGCTGCCGATAAAGGCTCTCATGCGCACCTTCTTGATGATCCACCTGGTCTTGGCTCTGTGCCCGCTGACTCTGCGGGCGCAGGATTCCAACCTCGACGTCGTGCCCAATCGCGGGCAGTGGCCCGAGGCCGTGCAGGCCCGCATGGAGGGCCCCGGCATGCAGCTTTGGCTGGAGGACGCGGGCTGGACCGTGAGCGTCTTCGGGGCCGATGAGGAGGGAGCGCGCAGCGCGCACGCCCTGCGTCTGCGCGTGCTCGACGCGCGGCCCGAGGTGACCGGTCACGCCGAAGGACGCCGCAGCGGTCGTCGGCACTGGTTGCTCGGCGACGATCCGAGCGCCTGGGTGCGCGACGTGCCCGCCTACGCCCAGTGGCGCTGGCCCGAGCTGCGCCCCGGCGTGGACCTCGTGGCGCGCTCGTCCGCGGGCGTGTTCGAGTACGACCTGCTGCTCGCGCCCGAAGCCGAGCTGAGCGAAGTGCACTTCGCCATCGAAGGAGTGGAACGCCTCGAAGCCGCGCAGGACGGCGGTTTGCTCTTGCACACCGAACTGGGCGTGCTGCACCAGTCGCCGCCGGTGGCCTGGAGTCTCATGGCCGACGGTTCGCAAGCGCCCGTGCTGTGTCGCGCGCAAGTGCTCGGCGAGGACAGCTTCCGCTTCGTCGCGGAGACGCGCCACGCGGGTCGCCCTTTGCTCGTCGACCCGGAGTTGCGCTGGGCGAGCTTCGTGGGCGGCGGCAACGTGGACTTTGCCGAAGACCTGATCGTGCAGGGCGGCGCCGGCGTCACCGTTGTCGGCGCCACGCTCCCGAGCGGCTACCCGGCCACGGTCGGCGCCTACGATCCCACGCTCAACGGCGGTCGCGACGCGGTCGTCACGCGGCTCTCAGCCGAAGGCGATGCCCTCGTCTTCTCCACGTTCTTGGGCGGTTCGTTCGACGACGAAGTGCTCTCCGCCGCCTCCGACGGCGCCAGCGGCACGGTGCTCGCGGGCTGGACCGCGTCGGCCAACTTCCCGATCACTCCCGGCGCGCACGACAGCAGCTTCGGCGGCGGCAACGGCCTCTTCGCGTCGGACGCCTTCGTGGCGCGGCTCTCCTCCGACGGCAGCGAACTCTTGCTCAGCAGCTTCTTCGGTGGCAGCGAGGACGACATGGCGCGCGCCGTCGCGGTGGACGACGACGGCACGCTCTTCGTGGGCGGCCTGAGCCTGAGCAGCGATCTCGACCTCGGTCAGAACTCACCCGACGACAGCTTCGCCGGCGGCGGCAACGACGTGGGCGACGCCTTCCTCGCAGCCTTCGCGCCCGGCGGCGGACTCGTGTGGGGGCGCTACCTCGGCGCCAGCGGCGACGAGCTCGTGAACGCGCTCGCCATCGACCCCGAGGGCGATCTGCTCGCCGCGGGTTGGACCTCGTCGGTGGACTTCCCGACCACGCCCGGCGCCGCGCAGAGTGCGCGCGGTGGCACGAGTGACGCCTGGGTCGCGCGCTTCGACGCACAGAACGGTGAACTCGACGCGGCCAGCTTGCTCGGTGGCGCGCAAGACGAGAACGCACTCGACATCGTGGCAGCCGACGACGGCCGCGTGCTGATCACCGGCACCTCGCTGAGCAACGACTTCCCGACCACGCTCGGCGCGCCGCAAGCCGCCAGCGCGGGCGGTGCCTTCTACGGCGACGTGTACCTCGCGCGCTTCGACGCCACGCTGAGCAACGTCGACTTCTCGACCTACCTCGGTGGTTCCGCCGACGACTTCCCCGTGGCGCTGCAACTCGAAGCCACCGGCAGCGTGTTGCTCGCCGGCTGGACCAAGTCGAACAACCTGCCGCTCACCTCTGACGCGCTGCAGTCTGCCGGCGGCGGCACCGACGCCTTCGTCGCGCGCATCGATCCCGACACCAACGCCTTCGTGCACGTGTCGCAACTCGGCGCGGCGCAGACCGACAAGGCGGCCGGCATGGGCTTGTGCCCCGATGGCGACGTGATCCTCGCGGGCTGGACCAGCTCGCCCGCCTTCCCCGTGACCAGCGGCGCCTACGACACGAACTTCGACGGCGTGGCCGGCCTGCTCGGCGACATCTTCGTCGCGCGCCTCGAGCTGGGCTTGCCCACGCAGAGCGCCGAGTGGTTCGAACTCGGCTTCGGCCTGGCTGGCAGCGCCGGCCTGCCCGCGCTGAGCGTCGACGGTGGCCTGCTGCCCGGCGACACCGGTGCGATGCTGATCGACCACGCCGCGCCCTTCGCACCCACGCTGCTGATCTTCGGCGCCGACGCCGGCTACCAAGCCGCCAAGCAAGGCACGCTCGTGCCCTGGCCGATCACCAACATCGTGTACGCGCAACTCGACGCCGGCGGCGCCATGGCCTTCGCCTACGACCTCGGTGCGACCCCGCTGCCCTCGGGCGCAACCATGTGCGTGCAAGCCTGGTCCCTCGACCAGGGCGCCATCGCAGGTTGGTCGGCCACGGGCGCGCTGTTCACGACAGTGCCTTGAGCGGCGCGGCCAGCCACTGACGTCAGACCGTCTCGGGCGGACACCGGCGAACAGTCGACTTCACCGGCTCCGGCTCCGGCTCCGGCTCCGGCTGCCGCTGCCGCTGCCGCTGCGATGTCGACGACAACGACGCGTGCTCCGCTGCGGAGCGCTCACGGCGAGCACGCTCAGGGGGCTGCCAGGCAGTGGGGTCAGCCTCCGGCTTCACTCACCGGCGCGAAGGTCGTGCTGCAAGCCATGGGCACCGCGGCCGATGGCACGCAGGCCGTCTCGAACCCGCGCACGCTGCAGTTCTAAGCGACGCAGGGTCGGGCGCACGCGCAGCTGGGCACACGCGGAGGGGCGCACGTGCGGCACGCAGGTCGGACTCACCGCCCCCAACGACGCGGGCCCCGGCCTCTCTCGCGAGAGACCGGGGCCCGGTCGGGGTTGAGCGCAGGGAGAAAGTCTCGCTCAGTGCGGCGTGAGCGCGCGGCTCACTTGAACTGTTGCGTCTCGGTGGAGCCGGCGAGCGCGGTCGTGCTCGAGGTGCCGCCGGACACCGCGTTGCTCACCGCGTCGAAGTAGCCGGTGCCGACTTCACGTTGGTGCTTGGTGGCGGTGTAGCCGTCGGGCTCGCTGCCGAACTCGGCCTGTTGCAGGCGCGAGTAGGCGGCCATGCCCTCGTCCTTGTAGGCGCTCGCGAGCTCGAACATCGAGTGGTTGAGCGCGTGGAAGCCGGCCAGCGTGACGAACTGGAACTTGTAGCCCATGGCGCCGAGCTCACGCTGGAACTTGGCGATGGTCACGTCGTCCAGCTTGGCCTTCCAGTTGAAGGACGGGCTGCAGTTGTAGGCCAGCAGCTTGCCCGGGTGCTCGGCGCGGATGCTCTCCGCGAACTTCTTGGCGTCGTCGAGGCAGGGCGTGCTCGTCTCGCACCAGAGCAGGTCGGCGTAGGGCGCGTAGTTGAGGCCGCGGGCGATGGCGCAGTCGAGGCCGGCCTCTTCCTTCAGGCGGAAGAAGCCTTCGGGCGTGCGGCCTGCGGCCTTGTCGATGAAGGGCGTGTCGCGCTCGTCGATGTCGGCGGTGAGCAGCTTGGCCGAGAACGCGTCGGTGCGCGCGATGAGCACGGTGGGCACGTCGCAGACATCAGCGGCGAGACGTGCGGCGTTGAGCGTGCGCACGAAGGTCTTGCTGGGCACGAGCACCTTGCCGCCGAGGTGGCCGCACTTCTTTTCGCTCGCGAGTTGGTCTTCGAAGTGCACGCCGGCGGCGCCCGCCTCGATCATGCCCTTCATGAGCTCGAAGGCGTTCAGCGGACCGCCGAAGCCGGCTTCGGCGTCGGCCACGATCGGCTGGAACCAGTCGATGTCGCCGGTCTCTTCCATGTGCTGGATCTGGTCGGCGCGTTGCAGCGTCTTGTTGATCTTGCGCACCACATCGGGCACCGAGCTGGCCGGGTAGAGGCTCTGGTCGGGGTACATCTGGCCGGCGTTGTTGGCGTCGGCTGCGACCTGCCAGCCGCTCAGGTAGATCGCCTTGAGGCCGGCGCGCACCTGCTGCATCGCCATGTTGCCCGTGAGTGCGCCGAGCGCGTTGATGAAGGGCTCGTTGTGCAGGTAGTTCCAGAGCTTGCGCGCGCCATGGTCGGCGAGCGTGTACTGGATCGGCATCGAGCCGGCGAGGCGCTCGACCTCTTCGGGGCCGTAGTCACGACGGATGCCAGCGAAGCGATGGGCCTGTGGATCGTGACCGTTGCCGTTGCTGGCCAGGCGGTTCGGGTCTTGGCGGGGGTCCTGGCTCATGGTGCTGTCTCGTGGTGTCTGGGAGAGACGGACAAGCGCGTGGACCGCTCTGTCCCTGCGGCCAGAGGCTCAACAGGACTCAGCGTTCTCGACCTGCCCGGGTGGCGAACGAAAGAGGGAACGAAGATTCCCTTTCGGCCACAGCCTATCTCGGGGTTGAGGGGCTGTGAGAAAGGAGCGGCCGGAGGCGCGCGTTTCGGGAGTGCCCAGGCGTGGGAGGACGCGTGGGCCGATCGCCCTCTCAAACGGTGTCGGGGCCGGATGAGGGCAGCATTCAGGGGCGCTCAGCTTGGCGTGAGGCTCAGGATCCGGTCGTAGGCGGGCAGCGTGAGGAACTCGCCGCAGGTGGTGTCGGTGGAGAGCTCCTCGAAGATCGACGCGGCCTCGTCGAAACGGCTCTGGGACCAGGTTTCCTCGCCGAAACGGTCGCGCAGCTTGGTCAGCTCCTCGGCCAGCACGCCGCGCACGAAGTCGGCGTCGATGCGGCGGCCGTCGTCGAGGCTGGCGCCGTGGCGGATCCACTGCCAGATCTGGGTGCGGCTGATCTCGGCGGTGGCGGCGTCCTCCATCAAGTTGTTGATCGGGACGCAGCCGTTGCCGCGCAGCCAGGCTTCGAGGTACTGCACGCCCACGGACACGTTCTCGCGCAGGCCGGCTTCGGTGATCGGGCCGCTGGGCATCTGCAGCAGGTCGTCGGCGTTGATCGAGACGTCTTCCCGCGCGACGTGGATCTGGTTCGGCGTGGGCATGTGTTCGTCGAAGATCGCGCGCGCGATGGGCACCAGGCCGGGGTGCGCGACCCAGGTGCCGTCGTGGCCGTCTTGCACTTCGCGCAGCTTGTCGGCGCGCACCTTGTCGAGCGCGGCCTCGTTCGCGGCGTCGTCACCCTTGATCGGGATCTGTGCGGCCATGCCGCCCATGGCGTGAACGCCGCGCTTGTGACAGGTCTGGATGAGCAGCAGCGAGTAACTGCGCAGGAAGTGTTGCGTCATGCCGACGAGACCGCGGTCGGGCAGCACGAAGCGCGGGTCGCGGCAGAAGCGCTTGATCACAGAGAAGATGTAATCCCAGCGACCGCAGTTGAGGCCGGCGCTGTGTTCGCGCAGCTCGTAGAGGATCTCGTCCATCTCGAAGGCGGCCAGCACGGTCTCGATGAGCACCGTGGCTTTGATCGTGCCGCGCGGGATGCCGAGTTCGTCCTGCGCGAAGCAGAACACGTCGTTCCACAGGCGCGCTTCGAGGTGGCTCTCGAGCTTGGGGAGGTAGAAGTACGGGCCGGTGCCGCGGTCGAGCGCGGCCTGGGCGTTGTGGAACATGTAGAGGCCGAAGTCGAACAGGCCACCGGAGATCGGGGCGCCGTCGATGAGCACGTGCTTTTCGGGCAGGTGCCAGCCGCGCGGGCGCACCAGCAGCACCGCGGTCTTCTCCGCGAGTTCGTAGTGCTTGCCCGAGCGCGGGTCGTCGAAGGAGATCGTGCGACGCACGGCGTCGGCCAGGTTGATCTGGCCTTCGATCGTGTTCGACCAAGTGGGCGCGTTGCTGTCTTCGCAATCCGCCATGAACACGTGGGCGCCGGAGTTGAGCGCGTTGATCACCATTTTCCGGTCGACGGGGCCGGTGATCTCCACGCGACGGTCGAGCAGGTCGGCGGGCAGCGGCGCCACTTTCCAGTGGCCTTCGCGCACGGACTGCGTGCTCAACAGGAAGTCCGGGCGCTCGCCGGCGTCGAGTCGATCCTGGCGCAGCTTGCGCGCTTTGAGCAGCTCTTGGCGACGCCCGTCGAACTGCCGGTGGATCGCCGCGACGAAGCTGAGAGCCTGCGGACTGAGGATCTCCTCGTAGCGCGGACCGAGCGGCGCGAGGATCTCGACCCCAGCGGGGCAGGACATGGAGGAGGTCTGATCGGCGGTCATGGAGCGAGCTCCGGCAGCACTCCCGGGAGCGCAGCGCTGCGGGGGTAGAGAGGGGACAGGCGCGCGAGACACCGAGCGCAGAGCCTATCCCAAGCCTTGTCGGCGTGGCGTGCCGCGCAACTTGCGTCTCACGCGGACTCGATCGCGACGGATGCGACGCTCGCAGCCTGCGCATGGGGCGCTTGCCGCGCGCGGATTCGCTGGAGGCCTTGCCGAGCCTGTGGCAGGCTGGTTCACGATGAGACCGGGCGTCGATCTGATCGATGCCGCTGGCGGCGGCCAGGGTTGCATCCGCAGTCCACTGGGCGCGGCGCGAGCCACCCGGTGCAGGAGAGAGAGCAGTGAGAGGAGGCAGCGTCGGTTCGGGAGAGCCTGAGCCTGCGGCGCCTGGGTGTCCCAGTCGAGTTCGGTCGCAAGGCGACCAGTTGAAGGGAGTGGCGATGCATCGACGCGTGAGCGTACTCGTGGTCTGTGTTCTTGCGACGCTGAGCTGGGAGGCTTCGGCGCAGCACCTGCCTGAAGGCGTTTGGGTGCTCAGCGGCGGTTACGCGCGCATCGACTCCGGCAACGACGGTTACAGCAACAGCGGCAAGGAGCAGCCCAAGCTGATCCAGACCGGCTTCGGTCCGCTCTACTTCGGCGCGCTGCTCGCGGGCACGGGGGGCATCACGCCGCCGGGCGTCACGACCAACTTCTCGAACGTCGACCTGCGCACGCGCGGTGAGGTCTACAGCTTGGCCGCGCACTACGGCTCCTCCGAAGACCTCACGCTCGGTGTCATCGCGCGCTTCGCGAATGTCACGACGAGCATCAACGGTCGCGACACCACCGACTTCGCCGTGGTGAAGGGCCTCGTGCAGACCTCCGGTTCGGTGGTCGACGAAGCCACGCTCAACGACGAGCTGCTCACCCTCGATGTCGAAGGCAAGTACTGGTACGAGGACGAGTTCCTCGACGACGACACGCGTCGCAAGGCAGCCTTCGTGTTCGGTGCCACGTACCGCGGCGCGGTCAACATCCGCGAGAACCTCGTGAAGTTCGCGCTCGTGGAGCTGGCGCGCATGAACCGTCCCCCTTATCTGCGTGCTGGCTACGAAGGTCAGATGCAGTGGGGCGCGGGCGACGACCGCGACGTGATCGAGCTCAACTACGGCGTGCAGGCGCAGTACCACTTCTCGGGTCGCACCAACACGGCCAACTCCGCCGCGATCCTCGCGAACCTGAGCACCGGCGGGGCCTCGGCCTTCCCCGTGATCGACGACGTGCGCAGCGACGCGCACCTCGGCGCCGAAGCCTTCATCAACGTGAGCAACAACGTGTGGCGCGGGCTGAGCTTCGGCACGGGGCTGAGCTGGCACTACGAGGCGAGCACCGACTACTCCAAGATCTCCGCCACGGGCACGCCGACCGACGCCTTCCTCGTCACCGGACGCGACGCAGAGGAGCGCGGTTACCTCCACGTGACCGCCGAGTACGACGCGATCCAGGAGTACCAGCGCGGCGAGTGGTCGATGCCCTGGACCTTGGCGCTCGAGATCCGCGACTCGATCTATGGTCGCAACCTCTCCGAGTTGAGCATCGTGGCGCTGCGTCTCTCGGTGCCGGTCACGCGGCCGAAGGGCAGCGCGGGCTGAGCCTCTCGAGGCGCACGTAGGCCTTCGTCTTCCGCACCCTCACCGAGCGCAGCACTCGGGTCGAGGGCAAGTTTTGCCACGTTAAGAGAGCGACATGGACACCCGCCGTTGGCACGCCCAGTACGACGAAGGCGTGCCGCCCAGCATCGACTACGAGCTGTTCCCGGTCGCGGAGAACCTCGAGCGCGCAGCGCGTCAGTGGCCTGATCGCACGGCGCTGATCTTCCTCAACGCGCGGGTGACCTACGCGCAGCTGCTCGATCAGGTGAAGCGCTTCGCCACCGCGCTCTCGCGGCTCGGCGTGGTGAAGGACAGCAAGGTCGCGATCCACCTGCCGAACATCCCGCAAACGGTGGTGGCCTACTACGCCACGCTCTCGCTGGGTGCGCAGGTGGTGATGACCAACCCGCTCTACGTGTCGCGCGAGTTGGTGCACCAATGGAACGACGCGGAGATCGAGGTCGCCGTCACGAGTGACTTCTTGTGGGAGCGCAGCCTCAAGCCGATCCGCGATCAACTTCCGGTGAAGCACTACGTGATCGCGTCGATCCCGCACGCACTCAAGTTCCCGCTCAACTTGCTCGCGCCGCTCAAACTCAAGAAGCTCAATCCACCCGCCTGGGCGCCGATGCCCAAGGGCGACGGGCTGCACTCGATGAAGGAACTGCTGCGCGACACGCCCGCCGATCCACCCGCCGTGAGCGTGAGCGTGGAAGAGCTGGCGGTGTTGCAGTACACGGGCGGCACGACTGGCGTGAGCAAGGCTGCCATGCTCACGCACCGCAACCTGGTCGTGAACATGCAGCAGTGCCGTGCGTGGATGCAGGCGCTCCAGCCGGGGCAAGAGGTCGTTCTCGCGGCGCTCCCGTACTTCCACATCTTTGGCATGACGGTCTGCATGAACCTGCCGGTGTTCCTCGGCGCGACCATCGTGTTGATGCCGAACCCGCGCGACATCCCGCTGCTGATCAAGAGCTTGAGCAAGCATCGCGTCACGCTCTTCCCCGGCGTGCCCGCGCACTTCCACGCGATCAACACCACGCCCGGGATCGGCAACGTGGATCTCACCAGCGTGAAGGGCTGCTTCTCCGGTTCGGCGCCGCTGCCCGAAGACACGATGCGCACCTTCGAGAAGCTCGCCGACAGCGTGATCTTCGAAGGCTACGGCCTCACCGAGACCTCGCCCGCGAGTCACGTGAATCCGATGGTGGGGGAGCGCAAGGTCGGCACCGTGGGCATGCCCATCTCTGACACCGACTCCAAGATCGTCGACATGAACGACGCCAGCAAGGAGCTCGAGATCGGCGAAGAAGGGGAGTTGCTGATCCGCGGCCCGCAGGTGATGAAGGGCTACTGGAAGCGTCCCGAGGAAACCGCCGAAGCGATCCAGGACGGGTGGTTGTTCACCGGCGACCTCGCCACGATGGATGCCGACGGCTACTTCAAGATCGTCGGGCGCAAGAAGGACATGATCATCGCGAGCGGCTGCAACATCTACCCGGACGAGATCGACCGCGTGCTCATCGACCACCCCGCCGTGGCCGAAGCCTGCACGATCGGCGTGCCCGATCCGCGCCGCGGTGAGACCGTGAAGTCCTTCGTGGTGCTCGTCGAAGGCCAGTCGGTCACCGCCGACGCACTCATCGCCTGGAGCCGCGAGAACCTCGCCGCCTACAAGATCCCGCGGGCCGTCGAGTTCCGCAGCGAACTCCCCAAGAGCGCCATGATGAAGCTCTTACGTCGGGAGCTGCGCGACGAGGAGATCGCCAAACAGGCTTCGGGCTGAGGCCGCGCGCGCTGCACAGTGCGCTTCACCCGAACCGCTTCGGCGGCACCCGAGAGTTCACGGGGGCGTGGCGGAACAGGCAGACGCAAGGGACTTAAAATCCCTCGACCATCACGGTCATCCGGGTTCGAGCCCCGGCGCCCCCACCAACTCTCGGCCGCAGTTGTCACGCTGAGCGCCGCGAGATCGCGCGCGCGAGCTTGTCAGAATCCCCTGAAAAACAAGGGTTTCGCGCGTTGAACCCGCTCAGCCTGCCGGGTAGTGTCGCGCTTTGACGGTCGATCTCTACGACCGCGAACCACCGAACACCTCTCAACAAACCTTTCGAGGACATCCCATGGCAGCTGCCGCCGCGAACGCGAACAAGCCCCGCACCAAGAGTGAGATCCTGCGCACCATCGCCGAGAACACCGGCCTGACCCGCAAGGATGTCGTCGCCGTCTTCGACGAGATGAGCGCCCTGATGAAGAAGGACCTCGGCCGTCGCGGCCCGGGCGTCTTCACCGTGGCCGGTCTCGTGAAGTGCCGCGTCGTCAAAAAGCCCGCCACCAAGGCGCGCAAGGGCATCAACCCCTTCACCGGCGAAGAGATGGTCTTCAAGGCCAAGCCGGCCCGCAAGGTCGTCAAGGCCACGCCGCTCAAGGGTCTCAAGGACATGGTGGCCTGATTCGGCTCACCGATCCGCTTTGAGTTGTCTGCGAGGGCTGCGGCTCTCGCTGGCAGACCGAGCCCCGTCGGGCGCTTTCCCTGATCGCTTCGATCGGTGGGGAGGCTCGGCGGGGCTCGCGTCGTTTGGTTAGGCTCGCCGGGACGAGTTGCTGAGTTCCCCGCGTCCCACGGTCCTGATGAACGCCGCTCCCGAACGACCACTCTCTCGCCTGTTGATCACAGGCGGCGCCGGTTTCCTCGGCACGCATCTCGCGCGGGCAGCGCTGCAGCAAGGTCATGCCGTGACCTTGCTCGACGATCTCTCGGCGCCGTCCACGCTCGCACTGCCTGCGCACCCGCGCTTGCGTTGCGTGATCGGTGACGTGCGTTCGCCGGCCGTGGTGGAGCAGGCCGCGCACGACGCCGAACAGATCGTGCACATGGCCAGCGTGGTCGGTGTCGACGCGGTGTTGGCCGAGCCCGAGCGCACCGGTTCCGTGATCCGCGAAGGCACGGCGCGCGTGTGGAACCAGGCGCTCGCCTCGCGCACGCCGCTCGTGTTCTTGTCGTCGAGCGAGGTCACCGACGCGGCGCGTCACGGGCCGCGCGCGATCTATGCACAGGCCAAGCTCGATGCCGAGCGCAGTTTGTTGGGGCACGCGCAGGCCGAACTCGTCACCGTGCTGCGCCCCTTCAACGTGGTCGGCCCTGGGCAGACGGCGCCGGGCATGGTGTTGCCGAGCTTGGCGCGCGCCGCGCTGGCCGGCGAGCCCCTGCGCCTGCATGGCGACGGCAGTCAGCAGCGCGGCTTCCTGCACGTGCGTGACTTCTGCGACACCGTGCTCGCGCTGCTCGCGCTGCCCGAAGCGCGTGCGGGCCAGGTGCTCGAGATCGGATCGCCCGCGCGCGTGAGCATCGCCGAGCTCGCTGAGCGCTTGCTCAGGCTGGCTGGCTCGCGGGCCGGGATCGTGTGCGCACCCTCGCCGCGTCCACGCGAAGACTTGCCGCGCCGTGCGCCGCAGCTGGAGGCCTTGCAGGCGCTGCTGCCTTTCGCGCCGCAGCGTGAGCTCGACACGATCTTGCGCGAGGTGCTGCACGAGCTGAAGCCCGCCGCGGCACCCGCGCCCGCAGCAGCCAGTGCGACCTCCCACGAGGACGCGTCGCCCGCCGCGCCGGTTGCGAGCTACGTCCGTGCCTGAGGTGCTGCGCGTCATCGCGCGCATGAACTTGGGCGGCCCTGCGCGTCACGTGTTGCGCATCGAAGCCGGCTTGCGCGCGCGCGGTTGGTGCAGTCATCTGGTCACGGGCTGCGTGGGTCCGGGCGAGGTCGACCTCACGCACGAGGCGCGCGATGCGGGAGTGTCGGTCACGGTCGTGCCCGAGCTCGGCCGCGCGTTGCACCCCACACGCGACTGGCGCGCGCTGCAACGTCTGCGCGCGTTGATCGCCGAGCGACGCCCCGAGTTGGTGCACACGCACACCGCCAAAGCCGGCACGCTCGGGCGACTCGCGGTGGGGCTGCGCGGTCGCGCTCACCGACCTCTTCTGGTGCACACCTATCACGGCCACGTGCTCGCGGGCTACTTCGGCGCTGCGACCTCCGGCATGTTCCGCAGCGTGGAGCGCCAGCTCGCGCGACGCAGCGACGCCTTGATCGCCGTGGCCACGCGTGTGCGCGACGAGTTGCTCCAGCAACACGGTGTGGGGCGTGCCGAGCAGTACCACGTGATCCCGCCCGGCATCGATCCTACGCGCACCGCCGCCGACGCGCGCGCGGGGCGCAGCTTGCGTCGCCAGCTCAACCTCCCCGACGACGAACCGCTCGCCGGTTGGGTCGGACGTCACACCGCGATCAAGCGGGTCGACGCGTTGCTCGACGCCTGGAGCGCGCGGCGCAGCTCCCGCGGCGCGCTCGTGCTCGTCGGCGCGGGCGAACAGCTCGACGCCGTCCGCGAGCGCGCAGCCAGCTTGCGCGGCGTGCACGTCCTGCCCGCGCAGCAGCAGCTCGGCGCGGTCTACGGCGCGCTCGATCTCTTCGTGTTGCCCAGTCGCTCGGAGGGCCTGCCGCAGGCCGTGGTCGAAGCGCGCAGCGCTGGTCTGCCCGTGCTCGCCAGCGCCGTGGGTGGGCTGCCCGAGCTCGTGGTGCACGGTCGCTCGGGCCTGCTCTTGCCGCCCGACGACATGCCTGCCTGGGCCGCTGCGCTCGACGAGTTGTTGGGCGGCGATGCGCGGCGTCACGCGCTGGCCGCCGGCAGCGCTGCCGATCCGCTCGTCGGCCACAGCCCCGACGCCGTGGCCGCGCAACTCGCCGCGCTCTACGACTCGCTGCTCGCCCGTCGCCTCGCCCGCCGACCGACAAGCCGCGAGCCGGCACTGGAGACGATCGCCGCGCCGGGTCATGCTGCCCGGTCATGCACCTCGCGATCCTGACCCAAGTCCTCGACCGTCGCGACGCCGTGCTCGGCTTCTTCCACACCTGGTGTGCGGTCTTCGCCGAGCATTGCGAGCAGCTCACGGTCTACGCTCAGCGCGTGGGCGAGGTGCAGCTGCCCGACAACGTGACCGTGATCTCGCTCGGCAAGGAGCGCGGCGCGGGCAAGGCCGGCATGCTCGCCACGCTCTGGCGCCAGCTCGCGCGGCAGCCGAAACCCGACGCGCTGTGGTGTCACATGGTGCCCAAGTTCGTGCTCTACGCGGCGCCCGTCGCCAAGCTGCGCGGCATCCCGATCCACCTCTGGTACACGCACAAGGGCGTGGACCGCGCGCTCAAGATGTCGGTGCCGCTGATCCGCAAGGCCTTCAGCGCGAGCCGCGAATCCTTCCGGCTCGACTCGGCCGCGGGCAAGGTCGTGATCACCGGGCACGGCATCGACGGCGAGCACTTCGCCACGCAAGCCGGTGTGCGCCCGGTCGACGTGCTCGCGGTGGGGCGGCTCGCGCCCAGCAAGGGGCAAGACGAGTTGCTCGAAGCGCTCAGCCTTGTCGACCCCATGCCGCGCACGCAGATCGCCGGCGACATCCTGCTCGAGCGCGATGCGCCCTGGCGCGATCGTCTCGCCGCGCGCGCTGCTGAGTTCGACGGCCGCGTCGAGCTGCTCGGCGCCGTGCCCTATGTGGAGGTGGCCGAGTTCATGCGCGGCGCGAAATTGCTCGTCAACACGAGCCGCACCGGCAGCGTGGACAAGGTCGTGCTCGAAGCCATGGCGGCCGGCGCGCTGCCGCTCACTTGCAACGAGTCCTTCGAGCCGATCCTGGGCGACGTGCGCGGCGGCGAACTCATGTTCGATCGCGACGACCCGCAGCAACTCGCCGAACGCGTGCGCGCGCTGCTCGCCCTGCCCGCCGACGAAGCCGTGGCCCTGCGCGCCGAGCTGCGCGCGCGCGTGCTGCGCGACCACGACCTGGCCGTGCTCGTGCCGCGCATGATCGCTGAGATGGAGGCGAGCGCGTGACGCGTCCGTTGCAGCCGGCACCCGGCACCGGCAAGACGAAGCTCGTCGACCACGTGTCGTTGCGGCTCGGGATCCTGCGCGGCCTGTCGCGCTTCTTCGAGTCGAACACCGATGCGCAAGGCGTGCTGCGCTGCAAGCGTCACCGCGTGGAACACACGGGCAAGAACGTGTACGCGGCGCTGATCCACTTGATGCTCTGGCGCTACTCGCGCGAAGAGGAGCCGCTCGAGGCCGCCAAGCGCGTGGTGTTGCATACGGTGGACATGCTCGGTGAAGACCCCGACAGCAAGGTGCCCGTGTTCTTGCCGGGACGCGTCGACCCGCGCAACGCCTCCACCAACGCCATCGACGGCGGCGCCTGCGCCGACGTGCTCGCCACCGTGCTCGAAGAAGTCCCCGAGTTGTTCAGCGAGAGCGAGCGCGCGCGCATCACCGACGCGCTCGTGCAGCATGTGGAGGGCTACCTGCGTCACGCCGCGCGCGAACGTCCGATCACGGCGCAGCGCTTGTGGGCCGGCACCGGCACTGCCCGCGCCGCGCGCTTGTTGGGCCGCGACGACTGGGCCGCCGACGCGCTCGCCGGCGCCAAGCTCGCGCTCGAAGAACTCGCGCCCGACGGCGTGGCGCCCTACATCCCCGCGCACACCGACCACTGCACGCACCCCGGCCTGGCCGACATCAGCGGCTTCTACCACTCGCGCACGCCGGGCTTCGTGCTCGCCATCCACGAGTTCCTCGACGCGCCGCTGAGCGACTGGCACCAGGAGCGTCTGCGCGCCTCGCTCGACGCGCTCGTGGCCTTCCGCGACGGCCTGGGCCGCAAGCTGATCCAGAACGAAGCCAAGGCTTGGTACTGGGAGTCGGACTACGAGGTCGCCAGTCATCCCTTCGACGCCTACGCGTTGCACGTGGGCGCGCGCCGGCTCGAGCGCCCGCTCTACGAGAACGAAGCCGGCCGCGTGATGCAGGAGTGGATCGCGCATCTCTCCAAGCTCGACGGTGGCGTGCTGAGCCATCACGGCCGCGGCACGAACTTCCAGTGCCGCATCTTCTGGTCGGGTCACGCCGCCTGGGTCGCGCGCATCCTGCACGACGTGCCGCTGCGCGCTGCGCCGCGCGAGCCCCTGCAGATCGAGCTCGCGCAGAGCGGCTTGCTGCACGTGGAGCGGCCCGGATACACCGCCGTGTTGCGCGGGAGCAAGGCACCTCACGGCAACCTCTTCGGCCCCGACGTGGGCGGTGGGAGCTTGCAGTCTTTGGTGGTGAGTGATCCGGCGCCGCGCGAGCTCGTCCCGCTGCAGCGCTTCGAACGCGCGCGCGTCGGCAGCGCACTGTTGCGCCCGACCAAGGCGCCGGGACGACTGCGTCGTTGGTTGCGACTGCTCTCGGCCGAGCGCGGCGACCTGCGCTTCCGTCTCTTCGTCATGCGGGTGGAGTTCGGCGCGGGGCGCTGGTTCGGCGCGCCGCTCTACCTGTTGCGTCACGCCGTCCTGCGCACCTGGGGCGACGCGTCGCCCGAGTTCGCCGCGCACTGCGACACCGAAACCACGTGCACGCACGAAGGCGACGAGGTCGTGTACCGCGGCGCGCTCGCGCTGCCCGACGGCACACGCTGGGAAGGCAGCGCCACCGAGCGCCGCTACCGCTTCGAAGAGCGCAGTGTGGCGCTCGATGATCGCGTGACGCTGAGCGGTGTCCACGGACGCCTGCGCTACCAGCTGCCCGCCGACTTCGAGCTGGAGACCGCCACCGCCGAGGGTGCGGATCTCGAGCAGCGCGGGCGCTGGTTGAGTCTGCGCGCGAGCGGTGGCGCGCTGAGTCTGCGCGTGGTCGGTCGCTTCTCGGCCTGACGCGGAGTCGGAGTGGATCGGCTTCGCTGGCTGTGTGTCGAGCGCTTCAGTTCTGCTCGCGCGCGGCGCGCTTGCGACGCGCCTCAGCCTTGTTCGCGCGTCTCGCCCGGCTGCGGCGGTTGCCCGCGCCGCATCCAGGTCTCGATGCGGCGCAGATCGCTTGCCGCCGCGGGGGCGCCGCGCAGCTCGTCGGGGTCATTGCCGAGGTCGAAACGCAGGCCGCCCGGACCCAGCGGGTGCGACGGGTCGCGCGAGAGGATCAGCTTGTCGTCGGCGCGACGCTCACCCCAGATGCGTCGCGCGGCGCCGCGACTGTCGGGGTCGAGTTCGGGCGGGTAGGCGCGGCCGGCGCCCAGCCCGGGGCGTTCGCGGCTCTCGAGCAACACGCGGTCGCGCTGGGTAACGCGTCCTTCGAGCAGCAGGCCCGAGAGGTCTTGCAAGGCCGTGAGTTCTGCGCGTTCGGCGCGCGGCATGCCCGCGCCGAGCAGCAACAGCGGCACGTGGATCGACGGTTCGTAGAGGTCGCGCCCGTGGTCGAACCAGGCGCCGTGTTCGTCGAGGCTCGTGCCGTGCGGCGCGGTGAGCACGAGCAGATCTTGCGAGCTGACCGAGATCATCAGGCGCGCGAGCTGCGTGTCGAGATGACCGATGAGCGCGTCGTAGTGACGCAGGCCGCGGGCCACGTCGAGCTCCACGCCTGCGTAGGTCTGTTGAGTCGCCGGCGGGAAGCTCGCGCTCGCGAAGGGCACGTTCTCCACGAAGCCGTCGCGCGGAAAGGCATGCTCGTCACGCAGCTCGCGGCTGAGCTCTTCGGGCAACACATAGGGCAGCTCGAGGTCACTCAAGTGGACCCACATGAAGAGCGGGCGCGGGTCGGCCTGGGCGAGTTGCTCGAGCGCGACGTCGATCAGCTCGCGCGCGCGCACCGCGGGATCCGTGTGGACGATCTCGAAGGCGCTGAGCAGCGAGGTGTCTTCGGGCAGCGCCACGAGCGCGGCCGTGCGGTAACCACGCTCGGCGTAGGTGCTCGCGAGGTGCGGCAGCTCAGGAGAAAGTGTGCGCTGGTCGGTGCGCAGCGAGTGGTCCACCGGGTCGAGACCGGTGAGCAGCGTGGCCAGACCGGGCAGCGTGTCGGGGGTGGGGGTGATCGCGTTCACGAACTCGAGTCCGCGCTCGGCCGCGGCGCGCAGCTGCGGCATCCACTCGGGCTCGACGCGGTCGGCGCGCAGGCCGCTCACCGTCACGAGCACCACGTGCGGCGCGCGGGCGCGCTCGATGCGCACGTCGCCCACGCGGTTCACGGGTTCGAAGCCGGGCCAGGACGTGCCGTCGTGCACCGCCCAGAGTTCACGCGCGGCGAGACCACGCAACCCACGCAAGGTCTGCAGCGCCATGCCGTCGCCGGCGATCAGGTCGCGCAGCAGCGCGGCGCGACGACTGTTCAAGGTGCTGTTCGGGTCGACCACCAACGGACGCCGCGCCGCGAGGTGCTCGAGGTGCGCGTCGTCGACACCGCTGGCGTGGTCGATGAGCAAGGCGGCGTCGCGTGGCGCGCTGTCGCGCACGATGCGCAGGGCTTCGGCGCGCGCCGGTTCCTGGTCCACGTGTCGTAGGTTGCCTTGCGCGATCACGCTGAGCGGGCGTTCGAGTCTGGCGCGGTCCACGAAGAGCGCGAGCGGCCCGGGCAGCGCGAGCACCACGAGCAGGCCCAGCGCGAGGCGCGCGCGGTTGCCGTGCACCTCGAGCATCTTCATGGCACCGTTGGCGGCCGGCACTGCGAGCAGCAGCGCGAGCACGCGCGCCACGAGGTGGCCGTCGTCGCCGGTGAAGTTGAGCAACACACCGAGCGTGACGACGGGCAAGAGCATGCCCACGTAGAAGTAGGCCTCGCGCCCGGGGCTGGCGTTCAGGTGTCGCACGCCGGGCACGAAGAGCAGGCAGGCCGGGCCGACCGCGGCCAACAATCCCCACGCCGCCGTGCGCGAGAAGGCCAAGGACGACGGCGGCATGTCGACGAACCAAGCGCCGAGCGCGAGCCCGACGCCGAGGTGCAGTGCCGGGCGCCAGAACGGTGAGCGCAAGATCGCAGGGTCGCCAGCACGGTGACTCGGTCCGCCGAGCTGCGGATCGTTGTCGGGACTGTCGCGGCAAGCGAGGTGCGCGAAGAGCAGTCCGAGGAACCAGCCGGGGAGCAAGAGCAGCGCCACGCGCGGTCCCGAGAGCACGAGCCCGAAGCCGGCCAGGAGGATCAGTCGCGGCACGTGCGTGGACGCGCGGCGCATCACCGACAAGCTCGCGAAGTGCAGCATCGAGACGAAGGCCAGCGTGGTGGCGAGCGGCGCCGCCTGCAGGAAGGGCGCGATCGCCGACGTGATCTTGGGGTCGAAGCCCGGCGCCAGCGCGTCGCTGAGTCGCGAGCCGTGCAAGTTGCCGAGCAGGAACACGCCGGCCAGCGGATTCAGTCCGAGCAGCAACGCGAGCATGGCGCGCGAGCCGCCGTGGTTTCCCTTGAGACGCGAGATGCTCTCAGCGGCGAAGAGCAAGCAGGCCGCGAGCGCCGCGAGCGCGAGCAGCTGCGCCGTGACCAATGGATGCAGGCCGCTCGCGGCCGAGAGCGCGGCGGTGGCGGCGGCTGGGAGGTCGCTCGCGGGCAGCGGGTGCCCCGCGCGCAGCGGCTCCTCGCCGGCCGACATCCAGGCCACGGCGCGCGAGGCCACGGCGGTGCGCGCGTCGTCGAGATGCGGGCGTCCGAGGGGTTCCACATGCAGCGCCGCCGCGAGGCTGACCAGTAGGATCAGTAGGCACACGGCAGTGTTCGCCGGCCACCAAGGCATCGGCGCGGGGTGCGGTGGTTGGCGCGCGACCCAGCGGTCGTAGAAGGCCAGCCGCAGGCGGCCGAGCAGGCACAGCGTGACCGACGTCATGTGGAGCGCGAGGCCGAGGCGTGCGGTGCCCCAGTCTTGAGCCGCCGCGAGCTGGGCGAGCACTCCACCGACCAGCGGCGAGAGCGTGAGCGCGCAGGCCAGCACGCCGAAGTTGCGGTCCAGCACCGACACGAGTCGCAGCGCACCCCAGCCGGGCGCGAAGAGCAACGGCAAGGCCAACAGCCTGTGCCCCGGCGCGATCACCCAACCCACGAGACCGGCCACCGCCAAAAGGAGTGGGAGGCTGTTGCGCGAAGAGCGGGTCGAGGCCGACATCTGCGCGAGGGTAGTCGCCGCTCGGGCGAGACCCAAGCGAGTGCCGCGTTGGCTCACTCCTGCGCGGGGGATAGGATGCTCGCTTCCACTCAGGAGATCAGTTGAGCAGCGTTCGGCAGGCACTCTCAACGGGCATGGTGCTCGGCGCCCTTTGGGGCACGTTCGAAGCCGCTTGGGTGGTGCTCGGGCCGTGGTTCGCGTTCTCCACGCGACTCGTGGCGCCAGCTCCGCTCGATCTGGGCCAGACGGCGCAGGTCGTGGCTCTCGGCGCGCTCTTCGACGCGGGCCTGCTGATGGCCTTCTTGCTGGCCACGTTGCCGCTGCTCGCTCTGCTTCGCGCCCCCGTCGACGCGCAGGCGAACGGGCGTCGCGCGGCGCGCCTCGGCGTGGGGCTGATCGTCTTCCTGAATCTTTACTGGCACACGAAGTCGCAGTGGGCCGTGACCGACGGGCAGCCCTTCCACCATCCGGTGCGGCTGGCGATCACTGCGGGCTTCCTGGTGCTGGCTGCGCTGAGCGCCTGGGCGTTGGTGCGACCGGGCTGGGTGGGCGCGCCCGGACGCCTGACCACGCGGCTCGTGTTCGTGGCCTTGCTGCTCGCTGGCGGGTGGGGGCTGTGGCAGGAAAACCGTGTGCGCAGCTACCACGATGTGGCGGCGCCAGAGGGCGCGCCGAACGTGCTCTTCGTGGTGGTCGACGCGCTGCGCGCCGATCGCTTGGGCGTCTACGGTCACGAACGCTCGCCGCCCGTGTCACCGCGCGTGGACGAACTCGCGCGTCAGGGCATCGTGTTCGAGCGCGCCTGGGCGCAAGCGCCGTTCACGTGGACGAGTTTCGGGTCCTTCCTCACGGGCAAGTACCCGCGTCAACACGGGCTGATCAAGATGTCGCCCGACCTGGCGCTCGACCCGCGTCGCAACCGGACCATCGCCAAGGCGCTGCAAGACGAGGGCTACGCCACCGGCGCTTTCATGACCGGCACGCTGAGCAACAGCACCGGCCTGCTCGACGGCTTCGACACCTACTTCGAGACCATCGTGGGGCACGACCCCGTGCATCGCGCGAGCAAGTGGTCGGTGGCGCGCAGTCGCATGTTGCTCTTCGTGTTCTGGAACAAGTTGCGCCAGGCGCTCGACCCCGAGCTGCTCAACACCGAGGCCAAGAGCTGGATCCGCGAGCACGCCGACCGACCGTTCTTCGCCTTCGTGCACTACTACTCCACGCACACGCCCTTCGATCCGCCGAACGCGCACAAGGACCTCTACTTCGAGGGCACCGACAGCCCCTACGACCACTGGTACCAGAGCTACGCCGTGCAGGTTCAGCGCGCCCAGCGCGAGGGCAAGTGTCACGCCTGCGCGAAGCCCACCTGGACCTGCGAGCACTTCGACCCCGAACGCGACGTGCCGCGCATCGACGCGCTCTACGACGCCGGCGCGCACTACGCCGACACCATGACCGGCGAGCTGCTCGACCTGCTCGACGAGCTCGGCGTGGGCGACAACACGCTCGTGATCTTCACCTCGGATCACGGTGAAGAGCTCTACGACCACGCTGTCTTCGAACACGACTGGATGTTCGAGACGAACCTGCACGTGCCGCTGATCGTGAAGCTGCCCGGCGCGCAGCACGCGGGCACGCGCGTGGGTTGGCCCGTGGAGATGCTCGACCTGCCGCCCACGATCCTCGACGTGGTCGGCGCCGGCGAACTCGACACGCGCGAGCCGTCACCCGGCGCCGTGACCGAGGCGCTCCCTGATGCAGGCCGCGGCACGCGCTTCCACTTGCGCACGCCGGGCCGCTCGCTGTTGCCCGACATGGCAGGGCAGGATCCCGGCGCCGATGAGAAGGTGATCTTCGCCGAGAACGTGCGCTACATCGCGGTCAGCGACGGCACGCACAAGTTGATCGCCAGCCGCTTCGCCGGGGAGCGTCGCTTCCAACGCAAAGACGGTGCTCGCTTCTTCGACCACAGCAGCGATCCGCAGGAGCTGTCGCCGCTGTGGCCCGATCAACCTGGTTTCGCGGAGGCCAGCGCGGAGCTGCGTCGACTCTTCGCGCTCTACGACAGCGCCATGCCGCGCGCCGACCTGGGCAAGCGTGTGGTGAACAGTGCCGAGCAGCGCGACATGCTCCAAGCGCTCGCCAAACTCGGCTACGTGGGGGAGGGCGCCGCGCTCGATCTCGCGGTGCACGGTGATTCGGGCGAGGGCTCGATCAGCGAGATCCTGGGCAGCACGCAGCTGCTCGGTTCCAACGAGATGTTCGAGGAGGATCTCTATCGTTGGCCGCACCCGTGGCCACCCGGTCGAGAGGACCTCTAGTGGCGCGCGGCGATCTCACGCGTCTCGACATGTTGGTCAACGTGCGCTTCCCCGGCTCGCGCGCGCACGGCATCCAGGTGGCGGCGATGGCCACGGCCTTGGCCGACGCGGGACTCGCGGTGGAGGTGCTCGCGCCGCGGCGTGTGCCGCAAGCCGACTTGGATCCGTGGCAGCACTACGGCGTGCGTCGCAACTTCCTCGTGCAACACCTCGCGAACCTCGACCTGATCGACCTGATGCCGCCGCGGCTGCAGCGCGTGCCCTTCTTGTTGCAGTCGCTGAGCTTCGGGATGCGCGCGCTCACGCGCGTGGTCAGCGAGCGCAGCTCTGGCGTGCTCGTGCGCGATCACTACACCACCGCGCTGCTCGCGGCTTCCTTGCGCGAGCACGACCTGGCACGGCTGGCCGCCGAGGTGCACAACTTGCCCGCACCGGGCCGACGACGACGTCGTGCGGTGCGCGCGCTGAGCAAGTTGCCCGCCGTGATCACGATCAGTGACGGCTTGCGCGACGACCTGCTCGCCGAGGGCCTCCCGGGCGAACGCGTGCTCGTTGCCCGCGACGGCGTGGACCTCGCGCGCTTCGGCGAGCTGCCCTCACGCGAGGCCGCGCGCGCCGAGCTGCAGCTGCCCGTCGACCAACCGCTGGTGGTCTACGCCGGGCAGCTCTACGCCTGGAAGGGGGTCGACGTGCTGGTGGAAGCGATGCAGCACGTGCCCGACGCCGGCCTGCTCATCGTGGGCGGCTCACCCGACGAGCTCCCGCGTGTGGAAGCGGCCGCGGCGCGCTGCGTGCCCGAGCGTTCGCGTCTCACAGGCCAGGTTCCGCCGAGCCATGTGCCCTTCTATCTCGCCGCCGCCGACGTGATCGCGCTGCCCAACAGCGGCACGAGCGAGATCTCCGCGCGCTACACCTCGCCGCTCAAACTCTTCGAGGGCATGGCCAGCGAGCGCGCGCTCATCGCCAGCAACTTGCCCTCCCTGGGCGAGGTCCTCACGCACGATCACAACGCTTGGATGGTGGCACCCGACGACCCGGCCGCGCTCGCTGAAGGTCTGCGAACCTTGCTGGGCGACGCGTCACTGCGCGAACGTCTGGCCACCCGGGCGCGCCGCGACGTGAACGACTACACCTGGACCGCGCGCGGTGCGCACGTGGCGCGCTTCCTGCGCGAACGCCTCACGGTGGGCGCCCACTGATGCGCCATCCGCTGCGCTACGTGTTGCTCGTGCTCGCGCTGCTGTACGCGCTCTCGCTCGATCACGGTTTGCCGAACCGCTACGTGCCCGACGACCACGCCGTGCGTTGCGCGCTCGGCATGGCGCAGGACTTCAGCGAGCAAGGTCTCAGTGGTCTGGTGCCCGAGTCGGGGCGCTACACGATCTATCCGTACTTGCTGCCCTACCTCGACCTCGCTCTGGTGGGCGGTGTGTATGTCGGCGGCCGAGCCACGGGCGCCTGGGGCGGCACCGGAGAGTTCCGCGAAGCCGTCTTCGACGACCCGACCTACGCGTGGTTGCCCGCGCGCATGCTCTCGGCGTTGTTGGCCTTGCTCGTGCCGTGGGGGCTGTACCGCAGCGCGCGCGAGTTGCGTCGCTCCCGCGGTGAGGCGGCGCTGGCGGCGCTGCTCGGCGGCAGCTCCTTGGTGCTCGTGCTCTATGCGCACACCTCGCGACCGTGGGCGGCGATGCTGGGCCTGATGTGTCTCACGCAAGCCTTGAGTTTGCGCGCGATGCGCAAGGGGTCGCCGCGATCTCTGGGTCTGGCGTCGTTGGCGGCGGGCTTGTCGGCGTCGGCTTTTACGCTGGGCTTGGCGGCCTTCGCCTTCCCCTTCGTGGCCTGGGTCACGTTGTTGCTGCGCGGGCGTCGCGCGTTGTTGTGGCGCGCGCTGCCTGCGCTCGGCGCGGGTCTGCTCGTCGCCGCACTGGTGGGTTATCCCTACATGTGGATGCACGGCTTGGAGAGTGGTTCGGGCGTGCAGTACAGCGGCGGTCAGGGCACGGCGCCGATGGAAGGCGCCACGCCGGATGTCGAGGTGGGTGGGCTCGCGTTCATCCCGCAATTCGGTGTGGACGGCTTGCCCGCCAAGGCCAGTGCGTGGTTCGGTTCCGAGCCGGCCTTGTTGCTGCTCGGTCTGCCGGGACTGTTCCTGCTTGCGCGGCGGCGTGAACGCCGGCTCGATGCGCTGTTGCTCGCCGTGGCGCCCGCCTTGTGCTTCATGTTGTTGTTCCTGTTCTACGAACTCGGCTTGGTGCGCTACTTGATGCCGGCCACGGCCTTGCTCGGCTTGCCGGCCGCGGCGATGTCGAGCGCTCTGGCGCGGCGCGGTGGCGCAGCGCGTGTCGTGGCCCTGCTGTTGTTGGCGCTGCCGCTCGTGCAGGCCGCGCGTCTCGATCAGTTGCTCGGACGGCAAGACACGCGCACGCTGGCCGTGGAGCAGCTCGTGGCGCAGCTGCCGGAGCAGGCGCGCGTGGCCGTCGACGGGATGGGCAGCCTGTATGCGCCGCCGATCCCGGCGCACCCCGAAGCGCTGCTCGAGCTCGGCGCGGCCATGCTCGAGGCGCCCGAGGTGTTGTGGTTGAACCGTCGCGAGCAGCGCGTGTTGCAGCTCCACGACGCAGGCGTGGCGCCGCCCGCCAACGCGCGTCGCCAGATCCCGGTGAGTCGCTTCTGGCGCTTCGACAGCTACTACCCGAGCGACTACCTGCTCGGCGCGTCCACCGAGTTGGGTGACTTCTTCGACGCCTGGCGCGTGGACCACTACATCCAGGTGGATCGCCTCCCCGACGAAGCGCGTCGTGCGCCGATCACCGAGCTGATGGCCGCGCGCGGCGAGCTGATCGCCGAGGTCTCACCCACTGGCGACAGCGCACCGGCCGTGGCCGAGTTGCCCACCGACATGCAGTTCGCGCTCACGCAGTTGTGGGCCTACGAACGCCCTGGACCGTGGGTGCGACTCTGGCGCCTGAAGCCCGCGGCGGAGTCCCAGCGATGAGTGGCGACGCGGAACCCGAGGCGGGGCGCAAGCCGCGCGTGCTGGTGCTCACACACTCGCTCTCCGAGGTCGACGGCGTGGGCGTGTACGCCGCGCAGACGCTGCGCAACCTCGTGCCGCTCTGCGACAAGGTGGAGGTCTTCATCGGCCGTCAGCACCGCGGCGTGTCGCCCAGCGTGCCGCGCAACGCGCTGACCTTGAACGAGACCTTGCCCACCGATCAGTTCCCGTTCATGAAGCTGCCCAAGCTCATGTGGTTGTTGGCGCATTCGCTGGGCACGCTCGAAGCCGCCGCGCGCCGTGCCGACATCGTGCACAGTTTCGCCGACTACCCGATGGGTTTCGTCGCCACGCTGGTGGGCAAGCGCACGGGCACGCCCGTGGTCGTGTCAGGCCACGGCACCTACTCGGTGGCGCCGCTCGACATGCGCTTCCACGGCAAGCTGTTGCGCTGGACGTACCGGCACTGCGACCGCTTCCTGATGGGCGCGCAGTTCGCGCTCGACCAAGTGCACAAGCAAGTGCAACCCAATGGCGCCGAGGTCGTGCCCTACGGCGTCATGCCCGGCGACTACGACGCGGCGCGCACGCAAGGTGAGGAGCCCGGTGTGCCCGGCCCCTACGTGCTCTGCGTGGGCGAGGTCAAGCAGCGCAAGGGCTACGAGATCTCGCTGCCGGCCTTCCTGCAGGCCTGGAAGCGTCGCCCCGAGTTGCACTACGCGATCGTGGGGCGCTTCGTCGATCACGATCCGTACTACCAGAAGCTGCAGTCCTGGATCAGCGACGCGGGCGCGCAAGAGCACGTGCACTTCCTCGGCAACGTGAGTGAGGGTCGCAAGGTGGCGCTGATGCGCGGCGCGCGTGCTTTCTTGCTCACGCCGATCACCAGCGTGGAAGGCGGCTTCGAGGCCTTCGGTCTGGTGTTCCTCGAGGCGGGGGCAGCCGGCACGCCGGTGGTGGGCGTGCGCAAGAGCGGCGCTCAAGACGCCATCACCGACGGCGAGAACGGTTTCCTGCGCGACCCCACCGATCGCGACGGCCTGGCCGACGCGCTCGTGCAACTCACCGATGACGACGCACTCTGCGCACGCATGAGCGCCAACGGCCGCGCTCGCGCCGAGGGCCAGACCTGGGCCGGCGCCGCCGCCCGCGTGCGCGCCATCTACGACGAGCTGCTCGCGCCTCCGGCGCTGCCAGCAAGCGCAACCGGAAGAGGCCCGTCGTGAAGGGTCGTCTACGCAAGTTCAGTGAGCGCAAGTTCGTGCGTGACACCGTGGCCCTGCAGGTCGGGTCGGTGGTCACGAGCGGCACTTATCTTGTCACTTCGGTGCTCACCGCACGCGGGCTCGGCAAGGAAGACCTCGGCCGCTGGGCGACGTCGCGCGAGATGTACATGTTCGTGTTCTTCCTGGTCAGCATGGGGCTGACCAACGCCGCGGTGTCGCTCTACAGCCATGCCAAAGGCGCTCAGGATCACGAGCGCTCGGTGAAGGCGCTCGCCTCGCTGCTGAAGGCCGGACTCTTCGTGTCGATCGCGGTGATGCTGATCGGGATCTTCGCGCTGCCGTCGCTGGCCGAGCACTTCTACGACGGGGATCGCGAGCTCGGCAACGTGTCGCGGATCCTGTCCATCGCGATCGCTGGCGAGATGCTCCGCGGTCTCACGCTGGCGGTGCTGAACGGCACGCGACAGATGGTGCGCTACGCCATCTTCGACGTGAGCACCAACGTGCTCCGCGTGGCGCTGGTCGGGATCGCGCTGCTCATCCAACCCACGCCGCGTGCCGTGGCTTGGTCCTATGTCGCGCACGGCGTCTTGACCGCCTACCTCACGCTGCGGGCCTACGCCAAGGCGCGTCGCGAGCTGGGCCCGAGCGTGCGTCCGCCGCCCCTCGGCGAGGTGCTGCGCGCCGTGCCGCGCGCCAGGCTCGGTGAACTGCTCGGCATCTCCACCATGCTCGCCATGGTGAAGGCGATGAACGTGGTCGTGCCGCGCCTGGGCATGCTCTTCATCCCGGCGCTCGCGGTCGTGGCTGCGGACGGCTTCAAGGCCAACGGCGCCTACCAGATCGGCAACGTGCTCACGATGGTGCTCACCGGCGCGGTGGGAGCCATCGGCACGAACGTGCTGCCCACGCTCGGGGTCAAGCAGGGCCAGGACGGCGTGCCCTTCCGCGAGCGCGGCGCCCTGATGCGCAAGATAAGCCTGACCTCGGGGTCGTTTTCAATCCTGATGGCGGTGCTCAGCGTGCCCTTCATGTGGCTCGTGATCCGGTATGCGTATGGCGCTGAGTACGAGGACGTCTTCGACTTCTACCTGCGCCTGGCCACCGGGCACCTGTTCATCGGCTTCGCCGTGATCGTGGAGCCTTTCTACATCTACGCCAAGAAGCTCAAGGTCCACGTGAGCCTGAGCATCGTGTTCGCGACCCTGGCCACGACCGGGATCTTTTTAGCGACGAAGTACTACGGGCCGAAAGGAGCTGCACTGGCCGGCGGCCTCTGCAAGGTCTTCGTCCTCTGCCATCTGGTGTATATTTGGCTCTACTTCCGCAAGCACGCCCGAGACGAGCCGACCGAGTCGGTACCCGCCGAACCCTGAGACCGTCGCTCGAGTCGAGCTCACAGCCCTCAGGGATCCGCCCAGGACGCATCACACCATGAGTTACGAAGAAAGCGTCGCGAACAGCGAAGCGCCAGCCACCAAGAAGAAGATCGTGCTGATGTACGTGACCCCTCCGGGTCAGGACGACTTCTTCATCGCCATGCCGCTCGGCATCATTTACCTGTCGGCGATCCTGCGCGCTGCCGGTTGCGATGTGGAGTGCTGCGACGAGCGCGTCTGCACCGCCGCCGAGGTCGACGCCTACCTCGACAAGGCCGAGATCCTCGGGCTGTCGGCGCTCACGCCGCACGTGAACCGCGCCATCCGCTACGCCGAGAAGGTGAAGCAGGCGCGCCCCGAAGTGATCACGATCATGGGCGGCCCGCACGCCACGGTCGATGTGGACACCTTCCTCGACTGCAAGGCCTTCGACTACGTGCTCGGCGGTGAAGCCGAAGACACGATCGTCGACTGGGCGCGCAACGTGGACGCCGGCAAGGACGCCTGCTCGCACATCCCCGGTCTGGCCTACGACAAGGCCGACGGCACGCGCGTGAGCAACCCGCAGCCGCCGCTGATCAAAGACCTCGACCGCGTGCCCTTCCCCGAGTGGGAGGCGCTGCCCTTCGATCGCTACGCGGGCATGAACAAGGAACGCCTCTTCTACATCTTCACGAGTCGCGGTTGCCCGTTCCGCTGCGTGTTCTGCCAGAAGGAGCTCACCGGTCGCGGCTTCCGCACGCGCTCCGTCGAGAACATTCTCGATGAGCTGCAAGAGATCAACGACAAGTACCAGCCCGGCAACGTGCTGTTCATCGACGAACTCTTCACCTGCCAGAAGCAGCGCGTGTACGACATCTGCGAAGGCATCATGAAGCGCGGCCTGAAGCTGAACATGTCCTGCGAGACGCGCGTGGACATGATCGACTACGACATGGCGCGCACCATGAAGAAGGCCGGCTTCAACCGCATGTACTTCGGCGTGGAGTCGATCGCGCAGCGCAGCCTCGACACGCTCATCAAGGACTACAAGGCCGAGAAGGTCGTGGAGTGCCTCAAGATGACGCGTCGCGCGGGCATCTGGTCGAAGGTGTTCCTGATCGTGGGCACGCCCGAGGAAACTCTCGAAGACCTCAACGAGACGGCGCGTCAGCTCAAGGCCTGCATGCCCGACCGCGTGCGCACCTCGCTCTTCAACCCGCTCACGGCCACGGCGTCCTTCGAGAAGTACGCCGACCGGATCGACCCGAACCTCGTGCGCACCGAGTACGTCGACTCCGACCGCTCGCCCTACATGCACGAGAACTTCAGCAACGATGAGCTGAACGCTGAGAAGCGTCGCATCGTGGAAGAGTACGAGGCCTGGTACGACAGCACGCCCGCGAAGATGCGGCGCTTCATGTACCGCATCCGCTACTACATCGAGAACTGGGACGACGAGGGCAAGGCACGCCTCGCGCGCGCCTTCAAGTTCGGCAAGGTGAAGCAGCCGGTGAGTTCGCCGACCGACTTCCCGGAGATCTAGGCGCCGTACGGGCGCTGTGTCCGAGTGGGCGCGCGCTCCGCACCCCGAGTTCGAGTTCCCCCAGGGGGACTCACTCGGCTTCGGAGCGGTGCTTCGACCAGGCGAGTTCTCCGCGCTCGGTGCTTGAGACGCAGCAGCCACTGGGCGACAAAGGACCGCGATGCGCATCCTCGTCGCCAATGATCTGTACGGACGCTCCTCGGCAGCTGGCGTGGCTGTGCGCATGGCCGAAGGCTTGGCGGCGCGCGGTCACGACGTCGGCTTCCTGGCCACCACGCAGGAGTCCGGTGGGGGCCGACTCTTCGAGCAGGGCGGCGTGCAGGTCGAGCTGACCGAGACGCCGGCCTACCCGTTGCGCTGGCGAGCCTGGCGCAGCCTCGACAACCCGCCCGGCAACGCCGCCATGGCCGCCGCCATCGAGCGCTTCCGGCCCGACGTGGTGCACGTGCACAACCTGCACATCCACCTGGGCTACGCCTCTCTGGCCGTAGCGCGAGCGGCTGGCGTGCCCACCGTGCTCCACGTGCACGACATCATGCCCGTGTGCCACCAGAAGATGTTCTGCCACCTGGATGAGCGCCTGCTGCCCGGCGACCCGGTCGTCTACCGCAACGGCCCGCTCAAGTGCGCGGTCTGCGTGCGCGGGCGCTACAACCCGCTGCGTAACCGCCGTATCCGGGCGGCCATCGCGGAGCACGTGAGCGAGTTGGTCACGGTGTCCGACGAGATGGCCTCGGCCCTGGCTCAGAACGGCATCGGTCCGGCCACGACCATCGTGAATGCCGTGGGCGACGACGCTCCGCCGCCCGAGGCCCCCGAAGTGCTCGCTGCGGCCGAACGCCTAAGGACGGAGCACAATCTGCACGACCGCCAGCTCGTCTTCTACGGCGGACGCCTCGATCGCCTCAAGGGCGGCCTCGAACTGGTCACGGCCCTGGCGGCCGTGGCTGAAGACTTCCCGAACGTGTGCCTGCTCACCGTGGGCGAGGCGCTGCCCGGTTTCCACCAGGAGATGCTCTCGCTGGCAGGGCGTTTGGGTCTGCGGGCGGAGCAGCTCGTGCACCTGGGCTGGCTCAGCGGCGAGGAGCTGGCGGCCGCCTACTCGCTGGCTGATGTCGTCACCTCGCCGAGCCTGTGCTTCGAGTCCTTCGGGCTGGTGAACCTCGAGGCCATGCGCGCGGGCAAGCCGGTGGTGGCCTCGTTCTGGGGCGGGCCTTCGGATGTCGTGGTCGACGGTGTCACCGGCTACCTCGTGAACCCGATGCAGACCGCCACGCTCGCCGATCGTCTGCGCCGCCTGTTGACCGACCCCGCGCGATCCGCTCGCATGGGCGCCGCAGGTCGTCGCCGCGCTGCCGAGGTGTTCGGTCTGGAAGGCCAGCTCGACGCGGTGGAAGCGCTCTACCGCGGAGCCGGCTGGCTGAACGAACCCGCACCGCAAGGAACTCACGCGTGAAGCCCCGTTGGCGGATCCTGATCGTGCTGTCCGAGAGCCCTGCGCGCGGTGCGCGCTTGGCGAGTTCGGCGAACACCGACCTCCCCAGCCTCGACGTGGCGCTCCTCGCGGCGCAACTGATCCGATTGGGTGCCGAGGTGCGCGTGATGGACCAAGCCGCCGAGCGCATCTCGCCACGCACCGTGCGACGCGAGGCGGCGTGGTGGAAGCCGGAGCTCACGATCCTGCACGCCGGTGGTGAGGCTGCCGACGACGACCCCGTGCCCGACGCGGCGCCGCTGCAAGAGCTGCTCGGCGGACGCGGGCTCAGCGGCCGCCTCTTCGCGGCGGGACCGCTCGCCGAGCACTACGCGCTCGAGTTGCTCGATCGCTTCGATGCCCTCGACGGTGTGCTGCTCGGCGCACCGAGCGCCGAGTTGCTGAGCGACACGCCTGAGTCCGCACCCGGCGTGCAAGGTCGCGGCCAAGCGCCCGTGTCGCCGCACCCGCTCAGCGAGGACCTGGCCGCGGTGCTCCCCGCTTGGCACGCCTTCCCGCTCGACGCTTACCCGGGGCGCGGTGGGCTGCGCAGCGCGCGCGTGGCCGTGAGCGGCGCCGACCCCGAGCGCGACCTGATGGAGATCCGTCACGCCGTGCTGCGTGCCGGTGCGCGCTTCCTGCAGTTCGAGTGCCGCGACGTGGGCGCGCACCCCGAAGGCATGCAGCGCGTGGCACGTGCCATGTTCGGCGCGGCCCCCGGCGTGGGTTGGGCCTGCAGGCTGCGCGCCGATCACGTGGAGCCGGCCTTCGCGCTCGCGCTCGCGCGCGGCGGTTGTCACGAGGTCGTGTTGCTTTCGCCCGAGGCGCGCTCGGCGCCCGGTCTCGCGCCGATGGACGACGCGCACCGTGGTCGCATCGAGAGCGCCGTCGAGACCTTGAAGGCCACGGGCGTGTCGGTGGCGGTGGAGTTCGTGATCGGTCGTCCCGGCCAAGACCGCGCGCAGCTGCTGGCCTGGCAACGCTGGTTCGCCGACCGCCAGATCGCCGTGCGCCCGCAAGTCTTCGTGATGCAGGGCGGCATGCGCGGTCCCGGTTCACCCACGCTCGACGAAGCCCTCGAGCGCGCGGGCTGCTGGGACAACGAACTGCGCACCGTGCACATCGAGAAGGCGGTGCGCGGGCTGGGTTGGCACGTGGGTGCGTCGAGCGCGGCCTCGTGAGCGACCGCCGCTGGACCTGGCGCGACGCCGAGCCGCGCGACCTGCCGGCGCAGGCCTCGCTCTTCAATCGCTGCTTCCGCAAAGACAAGCAAGTCGACACCTTCGAGTGGAAGTACCGCGCCAACCCGCACGGAGCGGCGCTCTCCCTGGTGGCGCTCAACGAACAGGAAGAGATCGTCGGGGGCTACAGCTACATGCCGCGACGCTTCCGTGTGAACGGTGAGCGCGTGGTGCTCATGCAAGCCAGCGATGCCATGGTCGACACGAGCGCGCGTCGCCAAGGGATCTTCACCGGGCTCGACGACCTGGTCGCGGAACGTTGCGGCGAGCAAGGTGTGGCCGCCGCCTTCGCCTACTCGGGCCGGCTCTCCTACAACGGCTTCCTCGGCAACGGCTGGCGCGACATCGGGCAAGCGCCGCTGTTCCGTTATCGCTTCCGCGCCGAGCGCAGTCTGCGTCGCAGAGGTCGCCTCGGTCCGCTGCTCGCGCAGGCCGCGCCTCTGCTGGATGCGAGCTGGCGCAAGCGCGACGCCGCGCGCGCCGCACGCTGGTCGGCCGCGCGTCAGCTGCTGCAACCCATCGAGCGCTTCGACGAAGGCGCCGACGAACTCTTCGAAGCCACGGTTCCTGAGCGCGGTCTGATCGGCGAGCGCGACGCCGCCTGGCTCAACTGGCGCTACATCGATTCGCCCGGCAAGCGCCAGGTGTGTTTCGGTCTGCCCGCGCGCGACGGTCGAGGGCTCGACGGTTGGCTCGTGGCCGAGTTCGTCGGTGGGCACGCGTATCTCGTGGACCATCTCGCGCGGCACGACGGCGTGCGCACCGCGCTGCTCACGGCCTTCACCGCCCTGGCACACGAGCGCGGCGTCCACGAAGCCACGGCGCTGCTCTTCGAGCACCACCCCTCCGCCGCGCCGCTGCGCGAGCTGGGCTACGCCACCGCCACGCGCCGCAAGCTCTTTCGGGATATGTTCCCGTACATCGTGCGGCTGTGCCGCGACGACGCCGACCCGTCCCATCTCGACATCGACCGTTGGCTGCTCGCCGACGGCGACCGCGACGCCGAGCACATGTCTCCATGAAGCATCGTCTCAAGATCTGGTTGCGCGTGGCCCTCGCGCACGTGTTCCACCTCACGGGGCTGCGCGGCCTGTTCCGCTCGCGCCGCGCCGGCATCCCGGTGCTCATGTTCCACAACGTGGGTTACCCGGCCGAGACCGATTACCTGCCCGGCCACATGAAGATCGGCGAGCCCAAGTTGCGCCGCTTGCTCAAGCACCTCGCGCGCGCCGGCTACCGCACGCGCACCATGGATCAGACCGTGGACGACTTGGCCGCGCCCGTGCCGCCCGCCGACACCGTGGCGCTCACCTTCGACGACGGCTACCGCGACAACCACGACATCTTGCTGCCGATGCTGCGCGAGTTCGACGCCACCGCCACGGTCTACGTGCAGACCGGCCCGATGAAGGGCAAGCTCAACTGGCTGCACCACTACTTCTGGGTGCTGCACAAGGTCGGGCCGCACGCACTCGCTGAGTTGCTCGCCGAACAGATCGACCGCCCGCACTTGCGCGCCGACCTGGCCAAACTCTCGAGCGACGAGACCCAGGCCGAGTACGACATGAAGCGTCTGCTCAAGTACGAGATCACGGCCGAGGATCGCGAGCGCATCCTGGCCACGATCTTCGAGGCGCAAGGCGGCGACGACGCCACGCTCGCCCGCTCGGTCTACCTCGATGCCGACGACTGCCGCGCGCTCGACAAGGCCGGCGTGGAGCTGGGCGCGCACACCGTGAACCACTTGATCCTCTCGGGGCTCGAACCCAACCAGCAGCGCTTGGAGATCGAGGGTTCGCTGCGCGATCTCGAGGCCTGGCTGGAGCACCCGATCCCCTCCTTCGCGTACCCCTATGGCCGCAGTTGGGACTACGACGACACCACGCGCGAGATCCTCGTCGAGCTCGGCTTCCGCAGCTCCGTGACCGCCATGACCGGCCTCAACGACGCCTCCACGCCCGCGCTCGATCTCAAGCGCATCGCGGTCAACCAAGACTCGCGCTTGGCCGAGGTGCTGTGCGAGGTCGACGGCGTGTTCGCGTGGCTCTCGCGCCGCGGACTCGACCTGCGCGTCTGAGCCCTTCGGTGGCTCCTGCGCCACACGCCGGATAGACTGCCCGCTGCGTCGCTCGACACGCGTCGCGCGTTGTGTTCTCCCCGCTCTCCGCACCGAAAGACCGCCCGGGTGTTCCAAGACGAGGTCCTCAGAGTCGCAGCGCAGGGCTTCGCGGTGGCACTCACCACGGCCTTGGTCGTGATGCCGCTGTGCATGCGCTTGGCGCGCGCCTGGGGCATCGTCGACAAGCCGGGCGGCCGCAAGACGCACGAGATCGTCACGCCGCTGATGGGTGGGGTCGGCGTGTTGATCGCGGCCGTCATGGGCTTCGCGGTCGTCGTCCACCAATCCGATGCGCTGCTCGACACCGACCTGCGCTGGGGCGAGATCGCCTTCGTGGCCTCGGGCAGTCTCGTGCTCTTCGCCGTGGGTTTCATCGACGACGTCTTCAAGGACTCGATGACCTTCCAGCCCAAGCTGATCGGGCAAGTGATCGGCGTGGGCGTGCTCATGTGGCCGCACCTCTCGCTGCTGCTCGAGCAGGGCGGTAGCTGGGACCAGTGGCTCTACCAACTCTTCTTCCTGGGTTGGTTCCTCACGATCGTCAACTCGTTCAACTTCTCCGACAACATGAACGGGCTGATGTCCGGCTTGTCGGTGATCGCCTTCTCGGCAGCGATCCTCTACCTGCAGACGACCGCCTCGGTGCGCTCGATGATGGTGGCCGTGATCCTGGTCGGCGCGCTGCTCGGCTTCCTGCCGTTCAACTTCCCCAGGTCGCGCATCTTCCTCGGCGACGCGGGCTCGATGTTCATCGGCTTCTGGATGGCGCGCATCCAGTTCGACCTGATCGCCGGCTTCATGGACGTCGGGCTCGGCGACTTCGGCGCGCACCATCTCATCCCGGCCGTGTTGATCATGGGCGTGCCGCTCTTCGACGCCGCCTACGTGGTGCTCATGCGCTTCGTGGAGAAGCGGCCGGTGTACCTCGGCGACAACCATCACTTGAGCCACCGACTCGTGCGCGGCGGCTTCACCGCGGCCGAAGCCGTGCTGATCCTCTGGGGCCTGGGCCTGATCTTGGCCTGGATCGGCATCCTCGCCACGCAAGCCACCGAGCCCTATCGCTACGGCCTGTTCGCGGCCAGCTTCGTGTTCATGATCGCCGTCACGCACAAGATCATGTCCATCGAGAAGACTCACCACGGGCACCCCAGCGAGGTCGAGAGCGCGCCGCGCGAGGGCGGTTCGTGAACACCGCCGAGTTCGATCGCATGTTCGCGATCGAGGAAACGCACTGGTGGTACCGCGGTCGTCGTGAGCTCGTGCGCGCCGCGCTGGATCGCTACGCGCCGACGCAGCGCCCGCTGCGCCTGCTCGACCTGGCCTGCGCCACGGGCATGAGCTTTCGCTTCCTACAGGACTACGGCGACATCCGCGGCGTGGACATCTCCGAGGAGACGATCCGCCTGTGCGCCGCGCGCGGCATCGACCGCATCGTGCGCGGCGACGCGCTCAAGCTGCCCTTCGGCGACACGAGCTTCGACGTCGTGCTCGCCCTCGACGCCTTCGAGCACTTCGAAGACGACGAAGCCGCCATGCGCGAAGTCTTCCGCGTGCTCGCGCCGGGCGGCGTGCTGGTGGCCACGGTGCCGGCCTTCATGGCGCTCTGGAGCCCGCACGACGTGGCCTACCACCATCACCGTCGCTACCGGCGGCCGCAGCTCCGCGAGCGACTCGAGCGCGCGGGCTTCGTCACCGAACGCATGAGCTACAGCTCGATGACGCTCTCGCCCGCGGTCTGGGCGCTGCGCAAGTTGCGCGGCATGTCACCCCGCCCCGACGAAGAAGCCACGTCGGACTTCGCGGTGCCGATGCCGTGGCCGCTCGAGAAGTTGGCCGGCGTGATCACCGCCGCCGAGACGGCGCTCGAGAAGCACGTCGACTTGCCCTTCGGCGTGAGTCTCTACGGCGTGCTGCGCAAGCCGCTCTAGCGCGCGGCGCCCGAACTCCACGACTCACGAGTTGCGCTGCGCCGCGCACGGCCCGAGGCCCGACTCGAGGGTCCTCTACGGATTGGCCAGCTTCCATTCGCGCCACACGCTGAAGAAGTGTTGGCAGTCGGCGCGCGTGTCGAGGTAGTGCAGGTTGTTGGGCTTGCTGCTGTCCTTGTGCGCCTCGAAGGCTTCGACCTGTTCGCGCCCGCGGTGCAGGTACTCCACGTCGCCGCTGGTTTCGTAGGCGGCCGCCATGGTGAGCAGGATCGGGTGGAAGTCGTAGTCCTCGGACTGGGTCGTCTGCTGCAGGCTCACGGCGTAGGAGTAGGCCAGGTGACGCGCGGCCGGGCTGGGCTTGTAGGGGAACAACTCGTTGCGCGTGTAGTAAGCGAGGTCGCGCAGACGGCCCTCCGACTCGGCGCCCATCGGGCTGCTCGAGCCCAGCACGCGCGCGGTGTGGAAGAAGGCCAGCGGGCCGAGGCTCGCGGTGAAGAAGCCGCGCGTCTGGTACTCCTCGCCGGCCGGCTTTTCGTTGTTGAGGTCGCCGGAGAACACGAAGTAGCGGCGGTCGCCTTGGTCGGGGTCGTCTTGCCAACCCCAGCCGCCGTCGGTGTCCGTGTCGATGTCGATGGTGCGGTCGGTGAACCAGTCGACGCGGTCGGCGAGGATGCCGGGCAGCTGCGCGTCGTCGGTGAACTCGGCCACCAGCGCTTGGGCGCGCAGGGTCTGGTACATCGAGCGCTCTTGCTGGTAGTGGTTGATGGTGTGCAGCACTTCGGCTTCGTCGAAGAGCGCGGCGCGGTAGCGTTCGTCGCCCGTGAGGTGGTAGGCCAGGATCATGCCGTCGCGGTAGCGGTGCTCTTCGTCGCCGAAGGTGCGGTCCGTGTGGGGCAGGCCGTCGTTGCTGGCGCCAGGGTCGTCGTCGTCGTGGAAGTCGTCGCTGCGGCGCACTTGCCACTCCGACTTCCAGAGTGCGAGCGAGAGGCCTTGCAGGTACGGACCACCGTTGCCGTGACGCAGCCAGTCGCCGAGCAACTTGTCCTCGATGCTGGCGTAGTTGTTGCTGCCGCCGGTGGTCGACTTGCCGAGGTAGCGGCACACCTTCATCTCGGTGTTGTCGCTGTCGACGTAGTGCGAGACGCCCATGAGCTGGTAGGCCTCGTTGTGCTCGGCGATGGTCGCCAAGCGGTACGGGAACACACCGGTCTCGTCGTAGTAGTCGTAGGTCTTGGCGCGCGCCGTGAGCGGGAAGTCGAGGCGACGGGGCACGGCCACGGGCGCCGGCGCCGTGCTGCCCTTGTGGAAGGAGAAGATCGCGCTGCGGCTCTCGTACTGACGCCACACGAAGGTGTAGGGCACGCTGTTGCGCAGCGTGAACAAGCCTGCGCGGACCTGTCCGTCGGCGTGACCTTCGAGCGCGCCGGGCCACATGAAGGCCAGGTCTTGGATGGCCACCGTCACGCCGCCCTTGCTGCCGTGCAGGTTCAGGTAGGGGTGCTGCACGTACTCGTTCTTGTCGCCCAGCGAGTGGATCTCGGAGTTGCCGTAGCGCACGCGGTAGCCGCGTTCGTTGAACACGTGGCTGCTCGACTTGGGGATGTGCGGCTTGTAGTCACCGCTGTCGAGGTTGTACGTGTCGGTCGCCACGTAGGCCTGATAGAAGTACGCCTGTTGGGAGCCGCTGATCTCGTCTTCGAAGGCGCCGTTGTGCAAGGCGGTGCGCACGGTGGGGGAGCTGCTGCCGGAGTCGATCGGCACGCGCAACTCGATGCCGTCGAGTTGCACATGTCGGTTGCGTGCGAGCGTGCCGTTGCGCAGCGTGAACACCACTTCCACGTCGCGCGAATCGCGTCGGAAGATCATGCGACAGCTGTAGTCCACCACGGCGGCGCCAGCGGGAGTCTTGAGCGAGCCTTCAGCCAGCACGACGGTGCGCGCCGGGCCGTTCTCGGCGAGGCTCACCACGGTGTCGTTGCCGGGGGTGAGCGCGACGCCGGAAGTGTTCTCGGCGTAGAGCCCTTCGTGGGCGGCATCGTTCACGAGCACCGTGCCGTCGACCGTGACCTTGCGGAACAGGTTGAACTGAGTGCCCTGCATCACGTCGACTACGAGCGGACCGGTGTCTACGCGGAAGCCGCCTGAGATCGTGCTCGCGAGGTCGTTCTGGCCGGACTCACCGTTGCCGCTGGTGGTGTTCACCACCACGCCGTCGGTGACCTCGCCAGCGTCCACGTCCACTTGCACGTCGAGTTGGGCCCAGCGCACGGAACCGTCCGGCCAGGTGTCGAGCGTGCGCGCCTGGTAGGCCTGCGCGCCGGTCACACTCAGTGCGGGACGACCGTTGCTCAGCGTGACCTTGCCTTGTGCGAAGGGCAGCCCGAAAGTCGCCACGCCCTCGGGACGGTTGACGCCTGCGGCGCTCGTGGTGAGCGCTTCGTGGACCATCAACTCCACTTGGTTCAGGTTCGCGGGCGTGCTGGTGCTGGGCGGTCCGTCGCCGATGCCGGGGCCCGGATCGGGTTCGGGTTCGGGGTCGGGGTCTGGATCGGGGTCCGGATCCGGGTCTGGATCTGGATCTGGATCGGGGTCTGGGTCGGGATCGGGGTCGGGATCAGGATCAGGATCGGGGTCTGGATCCGGGTCGGGATCCGGCTCCGGATCAGGATCGGGGTCGCCGTCGGGATCCGCGCTGAAGTACGTCGGGTCGATCTCTTCGATCCCGAGCACGAGGCCTTCCAGCTTGGTCGCCGCCTTGAGCAGCTTCTTCTCGAGTTTCGCGAGACGCTTGCCCCACACCTTCACGTCGCGCGTGGCTTGCTTGAGCGCCTTCTTGCGCGCCAGCCAGTCCCAGATCGTGTTGATCGGCATCGACTCGGCGGCGGCCAGGGCAGACTGCGCGGCGGCCAACTCCGAAGCGGCCAGATCGCGCTTGGCTTCCAGCTCCAAGAGCCGGTCCTCAGACTTGCCGAACTTCTTGGCCAGCTTGTCGAGCTTCTTCTGCTCAGAGGAGGAGAGCTCGGCGAAGCTCGTGCGGCGCGCGTCGAGTCGCAACGCCGAGCGGTCCAGGTGGAAGGCCGAGAGCCCCGCCAGGAACTCCGGCTGGGGCGTCGCGAAATGGGGTGCGCCGAACTGGGGCTCTGGCTCGATCCGCGGGTGGAGCGCGCTGAAGGGCACGGTCTCGGCGAACTCGTAGACGCGCGGCACGAAGGGCTCGAGCACGGCCGAGACGCCGAGCAGCACGAAGGCTGCACACAGCGAGGCGAACTTCACGGAGCGACGAACCGACGGATTTCGGCGCGTCGGCGCTGAGGCCGGTTGCTGCATGGAGGTCAACTCTCGTGGCTCGGGGGCGTGAAGGACCCCTCTTGTCGGCAGTCGATCGCGGCAGAATCCGCTGAGCGCGTCCCAAACCCATGCTGTGGACGGGCTTGTGAGCGCAAGTCGACCCTCAAGCCAGGTGCGCAGATCGTCAGAAGTGCGCGGCTTCGTGCGAGCCTCGGTGATAGATTGACGGGATGGACTGCCTGCTCATCAATCCGCCGCCACCCGCGGCTCAACGTGTCAGCCGTGGCCTCATGGGGGGCTTCGGCATGGTCGTCGGCGAAGGCCTCTGCTACCCGCCGCTCGACTTGCTCTACGTCGCTAGCTTGCTGCGGGCGGAGGGCCAAACCGTCCAAGTGATCGACGCCGAGGCGCGCCAGCTCACTCCCGAGGCGCTCTTCGAGGAGCTGCCCACGCCGCTGCCCAAGCTGATCGGCTTGGCCACGTCGTCGACCACGATCGAGCTCGACCTCGCGCTCGTGGACGCGCTGAAGGAACGCTCGCCCGAGAGCCTCGTGTTCATCACGGGCAGTCAGGGCAGCAAGGTGCCGGATCAAGCCATGGCGCGTTCCAAGGTCGACGCGGTCGTGCGCGGCGAGCCGGAACACACGGTGGCCGAGATGGCGCGCGTGCTCGCCCGAGGTGGCGACGCGCTCGGCGTGCAAGGCCTCAGTGTGCAGCGCGCCGGCGGCATCGAGCACAACCCCGACCGCGGCATGCTCGAGGGCCGCGCGCTCGACGAGCTGCCCTTCCCGTCGCGCGACCTGCTCCCGAACACGGCCTATCGCATCCCCACGATGGAAGGCCCGATCACCACCGTGCAGAGTTCGCGCGGCTGCCCGATCAACTGCACCTACTGCGGCTACGTGGTGGCGCAAGGCATTCCGTGGCGCGGTCGTTCCGCGCGCAATGTCTTCGACGAGTTGGTCGAAGTCGTGCGCGAACACAAGATCACGAACGTGGTCTTCCGTGACCCGCTCTTCGCGCACGATCGCGAACGCGTGCTCGAGTTGTCTCGCTTGCTCGAAGAAGCCGGTCTCGACCTCAAGTGGCAGTGCGAGACCGCCATCAAGACCATGGACGACGAAGTCATCGCCGCCATGGCGCGCGCCGGTTGCGTGTCGGTGAGCTTCGGCATCGAGTCGGGCAACACCGACATGCAGAAGAAGTACAGCCGCGGCAAGATCAAGAGCCACGAGCACGCCAAGGTCGTGATCGACGCCTGCCGTCGGCACGGCATCGCCACGCGCGGCTTCTTCATGATCGGGTTCCCCGAAGAGACGCCCGACATGGCCGAACAGACCATGGATCTCGCGGTGTACCTCGACCCCGACACCGTGCAATTCACTGCAGTGACGCCGTACCCCGACACGAAGCTCTACAACGAGAGCCGCGACGCGGCCAGCGACTTCGACTACAGCAAGTTCACGGGCACCACGCCGGTGGGGGTGGCGCAGGCGATGAGCTCGGCGCAGGTCAGCTCACGCATCCGGCGCGCTTACCGCCGCTTCTACATGCGCCCTTCGCGGATCCTGCGCGAGTTCCGGCGGCCGCAGCTGTTGCTGCAGCGCGTGCGACGCTACGTGGGTCTCGTGCAGTCGTCGGTGGGTTAGAAGGTTCCGAACAGGAACGAGCCCACGCTCTGCACGGGGGTCGTCTCGCGCGCGTCTTCGATGGCGCCGAGCACTTGGCTCATGATCGAGCGGAAGTCGTCGGCGAGCTGCTCGTCGCTGATCAGCGCGGCGAGCAGGCCGTCTCCGTTCTGCACGCCTTCGAGCAACTCGGAGAGCTGGCCGAAGGAGTCGTTGAGGTTCGTGTAGAGCTCGTCGTCCTGGAACATCTTGCCGAGTGAGCCCTTGCCCTCGGCGAGGCCGTCGGTGAGCTCGCGCAGGTTGCTGGCCAGCTCGGACACGTCGGTGTGGAGCGCGTCGTCGGTGAGCAACTTGCCGAGTGTGCCCTCGCCCGCGGCGAGCTTCTCGGACACGGCCGTGAGGTCTTCGAAGACCTGGTTGGCGTTGTTGTAGAGCGCGTCGTCTTGCACGAGCTTGCCCACGGTGCCTTCGCCGCGCGCGATGCGATCGGTGAAGCCGCGCAGGTCGCCGGTGATCTGCTGCAGGTCTTCGTAGATCTCGTCGTCGGTCATGAGTCGGCCGAGCGTGCCTTCGCCCGCGGCCACGTCGTCGAGCAGGCCGCCGGCGGTGTCGAGCACGCGCTCCAAGGTGTCGGCCACGCCGCCGTCGTTCACCAGGCGCCCGATGGTGCCCTCACCCTTTGCCACGGTGTCGGTGATGCTCTCCAGGTTCGACATCGTCCTGCGCAGCGACTCGCGGTTCTCTTCCAAGATCGAACCCGCCGACTGCAGCACCGTCTCCGAAGCCACCGCCACGAGTTGTGTGTCGGTTGGCACGCTGCCCTCGGCGCCGCCCGCCTCGATGCGGATCAACTTGCCGCCCAGCAAGCCGCGGTCCTCGATCAGGATCTGGAAGTCGGGCTTGAGGTGCAGGAAGGGGTCGACGTCGAGCCGCACCGTGATGCGCACCGACGTCTCCACGTTCTTGGGCGGCTGCTCGGGATTGCGTTGACGGGTCGAGAGCACGCGCGGCGCGTCGAGGCGTTCGATGCCCATCACCTTGCCCGAGGCCATGCCGTGCAGCAGCACGGGATCGCCCGAGCGCAGGTAACCGACGTCTTCGCTGTAGAGCTCGATCGTGAAGGTCTCGCGATCGAAAGCGAAGTCGGACAGCGCGATGGTCACGGCACCGAGGCCGATCAACGCGCCGAAGAAGACGAGGCCCAGCAGGGCGTCGGTGCGGGGGGAGCTCATGTTCCGGACTCCTGCACCGTTCCATCGAGGAAGGAACGGATGACGGGGTGTTGGCTCTGCTTGAACGCGTCGGGCTCGGCCAGCTCGACGAGCTTGCCTTCGTGATGCAGCGCGAGCGTGGTCGCCACGCTGAAAGCCAGTTCGAGGTCGTGCGTCACGACGATCGCGGCGCGCTGTCCGCTCGACTGCACTTCGTTGATCAGCTCGCCCACGGTGCGCGCCATGATCGGGTCGAGGCCGGCGGTGGGTTCGTCGTAGAGGATGGCGCGCGGGCCTTGCACCAGCACGCGTGCGAGGGCGGCGCGCTTGCGCATGCCGCCCGAGATGTCGGCGGGCATGCGGTCGGCGGCTTCGAGCATGCCGAGCGAGGCCAGCGATTCGTCGACGCGCTCATCGATCTCGCGGCGCGGCACGCTGCGGCTCTCCACGAGTGAGAGCGCCACGTTGTCGCGCACGGTCATCCAGTTCACGAGCGCGCCGCTCTGGAAGAGATAGGCGACGTCGTCTCGGATGGCGCTGAGCTGCTTGCGGTTCGCGCCGATCACGCTGCGGCCGTCGACCTTGATGCTGCCCTTGTCGGGCTGGATCAGGCCCACGATGTGTTTCAGCGTGACGCTCTTGCCCGTGCCCGAGCGACCCAGGATCACCAGGGTTTCACCTTCGTCGACCTTCATGGAGAAGTCGCGCAGCACGGCGTTGTCGCCGAAGGTCTTGAAGACGTTGCTCATCTCGATCATCGGAAGAACATCCACGAGACGTAGTAGCCGATGATGATCAGCATCAGGAAGCAACGGATCACGGCGGAGCGCACCGCGCGGCCCACACCGATGGCGCCGCCGCGCGCTTGCAGTCCGGCCGAGCAACTGATGGCCGCGATGATCAGCCCGAAGATGAGCGCCTTGATGCAGCCGGTGACGATCTCTTCGGGCAAGGGACCGAGGCTGTCGAGGTCGGCTTCGAGCGAGGTCATCACGCCGCGGATGTACACGTCCACGGGGACGTCGAGCTGCGTGCGCGCGACGATGCAGCCACCGACCACACCCAGCACGTTGCCCACGAACGTGAGCAAGGGCGTCATGAGCGCCATGGCCAACACGCGCGGCATCACCAGGAAAGAGATCGGGTCGACGGACATGCACTCGAGCGCGTCGATCTCCTCGGACACAGCCATGGTGCCGATCTCCGCGGACATCGCGGAGCCCACGCTGGCCGTGAGGATCATCGCGACCATGAACGGGCCCATCTCGCGGAAGAGCACCACGCCCACGATGTCGGCGATGCGTTCGGCCTGACCGAAGCTCTGCAGCTCGATGCCGATCTGCAACGCCAGGATCATGCCGGTGAAGAGGCCGACCACGCAGACCACCGGGAGCGGTGAGAGTCCGCACACGCCGAGTTGGTCGAGCACGAAGCGACGTCGGTGCACGAGGTCGCGCGGCAGGCAGGCCAGCGCGCTGCCGAGCACGCGCACCGCGTAGCCAGCTTCGCGCACGGTCGCGCGCAGCGCGCGTCCGCGTTCCTGCAAGGTCTCGAGGCTCGACGCGATCAGCGTTGCCAAAGCGGGAGTCCCAAGATCGAGAGTGAGGCCATGCCCGCCTCGTCGTTGCGATGGCCGACGAGGCCCCACAAGTACTGGTGACGCGCGGTCGCGTCGGCCAGCGGCACACGAGAATAGAGGAACGGGAGGCTGATTCTGAGTCCCTCCTCGGAGTGCTTCCAGAGCACGGTGTCGAAGAGCAGTCGAGTCTCTTCGGCACCGGGGCGCGAACGATGACGCCAGAGCGTCCAGAACGGTGAGTAGAGTTCCTCGACGGGGCGCAGGAACTCGTAGTGGCGCACGGGCACGAGCGAGGGGAAGGCGTCGTCGTGACGGCCGGCCACGTGCGTGTCGGTGTGGAACAGCGGCCAGACCTGGAGCTGCGTGTCCGCGCCCTCGCGACCCTCGACCGTGCGACGCCCGCGATGCCAGAAGGGGAACACGTGACTGTCTTGCCGATGCATGTCGCGCGGCGGCCAGCGCAGCTCGTCACCCAGATCGGCATCGGGATCCGTGGTGCGACCGTATTGCTCGCGCCACCAGAAGAGGATCAGCGACCAGATGGAGTCGATCTCGTCGGTGGTCTGGCGCGAGTAGAGCGGGAAGATGCGGAACACGTCCTTCACGTCGTCGTGCGACCAGCGGAAGATCGGCCAGGGCAGGTCGTAGAGGAACTCACCGCCTTCGCTCGTGGACGGATCCGTCGAGCGATTCCAGCGGAAGAAGGGCCACAGCCACGTGCTGCGCAACCAGCTCTGGCTCTGCTCCCAGGAGAACAGCGGCCAGAAGGCGTAGCGCTTGCTCGGCGACTTGGTGTCTTGGAAGTCGTCGCCCCAGGTAAAGAAGGGCCAGAGCACGGTGTGTTGATCGGTGCGTGGCGTGCCGTCGGCGTGATCGACCAGGCGATGACGGTAGAAAGGCAGCGCGCGCCAGCTGCCGTCGCGGGGGCCGCCGGTGGTCCAGCCGCCACCGAGCAGCACCGTCCATGAGGTGCTCTGCTCGGTGATGTCCATCTCGATGCGCGAGAAGAACGGCCACAGGAAGAAGTCGAAGGTCTCGAGGCCGAACACGTTGCGGATGCGTCCGCCGAGCGGCCAGATGGCGAAGTAGCCGTCGCCCTGTTCGGGGCCGCCGCCCGCGTAGACGATCGGGAAGATCACCGTGTCCCACTCTTCGCCGGTGAGGCTCTCGCGCGTTTCGCCGGTCCAGACCAGCGGCCAGAAGCGCCAGCGCACGCCGTCGGGGACTTCGAAGCGACGACCGAAGGGCGCCAGCCAGTCGGTGACGCCGTGGCCGAAGTTGGCCTTGTGTTGGTAGAGCGGGCGCAGCGCGTGACTCAGGCCGTCGGGGCCGGAGCGCCAGGCGAGGATCGGTCCGAGCGCTTCGACCTCGGTGGCGCCGTCGGGCGTGTGTTCCACGCGCAGCAGCGGGTTCAGGTCGAGTTGCGGAAAGGACGAGCAGGCGCCGAGCAGCAAGGCCACGCTGCCAGCGAGCAAGGCCTCGCGGAGTGCACGCCGCAGTGCGAGCGTGGTGCGCGGAGCTGTCGTGGGGGCGCCGTCGACACGCGCACTCCGCGCAGGGCGCAGCGCGGCGTCGGGCTCGGTGTGTCGGGGGGCGGGCGTGGGCACCGGACCACGTTGGCAAGCTGACCGGCGCGTCTCAAGCCCGGAGCCTTGAGCTGTGGCCCATGCGGGCGCTAGGGTCCGAGCGTCCAGCATCCTCGGAGACCCGCCTTGACTTCCTCACCCCAGCGCATCCTCTCGGGCATCCAGCCCAGTGGCATGGCGCACTTGGGCAACTACTTCGGCGCGATCCGACAGTACGTGGAGCTCCAGGAGCAGGGCGAAGCGCTCTACTTCATCGCCGACTTCCACGCGCTCACGACCATGCAAGACAGGCAGCGCTTGCCGCAGATGGTGCGCGACTTGGCGCTCGACTACCTGGCGCTCGGTCTGGATCCGAACAAGGCCGTGCTGTTCCGGCAATCCGATGTGCCGGAGGTCTGCGAGCTCACTTGGTTGCTCTCCACCTGCACCGGCTTGGGTCTGCTCGAGCGCGCCACCTCGTACAAGGACAAGGTGGCGCGGGGCATCAAGCCGCGCGCGGGCTTGTTCTTCTACCCGGTGCTGATGGCCGCCGACATCCTGATCTACGGCACGAACGTGGTGCCGGTCGGCAAGGACCAGGTGCAGCACATCGAGATGACCCAAGACATGGCCGACTCCTTCCATGCCGCTTACGACTGCGAGGTCTTCGTGCGGCCCGAGGCGCGGCTCGTGCAGAGCGCAGCGGTGGTGCCAGGCATCGACGGCCAGAAGATGAGCAAGAGCTACGACAACACCATCGCGATCTTCGCCGAGGGCAAGCCGCTCAAGAAGCGCGTCATGTCGATCGTGACGGACAGCAAAGGGGTCGACGAAGCCAAGGACCCCGAGACCTGCAACGCGTACCTGATCTACAAACTCGTCGCCACGCCGGAGCAGGCCGCGGAGATGGCGCAACGCTTGAGCGCGGGCGGCTACGGTTACGGCGACGCGAAGAAGGCGTTGCTGCAAGCCATCGACGAACGCTTCGGTGACGCGCGCGAACGTCGTCGTGAATTGGTCGCGCAACCCGACTACGTGGACGACGTGCTCGCCGCGGGCGCGAAGCACGCGCGTCGCTTGGCTCAGGAAGTCGTGGGCAAGGCGCGCGAGGCGGTGGGCTTGCGCGGCGCGCCGGTGGGGGATCTGCGCGCGTGATCGTCGTGGCGCAGCGCGTGAGTCGGGCGCGTGTGTGGGTCGACGACGAGGTCGTGGGGGAGATCGAGCGCGGCTTGTGTCTGCTGACTTGCGCGCTCAACGGCGATGACGCGGGCGACATCGAATGGCTCGCCAACAAGGTCGCGAACCTGCGCGTGTTCCCGAAGGACGCCGACCACGGCGACCGCTCGCTGCTCGACGTGAACGGCGCGGCGCTGGTCGTCCCGCAGTTCACGCTCGCCGCCGACTGGCGCAAGGGTCGTCGCCCGTCCTTCCTGCGCGCAGCACCGCCCGAGCAAGGAGCCGCACTCGTGCAGCACTTCGCAGCCTGCCTGGAGCGCGCGGGTGTGCACGTGGCTCAGGGGCGCTTCGGCGCGAACATGCAGGTCGAGCTGCGCAACGACGGCCCCTTCACCCTGGTGCTCGACAGCGCCCAGCGACATCCGCCTGTGGGCACCGAGCCCCACGCCTAAGCGCTTTCTTGACAAGAGTTTGTCGGCCGATAGACTCGCCCGGACGGTTGCTCGAACCGTGGCCGCGTCGGAGCGCGCCAGTCGCCGAGCGACCCCCTCGGGCGTTTTCAGGGAGAGCTGGCGTGTGCGTGAGTTGGACCCTTCTGTGAATCCTGCCGACGAGCATGTCGAGGCTGATGCCGCGTCCGCTTCGAGCGGCGAGCCCGGTCCGAGCAGCCCCTCCCGTTCCGGCAGTGAACCGGGGCCGCGCAGCGCGCGCACCGTCACCAAGAAGGATCTGGTGAATCGCATCGCGGAGCGCACCGGCGAGACGAAGGTCGTCACCAAGACCGTGGTGCAAATGTTCCTCGACGAGATCATCCAAGAGCTCGGCCAGGGCAACCGGCTCGAGTTCCGCGACTTCGGCGTGTTCGAGGTGCGCGAGCGTCAGGCGCGTCGCGCACAGAACCCGCGCACGCTCGAGAAGGTCGACGTGCCGCCGAAGAAGGTCGTGAAGTTCAAGGTCGGACGCGTGATGCGCGAACGCGTGAGCGGCCCCGACGCTTAACCTTCGATGGCTTGCTCGAGGTCGGCGAGCAAGTCGTCGACGTCTTCGATGCCGACCGAAAGTCGGATCAGTCCGTCGTCGAGACCTGAAGCGCGACGCTGCTCCGCCGGGATCGACGCGTGCGTCATCGACGGCGGGTGCTCGATGAGCGACTCCACGCCACCGAGACTCTCAGCCAAGGCGAACACCTTCGTGCGCGCGGTCATGGCCATGCCGTCTTCCACCGATCCCTTCAGCACGAAGGAGATCATGCCGCCGAAGTCTTTCATCTGTTGCGCGGCGACGGCGTGGTTCTTGTGTGTGGGCAGACCGGGGTAGTAGACCTTGCTCACCTTCGGGTGTTCGCCGAGCCAGCTGGCGATCACCGCGGCGTTCTCGCAGTGACGCTGCATGCGCACGTGCAGCGTCTTCGTGCCGCGCAGCAGCAGGAAGCAGTCTTGCGGTCCGGGCACCGCACCGACGGCGAACTGGAGGAAGGCGAGTTGTTCGTGGAGCTTCTCGTCGTTGACCACCAGTGCGCCGCCGATCACGTCGCTGTGACCGCCGAGGTACTTCGTGGTGCTGTGCATCACGAGGTCGCAACCCAGCTCGAGCGGGCGCTGCAGGTAGGGCGTGGCGAAGGTGTTGTCGCAGCAGACCACGGCGCCGGCTTTGTGCCCGAGTTCGGCGGCGGCGGCCAGGTCGGTGATGTTGAGCAGCGGGTTGGTGGGGGTCTCGAGCCAGAGCACCTTGGCGGGTTGTTGCAGCGCGGCGGCCAGGGCGTCGAGGTCGGTGCTGTCGACAACGTCGAGTGTGATGCCGTAGGGCTCGAACACCTTGCGGAACAGTCGGAAGGTGCCGCCGTAGAGATCGTTGCCGCACACGATGCGGTCGCCGGGCTTACACAGCGCCGTGATCACGGTGTGGATCGAGGCCAGCCCGCTGGAGAAGCACAACCCGAAGCGCCCACCCTCGAGCGCGGCGAGGTTGTCTTGCAGTGCCGTGCGCGTGGGGTTCTTGCCGCGTGAGTAGTCGTGGCCGTCCTTCACCACGTTGGGGTACTCCTGCACATAGGTGGAGGTGCAGAAGACCGGCGTCATGATCGCACCGGTGGTGGGGTCGGGCGTCTGCCCGGCGTGGACGGCGAGGGTTCCGAGGCGCACTTTCGAGTCTCCGTTTCGTGGTCGGCGCGCATCCTAGCAGTCCGCTGCTGCGGCGCGCCTGCACGGCGGCACGCTGGAATCGATCGGGAGCGCGTGGTTCCATCGGCGGACATGCAAGCGCGCGCCGAGCAGCTCGATGTCCTCGTGGTGGATGCCGACGCGAGCGTGGGCGGTTTGCTGCTCGCCGTGTTGCGACGCGCCGGACTGCGCGCCGCGTGGGTCGGCGACGCGAGCACACTCTTCGCGGCCCTGTGCGCAGCCGACGCAGTGAGCGGTCAGGCGATCGCCGCGCCGCACTTACTGCTCGCAGAGCGTTCGCTCCCCGGATGCGACGTGACGCAGCTGCAGGAGCTGCTGCTCGATCGCGGCCTGTCGATCCCGCTGCTCGTGACCTGTGCCTACCTCGAGCCCGAAGCGCGCGCGGCGCTGTGCGATGCGCCCGGCGTGGCGGGCCTGCTCGAGAAGCCTTTCGACCTGAAGCGGCTGGGTGAAGACGTGCTCGCAGCGTTGCAGCTCGCGGGCGCGCGGCAGCAGGGCTCGCCGGCCGCCAGCGAGGGCGGCGACGCAGCGCAGCGCGAGTCGGGCGCGAGTCGCGCCTGGTTCCCCGGTGGCTCGCGGGGGTTGAGAACCAGCGATCCCGATCAGGGGGCGGAGGCATGCTGAGGCGCCTGGGAGTGCAGACGGCGGGGGAGAGTCATGGTCGCGGCGTCTTCGCCACGTTGACCGGCCTGCCTGCGGGCGTGCCGCTCGACCTCGATGCGGTGAACGCGCGCCTCGCGCTGCGCCAGGCTGGCTTCGGTCGCAGCAGTCGTCAGCAACTGGAGCACGATCAGCTCGACGTGTTGGCCGGCGTCCACAAGGGGCGCAGCACAGGAGCGCCGCTCTTGCTCGCCGTGTGGAACCGCGACGACTCGCTGCCCGACAAGCCCAGCCTGCATCGCCCCAGGCCCGGTCACGCCGATCTCGCCGGGGGCCAGAAGTACGATCAAGCCGACATGCGCCCCGTGCTCGAGCGCGCCTCAGCGCGTGAGACCGCAGCCCGCGTGGCTGCGGCTGGTGTTGTGGCGAGCCTGCTCGACCCGCTCGGGATCGACGTGCTGGGCTACGTGAGCGCCCTCGCGGGGCAGGCCGCCAAGCCGCCGTCGGTCCGTGCGGGCTTGCCGGGCCTCCGCCGTCGCAGGGACCGCTCCTCCTTTCATTGCGTGGATTCGGCGGTCGAGGCCAGCTGGAAGCGGCACGTCACCGCGGCTCGCAAGGCGGGAGACACCTTGGGCGGGGTGGTGGAGGTTCAGGCTCGCGGGGTGCCCCCCGGCCTGGGGTCGCTGCAGGGTTTCGAAACCCGTCTCGACGCGCGCGTTGGCGCAGCAATGCTCTCGATCCAAGCCTTCAAGGCCGTGGAGTTGGGCGAGGGGCTCGAGGCTGCCGCGCTTCCGGGAAGCCAGGTTCACGATGCGGTGGGGCGGCCCGGTCCCGAGGGCCCGAAGCGTCCGAGCAACCGGGCAGGTGGACTCGAGGGTGGCATGAGCAATGGCGAGGCCCTGCTCGTGCGCGGGTTCATGAAGCCGCTCGCCACGCTGCGTCAGCCCTTGCCCTCCTGGGATTTCACGGCAAAGCGTCCGGATCAGGCGCACTTCGAGCGTTCCGACGTGACCGCGGTGCCCTCAGCTGCGATCGTGGCCGAGGCCATGGTGCTGCTGGTCGTGGCCGATGCCCTGCTCGAGAAAACCGGCGGGGACACGCTGAGCGAAGTTCGTCGGGCGCTGACTGCCCATCGGCGGGTCGTGGCGCGGCGCTTTGGTACGGGCGGCGCAGCGAAGCGCTCCTGAAACGCGCATCGAAGAGCTTGAAATCAGCGCTTCGCAGGTGTTGACCCGTGTTCGCGGGGTTCTTACGATCTGCCGTTTTTCCCGGAACGCGGCAAAGCCCGTCTCGGTGGCGCCCAGGCGCTAGCGTAGCTCAACTGGTAGAGCACCGGTTTTGTAAACCGGAGGTTGTGGGTTCGACACCCATCGCTAGCCCCAGCAGATGTCACCGAGAGCCGGCAGCAGCGATTCGAGAGCAGCACCGCAGCAAGCAGTTCCGCCTTAGAAACCCGAAGCTGACCTAGCGGCCGATCAACTGATCTGACATCTGGGGGAATGCCCGAGTGGTTAATGGGGACGGGCTGTAAACCCGTTGGCTTTGCCTACGTAGGTTCGAATCCTACTTCCCCCACCAGTGTCACGGTCTTACGCAGCAAGCTCAGCAACGCGCGCGCTTCGAGCGCGGCACACCGAACAACACAAACAGTTTCGACAGACAGAAGCAGGAGACAGCACGACCGACTTTCGCGCAGCACACGCACAGGCTTGCAGTCAGCGGGTGTAGCTCAGTGGTAGAGCCCCAGCCTTCCAAGCTGGTTGCGTGGGTTCGATCCCCATCACCCGCTCCATGCGGGCGCACGAAGGCCGGTCGCAGCATCGAGAGCTTCAAGACTTAAGCAAGCAGCTGCTGTGGCTCAGTGGTAGAGCACGTCCTTGGTAAGGACGAGGTCATGGGTTCGAACCCCATCAGCAGCTCCAGTCGTCGTCTGCTCGAAGCACGAACCGAACATCAACGCAGCACACTCACCTGGCTGGCGAACCGACCAGCTTCGACAACCCAGTACGCATGCCGACGCCGCGCCGCGCCGGTGCGACATCGACACGGAGACACAGGACATGGCTACGGCCTCCTTCGACCGCAGCAAGCCTCACCTGAACGTGGGCACGATCGGGCACGTCGACCACGGCAAGACGTCGCTGACGGCCGCCATCACCGGCACCCTCGCGCTCAAGGGCCTCGCAGCGGCCCGTGCCTTCGACTCGATCGACAAGGCTCCCGAAGAGCGTGAGCGCGGTATCACCATCGCCACGGCTCACGTGGAGTACGCAACCGACAACCGCCACTACGCGCACGTCGACTGCCCGGGTCACGCCGACTACGTCAAGAACATGATCACGGGTGCCGCCCAAATGGACGGCGCCATCCTCGTGGTCAGCGCTTCCGACGGTCCCATGCCGCAGACGCGCGAGCACATCCTGCTCGCTCGCCAGGTCGGCGTGCCGTCGGTGCTCGTGTTCATGAACAAGGTCGACCAAGTCGACGACGAAGAGCTCCTCGAGCTCGTCGACATGGAGATCCGCGAGCTGCTCAGCAAGTACGACTTCCCGGGCGACGACACGCCGATCATCAAGGGCTCCGCGCTCAAGGCGATCGAAGCGCTCCAAGAAGGCGCCAGCGCCGACGACGATCGCTTCAAGTGCATCTTCGAGCTCATGGAAGCCGTCGACTCCTGGGTCCCGGAGCCCGAGCGCGACGTGGACAAGGACTTCCTGATGCCCGTCGAGGACGTGTTCTCGATCAAGGGTCGCGGCACCGTGGCCACCGGTCGCGTCGAGCGCGGCATCGTCAACGTGGGTGATGCGCTCGAGATCGTCGGCCTCAAGGACAAGATCGACAACACCACCTGCACCGGCGTCGAGATGTTCAACAAGCTGCTCGACAAGGGCATGGCGGGCGACAACGTCGGCCTGCTGCTGCGCGGCGTCGACAAGCAGGGCATCGAGCGCGGCCAAGTGCTCGCCAAGCCGAAGAGCATCACCCCGCACAAGAAGTTCAAGGGTGTGGTGTACGTGCTCAGCAAGGAGGAGGGTGGTCGTCACACTCCTTTCTTCAACGGCTACCGCCCGCAGTTCTACTTCCGCACCACCGACGTGACCGGCAACGTGACCCTCCCCGAGGGCACCGAGATGGTCATGCCGGGTGACAACGTGACCGTCGAGATCGAGCTGATCATGCCGATCGCTATGGACACGGACCTGAAGTTCGCCATCCGCGAGGGTGGTCGCACGGTCGGTTCCGGTCGTGTCACCGAGATCATCGAGTAAGCGCTGATCTCTCCCGGCGATCGGGGTGCCGTCTCGGCCCCGATCGCCGGCGTCTTGCCCCGCACCACACACACTCCTCCACGCAGCACGCCCACGGGCGACACGAGCTAGGCCAGTAGCTCAGTTGGTAGAGCATCGGTTTCCAAAACCGAGGGTCGGGGGTTCAAGTCCCTCCTGGCCTGCCACTCGTTTCCCCTTCGCGCGCTTCCCAAGCAACCATGGCCAAGTACAAGCCGGATCAAGGGCCCTACGCTCGCACTTCCGCACTGTGGCTGCTCGGCAGCCTGTGGGTGTTCGGTTGCGTGGAGTACTACTACTGGCTCTACAGCTTCCGCGACACGAGCTGGCTCGTGGGCAACATGATCGACGGCAACCTGCCGGTGCTCGGTCTGCCGCTCACCGGAGCCCTGCTGATCGCGATCGGCGTGGGGCTGGGCGGCATGCTGCTGATCAACAGGTGGCTCAACTCGCCGAAGGCCGCCGACATGCTGATCAACTCCGAGACCGAGATGCGCAAGTGCACTTGGCCGAGTTGGGGTGAGACCTTCAACAGCTCGATCGTGATCGTGGTCGTGATGTTGGCCTTCACCGCGCTGCTGGCGGGCATGGACTACGTGCTCAATGTCGTCATGACGGAGTACGTCTTCTGATGAGCGAATCGACCCCGCCAGATCCGACTCAGCCGGCCGTGCCCGCGCCGCTCAACACGCGTTGGTTCGTGCTGCGCGTGGCGAGCAACATGGAGCGCAAGATGCGCGACAAGCTCGAGCAACGCGTGCAGAACGCGAAGCTCGACGAGCTGCTCCCCAACGTGCTCGTGCCGACGGAAACCGTCACCGAGATGAAGGGGGGCAAGAAGCGCACGCTGCAGAAGAAGCTCTACCCCGGCTACATCATGGTGGAGATGGCGCTCGAAGACGACGGCGCGATCCCGGAACCGGTGTGGTTCCTGATCCGCGAGACCCAGGGCATCGGTGACTTCGTCGGCAGCTCGCGCAAGCAGCCCGTGCCGATGGAGGCCTACGAGGTCGAACGCATCCTGAACGGCATGCGCCAGACCGAGGAGCAGCCGCAGCTCAAGATCAACTTCAAGGTCGGCGACCGCGTGAAGATCAACGACGGGCCCTTCGAGTCGTACAGCGGCCACGTCGACGAGGTCAACGAGATCAAGGGGATGGTGCGCGTGATCGTGACCATCTTCGGTCGCGAGACGCCCGTGGAGCTCGAGTACTGGAAGGTCGAGAAGACCTGATCGAGCGACACCGCGCCGCGCAGCACCGCAACGAACAAGCCGAACCCGCACAACTGAACTGAGACGAGAACGATGGCCAAAGAAGTGATGGCAAACCTGAAGCTGCAGATGCCCGCCGGGCAGGCCACGCCTGCACCGCCTGTGGGTCCTGCGCTCGGTCAGCACGGCATCAACATCGGCGCGTTCGTGAAGGACTACAACGACGCCACCCGCGACCAGATGGGCACCATCATCCCGGTCGAGATCACGGTCTACACCGATCGCAGCTACAGCTTCGTGCTGAAGACGCCGCCGGCGGCCGTGCTGCTCAAGAAGGCGGCGGGCATCGTGAAGGGCAACGCACACCTGGAGATCGTGGGCCAGGTCACGAAGGAGCAAGTGCTCGAGATCGCGCGCGTCAAGATGGCCGATCTCAACGCGCGCTCGGAGGAGGCCGCCTGCCTGATCATCGAAGGCACGGCGCGCTCCATGGGCATCGAGGTGGCGCGCTGAGTCGCGCGACCTTCCGCAAGCAAGGAACGAAAGCATGAGTACCGTCAGCAAGCGCCGTCGCCCCGACGAAGGCAAAGTCGACAAGGACCGCACCTACGGTCTGGAAGAAGGTCTCGACCTGCTCAAGTCGAGCGCCAAGGTGCGCTTCGACGAGGCCATCGATGTCGCGGTGAACCTCGGGATCGACCCGAAGAAGTCCGACCAGGGCGTGCGTGGCGCTGTCTCGCTGCCGAACGGCACGGGCCGTAGCCGCAGCGTGATCGCCTTCGTGAAGGATCCCGCCAAGCAGGAAGCCGCGCGTGAAGCCGGCGCCGCCGAAGTCGGCGACGACGAGCTGGTCGCGAAGGTCGCCGCGGGCTGGACCGGTTTCGACGTGGCCATCGCTGCGCCCGACATGATGGGGCAGGTGGGTAAGCTCGGTAAGGTGCTCGGCCCGCAGGGCAAGATGCCCACGCCGAAGTCCGGCACCGTCACCCCGAACGTGGCCGAAGCGGTGAAGGCCTTCGCGGCTGGCAAGGTGGAGTTCCGCGCTGACGCGGGCGGCACCGTTCACGCCGCCGTCGGCAAGCGCTCCTTCGACACGGAGAAGCTCGCCGAGAACGTGCGCGCTTTCATCACGGCGCTCAACGCGCTCAAGCCGGCGACCTCCAAGGGCACGTACCTCAAGAAGGTCGTGGTCAGCAGCACGATGGGCCCGGGCGTGATGGTCGACACCAGCGCGCCCGCCTGACCCGGCGACCCAACCGAATCATCACCAGTCGTCCGCGCAGAGCGGCACGTGCTGGGAGGCAGGACACAGGAGCTTGACCCATGCCGAACATCGTCAACCAAGCCATCGCCGCCGACTACGAGGCCTTCCTCGAAGGTGACGTCGACACCCTGGTGCTGCAGCCCGTGGGCATGTCCGTCGAGGAGGCCAACGCCTTCCGCGGCAAGCTCGACGAGGCGCATCTCGGGATGCGCGTGGTCAAGGGCAGCTTGGCGCGTCGCGCGCTGGCCGCTCGTGGTCACGACGACGTGGGCGACTTCTTCGAAGGCGCCGCCGCGCTCATCTACGCCAAGAGCGACGATGTCGACGGCGTGGCGATCACCGCATCGCGCGTCGTCGAAGCCTGGCTGAAGGAGAGTGGGAGCGAGTTGCCCGGCGTGAAGGGCGGTCTCATGGATGGCCTGACGCTCGACAGCGCCGCCGCCATGAAGCTCGCCAAGTTGCCCACCAAGGCAGACCTGCAAGCCAAGATCGTGAGCCAAGTGTTGGGCCCGGGCCGCGCGCTCGCCGGCCAGATCAAGGGCCCCGGCGGACGCATCGCCGGCGCAGTGAAGAGTCATATCGAGAAGCTCGAGCAGGACGGCTAGAGCGCCTCAACCGAACCGACGTGAAACCCATCGGGCGCGAGGCCCGAGCAGGAGACAGGACCCATGAGCGAAGAAGCGACCACCGAGTTCAAGGCAGAGATCAAGGACCTGGGCGACAAGATCGTCGCCCTCAACCTTCTCGATGCCCAGCAACTCTCCGATTACCTGAAGGACACCTACGGCATCGAGGCCGCCGCTGGCGGCGCTGTGATGATGGCGGCAGGTCCGGCTGATGGCGGCGGCGCCGAGGAGGAGAAGACCTCCTTCGACGTGGTGCTCGCCGGTGCCGGCGACAAGAAGATCCAGGTGATCAAGGCCGTGCGCGGCATCACCGGTCTGGGCCTCAAGGAGGCCAAGGACCTGGTGGAGAGCGCGCCCAAGGCTGTGAAGGAAGGCGTCGCGAAGGACGAAGCCGAGAAGATCAAGGCCGAGCTGGAGGAGGCTGGCGCCTCCGTCGAGCTCAAGTAATCAGCCGCCTTCTGGCTTCTCGTCCTCGCCTCCAGGCACGCACACCTGCGCTCGCGCGTAGGTGTGCGTGCGTGGCGTCGTTTCGTGCCCAGCTTCCGTCCCGTCGCGTAGGTTCCCGATGAACGTTCGCCATTTCGGTCAGTTCCGCTCGCCGCTTGCCGTGCCGAGCTTGACCGACATCCAGATCAAGTCCTTCACGGACTTCCTGCAGTCCGACGTGCCCTTCAACCGCCGCCTTGAAAGCGGTTTGGAGGCCATTCTGGCTGAGACCTTCCCGATCTACTCCTACGACAAGACCGTGTCGCTGGAGTACGTGGGCTACGAACTCGGACGGCCGCGATACACCGCCGACGAGTGCCGCATCTTGGGCGTCAGCTACGGCATGCCGTTCAAGATCCTGGTGCGCCTCGAGAAGCCGGAGCCGGTGGAAGAGTGGGTGTACCTCGGCGAGATCCCGATCATGGTCGGGGGCGGCGAGTTCATCGTGAACGGCAGCGAGCGCGTCATCGTCAGCCAGCTGCACCGTTCGCCGGGTGTCGACTTCTCGGTCGAGCTGCACACCAACGAGAAGAAGTTGCACAGCTGCTGGATCATCCCGCAGCGTGGTTCTTGGGTCGAGCTGTCCGTCACCAAGAAGGACGTGCTCGACATCAAGATCGACCAGACGAGCAAGTTCCCGGCGAGCACGTTCTTGCGTGCCATGTCCGAAGAGCACGGCACCAACGAGCAGATCATCCCGCTGTTCTACGAGACCAAGAAGGTCTCGCTGAAGGGCAGCCGCGACAAGGACCTGCTCGGCACGCACGTGGTCGGCGACATCGTCGACACGACCACGGGTGAGGTGCTGCTCAAGAGCGGCTCGGCGATCACGGCCGAGAGCCTCGCTGTGATCCAGGAGTCCACGCTCAAGAGTGTGGACATCATCGTCAACGCCGACGACGACCCGCTGATCCTCAACACGCTCGCCGAAGACGACGCGCGCAGTCACGAGGAAGCGCTGCTCAAGATCTACACGCGTCTGCGTCCGGGCAACCCGCCGAACATCGAGAAGGCCCGCACGTTGTTCCGCGAGCGCTTCCAGGACCCCACGCGCTACCGCTTGGGCCCGGTGGGTCGCTTCCGCATCAACCGCAAGTTCCGCCGTTCCGGTACCGACGACGAGATGACCCTGACCGTTCAGGACATCATCGATCCGATCGCGTACATCATGGACCTGCGCGCGAACAACGGTCAGGTCGACGACATCGACCACCTCGGTAACCGTCGTGTGCGCACGATCGCCGAGCTCGCAGGCGACGAGTTCCGCAAGGGCTTCCTGAAGTTGCGTCGTACCGCCAGCGAGCGGATGAACAACCAGGAGACGATCCAGACCGCCACGCCGCGTCAGCTGATCAACAGCAAGACGATCAGCAGCTCGATCGAATACTTCTTCGGTCGCGGCGAACTGAGTCAGGTGGTCGACCAGAGCAACCCGCTCAGCCAGCTCACGCACGAGCGGCGTCTGTCGGCGCTCGGTCCGGGTGGTTTGAACCGTAAGCGTGCTGGCTTCGACGTGCGCGACGTGCACGTGAGTCACTACGGCCGCATCTGCCCGATTGAGACTCCTGAAGGCTCGAACATCGGCCTGATCGCGTCGCTCTCGCTGTACGCGCGTCTCGACGAGTACGGCTTCCTGGTCACGCCTTACCGCGTGGTCAAGGACGGCGTGGTCACCGACACGGTCGTGCACCTGCGCGCCGACGAAGAGTACGAGTCGATCCTCGCGCCCGCTGACACCGGCGTCACCAAGGACGGCAAGTTGCGCGGCAAGAAGGTCCTCAGCCGCGTGATGGGTGAGTTCTCCGAGGTCGACGCCAAGGAGGTTCAGTTCCTCGACATCTCGCCCATGCAGTTGGTGGGTGTGTCGGCCGCGCTGATCCCCTTCCTCGAGCACGATGACGCCAACCGCGCGCTCATGGGCAGCAACATGCAGCGCCAGGCCGTGCCGCTCATCCAGAGCGATCCGCCGCTGGTCGCCACGGGCATGGAGAAGGACGTCGCGCTCAACTCCGGCATGGTGATCCGTGCCAAGAAGGGCGGCACCGTGAAGTACGTCGACGCCGAGAGCGTCGTCATCGGTGACGACACCTACGAGATGCGCAAGTTCGTCGGCCTCAACGAGAAGACCTGTCTCAACCAGCGCCCGGTGGTCAAGCCCGGCGACAAGGTGAAGGCTGGCGACCTGTTGGCCGACGGCGCCTCCACGCGCCAGGGCGAGCTTGCGCTCGGTAAGAACATCCTGGTCGGGTTCATGGTTTGGGACGGCTACAACTTCGAGGACGCGATCATCGTGTCCGAGGGGCTGATTCGCCGCGACGTGTTCACGTCGATCCACATCCAGCACTTCGACGTGGAGATCCGCGAGACCAAGCTCGGTCGCGAGGAGTTCACGCGCGACATCCCGAATGTCTCCGAAGGCGCCCTCGGTCGCCTCGACGAGACCGGCGTGATCATGGTCGGCAGCAAGATCGCCCCCGGCGACATCCTCGTCGGCAAGGTGAGCCCCAAGAGCAAGTCGGAGCTCACGCCCGAAGAGAAGCTGTTGCACGCCATCTTCGGTCGCGCTGGCGAAGACGTGAAGAACGACTCGCTCGAGGTGCCGCCCGGTGTCTACGGAACCGTGATCGGCACGCGCCGCTTCACGCGCAACGTCGACACGAGCGAAGAGCAGTCGGCCAAGAACCTGCGCATGATCCGCGCGGCCGAACGTCAGTTCCGCGACTACCTCGCGGAGCAGGTCGAGAAGCTGCACGGCGAAGTCGTGGAGATGCTCGGCGAGAAGATCGACGACGACATCACGGCCAAGCCGATCGTGGTCGACGTGGAAGCCGACGGCCAGGAGTTGCGCCGGCTGTTCGAGATCATTCGCAAGCGCTGCATGGAGAACTACCGTCGCGGCACGGGCGAAAAGATCTACCAGACCTTCCGCGAGTACGCCGACCGCATCGAAGAGCAGGAGAACGAGAAGAACAAGGTCGTCAACCGGCTCTCACGTGGCGACGAGCTGCCCACGGGCGTGCTCGAGAAGGTGAAGTGCTTCGTGGCCACCAAGCGCACCCTGTCGGTGGGCGACAAGATGGCCGGCCGCCACGGCAACAAGGGCGTGATCTCCGTGATCCTGCCCGAGGAAGACATGCCCTTCCTGGCCGACGGCACGCCGCTCGAGATCTTGCTCAACCCGCTCGGCGTGCCGAGTCGCATGAACGTGGGACAGATCCTCGAGACGCACCTGGGTTGGGCCGCCAAGGCGCTCGACTTCCAGGCGGTCACGCCCGTGTTCGACGGCGCCAGCGAGGAGCAGATCTTCGACGCGCTCGAGGAAGCGGGCTTGCCCCGCGACGGTCGCGCCACGCTCTTCGACGGTCGCACCGGTCGCCAGTTCGACCAGAAGGTCACGGTCGGTTACCTCTACATGCTCAAGCTGCACCACTTGGTCGCAGACAAGGTGCACGCGCGCGCCACGGGCCCGTACTCGCTCATCACGCAGCAGCCGCTGGGTGGTAAGGCGCGCTTCGGCGGACAACGTTTCGGTGAAATGGAAGTGTGGGCGCTGGAGGCCTACGGCGCGGCGAGCATCTTGCAAGAGCTGCTCACCGTGAAGAGCGACGACGTGGAAGGCAGAACACGCATCTACGAGTCGATGGTGAAGGGCACCAATGTGCTCGATCCCGGCACGCCGATTTCCTTCGACGTGTTGACCAACGAGATTCGAGGCCTGTGCCTCAACATGGAACTCCATCGGGGGCGCCGTTGAATGGATACTGAAGTCAGCAGTCGTCAGAACAACAACAGCAGCAGCGGCGGCGCCAACCCCCTGCGGATGAACCCGACGGACAACCCGTACGTCACCATCCGCCTCGCCTCGCACGAAGACATTCGTAGCTGGTCCTTCGGGGAAGTGCGCAAGCCCGAGACGATCAACTACCGCACCTACCGCCCTGAAAAAGACGGGCTGTTCTGCGAGAAGATCTTCGGCCCGACCAAGGACTGGGAGTGCTTCTGCGGCAAGTACAAGGGCATCAAGCACAAGAACATCATCTGCGACCGTTGCGGTGTGCAGGTGACCCACAGCAAGGTGCGCCGCACGCGCATGGGCCACATCAACCTGGCCGCGCCGGTGGGGCACATCTGGTTCTTCAAGGCCACGCCCTCGCGCATCGGCAACCTGCTCGGCGTGAAGCTGAGCCACCTCGACAAGGTGATCTACTTCCAGGAGTACATCGTCACCGAGCCGGGTGACAGTGGCCTGGAGCTCGGTCAGTTGCTCAGCGAAGACGCCTACCGCGAGTCGCGCACCAAGTTCGGCGCCGACTTCGAGGCCGACATGGGCGCTGAAGCGGTGAAGAAACTGCTGCTCGCGCTCGACCTGCCGGTGGTCTCCGAGGAGCTCCGCGAGGAACTCAAGACCACGCGCAGCAAGCAGCGCAAGGCCGAGATCGTGAAGCGCCTCCGCACCGTGGAGATGCTGCGCGACTCGCCGAACAAGCCGAGCTGGATGGTGCTCGACGTGGTCCCCGTGATCCCGCCGGACCTGCGTCCGCTCGTGCTGCTCGACAGCGGCAACTTCGCGACCAGCGACCTCAACGATCTCTACCGTCGCCTGATCAACCGCAACAACCGACTCAAGAAGCTGCTCGACCTGAATGCCCCCGAGGTCATCATCCGCAACGAGAAGCGGATGCTGCAGCAGTCGGTCGACGCGTTGTTCGACAACAGCCGTTGCCGTCGCCCGGTGCTCGGCACCAGCAACCGCCCGCTCAAGTCGCTCACCGACATGATCAAGGGTAAGCAGGGTCGCTTCCGCGAAAACCTGCTCGGTAAGCGCGTCGACTACTCCGCGCGTTCGGTGATCGTGGTCGGCCCGGAGCTCAAGCTGCACCAGTGCGGTCTGCCCAAGGTGATCGCGCTTGAGCTCTACCAGCCCTTCATCATCCGTCGCCTCAAGGAGCTCGGCTTCGCTGACACGATCAAGTCGGCCAAGAAGATGCTCGAGCGCAAGGACGAAGAGGTGTGGGACATCCTCGAAGAGGTGATTCACGAGCACCCCGTGCTGCTGAACCGCGCGCCCACGCTTCACCGTATGGGCATCCAGGCCTTCCAGCCCGTGCTCGTGGAAGGCAACGCCATCCGCTTGCACCCGCTCGTGTGTGCCGGCTTCAACGCTGACTTCGACGGCGACCAGATGGCTGTGCACCTGCCGCTCAGCTACGAGGCGCAGATCGAAGCCACGGCGCTGATGATCTCCACGAACAACATCTTCACGCCCGCCAACGGCAGCCCGATCATCAGTCCCTCGCAGGACATCGTGCTCGGTTGCTTCTACCTCACCACGCATCGCGAGGGTGAGTTCGGCGAGGGCATGACCTTCACCGACGAGCAAGAAGTGTTCCGCGCCTACGGTGACGGCAAGGCCGGTGTGCACGCTCAAGTGCGCGTGCGTCTGCCCAAGGGCAAGGCGATCATCAACAAGGACGATCGCGCGGTGGCCGACGGCGGTCTCATCGAGACCACGGTGGGGCGTGTGCTGTTCAACGACATCCTCCCCGACGCCTGCCCGTACTGGAACGTGGAGCTCGACAAGGGAACCATCAAGCGCGTCATCTCCGAGGCCTACGAGCTGATCGGCAAGGAGCGCACCGTCGAGCTGCTCGACTCGCTCAAGTCGATCGGCTTCAAGTCGGCCACGCGCGCTGGGCTCTCCTTCGCCACGGTCAACCTGATCACCCCCGGCGGTAAGGAAGGCATCCTCACCGAGACCGACAAGGAAGTTCTGGCGGTCAACAAGCAGTACCGCCAGGGCGTCATCACCGAGGGCGAGCGCTACAACCAGGTCATCGACCTCTGGACCCACGCGCGTGAGCGCGTCGGTGAAGAGATGATGCGCGAGTGGCAAGGCGTCATCCGCGACGGCAAGAAGACGATCAACCCGGTGTTCATCATGGAGCGCTCGGGTGCTCGCGGCACCATCGAGCAGATTCGTCAGCTCGCCGGTATGCGCGGTCTGATGGCCAAGCCGTCGGGCAAGATCATCGAGACGCCCATCAAGAGCAACTTCCGCGAAGGCCTGCGCGTGCTCGAGTACTTCAGCTCGACGCACGGTGCTCGTAAGGGCTTGGCGGACACGGCGCTCAAGACGGCCGACTCCGGTTACCTCACGCGTAAGCTCGCCGACGTGGCGCAGAACATCGTGGTCTCCACGCTGGCCTGCGAGACGATCAACGGCATCAGCAAGAGCGCCGTGATGAAGGGTGACAAGGTCGACGTGCCGCTGCACACGCAGATCCGTGGGCGTGTCGCTCGTGACACGATCACCGACATCGTCACCGACGAAGTCATCGTGGAAGAGAACCAGCTCATCACGCTCGACATCGCGCGTCGCATCGAAGCCCTCGGCTACGAGAAGGTGCGCGTGCGCAGCCCGCTCACTTGCGAAGCCGATCAGGGCATCTGCGCGATGTGCTACGGCATGGATCTGTCGCGCGGCAAGATGGCCGAGATGGGTCTCGCCATCGGCATCATCGCCGCGCAGTCGATCGGTGAGCCCGGCACTCAGCTCACGATGCGCACGTTCCACATCGGTGGCACGGCGAGTCGCGCGCTGGCCGACTCCAAGATCAAGGCCGGCCGTAAGGGCGTGCTCAAGTATCTCGGCGTGAAGTTCGGTGAGAACCTCGAGGGCGAGCGCGTTTCGCTCGACCGCAACGGCATCCTGGTCATCGTCGACGACAAGGACCGCGAGCTCGACCGCTACGCGGTGCCGCTCGGCGCCCTGCTCCCGGTGGCCGATGGCGCGAGCGTCAAGACCAACGAGATCCTGGCCACGTGGGACCCGCACAGCATCCCGATCTTCGCCGACCGTGCCGGTAAGGTCCGCTACATCGAGATCATCGAGGGCAAGACGCTCAAGCGCGAGACCGATGCTGGCGGCGTCGAGCGTATGACCATCATGGATCACAAGGGCGACCTGCACCCGCAGATCAGCCTGGAAGATGCCGACGGCACGCCGCTCACTTTCTACCCGATCCCGGAACGCGCCTTCGTCGAAGTGAAGGACGGGGTCACGGTGAAGGCCGGTACGCTCATCGCCAAGACGCCCCGCGAGTCGATCGGCACGCAGGACATCACCGGTGGTCTGCCGCGTGTCACCGAGATCTTCGAAGCTCGTCGGCCGAAGGAGCCGGCGATCATGGCGGAGATCGACGGCACCGTGGAACTCGTCCGCGAGATGAAGCGCGGTAAGCGCACCATCAACGTGATCAACGACGAGTCGGGCGTCACGCAGGAACACCTCGTGCCGCACGGTAAGCACCTCAAGGTGCAGTCGGGCGATCGCATCGAGGCCGGTTCGCCGCTCATCGAAGGCCCGCTGATCCCGCAGGACATCCTGCGAATCAACGGCGAGGACGCTCTGCAGCAGTACCTGTTGCGTGAAGTGCAGGGTGTGTACCGCTCGCAGAACGTGGCCATCGACGAGAAGCACATCGAGGTCATCGTGAGCCAGATGTTGCGCCGCGTGCAGGTCAACGACCCGGGCGACACCGACTTCCTGCCCGATGCCGTGGTCGACAAGTTCCGCTTCCGCAGCGCCAACACCGACATGGTCAAGACCAAGAAGCGCCCGGCCTCGGCCGAACCGGTGCTGCTCGGGATCACCAAGGCGGCGCTGCAGTCCGACTCGATGATCTCGGCGGCCTCCTTCCAGGAGACCACCAAGGTGCTCACCGAGGCGGCCATCGGCGGTCGTCGCGACAACCTCGTCGGCCTCAAGGAAAACGTGATCCTCGGCAACATGGTGCCCACCGGCACCGGCTTCCGTCCGCTGCAGCGCACCCGCGTGAAGCACAACGTGGAGCTGCCGCCGCTGGAGCAAGATGTGCCCACGGACTTCCCGCCGCTCACTGCGGAAGGCGCCGTCTGACCCCGCCGAGCGGGCCTTCGGTCAATCAAGACGGCGCGCCGTCTTGACCGCCGAGGGCTCGCTTGGTGGAATACTCCGCTCGATTCAGCCCCCGAGAGGGGGACTTCCCCGAAACCAACTGACCCCATGCCCACGATCAACCAGCTCGTCCGACAGGGCCGCAAGAAGATCAAGAAGGTCTCCAAGTCGCCTGTCTTGGACAAGTGCTCGCAGAAGCGCGGCGTTTGCCTTCAAGTGAAGATCCAGACGCCCAAGAAGCCCAACTCTGCACTTCGCAAGATCGCTCGCGTGAAGTTGAGCAACGGCAAGGAAGTCACGGCCTACATCGGCGGTGAGAAGCACACCTTGCAAGAGCACGCCATCGTGCTCGTGCGCGGCGGTCGCGTCCGCGACTTGCCCGGCGTGCGCTACCACATCGTCCGCGGCACGCTCGACGCCGCTGGCGTTGCCGACCGCAAGCAGGGCCGCAGCAAGTACGGCGCCAAGCGCCCGAAGTCCTGACCCACCTCTTCACCGAGTCGCACGCTAGCCGCCCGCGCCCGCTGTCAGCTGTCCGCGCCCGACTGTTAGCCCACCGCGCCCGACCAACCGAGTTCGCACACGATGCCCCGTAAGTACATCAGCCCCGCGAAGTACCAGCGCCCCGACCCGAAGCTCGAGAGCATGTTGGTGAGCAAGTTCATCAACTGCCTCATGCTCGACGGCAAGAAGTCGACCGCGCAGAAGATCTTCTACGAGAGCCTCGACATCGTGCAGCAGAAGATCCCCGACGTGGAGCCGCTCGAGGCCTTCACGACGGCGGTCGCGAACGTGAAGCCGATCGTGGAAGTGCGCTCACGCCGAGTGGGTGGCGCCACCTTGCAGGTGCCGCACGAGATCAAGCGCGAGCGCCAACAGGCGCTGGCCTTCCGCTGGATCCTGCAGGCCACGCGCAAGCGCAAGGGCAAGCCCATGGCGCGCCGTCTGGCCGAGGAACTCTTCGACGCCTATAACAAGCAGGGCACCTCGTACACCACGCGCGAGAACACCCACAAGATGGCTGAGGCCAACAAGGCTTACGCCCACTTCGCCTGGTGATTCCCGGCGGTTCGGGGAGCCGACTCGGAGCGCAGCGCGCGCCGGGCAGGCAGCCACGAAGCACGTCGCCCGACGCCTGACCCGCAACGGTGACACGCACGCGCCCCGCGCCAACGCGCGGGGCGCGTTGCGTTCCGGGGCGCCGCAGTTCCGAGACCTCCGCTCTTCTCTCCTTCTTTCCCTGAGTGTTCCCGTCATGGCCCGAGTCAAGCGCGAGAAGCTTCGCAACATCGGGATCATCGCCCACATCGATGCGGGCAAGACCACGCTCACCGAGCGCATCCTGTTCTACACCGACCGCGCGCACCGCATGGGCGAGGTGCACGAAGGCACGGCGAAGATGGATTACCTCGACGAAGAACGTGAGCGCGGCATCACGATCACGAGTGCGGCCACGAGCTGCACCTGGCGCGGGCACCGGGTCACGATCATCGACACGCCGGGGCATGTGGACTTCACGGTGGAGGTCGAGCGCTCGCTGCGCGTGCTCGATGGCGCCGTGGTCGTGGTCTGCGGCGTGGCCGGCGTGCAGGCGCAATCGGAGACGGTCTGGCGCCAAGCCGATCGCTACGAAGTGCCGCGACTCGTGTTCGTGAATAAGCTGGATCGCGTGGGCGCTGACTTCGAGCGCGTCTGCGAGCACATCCACGAGCGTCTCGGTGCGCAGGTCCTGCCGCTGCAGATGCCGTGGGGACACGAGAAGGCTTTGATCGGCGTGATCGACCTCGTCGCGATGCAGGCCTTGCGCTTCGACGCAGAAGACCAAGGCAAGTCAGTGGTCGCCGAAGCGATTCCCGAGGACCTGCTCGAGGAAGCGCAGCACGCGCGCCTCACGATGCTCGAAAGCCTGGCCGACGCCAGCGATGAGTTCGCCGAGGTCTATCTCGAGCACGAGCTCGACTGTCCCGACGACGCCGTGATCGCAGCCGTGCGCGAGGTCACCCTCAACCTGCAACGCGTGCCGGCCCTGTGCGGCTCGGCCTTCCGCAACGTGGGGGTGCAGCCGGTGCTCGACGCCGTGGCGCGCTACCTGCCCGCTCCGCTCGACGCGCCGCCTGCGCGCGGCACCGACCCCTGCGACGGCTCCGCGGTCGAGCGCGCCCCCAGCCCCGACGAACCGCTCTGCGCCCTGGCCTTCAAGACCGTCTGGCAGAGCCAGGGCGACCTCACCTTCACGCGCATCTACGCGGGCAGGCTGGCCGTCTCCGATCAGGTGCACAATCCGCGAACCGGCAAGGTCGAGCGGGTGAACCGCATGTTCCTGATGCATGCCGACGAGCGCGAAGCGGTGGAGCGCGCGGAGGCCGGCGACATCGTGGCGATCGTGGGCCTCAAGCACACCGCGTCGGGGGACACGCTGTGTCCCAAGAGCGACCCGATCGTGCTCGAAGGACTGCGCGCTCCCGAACCTGTGATGTCCCAGTCGATCGAGCCGCACAGCTTGAAAGACAAGGACGAGCTCGTGCGCGTGTTGGAGTTGCTGGCCCGCGACGATCCCAGCTTCCGCTGGCGGGTCGACGCCGAAACCGGGCAGATGCTCATTTCCGGTGTGGGCGAGCTGCACTTGGAAATCCTGCGCCACCGCATCGAGCGCGACTTCTCGATGCGCGTCCGGGTGGGGGAGCCGAGGGTCGCCTATCGGCAGACGATCACCGGCTCGGCCACGGCCAACGCAGTCTTCGATCGCATGCTCGGCACCAAGAGCCTCTATGCCGAGGTTCGCCTCGCGGTGGAGTCGGCGCCCGATGTGCCTGGGGTCGAGGTGATCGACGAGCTGTCCGGCGACGAGATCCCGAGGATTTTCCAGCCCACGGTGCTCTCCTCGGTGAAGTCCGCCGGGAGCGGGGGGCTCGCGCTGGGCTTCCCGATCACGGGAGTCCGCGTGCGCGTGCTGGGCGGCGCCGCCAAGGAAGGCGCCAGCAACGACACCGCTTTCGGCCACGCCGCGCACATGGCCTTCGTGCAGGCCGCCGAGAAGGCGGGGACGGCGCTGCTCGAACCGGTGATGGATTTCGAGATCGCTTGTCCGCCCGAGTTCATCACCGGAGTTCACGGCGATCTCTCCGGGCGGCGCGCGCGCGTGACGGCGCTCGTGACCGACGCCGACCCGGCGCTGATCCGGGGCGTCGTGCCGCTCTCCGAGATCTTCGGGTACTCAACGACCCTGCGCTCGCTGAGCCAAGGTCGCGCGAGCTTCAGCGTGGAGCCCCGCGACTACGAGCCCGCGCCGGCCTCGGTGGCTGCGGCGCTCGGTGCCTGAGTTGCCGTCCGGGCGAGCGGCTCGCGGTGCCTTCGATCGTCGGGCCGCGACGCAGCGTCCCCAAAAGGCAGCCACTCGGCAGATTCCTCTTGCTTGGGGGGGCCGCACTCCTAGAATCGCCAGACTTTCGCCGTGAGGGAAAAGTCACCTCGGGTGAGAGCCGCGTTCGGCCGCTCAACAGGCCGCTCAACAGCTCTCGTTCGTCCCTCGACCGTGCCGGGCCCCAACCCGGTTCGGAGCGAGACCTACGCAGTGCCCAGTGAGTGCTTTTGAGCCTCGCCGGACCATTGCAGGTGGGGTCGAGCTCACGGCGTTCACCGCACGCACGCGTAGGAATGAGCCCGGCACATGGAACCGATGAAGAAGATCATCATTCGCCTCGAGGCTTACGACCACGAGACGCTCGACCAGTCGGCTGCTGATATCGCCGACGGCGCCCGCCGCACGGGTGCTCGCGTTGCCGGTCCGATCCCGCTGCCCACGCGCATCGAACGCTACACGGTGCTGCGCTCGCCGCACGTCGACAAGAAGTCGCGTGAGCAGTTCGAGATCCGCACGCACAAGCGGTTGATCCACATCCTCGAGCCCACCAGCAAAACGGTGGACGCCATCTCCAAGCTCACGCTGCCTGCCGGCGTGGACATCCGCGTCAAGGCCTGATAAGGCCTGATCGGGAGCCTGAACATGACCACCCTGCTCGGTACCAAGCGCGGCATGACCCAGATCTGGGGCGAGGACGGCACGCGTGTGCCCGTCACCGTGATCGATCTGCCGCACAACACGGTCACGGCGATTCGCACGCTCGAGAAGGACGGCTACGAAGCGGTGCAGCTCGGCTACGGCAGCGTGCGCGCCAAGGTCGTCAGCAAGCCTGTGCTCGGCCAGTTCAGCAAGGCTGGCATCGAAGCGCCGCTGCGTCACCTGCGCGAAGTGCGCGGTCCGGTCGGTGAGCTCGAGGTCGGCGGCACGATCAAGGTCGAAGACGCCTTCGAAGAGGGCAAGCTCATCGACGTCGTCGGCACGACCAAGGGCAAGGGCTTCGCCGGCACGATCAAGCGCCACGGCTTCGCTCGCGGCCCGGTCACGCACGGTAGCCAGAACGTGCGTCGCCCCGGCTCGATCGGCATGTGCAAGTACCCCGGCCGCGTGATCAAAGGCAAGCGCATGGCGGGGCGCATGGGCGGCGAGCGCATGACCATCAAGGGTCTGCAGGTCGTGAAGGTCGACGCCGAGAACGGACAGCTGCTCGTGAAGGGTGCCGTGCCCGGCGCCAACGGCGGGCTGCTGATGCTGAGCCCGAGCACCGCGCGTCGCGCGAACTGAGAAGGCTGAGAGTCATGAGCACAAACAGCGATATCCAAACCTGGTCGAACGGCAGCCTCGGCAGCGCGTCGGTGGACGCAAGCAGCCTCGGCGAGGTCGTCAAGATGCAGCTGCTGCGCGACGCCGTGCGCATGTACGAGGCCAACCAGCGTCAGGGCACGGTGAAGACCAAGACCCGCGCCGAGACTTCCTACACCACGCGCAAGCCCTACAAGCAGAAGGGCACCGGCAACGCGCGTCGCGGCGACTTCAACTCGCCGCTGCTGCGTGGCGGCGGCGTGATCTTCGGGCCGCGCCCGCGCGACTATTCCTACAAGATGCCGCGCAAGGCGTTGCGTGAAGCGCTGCGTTCCGCGCTGCTCGGCAAGCTGCGCGACGGCGAGGTCCACGGCCTCGACAGCGCGGCGTTCAGCAAGCCGTCCACGAAGACGGCCGCCGCCGCGCTCGCCGCGCTCGGCTGCGACGGCTCGGCCGCGATCGTCGTGCCGGCCGAGAACGAGAACCTGCTGTTGAGCTTCCGCAATCTGCCGCGCGTCCACGTGATCCCGGCCAGCGACCTCAACACTCACCACGTGCTCTGGCATCGCCGCGTCCTCCTCGTCGATGGCGCCTGGGACGTGCTCATGAACCGCCTGGCCGGTGCCGCGAACGGTGCTGCAGAGAAGGAGGCCGTCGAAGCATGAAGACCGACGCACGCAACATCATCCGGCGCCCGCTGATCACCGAGAAGGGCACCGACATCACGACCGAGAGCAACGGCTACACCTTCTTGGTGGCGCCGGATGCGAACAAGGTGCAGATCAAGCAGGCCATCGAAGAGCTCTTCGAGGTGCGCGTGGTCAAGGTGCACACCATGACCCGCCGCGGGAAGATGCGGGGGCGCGGACCGCGCGCCGCTCGTCGTCCCGACTGGAAGCGCGCCGTAGTCACCCTGGCCGAGGGCGACTCGGTCGAGTTCCTCTGAGCCTGGCTGACGCGACGGAGATCTGATTCAAGATGGCCATCCACAAGTACAAGCCGACCTCGCCGGGCCGCCGCGGTGCCACTGCGCTGCGCGATCCCGACCTCACGGGTGGTAAGCCCGAGAAGTCGCTGCTCGTTCGGCTCAAGAAGCATTCGGGCCGCAACAACCGCGGGCGCATCACGTCGCATCGCCGCGGTGGCGGTCACAAGAGGAAGTACCGCTTGATCGACTTCCGCCGCCGCCACGATGGCGTGCCGGCACGTGTCGCTGAAGTGCAGTACGACCCGAACCGCACGTCGAACATCGCGCTGTTGCACTACGCCGATGGCAAGAAGGCTTACATCCTCGCGCCGCTCGGTCTGAAGCAAGGTGCTGAGGTGATGTCAGGTCCGAAGGCAGAGCCGAAGCTCGGCAACGCCATGACGCTCGAGCAGATGCCGCTCGGCTCCGTGATCCACGCTGTGGAGATGGTGCCCGGTCGCGGCGCGGTGCTCGGTCGCTCGGCTGGCACGGCGATCCGACTCTCGGCTCGTGAAGCCGAGTACGCCACGCTCATCCTGCCGTCCGGCGAGCTGCGCAAGGTGCACGTGAAGTGCCGCGCCACGCTCGGTCAGGTCGGCAACATCGATCACGGCCTCGTGAAGTTGGGCAAGGCGGGTCGCAACCGTTGGAAGGGCCGTCGCCCGAAGGTTCGCGGCACGGCCATGTCGGCCTACGCTCACCCGATGGGTGGTGGTGAGGGTCGCACGGCGGGTGGTCGTCACCCGGTTTCGCCGTGGGGCAAGCTCTCCAAGGGCGGCAAGACGCGTAACCCGCGCAAGAACACGAGCAGCATGATCATCCGCACCCGCAAGAAGAAGAGGTAGGGACCCGATGAGTCGCAGCCTTAAGAAGGGTCCCTTCGTCGACCCGAAGCTCGAGAAGAAGGTGCTCCGCATGGAGCGTGAGAGTCGGAAAGAGCCGATCACCACGTGGGCGCGCGCCTGCACCATCACGCCTGACTTCGTGGGCCACACGTTCATGGTTCACGACGGCCGGCGGCACCAGAAGGTCTACGTGGTCGAGGACATGGTCGGGCACAAGCTCGGCGAGTTCGCTCCCACGCGCACCTTCCGCGGTCACACGAACAAGAAGGAATCCGCGAAGGGCGGGCGTTGATCCATGGCGAACACAACTGACAACCAGCCTGAGTTCCGCGCGAGCCATCGCCACGCGAAGATCACCGCGCGCAAGGCGCGCTTGGTGGTCGACCTCGTGCGCGGCGAGCCCGTGAACAAGGCGCTGATCATGCTCGACCGCTCGCCCAAGCGCGCCGCCGTGCTGGTCGGCAAGGTGATGCGCTCGGCCGTGGCCAACGCCGAGCAGAAGACCGGCGGCAGCGTCGACCTCAACCAGCTGATGGTGGGGGAAGCGCGCGTCGACGAGGGCCCGCTGCTGGGCGGCGCGCGCCGTTGGCGCCCGTCGGCTCGCGGCCGCGCCCAGCCGTACGCCAAGCGTACGAGCCACATCCACATCGCGCTGACCGCCGGCACGCCCGCGGCAGCTGCCCCGACGAAGGAAGGCTGAGCCCATGGGTCAGAAGATTCACCCCATCGGATTTCGCATGGGCATCACCGAGCCGTGGCGCTCGCGGTGGTACGCCGGCAAGAAGGACTTCGCGACCCTGCTCCGTGAGGACCAGGAGATCCGCAAGTTCATCAAGAAGGAGTACCACGGTGCCGCGGTGCCGCGCATCGACATCGAGCGCACGCGCGAGCGTGTCACGGTGATCATCCACACGGCGCGTCCGGGTCTGCTCATCGGTCGTCGTGGCGCGCAGGTCGAGAAGCTCAACGACGAGCTGACGAGCATCTGCAACAAGCCCGTCGCCATTCGCACGGTCGAGATCAGCAAGCCGGAGCTCTCCGCGCAGCTGGTGGCCGAGTCGATGGCCGAGCAGTTGCAGCGTCGTGCCAGCTACCGTCGCGCGCTGAAGAAGTCCGCGCAGCTCACCATGCAAGCGGGTGCGCTGGGCGTGAAGATCCACATCGGCGGCCGCCTCGGTGGCGCTGAGATCGCGCGCTCCGAGAAGGTGTCGCTGGGTTCGGTGCCGCTGTCCACGCTCGACGCTTGGATCGACTACGGCTTCGCCGTCGCGCGCACGACCATGGGCGTCATCGGCGTGAAGTGCTGGATCTACCGCGGTCGCTACGCCGACTTCGAAGCCGCGCCGCACCAAGGTCGCAACTAAGCCCCGAGACCCGTCACCGACTCGAGACCGCTGACAGGTCCCGGAACCAGGAACGCATCACATGAAGAACCTCCCCAAGCGCTTCAAGCACCGCAAAGTGCAGAAGGGCAGCCTGCGCGGCAACGCGACGCGTGGACACACGGTCGAGTTCGGCGAGTGGGGCCTGCAAGCGCTCGAGCCGGGTTGGATCTCCGCCCGCGTGATCGAAGCTGGCCGCGTGGCTGCCAACCGCGCCGCGCCCGGTTCGCGCATCACGATCCGCATCTTCCCGCAGAAGCCGATCACCTCGATCCCGGCTGAGACCCGCATGGGTAAGGGTAAGGGCGAGCCGGAGTACTGGGCCGCGGCCGTCAAGCCGGGCACGGTGATCTACGAAATCGGCGGCACCACTGAAGGCGCCGCCAAGTTGGCGATGAACCGCGTGGCTCACAAGCTGCCGCTGCGCTGCCGCCTTGTGAAGAGGAGGACCCGTTGAGCGCCGTCAAGAAGACCAAAGAGCTTCGCGAGAAGCTCGACTCCGAGCTGGAGTTCGACGTCAAGGAGCTGCGCCAAGAGCTCTTCGACCTGCGCTTCAAGGCGAGCGCCGAAGGCCTCGCCAATCCCTCGCGGATCAGTCAGATCCGTCGCGAGATCGCGCGCATCCACACCATCCTCACTGAGCGCGCGCGCAGCATCCGCGGCGCCGCCCCCCGTAGCTGATAGCGATTGGACTCTGAGCACATGGCCACCGAGACCACACAGCGACACATCGTCTCCAAGATCGGGCGCGTGAAGAGCGCCAAGATGGACAAGACGATCGTGGTCGCTGTCGAGCGACGCCTGCAGCACCCGCTCTACAAGAAGTACATCACCAAGTACACGAACCTGGTTGCGCACGACGAGAACAACGACGCGCACGAGGGTGACAAGGTCGAGATCGTGTTCACGCGCCCGCTCAGCAAGCGCAAGCGCTGGCGCCTCAGCTCGGTGCTCGAAGTCGCGCCGAGCTTCGAAGACGGTGTCGACCCGGCCACGCTGGAAGAGGACGCGGACGGAGGCAGCAACTCATGATCCAGATGCAATCACGCCTCGACGTGGCCGACAACACGGGCGCCAAGCTCGTCCAGTGCTTCAAGGTGCTGGGTGGCAGCAAGCGCAAGTACGCCGGCATCGGCGACATCATCATCGGCTCGGTGAAGAAGTCGATCCCGACCGCGAACATCAAGAAGGGCGCCGTCGTGCGCGGCGTGATCGTGCGCACGCGCTCCGACATCTCCCGTCGTGACGGCTCACGCGTGCGCTTCGACAGCAACGCGCTGGTGCTCATCGACAAGGACGGCAACCCGCTGGGCACGCGCATCTTCGGCGCCGTGGCTCGCGAGCTGCGCCAGAAGAACTTCATGAAGATCATCTCCCTCGCGAACGAGGTCGTCTGATGAGCCTGCTCAAGAAGGGCGACCAGGTCGTCGTCATCGCCGGTGCCGATCGTGGCACCCAGGGGCGCATCCTCGAGCTCGACAACAAGCACGGACGTGCCGTCGTCGAGGGTGTGAACATGAAGCACAAGCACGTGCGCCGCAGTCAGGAGCACCCGAACGGTGGTCGCGTCCAGCGCGAGTACTCGGTCGACCTCTCGAACCTCGCGTTCTGGGATGCCGAAGCCGGCAAGGGTGTGCGCCTCGGCATGTTGGTCGAGGACGGCAGCAAGTCGCGCGTCACCCGCCCGGGTGGCCGCAAGGTCGACGCCTGAACCGTCCGGCCTGCACGCGACAACAAGAAACGAGATAAGCGATGACCACTGAAACTGCCAAGCCGCGCCTCTACGAGAAGTTCCAGAGCGACGTGCTCCCGGGGCTGATGAGCAAGCACAACATCAAGAACGTGCTCGCAGCGCCGCGCCTCACGAAGGTCGTGATCAGCATGGGCGTGGGTGAGGCCAAGGAGAACAAGGGCCTGATCGACGCCGCCGCCACCGACCTCACCTTGATCGCCGGTCAGAAGTGCCAGCTCACGACCGCGCGCGTGTCGGTGAGTAACTTCCGCCTGCGTGAAGGCATGCCGATCGGCTGCCGCGTCACGTTGCGCGGCGATCGCATGTGGGAGTTCGTCGACCGACTGATCTCGGTGGTCGTCCCGCGTATCAAGGACTTCCGCGGCCTCAAGTCGAAGCTCGACGGGGGCGGCAACTACTCGATGGGTCTCGACGACCAGTTGGTCTTCCCCGAGATCGACCTCGATCGAGTGAAGCATCACCAGGGCATGAACATCACCTTCGTGACCACCGCCGACAACGATGCGCTCGGCCGTGAGCTCCTCGAGGGACTGGGCATGCCCTTCCGCAAGAGCGGCAAGAAGGCCTGAGTCAGCGCGACCGCGCCGACCAACTAACGAACAGCGACTAGAAGCAAGAGCCTCAAGGAACACCAGACCGTGGGCAAGACAAGCTGGATCGCCAAGACGAAGATGAAGCCCAAGTTCAGCACGCGCGCGAAGTCGCGCTGCCAGCTGTGCGGGCGCTCCCATGCCTTCCTGCGGAAGTTCGGCGTCTGCCGCATCTGCTTCCGCAACCTGGCGCACCGCGGGGAGATCCCCGGCGTGCGCAAGGCGTCGTGGTGACCGAAGCTATTCGCGCTGCACTGCGCGTAGGAGAAACGAACCGATGATGACCGACCCGATCGCCGACATGCTGACTCGCCTGCGCAACGCTTTGCGCGTGGAGCGAGACGAGGTGTCGATGCCCGCTTCGCGCGTCAAGCGCGACATCGCCGATGTGCTGAAGCGCGAGGGCTTCATCAAGGACTACGAAGTCACGCCGGGTGGCGTGCAAGCCACGCTCACGTTGCAGCTGAAGTACGGCCGGGATGGTGAGGCCGTGATCAACACGCTGCGTCGCGAGAGCAAGCCGGGGCGCCGCTTCTACCGCGGCGTCGGTGAGATCCACCGCGTGCTCAACGGCACGGGGATCGCGATCTACACCACGCCCCAAGGTGTGCTCAGCGATCGTGAGTGCCGTCAACGCAACGTGGGTGGCGAGATGCTCGCCACCGTCTGCTAGGAGCCCGCTATGTCGAGAATCGGCAAGCAACCCGTGAAGTTCGCCGGCGGCACCAATGTGTCTGTGTCGGGCAACACGCTCACGGTGGAAGCGTCGGGCAACAAGCTCACGCAGGACATCGACGCGTGCATCACGGTGGAGGTCGAAGACGGGCAAGCCGTGTTCACCCGCCGCGATGACAGCAAGCGTTCGCGCGCCATGCACGGCCTGTACCGTTCGCTCGCGGCCAACATGGTCGAGGGGCTCGAGAAGGGCTTCGGCAAGACGCTCGACATCGTGGGTGTCGGCTACAACGCCAAGGTGCAGGGCAAGGAGTTGGTGCTGAACATCGGCTTCAACGCCCCGAAGAAGATGCCGGTGCCCGCGGGTCTCACGGTCGAGACGCCGCAGCCCACGCAGATCGTGATCAAGGGATTCGACAAGCAACTCGTCGGGCAGTTCGCCGCCGAGGTGCGCGCGATCCGCAAGCCTGAGCCCTACAAGGGCAAGGGCATCCGTTACTCGGACGAATTCGTCCGCCGCAAAGTCGGTAAGTCGCTCGGAGCCTGAGCCAAGTCATGCAGCGTTCTCAGAAACTACTCCAGGCACGTCGGTTGCGTCGTCAACGTCGCGTGCGCAAGAGCACTCGTGGCACGGGCGAACGCCCGCGTCTCAGCGTGCACCGCTCCAACAAGGCGATCTACGTGCAGGCCGTCGACGACCTCACGGGCGTCACCCTGGCTGCCTCGTCGAGCCTCGACAAGGCCGTGCGCGATTCGGCCACTGGCACCAAGACGGACGTCGCCAAGAAGGTGGGCGAAGACATCGCACGCCGCCTCACGGAGGCAGGCGTCACCAAGGTCGTGTTCGATCGCGGCTGGTACAAATTCCACGGCCGGGTGAAGGCCCTCGCCGATGCTGCCCGTGAAAGCGGGCTGCAGTTCTGAGGAGTCGAACCTGATGGCGAAGCCCGGTAACAGCGGTGGTCGAGAAGAGCTGGCGGTTCACGCGCCCGGCCTCTACGAAGAGGCGGTGGTGAAGGTGAATCGCTGCGCCAAGGTGATGAAGGGTGGACGTCGGTTCTCCTTCTCCGCCCTGGTCGTGGTCGGTGACCGCCACGGCAGCGTGGGGATCGGTTTCGGTAAGGCCAAGGAAGTGCCGTCGGCGGTCGAGAAGGCCGTGAAGGACGCGCACAAGAACCTGGTCAACATCGACCTGAAGCACGGCTCCATCGAACATCTGGTGATGGGGCGCTTCGGCGCCGCGAAGGTGCGTTTGATCCCCGCCGCGCCCGGCACCGGCATCATCGCCGGCGCCACCGTGCGCTCGGTGCTCGAGCTCGCCGGCGTGAAGGACATCCTCACCAAGAGCATGGGAAGCAACAACCCGATCAACCTGGTGAAGGCCACGCTCGAGGGCTTGCTCTCGGTGCGCAGTCGCGCCCAGGTCGAGAAGCTGCGCGGAGTGTCGATCGCATGAATCTGCAAGACGTCAAAGCACCCGGCACGGCGCATCGCCGTAAGCGCCGCGTGGGGCGTGGTCCCGGCTCCGGCTGGGGTTGCACCGCAGGCCGCGGCAACAAGGGGCAAGGTCAGCGCGCGGGCTCCGGCGGCAAGCCGGCCTTCGAAGGTGGCCAGATGCCCCTCGCCCGTCGTCTCCCGAAGCGCGGTTTCACCAACGCGCTCTTCAAGACGGTCTACGCCATCGTGAATGTCTCCGACTTGGAGAAGGCCTTCCCCGAGGGTGGCGCCATCGACCTGACCGCGGTGAAGTCCAAGAACCTGGTCAAGAAGAAGGCCTCCACGCTGAAGATCCTCGGCAAGGGTGAGCTCAAGGTCGCGATGCAGGTCAAGGCCGACCGCGTCTCCGAGACCGCTCGCCAGAAGATCGAAGCTGCCGGCGGGAGCGTCGAGCTCAGCTCATGAAGGGTTTCCTGAACCTCTTCCGCGTTGCCGAGATCAGGAGCAAGATCCTGATCACCGTGAGCTTGCTCGCGGCGTACCGCATTGGCTTCCACGTGCCGATCCCGGGCGTGAACTACGCCAAGCTGCAGGAGTTCATGCAGCAGGACGGCGGCGGTGTGGGGTTCGCCTTCGGCATCATGAACGCCCTCTCGGGTGGCGCGCTGGGCTCCGCTCAGCTGTTTACCTTGGGCGTGATGCCGTACATCAGCGCGTCGATCATCTTCTCGTTGCTCGTGAAGGTGGTCCCGCAGCTCGAAGCGCTCTCCAAGGAGGGGCAGGCGGGCCAGAAGATCATCAACCGCTGGACGCGCTACGCCACGGTGCCCATCTGTATCGTGCAGGCGCTGTTCCTGGTGATCGGTCCACTGAAGGATGCGGCGCGCGCCGAGGTCGTCGACCCGGGGTTGGTGGGCTCCTTCTCCTACACCCTGTTCGTGATCCTCACGCTCACTACGGGCACGATGATCATCATGTGGATCGGTGAGCAGATCACCGAGTACGGCATCGGCAACGGCGTGTCGCTGATCATCATGGCTGGCATCTTGGCTCAGATGCCCTCGATGATGGCGCAGCTGAGCATCGCCACGGAGGAGATCGAGTTCCTCCAGACGATCGCCACGCTGATCGTGCTCTACCTCTTGATCGTGCTCGGCATCGTGTTCGTCACGAAGGGGCAGCGGCGCATTCCGATCCAGCAGGGGCGTCAGACGCGCGGTCGCCGCGTGTACGGTGGTCAACGTCACTACCTGCCGTTGAAGGTGAACCAGGCCGGTGTGATGCCGATCATCTTCGCGTCCTTCCTGTTCGTGGTGCCCACGGCGCTCGACAGTGTGTTCGGCACGACCTTCTTCCAGTCGGCCTTCGCCTGGGGCGGCTTCTGGTACACGCTGATCTACTCGGCGCTGATCATGGTGTTCTCCTTCTTCTGGACGTCGCTGATGTTCCAGCCCAAGGAGATCGCCGACAACCTCAAGGAGTACGGCGGCTTCGTGCCGGGCCTGCGCCCGGGTGCGCGCACCGCTGAGTTCCTCGAGCAGGTCATGTTCCGTGTCACGCTGGCGGGTGCGACCTTCCTGGTCGTGATCGCCGTCATGCCGCAGATCCTGTCGCGCAACGTGCCCAACATGAACGCTGGCTTGGCCACGTTCCTGGGCGGCACCTCGGTGCTCATCGTGGTCGGCGTGCTGCTCGACTTGATCGACAAGGTCAACTCGATGCTCGTCATGCGCCGCTACGACGGCCTCGGCGGCGGCAACGCCGGCTGGGCGCAGAAGAAGGGTGGCGGGGGCGGCGGGGGTGGCAGCGCCCCGGCGCGTAAGCGTGGCGGCGCCAGCTGGGCCGACTCGTCCTCCGACAGCAAGAAGCTCCCCGACGGAGCGGCAAGCTGATGGGCGCGTCTCGAATCGTGATCCTCGGAGCACCGGGTGCCGGCAAGGGCACGCAGGCAGCGCGACTGTCTGCGGCGCACGGCCTGGCGCACCTGTCCACCGGTGACATGCTGCGTGCGGCCGTCGCTGACGGCACGCCTGCAGGTCTGCGTGCCAAGGAGTTCATGGACGCGGGGCAGTTGGTGCCCGACGAGGTCGTGTTCGGCGTGCTCTTCGAACGCTTGGCCGAAGCCAACGAGGGCTACTTGCTCGACGGCTTCCCGCGCAACGCCGCGCAGGCCGAGGAGCTCGACCGCCAGCTCGCCGAACAAGGCGCGCCGCTCGAGCTCGCTGTGGTCGTGGATGTCCCCGACGAACGCCTCGTCGCGCGGCTCACCGGTCGCCGCGTGTGCTCGTCCTGCGGCAACACCCACCACGTGGAGTTCATGCCGCCCGCCAAGGAAGGCGTGTGCGACAAGTGCGGTGGCGAACTCGTGCAGCGCAGCGACGACACCGAAGCGGTGGCTCGCGATCGCCTCGAGGTCTACCACCAGACCACGGCACCGCTCATCGATTACTACAACGCGCGTGACTTGCTGGCTTCCGTCGATGGTGACGGACCGGTGGAGCGCGTGACCCAGGACCTCGTCGAGGTCTTGTCCCGAGACGTGGCGGAGCAGAACTGATGGCCCGCGCCACCTCTCTTCGGGTGCAGGCCACGGTCGTCGAGGCCCTGCCCAACGCTGTCTTCCGCGTCGAACTCGAGAACAAGCACCAACTGGTGACTCACGTCTCGGGCAAGATGCGCATGCACTACATCCGCATCCTGCCGGGCGACATCGTCACGGTGGAGATCAGCCCCTACGACCTGAGCAAGGGACGCATCGTTTATCGCGGCCCCGTGCCAGGCGGGCCGGGCGGGAGGAGAAACTGATGAAGGTCAGATCGTCCGTTCGACGCATCTGTGAGAACTGCAAGATCATCCGGCGCTTCGGCGTGGTTCGCGTGATCTGCACCAACCCGCGGCACAAGCAGCGGCAAGGCAAATGAACACCTGGCAGACCACTTTGCCAGCCGCATACTCCCCAGATTGCATCAGGGCTTAGGAGAGCACGACCGTGGCGAGAATCGTCGGAGTCGACATCCCGAACAACAAGCGCGTGGTGATCGCGCTCACGTACATTCACGGCGTGGGTCCGACCTCCGCCGTGAAGATCTGCAAGGAGCTGGGCTTCCCGGCTGAGTTGCGCGCCAAAGACCTCACTGAGGACGACGTGCAGCGCATCATCGCCGAGCTCGATCGCGGTTACGTGGTCGAAGGAGCGCTGCGCCGGCAGGTCGCACAGAACATCCAACGCCTGCGCGAGATCGGCTGCTACCGCGGCCTGCGTCACCGCCGTGGGCTGCCCGTACGCGGACAGAGCACGCAATCGAACGCGCGCACCCGCAAGGGTCCGAAGAAGACCGTGGCCGGCAAGAAGTCGGTCAAGGGCGGCAAGTAAGCCCGGAGCGAAACGAACATGGCCACGAGCAAAAAAGTCCGTCGCGTCATCTCCCGTGCGGTGGTGAACATCAAAGCGACCTTCAACAACACGATCATCTCCTTCGCCGATCCGCACACCGGCGAAGTCATCTGCTGGGACAGCGCTGGCACCGCCGGTTACAAGGGCTCTCGCAAGAGCACGCCCTTCGCCGCGCAGAAGGCTGCCGAGCGCGCTGCCGCGAAGGCGATGAAGATGGGCGTCAAGGATGTCGAAGTGCGCGTGCGTGGACCCGGCTCAGGCCGCGAGTCGGCAGTGCGCGCGCTCGGTGCGGTGGGCTTGAAGGTCAAGGCCATCGAAGATCGGACGCCCCTGCCGCACAACGGGTGTCGCCCGCGCAAGCGCAGGCGCGTGTGATCTTCGCAGCACTGACCACAGCACCGCGTGACCCAAGCACAACCGAACGAACAAGTCTGAGACGAACATGAAGACCAGTGCCTGCAAGCTCTGCCGCCGTGAGGGCGTGAAGCTGTTCCTCAAGGGGAACCGCTGCGAGACCTCCAAGTGCGCCATCAGCAAGCGTAACTTTGCCCCGGGTATGCACCCGTGGGCGCGCGTCCGCCACTCCGAGTATCGCACCCAGCTGCGCGAGAAGCAGAAGCTGAAGCGTTACTACGGCGTGCAGGAGGCGCAGTTCACCAAGTACTTCAAGCATGCCGTGCGCCTGCCGGGCAACACCGGGGAGAACCTGCTGGTTCTGCTCGAGCGTCGCCTCGACAACGTGCTCTACGCGCTCGGGTTCTCGGTGAGCCGTCGTGGTGCGCGTCAGCTCATCGCCCACGGTCATGTGCTCGTGAACGGACGTCGCTGCGACGTGCCGTCCATGCAGGTGCGCCCGGGCGACGACCTGACCGTCACCGGTCGCGAGAAGGTGCGCAAGGTCGTGAAGGAGTCCTTCGAGCAACGCTCCAGCTACCCGATGCCGGCCTGGCTCGAGCGCGACGGCGAGAAGCTCTCCGCTAAGGTCTCGGCGCTGCCCGCCCGCACCGACGTCACCTTCGAGGTGCGCGAACAGCTCATCGTCGAGTTGATGTCCAAGTAAGCCCGACCCCGCACACTGTCTAGTGGAAACCCGCGTGGCCGAGGACGGCCCATCGGGGAACCCGGCGTGCAACTGCGCGCCATGGAGAGAGAACCATGAGAATTCGCTGGCGCAACTTCGAGCTCCCGTCGCGCGTTGAAGCCGACCAGGAGAGCCTGAGCGACACCTTCGCGCGCTTCAGCATCGAACCCTTCGAGAAGGGCTTCGGTCACACCATCGGCAACGGTTTGCGTCGCGTGCTGTTGAGCTCGATCGAGGGCACGGCCGTGACCTCGGTGCGCATCGACAACGTGCAACACGAGTTCACCAGCGTGCCGGGTGTGCTCGAAGACGTGACCGAGATCGTGCTGAACCTCAAGGGGCTGCTGGTCTCGCTCGACGACGTGGACGACGTCGAGCTGCGCGTCACGCGCAACCGCAAGGGTGAGCTCACCGCCGGTCAGATCGAGTGCCCGGCGGGCATCAGCGTGCTCAACCCCGACCACGTGTTGTGCACGCTCACCGACGACACCGAGGTGGGCCTCACGATCACCGTCGAGCGCGGCCGCGGCTACGTCACCGCCGAGGAGCACTCGGGTGAAGGTCGTGACGAGATCGGCCTGATCGACGTCGACAGCAACTTCTCGCCGGTGGGGCGCGTGCGCTACCGCATCGAGGAGACGCGCGTCGGCAAGATCACGAACTACGATCGCCTGCTGCTCGAGATCTGGACCGACGGCACGGTCACGCCGGAAGACGCGCTGGTGGAAGCCTCGCGCATCTACCGCAAGCACCTGAACGCCTTCGTGCACTACCACGACCTCGACAAGGTGATCCCGGTCGACGGCGAGATGGAGCAGTTCGGCGGCAACGGCGAGCAGGCAGGCAGCGACGAGCTGCGCGGCTTGCTCGACACGCCCATCGATGATCTCGACCTCTCGGTGCGCTCGCGCCACTGCCTCGATTCTGAGAACATCACGACAGTGGGGGCTCTGGTCGCGCGCAGCGACGCCGAGCTCCTCAAGGTGCGCAACTTCGGCCAGACCTCGCTCACCGAGATCAAGAAGAAGCTCGCTGGTATGAACCTTACGCTCGGCATGGATCTCTCTGAGACCGCCGAGACCGGATCGGGCGCCTGAGCGTCGCGCAGCAAGACTGCGGAAAGAGGAGACTGCTCCAATGAGACATCGCGTGCGCGGACGCCGACTCGGGCGTAACTCATCGCACCGACGTGCCCTGGCGAAGAACTTGGTTTCGTCGTTGTTCCTGCACGGTCGCGTGATCACCACCGAGCCCAAGGCCAAGGAGTACCGGGCCATGGCCGAGAAGTTGATCACGCTGGCCAAGACCAAGGACCTGCATCGCGTTCGTCGAGCTGTGCAGATGCTCGGCAACAAGACCGCTGTGAAGCGCTTGTTCGACGAGATCGGTCCGTCCATGAAGGACCGTCCGGGTGGCTACACGCGCATCTTGCGCCTGGGCACCCCGCGTCTCGGCGACAAGGGCACGCGCGTGATCTTCGAGCTGGTCAACTTCGAGCCGCAGCCCGCCGCCGTTGGCGACGAGGCCGCAGCGAGCGCATGACCCGAACGGCCAGGGCGCTCTTCGCGCTGCTGGTGCTCCCGTCGCTGGTGTCGATCGGGTGCAGCAGTCCGTCGAGTTATGTGCGTTCGCGCCTTGCCGATCTGGCCGACGTGGTCCCGATGAGCTTCGGCGTCGGTTGGGGGCTCGGCGCCGAGGCGCAGGCCACGCCGCTGCTTCAGGCGGGGCTGGGGCTCACGCCCGTCGTCGCCAATCGCTTCGGCTACGAAGACCGCATCATGTACGGCTCGTGGGAGGAGTATCAGGCGGGCTTCCCGTGGACCTGGGGCGTGCGCTCCCGCGTGGAAGTCCAAGCCCCGCCCTTCGACGACCCGTGGTACGCCGACAGCCTGCGACTGCACTATCGGTGGCAGCGTCTGCGCGACGCGCCCGGCGGCGAGGGTCAGCAGGAAGCCGACTGGGAGCCGAACACCCAGTGGTGGAGTCGGCATCCTCCGGTGGTGCGCGAGTCCTTCGGTGCGCTCGCGTGGCCGCAGCGCCGCAGCTGGATCGAGTTCCGCGACGAGCGCCGCGCCGGCCGCGACCCTGATCCACTCGAGCTCCCCGGGCCGTCGGAACGCGCCTCGGTGTGGACCATGGGAGCTGAGCGTCGACCGGCGCCGCGCGCCTGGGACCTCTTCGAAGCCGATCTCTTCGTGCTCTTCATCGGCGTGCGCGTCGGCCTGCGCCCGGTCGAGTTCGCCGACTTCCTGGCGGGCATCGTGTTCTTCGATCCGCTCGGTGACGACCTGCCCGCTCCCACGCACATCGGCCCCGGCGGCGAAGGCCCGGTCCCGACGCTCTGAGCGCGATCCGAGGCCGGTGACTGCGCGGGTCGATGACCGTGCGGGTGAGTGATTGCGCCGTTGAGTGAACGCGCGGAGCGGAACTCCGAAGCAGGTCGGGACCAGCGCATCGCGACTCTGCGCATCTGTGCTTCGCGTCGACTGTGAATCGCGCTCTCAGTCAGCGCAGCAAGAAGCGCTCGCTGCCCAGCACGGCTTCGAGATCGCGCACGAGTTCTGCCGTGACGCCCACGCCGCCGCTGCGCCCGAGTCGGTACACCTTGCGCTGCTGCGCGGAGAGCGGGATCGACAGGTAGGCTTCGGTGGGGCCGGCGGATTGCGCCATCGCCAACTTGAGTTGGTCGACTTGTGTGAGCACTTCGTCGTCGCTCCCCGGGGGGATGTCGAGCAGCAGACGTCGGCCGCGCGCGACGTTCGGGTCGCTCAGCTGGATGACCTCGTCGACCAGCAGCCCCGGTTCATCTCGTGAGGTGTCGACTTGCGCGCGGAACAGGAGCACGGCCTCGTCGTGCACCAGCTCGCGGCACTCGGCGTAGGTGCGCGGGAAGATCACGGCTGAGCAGTTGCCGCCGAGACCCTGCACCTTGAACAGCGCCATGGCCTGACCCGCGGAGCGCCCTTTGCTCGAGACCGTGGTGCGCAGCGCGGTGACCATGCCTCCCACGAGCACTTCGGCGCGATCGGGCAACTCGGCCAACTCGGCGATGTCGTGCGTGGCGACGAGTCGCAGCAGCGCGCGGTGCTCAGCCATCGGGTCCACGGTGATGGAGAAGCCCAGCGCTTCCTTCTCCATCAGGTAGATCTCGCGGTCGTTGGGTGGGAGCACGTCGTCGAGGGTGATCTTGGCGTTCAAGGCGGCTGCGCCCGCGCCGCCGAACAGGCTGCTCTGGCCCGCCGCGCGATCGGCCGCGGTGCGCGCCGCCTCACGCAGTAAACGATCCGAGCTCGAGAGCAGCGCGTGACGGTTCGTCTGCAACTCGTCGAAGACACCCGCCTTCACCAGCGCATCGAAGCTCGAACGGTTGAGCGCCTTGGGGTCCACGAAGTCGAAGATCTTGCCGATGTCGGGGAAGCTGCCGCCGGCTGCCTCGCGGGCGGCCACGAAGGACTCCACCGCTTTGGTGCCCACGCCCTTCACGGCGTTGAAGCCCATGCGGATCGTGCTGCTGCTCTCGAGCCCGAAGTCGGCCACGCTGCGGTTGGCCGAGGGCGGCAACAACTCGTGCCCGCTGCGTCGCGCGCTCTCCATGTAGGCCGACAACTTCTCGCTGTCGCCGGCGTCGCAGGACATGAGCGCGGCCAGGTACTCGCCCGGGTGGTTGGCCTTCATGTAGGCCGTGCGGTAAGTGATCAACCCGTAGGCGGCGGAGTGCGACTTGTTGAAGCCGTACTGCGCGAACTGGCACATGTCGTCCCAGATCTTGTCGGCCACCTTGGTGGAGATCGTGTTCGACTCGCAGCCGGCCAAGAACTTGGACTTGTACTTCATCATCACGTCGAGCTTCTTCTTGCCCATGGCCTTGCGCAGGCCGTCGGCGTCGTTGAGCGAGAGCCCCCCGAGCGACTGGGCGAGCAGCATCACCTGCTCTTGGTAGATCATCGCGCCGTAGGTGTCGGAGAGGATCGGCTCCATCAGCGCATGGTCGTAGCGGATCTCTTCGACGCCGTGCTTACGGTTCACGAAGGAGTCCGTCATGCCCGACTGCAGCGGGCCCGGACGGTAGAGCGCGATGAGCGCGATGATGTCCTCGAAGCAGTCGGGCGCCAGGCGCACGATCAACTCGCGCATCCCCGACGACTCGAGCTGGAACACGCCCGCCGTGTCGCCGCGCTTGAGCAGCGCGTAGGTGGCTTCGTCGTCGAGCGGGAGCGTGTCGTAGTCCACGTCGAGCCCGGTGGAACGCTTCACCATGTCTTGCGCCTTGCGCAGGATGGTGAGGTTCTTGAGCCCGAGGAAGTCCATCTTGAGCAGGCCCATCTTCTCGAGATCGGACATCTGCCACTGCGTGTTCACCGCGCCTTGCACGACACACAGCGGCACGTGCTCGATGAGCGGTTGTTCGGTGATCACCACGCCCGCCGCGTGGGTGGACGCGTTGCGCGCCATGCCCTCGATGCTGCGCGAGACCTTCAGCAGTTCCACGTAGCGCGGGTCGGCGTCGAGCAACTCGCGCAGTTCCTTGTCGGCGTCGAGTGACTTCTTGAGCGACACGCCGGGGCCGTCGGGGATGCGCTTGGCGATCTTGTCGACTTCGTTGAGCGGCACCTGCAACACACGGCCCGCGTCGCGCACAGCAGCCTTCGCGGCGAGCTTGCCAAAGGTGATGATCTGGCAGACTTGGTCGTTGCCGTACTTGTCGCGCGTGTACTGGATCACTTCTTCGCGACGGTCGCGGCAGAAGTCGATGTCGATGTCGGGCATCGAGATGCGGTCGGCGTTCAAGAAACGCTCGAAGAGCAAGTGGTACTTGAGCGGGTCGAGCTGCGTGATGTCGAGGCTGTAGGCCACGATCGAACCGGCAGCCGAACCGCGGCCGGGGCCCACCGGGATGCCTTGACTGCGCGCGTACGCGATCAGGTCCCACACGATCAGGAAGTACGAGACGAAGCCCATCGACTCGATGACCTGGAACTCCTTCTCGAAGCGCTCGCGCACCGGCGGCGTGATCTCGCCGTACAAGCGGCGCAGCCCCTCTTCGCAGAGCTTGCGCATGTAGACCTCCGCCGGCTCGCCGGTGGGGATCTCGAAGCGCGGCAGGTGCATCGTGTCCATGTCGATGTCGATGTCGCAGCGGTCGGCGACCTCGCGCGTGCTGCGATAGGCCTCGCTGTCTGCGCCGAAGAGCGCGGCCATCTCGTCGCTGCTGCGGAAGAACAACTCGTTCGTGTCGATGCGGAAGCGACGGTTGGGGTCGTGCATCTGCTGGCCGGTGCCGATGCAGATGAGTGCATCTTGCGCGACGGCGTCGCCCTCGCAGCGGTAGTGGATGTCGTTCGTGGCGATGAGCTTGAGACCGGTGGCTTTCGCCACGGCGGGCATCGCGTCGCGCACCACGCGCTGCGGCTCGAGACCGTTGCTCATCAGCTCGAGGTACACGTTCTCTTTGCCGAGGATCTCGGCGTACTCCGACGCCGCTTTCACGGCCTCGTCGAGCTCGTTGCGCAACAGCGCGCGATTCACTTCACCGGACAGGCAACCGCTGAGCGCGATCAGGCCTTCGCCGTGCGCGGCGAGCATGTGCTTGTCGATGCAGGGCTTGCGGTGGAAGCCGCGCGTCCAGGAGAGCGTGGAGAGTCGCGACAGGTTCTGGAAACCCTTGGCGTCGCGCGCCAACAAGGTGACGTGGTAGCGCGGGCGCTTCTCGCCGGGCGGCGGCTTGACCGTGGCGTCGCCCGGCACGAGGTAAGCCTCGCAACCGAGGATCGGGTTGATGCCCGCCTCACGCGCCGCGGAGTAGAACTCGATCGCGCCGTAGAGGTTGCCGTGGTCGGTGAGCGCGAGGCTGTCCATCCCGTAGTCGGCCGCTTGTTTCACGAGCGTCTTCGGATGGATCGCGCCGTCGAGCAGCGAGTAGTGGCTGTGAACGTGCAGGTGGGTGAACGGCGTGGTGGGCGGCATGCACACACGCTAGAGCCACGCCGCGCAACGTTCAACGCATGGCGTCAGCTTGAGTGTGCCGGGGCGGGCTGCTAGCGTCGGCGGCTCCCCGTTGAGACGCACCGTGGCCGACCGCGACGACTGGAAGATCCCCGCCCCGAGCGAGCGCTGCCAAGCGTGTGAGGTCGCCTTGCCTGCAGGCGCGATGGTCACCGCCGTGCTCGAACTCGAGCCGGAGCAACCGCGCCGCCAGGACTACTGCGAAGCGTGTGGAGAGTCGGTGGAGAAACCGCCGCGTTCGTTCTCGTGGCGCCATCGTCGCGCGGAGCAGGGCGACTCGCGACCGGTGGTGGACTACGCGCTGCTGCGTGAAGTCTTCGAGGGCTTGCTGGATCGAACCGACGCGCTCTCGCGTCGCCTGAGCTACCTGATCGGGCTCGTGCTCGTGCGCAAGCGTCACCTGCGCCTCAAGGGCTTCGAGCGTCGCGACGGCGCAGAGATCATGGTCGTGTCGCGCGGAGCGGGGGAGCCCGAGTTGATCGTGCCGGCGCCGCACCTCTCGGCCGAAGACCTCCTGAGCACGCGCAACGAGCTCATGAAGCTGATGACGGCCGACCTGCCGGAAGAAGATCTGAGCGACGCGCCTGGCTCCGCGAAGGCCGAGGCCGACGATCCGCCGAGCCCGGCTGCCGGAGCGGAGTCCGAGGCTTCTGAGGCCTCCGAGGCCGAGGTGCCGGTTGCCGAAGGTGGCGACGAGGAACCCGCCGCCAGCTGAGCTGAAGCCCTCGCCGGGCGCGCTGTCGTCGTCCGCGCGACAGGTCGGTCGCGGACCGAGCGTTCCCCCGTTGGGCCGCGCGCCGCGCCAGCCCCAGTTGCCCTCCCGGCGTGCCGGCTGAGCGGCAGCTGGTCAAAGTCGGCCCACCGCGTCCCACCGACGCGTGCCCTGCGGAAATCGAGGCGTGTTCACGCCTTTCTGTGGCGTTCTCCCGTGCAGCCTCTGCTGGCTCGAGCCGCCGTTTTGCCCGTGTTCAAGCACCGCAGGCAAAAAATGGGAGATTCTCCAACACGGTGGGAGAGAGTGGGATAAGGTGCGGCCCTCTTGGGTCAATCGAAGGTTCCAGCAGGGGTCGCTGGCAGATGAAGTTGTTCATGGGCCGTTGGACGCACACGCTCGACGCGAAGAATCGCGTCTCGGTGCCGCGTAAGGTCCAGGAGGTGCTCCGGGAGCTCGGCGCGGGGAACGCCGTGGTGCTCACCAAGGGCCTCGACGGCTGCCTCTACCTCTACACCGAGGACGAGTTCGCCCGCATGGCGGACACCCTCGAAGACGGCCCCCAGGGCGACGCCGAGAACCGCGAGTTCGCGCGCAGCTTCTACACCTCGGCCGAGGGCTGCACCGTCGACAAGGCCGGCCGCCTGCTGGTCCCCGAGGAACTGAAAACCAAGGCCGCGCTCGCGGACAAGGTGCTCTTCGCCGGCGTCGGTCGCCGCGTGGAGCTGTGGAACCCGGAGGCCTTCGCCAAGAGCCAGGCCTCTGCAGACGAGAACTACGAAAGCAACGCCCAGAAGGTGCTGCGTTGATCGCGCTCGCACTTCAACTGGTCGGAGGAGGTCGGGTGGACGCGCCGAGGAGCCACATTCCCGTGATGGCGGGGGAGGTCGTGGAACTCCTCGGAGCGGCCCCGGGCCGTCAACTCATCGACCTGACTGCTGGTGCCGGCGGTCACAGCATGGCCTTCCTGGAGGCCGCCGGTGCCGGCGCTTCGGTCATCGCGTGTGATCGCGACGCCGAAGCGCTGTCGCTCGCCGAGGTGCGCTTGGCGCCCTTCGCCGAGCGCGTGCAACTCGAGCACGGCGACTCGGTGAGTTGTCTCGCGCGTTTGCGCAAGCGCGGCGTACGCGCCGACGCGATCCTGCTCGACTTGGGCGTGTCCTCGATGCAGCTCGACGAGAGCGTGCGCGGTTTCAGTCTGCGCACCGACGGCCCGCTCGACATGCGCATGGATCGCAGCCAAGCGCGCACCGCCGCCGACCTGCTCAACCGCGCGAGCGAAGAAGAACTCACGAACATCCTGCGCGACTTCGGCGACGAACCACGAGCCGCCAAGCTCGCGCAGTCCTTCGTGGAACGACGCGAGCGGCGCCCGTGGCGTTCCACCGGTGACCTGCGCACGCACGTGGAAACCGTGCTGCGCCGTCGCGGGGGCAAGATCCACCCGGCCACGCGCGTGTTCCAAGCGCTGCGCATGGCCGTCAACGCGGAGCTCGATCTGCTGCGCGAGGCGTTGCCCGCCGCGCTCGACCTGCTCGCACCCGGCGGTCGACTCGTGGTGATCTCCTTCCACTCCGGCGAAGACCGCATCGTGAAGGAGACCTTCCGCGCCTTCGCCGACACGCAACGCGCCGAGCTGCTCTCGCGCAAGCCGTTGCGCCCAACGCTCACCGAACAACGCCGCAACACCCGCAGCCGCTCCGCGCGTGTGCGTGGCGTCGCCGCACGACCCCGGGACGCTTCATGAGTCGCGCGGGTTCGGAGTTCCGAGGCGTGGGACTGCGCCTCTTGGCCGGCGGCGCTCTGCTCGCGGTGTCACTCATCACGGTGCTCGTGCGCAGCGAGGTCGTGGCCGAACGCTACGCCCTGCGCAAGTGCGCGTTGCGCACGGCCGACGCTCAGCGTCGCCTCGCGGCGGGCCACGTCGCGCTGCAACGCGGCATGCAGGACCTGTCCACGACGGGGCAGCAGATCACGACCTTCGGAGAGGTGCTCGACTGATGGACATCCACGACCTGGCGCGCGGCCGCATCCTCGTGCTGCGCTTCTCCGGCCTGCTGCTCTTCGCGCTCGTGCTGCTCGCCGGGCGCCTCGGATACTTGCACCTCAGTCTGAACGAACAGGCGCGCGCCGAAGTGCTCGCAGCCACCTTGCGCACGCGCGTCGTGCCGGCGCAACGTGGGCAGATCTTCGACCGCCACGGCCGGGCGCTGGCGAGCAACGAGCAAGCGCTGCGTGTGGACGTGTGGCCGCCCAAGCTCACCGGCGTCACGCGCACCCCGGGTGAGCGCGTGAAGCATGCGCGCCGCATCGCCGACCTGCTCGCGCCCGCGGTCTCCGCCTCGCCCGACGCGCTCATCCAGAACTTGATGGGCGACAAGAACCGCACGCTCGGACTGCCCGTGTCCGACCCCGACACACAGCAGTGGATCCGCGCGGGCCTCGGCGACGAGTTCAAAGGCCTCGATGTCCACGAGGTCTCGGTGCGCCGCTATCCGTGGGGCAGCACGGCTGGCAACTTGATCGGCTTCCTCGACTCGGCGGGCAAGGGCGCGTCGGGTCTCGAGCGCGGTCTCGAAGTCTGGCTCGAAGGCTCCGACGGCGAACGCAACGTGCGCGTGGATCACCGCGGGCTCGAACAGGTCGACCCGCGCCTGCCGGTGCAAGCTCCCTTCCACGGCCTCGACGTCACGCTCACCCTCGACGTGAAGGTGCAGCAACTCGTGGAACAAGAGTTGCTCGAGTTGATGAACAGTCAGGAGGCCGAGCGCGCTGTGGGGGTGGTGCTCGATGCGCGCAACGGTGACCTGCTCGCCCTGGCTTCGGTGCCGCGTCTCGATCCCGATCGCCGCGGGAGCATCACCACCGCCGGCATGCGACTCGGTTCGGTGCAAGACCAGTACAACCCCGGCTCCAGCTTCAAGCCGCTCATGATGGCGGCAGCGCTCGACCTGGGCCTCGCGCACACCTCTGATCCGCCCATCGATTGCAGCAAGTTCGAGTACTGGTCCAAGGTGCGCGACAGCCACCCGCAAGACCACGCGCTCGACCTCGCCGAGATCCTGGTCCACTCGAGCAACATCGGGATGGCCACGATCATGACGCGCATCACGCCCGAGGATCGCCCGCGCGACGCCGCAGCGATGGCGCCGCTCTACCAGTACCTGGTGAACCTCGGCCTGGGAACCGACACGGGCCTGCCGCTCTTCGGTGAAGCTCAAGGTCACTTCGACCCGCTCGAGAAGTGGCACCGTCGCTACCACGTGGCGCAGATCGCGCGTGGTCAGGCGATCACGCTCAGCACGGTGCAGTTCGCCGCCGCGATCAACGCGCTCACCGACGGCCAGTACCGTCCGCCGCGCCTGGTGGCCTCGGTGAGCAACGGTGTCGACGGCGAGTTCGAGGAGTTTCCGCACGCGTTGCCGACTCCGGTCTTTCACCCAGACACCGCTGAAACCGTGCGCGGCTGGATGCAGCGCGTCGTGGAGGAGGGGGCCTGTCAGGAGATGAAGTCCTTGGGGCTCGCCGTGGCCGGGAAAACCGGCACCGCGCGCCTCGAAGACGACCTCGAATCCGGCGACGAAATGCACTCCTACGTGGCGATGGTGCCCGCGAACGACCCCGTCGTGACGCTCGTGCTGAGCGTCCGTCGGCCGCGCAACGCGCGCTACGCCAGCCAGTCGGCGGCGCCCGCGATGGGGCGTCTGATCCGCTCGCTGGCGCCCTACCTCGGACTCACACTGAAAGGGACGCGGGGGTGAGCACGCTTGAATCCACGATTCCGTGGCGCCTAATGAGGCACAGCGTGAACCGCCTGTCGCTCCATGATCTCGCCCGCCCGCTCGTCGAGGCCCTCGCGGATGTTTCCGTGCAGGGGGGGGAGTGCGTGGTCACGGGGCTCGCCGGACACAGCGCGCGCGTGCAACCGGGCGACTTGTTCGTGGCCAGTCCGAGTGCGCGTGGTGCGGGCGACGACGGCCTCGCGCATCTGCAAGAAGCCTTGAGCCGCGGCGCCGTCGGGGTGCTCGCGGAACGGCGTCCCGAGTTGCCCGAGGGTGTGGCCTTCGTGGGCGTGCCTTCGGTGGCTGCCGCGAAGCCGCTGGTGGCGAGCACCTTCTATCGTCATCCCTCGCGCCGGCTCGCGGTGGTGGGCATCACGGGCACCAACGGGAAGACCACCGTGTCGTGGATGTTGCGCTCGATGTTGAGCATGGACGGTCGCAGCTCCGGCTTGATCGGAACACTCGGCGCGCAGCTCGGCGAGACGCACGTGCCGCTGGCGAACACCACTCCCGACGCGCTCGAGTTGCAAGCGCTGCTCGCGCGCATGGTCGACGAGAACCTCTCCACCGCCGTGATGGAAGTGTCCTCGCACGCGCTCGCGCTGGGTCGCACCGACGGCATCGACTTCGACGTCGGTGTGTTCACGAACCTGAGCCGCGACCACCTCGATTTCCACGGCGACATGGAACGCTACGGCGACGCCAAGGCCTTGCTCTTCGAAGGTCTGTCGAGCGACGCGCACGCCGTGCTCAATGCCGACGACCCTTTCAGCGCGGCACTCTCCGAACGCACCGCCGCGCAGGTCACGCGCTTCGGCCTGGAGCACGACGCCGACGTGAGCGCCACGCTGCAACGCCTCGACACCGACGGCGCCGCCTTCCGTCTGCGCGCCGCCGCCCACGCGCTCGACGTGCCCTGCGACTTGCGCATGGTCGGTCGCCACAACGTGAGCAACGCGTTGGCCGCGGCCAGTGCCGCGCTCGCGCTGGGCTTGCCGCCCGCTGCGCTGCGCACCGGCCTCGCCGCGCTGCAGTCCGTGCCCGGGCGCCTGCAACCGATCCACTGCGGGCAAGACTTCCGCGTGCTCGTCGACTACGCGCACACACCCGACGCGCTAGAGAAGGTGCTCGAGTTGCTGCGCCCGCTCACGCGTGGTCGGCTGCACGTGGTCTTCGGGTGCGGCGGCGATCGCGACCGCAGCAAGCGTCCGCTCATGGGCGCCGCCGTCGCGCGCTGGGCCGACCGTCTCTACGTGACCTCGGACAACCCACGCAGCGAGCCGCCCGAAGTGATCCTCGACGAGATCTTGGAAGGCGTGCCCAGTGGCACGCGCTCGCGCTGCGCGGTGCTGAGCGATCGTCGCGCGGCCATCGATGCTGCGTGTCGCGCCGCCGAGAGTGGCGACGTGGTGCTGCTCGCCGGCAAGGGTCACGAGACCACCCAGACCATCGGCGACCAAGTGTTGCCCTTCGACGACCGTGAAGTCGCCAAGGAGGTGTTGTGGACCCTCTGAGACTCGAACACGCCGCCAAGCTCGTGGGCGGTCAGCTCCGCGGCGAAGTCGGTAAGCAACGCGCGCAACGCGTGGTGATCGACTCGCGCGAAGTGCGCCCCGGCGATCTCTTCGTGTGCATCAAGGGCGACCGCTTCGACGGTCACGAGTTCGCGACCACCGCGCGCGCCGCCGGCGCGATCGGCGTGCTCACCGAACGCGAGCTGCCCGGTCTGGAACCGCAGATCGTGGTGGGCGACAGCCTCGCCGCGCTGGGTGCGTTGGGGCACGCCGTGCGCGTGCGCGCGCGCAAGTCGAACGACCCGATCGTGGTGGCCGTCACGGGGACGAACGGCAAGACCGGCACCAAGGACCTCACCGCCGGCGCGCTCGGCAGTCAGCGACGCACAGTGGCCTCGCCCGGTAGCTACAACAACAGCGTGGGCGTGCCGCTCTCCTTGCTCGGCATCGAGAACGACAGCGAGGCCGTGGTCGTGGAAGCGGGCAGCAACGCGCCGGGCGAGATCGCCTCGCTGGCGCAGTTGGTCGAGCCCGAGATCGGCGTGATCACGAACTGCCAGACCGGGCACCTCGAAGGCTTGGGTGATCTCGAAGGTGTGCGCCAAGAGAAAGGCAGTCTGCTCGACGGTCTGGTCGGCCGCGCCGTGTCGGTGCTCAACCGTGACGACCCCAGCTTCGCCGAGCTCGCCGCGCGCGCGCCGGGCGAGGTCGTGAGTTTCGGCCTCGATCCGGCGGCCGACGTGCGCGCCGAGAACGTGCGTTGCGATCTCGAATCCACGCGCTTCGTGGTCGACGGCAAGCTGCCCGTGCGCGTGGCACACCTCGGTCACCACGCCGTGCTCAACGCACTGGCCGCGCTGGCCGTCGCGCGCGTGATGGGCCTCGACCTGCGCGTGGCCGCGCTCGGCATGGGACGCATCGCGCCGCCGCCCGGTCGCTTGCAACTGCGTCGCGTGGGGCAGATCACCGTCCTCGACGACAGCTACAACGCCAACCCCGGCTCGCTCGCCGCTGCCGCGCGCACGGTGGCCGAGTTGGGTCACGACTCGCGTCGCGTGTGCATCGTGGGCGACATGCTCGAACTCGGTCGCAAGGCCAAGCGCTTTCATCGCGAGGCGGGGCGCGCGCTGGGCGCCACCCTGCCCGCGCAACTCGTGGCGGTCGGACGCTACGCCGCGCAACTCGTGGAAGGCGCCGTCGACGCAGGCATGCCCGCAGAGGTCTGTTACGCCTGCGCGGATCGCAGTGAGGCAGCGCAGCGCATGGCCGACATGCTGCGTCCCGGTGACTTGGTGTTGCTCAAAGCCTCGCGCGGCATGGCGCTCGAGCGACTCTTCGGTGCGCTCGCGAGCCAAGCGGCCGCCGCGCCGTGATCCTCGCCTTCCTCGACGAGCTCGTCGCGCTCTGGGCGCCGCTCGGCGCGCTGCAATCGCTGGCTGCTCGCGCGGGCTTGGCCGCCATCCTCGGCTTCGTGTGCGCGCTCGCCTTCGGGCCGCGCTTGCTGCGCTACCTGAACGGCAAGCAGGTCATCGAGACCACCGACTGCACCGACAGCGAGCAGCTCAACACGATCAACCGCTCCAAGCCCAAGACGCCCACCATGGGCGGCATCATGATCGTGGGTGCGGTGCTGGCCGCCGGCGTGATCTGCGGCGACCTGAGCAACAGCTACGTGCTGCTCGCGATCCTGTCCACCGTGGGTTACGGCCTGATCGGCATGATCGACGACTGGGTCAAGCTCACTCACCCCGGCAAGAAGGGCCTGCAGGCGGCGACCAAAGCCGGGCTGCAGATCCTGATCGCGGCCGCGCTCGCCTTCGTCGTCACGCGCATCTTCCAGAAGCAACCGGTGCCCGAGCTGCTCTGGTTGCACGTGCCGTTCAGCGACCTCGCCATCGATCTCTCGGGACTGGGCGGCCTGCCGCACATGCTCTTCGTGATGGTCGTGGTGATCGGCACGAGCAACGCCGTGAACCTCACCGATGGCATGGACGGCTTGGCGCCCGGCGCGCTCATCGTGGCCGCCGTGGCCATGGCCGCCGTGAGCTTCGCCGTCGGTCGCGCCGAGTCGCTTCAGCTCGACTTGCTCTACGTGCCGCGCGCCCAAGAGATGACCGTGTTCTGCGCGGGCATGGCTGGCGCCACGCTCGGCTTCTTGTGGTTCAACGCGCCACCCGCGCTGGTGTTCATGGGCGACACAGGCAGCCTGCCGCTGGGCAGCTTGCTCGGCTACGTGGCGGTCGTCACCAAGCACGAACTGGTGTTGTTCATCATCGGCGGCGTGTTCGTGCTCGAGGCTTTCTCGGTGATGACACAGGTGGGTTACTTCAAGTTCAGCGGCGGCAAACGCGTGCTGCGCTGCGCCCCCTTGCACCACCACTACCAGTTCGGTGGGATGCCTGAGACGCGCATCGTGGTGCGCTTCTGGATCCTCGGCGCGCTCTTCGCGGCCGCGGGGCTGGCGTCCCTGGCCGTGCAGTAGAGCGTCACGGGCGCAGCAACCCAGCACTCCCAGTGAGAGGCGGCATGGCAGTCAGTCAGGGCCCAGAGTTCACCAGTGACGCACAGATGCGGCGCTCCACGCGGTGGCTCATGGGGCTCCTGTTGATGCTCATGGGCTTGGGTGTCGTGATGGTCGCGTCGGCCACGGCGCCGAGCGAGCTGGCCGAAGGCAAGGGCTACGCGACGCTCATCGGGCACGTCACGAAAGTGGGCCTGTCGCTCGTGGCGTTGTTGTTCGGCGCCCAGCTGCGGCCGCGCTGGATCGAAGCACTGGCCGCGCCGCTCTGGTTGCTCTCGCTGGCGCTGCTCGTGACGGTGTTGATCGTCGGACCCGAGCGGAACAACGCGCAGCGCTGGTTGGACCTGGGCTCACTCAGCGTGCAGCCGTCGGAGTTGGCGCGCCTGGCCGTGATGCTCGCGGTCGGCGCCTGGGCCAGCCGCGCCGGCACGCGCATGAGTGAGGCCGTCCACGGTGTGCTCGTGCCTTTCGTGCTGATCGGATTGCCGGCCGCGCTGGTGCTCATCCAGCCCGACTTCGGCTCCACCGTGTACCTGTTGCTGATGGGGGTGCTCGTGCTCTGGACGGGCGGTGCGCGCAGCCAGCACTTGCTCGCGGTCTTCGGAGCCACCCTGGCCTTGGCCGCGATCTACGGCTTGGAACGCTTCGAGCACGTGGCGCGTCGGTTGCGGGGTTTCATGAACCCGGAGGCCGGCGGTCAGGTGGAGCAAGGCTTGCGCGCGCTGGGGCACGGTCACGTGCTCGGGCGCGGGCTGGGGCAGCGCGAGGTCGTGGTGCCCGAAGCCGAGAACGATTTCGTGTTGGCGGCACTGGGCGAACAGCTCGGCTTGCTCGGCACCGTGGGGCTGGTGGCGCTCTATGCGCTCTTCCTGTGGCACGGGCTGCGGCTGCTGATGGGCATGCGCACGCGCTTCGGTTTGGTCGTCGGTGCGGGACTGCTCTTGCAGGTGCTCGTGCAGGCGGTGCTGAACATCGCGGTGGTCACGGCGGTGGCGCCGCCGAAGGGCCTGCCCTTGCCTTTCGTGTCGGCCGGTGGCACGTCGCTGCTGGTGCTTTCGCTCTCCACGGGATTGTTCCTTGGTTTGGCCCGTCGGCCGTCGGAGAATCCGGGGGCAACGACGGACGCGGCGCGTGCACGCAGCGCGTGAGGTGCCGGACGTCCCGGCGGTTGGAGTGAGCTGATGATGGATGTCGAGAAATACGGAGTCGTGGGCCTGCTCTTCGTGGCAGCGATCCTCGCGCTCGTCCTGTTCTACGGTCCCGAAGAGGAACCCGAGACGGCGGGCACCGAGCTCAAGACGGGAGCCGCGGCCAGCACCCAAGCGCCGCGCACTGTCGCAGCGGGCGCTCAGCGCGCTCCGCGTCCTGGGGGCTCGAACTTCCAGCACGCGTCGGCGGCCGCACCGGCGCCCAAGAACTCCCGCGTGGAGCGCTACGAGCTGGCCGGCGCCGTCGACAGCTCGAACAGTGAACCCTTCGATTTCGACGACCAGGACTTCCGCAGCTTCGAGGCTGCCAGCATCTCGCCCAAGAGCGGCCGCTGCAGCTACGTGATCCAGAGCGGCGACGTGCTGGGCAAGATCGCACAGCGCGAACTCGGCAAGGCGCTGCGCGCCAAAGATCTGATCGCGTGGAACCCGGGGCTCGACCCGCTCGCGCTGCAAGTCGGACAAGTGATCCGCTTGTGCCCGCCCGGCAGTGACGCACCGCCGTCGGCGCGCACCAGCGCCGCGCCCGCAGCGAAGCCCGCCAGCCAGCCGTCCGCCAGCGCTCAGGGCGCGCGCAGCTACATCGTGGTGAAGGGCGACTCGCTCTCGGTGATCGCCTACGAACAACTCGGCAGCATCGTGCACACCGACGCGCTCTTCGAGGCCAACCGTCACGTGCTCAAGGACCGCGACGCCCTGGCGCCCGGCATGCAGCTCGTGCTGCCAATGGTCGGCGACCTGGCCGGCAAGAACTAGGAGCGGCGCGCGTGAGAGTGGCCTTCGTCGGCGGGGGGACTGGTGGCCACCTGGCTCCCGGTATCGCCGTCGCGGAGCAGCTGCGCGAGGCCGGCCACGACGTGCGCTTCGTGGTCGCGGGCCGTGAGGTCGAGGCTTCGATGTTGTCGCCGCGCGCGCTGCCTTCGGTGGCGCTGTTCGGCGCGGGTGGACGCCCGCCGCTGCGACGTCTCGATCAATGGTGGCGCGCCACGCGGCGTTGGCGTCGTGAACTCGCTGGCTACGACCCGCACGTGGTCGTGGTGCTCGGCGGGTGGGTGGCCTTGCCTTGCGCGTTGTCGGGTTGGGGCGCGCGGCCGTCGGTGCTGGTGGAGACCAACGCGCGTCCGGGCAAGGTGCAGCGCTTGCTCTCGGGGCGCGTGGATCACGTGTGTCTCGGCGCGCAAGGTCCCGACATGCCGCAAGGTCGTCGCAGCACGCGGCTCACGGGCACGCCGGTGCCGGGTTGGCGTCCGTTGCCGCGCGCCGAAGCCCTCGCCGCGCTGGGGCTCGACGCGCAACGTCACACCTTGTTGATCTTCGGCGGCAGTCAGGGCGCCGCCGATCTCGACGCCTTGTTGCCCGCTGTGGCCGCGCGTCTCGCTGCCCGCGACGAAGCCTGGCAGTTGCTGCATCTGCGCGGACCGGGGCGCGTGGTGCCCGCCGCCAGCAGCGCCGACGTGCCGCTGCATTCGCTCCCGTTCCAAGCCGACATGGCCTCGGTGTGGGCCGCCGCCGACGCCGCCCTGTGCCGCGCCGGAGCCGGCACCGTGGCCGAGCTGGCCGCCAGCGGCACGCCCGCGCTCCTGTTGCCCTACCCGCATCACCGCGACCGTCACCAAGCGGCGAACGCCGAGGACCTCGTGCGCGTGGGCGCCGCCTTGCAAGTGCCCGACGACGACCCCTGCGCGCAACGCAGCCTGCCCGCGCTGCTCGACGAGCTGCTCGACGACTTGCCCGCGCGCGTGCACGCGGCGCGCGCCCTGGCGCGGCCCGGCGCCGCCCGCCGCGTGGCCGAGGTCGTGTCCGAAGCGGGGGCCGGCGCATGAGCGGCAGCGCCCCTCACGCGTCGCCTGCCCGCGACGGCCTACCGCAGGTCGTGCACTGCGTGGGCATCCGCGGCGGCGGGCTCTCGGCGCTGGCGCGGTTGCTCGTGGAACGCGGCCACACGGTCACGGGCAGTGATCGCATGGGCGGCAACGCGGCGCTCGCAGCGCTCGGCATCGCGGTGAGTGAAGGTCACGCCGAGCGCTTGCCGCGCGGCACGCAGCTCGTGGTGCGTTCGGCGGCCGTGCCGGAGACGGCGCCCGAAGTGCTCGCCGCGCGCGCCGCCGACCTGCCCGTGCTCAAGTACGCCGAAGCCTTGGGACGTCTCTCGCGCGCCAAGCTCGCAGTGGGCGTTGCGGGGACGCACGGCAAGACCACCACCACAGCGGCGCTCGCCCACGTGCTCGAGCGCAGCGGCGCGTCACCCTCGTGGATCATCGGCGGGCAGCCGCTCGACGCGTCGCCCGCGCGCTGGGGCAACGGTCCACACTTGGCGCTCGAAGCCTGCGAGTACGACCGCTCCTTCCTGGAGCTCGACTGCCGCGTGGCGCTGATCACGAGCGTGGCGGCCGATCACCTCGATTGTTTCGGCGACGCCGCCGGTGTGCACGCAGCCTTCGCGTCGTTCGCGGCGCGGCTCAGCTCACCGGCGCGGCTCGTGCTCGGTCCCGATGTCCCGCTCGACCTGAACTGGCCGCTCGCTCCCGGCGTGGCCTTGCTGCGCACCGACGAACTCGTGCGCGTGCTGCGCTGCGAGGAAGGACCCGACGGATACGAGCTCGAGCTGGAGTTGGATGAGCGTGTTCGCGGCAGCCTCCAGCTGGCACTGCTCGGGCGCCACCAGATCGATCTGCTGCGTGCAGCGCTGGCGGCCGGTCTCGCCCTGGGTCAGCCTGCCGAGCGCCTGCTCGAAGCGGCGCGCGGTTTCCGCGGGGTCGCTCGTCGGCTGCAGGATCTCGGCGAACACGCCCTCGCCGGCGGTCGAGTGCGCTTGATCGACGACTTCGCGCATCATCCCGACGCCCTGCGCGCGGCCGCCGCGGCCCTGCGCGGACGCTTCCCTGAGCGGCGCCTGGTGGCCGTCTTCCAGCCGCACCAGGTGAGCCGCACCGCCGACTTCCTGCCCGACTTCGCCGAGAGCCTGCGGGCTTTCGACCGAGTTGCCTTGTGCGATATCTTCGTGGCCCGCGACGCACACCCCGAGCGCGCCGAGTCGCTGCTCGCAGCGCTCTCCGAGCAGCTCGGCGAGCGCGTGCATCGCGTGGGCCCCGCGCGCTCGGCCGACGCAGCCGTGCGCGATCTTCTGCGCCCCGACGATGTCTGCGTCGTGATGGGAGCCGGAGATGTCGACAGCCTTGCCGGGCGACTTGGAGCTGGAGCTGCTGGCGCGTGAGAACGTGCCGCTGGGCCCGCTGACCACGCTCGGCGTGGGCGGGCCGGCGCCCTGGGTGCTCGAGCCGCGGCGTCGCGAACAACTGATCCTGGCTGTGCGCGAGCTGCACGCGGCGGGCATGGAGTGGCGCGTGCTGGGGCACGGCAGCAACTTGCTCGTGCGGGACGCGGGCGTGCCCGAGGTCGTGCTGCACACGCGCTCGCTGCGGCACATCTATCACGAGGGCGAGCGCGAACACGCCTTGCGCTGCGAGGCCGGCGCGCCGCTGTCGCGTTTGGTCACGATGGCGCGCGAGCAGGGGCTCGCCGGCGCGGAGATGCTCGTCGGGATTCCCGGCACGGTGGGGGGCGCGGTGATCGGCAACTCGGGCAGCCGTCACGGCTGGATCTCCGAGCTGCTCGTGGAGGTCACGGTGGTGGATGTCGACGGTTGCGCGCGCGCGGTCCCCGTCACCCCCGAGGACTTCGGCTACCGCAGCTCGCCCTTCGCCGGCCAGGTCGTGGTCGACGCCGTGGTGCAGCTGAAGCCCGAGCCGCCGGCCGTGATCCGGGCGCGCACCGAGGAGATCCTGCGCGCCAAGGCCGCCAGTCAACCGCTCGCCGCGCGCTCGGCGGGCTGCATGTTCCGCAACCCGCCAGGACAGGCCAGCGGGCAGTTGCTCGACGCGCTCGGTTGCAAGGGCTGGAGCGAGGGGCCGGCCGAGGTGTCGGAGCGACACGCGAACTTCGTGGTGAACCGCGGTGGCGCTCGCGCCGACGAGGTGCTCGCGCTCATCGAGCGGGTGCGCGCCGCAGTGCGCGCCGAGCACCAGGTCGAGCTCGAGCTGGAAGTCGAGATCTGGTGAGGGTCGCCAGCGGGCCTCAGCGGAGGTTGACCCCCCTCGGGCGGGAGCCTGAGGGCCTCATGCACGGAGCATGGCGTCCCCAGTTTGCGAATTCGAACACCCCGCGTCTTGGGGTGACGGTTCTAAACACTTGCTATGTCGCACCTTATGGACGTGCGCGGATCGTCTCTGAGAGAGGGCGCGCGGCCGCTTCGCGCTCAAGGCCGCTCCGAGCGCGCTCCGAAGGCCCCGGGTCGCGCGTCGGCCAGCTCGCTCGCGTGTGGCGGGCATTCTCGATGCGGCCACAATTTTCGGAGCTCACGGGGCGATTCGAGGCAGGCCACCCGGAGTCGCACAGGCGCGTCTCGAGAGCTTCCGAGAAAAGCCCTGGGCGCTGGCGCCGGACCCCCATATCTTGGGCTCTTCGACGACGGCGCCCCAAGGGAGTGGGTAGTCGTTTGAAGCCTGCTGAGTGCGCGGCCCGAGCAGCGGTCAGCACCTCTGCAGGCACGAGGCTGAGCACTGGAAACTGGCTGAGCAGTGGAAACTGAAGGGCGCGGCTCCGAGCGCGGAATGGCGGGCTCGGTCGCAGGTCGAACAACACATCACTCGCAATCGAGACGCCTGGGGAGGCAACACGTGGTCAACACGCAGCACGACGCTGGGACGGTGACGAACAAGGCACAAGCGGACGAACAAGCCGTCAGAGGCGAGTTCACGGACAACGCTCTGCGTGTTCTCCAGAACCGATATTTGCGCAAGGACGAAACCGGCCAGGTGGTCGAGACGCCCGTCGAGTTGTTCCGCCGTGTCGCCAAGCACGTGGCGAGCGTCGAGTCGAGCAGCAACGACTGGGAGGCGCCCTTCTTCGACATGATGTGGTCGCGTCGCTTCATCCCGAACTCGCCCACGCTGATGAACGCCGGGCGCCCGCTCGGCATGCTCTCGGCCTGCTTCGTGCTCCCGCTCGAAGACTCCATCGCCGACATCATGGAGACCGCGCGCCAGATCGCGCTCGTGCAGCGCGCAGGCGGCGGCACCGGTGTCGACCTCAGCAAGCTGCGTCCCAGCGGCGCCATCGTGCGCAGCTCGGGCGGCACGACGGAGGGCCCGCTGTCCTTCCTCAAGATGCTCAGCGCCGTCACCGACGCGATCCAACAAGGTGCGTTCCGCCGCGGCGCGAACATGGGCACGATGCGCATCGATCACCCCGATGTGCTGGCCTTCATCCGCATCAAGGAAGACCTCAGCGAGGTCACGAACTACAACCTCTCGTGCACCGTGCCCGACCTGTTCATGGAGCAGCTCAAGCAGGATCGTGACAACGTGCACGTGGTCGTCAGCCCGCACGACGGTCGCAAGGCCTACCTGCGCAAGTCCGACCAGAAGGCCGACTTCGAAGCCTTCGAGGGCGGCACCGCCGACACCAGCGCGTACTGGACCGTGGGCGAGATCTGGGACCTGATCATCAGCAAGGCCTGGGGCAGCGGTGAGCCCGGCCTGATCTTCATCGACAAGATCAACGCCGTGAACCCCACGCCCAATGTGGGTGAGATGACGTCGACCAACCCCTGCGGCGAGCAACCGCTGCTGCCCTACGAAGCGTGCAACCTGGGCAGCCTGAACCTCGCGCTGTTCCATGTCAGCGATGAGAAGGGCGGCCCCGGCACGCTCGACTGGGACGCGATGGGCCAGGTGATCCGCACCTCCGTGCGCTTCCTCGACAACGTGGTGGAGGTGAACAACTACCCCACCAAGGAAATCGACGCGATGTGCCGCGCCAACCGCAAGATCGGTCTGGGCGTGATGGGTTGGGCCGACCTGCTCTTCAAGATGGGCGTGCGCTACGACAGCGAAGACGCGCTCGAGCTCGCCGGCAAGGTCGGCGCGTTCATCCGTCAGGAAGCTTGGGACGAGAACACGAAGCTCGCCGAAGAGAAGGGCACCTTCACGCACTGGAAGGGCTCGCGCTGGGACAAGGTGGAAGGTCGCAAGATGCGCAACGCGCACTGCGTGACCATCGCGCCCACCGGCACGATCTCGATCATCGCGGGCTGCTCGGGCGGCATCGAGCCGATCTTCAGCTTGTCGTTCAAGCGCCAGGTGATGCGCGACAGCAAGGGCGTCGCTCAGGTGATGTATGAGACCAACCCTGTGTTCCTGAAGGCGCTCCTCGACGCGGGCCTCGATCAGGCGTCCATCGACGAGGTCACCGAGTACGCCTGCAACAGCGGCACCATCGAAGGCTGCCCCGTCGAGCTGCCCAAGTCCGTGCTCGACGTGTACCGTTCCGCGCGCGACATCAACCCCGACTGGCACGTGCGCATGCAAGCCGCGTGGCAAGAGCACACCGACGCGGCGGTCTCCAAGACCATCAACTTCCCGCCGGAAGCCACGCCGGAAGAGGTCGAGCGCGCTTATCTGTTGGCCTACGAGACCGGCTGCAAGGGCATCACCGTGTACCGCGACGGCAGTCGCAGCAACCAGCCGATGGCCCTGGACAGCAAGACGAAGAAGTCCGAGACTGAGCCCTCCAGCGCGGCGGCTGCGGCGCCGGGCGAAGAGGCGGCCGACGCGGCCGACAAGGACGACATCGTCGAGATGCTCCTCGAAGGCTGAGCGAGCAGGGCGGGTCAGGCAATCAGGCGCCGAGCGGCACGGCTGAGCCGTGGCAGGTACGTGCATTCACAACAAGTCGGTGCGACCAGCGCGCCGCGGAGCTGGGAGGGCTCGATGACGGAACAGGTGACGGTCGTGGCATCACGCGACACGGAAGCGAAGGATCGTGCAGCGTCGGTCGTGATGATCTGGCGCGAGGTCGACTGGGACGCCGTGGAACTCGGTCAGCCCGAAGCGGTCGCCAAGTTGCTCTCGGCCTGTGAGGCCCACGAGACGACGCGGCGCTTCTTGGATGAAGAAGCGGGCGAGATCGGTCGCAAGCTCACGGCGGGCCTGGAGCGCTTCTACACCAGCACGGTCGGGCCGCGCCTGGCGAGCCCCGCAGTGCTCACGCAGTTGCACCGTCAACCTGCGGCCTCGCCCGATGGTGCCGCCGACGACGTGCCCACCGAAGACGGCCTGCTCCCGCGCGCCCGCCCGGCGGTCACGGTGGGTCACACGGTGCGCATGAACACCGGTTGCGGCCACCTGTATGTCACGGTGAACGAAGGCAGCGACGGGCGTCCCTTCGAGCTCTTCAACCACATGGGCAAAGCGGGTGGTTGCGCGGCCTCGCAGAACGAAGCCATCGGCCGACTCATCAGCTACGCGCTGCGCTGCGGTGCCAAGCTCGAGCCGCTCATCAAGCAGCTCAAGGGCATCTCCTGTCACCGTCCTGCCTGGGGCGAAGACGGCAAGATCTCCAGCTGCTCCGACGCCATCGGCAAGGCGCTCGAGCAGTACTACGTGGCGGCCGAGGCGCGCCAGGCTGCGCTCAAGGCGGCTACGGCGGCAGCACCGGTGGCTGCCGAGAACGGCGCAGCTGCGAACGGCGAGCGTTGGAACACCGAGGGCGCTGCGGCCGCTGAGACCGTCGAAGCTGAAGTCGCCGCACCGCGCGCGAGCAAGAAGAACCATCACGGCATGGAAGCGTCGCGCGTGCAAGGCGCCTGCGTCGACTGCGGCAGTCAGCTCTCCTTCGAAGAGGGCTGCGTGAAGTGCCACAGTTGCGGCTTCACGGAGTGTGGCTGAGCGCTCGCTCGCAGCCATGCCGCAGCCGCTGAAGGCTGCGTCGGATCGCGCGCCCGGCACGC